>NZ_CP107899.1:6290000-7490000 GCF_036013915.1 Streptomyces sp. NBC_00464 | reverse complement strand
CACCTGGTTGGCGCGCTCGGTGCGCCCCGTCGCCTTGCCGATCATGCTGAACACGTCCTGCATGTTCCCGATCGGGTCCTTCGGGTTCGCCCCCAGCGTGGCCATCACGGGCACGCCCCGCTTCTCCAGCTTCGCGATGGTCTCGTCGTCGGCCTTGAACGCCTCCACGACGATGAGGTCGGGCTTCGCCGCGTAGAGGGTGTCCAGGTCGGGCTCCTCACGGGTGCCGATGTCGGTCACGCCGCTGGGAAGCTTCTCCGCGCTGACCCAGGTGCTGTATCCCTTGGCGTCGGAGACCGCGGTGGGGGTGACGCACAGGGTCAGCGCGTCCTCGACCTGCTGCCATTCCAGGACCGCGATCCGCTTGGCGGGCTTGTCCAGCTTCACCTGCCGGCCGACGCCGTCCTTGAAGGAGACCGGCTTCGTCGAGGTGGTCGTGGTGTCCTCGGCGCAGCTCGCCGACGCGGGCGCCGCGCTGGCACTGCTGCCGGCGGCGTCGGTCTTGTCGACGGAGGTCGTGCCGCAAGCCGTTGCGGCGAGGGCTATGAGCCCCGCGGAGGCTGACGCCGCCAGGCGGTGGGCACGGTTCATGAACGATCCTCTTTCTTACGATGAGTTGCAGCGGCGCATGATGCACCGCCGCGACTGCAGGCGAGTGCGGTCCGGCCGTTCCGGACGGGGTGGGCCCAAGGTCCGAGAGGGGGTGGGCGCGGGGGTTCAGACGGGGTGGCGTCCGATCGGGTCGATACGGAGACGGCCCGTGCGGGGGTCGATGCCGACTTCGACACGGATGTCGTAGACCTCGCTGATGTTCTGCGCGGTGAGGACATCGGCGGGTGTTCCCACCGCGTGCACGTAACCGGAGCGCATCAGGACCAACGTGTCCGCGACGCGGGATGCGTGGTCGAGGTCGTGCAGCACGATCCCGACGGCGATCTTGTGCGTCTCGACGAGATCGCGCACCAGGTCGAGGGTCTCGATCTGGTAGCGCAGGTCCAGGTGGTTGGTCGGTTCGTCCAGCAGCACGACGCCGGTTTCCTGGGCCAGGCAGGCCGACAGCCATACCCGCTGCATCTCGCCGCCGGAGAGTTCCCCGACCGGCCGGTCTGACATGTCCCGTACGCCGGTGACGCCCATGGCGCGGTCGACGGCGCTCCGGTCCTCGGCCGTCAGCCCTGCGAAACCACGCCGGTACGGGTGGCGCCCGAAGGCCACGACCTCCTTGACCGTCAGCCCTTGGGGCGCGGGCCTCGACTGGGAGAACAGCGTGACCTCACGGGCGAATCGGCGGGCGCTGAGCAGTGCGGTGTCGCGCTCGTCCGCTGTGCCGGGGGCGCCGAGCGTCGTCCGGCCGCCGTCCACCCGGTGCAGTCGCGAGAGTGCACGCAATACCGTGGATTTGCCGCTGCCGTTGGGCCCCACCAGTGCGGTCGCACGGCCGGGTTCCAGGGCGAGCGAGACGCCGTGGACGACCGGCTTGCCGCCGTAGCTCAGCACCAGGTCGTGCCCGTTGAGCGCGGCCGCCGGCGCGGCGGGGTCTGCCACGGGGGCGGCGGCTTGCCGGAAGGGGCTTGTGAACATTGATGCGTCCGGAGTTTCGAAGGGGTGAGGACTGCGGCACCCTCCGTCCGGTCTTCACGAGCCGGACAGCGAACTCTCCCGCGTACGGGCAGCACCGTTCGCGGCAAGCAACAACTAAGGGTTACCTAACTCCGAGAAGGTTATATTCCGCTCGCCGTGTCGACAACCAGGTGTTCTGGACACGCGATACGGGATTCCGGACATTTCACGAGGCGATGTCGGGCGCCGCGTCGAAGAAGGCGCCCGGCGTCGTACCCATGACTCGGCGGAAAGCGGCGATGAAGGAACTGGGCTGCGCGTAGCCGAGCGTCTCGGAAACCGTCATCACATCGAAACCCTCGGCAAGGAGCATCAGGGCCCGATGGACCCGCAGCATCTGCCGCCACTGGGCGAAGGAGAGACCTGTCGCCTGGCGGAACGCGCGGGTGATCGTGCGTTCGCTGGTCCCCAGCAGCCGGGCCCAGTCCTCCAGTGAGCGGCCGTCGGCAGGATCGTCCAGCAGCGCTTCGGCCATCGCGTCGATCCGGGAATCACCCGGCAACTGCAAGGCGAACTGGCGCGGCGACGGCCGGATCACATCGAACACCACCGACTCGGCCCGCGCCCTGGCCGGTGCGTCGAGATCCGTGCGGGACAGGTGGGCAAGCAGCGACTCGAGCAAAGGCGTCATCTCGATCGCCTTCGGCTCCCCGAACGCGAACGGCGTCCGGTCAGGGGCGAAGAGGGCGTCGTGGAACTCCGCACCCGCCGTCGCCCGGCCACCGTGCACCACTCCCGCGGGCATCCACAGCCCGTTGCCCTCGAACACGGTGAAGATGCGGTCCCCCACGTGGGACGTCAGCGTTCCCCCGCGTACCCAGACGAGTTCGTGCAGAGGATGCGAGTGCGGCTCCCACTCCGTGGGAACGCGCGGAATCCGGAATCCGGCGCTGATGGCGAAGGGGGCCACTCCCTGGTCCGAAGCCGGCACGGCGCTGCGCACCACAGTGCCCGCCTCGCGCCGCCACATCCCGGGCATCGCTTCACCGCAGGACGATCGGACCATGCGGCCGAGTCTATCCCCGGCCCGTGATCCCTCCCCGGCCCGTGGCCCCGTGCCCGCCTGGCGGACGCGGCCGACAAGACGTCGCGTACACCCTCACCGGCGGTGGACAGTGACGGCATAACCGCCGCCGCCGTAGGGGTCGGCATCCCAGGTGGCGAACCGGTCGACGAGAGTGAGTCCGGCCGCGGCGCACCAGTCGTCGTAATCGGACAGCGTGAGGTTGGGCAGCACCGGCAGGTGGGCTTCGTCCAGACCGAAGCCTGCGACCAGCAGGCCGCCCGGACGCAGTGCCGCGGACAGGCGCTCCACCACCACGCTCTCGGTGCCGGGGGCGAGCAACGGGAAGATATTGCCCGCAGCGACGACAAGGTCGAAGCCCCCCGCGATGCCCAGCGAGTCCGGCTCGAACTCGGCCAGATCAACCTGGAACCACGGCAGTCCGGGCGCCTGCTTCCGCGCCACGGCCAGCATCGACGCGTCAAGATCCACCCCGACACAGTCGTACCCGAGTTCCGCGAGCCGGATCATGACGCGTCCGGTACCGCACCCGGCGTCCAGCACCCGCCCTCCGACGGGCACGAGAGCCGCACAGAACCGCGCCTCACCGTGCACGTTCTTGCCGCTGCGGGCCAGGGCCGCGAATCGTGCGGCGTAGTCCTCTCCGGAGGCTTTCCCGGCCAAATCCGACCAACGGCTCATGGGGCCAACTATAGGGGCCCGCACGACTGCGCGAAGAAGCGGCTGGAGTCGCAGCGCGGAAGGAGCAGCGAGTGCCGGACGTCAGGTTTCCCGGGAAGCCGCCCACCGCGTGAGCATGGACTCCCACGTCGGAGTGCTTGGACTTTTCGATGCCGGCACTCCGGCGCCCGAAGTCCCCACCTGCGCCTTCTGCCGTTCGTCCATGGCCGGGCGGCAGCAGTACCGATCGAGAGGTCTACACCTCTTGACCGTGCGAGGGCGCGCCGCAACCCTGTGGGCACCGCTCCTGGCACGTTCTCGAACGCTGCCTCCGCCTGTCGGTGAAGGCAACTCACGCCCCTTTCACGCCCATCCCCGGAGAGATCTGTGAATCAACGGAAACCGGCGCGTAGAACCATTCTGGGCAGCTTCCTGCTCATACCCATCGTGACCCTCACCGGTACCTCCCCCGCCGCCGCGAAGGTCAACACAGCACCTCCCGGCGTGGTGCCCGCGCTGCAGCAGTGGACCGGTGGCACCGGCAACCTCACCCTGACCTCGTCGAGCCGCGTCGTCGTCCCCCGCGGCGCGTCGGCGGCTCTGAAGGCGCTGGCGGTCCAGGTTGCCGCCGAGGCCGCCGAACTGACCTCGTTGCGGCTCACCACGACCACGGGAAACCCTCGCGCGGGCGACATCCTCCTGCGCATCGATCCCGCCGCCGACTTCGGCTCCGCGAAGAGCGAACTGCGCCCCGAGGCGTACCGCCTCACCGTGACCGGCCGCTCTGCCGAGATCGTCGGCGGAGGTCAGAAGGGTGCGTACTACGGCACCCGCACTCTCCTGCAGTCGGTCCTCGGGTCCGCCGACGGCAACAGCATCCCGGTCGGCACCGCCGTGGACTACCCCAACTACGCCGTACGCGGTTTCATGCTCGATGTCGGGCGACGGTACTTCACGCCCGAGTTCATCAAGTCCTATCTGCGCTGGATGGGCTGGCTGAAGCTCAACACCTTCCAACTGCACCTCAACGACAACGAGATCCAGGCACCGGACGGTGACTGGTCGCAGGCCGTGTCCGCGTTCCGGCTCAAGAGCAGCAATCCCGCCTTCGCCGGACTCGGCGCCGACCAGGGGTACACGCGGCAGGACTGGGATTCCTTCGAGGACACCGCCGCCGCGCATGGCGTCACCATCATCCCCGAGATCGATGCCCCTGCCCATGCGCGCGCCTTCGTCAGGTTCAAGCCCGAGATCGGGCTCGACGGTGGCAATTCCGACCACCTGGACCTGAGCAATCCGGCCGCCACCGAGTTCATGAAGAGTGTCTATGCCGAGTTCGCGCCGTGGTTCCGCGGGCCGACGGTGCACATCGGCATCGACGAGTATCCGGCGTCGCTGGTCTCGCAGTACAAGACGTACGTCAACGCCATCGCCCCGTACGTGCGGTCACTGGGCAAGAAGGTCAATGCCTGGGGAAGCTTCAGTGCCATGTCGGGCAGCGGAGCGGGCTACGACAAGAACATGGTGATCAACAGCTGGAACAACGGCTGGTACTCGCCCAAGGCCGCTGTCGCGGACGGCTACAAGGTCATCAACTCCAACGACGGCCTGCTCTACGTGGTCCCGTTCGCGAACTACTACCACGGCCAGGGGCTGGACGGGCAGTACATCTTCGACAGCTGGGAACCGCACGTCTTCGGCGAAACCAGTGATCTCACCTTCCAGGATCCGATGCTTCTCGGCGCCATGCCGGCCGTGTGGAACGACCTTGTCCGCGCCACGTACACCGAACTCCAGGTACACGGCCTGGTCGAGAAGAGCTTTGCCGCACTTGCCCAGAAGATGTGGTCCGGCACTCGCGGAGGCACCAACTACGCCGCGTTCCTGAACCGGGTGGGCACCGTCGGCCAGGGACCGGGAACCGCTTACCTTCCCGACACGCTCCCCAAGCCCGAGCCGACTCCCGGAGACCTCGCCTTCAACCGGGCGGCAACGGCCTCCTCGTCGGAGACGTCGAGCCTGGTGCCGTCGAACGCGGTGGACGGTATCCCCAGCACGCGCTGGGCGAGCCAGTACACCGACGGTCAGTGGCTGAGCGTCGACCTCGGCAGCCGTCAGCCGTTCTCGAAGGTCAACCTCGACTGGGAGCCGGCCTACGGCAAGGACTACGACATCCAGGTCTCCGACGACGGTACGACGTGGCGGACCGTGGCTCAGCGCCGCGGCCTGGCCACGGCCGGCGTCGACACGCTGACGTTCCCCGCCACCACGGCGCGCCATGTCCGCATGCAGGGCATCACCCGCGCCACCGGCTACGGCTACTCCCTCTACTCCTTCGAGGTCCTGGCCTGAGTCGCACGGCTCAACGGTGCACGGAGTCGCCGTTGAGCCGTGCCGGTGCCCCTTGCTCTCTCAGCGCGCTCGGCACAGCCGCCCCCGCACAGCGGGCTACGGGGCCCGGATGCGCGGGGTGGCGGCCGGGCAGGCTAGTTTGCTCGGATGAGTCTCCTTGATGATGTGGCCGAGCGCGACGGCTGGCGATGCTGGGTGTGTGACGAAGCGGTCGACCCCGACGAGTCGGTGAACGACCCGCGGGGCCCCAGCGTCGACAGCCGGACCGCCGACCGTAAGGCCAAGGTCGCCGAGCGGCTCGCGCACCGCGGATGCAACACCCGCAAGGGCGCGGTCAAGGTGACCATCGCCTGGCCGGACCACGTGTACGTGGTCGAACCCGCGCCGCTGATCACCGTGGCCGGGAGGCTGGAGCGCAAGGGGGGCCGCGAGATGGTGGGCCGTTGTCCGACCAGGCGGGACGCCCAGGAGGCGGCGGACTGGCTGGTGGACCGGTTCTCCCGACTGGTACCGGGGCTGCCCGTGACGGCCGACATCGAGCCGGGCGGCGGCCAGTTCCTCGTCATCTTGGCCGCCGGCCGCCGCTGACCCACACGGCGGCGCGCCTGGACGTGCCGCCCAGGGACGCTTCCCGGTGTCAGGAACGGGCCACCAGTGCGGCGAGCGCAGCGCGGGTGGCGACGTCGGTCTTGCGGAACACCCGGGAGAGGTGGGTCTCGACGGTACGCGGACTGAGGTAGAGCCTCGTGGCGATCGCCTGGTTGGTGAGCCCCTCGGCCACCAGCTCGGCGACCTCCCGTTCGCGTGCCGTCAAGGAGGCCAGCCACGGCGGGGCGGTGGCGGACGTGCAGGGTTCGGACGGCCGAGTCATCTCCGCCAGGCCGACCAGCAGGCCCGCGCCTCCGCCGGTGGCCAGCCGGTGGCCCTGCTCCCACATGGCCGCACCGCGTGCTCCGAGCCCGGCAGCCGTCATCACCGGGGCCGCAAGCAGCAGCGACCGCGCCTCCCAGAACGCCGCACCGGCCCGTGCGCACAGCGCCGCCGCCTCGGAGAGCAGCGTCGCCGCCCCGGCGGGGTCGCCACCGTGCAGTGCGAGCTGTGCCGCACTCCGCATCGCGGAGGCGCGCTGCACGGGCAGGCCGAGCTGCTCCGCCTCGTGGCGTGCCCGCTCGGCCCATGCGGACGCCGAGCCGACGTCGCCGGTGGCGAGGGCCGCCGTGACGAGAAGTTCCGACAGGAGGGGGCGCATCGAGGGTTGCAGGCCGCCCAGGTCGTCGCCGCCGGCCCGGAGGAGGGCGTCCCGGGCGCGGTGCGGATCGCCGCCGGTGAGCGCGGCGTAGCCGAGCATGCACCACGCCATGGAGGCCCGCCAGTTGTCGCTCGGCCCCATGGTCGCAACGGCCTCCTCGGCGGCCGCCAGTGCCTCCGGGTCACCGGGGGCGGACGCCGCGATGCGCACCTGGGCCTTGTTGGCCAGGACGAAGGCAAGGAGTTCGCTGCTGCCGATGCCCCGGGCGATGTCCTCGGCCTCGTCGGCGAGTTCGCAGGCCGACGGCAGTCGGCAGGTCTGGATGCGTACGTGTGCCTTGCACAGCAGCAGGAGCGGCAGGAGGTAGACCTGCCCGCTGCGCCGGGCAATCCCCAGGCCCCGGTCGGCGTGGCGCTCGGCATCGGCGAAGCGGCCGAGGAACGCCTCCGCCCAGCCCAGTCTGCCCAGCGGTTCACACAGCGCCGTGAGGTCGTCGTCGGGCAGACCGTCGAGCAACCCGGCCGCCTGCGCGGCGTACGCGCTCGCCGCGGGCACACCGCCCTCGTAGGCCTCGCCGAACGCCGCGACCGCCAGTGCCCCCGCCTCGCCGAGTTCGTTGCCGAGGGCGCGGGCATCCGCGAGGGTCCGTGCGACTTCGCCCCGCATCTGCGGATAGGAGACGTTGTGCGGTGCGGACGAGCTCAGTTCGAGACCGATCGACACCCGGTCGGACGGTGACAGTTCCGGCTGCCTGCTCAGCTCGCGGCGCAGGAGCGCGATCGCCTCGGGATATCTTCCGAGGTGCCGCTCCGTCAGGGCGCACAGCACGACCGCCGACGTCCTGACGCCGGTCTCGTCGGGACCGGCCGTGCTGATCACCTTGTGCAACAGGTCGCGGCTCTCCCGCAGCCCACCGGCGACACCGAGTGCGCGGGCGCGCCGCAGCATCAGATCGCGCCGCTCGGCCCCGCGCTCGACCGTGTCGGGCAGCAGCGTGAGTGCGGCCCGGAGCCAGTGTGCGCAGCTCGTGGGAGCCGTCGACGCGGTCTGCTCGGCCGCCTGCCTCAGTACGGCGTACGCCTGCGGGTCCCACGAGGTCACCGACCGTTCGATGTGCCGGGCCTGCTCGACGGCCGGTGCGCCGGTGCGGGACAGCTCGACGGCGGCGGCACGATGGATCTCGACGCGCCGCCGGGCGGCGGTGGACTCGTGGACCAGGGTCCGGATCACCGGGTGGCGGAGCATCATCCGGCCGCCCGGACCGGGCCGCACCAGGTCGCGTCGCGCCAGACTGTCCAGATCGTCGTCGAGCTCGGCATCGGTATGTCCGGTCGCCCTGCGGATCACCCGGGACATGGCGTGATCGCCCAGCACGGCGATCGCCTCCAGGGTCCGGTGCTGCGACGGGGTCAGCGGTGCCAGTTCGTTCATCAGCACCGCCCCGAGTCCGGTGGGCAGTTCGCCGAGGCTGTTCCCGGCGGAGGCCTGGGCGGAGGACGCACGACGCCGCGCGGCGTCCTCGCGGTGTGCGTGCAGGAGGGAGAGGAAGTAGAGCGGATTGCCCTCCCCTGCGGCGTACAGTTGCGCGGACCGTTCGCGCGGCAGATCGGGGGCGAGCCCTTCGATGCATTCCTCTTCCGCGAGCGGTGCCAGAGCGATTCGGAGCACCGCATCAGTGTCGGCTTCGCGGGTGAGCGCCGCGGTGAGTGCGGTCGGAGTCTGCCGGTCGCGGCGGGCGACGACGAGAACGACCGGGCCGGGTACGGGATGCCGGACGAGATGGTCCAGGAGCTCCAGTGACGCCGGGTCCGCCCAGTGCACGTCGTCCAGTGCCACCACCAGGCCGCCGGCCCGGCCGAGCTGTGCCAACCGGGCAGCCACCGACCGATGGAGACCGAAGCGGTCGGCGGCGGGCTGCACCGGTCCGGGGGACGGCTCGGCGGCCCGGCCGCCGCGGATACGGGAGACCGCGTCCAGCAGGCCGGGCGCATGCGGCGGGCCGTCGGCCAGATCGGCGAACGCGTCGGCGAACGGATGGAAGGGGAGGTGCCGCTCGTACTCGGCCGCCCGGCCGCGCAGCACGGTCACCCCGCGTCGCCGTGCCCGCAGGCAGAACTCCGCCATCAACCGGCTCTTGCCGATCCCTGCCGCGCCGGTGATGTCGACGAAGGGCGGCGCCCCATGACCCAGTCGGTCGATCACCGTGTCGAGCAGACCCAGTTCGGCCGTGCGGCCGACGAGGGGGCTCCCGCTTCCGTGATGCCCGGCAGCATCCTCCGATGCTCCCCCGCGTGCGATCTCTCCACCTAACTCCACGGCATTGTCTACCACGTTGAGCGTACGGCTGTTCGGGAGTCGCGCACACGCCGCGTCCATCACCTCCGCCGAACATGCGGGGTCCTGCATCGCCCCGCCCCGTCAGCCGAACAGGGCCAGGGCGATCGAGACGAGGACGCCCACCACGACGCCGAGGACGAGGGCGGCGAGCTCGGCGACGATGAAGACGAAGACGTAGTCACCGTGGTGGCGCCACGTGGCATCCCGCGCGCAGGCGCGGAACGACAGCGACAGGGCGAGGAACGGGGCGAGGATGACGCCGGTGACGGTGACCCACGTACCCAGCGCGTAGCCCGACAGCTCGTGGGCTCTGCCTCGCGCCATCCGCACCTCAACGGTGCTGCCGGGCTCGTGCGGCCCGGCGGCCTTGTCCAGCGTGACCTGGCGCCGGGGCTCCCCCGCCGCACGAGGCTCGTACGTGCCTCGGCAGTTGGTGCCGACCTGGCTTCCCTGCGCGTCAGTGGCCTCGTAGCAGGAAGTGATCGTCATGACGCCGTCCACGGGGCCGAGCCCCAGGACGGCCGCCAGGTGGGCTGCCGGGAAGAGCCAGATCAACCACCCCGCGACAGCGAGACTCAGCACCGCTCCGGTCAGGCCCACTCTCCGCTGCCATGTCCCTGCCGCTCGCGCCACACCGCCTGCCCTCCTCGAAGGCGGCCGTCACACAGACCACCTGTGCTGGGTTCGGCTCCCCGACCGAAACGACCCTCCCACCCGTTACGGGTGCCGCGAGTCCGTGGTTTCCCTGACGTGCGCTACGTAATTCAGAGCGTGTGCGGTCGTCCGCCCACCCTTTACGTAGCGAAGTACGTGGTTCCACCGACGCAGGGCGGCAGCGGCTCCTGCGAGCATCGGCCCTCGTGCCGCGGTGCAGCAACGCGCCGTCGCTGTCGGCATGCGGATGATTCGCCCATCAATCAGGAGGTGCTCTCGTGTCACACCGCGTCCCCGTCTCCCCCATGCTCGGAGTGGTCCTGGCGCTGTCCCTCGCCGGCTGCGGATCCACGGCGGACAAGGACCCGGCCGTCCCGGGCTCGACGTCTGCGGGCAGTGCACCGGAGGGGCGTGCGGCCGACGAGGGCGCGTCCGGGGACTGCCCCGACAAGCACGCGGTGACCGTGCAGGACGACAAGTTCGGGGGGACGGCGGACATCGATCTGTGTGCGCGTCCCGAAGTGCATCGCACAGCCGTCCGCGCGGCCTGGGTCAGCGTCTACAGCCACCCCACCGTGAGCCCGCCCCTCAACATCATGCCGGTCTCCTGCACGGGCGAGTCCGAGGAGAGCTGCAAGGTGATCAAGGTCGGTGATCGCGAACTGTGCAACCAGGCAAAGCCCGACTGCCACCCGCAACGTGGCGAAGAGGTCCCCGTGCTCTGTTCCTCCGTGGACAGGCTGAACTCCGACAGGCTGTACTACGGCGTACTCCTCGACAGCAAGCGCCTGCTGGCCATGGGGACGGATCACGACCGCAGCTACACCAAGGTCTTCACCGACAAGGGAGACATCTCCGTGGGCTATGTGGATGCCCGGCACATGGAGAAGGTGCAGGGCGAACTGCCCGCCTGTGACGGCACTCTGCTCCACGGCTCGGGAGCGCGCACGCTCGGGCAGATACAGGGTCTTCCCCTCGACTGATCCCTCGCTCCTCCACCCGCCGCGACAGGAGGACTCCGCCTTCCACGGCACCGTCACCGTCGCGGCGGTCCGCTCATGGCTCCTGGTTCCGCCCGCGATCCTCGGACGGAACCTCAGGGATGCATGACGATCTTTCCCACATGCCCCCTGCGTGACAGTTCCTCCTGCGCCTGAGCGGCCTGGTCCAGGGGGAAGGCCGCGGCGACGACGGGCTGGACCTCTGCCCGGCGGGCCAGGTCCATGAGGAGATCGAAGTGTGTCGGCGTATGCATCGCGGAACCGATGACCTGGGCGTTGTGCAGGTAGAGCCGGCGCACGTCAAAGGTCACGCCGTATCCACCGAGTGCGCCGGCGATGACCCACCGGCCCCCTTCGCGCAGAAGCGGAAGCCCCTCACTCACCAGCTCACCGGCCACGACATCGAGTGCGACGTCGATTCCCTCCGGAGCGATGGCGCGGATCTGCTCGGCGATGTCTCCTGCGCGGTCGACGACTTCGTGCGCGCCCGCCTCGCGCACCGCGTCGATTTTCGGCCCGCTGCTGATGACGATCACCCTCGCGCCGCGCGCGCGGGCGATCTGCACCAGCGCGAGGCCGACGCCGCCGGACGCGCCCGAGACCAGGGCGGTCTCTCCCTGCCGCAGCCGGCCTCGCTCGATCATGCCCAGCGCTGTGCCGTACGCGGTCGGCAATGCCGCGAGCTGGTCGTCCGTGAGCGGGGAATCCGTCACGCCGTGCACGCGCTTCGCCGGCGCTGTCACGTACTCGGCGTATCCGCCGTCGCGTTCGCTCCCCATCAGGCCCACCGGGTTGGCGTGCGGCCCCTCGCTGTCGTAGATCGCGGGGTCGACGACCACGCGGCGTCCGACGAGGCTCCCCTGCACTCCGGCCCCGACGGCCACGACCCGGCCGGCCACGTCGGCGCCCTGGATGCGCGGGAAGTCGACCGGGCCCCGCCACCCCGACAGCGCCTTCGGGTCGTCCGGACGACCGTAGGCGCCCTCCCGGGTCCACAGGTCGGTGTTGTTCAGCGCCACCGCACCGACCTGGACCAGCACCTCCCCTGCCTGAAGCGCGGGGACGGCGACCTCCGCCGGCTCAAGGACCTCCGGTCCTCCGTGCCTGGTGATGCGCACCACTCGCATGGAATCGGCCACACTCATCGCTTGAACCTCCTGACAGGTATACTGATCTGTGAACCTCTCCCACCGTACACCGATCAGTGAAGGAATCTCGTGCAGGAAGTGCGGCCTCTGACGCCGGCCGGCCGCCGCATCGTGGCGGCTGCCGACGAGTTGTTCTACAGCCGCGGAATCACCGCGGTCGGCGTGGATCTGATCGCCGAGCACTCAGGCGTGACCAAGCGGACCCTGTACAACCAGTTCGGTTCGAAGGACCACCTCGTGGCGATCTGTCTCGCGGAACGCGACCGACGCTGGCGTTCGCTCGTCCGGGCCTCCGTCGACGCCGCCGACACTCCCGCCGGGGCCGTCACCGCACCCTTCGAGGCCCTGCGGACCTGGACCGGGACCAGCACCCGCGGATGCGCCTTCATCAACGCACTGGCCGAACTCCCGGACCCCTCGCATCCTGCCCACCGCATCGCCGCGAACCAGAAGCTCTGGCTGCTCGACCTGTTCAAGGAACTCGCCACCGCGGCGGGTTGCTCGCACCCGGCCACCCTCGCCACCCAACTCCTCGTACTGCACGAGGGCGCCGTCGCCACGCAGCCCCTCTCGCTCGACTGCGTCCCGGAGAGCGCCGCCTTGGCACGAGTTTTGGTTCGATCCAGCGCACCGCCCCGCCCGTAGCCGCTCTCTCGACAAGCCGCCGCCGTCCACCGGGCTGGGCGCGTCCGACGCGGTCCGGCGCGCACCCCGTCCCTCTTCCCTCGAGCACCGGGCTTGACTCGACGCCTTCCGATGGCTCCACCGCCACCACACCCGACGGGTCGAGCACCCTGACCTTGGCGCGGCCCCGGCAGGACTGCTGCTGGACACGTGGAATTTCTTCGACGACCTCTCCTGCAGCCTGAAGGTCGACCGTCGTCCGCCAACTCGACCGTCGCGCGCAGGCCGGGCCGGCTTGGACCAGCCGATGGGCCGGGCGGAACAGACGATTTTTGGGCGGCATACAACCATTTGGTGGCATGGCCTGTCTAGGGACAAGATCCATCTTTCAAACTGCCGGTGCCGAGTGCGTATGCGACCCGGCTCCGGAGAAGGAGTGTCGTGCCGGAGACTTCAGACGTGCGGGTCCCGCCCGTCCTGGCTGTGGATACGAACGCGTTCTATGGCGATCTTGAGTTGCAGAACCAGGCCTGGAACACGACTCTCCTGCGGTGCAGTCGAGGGCAACTCCGGCTCTGGATACCGGAAGTGGTCGTTCGTGAGGTTGTCCGCCTGCACGCTCGAAGGCTCGAAGAGGCGATTCGGAACATGCGGACCGGCCTGAGTGGCGTACGCGGTCTGCGCTTGACCGAAGGCATCGTTCCGGACCACGACGAGCTCGAACAGAGCGTTCGAAGCAAGGCGGAGGGTTACGAGACGCGGCTACGGTCGGCTCTCAGCAACGCCGGCGCGACGATCCTGCCGTTCCCCTCAGTTCCTCACGAGGTGCTTCCGAGGCGGGCCATGAGCGAAACAAATCCATTCCGAATGAAAGCTCGCGACCCGGAAAACAAAGGGCCCGACGGGTATCGAGACGTGTTGATTTGGCTGAGTATCGCAGAGGCGGCAACTGCCCTCTCCAGCTCGGACTTGTTGGTTTTTGTTACGGCGAAACACAGTGACTTCTGCGACGGAACAAAGGATGACACCTCGGTCAGTTCCAGTCTTCTGGCTGACCTGCCCGTACCAGTTCCGCAGGTGAAGCGATGTGCCGCTCTCCAGCATGCACTGGACGGCTTGCCGGAGGTCTCCGTAACCGACGGAGTCGGAGAGCTCCTCATCGATCCGGCGACGAGCACGCGTGAAGCCATTCTTGAATGGGTGAAGAACGCCTGCGAGAAGTCGCTCCCAGGTGCCGGTGTCAACGACGATGACTTCTCCAGCGGTTACACCTTCGAGGGTTTGAGCCTTCCGGGCGCACTGGAGAATCCAATGATCGAATACATAGATCTCGGTGAAGGCACGCTCGACTGGTCCGTCTATGAAACGTACGAAGAGGGAACCCAGTTGGCTTCAGTCACCGTCGAGGCAGAGGTGCAGTTCGACGGCTTCGCACAGAAGTAGGCTGATCTTGACGGCTTGGAGGTGCACGACTCCCATGGGAACGACCACATGGTCTGGGCCTACATCACGCAGCCGGCGCGGTTGATCTTCAATGTGACCCTTGCCCCCCAAGCAGGAGTGGTCGACCTGATCTTTGAGGGCGGAGAGGCTATCCAGCCTCGATCATTCATAAAAGAGCCCCACAAGTTCGACGGATCCACGCCTCATGTGCCCGTGCTGTTATCACGCGAAGAGTGCGGCACGCGAGTTACTCGCTTGACGTTCAATTACTTAAGTCAACCGCCACATCGAAGAAGAAGGGCCATATTCATGGCGCAGTCTCTCGCCGATCTCGCATCGGCAAGAGTGCAGAGAATCTTGCGATTCTTTCCCGAGAGCTCGCAGGCCGAGCGCGAGGAGTTGCGTGCCACGGCGCGGGAACTGCTCGACGTCCACGGTGAGGGGGTGCTCACTCGCCTCCCTGCGACCAAGCGCGTCATGTGGTACCTCGCTGCCGAGGGGCGTGCCGAGGATCTTGTCGAGGTGGTCCGGAACCAGCGCAGGGACCCGGGCGCCTTCCTCGTGGCAGGCGCCCGCCGCCCCCGCCTGGTGCTGCCGGGGCTGCGGGGCCTTGCACTGCCTGAACGGATAGCAGCGCTCAAGCCTCGCGACTTGCCGGTGACGGCGCAGCTCACCTCGGTCGACTGGCGCGGCGACGATCTGGTGTGGGAAGGGTACGCGTTTGCCGCGAACCTGCCGCGCCCATCGGGCCGCGTCATCGGCCGATTCGCGCTGCTGGAGCACGGCGAGACCGGCCGCCGCATCAAGCTGCGCATGCGCCGCACCAGAAACGAACAGGCCACCGTCGCCTCCGGACAGGCGCTGCACTGCTACGACCACACGGGCTTCGAAGTCGTCGTCCCTGCTCGTCGGCTGAGCGAGCTCGCGGGGCGCGGTGCCGGCCAGTGGTTTCTGCGCATCGGGATACTGGGACCGGGCGGGACCTACGGCGCCCGGGTGCGCCAGCGCGACGCGGGCACGGCCGGGCACAACCAGGTTCGCCATCTGGCGGACGGCTCACGTCTCGTGGTCGGCTTCACCAAGGACGCCGTGAGCATCACGGTGCAGCAGCCCGCTGTCGAGGTCGAGTCCTGCACCGTCGCGGACGGCGAACTGCGAATCGTCGCCAGGGCGCGGAGTGGCGCCGAGGCCCCCACCGCCGTGAGGATCGTCGAAGGCGACGACAGACTCGACGGCCCGCTCACTCCCCTGGCCGGTTCCTCTGACGCGTTCCGGCGCTACCAAGCGGTCTTCAGCCTCGCCCGGCTGGCCGAGAACGACCTGCCGGGAATCAGGACCCGTCAGTTCAAAGTGACCTTGCGCGGAGAAGACGGGCAGGGCCAGGAGGCCACCCTCGCCGAGGGCTTCACGACTGCAAGGCATGGGCTTGCCCCCGGCCGCGAGCTGGCCATTCACCGCGACGGGCCCGGCAGGCTGATGCTGGCGACGCGAGCAGTACGACCCGTCGTCGACGCGATGACCGTCGAGGGATCGGGGGAGCTGGTGCTCGCAGGCACGTATCCCGGTGAGGCGGCGGCCGGGAAGAAGTTCATCCTGCGGCACGGCGTCCGCTTCGAGGAGAAGGAGCTGCCGGTCGAGCTCACCGACGGGCGGTTCACTCTTCGGATCAAGCCCGAGGCGGCCCCCCAGACACACGGCCCCGAGCTTCCCCTGTGCCCCGGTCGCTGGTATCTGTTCTTCCGCGACGCGGACGCCTGGGACAAGTCCGGGGACGTCCCGGTGACCTTGCGTCCGGAGCAGGTGCAGGAGCTGCCCCTGCGCTCGAATGGCCCGCAGCGTGCTTACACCGTGGACCGCCGCTACTTCGACCGCATCTTCATCGAGCCGGAACGGCTGCTCGGCCCCGATGAGCACGGCGCCTACCGGCAGCGCATTCTGCGCGAGACGTACTTCCAGGAGCAGCGCGAGCTCCCCCTGCGCGACGCGGTCCTCTACATAAGCCTCGGGGGCAAGCAGTTCTCGGACTCCCCGCGGGCGGTCTACGAGGAGCTGGTGCGCCGGGGGGTCGAGGTCGAGCACATCTGGACCACGGACGCGGGGCTGCCCGAGATGCCGCCGGAAGCGCGTGTGGTGGGCTGGGGCAGCCGCGAGTGGTACGAGGCACTGGCACGCAGCCGCTACGTCGTCGTCAACACGGCGGTGGGCGACTGGTTCGTCACCCGCCCCGGGCAACGGGTCGTGCAGACCTGGCACGGCACGCCGCTGAAGAAGATCGGCAAGGACCTGCTCGGCTCTCCCCAGTCGAGTCCCTCCTATATCGCCGGCCTGCCGCACAGCTACCGGCAGTTCGACTTCGTGGTGTCGCCGAACGCGTACACCACGGAGATCATGCGCAGGGCGTACTCCATCGAGGGCGACCTGCTCGAGAGCGGCTATCCGCGCAACGACGCCTTCCACGCCCCCGACCGTGACGCGCGGGCCGCGCGGGTCAGGGAGCGGCTCGGCCTGCCCGAGGGCAAGAAGGTGGTGCTCTACGCTCCCACCTGGCGGGAAGACCAGCGGCACGCGAGCAATCTGTACAAACTCGATCTGCGGATCGACCTGGCCGCGGCCCAGACCGAACTCGGTCAGGACCATGTGCTGCTCTTCCGCAAGCACCCGAGGGTCCATGACAACGTACCGGGCGCCGGCCGGGGCTTCGTGTGGGATGTCACCCGCTACCCGGACATCGCCGATCTGTACCTCGTCGCCGATGTCCTGATCACCGACTACTCCTCGGCGCTCTTCGACTTCGCGCACTCGGGTAAGCCGATGCTGTTCTTCACCTATGACCTGGAGCACTACCGGGACTCGCTGCGCGGCTTGTACTTCGACTTCACCACCCGGGCGCCCGGCCCGCTGCTGGAGACCTCCGAAGAACTACTCAAGGCCCTGCGCGACGTCGATTCCGTCGAAGCGGAGTACCGGGAGAAGTACGCTCAGTTCAAGAGGGACTTCTGCGAGCCCGGGGACGGTCTCGCGACAGCCCGGGTCGTGGACCGCATGCTCGTCGACGGACCGCACGCCGCCGCCCCGACCGACGCCTGAGCGCTGTGTGTGCCGAATACCCCGTCCGTGCAGGTCACCTCGGATCCAGAGGCTGAAGTGCTGTGCGAGCATGCGGGCGCGGCCGGGGTGGACGGACCTTGCCCCAAGGCCGGGCAGTTAGCGTTTTCGCAGGTCATGCAAGCCAGTTGAAGGATTTTCGACGCAGAGCAACGGAGCTCGTCGGTACAGGCAGCCATCCAGGACAGCTTGTACTTGAGGAGCTCCGTTGCCGTTTCATCATGGCCTGTCGGCCCCCGACGGCCATCACCCCTACGGTCACGGCGGCCGCGGGTCGGTTCGCGCCCGGGCATCTGTGCGAGCCGACGGCCGTCGTGCCGTTCGAGCTGGTCGAGCTGGTCGACGCGGTCCTGGCGGAGACCGCTCGGCCGGCGAGCCCCGGAATGGGCTCAAGCCTTGCGACTTACGTACTTGCATGCACAGAAGACGTACAGACGTACTTCGCCCTGTGAATAGGGCGAAGTCAGCTGATTGGCTGACAGGTGCGGGATGCGTCCGGTAGATGTGTGCGCGTGACTGACTTGACGCCCGAGGACGACGAGCCCACCTCCTTCGGTCAGAAGACGAAGGACTGGTACAAGAAGCACGAGCCGAAGATCCGTGTCGCCTTCGGCGTGACTCTGGCCGTAGGCCTAGTCGTCGTCGCCCATCTCTACCTGCGCAAGGACGGCGAAGAATACGAATCCGGGGACATCGAGGATTCCCCCGAGCATGAGTCCGGCAGTGAGCCCACGGAGCCGCGTCAGTCCTCCCTCGACCCGGACCGCGATCCCTTCCTTCGGAGGCTCCCTCCTGGGCATCGGGCCAGCGATGCGGCAAAGGCGAGGTACAGAGAGCTGACGGGCAACGAGCTCCCGTCCGGTTACACCGTGGTTCGCCGATGGATGTACCTGGACGACGCCTCGGAGGAAGAGGACGGCGGCGAAGCCGCGGCCTGAGCGCCTCGCGTTCCTGTGCAGTGCCCGGCTGAGCCGCCGCAGAACGCCTCTGCCACCGTTGACCTTCGGATATGCAGCCCGGGGGGGGCGTGGGCCTCGTCGGCCTTGAAACCGCGACAGAACCCACCACACCATTCATGCTCAGGACGGCTCGTTCACGGGGAGGCGGCTCCCTTTTCCCGCGCGTCGAGCTCTTCCATCAGTATCGGTGCGCCGATGTTGCAGGAGTGAATGCCGATCACGGTGGCAAGCTTGAGGACTTCGAGGATCTCCTCGGCGGTGACGCCGAGGTCGAGGGCGGCTCGGATGTGACGGCGCACCCCGGGCGCGTACATGTGGGTGCAGGCCGCGTCCACGGCGATGCAGAGCAGCTCGATCACCTTCGGCGGGAGGACTCCGCTGCGCCACGGTTGAGTGGCCGTCCGCAGGTAGTCCTCGGTCCAGTGCGGGTCCAGCTCGGCCAGCCCGTCCCACAACGGGTTCCATTCACCGCGCTCGCGCATCCGGTCGAGGAAGGGAGTTACGGCATCGGAGGCTTCGGTCATGCGCCCGCCCCCGTTCGGCCGCTCAGTTCCCGTTTGAGGATCTTTCCCGTGGCGGTCATCGGCAGCGAGCTGCTGAAGACGACGGACCTCGGGTACTTGTATCCCGCCATCTGCTCCTTGCACCAGGCGATCAGCTCCGTCTCGGTGATCAGGGCGGTCGCTTCGAGGATGACGAAGGCTTTGACCTCCTCGCCGTTACGTGCGTCCGGGACGCCGATGACGGATGCCAGGGACACGTCGGGGTGGCTCATCAGCACCTCCTCGATCTCGCGCGGGTAGACGTTGTACCCGCCTCGGATGATCAGGTCCTTGGTGCGGTCGACGATGTAGTAGTGGCCGTCCTCGTCGACGCGCGCCAAGTCACCTGTGTGGAGCCAGCCGTCGCGCAGTGTGCGGGCGGTCTCCTCGGGGCGGTTGTGGTAGCCCTTCATGACGTTGTGGCCGCGCAGCACGAGCTCGCCGACCTGCCCGTCGCCGGTGATCCTCTCCCCTTCCCTGTCGACGAGCCGGGCCTCGACGCCCCAGACGGGCACCCCGATCGAACCGGGTCTCGGTTCGCCCTCCGGGTCCGTGAACAGGGCCAGTGGAGAAGTTTCGGACAGGCCGTAGCCCTCGCGGATCCGGACGCCGAACCGCTCGGCGAACCGGGTGTGGATCTCCACCGGCAGCGCGGAGCCACCGGAGACCGCCAGGCGGAGGTTGCGGGTGAGGTGGTCGACGTCGTCGGTGTGGTGATCGAGCGCGCCGAGCAGCCCCCAGTACATGGTGGGCACACCGGCGAACGCAGTGATCCGCTCCTCGTGCATCAGCCGTAGCGCCGCCTGTGGTTCGAAGCGCGGCATCAGTACCAGGGTGGCGCCGGCTGACAGGCCCGCGTTCATGCTCACGCTCTGTCCGAAGGAGTGGAACAGCGGAAGTGCCAGCAGATGAATGTCGGGCCGGGCCGGAGAACTGTCGAAGAGACGGGTGGCCGTCAGGGCGTTGAGCACCATGTTGGCGTGCGACAGTTCGGCGCCTTTGGGCCGTCCGGTGGTGCCGCTGGTGTAAAGGATCACCGCCGTGTCCGTGGGCTCGCGCGGTACGGACTCGAAGGTTTCGGGCCTGTCCCGGAACATGTCGTCGGTGATCAGGAACATCTCCCGGCAACCGGCGGTCGCCTCGAAGCCTTCCCGCCCGTATTCCCCCATCGGCAGGTCCGCCGTGCCTTCGTGGCAGAAGTACAGCACGGCTCCGGAGTCCGCCAGGTGGTAGGCGATCTCGCGGGGCTTGAGCAGGATGTTCAGTGGTACGACCACCGCGCCGGCCTTGAGGATGCCGAAGTAGACGATCGGGAACTCGGGCAGGTTCGGACAGGAGAGGGCCACCCGGTCCCCCGGCCTGACACCGCGCGCCACCAGCAGATGCGCGACCCGGGAGGCTCGGGCGTCGACCTCGGCGTAGCTGAGCCGACGGTCACCGGCTACCAGTGCCACGCGACGGGGACAGCGCCGGACGGAGTCCTCCAGGACGACGGACAGGTTCAGCATCAGGAGCTCGCCTTCGGTCGTGCCAGCGGAGCGTCGGTGGCCGCACGTACGGTGTCCTCGCATACCCCGGGCGCGCATTCACGCAGCACCAGCCCCTGTCCGGTGACGTCGATGACGGCGAGGTCGGTGATGATCCGATGGACGACACCCCGCCCCGTCAACGGCAAGGTGCACCGGCGCACGACCTTCGACGCCCCGGACCTGCTGGTGTGTTCCATGAGCACGATCACCCGGCGGGCGCCGTGCACGAGGTCCATCGCCCCGCCCATCCCCTTGACCATCGCGCCGGGCACCATCCAGTTCGCCAGGTCGCCGGCCGCGGAGACCTGCATGCCACCGAGGACCGCGGTGTCGATGTGGCCGCCGCGGATCATCGCGAAGGACAGCGCGGAGTCGAAGAAGGAGGCGCCCGGATTGACGGTCACGGTCTCCTTGCCCGCATTGATCAGGTCCGGGTCCACGGAGTCCTCGTCGGGGTAGGCGCCCGTGCCCAGGATCCCGTTCTCGCTGTGCAGGACGATGCCGAGGCCGGGCTGCAGATGGTCGGGGATGAGCGTCGGCAGTCCGATGCCGAGGTTGACGTACTCGCCCGGTACGAGTTCGCAGGCGGCCCTTGCCGCCATCTGGTCCCGGGTCCAGCCGTGTGTCCTGCCGGGTGCCGCACTCGTCGGCGCCGCCGTTGTCGCGCTCATGCGCCGTTCTCCTTCGCCGTTGTCACCGTGCGCTTTTCGATCTGCTTGTCCTGGACGCCCGTGTGGACGATCCGGTCGACGAAGATTCCGGGCAGATGTACGAGTCCGGGGTCCAACTCGCCTGGCTGCACGAGGTGTTCGACCTGGGCGATGCAGACCCGCCCGGCCGTCGCCGCGAGCGGGTTGAAGTTCCGTGCGGACTTGTCGAACAGCAGGTTCCCCTCGGTATCCCCGATCAGGGCGTGCACGAGGGCGAAGTCGGCGGTGATCGACTCCTCGAGGACGTGGCGCCGCCCGCCGTACTCGCGTGTCTCCTTGGGCGGGGAGGCCACCGCCACCGAGCCGTCGGCGTCGTAGCGCCAGGGCAGCCCTCCGTCGGAGACGGGGGTGTCGACCCCGGCCGGGGTGAAGAAGGCGGGGATGCCCGCCCCGCCGGCGCGGAGCTTCTCGGCCAGGGTGCCCTGAGGAGTCAGTTCGACCTCCAACTCCCCCGCCAGGTACTGCCGGGCGAACTCGGCGTTCTCGCCGACGTACGAGGCCGTCACCCGCCGGACCCGCCTTCGCCGCAGCAGTTGCCCGAGCCCGTGGCCGTCCGTCCCGCAGTTGTTGGAGATCACGTGGAGCCCGGTGGCCGGCCCGGCGGCCACGGCCGCGATCAGGGCGTCGGGGACACCGCAGAGGCCGAAGCCGCCGACGGTGAGCGAGGCGCCGTCGGGGATGTCGGCGACCGCCTCGGCCGCTGTTGCACAGACCTGGGTCACGAGGCTGCCCTCTCGGTCTCCCGGCTGCCGAGCAACTGTCGCACCAGCTCCTCCGCGCGCGGCCAGTACCCGTGCCCGGAAGCCGGGTTGAGGTGCCCGACCCGCCCGAGGTCGACCGGACGGCTGCCCCATACCTCCGCAAGACCGGCGACATGCCGACGCGCGGCGAGCGGGTCGTTGCTGCTGATGCCGAGGATGCTGGGGAAAGGCAGTTGGCAGCGTGGCACGGGCAGCCACCCTTCGCGCTCAAGTTCCCGCACGGAGGGATGGCCCTCGGGAAGCGGTCGTTCCAGATCTGCGGGGGTCGCCAGCAGAGCACCGTGGATCTGCCGGGTCGGCTTGCGGGCCCAGTGCACGGTGGTGATGACCCCGGCGCTGTGGGCGACGAGTACGACGGGGCCAGAGACCGAGGCGAGCACCTCGTCGAGGGCGGCGACATGGGCGGCCCGACTGAGCCTGTCGTGCACGAGCGGGGGTACGGTACGCGCGCCGTCGAGCCGATCGGCCAGGTAGGTCTGCCAGTGGTCGGCGACGTGGTCACGCAGTCCGGGCACGATCACCACGGTCGGTGGCGGGGTGTCTGTCATGTTCGTCCCTGATGGATCGGGGGATTCGGCTGGTTCGGGGTTCAGCGGGCGGTGGGCAGGGCGAGCCGGTCGAGGTGGAGCTTTCCGGCCGGGGCGAGCCGCCTGCCGAGCAGCAGCACGGCGATGGCGGCGAGGTACATCAGCGGGGCGAGGCGCAGGGCTCCGGCCAGTCCGAGGTGATCGGCGACCATCCCGACGGCGAAGGGGCCGAGGGCAAGACCCAGCACGTTGTTGGCAACCGTGAGCGTCCCGAGCCCGGTCGCCCGTACGGAACGGTGGGACAGTTCGGCGACGACGGCGGCGGTGGGCCCCGATGAACCGGCGGCGAAGAACGACCCGCAGCCGATGAGGATCAGCGACGCCGCACCGGGCGCCAGGCCGAAGCCGGCCGACAGGCAGACCAGCGATACGACGCAGAACGCCACTCCTGCGGTCCACTGGCCGGAGGCGTCGGAGCGTGAGCGGGTGAACCGATCGGAGATGATTCCGCAGATCACCATGCCGCTGCCGATGAGCAGGACGAAGACCGCGGCGATAACGGAAGCCTCATCCGTCTGAAGGTGGTAGTAGCGGTTGAAGTAGCTCGGTGTCCAGGAGAGCAGCACGGCCGGAGTGAACATCTGCAGCCCGCCGCCGATGTAGGCGCACAGCAGTGCCGGGTTGGTGAACAGGCTCGTGAACGGTGCGCGGCCACCGGCCGGCGCCGCGGGGGATCTCGGCTCGACCGCGTACTGGTCCAGCTTCTGCTCGCTCACCACGGCCCGGAACACGGCGACCAGCAGCAGCCCGAAGGCCGCCATGGCTGCGAAGGACCAGCGCCAGCCCACGTGCACGGCGAGACTGCCGCCGACGGCGACGCCGACCACCGAGCCGAAGGACCCGCCGGCCATGAACGCCCCGCCGAGCGTGGCGTGGACTCGTGGGGCGAAGACGCTGAGCACCACCGCGATTCCGACGCTGCCGTAGGCGGCCTCGCCGACCCCGACGAGGAACCGTGCGGCGAGCATCTCGTGGTAGTTCCCCGCGACCGCGCACAGGAGCGTGGCCACGCTCCACACCACCGCCATCACGGCCAGGCTCCTGACCCGGCCCCAGCGGTCGGCCACGAGTGAGAGCGGCAGGGTGAGCAGCCCGACCATCAGCGCCACGACGCTGCTCAGCGAGGCCAGGTGGGCGTCGGACAACGACCACTCGGTCTTCAGGACAGGGAAGACGGCGCTGAGCACCTGCCGGGACATGTAGTCCGAAAGCAGCAGCCCGAAGGCCAGGGCGAAGACGAGCCAGGGGTACGTTCTGCTGGTCCCTGTACCGGGACCAGCACCAGCACCCGTTGCGGTTGCGGTTGCGGTGGGTGGCGTCGGCGCCCCGCCCATGGTTTCGCGCGATGTCACGGTCACTCCTCACAGCTGCGGGAACTGCCGGTGGTTCGCCCCCGGCCGGCGGCACACCGGGCCGGGGGCAGGTGACGGTCGCTGTCGACCGGTCAGGCGTGGTGGGTGAAACCGACCTGGCCGGGCCTGCGGTTCGGCGCATAACCGAGCTTGGCCAGCGTCTCGTCGGCATCCGCGTAGCTGGTACCGATCTTGTAGATCTCGTGGGCGTCCTTCGCGGTGGCTACCTCGCGGCCGAGCTCACCGGCGATCCGGACCAGCTGCTTGATCTGCTCGACGGAGGTGGCCTTGGCGCCCTGGCGGCCCCACAGAGTGTCCTCGTTGCCGCACCGCGTGTGCAGTCCCATGGCGATCGCCATCGCGTTGACCGGTAGGACGCTGCGCATGAGGGTCTCCAGGGTGAGGATCGCCCCGTCCGGCACCCGGTTGATGAACTGCATGATGTTGTACGGGTTCGGGCCGTCGAATCCACCCCCGATGCCCACCCAGGTGACGTTCAGCGGGCCGGTGTAGACGCCCCTGCGGATCAGCCGCTCGACGGTTTCCAGCTGCGGGATGCTCGACAGCTGGAAGTGCGGCTGGATGCCCGCCGCCTGCAGCCTGCGCAGGTGCTCCTCGACCCAGGCGGGACCGGCCGGCACCGTCATCTCCCGATATGCCTCGGCGAGTTCGGGACGCGTCATGGAGGTACCCGCGATGTCGTCGGGGGTCATCAGCTCCATGATGTTCATCTGGCTGGTGTTGATCGCGATGGTCACCTGGTCGGGCTTGGGGTCGAGCTCGGCCAGCATGTGGCGGGTGTCGTCGGACAACCACTTGGCATCGGCGCCCGAGCCCTCGGGCGCGAACGAGATCGACCCGCCGACCTGAAGGATCATCTCCGGCACCGCCTCCCGCAGCCGCCCGAGCAGTTCGTTGAACTTCGACAGCCGCTTGGAGCCCTTGCCGTCCAGTTCCCGCACGTGGATGTGCAGGACGGTGGCGCCCGCCTCGAAGCAGTCCACCGCTTGCTGGACGTGCTCGTCCATGGTCAGCGGCAGGTCCTCACGGAAGTCGTCCGGCTCCCATTCCGGGCCGTAGGGCGCACTGGTGATGACCAGCTTGTCCTGGTTCTCGGGGAAGAGCGCATCATCGTGGAAATGCATGGGTGTACTCCGTTCACGGGTGCTCGTGCGGGTGGTTGAGAAGGAGGTTCGAGCCGCTCAGAAGGGGCGGTCGCCGATGATCCCGGCGCGCTCCATCTTGCGGACGGCCGGCCAGTAGTCCTGGACGGCGTAGTGCTGCGTGGAGCGGTTGTCCCAGATGGCGACGCTGTTCGGCGTCCACCGCCACCTCACCTGGTACTCCGGGATGGTGGCCTGGCTGATCAGGTAGCTGAGCAAGTGGGCGGCACCGGGTGCGTAGTCGATGCCGCACCGGATGTTCTGCGGGGTGTGGTAGTTGACGAAGTGCGTGGTGAACGCGTTGACGAAGAGGATCCGCTCCCCGGTCTCCGGATGGGTGCGCACCACGGGGTGCTCCGCGTCGGGGAACCGTCGCTTGAGCTCGTGGCGCTGTTCCTCCGGCAGTGCGGCACCGAAGGACGCCTCGATGCTGTGCCGGGCGCGCAGTCCGTCGATCCGATTCCTGACCTCGGCCGGCAGCTTCTCGTACGCCGCGGCCATGTCGACCCAGATGGTGTCGCCCCCGACAGAAGGTGCCTCCACACTTCGCAGCACGCAGCCCATGGGCGGGTTCTCCCGCCAGGTGGCATCGCAGTGGTACGCGTTCTCGTAGTGCTCCGGCGGGCTGTCCAGGTCCTTGTAGATCCGGACGAGTCCGGGGTGGTCCGGATCGCTTCCCGCCACCGGGTGGTCCTCGAGCGACCCGAACCGCTCGGCCAGTGCGACGTGTTCGGCACGGGTGAAGTGCTGATCACGCAGGAACAGCACTTTGTGCTTCAGCAGCAGCGCCTTCAGCTCCGCGAACAGCGTGTCGTCGCGGGCGACGTCACCGAGGTCCACATCGAACAGCTCGGCTCCGATATGGCAGGTGAGGGGCTGTGCCGTGATCGTGGTAGCGACACTGGTCGCCGTGCTCATCGCTGTCTCCTCTCGTCGGGGTACAGGGGGAACGGGCAGGGTCCGGGGGGACCACGTCGGCCCACGTAGGCCCTCGTCGGCCTTCGTCGGCCCTCGTCGGCCCTCTCAGAGCGAGAAGACCGAGGAGCCGGTGCTCCGGCCGGCCTCCAGGTCACGGTGCGCCTGGGCGGCATCGGCAAGGGCGTACCGCTGATTGATCTCGATGCGGATGCGCCCCGACCCGACGTGACCGAACAGCTCACCGACCAACCGGGCACGCTCCTCGGGGTCGGCGATGTAGTCGGCCAAGGCCGGCCTGGTCACGAACAGCGAGCCCTTGACCGCGAGTTGCATGGCGTCGATCGGCGGTACGGGGCCGGAGGCGGTGCCGAAGCAGACCAGCAGTCCGCGTGCGGACAACGACTCAAGCGATGTCGCATACGTGGCGGCGCCGATGCTGTCGAACACCACGGGGACGCCCGCGCCATCCGTCAGCTCGCGCACACGGTCCGCCACCTTCTCCCGCGGATACAGAACGACCTCGTCGCAGCCGTGCTCCCTGGCGACCTCGGCCTTCTCCTCAGTGGAGACGGAGCCGATGACGCGGATGCCGAGCAGCTTCGCCCACTGGCAGAAGATCAGCCCCACGCCGCCCGCCGCGGCGTGCAGCAGCACGGTGTCCCCGGCCTTCAGCGGATGAATGCGGCGCAGCAGGTAGGCGGTCGTCAGACCCCGCATCGTCATCGCCGCCGCGGTGTCGAAGGGAATGACCTCCGGCAGTTTGATCAGCGATGCGGTCGGCAACACCCGTTCCGTGCTGTACGCGCCGAGGGGACTGCCGGTGTACGTGACGCGGTCCCCGGCGGCGAAGTCCATGACTCCCGGACCCACGGCCTCGATGACGCCCGCGCCCTCCACGCCGAGGCCGGCGGGCAGGGCGGCCGGGTACAGACCGGTACGGAAATAGGTGTCGGCGAAGTTGAGCCCGACCGCGGAGTGCCGCACCCGCACCTCTCCGGGCCCGGGCTCACCGACCTCGACGGCCTCCCACCGCATCACTTCTGGGGCACCGGGTTCGTAGAAGCGGATGGCGTGCGCCACGGTGTTCTCCTCGCGCTGTGTACTGGTCGAACCGGGGTTTGACGTTTAAGACGCTAGGCGTGACAGCCGAAACGTGCTTATCCTCAACGGCCATCAGATTTATCCTTTGGGGACATCGGAGGTCCGTTGAAACCACAGTCCCGATACGCGTCCCTCAGCGGCTACCTCGACCTGAGCCGCTCGGCCGGCATCGATCCGGCGCGGCTCATGCGGGCGAACGGACTCGATCCGGCGAGCATGAGCCTGCAGGACCGCTGGCTGCCCTCGGCCGCGGTGATCCGACTTCTCGAAGAGTCGGCGGCGGAGTCCGGACGTCAGGATTTCGGTTTGCGGCTCGGGGAGTTGCGTCGCTTCTCCAACCTCGGACCGCTGAGCCTGGTGATCCGGGAAGAACCCGATGTGCGCAGCGCCCTGCAGGTCCTCATCCGCTACGAGCACGTCTACAACGAGGCGCTGCGCCTGCACCTGTCCGAGGCCAACGGTTCTGCCGTCATCCGGGTCCGCCTGGAACCGGGCGAACACATGGAGACCAGGCAGTCCGTGGAACTCGCGGTGAACGTCCTGCACCGACTGCTGCGCGGGTTCCTCGCGCCCCACTGGCAGCCACTGGCCGTGTGCTTCACCCATGGACCGCCCGATGATCCATCCACCCATCAGCGGATCTTCGGTCCGGCCGTCACCTTCGACCACGCCTTCACGGGGATCGCCTTCGAGGCGGCAGACCTGAACGCGCCGAACCGGATGTCGGACCCGCAACTCCTCGCCTACGCACTTCAGTTCCTGGACGGCCTGGAGCCCTCAAAGGACACGACCGTGCTCGAGCGCGTCCGCGAGCTGATCGAGCTCCTGCTGCCCACCGGGCGCTGCTCGATGGAGCAGGTCGCCCGCAGCCTCGGCGTCGACCGCAGAACCGTCCACCGCCAACTTGCCCTGCACGGACAGACGTTCACCAGCGTCCTCAACGACACGCGGGCCGAGCTCGCCGTCCGGCTGCTGGAGAGCCGGCGATACTCGCAGACCGAGGTTGCCGAACTCCTCTCCTTCTCGGCGCCGAGCAACTTCTCCCGCTGGTTCCGCACTCGTTTCGGCTGCGCCCCCAGCCACTGGCCGACACATTAGGACCGACGCATCTCGGGACCCCGGGGCGCAACTCACCCTCTGTAGCGGCCAGTTCAGCGGCCTAGCCCACGAATCATTCGCGCACTGCCGCATCCTCCCGCCTGCGGTCGGCACCCCTCGTCACCCAAGGAACGACAACCGGACCTGCCGCCGAGGATTGTCCTGGTGGGCATCCACCAACGTCCGTTAAGGCAACCTCGGATTGCCGCAGACTGCGGGCTCCACGTCACAGGCCGGAGAAGGTGAAAGGGGCCTTCAAGCACTGGCTCCTGAGAGCGCGACGCACCCTCTCCACGATCCGCCCGGCACGGCCTGGCAACGAGCATGTCGGGCGGCACGGGCGTGAGGCGTGCGCCAGGTCGGACCGGGGCGCCCTTCCTCCAACTCCGGGTCGCTTCCGCCCGGACCTCAGCTGACGTCCCCGCCATGCCGAGGCTTCGGAGCACCTGGTGGCACGAAGCACGCGGTGACAGTCTTGCCCGATGCCTGCGGATGCGTGGCCCAGCCATCGGCGAGCGCATCGACGATGGCCAGTCCCCGCCCTCCGGTCGTCGTGAGGTCCTCGGACTGCTTGGCAGGAGGAACAGGGTCGGAGTCGTGGACACTCACGTGCAGGCAGTGGCTGTCCCAGGTGAGTACCAGCTGGGCGTCGCTGTGCGCGTGTATGTGCGCGTTGGTGATCAGCTCGGAGACACTGAGCAGTATGGCGTCCACCGTCTCGGGGGCGCTCCCGGTCCACTCCAGGGACATCAGGTGTTCCCGCGTCCACCGACGGCCGGCCCGCACGCCTTGCGACACCGGAAACGATTGCGCCCATCCAACTGCGCGCAGCGACGCGTCCTTCGCCATCGATCCTCCTCACTCCGCTCTCCTCCCTCTCCTACCCCCGGCTGCGAAGCACACCCCCGGAACCCCCACACACAGCCCGGTCGCCGTCTCGAAGCCAAGGCGGAATCGGGGTCTGCCCTTGGGATATCAGGGCACACGCACTGCACGCCTTCGAGAGGAGCACTCCATGCTCGGCATAGCCGCAGCCGTCCTGTTCGTCATCGCTTTCCTGATCAACGCAGCAGACATCACCACCAACGACGTCTTCTCCTCCGTGAACCTCATGCTCCTGGGTCTGGCACTTCTGGCCCTGCACATAGCGGGAATCGGAGCCGGCCGCCGCCCCTCCCGCAGACGCTGACGGCACCGGCGGGAACCCGGCGGAGGAGCGCGCCATCAGGGCTCCTCCCCCGCACCACGCAGAACGTGTCTCCCAACCCCGTAAAGGCAAATCCACCCCGGTACTTCAGCCGGACCTTGGTGTTCTGCATCGGCGAGCGCCCGTTCGACCAGGCGTGTGCCGACGGCCGGTCCGCCGGACGCACTGCGCTCCACGATGCGCGCGGCCGTCCGGCGCATGAGAGAGGTGGGGCGTGTTGCCGCTCCCTGTGCGGACGGGGAGGCCCCTTTGAGGGCCGAGGCGCTGTCATCGTGTGGTACCTCCGCGTGAACCGCGGACCGGCCGGGACCTTGGCGGTCCCGGCCGCCGCACGTCATGGCGCAAGGACAGAGTGCACGTGCCCGGCCTGCGGCGGAGCGGCGAAGTGCGATCCGGCCAGGGACCGGAGTTCGAGGAGTACAAGCAGTCCCAGCCACCGCCCCGACGCGAAGTGAGCGCGACGATGCCATGGGACCGCGACGATGCCTACAACTTCGCCCTTACCAGGAACGGCGGGCTCATCGGCATGTGCTCGGCATACCGCGGCGCCGAACCCCAAGGCTGACTACATGGGGTACCGGCTGCACCCTGCCGTCACGCCGACCGCCGCTGGTGCGTGCACCGGCGGCGCTTGTCAGGAAGCACCTGGGTGATGCCCTGACCGTCACAGTGCTCCAGCAGGGGAACGGTGACGCGTCGGCTGGTGTCCAGGGCGCGACTCGCCGTTCCCACGGTGAACGGTTGGTCGAGTTCGCTCAGCCGGTCGGCCGCCAGTCGGGGGGCGTCCGGCAGCAGCACCACGTGCTCCGCGAGCCGCAGTACCGCTCCGTGGCGCACCGCCGCGGCGAGCTCACGGCGGCCGAAGCCGAGTTCCAGGAGCCGCTGGGCGTTGGGGGCGGCGAAGGGCCGCCCGTCGAGTTCAGCGGTGAGCCGGCGCACCGCGTCCGCCACAGGGGCAGGCTGTGCCGTGGGCCCGGCGGTCACGCGCCCGCGGCTCATCCGCAGGGGCGGCGTGACCAGTGCCTCAACGAGGGAGACCGCGGGCAGCCCCAGACGATGTCGGGCGGCCTCCACCGGTATGCCGTCCTCGGTGGGCCGCTCGGAGAGGTACGCCGCCACCAGTTCGGCCAGCCGGGCGCGCAGGGTGGTCCAGTGTGCAGGGTCGGCGAGCCAGTCCCCCACGACAGGCGCGGTGTGGACTGCCACCCCCATCGCGGTCAACTGCCCCCGCCTGACCAGAAGTCGGCGCCGCAGCTCGGCGGCCTCGGCCGGCGCGCCGTGGGCGTCGCCCAGCTCGGCGGCCCGCCGTGCCGCCGCGCCGCGGCGCCGCAGTTCCGGCGGCTGGGGGTCGAGCACCGTCAGACCGGCGAGCACCCGTCGCAGGCCGGGATCGCGCAGCACCGCGCGGTCGCCGATGCGCAGCGGCAGTGGTTCCGGCAGGGTCAGGCGGACGAGGTCCGGACCGAGCGTCCGTACGCGCACGGGCACCGCCGCCGAGCCGATGTGGGCGACAGCGGTGCGGGGCAGTTCTGTGGCAGGTGTTCCGCCGTGTACGCGCACGTCGCAGCTCAGGCAGGGGAGGAAACTGTCGGGTGTGAGGAGGGCGTCACCACGGCCCGTCGACTCCTTTTCGAGGCCTCGGAGGTTGACGGCGACGCGGGCGGTGGCCCGCACCAGGGTGGTCTCCTCGCCGAGGGCCTGCAGCCCTCTGACGCGCACGGGGCTGCCGGAGCGTGCGGTCACCAGGACGTCGCCCCTGCGGATCCGCCCCGCCCCGAGGGTGCCGGTGACCACCAGCCCGCTGCCGCGCACGGTGAAGGACCGGTCGATCCACAGCCGCACCAGGGATTCGGCGTCCCCGTCCGGCAGCCGCGCGACCAGCCGGTCGAGGGCGGCGCGCAGCTCGGCGATTCCCGCGCCGGTGCGGGCGCTGACGGCCACGGCCTCGACGCTGCCGAGGGTGCTGGACCGGATCCGGTCCCGTGCCTGCACCGTGGCCGGACCGGGGTCGGCCATGTCGCAGCGGGTGATGACGAGCAGTCCGTGCCGTACGCCGAGGGCGTTCACGGCGGCGAGGTGTTCGGCGGACTGGGGCTTCCAGCCTTCGTCGGCGGCGACGACGAACAGCACCGCGGGCACGGGTCCCACGCCGGCCAGCATGGTGGGCACGAACCTCTCGTGTCCGGGGACGTCGACGAACGCCAGCCGTTCGCCCGATGGCAGATCCGTCCATGCGAAGCCCAGGTCGATGGTCAGGCCACGGCGCCGCTCCTCCGCCAGCCGGTCGGGGTGGGTGCCGGTCAGCGCGTGGATCAGTGTGCTCTTGCCGTGGTCGACATGCCCGGCCGTCGCGATGACCCGCATGTTCACCGCCCCGCCGCGCGAAGCACCGCGGCGAGGATGTCGCTGTCGGACTCCTCCGGTACGCACCGGAGGTCCAGCAGCAGCCGGCCGCGCACCACCCGCCCGAGCACGGCCGGTTCACCGGTGCGCAGGGATTCTGCCAGGTTGTCGGGGATGCTGAGCGCACAGGACGGCAGAACGGTCCCGGGCGCACCGCCTCCTCCGACCACCGCCTCGTGGGGTACGACGCGCACGTCCAGGCCTCGGCGGGCAGCCTCCTCGGCCAGGCGCAGCGTGCGGATGCGCAGCTGCGGCAGCGGCATGTGCACGGCTGTGTGCACGGGAGGTTCGGGACCGCGCAGTGTCGCTTCCAGCGCGGCCAGGGTGAACTTGTCCACGCGCAGGGCTCGGGCCAGCGGATGGCGGCGCATCCGTTCCACGACGGCGGCCACGCCGAGGACCAGCCCGGCTTGCGGCCCGCCGAGCAATTTGTCCCCGCTGGCGGTGACCAGGGTGGCCCCGTCGCGCAGGGCCGTGGCCGCGTCGGGCTCGTCCGGCAGCACCGGGTCGGGAGCGAGGAGGCCGGAGCCGATGTCGACGACGACGGGAAGGCCGAGGGACGCCAGTTCCTCGGTTTCCACTCCCCCGGTGAAGCCGCTCACCGTGAAGTTCGACGGGTGGACCTTGAGGATGAAACCTGTGTCCGGGCCCGCGGCGTCCGCGTAGTCGCCGAGACGGGTCCGGTTGGTGGTGCCGACCTCGCGTATCCGTGCGCCGCAGGAGACCAGCAGTTCGGGTATCCGGAATCCGTCGCCGATCTCGACGAACTCGCCCCGGCTGAGCAGGATGTCGCGCCCCGGGGCCAGCGTCACCGCCGCCAGGGCCAGGGCGGCGGCTCCGTTGTTGACCACGTGCACCGCCTCCGCGGCCGGCACCGCTTCCCGCAGGGCGGCCATGGCGCCGCGGCCGCGTGGCGCCCGTCTGCCGGTGCTCAGGTCCAGCTCGACGTCCGTGTATCCGCCTGCCGCCGCCACGGCCTCCAGTGCGGACCGCGACAGCGGGGCCCGTCCCAGGTTGGTGTGCAGTACGACGCCGGTGGCGTTGTGCACGGGCCTCAGTCCGCCTGTGTGTGCGGGGAGCGCGGCGAGTGCGGCGTGGACCGCGTCGCCCGGTCCGATCCGTCCTTCGCGTACGAGTTGTTGGGCGGTACCGACCGCGGCCTTGACGAGCGGCCTGCCCAGCCGTGCGGATGCCTCGCTCAGCCGGGGGTCGCCGAGGAGCACCGTGGTGCTCGGCACCTGCCTCCGGATGTCCGCGGGCGGCTCGTCCGTCTTGTCCGCCACCCGTGCCACCCCGATCGAAGTCAGCGGAGGCGGACGGGAATCGAACCCGCCTGGCCCGGTTCCCGGACCACACCGATTTTGAAGATCGGGAGGGGCACCAGCCCGCCCAACGCCTCCGGAGCAAGATTGTGGTCCCCGCACACTGCTGGGGCAAGGGGTGAAAGGATCGCCGTATGACGACAGTTGGCCCCGCCGCCGTACCGGCCGCGCCCGTGCGGTTGACCCAGTTCGCACACGGAGGCGGCTGCGCCTGCAAGATTCCTCCGGGGGAACTGGAGGCGATGGTCGCGGGACTGCTGCCGCCCGGGAACCCCGGGCAGGCCCTCGGCGGCAACAAGAACCGGCTGCTGGTCGGACTCGACGACGGTGACGACGCCGCCGTGGTGCTCACCGGTGACGGCACGGCCCTGGTGTCGACGGCCGACTTCTTCACACCCGTCGTCGACGACGCCCGCGACTGGGGCCGGATCGCCGCGGCCAACGCCCTGTCCGACGTCTACGCGATGGGCGGCCGGCCCGTCGTCGGGCTCAACCTGCTGGGCTGGCCCCGTGACGTACTGCCCGCGGAGCTGGCCCGGGAGGTCCTGGCGGGAGCGCTCGAAGTGGCCCGCGAAGCCGGCTGCTTCGTCGGCGGCGGCCACAGCATCGACAGCCCGGAACCGCTCTACGGGATGGCCGTGACGGGCCTGGTGGACCCGGACCGGCTGCTGCGCAACGACGCCGGCCGGCCGGGCGTGCCGCTGACCCTGACCAAACCGCTGGGCGTCGGCATACTCAACAACCGCCACAAACGGACCGGCGAGGTCTTCGCACACGCCGTCGCCACCATGACAATGCTCAACGACAGGGCAGCCGCGGCTGCCCTGGAGGTCGGCGCCGTGTGCGCCACCGATGTGACCGGATTCGGGCTGCTCGGCCATCTGCACAAGCTGGCCAGGGCCAGCGGCGTCACGGCCGTGGTGAACGCCGCCGCCGTCCCCGTGCTCGACGGCGCCCGGGAGTCCCTGCGGGCCGGGTACGTCAGCGGCGGCACCCGGCGCAACCTCGACTGGGTGCGCCCGCACCTTGACGCGGGACGGGCGAGCCAGGACGAGCTGCACCTGCTTGCCGACGCACAGACCTCCGGCGGGCTGCTGATCGCCGGGGAGGTACCCGGACATCTGGTCATCGGGGAACTGGTTCCCGCCGTGGCCGGCACCACACTGGTGATCCGCTGAGCGCTGCGGACGGCCGCGGGTCCGCGGGCGAGGCCCGGGTCCCGCGGCCGGGCCGCTACCGGTAGCGGATGTGCAGGTGGTTGTCGTGGTTGGCGTAGCTCGTGGTCAGCCCTTCCGAGATCAGCTGCGGGTCGTTGAAGAAGATCAGCTGGACGTGGCCGGGGGCCTTCGCGCGGATCTCCTGCACGAGCCTGCGGGTGGCCGCCCGGTCGTACGTGCTCGACTGCCAGGTGATGCGCCCCGCGGTGCACTGCGCCGAGTCGGTGCGGGCGGGCCACACGTCGATGTCCATCCCGACTTCGTGGCTGCCGTGGCCGGGAATGTCCCCGCCGTGCTCGAAGCCGGCGTCGCCCACCGGCAGTCTGCCGTTCCCTGTGGCGGCGAAGGTGGCGGCGGCGGCCTCCAGCTGGCCGACGGCGCCGGCTGTCGCCCAGTGGGCACCCGTGTTGCCGTCGGGGCTCTGTGCGCACATCGTGCTGCCGCCGAAGTCGATGTTCTCGTAGTGCCACAGCAGGTTCTGCCAGGTGGTCGGCCCGACGACGCCGTCCGCGCTGATCCCCGCATGGGACTGGAAGGCACGGACGGCGGTGCCGGTGGCGGGTCCGAATGCCCCGTCGGCCGAGAGTCCGGCGCCCCGCTTGGCGTTGAGCAGCGACTGGAGGGCTGCCACCGCAGGCCCGTTGTCACCCTGGCGGACGGTGATGGCGAGGGCGCCCCAGGTAGCGGGCCCCACAACGCCGTCCGCGGTCAGGCCTTTGGACTGCTGGAAGCCCACCACGGCGCTCTGCGTGCCCGAGCCGAAGGCGCCGTCCACCGCCACGGAGCGGCCGTGCGCGGCAAGCAGGTGCTGCAGCGCGACGACGTCGGAACCCCGGTTGCCGTTGCTGGTCAGCGGGAACGCCGCCTGCGGGAAGGCCTGCGCGGGGACGCCAAGCCCGAGGAACAGGCCCGTCAGAGCAGTGAACAGCGTGATGATGCGTGCGAGTCGTCTCACGGTCTCTGCCTCACATTCCTGTTCATTCGCCCGCTCACTTTCCGGACTGGAGGGCGCCCCAGGTGGCGGGGCCGACGATGCCGTCGGCGCCCAGCCCGCGCGAGGACTGGTAGTCGCGTACGGCCTGGGCGGTGCCCGAGCCGAAGACGCCGTCGATGGCCACCGTCCGGCCGAGCGCGGCGGTCAGGGCGCGCTGGAGCCGGGTGACGGCCTCGCCCGTCGAGCCGCTCTGGACGGTCGGGGTGGATCCGCGGGACAGCAGGGCCGTCCAGGTCTTCGCGCCGACCACACCGTCCGCCGTGAGCCCCTTGCCGGCCTGGAAGTTCCGGGCGGCGGCGGTCGTGTCGGGCCCGAAAATCCCGTCGGGGGTACCCGGGTCGAATCCGGCGGCCTTGAGCAGGCACTGGGCGGCCTTGACCCGGTCTCCGGTCGAGCCGCTCCGGACGGTGGAGTACGCGGTGAAGTCGAGGTTCGCCCCGCTGCAGCCGGGTGTGGGCGTGGAGCCGTTGCCGACGTCCAGGTAGTCGCGGTCGATGTTGATCGAGTAGCCGCCGTAGGACTCGGTGACCTCACCCGCGTACTGGTGGATCCGCTGGTGGTTGGACCAGTAGGAGGACGGCACGTAGGAACCGGTGTTGGTGTCGGCGGCGCCGTTCCACCACGCGTAGAAGAGGTGGTCGACGCGTGTGTAGGCGCCGTTGTTGTACTCGGCGGCGGCGTCCTTGATGCCGGAGGCGGCGCTGGAGTAGAAGCCCGACAGGTAGCCGCTGCTGTGCAGCCGTTCGGTCCAGCCGGACAGGTACGACAGCACGGACGCCTTGCAGGAGGCCGTGGAGGTGTACGCCTCGATGTCGCTGTAGATGGCGCTGCCCGCCGGGATGCCGAGGTTCGACGCGGCGGTGATGGCACCGGCGGCCGCGGTGACGCCCTGGGACTTGGCCGTGGCCGGGTCGGTGGACATCTTCAGCGAGTAGCTGGTGCAGGGGGCCTGGCGGCCGACGTCGATGGGGAACAGACGCCATCCGTTGGCGGTCTGGCTGGTCACCCAGCTCGCCGTCAGATTCGGCTGGGCGCAGCCGCGGAAGGATCCGCTGATGTAGACGCCGACCGCGCTGTACGGCGAACTCGCCTGCCAGGCGTTCATCGCGGCCTGCGAGGGAGCGGCGCAGGCGTCGAAGCCCTTGCCCTGGTAACTGCCGGGTTGCGGTCCGGCCGCGGCCAGGGGGGTGGCATCTGAGCGCTGGGCCGCGCCCGGCAGCGCGGTGCGCTCGGCGCCCTCGGTCAGCTCGGCGGAGGCGAGAACGCCGCGTACGAGGTTCTCCGTCTCCGCTGTGTGGGCGGCGGTCACGAGGACGCCGGCGTCCTCGACCGCGATCTGGATGGTGTCGTTGCTGGAAGCGGCGGACGGGGCGATGGCCTTGCCGCGCTGGGTCCGTGCGGTCGCCGCCGTCGCCTGCCCGGCGGAGCGGGCGGTGATGGGCTCCACGACGATGCCCGCCGAACGGCCGACGACTCCGGCGGGGCAGTCGTTCTGCTCGGCGGGCTCACCCAGGTAGACGGCGGGTCTGTCGAACCGGAGGCAGGCACGCGGGTTCTCGGCCAGATCGACCACCTGCCAGTCGGCGGGCACCTCGATGCGGTAGCCGTGGTAGGTGACGCTCCGCAGGCTCTCGGGCTGGGAATCTGCCTGGGCGGGAACGGGGGCGGCGAACGCGCCGGTACCGGCGAGCACCGCCAGCAGGGCAGTTCCGGCGCGGGCACGCCAGGGGATCCGGGAGGACATCGGTTCACTCCTACTCGAATGCGGGGGGGAGAGTGAGGGGCAGCGGCTCAGCAGGTCTGCTCCGGTCCGTCCACGGCGGTGCCTGCCCGTGGACGAACCGGAGCCTGATCGGCCGCGCACCCTGCGGCCGGTACGGGCCCGCCTTCCCCGGGCCGGACTCCGGCCCCGGGAAGGCGGGCTGCTGTGCGGGTACGGTGGCGACGTGCCGGTCAGACCCCGCAGTTGGGGGCTGACCAGGAGCGGCTGGTGCTGCCATCCACGTGGGTGTGGTCGTTGTGGTTCGGGTAGCCGGGGCCGTAGATGCCGCCGAAGCCGTGCGAGCGAGCCCGCTGGGCGAGTGCGCAGAACGACGGGCTGCCGATCAGGTCGGCGGCGTCACCGTAGAGGTGCCTGCTGTTCGACACACCGCCCGCCGCATTGTTGCAGGCCGTGGAGCGGAATCCGCTCGACACGACGATGGGCACGTCTCCCATCGCGTGCCGCAGTGCCTCCAGCTTCCACATCGTGCGCAGGCCGTTGGACTTGGCCGTCGCGGCGCTCACCGCACCACCGGACCAGTCGGAGTTGCAGTTGTTCAGCTCGGCGTAGGTGAAGTGGATGGGGGTGCAGTCCGGGTCCTGCAGTGCGTAGATCTTGCTGAACGTCTGGGAGCCCGCGATGCCGTCCGCTCCGAGTCCGTACGCCTGCTGGAACTTGATGACCGCGGCCTTGGTCCGCGGGCCGAAGTTGCCGTCGACGGAGAGGATCTCGCCGTAGTCGACATGCCCGGCCACCCGGATCTGCAGCTGGGTCACGTCGGCTCCCGACATGCCTTCCAACAGCGTGCGGCCCCAGCTGTAGCACTCGTCGGCCTGGGCAGGGCCGGCGGTGGCCAGCACTCCCCCTACCGATGCAGCCATGATCATGACAAATGCGAGAGCGAGTTGGATCGTACGCCTCAACATGGCGCCTCCGTTGTGAGTCCTTCCCGATTCCCCGCTAGAGGGTTGAGGCGAGTTTGGCCTCCCCCTGCGTGACGTGTCCACACCATCACCATCTGCCACAGGACCAGACCTACGGCACAACCGGCCTGCAGACGCCACCTGGCGCGATGAGGTGCCCGGCTCCTGGCCGAGGCAGGGCGAAGCCACTACCGCCAGACCCCGCAGGCGGCAGCGGCCATCAGCACGGAGCACACGACGGTCATGCCGCTCAGCCGCTCCGCGAGGCGGTCGTCCCAGCACTCCCCGTCTCCGGAGAGCCTGCGCAGGGCCGGGGTGAGTGCCCGGCCGGCTCCGAAGCCGAGTCCGGCGGCCAGGGCGGGCGCGTAAGAGCCCCCGGACAGCAGCACTGCTACCGCCATCGCGTACGGCGCACTCGCCGAGACGTAGGTGCGCACGCCCGTGCCGAGCTCGAAGCCGAACTGCAGTGCTCCGCGCGCAAGATGACGCCGCAGGACGTCCTGCGGTATCTGCCGGGCGTTCTGCGGCAGCCGCAGCGACAGCTTGCCCGCGTCACGCAACGCGGCGAGCAGCGCGACAGCCACGATCAGCCCTTGCCGCACGCCGACCGGAAGCGGCGTGAAGAGACCGGATACGAGCCACAGCACCCCGGCCGAAAGCACCCCTCCGGCCAGCAGACCACAGGTGAACACGCCGAGGACCAGCGCCTGTCTGTACGTTGCCCGCCAACCTGGCGAGGCCAGCGCGAAAGCGCTGTTACGCGTTCAAACGGAGCCGGAGAGCGAGTAGCCGGCCAGACCACCGGTGATCGCCCAGGTCAGCACGGGGGCGTGGAGGACGGCGGCGATCACCGCGATCCCCAGGGCCGCCACGGGCAGAACGGGGTCGGTGAGCAGCACCCGTACGGCACGGGCGCCGCTCGGCCGGTCCGCGGGACGGACGGACTCGCCCACCTAGACCGTCCCGGTCAGTGTGAGCCAGGTGTTCGGGCCGACCACTCCGTCGGCGGTCAGGCCGTGCAGGGACTGGAACGAGACGACGGCCTGCCGGGTGAGCGAACCGAAGTTGCCGTCGACGGTCAGTGCGGAACCGTGCTTGTTGAGCTGCCGCTGCGCGCCCCGTACGCCATCGTTCACGTCTCCTTGGCGCACGGTGACCACCAGGACCGGCCAGGTCGCCGCGCTGACGCTTCCCGTGGGGCTGAGTCCGTTCGCCGACTGGAACGCCTCGACCTGCGCCTCGGTGTCCGTACCGAAGATGCCGTCGACATCCGTGGGATGCCCGTGGTGGGTGAGCAGATGCTGGATGGTGAAGACGTCGGGCCCGGTGGCACCGCTGCCGATGGTCGGCCAGGTGACGGAGCCGGGGCAGTCGCAGTCGGTGGTCCAGCGGCAGATGGACTTCACCCAGCCGGAGCCGGTGTTGCGGTACCCGTCGTGGCACCGCCTCTCGATACCGCAGCCGCAACTGCCGCAAGCCGCGCTGTAGCGCCACAGCCAGCCGTCGTAGGTACCGGCGTAGCACTGGTTGGGCCGCAGGGTCCAGGTGACTCCGTCCGTCCGGTGGAAGCCGGTGTTCGTCCCCGAGGTCACGCACGCGTCGGCATAGATGGTGCTGGGCCCGCAGCCCGGGGAGCAGTTGTGGTCCTCGGCGTAACTCGGGCATGCACCGGTCCAGATGTCGTATCCGTCGGCGTACGCCTCCCGGGCGGCGGAGAACACTCCCAGCGCGGCGAAGCCCGCGGCGGTCGCCGCCTGCAGCACGGTGCGCCTGGACGGCGCGAAGGCGGGAAGGGCCCCGCGCCCGGTCCGGGAGCGGCGGCCACCGCTCCCTGAGCGGCGCAGCGTGGGCACGTCCTGCAGTGAAGTCACGGCCGGCTCCTCGGCGTTGCGGGTGCGATGTCGTCGAGCAGCCGCAGCAGCGCGGTGGGTGAACCGAGCGGCTCGGAACGCACGATCCGGAGTTCCGGATCGATGGCCACCGCGTAGGGGGTGGCGGGGATGTCGTAGGCCGTGAACAGCTCCGGACGGTGGTCCCTGACCGGGACGGCGCCGTCGCCGGCCTGCGGCCCGGCGCCCGCGTAGAGCCCGAGTACCTGCGGGGCGGCCGCGTCGCTCTGGCGGACCGTCCAGGCACCGGCCTCGGCGAGCACCTGGCCGCAGGTGCGGCAGTCCGCGTCGAGGAAGAGCAGCAGCGCGGCGCGGCCCGGTGTCAGGAGGCCGTCGAGCCCTGCCGGATCGGGCCGGGTCGCATCGAGCCCGGGCGCCTGTGCGCCGGGGGCGATGCCCACCCGCCCGGGGCGGTGCGGCTGCGTTCGTGACAGCTGGTGCACCTGCCTGATGAGCCCCGAGACGACCAGCGCGAGCAGCGCGATCGCCGCCCACGAGGCAATCAGGGCGCTGGTGGTGAAGTCCATCGCGTTGGCACTCCTTCGGCGGTCCGGTGCACGGTGGCCCTGTCCTGCTGGTGAGCAGTGGCCCTGGTCGGCGGGTGGACGGAGGCTGGGGTCGGCTCGTGCATGGCAGCGGGCAGGTACCACAGCAGCGTTGTGCAGGCGGGAGCCGCGAGCAGCAGAGTGATCAGCTCCGCCGTGGAGAGGCGTACGGGGCCGGCCCCGACGACGGCGGCGCCGCTCATCGCGAACACGGCGAGGGCCGCGGCCCGCCGGGTCACCCAGCGGCTCAGGGGCACATCCTGGCCGGAACAGCCGCACGGCCCTCCACGGCCGAGGGCGAGGACGTGACGCGTATAGCCGGCGTAGAGCGCGAAGACGGCGGCTCCCGCGACGAGTACGGCCTGCAGCCCCCGCTGGTGACCTGTAACGAGCGCGGCCGCGCCGGCCGCCCCCAGGACACCCTCCGCGACCGGCAGCACGACGGCCGCCGACCTGCGGAACCGCGGACCCAGCACGCCGTGCGCCCACAGCGCGTCGCCCAGGGCAGCCGGACTGGCGGCATGGGAGCCCGCACCCATGAGCAGGGTCAGGATGACGAGGGAGGCGGTCAGCCCGCCGCAGAAGCCGATCACCGGCGGATCACCCGGTGTGCCGCAGCGTGAGTCGCCCGACGAGTTCGGGCACCCTCTCGACGGGAGTCGACGCCAGTGGCACCACCGTGGCCCAGATCGCGGTGGAGGAGAGCACGAAGAACGGGCTGCCGTCGGAGAGCGTGTCGCGGAAAAGCTCGCCGGACGCGACCGCCACCCCCTTCCAAGGCGGGAGCTGGGCGGTGTGCTCCTTCGTGCGCCGCGACAGCTCCAGCAGCCCGAGGCCGGGTACCTCCTTGATCAGCGTCGCGGGACGCGCGAAGGCGCTTCCGGCCGAGGGGTCCGGCTGGAGGGTGAGCCCGTACTCGCTCTCCCCGATACGCACCGACCGGAGCAGCCCGAGCACCTCGGCCACGCCCATGCCGTACAACCGGGTCACGAGTGAGTGGCGCTCGCCACGCCACACGACGAGCGACGGCCGCTCCACGAGCCCCGAGCGCGGCTCGCGCTCGACCGACCGGAAGATGCGCAGCGCGCCCTTCTGGAAGGTGAGCTCGGATTCGGGTGACCCGATACCCAGGGAGGCGGCGACATCGTCCCCCAGAGAGGCCGGGCCGGCGGTGAATTCGACCAGCCGGCCACCGGCCAGGACCTCGACAGCCGAAGTGCACGGCGCCTGGAGGTCGATGTCGCCCTCCAAGTGGTACGTCCCACCATCGAGTGCGCGATGAGTGGCGAACGATGCGGCCATGTGCATCCTCCCGGGGGCAGGGGGTCTGATGTGACACCGCAGCCGCTGAGGAAGCTAGACATAAGTCATGCCCCTGTCAATCCCTTGGGGTCGCCCAGAGCCGACGAAGCCGAGCCGGCTCGTCGCCTGAACGAGGCGTGCCCGCGCCGTGGTTCGGGGCGCGCAGCCGTGTCCGCGCTGGGTCTCTATCGTGCGAGAGTTGCCTGGGCTGCGCGCGCAAACGCCTCCCGCGCATCCAGGAAGGCACGCTCACCACCAGGGGACCTGGCGACTACTCCAGTTCGCCGTGTGGGCCAACGTCCCAGCGCTCTCCACGAAGGCCGGAGGGCCCTCCGACTCGAGCAGCGAGAAGACTCGCAGAGCTGTGCGCCATGAGGCGTCGTGATTCCGAAGTTGGGTGAGAGATCTACTCGGCCGTTCTGTCATAGCAGACGGTTAGAGCTGAGGGCAGCCTGATCCGGGAAGTGCCGGTGAGGGTGGGAGCAGCCCTGACAACGACGAGACGGACTGGTACTGGCAGACGCTCAGTCCCGGCCGCGACCTCGAATGCGGCAGCCGGGGGATCGCTGAGGCGTGTCCGGCGTGGACGGTCCTGTACCGGCCGGCACTGACCGAGAGTCTGTTTTGTCATATTTTCTCAACGGAAGGCTGCTTCATGCCGCGCTCACGCATCGGCACGTTCGTCACCTCTCTGGCACTCGTCCTCGGCGTCCTGATGACCTGCGCCGTGGCGGTTCTGCCCCGTGCGAAGGCGGATGAGGTGCCGCCCTCCGAGCCGTTCGCCGCCGTGCAGTACGGCACGAACGGCTGCATCGAGGTCGGTGTACGGGAGACCCAGCCCAAGCCGTACGCGGCCCCCGAGAGTTACGACCCGACCGCCCACGCCTACCCGGACTTCGGCTACGACCCGGCCGGCCTCGGCTTCACCGTCACCAACGGCACCAACGCCTGCCGCTACAACTTCCGCGATGCCACCGGAACGACGGTGATCGGCTCCGCCTACTGCGTCCAGTGGGCGCAGGGCCAGCGCACCGGGACCGGCTATGACCCGGAGCCGGCCGGAACCATCCGCAACGCGGGCTACGTCCAGCGCATCCTGCAGGAGTACTGGCCCGCCACGGACCTGCCCGCGGTGCCCTCCACCAATGCGACGGTGGCCAACCGTCAGCGCTCGGGCACGGTAGCGATGGCCATCCACTACTTCACCGACGGCATCGTGATGCCGCCGGACTACCAGGACAAGGCGCTCTACGAGGTCGTGCAGAAGATCGTCACCGACGTGCTGGCCGCCGGCCCGGCCCCAGCCGCCGCCGATCCCACCCCAACGATCGAGGGCCCCGACGGCGGCGCGGCCGGAGAGCTGATCGGCCCGTTCACCATCGGTGCCAACGCGACCGGTCCGGTCACCGTCACCGTCGAGGGCGCCGAAGCGTTCACCGACGCCGCGGGCACCCAGCCGTTCACGAGCGGGGGCACCGTCGCTCCCGGTGGCCTGCTCTGGCTGCGTTCGGTCACGCCCGCCTCCGCAACCCTGGCCGCCACCGGGCCGGTGACGGCACAGATCGGCACCCTCATGAAGGGCGACCCCGCCTACAAGGTGCAGGCGATGATGCTCGCCGAGGCACTGCCGCTCAAGGGCAAGTCGGCCGTGACCGTGGACATCGCGGCCGGCGACCCGCCCCGGATGACCAGCGAGGTCTCCGCTGCCACGCTCACCACCGGTGAGACCGTCACCGACACCGTCATCGTTTCCGGCCTCACCGGGAATGGCTCGCTCGACATCACTCTCTACGGGCCCCTGAGCGCGGTGAACGGTGGCTGCGCCGACGTCGACTGGACCGGCACACCGCCCGTCGCGCGTCGCTTCGACTCGGTGACGCTGACCGGTTCCGACCGCACCACCACGCCGGAACAGACCATGGACGAGCCGGGCTGCTACTCCTTCGGCGCCACCTTGGACCCGGCCGTCGGCGAGGACGTCTCCTTCGCCCCGGGCGAACCGCACGAGACGTTCCTGGTCGAGCCCCGGTACGTACCGCCCGTTCTCTCCGTCACCACCCGGGCGTCTGCCACCACCGTGCAGGCGGGCGACAGTGTGAGCGACGACGTCACGGTGTCCGGCCTGCCCGGCAGCCGCACGCTGACCGCCGCCGTCACGCTCTACGGACCCCTCGCGCCCGGCGCCGACGGCACCTGCGCCGGCATCGACTGGTCCGCGCCGGACCTGCCGGTGGCGGCCCGCCTCACCCCCCTGGTGTTCACCTCGGACGGTACGAAGACGACCGACGCCGCACACCCAGAAGCCGCCGGTTGCTACAGCTTCGACGCCGAGGTGACTCACGACGCCCTGACCGGCGGCCAGGTGCCCGTGGGCCATGGCCTCGGCCTTCAGGCGGAGACCGTCCTCGTGAAGGCCGGGCCCAGTCCGACCCCCACTCCGACCCCGACCCCCACTCCGACCCCGACCCCCACTCCGACCCCGACGCCGACCCACACGGGCCCCGTTCCACCGCACCCGCACCCCCACCCGCACGACATGCTCCCCGACACCGGCAGCGGTGACCGCCCGTTGGGCCTACTCGCCGCCATCGCGGTCTGCTGCGTCGGGCTCGGCACTCTGCTGATGATCCGCCGGCGCCGCCAAGGATAGGACAACGACACGAAGGCGTCGGGGTCCTCCCCCGACGCCTTCGAAGCGCGCCGGCGGTCGTGCCGCCGGGCGTTCGCCGTTGCCGGCGTCCGCACGCCCACATCCCCACTCCGGAGGAGCCGCAGCACGGGGACGACAGCCCTTGGAGAAAGCCCCGGCCGGTCGGGGGAGGACAGCCGGGGCGGTAGAGGGTGGACAGGGGTGGGCAGTTGCCAGTAGACGGCGGATCTCGGCCGGGGTGAGGTCCACGAGGTCGGGCGGGAGGGTGGCCGGAAGCCGGCCATTGAGGGTGAGCATGGAGCGACGGCCGCAGCCGGGGCCGGTTCCCGCGCCGTCTCGCCGGTGAATACCTGTCCATGGAACGGCGCCATCAAATCGGCACCACCGCCGGCGCACTCCCTCACCCGGACCGCCGGGTCCAGGCTGCGGCGAGCTCCTCCGACAGCCGTCGCATGCCGTCGAGCACCTGCGGATCCCTCGTGAGCGCGACGGCTTCGGCGCATTCGCCGAGCGCCGCCTCCGCCTGCGGCAGGCGCCCGCACCGCAGTTCCACCTCGGCGAGCACCACCAGGGCGTAGGGCAGCACCCACGAAGAGCCCAGCGAACGGGCCAGTCGGACAGCGGCGTCGGCCAGTGCCGCGGCACGCACCTGGTCGCCCGCGAGGAGCTCCGCACCGGCGAGATTGCTCTGGTCGAAGGCGAGCAGGGTCGGGTCCCCCGTCCGCCTGGCCGTGGACACGGCGCGCCGCGCGATGTCCCGCGCCGCGTCCAGCCGTCCCTCTTCGCGTGCCAGTTCGCCTACGACGGACAGGGCGCTGGAGAGCAGGGTGGCGTCATCGCTCTTCTCGGCGGCGCGCAGGGCTTCTTGGGCGGCCTCACGGCTCTCGATGAGCCGTCCCGAGACGAGCTGCGCGGCGGCGCGGATCGTGAACAGACGCGCGAGGAGGGGCAAGCGGTCGCGGCTTGCGAGGTCGGCGGTCTCCCCTTCGGCACGGTCCAGGGCAGCCAGCGTGTCGTCGTAGCGCCCGGCGTAGAAACTGAGGGCGCCCACAGCGAGCTCCCGGCGGGCGCGGTCGGCCGCCGCGGACCGGGGCGATTCGGGCGCTGCCGCAAGGACGGCGAGACCGTCCAGAGGGCGCCCGGCGCGCCCGAGCGCCTCGGCCAGGGACACCGCGGCCCGCAGGGCTCCGACGTGGTCCGCTGCCGTCATGAGGTCGTCGTAGGCGCGTCGGAGTACGTCTTCGGCCTCGGCGTAGCGGGCTGCCCGCCACAGCACCCGGCCCCAGGCCAGCCGCGCTTCGGGTGCCGCGGCGGGGTCGGTCGCGTCGAGGCATGCCAGCAGCTCCTGGTAGTAGACGCAGGCGCTGTCGTTGGCGTAGAGGGCGGCCGCACGGTCGGCGGCCGCCCGCAACTGGAGGGGTGCGCGGGGGTCCTGGGCCACCGACATGTGGTGGGCCAGCGCGTCGACGGCGTCCGGGCGCAGGCGCAGCAGGACGTCGGCGTAGCTCTGGTGGATCCTCCTGCGGCTCGCCCGGCTCAGTTGCTCGGCGCATGCGAGTCGCACCAGGGGGTGCCGGAAGGCGTAGCCGAGTGCGGATCTTCCGCCGAGGACGACGTCCCGCTCCTCGATGACGCCTGCGTCCAGTGCGGCGTCCAGTGCTGTCGTCACCTCGGGTCCGGTGAGAGGCGGGTGGAGGCCGTCAGCCGCCACGGTCTCGATCTCGACGAGCGAGACGGCGGCCCCCACCGCGACCGACAGGGCGCTCAGTGCGCGCCGCGCGTCCTCGGGCAGACGGGCGAGCCGGCCGCGGACGAGTTGGCGGATGCTGTCCGGAACGGCGTCCGTGCCGGGCTCGGCCGGCGTCGGGTGGGCCGGCGCCAGGCGTTCCAGGTCCCCGTCCGGGCTGGTGGCCAGTTCCAGGGCGAAGAGCGGATTGCCGAGTGAGAGCCGGAAGAGGCGCGAGGCGGCTCTGCGGTCGGTGGCTCGTCCGGCGAGGTCCGACGCCGCGGTGGCGAGTCCCGCGCAGTCGGCGCGGCTCAGCCGGAGAAGGTCGATATCGACCGCCATGCGCTGACGGACGATGCCGTCGAGGACCTGTCGGCGCGGGTCGTCCGCCGCGAGCATCTCGTCCCGGTACGTGGCGATGAACCGTCGGCGCCGGCCCTGCCCCGTCCGCACCAGGTGGTGCAGGAGCCCGAGCGACCCGGGGTCGGCGGCGTGCAGGTCGTCCAGGACGACGAGAACCGGCCGGTCCGCCGCGAGGTCGGTGAGCACTCCGTCGACGGCGCGGAACAGCCTGGCCCGCTCCTCCTCCGGGCTCGCGGCGGCGGGCGGTGCGGCGCCCAGCGAAGGTACGAGGGCGGCGAGACCGACGTGCTCGGCGCTGAGCCGGGACCGTTCGTCAGCGCCGTACTGCGCGAGGTGGCCGTCGAGCGCGTCGGCGAAGACGCCGTACGGTGTCTGGCCTTCGGCCTCGTGTCCCGTGCCCCACAGCACGCGGACGCCCTCCGCGGCAGCTCGGCGGGCCGCTTCCGCGACAAGCCGGGTCTTCCCGATTCCCGCCTCTCCGCGCACCACGACGAGCGGAGTCTCGTCAGGGCCGGACATGGCGTGCCGGACGAGGAGGTCGAGCGGGCGCTCCCGGCCGAAGAGCGGGAGCCGCTCAGGGCGGCGGATGGCCGCGGGCAGCGGCACGGAGTTCGTGGCGGGGCGGGCGACCGACGCGGTCCCGAGTGTGTCGAGGGCCGCCAGGGCGGCGCGGTGCACGCTTTCGAGGCCGGCGCCGGGACGGGTGCCCAGTTCGTCGGCGAGGGCCTCACGGCAGGCGTGGTACTGACGAATGGCCTGACGCGGCCGGCCCATGGCGCACCATGTGCGGGCCAGCAGCAGGTGGAGGGCCTCGTCGGTCGGGGTGCGGTCCACCGCCACCTGGAGCACGGCGACCGCTTCGTCCGTCCGGTCGTCGGCCAGGAGTCGTTCGGCGAGTGCCTTGACGAGCCGCTCGCGCAGGACGTCGAGGCGCCGCCGTCGTTCGCCCGCCCAGTCGGCGTACCGGTCCTCCGGCAGAAGTTCGTGGCCCAAGACAACCAGAACGGTATCGAGCGCCCGTACATCGCCGGAGGCAAGGGCGGAACGGGCCGCTTCCTCGGCCTCGTCCACGTCCACCCGCACCCGGTCGGCCGGGAGCAGCAGCAGGTCGCCTTCGGTCAGGAGGAACGAAGACGGGGTGCGGGGAGCGAGTTCCGGCTCCAGCGCGTGCCGGGCGGCGTGCAGGGTGACGCGGAGGTTCCTGGCGGCCGCTTCCATGGACACACCCGGCCAGAGCAGCTCCATCACCTCTTCGCGGTGCCGCCGCAGGCCGGGGGCCACCGCGAGGAGCTTCACCAGAGTCTGGGCCGTGCTGCGCCGCCATCGCCGGGGTATGTCCACGTCGTCGTCGCGCACCGCCGTGAACCCGCCGAGGAGGTTCAGCGACAGCTGCGCGGCGGCGGGGAATCGGGCGGGTCCTGACATGGCGCACACCATAACCACCCGCTCGATGCCTGACGACAGGCAGGGGGCCACCTTGGTGTTACTCGAGCGTTACTGTGCGCACCCGACACGGACGGCATGGTTCCGTACGCGCCCGGCAGCCCCGAGGCTCCTCACGAAGGCACCTGACACGGAGGGGTTGTCGTGCTCGAAGCACTCGGACTTTCGGAGGAAGAGACCCGCGTCTACAGCGAGCTGATACGCACGGGCCCGTGTGAGATCCGCCGCCTGCCCGGCCTCGTCGGGCTGGCGGCGGAGCGGGTAGAGGCGGTACTGACGAATCTGACGGATCTCGGCCTGCTGAGCCGCACGGCCGGCGCACAGCCCCGTGTCATCGCGTCCCCACCGGACATCGCGGGCGAAGTCCTGTTGCTGCGGCGGCTGCAGGAGGTGCACACCGCTCACGCGGCGCTGAGCCGGCTCGCCCTCGCCCACCCGGCGCCCGCCCACGGACCGGACACGGACCTGTCCGTCGAGTTCACGCCGGACGAGGCGGTCGCCCAGCGTGTCGACCAGATCCAGAGCAAAGCACGTGACGAGGTCCTCATCTTCGATGTGCCGCCGTACGTCATCCGGCACGGCGGCGACGCTCGAGCGTCAAACGTCCGGGAGCTGGAGCAGTTGTCGGCCGGTGTGCGCTACCGCACTCTGTACGACCCCCGGGCCCTGGAGGCGCCCAGCGCGATCGTCCGGATCAGCCGCTACGTCGAGGCGGGCGAGGAGGCGAGGTCGGGTCCCGTTCTCCCCATGAAACTGATGATCGTCGACCGGGAACTGGCGATCCTCCCCGCGTCGAACGACGATGCCCCGGGCGGCCTCGGCTCGGTACTGGTGCGCCCGAGTCCCCTGCTCAGCGGCCTGATCGCCCTGTTCGAACGGTTCTGGGACACCGGTATCTCCCTGGCCGCTCTGGCCGGCCGTCCCCCCGGCCGCGAACTGTCTGCCGGCGAACTGTTCGAGGAGGACGCCCAGTTACTCACCCTCCTGCTCAGCGGGTTGACCGACGACGGTATCGCCCGTCACCTGGGCCTGGGGAGGAGGACGGTCCTGCGCCGGGTCAAGGCACTGATGGACCGGGCGGGCGCGTCGACACGTATGCAGCTGGGCTGGTACGCGGCACGACAAGGGTGGTCCCATTGGCCCGAAGGCCACTGACATCGCGCGGCGGGGAATGGGAGGCGGGCTCGTCCGCCTGGAGAGGAGGCCGGGCCGAGACCAGCATCCGGACCGTCTCCGCCACCGCGGGTACGGGCTCGGAGCCCGCGCCTTGCGCAGGCTCCGCTTCGGGCCGTTCGTCCCTCGTCGGTTCGGTCACCGCTCGCGCGGCGGGCAGGGCGACCTCGTAGTGCGGGCCGGCCGCTCCCCGTCCAGCGACCACCCATCCCGTACGGAGAGCCTGCTCGAGGCCCTGCAGGAAGCCGGTTCTCCGGCCCGGCTCGATCTCCCGCACCAGAGCTACGTAGGAAAGGCCGTCGGAATGCGCCGACAGCCTGTCGACGACCTCGACCACCGCGGCCGGTTCACGTGCCAGCCGCTGCCGCACACGCCCCGGCTCCACCGCGCACAACGGGTTTCCCCGGGAAGCGAGATACATGACGTGTCCTCCGGCCGGGTCACGGGCCATCAGGACGCACTGGTCGCGGGTGAGTCTGCGCAGGACGAGGGGGTGCGCGGCCGCCAGCACCCGCGGTGGCCGCAGTCCGGCGAACCGGTGGGAGAACACGAACCGGACGGGAAGTCCGGCCGCCCTACGGATCAGGTTCCCCATCATCCGCAGGGCGGGCGCGGAGGCCTGGTGAAGGTCGTCGAGGAGCCACACAACAGGGAGACGGCGGGCCAGCGTCCCGACCAGCGCGTGAATGTCCGAGGCTGTTCCGGGTGTTGCCCGGCCCATGGCTCCGTCCAAGGCCGGCAGAACGGCCGCCGCGCCGGGGTGTGCCGCAGCCAGGGCGGTGCGTGCCCCTGGGGTCAGCCGTGCCACACCGGCGTCGACGGCAGCGAGGACCGCGGCGAACGGCCCGTCCGCGGGCCCGTCCGCGGGGTTCGCGCGCAGGACGTGGACGGCCTTTCCCCGCCTCAGATGTGAGGCGGTCTCATCGAGGAGGCGGGTCAGCCCGATACCGGGTTCACCGGTGACCGCGACGACCCGGGAAGCGCCGGGGCCCGGCGGCCTCGTCAGGAAGGCCAGCTCGGCGTCACGACCGACCAGGGGAGTCCGGCGGACCTCCTCGCGGGGCGGCGGCAGGGCAGTGGACGCGGCCTGGGCCTGTGCGAACAGTTCCCGCAAGGGCGGGTCGGGCTCCATGCCGCAGGCGTCGAGCAGAGCCCCGCGATACGTGTGGTACTGGCGCACCGCCTCTCCGGGGCGCTCCGCCGCGATCAGGCGGTCGAGGAGCGTCTGGCACACCTCTCCCGCGAGCGGATCAATGAGGAGCACGTCCCTCAGGAGGCGGATCAGCTCGCGTTCCGGCAGCCGGGCGGCACAGGCCAGAGCCGTCCTGCGCCGCAGCTCGGCGTGGGCACGACGGGCCGCCAGGACGAAGGGTTCGTGCCCGTCGTCGGGGAGCACCTCGGCCAGGAGAGCGCGGGCCGCATGCTGCGGCGCCTCCGAGGCGATCGCGAGGGCGGACCCGAGATCGACCTCCACGCGGCCTTCGGCGAGGGAGACCGACCCGTCCCGGTGCGACAGGACGTAGGCCGAACGTCTGCCCTCCGTCAGTTCCGGCTCCAGCGTGCGGCGTACGGCGTGCAGCGCCACGCGGAGACTTCCGGCCGCGGCTCGGGGTGCGGCACCGGGCCACAGCATCGCGGCCAGCCGCGTCCGGTGCATGCGAGTCCCCTCGGCGAGCGCCATGGCTTTCAGCAGGCGTCGCGAACTGAGCCGCACCCACCGGTCGGGATGCAGTTCCCGTCCCTGGCACTCGACCCGGAATCCGCCGAGAACGCGGACGGTGACAACGGGTGCTTCCGCCGATTCCACGACGTTCCTCCCCGCATCGGACGACCACGTGGAGGCAGACGGTACGAAGCCCGCGTTACCCCGTCATTACCCGAGTGCGGCACCCGGGCCCTCCCGCGCGAGCAGTCGCACCCCGCGTGCCACTTCGGGACTCGAGCAGCACGGCGCACTTGCGTCATTGGCACAACCCGGCCACTCGGATCTGTCGCCAGTGGCCGTGACATCCGCAAGCATCCTGGTCCCGACTGCAACTGAACCGGAGACAACCTCATCATGCGACCAACACGTAGAAGACCGGTGCGCGCGGCGCTCGGCAGTGCCGCAGTCGCCGCAACGATCGCGGTCTCGGCGATCAGCCCGGTGACACCCGCCGCGGCCGAGCCCGCGGGGCATGCCTACGGAACGGACCGAAGTCCCTCCACTGCCGCCAGGTCGACCACGGCCGCCGTCACCCTGCTCACCGGCGACACCGTCAACGTCACCACGGCGGGCGGCCGTACGTCGGTGACGGCCGCCCCCGGGGACCGGCAGGCCACGTCGTTCCAGAGTGAGACGACGCCCGACGGCGACGTGTACGTCTACCCGGACAGCGCACTGGGCGGCATCGCCTCCGGCAAGCTCGACCGTGAACTCTTCAACGTCACGGGGCTGATAGCCGCCGGATACGACGACGCCCACCGCGCCACCATCCCCGTCATCGTCAGTTACAAGGACAAGCCGTCCGCCCGCACGCTCGACACGCGGACCGAGACGCTCGCCGACGCGAGCGCACGTCCCCTCACGTCCATCGCCGCGGCGGCCACCACTCTCGGCAAGAAGGACACGGACGAGTTCTTCGACGCACTCGGTACCGGCGGCGACCAGCCCGCGAAAGCCGCCCGCGAAATCAAGAAGGTGTGGCTCGACCAGCAGGTCAAGCCGCTCCTCGAGAAGAGCGTGCCGCAGATAGGCGCACCCGACGCATGGGCCGCCGGGTACGACGGCAAGGGTGTGAAGGTCGCCGTCCTCGACACCGGGGCCGACCTCGACCACCCCGACCTGGCAGGCAGGATCTCTGCCTCGGAGAGCTTCGTACCGACCGAGACCGTCACTGACAAGCAGGGGCACGGCACGCACGTCGCGTCGACCATCGTCGGCTCGGGTGCCGCGTCCGGCGGACTGCGCAAGGGTGTCGCGCCCGGCGCCGACCTGCTCGTCGGAAAGGTCCTCAGCAACGTCGGTTCCGGTGAGGACTCGTGGGTGCTCGCCGGTATGGAGTGGGCCGCGGCACAGGGTGCCGACATCGTCAGCATGAGCCTCGGCGGCGACGGCACCCCCAACGACGTCCTGAGCCAGGCCGTCAACCGGCTCAGCGCGCAGTACGGCACGCTGTTCGTCATCGCCGCCGGCAACGCCGGACCCGCTGCCGGCACAGTCAGATCACCCGGCCTGGCAGCCAAGGCGCTGACCGTCGGCGCCGTCGACCGCGACGACAAGATGGCGTACTTCTCCAGCCGGGGGCCCGGCAACAGCGGCGGGTCGCTGAAGCCCGAGATCTCCGCGCCGGGCGTCGACATCGTCGCCGCGCGCGCCGCCGGTACCACCCTGGGCACGCCGGTCGACGACCACTACACGACGCTCAGCGGCACCTCGATGGCGACCCCGCATGTCGCGGGCGCCGCCGCGCTCATGGCGCAGAAGCACCCGGACATGACCGGCGAGCAGCTCAAGAACGCCCTGGCCAGCACCGCGAAGAACCTCCCCGTGGTCACCCCCTTCGAAGAGGGCGCGGGCCGCGTCGACCTCACCAACGGCATCAGGTCGACGGTCTTCGCCAGCGCCAAGGCCGACTTCGGGACGTTCATCGCCTCCGACACGCCGACGGATCCCCTCAACCGCACCCTCACCTACACCAACATCGGCGACAAGGACGTCACACTCTCGCTCGGGCTCGACATGGACCGCGGTGTCGACACGGTCGAGGACGAGGTCCGCCTCTCCTCCGGCACCGTCACCGTGCCCGCGCACGGTGCCGCCGATGTGACGCTCTCCGTCGACCAGTTCCTCGGGGCTTTCAGCTACCACAGTGGCTTCGTGCACGCCACCGCCGACGGCGTCCGACTCGTCACGGCGGTCGGCTACATCAGGTGGGCCCCGCAGGCGGATGTCACGGTGCACCTGGCCGACCGCAACGGCAAGGCGCCCGCGCTGGCGACGATCCAGGTGTTCGACATGGTCACGGACGACGTCGTGTTCCGCAGCGCGACTCTGCAGAACCAGGACTCGTACTCCGTCACCGTTCCCAAGGGCCGCTACTCGGTGATCGCCCGGCTCCGTACGGACGTGAACGGCACGGAGTCCGCCTCCGACTTCTACGCCGAGCCCGAAATCGACCTGGCCAAGGACATGGAGTTCAGCATCGACGCCCGCAAGGCGGCCGATGTGAGGGCGCATGTGGCCGACGAGAAGCGGCCGACGGCCGACTCCTGGTACTCGACGTCGCTGACGCGTACCCGTCCGGGGAACTTCGTCGGCTCGCTGACCAGCTACGGCCTCGCCGGAGACCGGGTCGTCACCGAAGGCGTCATCCCGTCGGAGTCGACGGCCGAGACGGGCACGCTCACCTTCGGCCGGGACACCGGCCTCCGTGACCCACTCGTCACCGCCGAGGCGGACCTGCCGGGCTCGGACCGCCTGAACATCGTGACGCCGGCGCTGGGCATGCGGAAGGACACCTCACACCACCTCAAGTCGGTCCCGGTAGGCGGCGGTTCGGACGCCGAATACTCCGGACGCGATGTACGCGGCCGGCTGGCCGTGGTCACCACCATGGCCGTCGACGTGTCGAAGCTCGTCGACACGGCGGTGGCCAAGGGTGCGGCCGGTGTGCTGATCGCCCGTACCGAACCGGGTTCCGGGGCGATCACGGACACCGAGGGCCGCAGGATCCCCGTCTTCGCGACCACCCGGGCCTCCAGCCGGCAGTTGCTGCGCGAACTGGCCCGCAGGCCCGTCACGGTGGAGGTGGCCACGCGTGCCGAGAGCCGCTTCACCTACCTCGTCCCGCTTGCCTTCCAGGGCGCCCTGCCCGCAAAGCCCGTCATGACCACCTACAGGAAGCAGTACGCCGTCACGGAGAACCACTTCTACAGCGACCTCGAACCACGCCTCGCCAACGAGACGATGAGCGCCTGGCACCCGTGGGGCGGTTATGCCTTCCGCACCAAGGCCTACCTGAACGCCCCCGCCACCCGGCAGGACTACGTGTACGCGCCCGGCATGACGTACCAGCAGTCCGTCAACTCCGGTCGGCCGGGCACCGAGATGCGCGAGCCCGTCGCCTCCTTCAAGGCCGGTCAGAATCGCGAGCGGGACTGGTACCGCGGGCCCGTGCACGCCGCGACGCCGCAGCTCACGCCGTGCGCGTTCTGCCGCACCCCGGAGCGGATCACCTTCGCCTACACGACTGCCGGAGACTCCGAGTCATCGCACTGGGGGATGTACGGCGCGACGGCGATGACGGCTCGCTACTACCGCAACGACACAAAGATCGACAACCTCGCGGAGCTGCTCGTTCCCGAGGAAGCCAGCTACCGGATGGAGTACGACGTCACCCGGGCCCTGGGCTCGGGCGTCCGGCTCGGCACGGAGCAGAAGACGGCCTGGACGTTCCGCTCGGCCGCGCCGAAGGGTGTCCAGTCCGAGGAGTGCCGCGCCGCGTACGGGGCTCCGACGGACTGCTCGACCCTGCCGGTGATCCTCACCGGCTTCGACGTGCCGGTGGACGTGTTCAACCGGGCTGAGGCGGGCAAGCGGTTCGGATTCACACTCACCACCTCCCGCCAGGCCGGATACACCGGGGACAAGGACATCACCGGTGCCAAGGTCTCCGTCTCCTACGACGACGGCGCCACCTGGCGTGACGCCGACGTGCGGGTCGGCGACGACGGGAGCCACCGCGTGAGCGTCCGCCACCCGAGTCGTGCGGAGACCAACGGATTCGTGGCCCTGCGCGTCGAGGTGTGGGACGACGCGGGCAACCGCACGACGCAGACCATCAAGCGGGCGTACGCCCTGGACTGACCCTGCTGGCACAAACGGCACCGTCTCTCCGCCGAAGGACGGTTCCCAGGGGTTGTCGCAACACGTGTTTACGCTGATCAGGCCGCGAACAGCTTGTGCCGACGCTCGGCTGGGGCTTCCAGCCGAGCGTCGGCGCGGGCGGATCAGAGTGCCTGCGGCGGACGCGACGCTCCAGGGGCACGGATCGAGCGACGGCCCGCCCCCTCCTTTCGTCGGCCTCCATGGAGCGGCGCTGGTAATCGCCGGGTAACGGCGGCTGCCTAACGTGCGGCAACTGTTCCCGACCTGGAGGCCGAAAAGCCATGCGTCTCAGACGCCTTGCCGGTGCCGGTATGGCCGCCGCATTCGCTGTGCCCCTCGCATTCGGGGGTATCTCTGCCGCAGCCGACGAGCCACCGCCGGACATCATCGCCGGTCTGAACTCCCGTACGCCCACCCACGTCACGGGTCTGGAAGGCGAGACCCCGACCGCCTCTGCCTCCCCGCAGGAGCGGGCCCGTCGGCATCTTGCCGACCATGAGGACGTGTACCACGCACGTGGCCTCGGCCTCGCCGCCGCGGGAACGTCCGTGGCCGGAGACACCACGACCGTCCGTTTCATCCAGCGCCACCACGGTGTTCCTGTGCTCGGCGGCACGTATCTCGTGCACGCGGACACGTCGGGCGTCACCAGCGCCGCCGGATCGCTCTTCACCGATCTGACCGTGGACACCGAACCGGCCTTCACCGAGCAGGCGGCCATCAGCCTCCTCCCGTTCGTGGACACCACCCCGTACACGGACGGCACGCGCGAGACCGAGGGACACGGGCTCGTGGTCCTTCCCGACGGAACCGGCACGCTCGCCTACCACCTGACCGTCACCGGGCTGACTCCGGCAGGCAAGCCCAGCCGCCGCGAGGTGTACCTGGACGCTCACCACGGCACCCTCGCGCTCGGCTACGACAATCTTCAGCAGGCGGGCCCGGCCGACGGCACCGGTGTGGACCAGCAGGGCGTGACCAAGCCCCTCGCGGTGTACGACACGGACAGCGGGTATGAGCTGCGCGACCGTTCCAAGCCCATGTGGGCCGGTCGGGGCGGCGAGATCCTCACTTACGACGCGGCGGGGGCAAGCATCGCCAAGTACCAGGGCACGATGCCCTCCGATGCCAAGCTCGCCCTCTCGGGCGCCGCACACTTCGACGGCACGAACACCGACTCCGGTGCGGTGGACGCCCACTGGGGCGCGGGCCAGGTGTACGACTTCTACCGTTCCCTCGGCCGCGACGGCATCGACGGCAAGGGCGGCTCCATGAGCTCGGTCGTCGACGTCACCTACGGGGGCCGCCCGTTCGACAACGCCTTCTGGGACGGCACGAAGATGGTCTACGGCCGGTCGTCCAACGGACGGTCCTTCGCCGCGGACCTCGACGTCGTGGGCCACGAGATGACCCACGGCGTCACCGATCACTCCGGAGGACTGATCTACCTCCAGCAGTCCGGCGCCATCAACGAGGCCGTCTCCGACTACTTCGGAAACGCCATCGACGTCACCGACTCCCGTACCCCCATGGGCGATCCGGCCGCCGGACTCCTGGGAGAGGACCTCTGCCCGGGGACCTCCCCGCAGGAGTGCGCGCTGCGCGACATGAACGACGGCCGCAGGGCCGAGCGCGACTACCTGTCGCTGCCGCCCGATGTGGACAACGGCGGAGTGCACCTCAACTCGACCATCTTCTCCGGAGCCCTGTGGGACATCAGGGAGAAGCTCGACCCGAAGACCGCCGACAAGATCATCTACACCGCGCTCACCCAGTACTTCACCCCGTTCACCGACTTCTACGCGGGCCGGCTGGCGGTCCTCGACGCGGCCCGGTCCCTCGGCTCGAGTCAGCGTGAACTCGTCTCCATATTAAAGGCATTCGACGCTCACGGCATCACCAGGTCCTGGCAGCAGCGCCTGCCGCACGACTCCCGGACCGTGCTGAGCGGCGTACAGGCGAGCGGCGCCCCGGACGTGGACGGCAAGCGTTGGGTGATCGGTGAGACGGACCCCGTCACGGGTGACCCGCAGATCAGGGTCGGCACCCTGGGCAGCACACGGACCCGGGTCATCTCGGAGCCCATCACGGGGTCCAGGACGGTGAACGGCGTCATCGGCAACACCGCTCCGCGGATCAGCGGCGACACCGTGGTGTGGACCCGGCTGACCCGGGTCAACCCGTACTGGGTGAACGCCGATGTCGTCCGCGGCTCGTTCGACGGCGGTACGGTCACCGCCCTGCACCCCGGTGGCGGCATGCAGGGCAACGCCGATGTCTCCGGTGACACGTTCGTGTGGAGCGGGGACGAACCCCTGGGCGGAACGGGCGACCACAACGACCTGTTCGTGAAGTCCGGCGACGCGCCGGTCACCAACCTCACTCCTGATCAGAGGGTCCAGGGCTACTTCCCCCGGATCTCCGGCGACACGATCGCCTACATCCACGTGGCGGGCTCCTTCAACGGCCGCAACGCAGCGACGTACGACCTGGCCACCGACCGCCGCACGATCCTGCCCGCGGGCAAGGACCCCTCCGGCAACCCGATGGCATACGCGGTGCAGGTGGACACCAACGGCACCCGGGTCGTCTGGTCGGAGACGGACTTCGACGAGGACCTCCAGCTCCGCAGCGCCGATGCCGACGGCGGTGACGACCGGGTGCTCGTCCCCCAGGGCACTCCCGACACCCCCTTCGCACCCCAGATCACGGTGAACGACAAGTGGCTGGTCTACAGCGACTACCGCGGCTACTACACCTCGGACACCGCCACCGAGGACATGCTGCCCAATCTGTGGATCATGCCGGTCAAGGGCGGGACCGCCGAACCGGTGAGCTGCAACCCCGGCGCGCAGGAGGCACCGGTCCTGGGTGAGGGCCGACGGGTCCTATGGCTCGACTCGACGTTCGGCGACACCAGCCTGGTGACCCGGGACGTCCACCGCACCCGCTGCTGACGACACCGCGGCCGTGGACTCCACAGGCCTGGCCCACGGCCGTACATCCCAGCCGGCGGCCGAATGATGCTGAGAACCCTCGCTGTCGCCAGTACGCAGGGTTCGCGGGTAGCCGCCGGGACGCGAGAGCCCGTGGACCTGAGCAGAAGCGCATCAGGTGGCGTGTTGAGGTCACTGACGCCGACGTGCCAGCGGAATGTCTGTACGGAGCGGCGCCGAACTGGAACCGTTCCTCCCGGATCAGCCGCCACATCGGCTGCGATCCGGGGTCGTTGAGCGGCCCTCGCCACGTGCGTGCGCACGGCGAACCGCACCGCGCATTCACCTGCATGACCTCGCCCGACCCACAGGCGTGAGCGATTCGCTTCCCGACGACCGTCCGAGGCCGTGCCCCGCAGTGGGTGTGCGGCCCCGGCCACTCTTTCCTACAGGAGACATCACTGCCATGCACCGACCCATACTCAGAGCATCGACAGCCGTCGCGCTCGCCGCGCTGATAGGCACCACGGCGCCCGCCGCCCTCGGAGCCGACTCTGCGCGAGAACCCGGGGTGAGCGCCCTGAGCCCCTCGACGTCGACGGCCATCCACACCGTCCGTCTCATCACCGGTGACACCGTCGTGGTCACCGGCACCGGCGCCGAACAGATCGTGTCCTTCAAGCCCGACGCGGACAGCCCCGACGGCATCGCGCGCATCGACCAGACCGGTAACCAGATCACCGTGATCCCCGACGAGGTGCGCCCGCTCCTCGACGCCGGAAGCCTCGACCCCCGCCTGTTCGACATCGACGCGCTGATCGCGCAGGGCTACGACAACGGCGCCGAACTGCCGCTGATCGTCCAGGGCAGCACAGCGGACGTGCCGCTCCCGCAGGGTGCCGGGAAGGTGCACAAGCTGCGCGCGCTGAAGTCGGCCGCGACACACGTCGCACCGGGCCACACCGGTACGTTCTGGTCCGGGCTGCGGTCGAAGCAGAAGGGCGCCTCGGCCAAGAAGCTTGCCACCGGCGTCGAGAAGGTCTGGCTGGACGGCAAGGTGAAGGCCACCCTGGCCGACAGCGTTGCGCAGATCGGCGCTCCCGAGGCCTGGGCGGCGGGCAAGGACGGCACCGGGGTCAAGGTCGCCGTGCTGGACACCGGGGTGGACCAGACCCATCCCGACCTGGCAGGACGGGTCAGCGAGGCCCGAAACTTCAGCGACGCCGACGACGCGGTCGACCACCACGGTCACGGCACACACGTCGCGTCCACGATCATCGGCTCGGGAGCCGCCTCCGAAGGAAAGGAAAAGGGCGTCGCGCCGGGTGCGGAGCTGCTCGTCGGAAAGGTCCTGAACGACAAGGGGTCGGGCACCGACTCAATGGTCCTCGCCGGCATGGAGTGGGCCGCGCACAGCGGCGCCAGGGTCGTCAGCATGAGCCTGGGCTCCGACGAGCCCTCCGACGGCACCGATCCGCTCAGTGCCGCCGTGGACGAGCTCACCGCCGAGACGGGCACGCTGTTCGTGATCGCGGCCGGCAACACCGGCCCCGACCAGACCACGATCGGATCGCCCGGCTCCGCCGATGCGGCGCTGACCGTCGCCGCCGTCGACAAGCAGGACCAGCTCGCCTCGTTCTCCAGCCGGGGCCCGCGCTTCGGGGACAACGCACTCAAGCCCGACATCGCAGCCCCCGGAGTCGACATCGTCGCGGCGCGGGCGGCCGGAACCACCATGGGTACGCCCGTCAGCGACCGGTACACCACCGCCAGCGGTACGTCGATGGCCACCCCGCACGTGGCCGGAGCCGCCGCCATCCTCGCCCAGGCCCACCCCGAGTGGAAAGCCGCCGACCTCAAGGGCGCGTTGATGTCGAGCGCGAAGACACTGGCGGGCGGAGCCTTCGCCGAGGGCTCGGGGCGCGTCGACATCCCGGCCGCTCTGGACGAGACCGTCTGGGCCACCAACGCGTCCTTCGGCACCGTCACCGGCCATGACTCCGCGGCCCCGAGCACCCGCAAGGTCACGTTCCACAACACCGCCGACCGGGAGGTGACCCTCGCACTGACGTCGGACCTCACGCTCGACGCGGGCTCGGGCTCCGTGGACGCCGACGCGCTGACCCTGGGCGCCAAGACCGTGACCGTTCCCGCAGGCGGCAGCGCCGACGTGGACGTCACCATGACCCCCGACCTCGCCACCGCCTACGGCACGTACACGGGCACCATCACCGCGACCGGAGAGGGCGTCACCGCACACGCGACCGTGGCGCTGAACCGCGAACAGCCCACGGTGAAGGTGACGCTGACAGGGCTGATGCCTGACGGAACTCCCGCGACCGGCGCCAGCGTCGTCACGCTGCGCGATCTCACCAACTCGGGCCCGCCGGCGTTCCTTCGGGTGGGAGCCGACGGTGTGGCCACGGCACACGTCAAGCCGGGGCGATACACGATCTTCGGCCACCTCCGTAAGGACAGCGACTTCGTCACTTTCGGGATTCCCGACATCGAGGTGGGCGAGCAGGACGTCGCCGTCTCCGCCGACGGCCGCAAAGCCCGACCCATCAAGGCGGAGACACCCCAGCGCAGCGAACTGCGCAGCCTGATCCTCTCCGTGGGCCGCCGGTCCGAAGAGCAGTCCACCGGCGCCTCCTCCACCTTCGTGCTCGGCCGCGCCGGTGGCCACCAGTGGGCCCTGCCGAGCGCCAAGCCCAAGGACGGCACGTTCGGGACGAACGTCAACTGGATCCTGCAGAGCCCTCCGATCATCGCCAAGGCGCAGTTGCGCGACGACATGGACCTGCAGGCCGAGTCGTTCAGCTTCTCGGGCCGCTTCGACGGCAAGCGCCGCCTGACCGTCGCCGACGTAGGCACCGGATCGGCCGCCGAGCTCGCGGCCGTCGACGTCAAGGGCAAGCTGGCGATGGTGCGGCGGACCGCCGACGTGTACACGGTCCTGCCGCACCTGGTCGAGGCCGGCGCCGCCGCGATCATGGTGGTCAACTCGGCCGACGAACGCCTCCCTGGTTCGATCCCCGCCCCGGTGCCCGTCTTCGGCGTCCCGAAGAGCCGGGGCGACCTGCTGGCCCAGGCCCTCACTCGGGGCCCGGTCCGTGTCCAGCTCACCGTCGAGAAGAACCCGTCGTACCTCTACGGTCTGGTGCGCGGTGAGGACGACGGCATCGCCGCCGACCAGACCTTCGACCCCGACCGGCGCACGTTCGCCGACATCGCGGTCAAGACCTACTCGCCGGCCGCGAACCCCGACGACATCCGCAACAACCAGGACGGCTGGCTCGGATACAGCACCGTCTCGCAGCGCGGTGCGGGGGCGTTCGCCGACATGGCGTTCGGCACGACGCAGCACGTGTACGTGAACACCGACAACGCCAAGTGGCAGCGCCTCGTCCTGCCGGGCAACGGCGCCTCCATGGTCTCCATGCTGCGGCCGTACACACCGGGCAAGGAGGTTTCGGAGGAGTGGTTCAAGCCGGTACAACGTCCGACGTCGCCCGTCGACGTCTACGCCCCCGGGACCGGCATGACGCCGTCGCGGAACAGTGAGGAGATGGTCGTCCAGATCCCGGTGTGGGCCTCGCCGGACGGGCACTTCTACGAGGGCAGCTCCATGGCGGAGGGCGATGTGGACGAGTTCCGCGTCTACCGCGACGGTACGCTGATCGGTACCGCGCCCTACCCGTTCGCGACGATCACCGGACTGCCGGCGCAGAAGTCCCGGTACCGTTTCGAGCTCGACGCGAAGCGGACCCAGGCGTGGTGGCAGACCAGCACGGAGACGCACACCGCGTGGACCTTCGACTCCGCGCAACCGGAGGGCGTCGACTGGCACACGCTTCCCCTGCTCCACGCCGACTACGACCTCCGGGGAGTAGCGCTCGACAGCTCGGTCAAGCCACTGGCGGCACACAAGCTCACCGTCTCCTTCCGCAGCGGCGACGGTTCGCGGTCGCCGCTCAGGTCCGCGTCGGTCGAGGTCTCGTACGACGGTGGGAAGACCTGGCACCGCGCGGCCTCGCAGACGACCTCACGGGCGGCGGCAGTGCAGCTGAGGGCTCCGAAGGGGGCCGCTTCGGTCTCCCTCCGCGTGAAGGGGGAGAACGCCGCGGGCAGTCGCATCGAGCAGACCGTCATCAACGCGGTGCGCGTCGCGAAGTGACGTGAACAGAACGCCGGGGCCGGCCGGCGGCAACGCGCGGCCGTGAACGGGGCCGGACTCACGGTGAAGTACACCGGAGTCCGGCCCTCGTGCGTGAACCCGCGACGCACGGTGAAAGGGAGGGCCGTCGCCCGCTGATGCGGGCGACGGCCCTCTCGCGTGACGGGTCCATCTCATTTGGGGAGTCTGCGGTAGCAGATGAGGGTGCAGGCGATGCTTGGGAAGGCGAGGAAGTGCTTGGCTTTGCGCTCGTAGCGGCGGCGGAGACGGCGACAGCCGGCGAGCCACGACATGGTGCGTTCGACGGTACAGCGGTGGCGTCCCAGTCGCTGTGACAGCTCGATTCCCTTGGGTGCGATGCGTTGCGGAATGCCACGCTGACGTAACCATCGCCGCAGGCAGGAGCACTCGTAGCCCTGGTCCGCGTGGAGCTTTGCGGGCTTGCGGCACCGCGGTCCGCGGCGCGAGCGGATCGGAGGTAATCCTTGCACCAGCGGGATCAGAGCCTGGCTGTCGTGCAGGCTGGCCCCCGGGATTGCGACGGACAGGGGCAGACCGGTTCGCTCGGTGAGCAAATCGATCCAGCATCAACTGCCGATGACGGTGCCGCCGTCCGCCGATATCCGTCTGGCCCCGGGGACAACTGAACAACCGACCGGGACGCCTGGGGGCAACGCCCGCCCCGCATCCCGACCAGGCCGAGAACCCCACCGTCCGGCCCGGCCAAGGCCCTGGTTGGACGGCCTCGTCAGACGACTCGGGCAGGCGGCCGCATCAGACGGCCACCGCCTCCTCGATCTCCTCTTCTGTCTCCGCGCCGGCCTGTACCCCAAGCAGTTCTCCCGCCGACGGCGCGGCGACCGTCCCGGCGCCCCGCCGCTTCCGCTCGGCCAGACCCGCCAGCGCCATCGCCACGATGCCGGCCACGAACCAGAGGGCGAGCACCAGCAGATGTCCGCCGAGCGCGTGCCCGCCGAAGTACACATGACTGCGAACACCTTCGACGAAGCCCGCTCCGTTCCAGAACGCGTGCAGCGCGCCGAAGAACCCCGGCTGCATCTCGGGCCGGAAGATGCCGCCGGAGCTGGTGAAGTTCAGCATGACGAACAACACCATGACGCCGAGCGTGGTCCACCGCTTGAGGAAGGTGTGCAGCCCGACACCGATCAGCAGAATGCCTGCCGCGTAGAGCCACGCCATCGCCCACAGCCCCCCGAGCCCGTGATCGACGAGGCCGAAGAGCGGGCCGGCGAACACCGCCCCGATCACGCTCACCACCAGCGAGGCGGCAACGGCCAGCGCCGCCCGGATCCGCAGGGGCAGCACCCCGCCGGCTCCGCCGATCACGGCGACGGAGGCGTACGAGCCGATGCTCACCGCGACGAGCAGGAAGAAGATCCCCTGCCCGGTCGGGTCACCGTCCGCGGTGGGTGCCGTGTCCGTGACCTTCAGCGGAGCGCCCTGTCCCGCCGCCACCTCTGTGAAGACCTTCTCCACCACGGTCGCGCTGGTGTCGGAGGACGCCGTGGCCACCAGCAGTTCGGGGCTCCGGCCCGGCACATAGGCGCCGTAGCTGTCCTGCGTCCTCAGGTGGTCGACCGCCGCGGCCCGGTCCGCGACCGTACGGACGCTCAGCGCTCCGTGCCCCTTGTCCTGGAGGGTCTGCGCCAGCACCTGCGCACTCGGTCCCGAGCCGACCACGTCCACCCGCAGATCGTGCGGTTCCGGGGCGTGGAACGCCCCGAGGTAGGCGAGCCCCATGCCCACACACATCAGCAGTGGCGTGACGAGGTGGCTCAGCACATGACGCAGGGCGGCGGAAGTGGAGCCGGCAGCGGTGCTCGGGCCTGTGGACATCGGAACTCTCCAGACGATCGACAGATGGTTGGCTTTTACAACTCACATTCCGTTGTACTATACAACTGAACTCGAGGAAGGCGACGCATGCCAGGCACCCCCGGAGAACGCGAAGAGTCGCTGGACGTCATCCAGCGCGAACTGACCGCCTTCGCCCGCAGGGCGCGCGCCGCCGCGGCCAGGCTCCATCCCGAGCTGCCCCTGGTGTCGTACACCTTGCTGGCGCACATCGACGACCAGCACGGCTGCCGCGCCACGGATCTGGCGGCGCACTACATGCTCGACAAGTCCACTGTCAGCCGGCAGCTCGGCACCCTGGAGAAACTGGGCCTGGTCGAGCGCCATGCGGATCCGGGCGATCACCGCATCCAGGTGCTTCATCCCACCGAGTCCGGCACCCAGGCACTCGCCTCGACCCAGGCCAGCCGACGCGCCGCCTACCAGGAGCGGCTCGCGGACTGGACGGCCGAGGACCTCGCCCTCTTCGCCACGCACCTGCTCCGCTACAACTCGGCCGGTGATCCCGACAGTCCGCAACAGCCGACCGGCTGACCCACGACCTCCCGAACACCCCCAGGGCAGGGCCTTGGAAGACGGCTCATTTGGCTGGTTCGGTAGCTGTCGTTCATGGCGGAGGTGGCTTCTAAGGGGTGAGCCACCCGCCGCGCGCCGCGTGCCAGGCGAGCTGTGCGCGGTTCCCCACCCCCGCACGCTCCATCAGGCGGGTCAGGCGGCGCTGCACGGTGCGCACGCTCGTACTGAGCTGGCGGGCGATCGCCGCGTCCGTGAGCCCGGCGAACAGCAGGCCGAGCAGTTGGATGTCGGACGACGGCAGTCCGGCCTCCGTCACGTCGGTCTCGGCCTCCACCGGGACGAGCGGGACGCTGCGTTCCCACAGCAGCTCGAACAACGACACCAGACCTTCCACGAGCGTGCTGCCGGAGACCACGAACCACTCGCCGGGCCGGTCGTCGCCGCCGGGGAGAAGCGCCGTCGTCCGGTCCGAGATCAGCAGCTTCAAGGGGAGTTCGTCGACGACGCGTACCTGCTCGCCCGCGGCCTGGTAGGAACTTATGTCGGCGACCGAGTGCGGCAGGTCCAGGGCGCGCCGGTCGTAGATCGACCGGCAGCGGACGTTCCGGTCGAGAATGCTCAGGACATCGAGGGAGACACCACCGTGGATGACGAACGGCGGTCTGCTGAGCACGAGGAGTTCGCGGGCGGTGTTCGCCACGGTCTCCGCGTACCGGCGCCTGCATCGCTCCGCGCCCTCGACCACCTCGACCGGACCTTCCACCGCACCCGTCCGGTGGCCCGACCTGTACTCGCCCATGAGCCGGGCCAGACCACTGCGGGCCCGGTTCAGCTCCCGCTGGCGGCACTCCATGAGCCGCTCGACCGCCACGTCGGGAGCCGCGGCCACCCACCGCTCAGGCTCGCCGGCGGTCAGGGCAACCAGCTGCAGTGCAGCCAACGCCTCGGTCTGCCGCGCCACTTCCGCGTGCGGCTCCAGCAGCGCATCGGCCAGCTCCTCGACGGACGCCGGGCCGGAGCGCAGCAGGTGCCGGTAGAGCTCCTCGTCGGCCATGGTCACCCCCAGGGCTGCGAGTCCGACATCTGAGGTCTCCTTGCTCCGGCGTCGTGCGCGCCGCATCTCCCACCCCGGTTCCCTGCCGTGTTTCTCCTCGGGCAGCGGACGCTAGACCACACCCGTTACCCGGGCGTTGCCATGACCAAGTGCCCGGCGTCAAGGCCGTACCCGGTGCTGAGGTGCCGCTCCGAGCGGTAATTCGCGGGTAACGGGCGTTGCCTACGGTCTGGGCAACCCCGACCCGCGGGGTGTGTACCCGCTCCCGCCCGCCGAGGATGAACTGCCCATGAGTGCTGCCTCGCCCGCCGCGTCGTCCGACGCGACAGGTCCGGATGACTCGGTCCGTGCCGTCGTGGACGCAGGCGGCGAACCGTGGTCACGGATCCTCGGTCTGCTGGAGCGGCGCCGGTGCGAGCTGCCACTCGGCAGCGTGCTGGAACTGCACAGTGCCAACCCTCAGGTCCGCTCCTCCGTACGGGAGTGGTGCCGGCTCACCGGTTCCACTCTGCTCGCCGAGGAGGAGACGCGCGATGTGAGTGCGTACCGCATCAAGCTGCCGCCGCCCCCCGTGCACGGCACACCGACACCGTTCCCCGTCCCGAAGCCGGAGTCCCCGTGAAACCCTTTGCCCGCGCCAGACTTGTTGCGGCGGTCAGCGTAGCCGCCCTGTGCTCGCCTGCCGTTGTCCCTACGGCGACCGCCACGCCCGTGCCGGAGCCGACCACCGCCGCGTTCGGCGCGTCGGTGAACCACACGGTCACGCTCATCACGGGTGACCGGGTGACGGTCACCACCACACCGGACGGCCGGAAGTCGTACAGCGCGGTGCCCGCGGCGGACTCGGCTCCGGGCACGGTTCTGGCCCGTACGGACATCGACGGCGACGCGTACTTCTACCCGAGCGATGTGATCGGCAAGGTCGGCTCACTCCTGGACCCGCAACTGTTCAACGTCGACGGCCTGGTCCGGGACGGTTACGACGACTCCCGCGTCGACGCGCTCCCGCTGATCGTGCGGCGCACCGGCGCCGACCGTCCGGAAGCGCTCGCGAGCGACGGACTGATGCCCGCCAAGCGGGACTTCCACGCCCTCAGGGCGAGCACGGCGGTCCTCGACAAGGACGACGCGGCCGAGGTCGGCGACGCCCTCGACAGCAAGGACGCGCTGGACGGCGTCAAGAGCATCTGGCTCGACGGCAAGGTCCACGCCGACGCGCTGGACCGCAACCTCACGCAGATCGGCGCCGACAGCGCCTGGCAGGCCGGCCGCACGGGCAAGGGTGTCAAGGTCGCCGTGCTGGACACCGGTGTCGATCAGACGCACGCGGACCTGGCGGGTCGGATCAGCGAGACCAAGGACTTCTCGGGCAGCGGCAACACGCTCGACAAGCAGGGCCACGGCACGCACGTCGCGGCGACCGTGGCAGGCAGCGGCGCAGGAGCGGCGGGTACGCGCTCCGGCGTAGCACCGGACGCCGACCTGATCGTCGGCAAGGTCCTGGGCGACGACGGGTCCGGTTCGGACTCGTCCGTCATCGCCGGTATGGAGTGGGCCGTCGCGCAGGGCGCCAAGGTCGTCAACATGTCGCTGGGCAGCGGGCCCACGAACGGCCAGGATCCGGTCACCCAGTCGCTCGAAGCGCTGGCCACTTCGTCCGGCACCCTGTTCGTGGTCTCGGCGGGCAACAACGGTCCCAACATCAGCACCGTGTCGGCCCCGTCGATCGCCCCGCACGCCCTGTCGGTCGCGGCGGTGGACTTCACGGGCGGAACCGCCTCGTTCTCCAGCCGCGGACCGTCGTTCAACGGCACGGTCAAGCCCGAGATAGCCGCCCCCGGCGTCAACATCGTCGCGGCACGCGCCGCGGGCACGAACCTCGGCACCGTCCAGAGCGACCCCGCGTACACTGCACTGTCCGGTACGTCGATGGCCGCCCCGCACATCACGGGCGCCGCGGCCCTGCTCTCGCAGGAGCACCCCGACTGGACCCCGGACCAGATCAAGCACACCCTGATGGGCACCACGACGGCTCCGCAGAGCGGTCAGTCGCTGTACGACGTCGGCACCGGCGTGGTGAACCTTCCCGCGGCCCTCAGGCAGACCGTCGTGGCCGACACCGGCGCCGTCGACTTCGGGCACCTGGACGTTACCGACGACACCGCGACCCGTACCGTGAAGCTCACCAACAAGGGCAACGCGGCCGTCACCCTGAACCTCACGGGCGCGCTGGCCGCCGCCGGTTCGACTCCACCGGACGGCATGCTGGAACTGTCCGCCTCCTCCGTGACGTTGGGCGCCGGCGAGACCACCGACGTCGCCCTGACCGTCGACGCCACGGACACACCGACCGGTACGTACAGTGGTGCGCTGACGGCGCTCCCCGACGGCGGCGGCCAGGCGCTGCGCATCCCGCTACTCCTGGACCGGGCACAGTCCGTCAAGGTCACCACGCTCGACCGCGCGGGCAAGCCCGCCCCCGCCCAGATCTCCCTGCTCAACGCGGAGAGCGGCGCCTCGCTGAACGCGGAGGTCCGCGCCGAGGGAACCCGTGACCTGCGGGTCCCCGAGGGCACCTACTTGGGCCTGGCGACGATCCGCATGACCATCGACGGCATCCAGCAGATCGCGATCGTGAGCGCCGACCTCAAGGCCGGCACGAACGAGATCGTCTTCGACGCCCGCAAGGCCCGTCGCTGGACCGCCTCGGTCGAAGGCAAGGACACCCGCCCCGAGTTCATGATGGGCAACCTGTCCCGCACCACCGACGACGGCCAGTACGGCATCCGTCACAGCATGCTGGCCGGCGGCGCCTACGGGGCCTTCCCCAAGGACGCCCTCTGGATCACTCCGACCACCGAGGCCCACCTCGGCAAGGTCGCGTTCAACGAGCGCTGGCGCCTCGCGGACGCGGACAGTGACAACACCGTGGGCGACACGTCCGTGCTCTATGACGCGGCCTACGCCCGGACCGAGGTAGCCGACAATCCCGAGCGCCGGCTGACCCGCCGTGAGATCGAGAAGTTCGCCAAGGTCCGCACGACGTACCGCGGTATGAACGAGAAGCTCCGCTACCAGGAGGGCAGTACACCGTACGGGACCGGGCTGAACGGCCTCAACACCTCCTCGCCGTCCTACCTGACCGTCCCGCGCGAGCGCACGGAGTACATCCAGGCCGAGGACAGGACCTGGATGCGGTTCAGCTACCGCAACCAGGGCGGCGTGGCGATGAACTACGCGCCGGTCAATTGCACGTACAAGCCGGAAACCTCCACGAAGGACACCTGGTTCGGCGGACCGCTCTCGGTGCGCACCACGGGCCAGGCAACGGGTGCCCGTCTCCAGCTGAAGGTGGACGACGCCGTCAACCCGAAGGGGCTCGCCCCACAGCTCGGCGACTTCAACGTCCCGCAGCGCGCCCAGTCCACGAGCCAGCTCTCCCGCAACGGCACGCTGGTCGCCGGCACCGGCGCGATGATCGACAAGACATTCGCGGACGCCGACAAGGCGTCGTACGAACTCCGGCGCACCTACACCTCCGCGGGGATCTTCCCGATGGGCGGCGAGGCCACCTCCAAGTGGACCTTCACCGCCGGCGGCACGGGTGAGACAGCGACACCGGTGAACCTCCTCAACGTGTCGTTCGACGCGCCGCTGAACAACCTGAACCAGGCACGCGCCGGCCTCCCGCTGCTGGTCAAGGCCGATGTCACCGGTGCGGTCGACGGCCTGCGCAAGGTCCGCGCCTGGGTCACCTCCGACAACGGTGCGACCTGGAAGCAGGTCGTGATCCTCGGCCACGACGGTGAGTACCGGTTCCTCGCGCCGCACACGGCGCTGAAGCCGGGTGGTTTCCTGGGCGTGCGCGTGACGGCCGAGGACAAGCACGGCAACACCGTGGATTCCGCCCTTCCCCGGGCGATCCCCGTCAGCTGACCCCGCACGGCATGACATGACGGTGCCACCACCCCCGGAGGGGTGGTGGCACCGTCATGTCGTGACCGGGCAGCCTCCCGGGCGGCCGTGCACCTGAACTCCATGACATACAAGTCCCGTTGGGTACCTTGGCGTGCTCGGACACTGACGCGCACACGCCACGAACTCACCTATGCGCGGCGGGTGAGTTGCAAGAGTTGCGTCCCTGCCCACCCGACGCGAAGGAGTTTTCCTCACCATGCACAGACCCTTCAGACAGGGACCCCTGCCGGCCGTGGCGGTATTGGCGGCTCTACTGGCCGTAAGCCTCGCCTCTCCGGCGGGCGCTTCCTCGGACGATCTTTCGTCCGTGTCCGTCCTCAAGCCCTCGAAGGTGACGAGTTCCGCCCATACGGTGCGACTGGTGACCGGCGACCGGGTCGTGGTGACCGGCAGTGGTGCCAACCGCCAGGTGTCGTTCGCCCCCGACTCCGACAGCCCGACCGGGACCGCGTCGATCCTACGCCGGCGTCCAGTAGCGGCCGGACCTCCGCCGGGACGACCGTGATGTCCCGGCGGGGAAGACGCCGGCCAACTCCCGGCAGGTGCGGCGGTTGCCGGCCATCAAGGCCACGGCCGCGGCGGTCGATCCGGAGCAGGCGCAGAGGTTCTGGGCAGGGCTGCGGAACAAGCAGGACGGTGCCACGGCGAAGCGGCTGGCCGACGGTGTGCGGAAGGTGTGGCTCGACGGAAAGGTCACCCCCACCCTCGACAAGAGCGTGCCGCAGATCGGGGCCCCCACCGCGTGGGCCGCCGGATACGACGGCTCCGGGACCGAGTCCGGGGTGCTCGCAGGCATGGAGTGGGCCGCGCACAGTGGCGCCAAAGTCGTCAGCATGAGTCTCGGGGCGGACACCTCCACCGACGGCACCGACCCGATGAGTCAGGCCGTACCTCCACCAGCCGGGCGAACAGCGGGCGGACTGCACGCATCCCCGCTAGATACGTAACGCTGTCGCAGCGCCTCGCGCTCGTCTTCGAGTTCCGCGTCGGACGGCGGGCGGAGGCTACCGAGGCCACGCGCGATGGAGTCGAAGATGCCCATGCGTTGATGTTGTCATACTGGGGGCTACCGCCGCACCGTTGTCCGCCGATACCGCCTCGAAGGTGCGCGAGAACGCCCGGCTCGCGGCCGCCGAGATCACCGCACCGGAGGCCCCATCCACAACTCTTGACTATCGCTCGGACCACGAAGGTGAACGCAACTTATTCGCGTCGTCGCCGGTTCCCGAGGTGGACGCAAATCGCCGTAGCACCGGGCTCTCCTCGAGCCCCTATCCGGCAGCCCTGCCGGCAGGGCTGATTCAAAGTCCTGGTGATCAAGCCCGTCGGCTGGTCAGAGGGCATCCAGGAGGTCGATCCTGGGGGAAGGATCGACTCAGGTGGGGTGGAGGCCGGGCAGCGACTCAGCGGGCACATCCGCTGGGGGCTGACCCCATAATGCTTCGCAGCCCGGACCCGGTGCGGCCGTCAGTCCTCGGTCGGGGTGCCCTGGTGCTCGTGCCCGGTATCGAAGTAGTGGTCCAGATACGCTTCCTTGCCGAGGGGACTGTCGCGCAAGAGCGAGAAGACCTCGTCGCCGTCGTCCGGCCGTCCTGCCGTGGCCAGGCGATAGCACTGGGCCATCTCCAGGTAACGATGGCCGTTGTCCCCGGCATAGGTTCGTGCCTCGTCCTCGGCCCTGGCGATGGCCTGGTCCATCGAGACGGCCTGCCACAACGTCAGGCGCTCCTCGTACGGTGCGCCCTCCCAGGCATCCCACTGGAACACGCAGCGCACCGCATACCAGGACGTCTCGTCTGCCATGTCCGCGGCTGTCATGGTGATCTCCTTGAATGACACACCGCGATGGGCATGGTCGACCGGGTGCCCAAGACCTGGACAACCGACGATCCTCACCGCCGTGGCCCGTCCCTGCAAGCGAATACTTGCTGTTCAGGCGCCGTCTGCATGGTCGCGAGGCGGCAGCACCTGCCCAGGGCCCAGGTGATCATGTGAAGCTGCAGGCAAGCGGCACGTGGCCCGTTGCTGGCAGACCGCCACGAAAGCAACGGAACTCCGGTTGGCCCAGGTGACCGCCAAGTCGCCCACGCCAGCCGGAGTTTCGATGTGCCGCCAGTCTGCCACCGTCTGTCTGACCAAGACTCCGACACGCGCCGAGCGCGGGGCCGGAACGCTGATGGGGCGACTGGTCGCACTTCCCGACCCGCGTGGCCGTCGAGGCCGGCGGCACTCCCTGGTCAGTGTGCCGTTGCTGGCCGCCGCGGCGGTGCTGGCCGGGGCGTGCTCCTATGCCGCGATCGGGCAGTGGGCCGCCTCCGCTCCCCAGCACACGCTGGTCCGCCTCGGCGCCCGTACCGTCGGCCTGCTCGGCGTGCGGGTAGCACCCAGCACCGCCACGATCCGCCGCGTGATCTCGTTGGTCTGCCCCGGCGGCCTGGCCGAGCTGACCGGCGCGGATCCAGACGGTGCCTCTTCGCTGGCCGTGGACGGCAAAGCGGCGCGGGGCTCACGGCACGACCAGGAACTGGCAGCTCACCTGCTCGCGGCGGTAACCGGCAGCGGGCAGACGATCGGACAACTGCGGGTGCCGGACCGCACCAACGAGATCACCTGCTTCGCTGCACTTTTGGCCCCGTTCGACCTGCACGAGGTAACGGTGACCGCCGACGCGCTCCACACTCAGCGCGCCCACGCCAGGTTCCTGGTCGAACAGAAGCAGGCGCACTACCTGCTGGTCGTAAAGGCCAACCAGCCGGCGCTGTTCGCGGCACTGCGGTCACTGCCCTGGCCCAAAGTGAGCGCCCGCCACTACCAGCGCGGACGCGGGCACGGTCGCCGAGAGACCCGCGCGGTGCGCGCGCTCACCATCACCGACTTGGGCCTGGACTTCCCCCACGCAGTCCAAGCCGCCCGGATCACCCGCTACCGAACCGACATAAAGACAGGAAGGCTGCCCCGACAAACCGTCTACGTGCTCACCGACCTGACGCACCAGCAGGCATCACCTCAACGCATCGGGGAACTCGCCCGCGCACAGTGGACCATCGAGAACCGACTCCACTTCGTCCGCGACACCGCCTACCGCGAGGACGCCTCCAAGGTCCGCACCGGACACGGACCAGAGAACATGACCGCCCTGCGCAACCTGGCGATCAACACCCTCCGAGATCACGGCCACCACAGCATCGCCGCCGGACTCCGCCACCTCTCCTACGAGCCCTTCACCCGCCCCCTGAACCCCCTGCAGATCCCCTGACCTGCAGCGCAGAAAGATCACCAAGACTTTGAATCAACCCTGGCCCTGCCGGTACGACCGCCGGGCCCTGGAGCATGTCGAACCGGAACAGCAAAGTTCATGGCCCTACTACGGGCCAGTATCGGGCCTCCAGGTCACCGAAGAATCGGCGAATAGAGCTGAGGTCCTCACGGGATTCGAGTATCTCTCTCCCACCGAAGCGGAAGACCTCGTAGCCCTTGAGGCGTAGCTCGCGGTCCTCTGCGACCATCTCGGAGTAGAGGTCTGCAGCCACCTCCCACCTTCCCGATTCGGGGGGAACCTCTCGTGCATAGTGATGCTTTCCATCCACCTCGATCACGACGCGAACCCCACCGGGCAACAGCAGGAGGAAGTCCATTCGCTCACGGCCGAGCCGACGGGGCTTGTTCAGGACCCGTCGCTGCCGCTCCGTGAGCGGATCGAAGTGTAGATACACCTGCGGCAGCAGAGCGGGCTCCTGCAAGGCGTTGGGCCCGGCATAACGGCTGCCGAATGCGTGAAAGACATACCGTTCAGCGTCCGAGGCCAGGGACGCCTTGAGTCGCTCATACAGCGAGAGGGCCACGGCGCGATCATCTGCATCACCCATGTCGTTCCGCTCACGCCACCAGTCAACAAGCTGCCCCCATGTCATTCCAGCCTCTGTCAAGGGCCGGTCGTAGACCAGACAGTTATCTTCGTGCTCCACGATATCGATTGCCCCGTCGATGACCTGACTCATGACGATCTCGGGTTTGAACCCGGTGGAGGCGAAGATGATGTTCTTGGGCGCTCCGTCGACTCCGCGGAAACCGATACCCTCGTCCTCAGTCGCTTCCAACTCGTCCAGGGCCAGCCAAACCGGCGAGAAGAGCATGTTCAGGTATCCGCGACGTGCGGCCCAGCCGCCTTCGCCGCCCATCCCCTGGGCGCTCCAATAGCCGTGAAACCCTCGAAAGTCCCGGAAAGGCGGGTTGAACGGGATGCCAAGCCGACGAAGGATGGCCTTCAGACACCTGATCGCAGCGGCGATCTCCTCATCGTCCAGCCGTTGCCCGCTGTCGGTTCCGCAGTGCTCCAACTCCGAGTGCACCAGCGTGGACAAGCCCTCGGCTGCAGCACGGTCCAAGGTGCCTTCCAGGGGCCCCTTGCGTAGCCGCTCCACAAGTTCAATCTCGAACGCAGAGGCCGTCAATGGCTCTCCCCAGCCGCCAGTGCCGGTGCTGACCGTTCGGAAGAAGTCGCTGGCCCTCATGCGCCAAGGCTACTGCGGGGCACTGACACGCTGGCGCCACAACAACCGATAGCCCGAGGGTGCGCTACCCCTCCGCAACGGCCCGAAACCAGCCAGCCATCGGCACGGGAGGAGCCTCTTACGAGAATCTTGGAAGACCCAGAAACGAGGCCCTCTCCGCGTTCGGCCTGAGTCGGGCGTGTGCGGCAGGCTCACCATGTCAGCCCCTGCAGGTGCGTGGCCACCTGATCACGATCCCAGACACCGTCGGCGACCACGACCCGGTATCGATAGGCGAAGGAGGCACCGGGAGCCAGCTCGAACTCCTCGAAGAACGCCCATGAGAAGGCAACAGTGGGGTTTGGTTCGGAGCGTACGAACCAGTGCGAATCGTGGATCGCGCTCGCGCCATCGAGGTTCTCAGGTGCGTGCGCGAAGACGAGGGTGGAGTGCGCATCCACGTCGTCGTGTTCGGCGGTGAAGGCCAGCCATGGGCTCTGGGTGCCCATCAGTTCGGCCGTGCCGGCCGTGACGTCGTCGTCGGGACCGAACACAGTGCCGCCGGAGAAGTCGCGCGGTCCGCGCCACTGCAGGCCCGTGTAGCCGGCCATCTCGCGTCCAGCAGTGGTCGGTGACCCGAAGCGCAGGGGCTCACCGCGGGTGTTGGTCAGCCGGATCGTCCAGTCAAGGGCCCAAGATCCGGCCTTCTCGTCGACCGAGTGGACGGTGATGCCGCGCTGCTCCCTGGCCCATTCGTTGCCGCCGTTCTCAATCCAGGTCAGCGCTTCAGCGAGGTGGAAGCGTTCGCTCTCGATGTCGAGAGCGGGAAAGTCGTCATGACGCATGGATCCGATCCGCTCCGGCAGGCGCAGATAGCCCTTGCCGTGGACATAGGAGTTGCCACCCCAGAAGTTCTGTCCCGACAGATGGCTCGCGGTCATCTGAAGACCCTTGTGCCAGCGGTGGTCATTCGGGCGGTACCCCGAGACCTGATGTCCAGCGAGGGTGCGCAAGGGGTGGATGTACGGCTTGCGGGCCTCGAAGGCGTTCGCGTCCGGCGCATAGACATACCTGAGCAGCTCGACGTCGCCCGACCGGACGGTGATGTGCTCGCCACGGCTATGGGTGACCTGAATCGTCATCGCTTGGGTCTCCAGTCAGGGGCGGCCGTACACGGCCCGGTACTAGGGGTTGTTTGCAGCGAACTCGAAGGTACGGCGGGCATTTCGACCGCTGCCTGGCAGTGGCCATACGCCCCTGGGCCAGGGCCTCAAGCACATCTGCCCGACGTTCGACAGGGCGGATCGCCGATGAAGCCTACGTGCGATGGCCGCTGGCCAGGAGGTGCTGTACAGCCAGCCGTCCACCGGTGGCGTCGCCGGACGCTACGGAACACGCACGCGGGCGCCCTTGCCGTGCATCGTGATCCATCAGAACGCACGGGATGCCGGATCGCTCCAGGGCGACCATGAAGTCGGTGGAAATGTCTGTCCGCATGATCAGCACGCCTCGCACCTGATGCTCTGCCAGTAGGGCGAGGCGGCTTGCTTCTTCAGCGGTGTTCCGGGGACTTGTGCACACCATCAAAGCCAGCCCCGCCGCGCGAGCTGCCTCCTCTGCTCCGTGGACGAGGTTCATGCAGTAAGGGTTCGTGAGGTCGTGGACGAGGATGGCAATGATGCGGGAGGGCTGTCCGCGCAGCACTCGGGCATTCTCGCTGCGGACGTATCCAAGGCGCTCTATGGCCGACACCACACGGGCACGCGTAGCAGGCGCGACGATGTCCGGCCTGTTGTACACGTTGGAAACCGTACCGCTGGACACACCAGCCTCTCGGGCAACATCCGCGATGCCCACGCGTGGCTGCATCCTGCTGTACTCCCTTCTGCTCGTCGGCCTGCATCGCTCGTCTGACCTCACTGAGACGTCCGGTTGGCCAATCTCGGGTCGGGGCGGGTTCGACAAGCATCTGCCGCATTCTCACTCGGCCTGACGAAAGTCACTTGTTGGCGGCCGGCCACGAATGGGCCGGCCGCCAATCGCTGGGGCGCCATCGGGCCGGGTGAATGCCTCCTGGAACCCCGGCCCGGATCACGTCCGCTCTCAGGAGAGTTCACGATCCTGAGAGTTCACTCCTGCGGTCATGGTGTCTTGGCGTCTTCGATACGCCATTCGTCCTGCCACGCGATCACCGGAGTCTCCCCGTCGAATCGGATGGGAAGCCATACGTAGTCGGCGACTGAGGTGTCAGCATCCGGCAACTGCATGGGTGCGACACTCCTTCCGGCTGCTCTCTCGGAATAGTGCTGGTGGAAGAAGTCGTCCTGGTCCGACTCCTCCTCCGAAAGTTGCGGGAGCCATCGGTCCGCGAGGGCTATATAGAGGTCTTCCTGCGTCGGGTGCTTGAAGACCGAACTGATCTGGGACCGGTAGGAGGTGCGGGTGTCGGCCTGCGGATGGGGATTGCCGATGACGGTGTAGGGCCCGTGGTAGGTGTCCGCCACGGCGACCTCCGAGGGGTTCGGGTAGTACCACGTCGTACCGGAAGTGACGAGGTAGTGCTTACCATTCCGCCGGAAGTACGCGGGTGCCTCACGTACCAGGGGAGGGTGCGGCTGCGGGAAGTGCGTCGAGTAGTACCCGGTGACGTCCGTGAAGTCGTCGGTGAGGTCGGCGCAGATCATCTCGCTATGGACCCGCTCGAAATAGTAGTAGCCCTTGCCGTCCACCGGATCAACGACGAGATCGAAGTCGCCGGCGAACATCCCCAGCGGGCTGAATCCCGTGCGGACGACCTCGTAGGGTCCCAGCAGCGAATCGGCGATGAGGACTGTACAGAGTTGTTCCTCACCTTCCCCCATGATCTTGAGCCAGCAGACGTACTTTCCGGTTCGCGGGTTGCGAATGATGTGCGGACGGTCGATCAACTGCGACGGGTGCAGGGGCGACTCGGGGTCATCGAGGTCCGGGGGGATGATGAGTCCAAGGTCGGTCCAGTTGTAGAGATCCGTCGAGGAATAGCACCGGATCCCCCACGTCCAGACGTTGTCGCCCGGTTTCGAGTGCTCCTTGTTCTCCCCGTACCAGTAGTAGGTGCCGTCCTCGAAGAGCAAGGAGCCCGCGTGTGCGTGGATGCGGTTGCCGTTGGTGTCCAGCCAGATCTGGCCCGGGCGGATGGAGTCGTACATTCCCTACTCTTTCATTACGTTGATCGTGAACGGCATCCGCACGACAGCGGGGTTTCGTGAAGCCGATGGCCGACGCCGGGCCAGGGTGCCGGTTGCACACCTGACGCGGCGCGGTCGGGATCGGTCAGTACGGATCAGGTCCTGTCGACCTGCAGCCTGATCGCGTCGTACATGACACCGGACATGGGCTGCATCCAGTTGTCGGCCGTCGGAGCCTCGGCGGGGCTTACAGGCGTGAGGGTCAGAACGTTCTCGCCGGCCCGGATGAGGCCGGCGGGGAACGTGATGGTGGGGAGCTGACGGTGTGCTGCCCGCGCCGCGAGACGGTAGGAGCTGCCGTCTCCCCGGACTCCGGGGACGGGTGCGAAGGAGGCGATCTCCTCGCCGTTGAGAGTCACGGCCAGGGTGCTGAAAACCGAAGCGGCCAGGGAGATGTCGAGGTAGCCGGTGCCGCGCCGGTAGCGCCGGGCGTCGAACCGGATCTTCCAGGCTTCGAGCGTGCTGTCCGGATTGGTTCCTCGCCACTGCAGCTGGGCGGGGGTCCCTGGGGTCCTGACCGCAGGATGGAAGTAGTTCCAGTCGGTCGCCGGATCGTCGACGCCGACCTTGAAGTCGACTCCGTTGGGGAACTCGTACGGGTACTCGAGCCAGGTGAGGGACTTGTAGTAGCCGTTGTCGCCACCATGGATGTGGAAGTCCTGGGACGTGCGGTCCGGGTTGCCGATCTGCCAGAGGGTCTTGCCATGGCTGGTCGGCTTCCAGACGTGGTTGCCCACGTTGACGGTGGCCGCGGCCGGAACCTTGATGCCCGAGTGCCGGTACTCGCCCATGGCGCCCTTCGCGAATGCGGCGAGGGTGTATGTTCCGGGCCGAACCGCAGGGATGGCGAATCGGCCGTTCGGGGCGATCTTCGCAGCGTAGACGTATCCGCGGCCGGCGTACTGCCAGTCGTTTCCGTCGAGGGTGATCTCTTGGTACTGACGGTCGGGCTCGGGCTGGTAGAGCACGGCCCAGCCGTTGGCGACGGTGCCGAGCGAGGCGATGGACAGCTTGCCGCTGACGGTGGACCGCTCAGTGGCGGCGTAGGTGGCGTCCGTGATCCACTTGTACGGCCATTCCGCCTGCTCACGTGCGGCGGCCCGCTTGGCGTCCTTCCACAGGGCTTCGACATTCGCCCGCTCGTCTCCGACCGCAGTCCCGCTGACGTGGAGGTACGAGGGCCCGTAGACCTTCGCCCATCCCCTGGAGACCTCCACGTTCGCCGTGTAGTGGCTCGCGATCGGGTGCCAGAGCAGAATCATGCCGTCGTAGTAGTCGTGGCAGGTCAGTTCCTGACGCGTGGGACTTCCGAAGGACTCCTTGCTCGCCTGCACGAGAGAGAGTCCGACCTTGCCGTCGGAGATCATGAAGACGTGGTTGTCGCCTTCAAGGTTCGACTTGTTCTGGTACTTGGAGTAAAGGGTGCCGTCAGGGAGGACGACGGTGGAGTCCTGGAGAGTGACGGCTTCCTTGAGCTCAGCTGCGGTCGGGCGTTGCTGGACACCGCGCTCGTCATCCACGACGAACCAGCGGAAAGCCGGAGTGTCCGCGGCGTAGGCATAACGGAGTTGGGTGAGAGTGAGGCCGTCCGGCATGTCCTCGGGGTACTTGACGATCCAGTAGTTGTAGATGCCGGGCCGACCGCGTTCGATGGCCATCCGGATGTCCACGTAGAAGCCCAGGCTCGAGGGATCGTCAGCGAGCATGGATATCTCGACACGGTCGGACGTCTGCGAGACGACGCTGAAAACGGCGCCGGTGAGGGCCACGGCCTTCGGCGCGCCGGAGTAGTTGAACTCCGTGTAGCCATTGCCGTGAGCACCTGCGAACAGGTTGGTGCTGCTGTCCGCCTGAGGCCCGGCGAGCAGGCGAAGATCGGTGATCCTCGCGGTGCTCTTGACGACGGTGAACTGGATGAGGCCATTCGACAGGGTGACGGAACTGCCGTTGTCCACGAGCGTGACGTCGGGTCCGGCCACTGCCGGCGCAGGCCCTGATGCGACAGCGGCGGTGGCGTGCGGAATCGACAAGGCTGCTGCGCCCATCAGGCCGAGCACAGTGCGTCGGGCTATCGGAGAAGACATGGATGATTCCCTTCGAGCGTCATTGCTGGGTGAAGGACAGCGCTGAGAACCAGCGCCGAGGTGGGAGTTCACAGGCCAGGCGACGTTGTGAGGCGGTGAGCCGGTCCGGATCTATCAGCCGAGGCCGCCGTGGTGCCGGTTGTGCTGCACGATTCAGCGGGCAGCAGTGGCACGACCCCTTGGTGCGGCTGCGTTCAGAGCGCCCATGACTCGGCGAGCTCCGTAAACGTCGCAAGTTTCTCGGCCGACGCACGAACCGCTTGCTCCACGCCAGGGATGTGAGTCCGGGCCGTGGGTCCGTCACCTTCGCGCGTGAGCCATTGTTCGCTGATCAGCCTGGGTGCAGGGGTGGCATTGATGTGCTCGAGGACTCGTGTGAACGCGCCACACGCCTCGATGTCGCACTGGAGTCGGGCCCCGTCGTCCAGGTGCGCCAGGAGGTTCTCCAGCGGGGAGGTGCGACCGTGGTGCTCGAGCTGTCCGTCGAGCACCAGGAGGTCGCGCGTGTAGTGCAGCTCTGCTCTGCGCTGGGTGCCGTGGACGACGACGACCGGTTCCGTGGGCGTTTGCGCGGCAAGGGTGACCGCAATGGTGATCACCGTGTTGTGTCGGGTCCTCAGCCGAAGGCATGAGGTGTCATCGACCTGAATGTCGCGGACCCGCAGGAGTTCCGCGTCCAGGTCGGCCACGTCGTCCCAACCGGTGCTGCGGTCCAGGGCCAGAGCTGTGGCCACGGCGTGGGCGAAGGGGTTGGTCAGTGCGCCGTCCGCGACGGGGACACCGTCGAGCTCCCGTCGACCGGCCCAGGCGGCACGCTGGTAGTACGCAGCGTCGCGTGACCACGCGCCGTAGCAGCCGATGCCGCGGATCTCCCCGAGTTCCCCGGCGGCCATCAGCTTGGCGAGCCGGGCGTAGGCCCCGGAGCCGAGGCTCTGGAAGCCGACCTGGCAGCTCAGGCCCTTGTGCCGGGCGAGCGTCAGGACCTCGCGCCATTCGGCGGCACTCGGGGCGGGCGGCTTCTCCAGCAACAGGTGGCTGCCGGCGTTCAGCACGTGCCGGCTCAAGGGCAGGTGGGTGTGGATGGGGGTGGCGACGATGGCCAGGTCAGGTTTGGTCTCGGCGAGAAGGCGATCGAGGCGGCTATCGAAGGGCCGGTCACCGAACTGCTTGTGCGTGTCCGTGTCCAAGGGGTGCAGATCGCACAGCCCCACAAGACGAACGCGCCCCCGTGCTTCCAGCTCGGCGATCTCACGCAGGTAGGTGCCGCCGTATCCCGCCGCACCCGCGAGCACGATCGTCCTGGTCACGAGGTCGGCCTCGCTTCCACAGCAACTGCGGCCAGCACGAGAAGGCCGGGGAGGATCAATATGAACGCCGGCACCTCGAACGCCACGACCCCGATCACCACGACGGCGCCGACCAGCATGGTGCTGCCCCTCCAGTCCCGCTGAACGGACTCGATGGCACTGGCCAGAGCATCTCGCCACGCCGTCCCGGGCCGCCACTGGGCGGCACTGCGGATGGCGACGAGGACGACGAACACCAGAGCCAGGGCTGTCAGTACGCCTATCGGCCGCCCTCCGGGCAACCCGGCCGCCAGCGCCAGCAGGTCCATGCCTGCCACCGCGACCGCGGCAATGGGGGCGAGCACCACGATCGGCTGCCGCACGGACTCGATGATCAGCGCGCCGAAGCGCCGCAGGGTTGGAGTTCGCTCCGTTTCTGTCATCTCTCGCAGCAGAGTTGCGCCGGCCCCCGCCGCGGCAAGGGAGGTCACCAGGGGCAATGAGGCGATGCTGACCAGAACGCCGATGAGCAGGACCTCGGCGGGCAGTTCCACATGGCGCATCAGGCCGGTACGCCTATCGCGGCCGGCGGCCCGCGGGGCAGTCGTCTGCATGGTCAGCCCTTCAGGCCCGAGGTGGAGACGCCGTCGACGATGAAGCGCTGGAAGGCGATGAAGAAGAGCCCGATGGGAATGAGGGCTAGGACGGACATGGCGAACATCGGTCCGAATGCCGACTGGCTGGTCTGGTCTACGTACATCTGCAGGCCGAGCGGCAGCGTGAACTTCGACGGGTCGTTCAGGTAGATCAGCTGGCTGAAGAAGTCGTTCCAGGTCCAGATGAACGTAAAGATCGACGTCGTGATGATGGCCGGTCGCAGCAGCGGAAGGATCACGTACCAGAAGGTGCGGAACGGTCCGCACCCGTCGATGGTGGCACTCTCGTCCAGTTCCTTGGGAAGGCCGCGTACGAACTGCACCATCAGGAAGACAAAGAAGGCATCCGTGGCGAAGAACTTCGGCAGCACCAGCGGCCAGAACGTGTTCACCATGTCGAGCTTCTGGAAGATGATGTACTGCGGGATCAGCACGACGTGGTGCGGCAGCATGATCGTGGAGAGCATGAAGGCGAAGAGCGGTCCTCGGCCGCGGAACTGCAGCCGGCCGAACACGTATCCGGCCAGCGCGCAGGACAGGACATTGCCGATAACGGCAAGCCCGGAGACCAGCAGCGAGTTACCGAAGTACCGCCACACGCTGTAGCCGGCTACGCCGTCGAACACCTGGCTGTAGTTGGAGGCGGTGCCGTGGTCGGGGAGCAACGAGAGGTTGGAAAGCACCTCGTTGGCCGGCTTGAACGAGCTGGAGACAAGCCACAGCACGGGGTACATCAGCGCCAGGACCAGCACGATGACCGTCACGTGCCACAGCGCGCTGCGCGCTGCGGGACCCCGCGGTTTGGTGACTGAGGTGGAGGGAGCAGGAGCCGCTGTCTGGACACTCATCGGGTTCCCTCCCCGGCATAGAAGACCCACTTCCGCGAGCTGCGGAACAGCAGGACGGTAATGATGGCGATCACGACGAGCAGCACCCAGGCCATGGCAGAGGCGTAGCCCATCTCGAAGTTGTTGAAGCCGCGCTGGTACAGGTAGAGCGTGTAGAGGAGCGCCGAGTCACTGGGACCTCCGCGTCCGCTACCGATGACGAAGGCGCCGGTGAACGACTGGAACGCCTGGATGATCTCCAGAACGAGGTTGAACAGGAGCACCGGAGTGATCATGGGCAACGTGACCGAAAAGAAGCGTCGAGCCGGGCCGGCACCGTCCAGGGCCGCCGCCTCGTAGAGCTCACTGGGTACCTGCTTCAAGCCAGCCAGGAAGATCACCATCGGTGCCCCGAACTGCCAGACCGCAAGCGCGATCACGGTGAGCAGCGCGTAGCGGGGCTGGTCGACCAGGCTGCCGACGTGGATGCCGAAGATGCCCAGGAAGTGGTCGACCGCGCCGTTGGATCCGAACAGGGAACGCCAGACGAGTGCCACGCTGACACTGGCGCCCAAGAGCGACGGCGCATAGAAGGCGGAACGGTAGAACGCTGTTCCGCGTCGCGGCTTGTTGAGGAGCAGCGCGATGCCGAGTGCGACAGCGAGTTTGAGCGGCACCGATATCAGCGCGAACTTCACGGTGACCCAAACGGAGTTCCAGTAGCGGTCATCCTGGGTGAACATGCGCTCGAAGTTCCGCAGGCCGACCCACCGGGGGGTGTCGAAGAGGTTGTAGTCGGTGAAGGACAGGTAGAGCGAGGCCAGCATGGGGCCGACGGTCAGCAGCGCCGCACCGATGAGCCATGGCGAGAGGAAGACATACGCTGCTCCGCTCCGCTGTCGCCGGCGCTGGGGCGGTTGTGCTGGCACTTTGGCCGCGGAGGCCTCGGCTCGCTCTCCTACGGAACGAGCCCGTGCGATGGTTGGCATCGCGTGATCCTTTCTGCACCTCGCGGTCGCGGCGGACCGCCGGCAACGCGTGTCTTACTGTCCGAGGGACTGCTTGGCGTTCTCGACAACCTTCGCCGCGCCCGCGGAAACGCTGCTCTTTCCGAAGATCACGTCGTCGTAGATCCGCTGGAAGTCGGACTTGATGGCCGAGCTCCCACTCGGCCACAGCCAGGTATCGGAGGGGCTGAGCTTGTCCGAGACCTTGGCCTGGAAGTCACAGACCTCCTTGTCGGCACTGGCGGCCGAGGAGCATACGGTCTTCGCGACATCGGAGTTCGGAGGCGTACCGCGAGTGGCCCCGAGCGCCTTGCCCGCTTCGGGATCGTTGAGAATGAAGTCGAGCAGAAGCGCGGCCGCGTCCTTGTGGGACGACGTCTTGGCGACGCCGTAGTAGACGGGAGGCAGGGCAGCCATGCCCGATTCCGTCTTGCTGTCGCTCGGCAGTGGCGCGTATCCCAGCTTCCCCTGGTAGGTCGACACGTAGCTGGTCACGCTGGAGTCGTATGCGATCTCGGAGCTGGACTGCTTCGCCACGAGCGCCGAGTTCTGCGCCGAGCCGTCCATCTTCGTGGTGTCCTCAGCAGCAGTCACAGCCTTCTGCTTCCGCATTGAAGCAAGCATGCTCCAGTACTGCTCGAGGTCACCCTCGGTGAAGCCGAGCTTGCGGTCGCTGGTGTAGAGCTGCTTACCGTTCTGGTGCAGCCAGCTCTCGAACCAGTCGATCGCCCAGCCGAAGTCTGTGGTACCCGCCTGGCCGGTCTTGGTGTGGACCTTGGTCATGTCAGCGGCGAACTGCTTCCACGTCCAGCCGTCTTCGGGGATACTCACGCCGGCCTTGGCAAAGATGTCCTTGTCGTAGACGAAGAGCTCGGTCGTGAGCCCGGCGGGCATCGCGTACTGCTTGCCGTCGGCCTTGCCACCGGCAAGGAGGCTGGCGGGGATCTTCTCGGTCTTGAGTGACTTGCCGACGTAGGGCGTCAGGTCGGCAAGCTGGCGCTTTTGCTGGTACTCGCCGAAAGTGGGGCGGTCCAACTGCAGCAGGTCCGGCGCGGCACCGCCGGCGATCTGCGTGGTCAGCTTCTGTACGTAGGCGGGGTATCCGCTGAACTCGGTCTGGACCTTGATGTTCGGGTGTTCCTTCTCGAACATGGCCACCACCTTCTTGGTGGCTGCCGCTCGGTCCTCGTTGCCCCACCAGACGAAGCGGATGGTCTGTTTGGAGTCACTGCTGACGTCGTCCGACGACGACGAACACGCGGTGAGCGTTCCCGCCAGGGTGAAGGCGGCTACGACAAGCACGCTCCAACGGCCCCGACTGGGGGTGCGACCACTCATGGGAGTCCCTTTTGCTTTCGACGGTGTATCGGTTGAATGGACGGAGGAAGCCCTCGACCGTCTCAAGAGCCGCTTCCCGCGCCCGTGAACGTTCACGTGAACGCTCACGGTAGGCTGGCGGAGACGTTACGTCCGTGAGTCGGCAGCGTCAATAGGTGACGCGAGCGTGACGAGTTGACGAACGGCGCACCTGCATAATGAACGTCGTCCATCAGCGGGGAGAGACAGTGGCCAAACAGCGGATCACGATCGAGGACGTAGCCCAGGCGGCTGGGGTCTCACGCCAGACCGTCACACGGGCCATGAACGACATGGCGGAGATCAGGCCCGAGACCCGGCAGCGCGTACTGGAAGCGGCGGAAGCACTCGGGTATCGCCCGAGCCGGTTCGCCAGCAACCTTGCCTCACGCCAGAGGAGCCACGCGATCGGACTCGTGATCGCTTCTTTCCGCAATCCGTACTACACGGAGCTGGCCGCAGAGGTTCTGGACGTCGCCACGGCTCGCGGCTGGCAAGTGGTCGTGTGCTCGCGCGAGCAGGGCACCGATCTCGAACTGATCTCCACGCTGGCCGGGCAGGTGGATGCCATATTCGGCTACTTCGTCGCCCCTGACCAGGCCTCCCTGGCAGCCGCCGCCCGGGGGGTCCCTGTGGTGATGTTCGAGCGAACAGCCGCCGTGCCCGGGCTGCACTCGGTCGACCTCGACTTCGAGCAAGGGCTCGAAGAGCTACTGACAGAGCTCAGGAATCGCGGCGCCTCCCGCTTCGGCCTCATCGAATCCGACGCCGCAACGGGCCCCAGCCCGTATGAGCCCACACAGCGCCGACGCGCGTACGAGAAGCTTGCGGGACCCGAGTCCCTCCCCTCGATCGTCGTGGCCGAGGAGTCGATGCGCGGCGGGGCCGACGGCTTCAAGCGGTTGTGGAATTCCTCCCCCGGGCTCGACGCAGTGCTCGTGTTCAACGACCTCATGGCAATGGGAGCCGTCCACAGCGCCCACACGCTTGGCGTTTCCATCCCCGCCGACGTACGCATCGTGGGCATCGACGGACTCTCGCTCGGCAGCGTCACCACGCCCTCACTGTCCACGCTGTCCATCGACCGACTCGCCGTGGCAAAAGCAGCAGCGGACATCGTCGACACGCTCATCAAGAAGCATGATGCCGGGCCGCACGAGTCGATCGTCCGCACGGTCACTCCACGACCCCTGTGGCGCGAATCCGCCTGATTCCACCCGATCCGCCGGCTGCCGGGCTGCCGGGCTGCCGGGCTGCGCAACTCTCCGCCGATACTGACCGACGAGGCACGAGTCCTTGGCGCACATGCACGACCGGTAGGCTCCCCGGCCGCCGATCAGCCCCGGTTCAGCTGCCCGCATGGGTCCGCCCCGCCCGCTCTCCTGGCCGCCGCCTCATCGGCGACCAGGACTTCTTCAGCGTTTCAGACGGCTGCCTCCTCCGAGGAACCGTGCCTCGCCGAACTCACAGGCGAGACACCTGCTGTAGGGCGGCATCCTCGACCCCAGAGGGGCACCGTCACCACCGTCGGTTCCGCAATGACCTGGTGGCAAAGCTGACAGCCCGCGGGAGCGAACCCAACGTCGGCCACATGCACCGCCGCCCCTCATTGAGGGTTCATGCCTGATCAGGCCCCGTCGGAGGAGAGTTCTGCGACTGTGGCAAACCGGGGCCCCTGACACGGGCCCCCCTTCAGATCGCGGCGGCGTTGCGCCCGCGATGAGCCCTGTCCACACCACGATCTGCGCATGCTCAGCACATCACCGAAGCGTCCAGGTCCGCCTGCCTCGGTCAGCCGGACCTGAGCCCTTGCCGAAGGACGCAGCCGCGCCAACTCACAGCTCTGAACAAACTATTGACGCTGCAGACCCACGGACGTAACGTCTCCGCCGATCCTCCGTGAGCGTTCACGTGAGCGATCACGGATCGAGGAGAACTCGTACCTCAGCCGAGCGAGTCACTCCTACCGACCGAAGCAGACTACTGTCGAAAGCAAAAGGGACTCCCATGAGAGGTCGCACCCCCAGTCGGGGCCGTTGGAGCGTGCTTGTCGTAGCCGCCTTCACCCTGGCGGGAACGCTCACCGCGTGTTCGTCGTCGTCGGACGACGTCAGCAGTGACTCCAAACAGACCATCCGCTTCGTCTGGTGGGGCAACGAGGACCGAGCGGCAGCCACCAAGAAGGTGGTGGCCATGTTCGAGAAGGAACACCCGAACATCAAGGTCCAGACCGAGTTCAGCGGATACCCCGCCTACGTACAGAAGCTGACCACGCAGATCGCCGGCGGTGCCGCGCCGGACCTGCTGCAGTTGGACCGCCCCACTTTCGGCGAGTACCAGCAAAAGCGCCAGCTTGCCGACCTGACGCCCTACGTCGGCAAGTCACTCAAGACCGAGAAGATCCCCGCCAGCCTCCTTGCCGGTGGCAAGGCCGACGGCAAGCAGTACGCGATGCCCGCCGGGCTCACGACCGAGCTCTTCGTCTACGACAAGGACATCTTTGCCAAGGCCGGCGTGAGTATCCCCGAAGACGGCTGGACGTGGAAGCAGTTCGCCGCTGACATGACCAAGGTCCACACCAAGACCGGCCAGGCGGGGGCGTCGGACTTCGGCTGGTCGGCAGACTTGTTCGAGACATGGCTTCACCAGCAGGGCAAGGCCCTCTACACCAGCAGCACGGAGCTTGGCTTCACCAAGGACGACCTCGCCAAGTACTGGAACATGCTGGGGTCCTTGCGCCAGAAGAAGGGCATCACCTCCGCCGAGGTCACCACCAAGTCAGATGGCTCGGTTCAGAACTCCCCTCTGATCGCCAAGGAATCGGCCTCGGAGACCTCCTACGACTCCGGGGTGTCCAGCTACGTCTCCAGCTACCAGGGTGGCGAGCTCGGACTCGCGCCTCTGCCGAGCGACAGCACAACCGCGTCCGGCATGCCTGCGCTGCCGCCGGTGTACTACGGGGTCAGCAAGCAGTCCTCTCACAAGGAAGCCGCCGCACTTCTGCTGAATTTCCTTGTCAACGACGCCGAGGCCAGCAAGATCCTGGGGACGACCCGCGGCACACCGCCCAACTCCGACAACAAGAACGCTGTATGTGCTCAGGCAACCGGTCCTGACAAGCAGACATGCGACTTCCAGACGAAGGTGGCCGACCGGCTCATGCCGTCGGATTCCTGGTTCTGGCCCAGCGGTAGCGCTGCGCTCAAGTCCGACTTCCAGCGGGTCTACGACGACGTGATCTTCGGCAAGACAAGCGTGTCCGCCGGCGCGGACAAGGTCGTGGAGAACGCCGAGCAGGGTCTGGACAGGTAAGCATCGACTTCTGTGGAAATCGCGTCCGCGGCAGAACCGGATCATCCAGCTCGACAGCAGTTGGCGCAGTCGGCATGAGGCCGGTTGAGCATCGGCAAGGGCCGGCTGCACTACGAGTAGTGGCCGCATCCTAGGCATCTGGCCGAGCCTCGTTCCGCGCACCTTCCTCCCGGCGCAACCTCCTCGCCCACCTCTACATCCCTGTCTTCTCGCTCACCACGGCATCACAGCGTCCGCCACCTTCACATGGGCTGAGGACCGCCCGCACACTCTCCCCCGGGTGTCCGGTGCATCGTGCACGAGGGTGAGGAATGAGGGCCCTTCCCTGGGTGCCCTTCCCTGAGCGCCCGCAGTCGCCCAGGCACTCGCGGCGGCCGACCGGCAGGCGGTGCTCGCCGAACTCGACGGCAGGGGTGGCTGCTCTGCCCGGCAAGCAGCCAATCGAGCGTTGGCTGAACGGACATGCCCGGGCAGCGGAGCATTCGCTGCCCCTTCTCCTCAGTCACTTGGTCGACAGGCGTGCCGCCCTGCACGCAGTCGGCCGGCCTGGCACGAGCCGGCTCATGTGCCCCGTCGGGCTGTCGAGCCGAGTCCCACCTCTCAGGCAATAACGAAGTTCGAAGGGAAACAACCATGCCCAGCCCTCTCACCCGCCGCAGCGCGCTTGGTCTCATAGGCGCAGCCGCTGGAACAGCAGCCCTCTCTTTCCCTGCGGCCACCGCGTTCGCCTCCACCCCGGCAAGCTCCTCAGACGGGCCCAGCGTGACGCTCGTCGACAACGGCACCACCGCCACACTCGCCAACGGCATCATCCAGTTCACCGTCGTCAAGGCCACCGCCGAAATCACCGACCTCCGTCTCCTCGCCAGCAGCCACGGCAACAGCGACACCAACCTGCTCCCGGGCGGCCGCAGCGGCCACGGTTACACCACCATCAACTACTCCGGAGCGCCAGGCGCCGTCGGCCTGAAGAACGCCGCCTACAGCGTCATCACTGAAACGGCCGAGCGAGTCGAGATCTCCATGCTCGACAACGACCCCGCGCTGCTTGGCTTCTACCTCGACATCCGTCTGGTCCTCGAGCGCGGGCGATCGGGTCTGTACAACTACTGGATCATCAAGTACCCCGAGACCATGCCCGACGACCTCTCGTTGGGGCAGTTGCGATACGCATACTCCGCCGACGACCCGGCGTTCCGCTGGTTCGTCGTCGACGACGACCGCGGGGTCCAGCAGCGCCCGACCGCGGAAGAGCTGGAGAACGGGGTCACCCTCCAGGACTCGGTCTACGCCCTGCCGGACGGTTCCATCTACTCCAAGTACCAGAACAAGTCGAACCTCGAAGGAGACAGCAATGTCTTCATGATGTCCAACGGCCGGGTGGGTCTCTCCCTCATCCAGGCCAACAAGGACTGGTTCGGCGGCCCGACGCGGCAGGAGCTGACCACCCACGACTATTACAAGGGCATGATCCTGCTCTGGCACCCGGTCTCGAGCCACTACGGCATTGACGTTCAGCCGCCCAAGGGCTGGGAAAAGGTCTACGGCCCCTCCTACCTGCACGTCGGAGAAGTCTCGGCCGGCGACGAGAGGACCAACGTCGCCACTCTCTGGGAGGACGCCAAGCAAGCTGCTGCACAGGAGCAGAAGTCCTGGCCCTACCGGTGGATTACCGATCCCACTTACGCAGCGACCACGCGCTCCACCGTGAGCGGCCAGCTCGTGATCTCGTCCCACGGCCCCGCCGACAACGGCTGGGCGCTGCTCTACCAGCCCGAACCCGACCGCGAATGGCAGAGCGCCACGCTCGACGGCAACGACTGGCAGCACAACGGGCACGGATATGTCTACTCTGCGAAGATCGGCAGGGACGGCCGATTCACCATCCCCGCCGTCCGGCCCGGCACGTACACACTCGCTGCCTTCTCCGATGGCGTTCTCGGCGAATACCGCCGCCCTGGCATCAAGGTGCCTGCGTCCTCAACAGTCAGCACGGGCACCCATGTCTGGGCCCCCACGAGCCACGGCACCACGCTCTGGCAGATAGGCACCCCCAACCGCTCCGCCCAGGAATTCCACATCTCCGGCGGCAAGCACGGCTACAGCGACACCCTGACGTGGCTGGAGTACCCCTACGACTTCCCCGCGGGGGTCGACTTCAAGGTCGGCGTCGACGACCCGGCAACCGATTGGAACTACTTCCACCCCGCCGTCAGGACGCCGGGGACTCCCACCCAGCTGGCGTGGCGCGGCACAACAGGCGACAGCTCCCTCGAAACCTGGAAGATTCGCTTCGACTCCAACGGCTACCGCCGCGGAACCGGCTATCTCGACATCCATCTGACCGGGGCCGTCTTCGGCACACTCGCTGTGACGCTCAATGGCACAGCAATCGCCTCGTTCGATCCCGTCCCCGGTGTGAACCGCGATGCCTGCAGCTACCGACTGGCCGTCCGCGGCATGCACCGTCGGCTCCAGACCATCAGCTTCCCCGCCAACCTCATCCACCGTGGCGAAAACGTCCTGGCTCTTGCCCCCGCGGCACCGGCAGAAGCACCCACGACCGACAATTGGATGCAGCCCATGGCCGGTGTCATGTACGACACCATCCGTCTCCAGGTACACCCCTGACACTCTCTGCCAGTTCCTGCGGGTGCCCCTCGGCGCAGACGGGAGGGGCCCCCGCGCGCAGGGACCGGCCGGTGACGGTCCAGCGGGCAGCCGCTTATCCCTGACTGCAGGCCAACCGCACGCTCGAAGCCATCGCCCCCGCACCACCAAGTGACAGCGGGGACACGCAAAGACTCATGAATCGCCCTCACACGATCCAGTGCCGCGGGCCCCGGGCGGCCGGGGCCCGCGGCACTGGATCGTGTGAGGGATCAGCAGACGTCCTTCGTGGTGTTCACCAACTCGACATTCTTGATGACGGTGTTCTCAGCACACGGGCTTTCCTTGATGAATGAGTCCGTCACGGTCAGGTTCTCCAGCGTGACATCGCTGGTGTTCGCGAATTCGTCCCGCGCCGCAATCCGGATGCCTCCGGCCCCGGAAACGGTGCCGCCCTCCGCCGCGATGGTGACGTTGTAGCAGTTCTCCACCAGAATCGCGTTGTTACCGGTGTCAGCGATGTCGACACGGTCAATCACCGCTCCCCCGCTCTCGGAGACACAGAAGATGCCGCGCCCGCCTCCCCGAGCGATCACCTGATTGACGTGGATGTTGTTTTCGTAGCCGTCACCGATCCGGCCGTTCCGATTGGCCATCCGGAAGGCTGCGTATCCGGTTCCGGTGCCAACGTTCTGGGCGTCCACCGTCCCCACCTCTGCATGCGTGGTGGTGTTCAGTAGCAGACCGGCTTCACCCACGTCGCGGGCTGTCACCGTGCCGATGGTGACGCCGTCCAAGCCGGCGGTTTCGACCGCGTGGGAGCTGGCGCCCGAGACATAGACGTCGTCGATCCGGGTGTTGGTCGCGGGGGTGGTCTTGCTGCCGTTGTCGATCCGGATGCCCAGGCCACCGCTCAAGCGCATGTCGATCTGCCCCAAGGTGAGGTTGCTGACGCTGCGGAAGAACATCCCATACATCGGGGCGCCGGTGATCTTGGCATGCTGCACCTCGACGTCGGTCGTGTCCCTTGAGAAGATGGGCCCGGTATCGGTCGCGACGGCGCCGGTCGCATTGATGGTGCCGCAGACGTCCAGGACGGTGTAGCTGGGCAGCTTGAGCCGCTCCGATGCGCTGATCGTCCCGGATCCCAGAACAACCAAGCGCTCTTTGGTCGTGCGGTTCGGCGTCAGGCTGTCCAGGCCGGCGTTCATGGCAGCGAACATGTCGTCGCCCGTGTAGAGGACCGTGTCGCCGTGACGGGCCTTCCATGTGTCCCCCGCCTTCGCGACCTGGGCCTGGAACGTGCCCGCACCGCAATCCTGTGCCTGCGCCTCGGTCGGCGACTGCGACACGGCAGTTGGCTCCTCTTCTGTGCCGAAGGCGTTGCTCTGCACCGCCGCGGTCGCCGCCACGACAGCCAGTACCGTGGCACTCGCCGCCGTGATCGAACGGGTCCTACGCCGACTCCGGTGCTGAGTCCTGTTGTGTCGCATGATTCGGGTTCCTTGCAGTCGTGGAGGGATGGTGGGGTACGGGCTGTTCGTGGGGGCGTGCTGCTGCACGACCCGCACCCTGTGCGGTCAAACTCGCCCACACGCGTGGCGTTGAACTGCCCAGTCGTGGACGGTGTCGGGTGTCTGCTTCGGCCGTTGCGGCTGAAGGGTGCACAGCAGCGCTCGGCCGGGACTGGGGGCTCCGCTCGGGGGTGAACGGTCCGGCAAGGGTCGCAGCAGCATGGCGAACGAAGTCGCACATGGTCTCCAACACCTCGCTGGTACGTCCGGAGGGTCGTTTCGCCGGCGAATTGAATTGTCAGCTTGTTGCAGGTGCTGCCGGCTGGACGAGCTCGATGAGATCGGAGTCGAACGGAGCGAGCGTGAAGCCGTCTTCGCCATAGGCATGGTCGTGCAACACGCTGCGGGACGGCCCGGGGGTGGTGATCGCCTTACTTTCGCCGCCTAGGTTCACGTACAGCAGGTGCGAAGCGTCGATGGCTCGCGCCAGGACACCCTGCGGCACCATGAGGTCGGGGCGGATACCCCTCAGGTCGATCTCGGATTCGAGGACGATATCGATGAGCGCGCGCCGCGCCGGCGTGCCGACATAGATGGCGCGGCCCTTCCCGTAAGAGTTGACCGTGACCACCGGGTAGTCGCGGTCGAGTCCGACTGCGGAGGCTGCTACGCGTGCCGTACGGGGGTGGATCTCGTCGATGCGCGGGGCCTCGACGCGAAGGCGCCTGTCCCCGTAGACGATGTCCAGCTCCTCGCCCCTCAGCTTTCCGCCAGTCAGCTCGTTGAGCACATGTGGCTCCTGGTAGGACCCGAGCCTGATGCCGAACACGTCGTCGAGGTGGCCCGGCCTGGTGGTGTCGAAGACCTGTCCGGTCACATTGACGAAAGCTGAGTAGGAGGTCATGACGGCCGTTCCGCCGTCGGCGACGAAGCGCCGGATGCGCGCTGCCGATTCCTCGTCCATGAGTGCGACGCCCGGGAGGACGAGGATCTGGTATTCCAGACTGCTACGGCTCACATCGACCACGCGCTGGTCGAGATTCCGCTCGAGGACCGCATCGAAGCATGTCTGGAGCTGGACGTCGTGCTTCTCCGGCAGGGAGGCGCTCGCAAGCTGGCTCGGAAAGGAGAAGGCGAGTCCGATCTCGGCCCGTGACCGGTACGGGAAACCGCAGTCCTGGATCCTGGCGAACTCCTCGGCAAGTTGTCGGTACTCGTCGTACTTCCGGTTGGGTACGCCGTCCCAGTCCACCATCCCCTGCAGGTATTGCTCTTCTCCCCCGTGCATCGACTGCCAGGTCCAGCCGCAGACCATCTGGTTGCCCATGATCAGCGATGCGTAAGCGGACTTCCGCACCGAGCCGGGGGCCGCGGTCATGGTCGTGAACTCTGTGCACCAGAAAGGGGTGTCGGCCTCGAAGCGAATCCGGGCGATCCCAAGTAGGGCTTCGTGGAGACCTTTGTTATCGACGAGCGACGGCCCCGGGTAGAACCCCATGCCGTCGCGGTTCATCCTTCCTGAGTAGGCGATCTCCGCGTAGTCGAAGTAGCGCCCAGCCTCCGTGTAGTACCAGGAGTTTCCGGTGCGGTGCACGGCGGGCGCGTTCTCCTCGACGCGGCTGACGACGGAGAGCAGGAACTCGTTTATTTCACTGGAGACGAAGCGCCGGAAGTCCAACAGACGTTCCGGGGCGCCCTCGACCTTGCCTGATACCGGCAGTCCGACTTCGTCGAAATCGCCGATACGACGGGACCACCGTTGGCCTGCCCAGGCATGGTTGAGCTTGTCGACGGTCGAGTACCGCCCTCGCAGCCAGGAGGCGAAGCGCGAGCGAACCGTCTCCGAGTACGAGTAGGGTCCGTCACCCGGCTCGTTGTCGACGCCGAAGGCAAGCAGAGCCGGGTGGTCGGCGTAGTGACGGGTCAGTGTGTCGGCGAAGCGGAGCGCGTGTTCGCGGAACGCGGGGTCGCCGACATCCACCATGTAGCGAGTGTTGGGGTACAGACGATTGCCGCTCGAGTCCGTGATGCTGATGCTCGGGCACTTCCGGTGGAGCCAGATCGGGGCCGGCCGGACGGCGATGTCGAGAATCACCTCAATTCCCGCGTCGTGCATCAAGTCCATGACCTGGTCGAACCAGGTGAACTCGAATTGACCATCCGTGGGCTCGAAACTGTCCCAAGCCAGGTGGCCGAGGCGCACGACGGTGAGGCCGGCCTCCTTCATCAGGCGGATGTCGCGTTCCCACTGCCGTGGATCCGAATCATGCGGATGGTAGTTGGCTCCGACATACAACTTGGCGGGCGAGCACTCACCCCGCTCGACCTGATAGGTCATCAAGAAGCTCCCGTGGTTTTCGGTCCTGGAAATACGTGTCTCCCCCATCGGGGACACGCCGGTTGACGATCATTCGCCCGGCGGTGGCTTCTGCTCAGCAGGGCGACCGCGGATCGGGACCTGCGCCCAGTCCATGTCGGAGGCGAGGTAGAAGCCGGTGCAGGAAAGCTGGTTCTATGGGCTGTCCCGTAGTTACTGGTGGACGGCGCGCGGCGTCATACGCTGTGCATCGCAAGGCGGAGGGGCATCCGCATACTGGATGTAATCGGGCGTTCTGACAACGCGGTGAGGTGCCGTAGCCGCCGCCGTGCGCCTGCCAGGGATTGCGAAACAGCCCCTTAGGTGGTCTGCTGGCGCGCCAGCTCAGCCTGGCACTGCGGGTCATGCATGATCGTGTACACCTATGGTCGGTCAGCTCGCTGCCGGCGTAGATCCGCATAGCGGAGCTGTCGGGTGTTGCCAGGAACATTCCTTCCCGCCAGTCACCCAGGACGTCGGCAACCAGGGAGCCCGCCGTGGCTCCGCTTTCCTCTGCTGCCCACAGCGGTCGCCTCTTCTCCGCGCCATCGACGCATGATGCTGCCATCACGCGACATTGCCTCTTCTCCGCGCGCTTTCATCCGGCGCCCTCTCGGGCAACCTTGACATGCGGACCGTGAGCGTTCACGGCCAGTGCACGCAGACGCTACGGCGGCGCTACATGACCGTCAAGACTTGTCACAGCGGCATGGATGCGCCGCCGGAACACGTCAAGAGGAGATGGCGGGACACCGCATGCCGGCAAAAGCGGCGGCGGGGCGAAGCGTGGTGGGATCCCAGGCGCAACTGTTGCAGCCACCCTGAACGGTGCATAGCCTCGACGCCCCCAGAAGAAGGTGCCAGCCCGCCGAAGTCCTGCGCCCGGTAATGAAGGCGCTCAACGAGTCGCGCACCCGTGCCGGCTTGCCCGACAGGCCGCCATACTCGACGTGCACCACCGGGCTTGCCGTAGAGGCACCCGATCGCCACCCCTGTCGGGCTGACCGTAGTGCTTGAGAACGTTCATGGAGCGGTAGACGTACTCGGCCATGGCCTCGCGCATCTGCCTGTCCGTCATCGAGGCTCAGGCAGCCGGCGTTACTTGCCTGCCGACGGGAGTTCCAGGTGTCGTCGAAGATGTAGTTGATCACCACATGCATCCCGGCATTCTTCGCACGCACCGCCATCGCGGCGGTCTCTTCTATGGAGCAGTGGCTGTCGTGCGGGTCGTCGGACGGGCTCACGAAGGTACGGAGCTTATCGCGGTGGCGCCATACGACTCCAGGATGGTCAGCAGGTCCTGCTGCCCGCCATCCCTGTTGCCCCAGGTACACCGTTTGCCCCCACCTGTGACGCCCAGCTGGCGTCGGCGCCCTCGATAAGGGCACCGCACCGACTGAACCAATACGAGCAGAGTGAGGCATCGTGCGCGATGACTGTGAACTCCACGGATACCAGCCACGAGCCCTCCTTGCTCTAAGTTGCCTGGTCAAGATGGATTCTGGTTCCGCGGAGCCGCCCTCGACGCGGTTGCTCATCAGCAGGCCTCATGAATCAATCTGCTCTAGATATTGACGGCCGCACAGATCTGAATCAAAGTACCAGTCGCCAGATCGCAAGTACCCCGGCCCTCTGTTCCCTTCCGTGCCCAAGACCCCAGCCTGGCCATGGGCATCACCCCACGCGCCCCGAACTGGCTCGCTTCCCCGCTCCCCGAAGCTCAACGGCCGACGGGCGACGGAACGGCGGCGCCAAGACAGCAAAGGTTCACAGCCATGCCGATGCCCATCTCGCGGAACGCAAGGGCACGTTGCGCTGTTCTTCCCACCGCAGTTGCTGGTGGCCTGCCGGCACCGGCGCGCGTGGTGTCGCACGCCCTCGGCGCCGCCGAGTTCCATCTGTCCAATGGACATGCCGGGAGCGGGTCGATCGTCTGCCACTCGGCCGTCCCCGCGGGCCACTCCAACGTCGGCCCCCTGATGGAGAGACAGGTCGCGAACCGCGCAGGTACCTCGACGAGGACGCTTCGCCCGAGACTCCCGCAGAGGTCAGCCGTGCCCGGCCGCATGAGCGCCACTACCTGACAGTCATTCACTGACCGTGCCTGATAAGGCGCCTGGTCGGCCCAGCCTCAGCCACCGGGGCCTCCTGTCGACATAGGCACAGACCGGCACCTGCCGTTCACTCACCACCCTCACCTACACCATTGTGACCCGACTGGAGACTGCCCATGTCCGAGGGATCCCCACTCAACCGCCGCACATTTCTGAGCGGCGCAACCATCGCCGCGGCCGCACTCGCCCTCGGCCAGAGCAGCCCGGCGGCCGCCGCCGGTCAGCCGGCTTCCGCATCGGGCACGTCGTCGGGCGAGACGGTTTCGGGGGTGGATCTGCATTGGCTGGACGGCAAACCTGACGCCACCACCGGCACGGCCTGGGGCGTGCCGTGGCCCCAGGGCAAGGTCGCCGCCGACACAGGTTTCGCGCTGCAGGACCAGGGCGGTGACCAGGTACCCGTGCAGTCCTGGCCACTGGCGTACTGGCCGGACGGGTCACTGAAATGGACTGGCCACGCCGTGTCCTCCAGCGCCGTCGCCGAGGGATTCCATCTGGCTCCGGGCACGCCCGCCGCCCCGAAACAGCCGGTGACGGCGAAGCGCAACGGGGATGAGATCCAGCTGGGCAACGGCATCGTGGACATCCGACTCGCGCGCAGCGGCCCGGTGGCGATCCGGTCGATCACTCGTGGCGGGAGGACCAAGGCGCACGACGGCCGCCTGGTGCTGATGCTGCAGAACAAGCCTGACGACACGAAGAACCCGCGGCACACCTCATGGAGCGGGGTCGTTGAGAAGGCCGAGATCGAGCAGTCCGGGCCGGTGCGTGCCGTGGTCAAGCTGACGGGTCGCTATCGGCAGGACTCGTCCTCGCGACACGGCATCGGCGGCCGGGCGATCCTTCCTTGGACGATGCGGGTGTACCTCGGTGCCGAGGACGAGTCGCTGCGGGTGATGCACCAGTTCGTCTGGGACGGCGATGCGTCAGCCGACTTCATCCGCGGGCTGGGTCTTCAGCTGGCCGTGCCGATGAGGGACCAGTTCTACGACCGCCATGTCCGCTTCGCCGGCCCGGACAAGGGGGTATGGGGCGAGGCGGTCGTCGGGCTCACCGGGCTGCGCCGTGACCCGGGTGCCGCGGTACGGGCGGCCCAGATCGCCGGGACGGCGACACCGCCCGTAGCGCAGTGGGAGTCCACGGTGCAGGCCGGCTGGAAGGACCTGCCTCAGTGGGCGGACTTCAGCCTGGTGCAGCACTCGGCGGCCCAATGCGCGGTGTGGAAGCGGACGTCGTCCGAGGCCGCCTTCCTCAAGCACGCCGGTTTCGCCGACCACGCGCCCGGCTTCGGGTACGTCGGCGGGGTCAGCGGTGGGCTGGGGGTCGGCCTGCGGGACTTCTGGCAACAGTTCCCGCGCGCCCTCGACATCCGTGACGCGAACACGGACACGGCGACGGTCACCTTGTGGTCCTGGTCGCCGCACGCCGAGGCGATGGACCTGCGCTCCTACGATGCCGCCAGCCACGGCCTTGATCTGGCCTACGAGGACGACCGCTACGGCTTCGGCATGTCCACCGGCATGGCCCGGTCCACGGACATGCAGCTGTGGGCACTCGACGCCACACCGTCCCGGGAGCGGGTGGCCGTCCTCGCCGCCGCCCTCGACCGCCCGCAGTTGGTCGCCACCCCGGAGACCTACCACGGCATCAACGTGTTCGGCCGCTGGAGCCTGCCCAACCGAAGCACCCCGGGCCGCACGCGGCTCGAGGACTCGATCGCCAGCAGCGTTTCGTTCTACGCCGAGCAGGTCAAGCAGCGTCAGTGGTATGGGTTCTGGGACTACGGCGACATCATGCACACCTACGACAGCGACCGGCACACCTGGCGCTACGACGTCGGCGGCTTCGCCTGGGACAACGCGGAACTCGGCTCGGACGCGGCACTGTGGTACCAGTTCCTCAGAACGGGAGACCCACAGACATTCCACCTCGCGCGCGCGATGACCCGGCACGTGACCGAGACGGACACCATCCACACCGGCCCCTTCGCCGGGCTCGGTTCACGCCACGACGTGCAGCATTTCGCCGACGGCGGCAAGGAGCCCCGTGTCTCCGAGGCCTACACCAAGCGCTTCATGTACTACCTGACCGCGGACGAGTTCATCGGTGACGCCATGCGCGTGCCCCTGCAGCTGGACTCCACCCTGCTGAAGTATCCGCCGCTGCGTGACTACCTCGCCCCACCTGCGGGGGTCCCCACCGTGATCCGTCTCGGCCCCGACTGGTACGCGCTCGTCAGCAACTGGCTCACCGAATGGGAACGTACCGGCGACACCAAATGGCGCGACCGCATCGTCACCGGCATGCGGGACATCGCCCAGCTTCCGGCCGGGCTGTTCACCGGCCAGCAGGGTGGCGCGGTCGGCTACGACCCCGCCACCGGCCACATCAGCGACCTCAAGCTCGGCGGCGACTGGGGCAAGGTCAACCTGACGATGGTCTTCTGCGGCGAACAGATCCTGTGGGAGACGATCAGCCTGATCGAGGTGCCCGAATTCCGGGCGAAGCTGGTCGAGTTCTGCCGCTACGTCCAGGCTCCGGCCTCCGAACTCACCGATCACTACGGCTTCAAGTTCAGCACCGGCGCGCCCGGGGTGTTCTACTCGCGGATGACGGCGTGGGCGGGCGAGCAGACCAAGGAGCCCGCTGTGCAGCAGCGCGGCTGGGATGCGTTCACCAAGGACGGCGGGGGCACGAGCTGGCCCGCACCCGTGCACGTCAACGGGACTGCGGCGTTCAGCAAGGTCGACGAGCTGCCCCAGGCCGGCTTCAGCACCAACGGGATCGCGCAGAACAACCTGGCGATCATCGCGCTGCTCGCCGTCGCCCCCGACCAGGCTCCCTGACGGCGGGCCGGCCCGTCCACGCCGCACCTGTTTCCCGCCCGCCCTCATGAAAGGGATCACTCATGCGCAGATTCGGCCGTTCACTGGCCGCAGCGGCTGTCGGATTGGCCGCCACGGTCGCGCCGGGAACCGCTGTCGCGGCCGCCGGTGCGCCGCTGCCCCCCGGTCCCATCGCCCGGAACTGCACCCACAACGCCGACGGCACCGTTCTGAACTGCTCGTTCAATGTCCCGCCCGGCGCGTACCAAGTGAGCGTCGTGCTGGGTAGCCGCACCGCCGCCGCGAACACCGGGCTCGAGGTCGAGGCGAACCGGTCCGTGATCGCCCCGGTGACCACCCGGTCCGGCCACACGGTCGTACGGTCCGCCACCGTCGATGTGCGCACCCCGGAGAGCATGCCCGACGGCCAGGAAGGCGAAGGAACTCCGGGCCTGCAGCTCAGGTTCACCGGATCGGCCCCCGCTCTCGCCGGCTTGCGGGTAACCCCCCGTCCGCACGCCCCACGGCTCTTCGTGGTCAGCGACTCGACGGCGGCTGACTGGCTGAACACCGTGCAACGCGGCTGGGCGCAAGAGCTGCCGCAGTACTTCGGCCCGGGCCTCGATGTCGCCAACTGGGCCGTCTCCGGCTCAAGCACCGTGTCCTGGCTGCACAGCTCCACCCTCTTCGCGGCCCTCAAGCCCCAGGTCCATTCGGGCGACGAGGTACTCATCCAGCTCGCGCACAACGACAAGACCACACCCGAGGACACGTACCGCGCCAACCTTCTCAGCCTGATCGACGGCGTGCGGTCCAGAGGAGGCCGGCCCGTCCTGGTCACCCCGCCGGTGCGGCACCTGTTCGACGCCAACGGGAGGATCACCCCGACTGGGCGGATAGTGAACAGCCTGGGCGTGGACCTCCCCGCAGTGATGCGTGACGTCGCTCAGCTGCAGGACATACCGTTGCTGGACCTGACGGCCGACAGCGAAACGCTCCTCGAACAGCTCGGCCCGGATGCCTCTTGGCAGATGTACGCCGACCTTCCGGCCGGCCGCAGCCAGACTCACTTCAATGCCTCGGGCGCCACCACCGTGGCCGGTCTGGTGGCACGGGAGATCGACCGTGCGCACCTGCCGGCAGCGGGCTTCGTCAAGGCGTCGTCGGAGGCGGACGAGCAATAGGCCACGAGCGTGGGCCGGCACGTGGCGTGTGCGAAATGCTGCCGCGGGGCGGTCCACGGACGCCGATCAGCAGCCGGGCCCACTCGGGCGAGCGAGCGACGTCCACCCGCGCGCGGGGGCTGCTGGCCATCCACATGCGGTGCGCAGGTCCTGTCGGTCCCGGTGCACCGCAACTCATAAGCAGGATCACATGATTCGGAGTGAGTGCATGAGAACATCCAGGCACGCTGTACAGGTTCTGCTGAGCTCAGCCGTGATCGTGAGCGTCCTCGCAGCCGTCACCAGCCCGGCAGTCGCGCATGACGCAAGGCATCACCATGCGCATCTAAAGGCCGCCGGCGTGTACTACGTCGCACCGGGCGGCAGCGACAGCGCAGCGGGCACGGAGCAGTCTCCCTGGGGGTCGTTCGCCCATGCCCAGGACGTCGTTCAGCCTGGCGACACGGTTTACTTCCGCGGCGGCACCTACGCCTACACCCATGCGAACTCCACTTGCGCGAGCCAGACCGCCCGCGTCGACGCGGTCACGCTGAACAAGAGCGGCACTGCCGGCAGCCCGATCCGTTACTGGGCCTACCCCGGGGAGAAGCCTGTCTTCGACTTCTCGGGCATGACGGACGACTGCCGGATAAAGGGGTTCGACGTCACCGGCAGCTGGATCCACCTCAAGAGCCTGGAAGTCACCGGGACTCCGCAGAACAACACCCTCAACCACGAGTCCTGGGGTATCTGGAACTCCGGAAGCAACAACACGTTCGAGCAGCTCGACGTGCACCACATCATGGGTCCGGGCGTGTTTCTCCAGGACGGCGGCGGCAACCTGGTCCTCAACACGGACTCGCACGACAACTACGACGCGAACAGCTCGAGCGGCGCAGGAACCAACGCCGATGGCTTCGGCGCGCACATGCCTGCGAACAAACCCGGCAACGTGTTCCGGGGGTGCCGGGCCTGGAACGATTCGGACGACGGGTTCGACCTCATCAACGCCCGCTCCTCGGTAACCATCGAGTCGTCGCAGGCGTGGTCCAGCGGATACGTGCCGGGAACCAGCACGCGGGCTGGAGACGGCAACGGCTTCAAGGCCGGCGGCTACGGCGGCGGGTACGTCGACTACGGGGTCAAACACACCGTGCGCCAGTCCGTAGCCTTCAACAATGGGGCAGCGGGCTTCTACGCGAACCACCACACGGTGGCGAACGACTTCTTCAACGACACCGGGTACAACAATCACCCTGACTTCAACATGCTCGGTGTCGATTCGAGCGGTGGCGCCGTCGGCATGGGCACCCTGCGCAACGACATCGCCTACGGGGGCACCCTCACCTCGCACATGACGGGAACCGACTCCGCCCACAACACCTGGGACCTCGGTACGCCGCTGTCCGACGATCAGTTCCAGAGCGTGGCCACCACCGGGTGGGATGCCCCCAGGAAGGCTGACGGCTCCCTTCCGTCGCTCCCGTACCTGCGCCCCGCGAAGGCGGGCGGCCTGATCGACCAGGGCACCGACGTCGGGCTGTCGTACAAGGGCATTGCTCCCGACCTCGGCGCTTTCGAAGTCTCCTGAGTCATCCTCAGCTGCCCATCCCATCGCGCTGAGGCACTGTTGACTCCCAGGGCACAACGGATCAACGTTCCGGGTGTGACCGGCCCAAACCCGGCGATCACACCCGGAAACCCGGGTCTGCGCACCTCAGAGCCACGAACAAGGCGTTTCGCCGGTCAGTTCGCCGAAAAAGGCTTCCCGGAACGCCGCAGCAGGTGACGGGAGACACCTCGGCCACGCCACGAATCAGAGTTTCGACAATGCCTGGCTCAGCGGTCCGCGGCAGGCCTTTGCGTCAGCGAGTCCTCGGAACTCACGGCTATCTGATCGAGGTCGTGCGCTGCCTTGGCCAGGAGATCGAGCATGGCGAGCTCCGCACGCGCCGGGTCACGCTCCCGGACCGCGTCCAGCACTGCCTGATGGCTGGGCACCGGGTCGTCGGCCGCGGCATGGGTGTGGACGAGCCGGTCACGTTCCCGGAGACCTGGTTCGAGCAACATGTCCATGCGGGTCAGCATTTCATTGCCGGTGGCAGCCAACAGCGCCCGGTGAAAGGCTGCGTCGGCCTCTGCCGCAGCGGTCGAATCAGCCTGGGCCCGTCCCATGGCATCCAGGGCGTCCCGGAGCGCGGCCAGGTCTGCGTCCGTTCGGTACAGGGCGGCGCGGTGCGCGGCCGCGGGCTCGACGATGGAACGGACGTCCGCGAGGTCGCGCATCAGTCGTTCGCCCCCGCCACCATCGACTCTCCAGCGGATGATGTCCGCATCGAGGAGGTTCCAGCGGCTGCGCTCGGTGACGAACGTTCCTCGCTTCTGACGTGCGTCGATGAGCCCTTTGCTCGCAAGGACCTTGAGCGATTCACGCATGACGGTGAGGCTCACGTCGAGTTCCTCGCCCAGGGCGCGAATGTCCAGGGTCGCTCCCACCGGGATGCCGCCGCTCACGATGCGTGCTCCGAGGATGTGCACAACCTGACCGTGGACACCTCGTCCACTGTAGGACGCCATGTCGCGCTCTCCTCTCGATACGCGCACCGTGGTGCGCGCGGTGTGGGTACTGCCGCGCATGCAGAGTGATCACATCCTACCGGCATGCATTAATTATGAATACATCTTGACACGGTAGGGGCTCGCGCTCACGATGAAGCCACTTCACCGAGCCACACACGCAGGAGCCGCCTGTCATGTTGTCGTTGCCCGTCCGAAAGTCACACGCACAGTTCTCCGGGCACCTTCCGAAGCGCGGCTCGCAAGGGCGCGAGGAGCTGTGACCGGCCTCGGCCGCAGAGCCTTGCTACGCGGCGCCGGCGGTCTCGGCCTGAGTCTGCTGACTGCCCCGGCCCTCGCCGCGTGCGGTAGCGCCGACGCCACCTTGGTCGAGTCCGGCAGGGTGGGCGTCAGCCTGTGGACCCATGACCCCGGCTACATCAAGACATTCGAGACAGCGGTGAAGAACCCTGCGCTGATGCGCGGTTCGCACTTCGACTATCGCATTCGGGCCACCAGTTCGGCCCCCTCCGATGTGGTCACCCGGATGATCGCCCAAGCGGTCGCCGACGGAAACACCCCCGACCTCGCAGGCATCGTCATTGACCAGTTCCCCCGTGTGATGGGCTCCTCCATCGCCGAGAACCTGTTCGTCGACCTGACGGAAACCGTACGTCCGTCGGGCGACGACCTTCTCAAGCTCGCCCCCTACGTGGTCGATGGCATCCCCTACGGCCTGGACTCCGACAACTCGATCACCGTCCTCTACTACCGGCAGGACCTCTTCGACAAATACCGCGTCCCCGAGGACATCGAGACGTGGGAGGAACTGGCCGCGATCGGCGAGCGGCTGTTCTCCCGCCACCGCATCAGCCTGGGCATGGTCGCGACCGGCGACAACGGATCCATCGTCAACGGATTCCTGCAACTCCTGCTGCAACGGGGCGGTGGCCTCTTCGACGCTACCGGCGAACTGGTGCTGGACTCCCCCGAGGCCGTCGAGGTGCTGGAGTTCATGAGCCACGGTGTGCGCACCGGTGTCCTTCTCGCCCTTCCGGACCCGTACGGCAGTGCGTGCGCCGCAGCGCTCAAGTCCGGGCGGCTGGCAGCCACGGCCATGCCCAACTGGTACAACGCCTACGGCCTGCAGGCCAACGTGCCTGACCAGAAGGGAAGGTGGCGGATGCGGACACTGCCGCGCTTCGCCGGCGGCGGCCATCTTGCGTCTACCTTGGGTGGCACCGCTTTCACTGTGCTGAAAGGCAAGCCCCATACGGATGCGGCCCTGGAGCTGCTGCGGCGCGTCTACCTCAGCCGTGAGGGACAGATCCTGCGCTACAGGTCCGGGGGCTTCCTGCCGACTCTGAAGCCGCTGTACCGGGACCCCGAGCTCCTCGGCGTCAAGGACGCCTTCCTGGACGGCCAGCAGGTGTTCGACGTCTACGGTCGAGCCGCTGCCGACCTGCCCCTCTTCTACCAGGCGCCCGGGATGCAGATCCTGAGCGACGTCCTCGGCGGTCCCGTTCTCGACGCGCTCAAGGGCCGTACCTCCGCAGCCGCCGCGATCAAGGCCGGGCTCGACGCCTATCGGCAGCAGGTGAAGCGATGACCACATCCTCCGCCCCCGTCACTGTTCCCCGCCCCCGCTCACCCGCAAGCCGACCATGGAAGGCGCGCTCCACCCATGCCCACCCCGCTGCCCGGCCATCTTCCCGCCACCCTCACCATCTCTCTGTGGGACTTCACCTGGTACACCCGTACCGGCCCCGACGAGCCGTTCGCCGACCTTGACCGGGCCTTCGCCCAAGCGGTAGAGCGCGGTTACAACACCGTCCGCATCTGTGCCATGCCGCTGCTTCTGTTCGGTACCGGCCTCGACACCACCGAGCTCCGGCTCGGCCCCCTCGGTGGTGAGTACGGGCAGCGGGTGCGCTGGTACGACGTGGGCGGGACCACTGAGATCGACGCCCGTGCCCATCTGCTCGCCCTGTTCGAGGCGGCCAGGCGGCACGACTGCTTCGTCATCCTTTCCAGCTGGGAGTACCAGCAGTCACCCTCCTTCGCGGGAGACCGTTCCTGGTTCGACGCGATCATGGCGATCGCTCCCGAGCGCCGTGCGGAAGCACTCGCCGACGCACTGGCCGACCTCATCGACTTCCTGGCCGCCCACGACGGCCTGGACGATCGCATCGCCTTCACCGAGCTGCACAACGAGGTCCAGGCGGGCCGCCTGGCCGAAGGGCTCGCCGGTGACGACACCGTCGTGGCCCTCCGCCCCCGTCTGCAACGCGGCCTGGACCAATTTCGCAAGCGGCACCCCGGCCGGCCGGTCACCGTCAACTACGCCCATGTGCCTGTCGGCTCCATGCGAGGCATCCCCCGCGACATCGACGTAGCCGTCTTCCACCCCTATGTCTACGGCGTCCTCGACGAACTCCTCGACGCCTACGCCTTGCGTGACTTCTCCAGGCCCTTCCCGCAGGAACGCGCAGCCCGGGAGCTTCTGCGCGCCGGAGCGCCCGCCCTGGAGGACTGGGCGCCGCCGGAGGAGGACCGCTGGCGTCTGGAAGCGACCGTCGTCGGCCTGCGCGAGGTCTACCTCCACGACTGGTGCGACCCGGACCTCTTCGACGCCTGGCTCTACGACCGCTACGCCGTTCACCGCTCCGCGATGGAGGCGAAGCTCGGCATCTGGATCGCGGCTGCCGCCGACTGGGCCGCCGAGACCGGTGTGCCCTTCGTCTTCGGCGAAGGGTGGATCGGCTACACACCCCTGCACGGCACCTTCGAGGAGGGGCCGGTCGGCGCCTCGTTCTGCCGCCGCGCCGTCATCGAGGCCGCCAGGGCCGGAGCACGCGGGTCCATCGTGTGCTCCAACGCCGCCCCGCAGCACCCCATGTGGCAGGACATCCGCCTCCAGCAGGATTGCAACGCCCTGCTGCGCGACCGCCCCGTCGTGTGACATGCCCGTGGCCGTGCGGGCCGGGCACGGCCGCACGGCCACACTCAATTGCCGGGTGTTGCTCCTGTCTCGGGACCGGTCAGAGAACCGGATCAGCGAAGACTGACAACGCAGGGCAAGCGGCCGGCGCGGTGGCGTCGCACCGAGCCATCAGTACTGCGCCGTCCAGCGGCTCCGGCTTCTCCAGGCCGATGGCGGCCGTGGTCACAACAATGTGCTCACCGGTCAGGCAGATGCTGGACGGCTGGACGGCCGGCACCGGGACCGCCAGCAGGAGCGTTCCGTCGGGGGCGTAACAGCGAATCTGCCCGGCGCCCCAGATGGCGCTCCACAACCGGCCCTCGGTGTCCACGGTCATGCCGTCCGGGCTGCCTCCCGCCGGGTCGACCCGGAACACCGGGCGGCGGTCGGAAAGCGTGCCGTCGGCGGGGTCGACCGTAAAGGCGTCGACGGTGCCCACCGCGCTGTCGGCCAGGTACATCGTGCAGCCGTCGGGGCTGAAGGCCGGGCCGTTCGGGACGGTCAGGTCCTCGAGCACCGTCCGCATCGACCCGTCGGTGTCGAGCAGGTGCAGGGCGCCCGACCCAGGGGTGCCGTCGTACGCCATCGTGCCTGCCCACATCCGCCCGGCCCGGTCACATACCGCATCGTTCATACGAAAGGCGGGGCCGGTCCCTTCGGGCCCACCGATGCGCCGGACGACCTGCCCGGAACTGTCGAGCACGACGAATCCCGTCCCGGCGGCGGCCAGCCACCCGATTCGGCCGGTTACTCCTGTCGTGCCCTCGACGAGCGGGGCCACGGCGCCGAGGGGTTCGTCGAGCCGGGCCATCTCCTCCAATGGCCAGTCGACTTCGGCCGGTGCTCTCAGCAGTCGGCCCGCCAGGATGTCGACCAGCACCACCGTCCCGTCGGCAAGGAGGCGCGGTCCCTCGCCGAGTTCCAGCCGGTCCTTCGTCATCGGCCGGAAGGTGCCGACCGTGGGCACGTCGTACGCCGTCATGGCACAACCTCTCTGTCCGCCCCGGGGCCCGTGTCACCGCGGAGCGCGTCGTCGCTCGGGCAGGATCAGCGGACGGCACTGCCGGGGGGGCGCGTCCAGCAGGGCCAGTTCGTCACGGTGGGGCAGCCCTTCCCAGTCACCGTTGGAGGCGACTGCGAAGGCCGCGGTGGTGGTCGCACGGTGGAGCCTGGCGGCGGGACCGAGGGTGTCGAGCATTCCGGAGAGATACCCGGCGCAGAAGGCGTCGCCTGCACCGACGGTGTCGGCTACCGGCACCCCGCGGGCGGCTGCGTGCGCCGGGGCCGCCCCGGGAAGGTGCAGGTCGGCGCCGTCAGCTCCGCGTTTGACGACGACTTCTCCGATTCCCGCACCGAACAGTTCCGCGATCAGGTCTGCTTCTCCTCCGTCGGGTGACTCCCCGGAGGCGGCGGAAAGCAGGGGAAGTTCGTCGTCAGATGCGATCACGACATCCACGTACGGCAGAAGGGGGCGCAGCGCCGTTGTGGCGGCCTCCTCGCTCCACAGTCGCGCGCGGTGATTGACGTCGAGGGTGACCGTCCAGCCGTGCTCGGCGGCATACGCGGCGGCGGCCCTCACCGCTGCCAGAGGACCGTCGCCCAGCGCGCACGTGATGCCGGTCAGGTGCAGGATGCGGGCCCCCGCTTCCAGGGCGGGGACCAGGTCCTCGGGCCGCTGGCGCGAAGCAGCGGATCGTGACCGCCAGTAGTGCACACGGGCCAGGTCGGCGACGCGTCGCTCCCGGAGCATGGCACCGGTCGGTGCCTGCGGGTCTGTCGTGGCGTGGCTGGTCACGACGCCCTCGCCGCGCAACGTGCGAAGGATCAGCCGGCCCGGCTCGTCCCTGCCGGTGCGTCCGGCCCACGACACCCGGTGGCCCAGCCGCGCCACACCCACCGCGACATTGAACTCGGCCCCCGCCACTGTCGTACGCGCCGAACCGCCCGCGCCCAGCGGGCCCTCGGTCTGCAACGAGAGCATGGCCTCTCCGAAGGTGAGGACCTCCACGGCTGGGGAGTTCACGTGCCCGCCTCCGTACGGCAGACGCTCAGGAAGTCCCTCGCCCGCTGTCGCAGGGCGGCAAGGTCGCCGCCGTGCGGGGCGTCCCCGGCCAGCGGGCTTCCCACTCCCACGGCGACAGCCCCTGCCTCGAAGTACTCCGCGGCTGCCCGGGCGTCAACGCCCCCGACCGGTACGAACGGCAGGTCCGGGAAGGGGTCACTCAGGGCGCGAAGGTATGCGGGACCGCCCAGCGAGGCGGGGAATAGCTTGACGGCGCTCGCGCCTCCGGCGCTCGCCGCGACCGCCTCGGACGGGGTCAGCGCGCCAGCCAGCACGGGCACGTGCCGGGCAACGGCTTCCGCGAACCCGCCGCCGAGCGCAGGAGTGACGATCCAGGTCGCACCTGCCTCCTGCGCACGCCGGGCGTCGTCGGCGGATACGACGGTCCCCACCCCGATCGCGATGGAGGGGTCTACAGCGTTCACCGATCGGGAGATGACAGTGAGGGCGTCGGCCGTGTTCAGGGACACCTCGATGAGCCGGATGCCCTCCTCCGCGAGGGTCAGCACCGTGCGCAGCGAGGCTTCGGCATCGCGACCCCGCACGATCGCGACGAGTCGGTCGCGGCGCAGCCGGGTGGTGAAATCGTCTGTTTCCATGTGTGTTCGCTGCTCCGGTGAGATGGTGACGTTACGTGTGTGGCCGGTACGGGTGCCGGTGCGGTGGTCAGGACAGCGCGCGGCCGATCACCACTCCGCGAAGGAGCCGTCCGGATGCCGCCAGATCGGACCGCGCCAGTCCGGTGCGTTCCCATCGGCCGCCCGTACGGCCTTCTCATCGACCTCGACCCCCAGTCCCGGGCCGGTGGGCCGGTTCAGATGTCCTTCGTCGAAGCGGAACACCTCGCGATCGACCACGTAGTCGAGCACCTCGGCTCCTGCGTTGTAGTGGATGCCGATGCTCTGTTCCTGGATGAGGAAGTTCGGTACGGAGAAGGCGATCTGAAGGCTCGCGGCGAGGGAGAGGGGCCCGAGTGGGCAGTGCGGTGCCACCAGCACGTCGAAGGTCTCCGCCAGTGCCGCCATGCGGCGCACCTCGGAAATGCCGCCGGCGTGCGAGAGATCCGGCTGCAGAACGGCGATACCCGCCTGGAGCGCGGGCAGCGCGTCGGTCCGGGAATAGAGCCGCTCACCCGTGGCCACGGGAACCGGCGACGCGGCCACGACATCCTGCAGTCGATGGGTGTACTCGGGCAGCAGAGGCTCCTCCACGAACAGCGGGTTGAGCGGCGCGAGATACGGCAGGACCCGGCGGGAGTTGGCCACGTTGAACCGGCCGTGGAAGTCCATGGCGAAGTCGCGGTCCGGGCCGAGGACTTCACGTGCCGTCGCGGCCCGCTGGACGACGGCATCAATGTCACGGGTACTGGCGATCCGGTTCATCCTGCCGGAGGCGTTCATCTTCACCGCCGTGAACCCGGCCTCCACCTGTTCCTGGACGGCGTCGGCGACCTCCGCCGGTTCGTCGCCCCCCACCCAGCTGTAGGCCCGCACCCGCTCTCGCACCGGTCCACCCAGGAGCACGTGGACGGGGACACCCAGCGTCTTGCCGGCGATGTCCCACAACGCCTGGTCGAGTCCGGCGACGGCACTCGCGAGTACTGGGCCTCCTCGGTAGAAGGAGCCTTTCGTCATGACTTGCCAGTGGTCCTCGATGCGCAGTGGGTCCCTGCCGATGAGGAGTTCGGCGAGCTCGTGGACTGCGGTGCGCACCGTCGCCGCTCGTCCCTCGACGACCGGTTCGCCCCAGCCGACGACACCTTCGTCGGTCTCCACACGGCAGAAGAGCCAGCGAGGTGGTACAGCGAAGGTCTCGACGCGTGCGATCTTCAAGAAGGTGCTCCAGGAGATGGCCGCAGACAGCGCGGCGTCGGATGAGGCCGGACGTTCAGGAACACGAGAAGAGCTCCGGAAGACAGCCGTTCAAGATGAGTTCTTCATGACGCTCCAGCCGCCGTCCACCACGAGCGACGCACCGGTCATGAAAGACGCGTCGTCGCTGAGGAGAAAGCCGATCGTCGACGCGATCTCTTCCGGTCGGCCGATCCTCTTCGCGGCGGTCTCTTCGGCCGCGGCCCGCCGATCGGCCTCGGCGATGTCCTCCCACGCCCGGGTGAGCACCGGCCCCGGCAGGACGGTGTTGACGCGGACCTGCCCTCCGTACTCCACGGCGAGCTGCCGGGCCAGACCGGTCAGACCGGCCTTGGCGGCGGCATAGGCGGGGCGCCCGGGCAGCCCTACGAGAGCGTGAACCGATGAGACGAGGACAGCGCTGCCGCCAGTGGCACGCAGGTCGTCGAGACAAGCTCGGAAACCCAGATAGGAACCGGTGAGCGAGACCCCGAGCTGGCGGTTCCATTCCGCCGCATCGATCACATCGGCCGCCCCGATCCGCACGGTGTAAGCGTTGCTCACCAACGAGTGGACCGGGCCGAACGCCTCGCGAGCTGCGTGGACCGCCGTCTGCCACGAGGATTCCTCGGACACGTCGCAATGCTGGAAGAGCGCACGGCCGCCGATATCGCGGATACCTTCGGCAACCTGCTGACCGGCGTGCGCATCGATGTCGGCGAGCAGGACACCGGCGCCCTCGAGAGCGAGCCGCTGGGCCGTCGCCGCACCGATGCCGGAAGCACCGCCGGTCACCAGGACGCAACGTCCCTCGAAGCGCCTGCGGCAGGTCGCATGCAGTTGGTCCACGAGCAGTCTCCAGGTACGGCGGCCGAACAGGTCAACGACATTAAATATTAATTATTGATGCGCGCCAAGAGCCCGGTGGCGTTCGGACGAGCAGCCGTCGGCCTCGGAGCCTGCGATCCGAAACTAGCCGAGCCATCAGTCACACGCTGAAGCAATCTGTCTCAAGATATTGACGAGCGCTCAACTCTGCACCAAAGTGCTCGCGTTGGCACGGCCTGCTCGACCGGGCCTACCCCATCTCTCCACCGGTCGCAGTCCATGCCGCCTCGACGGGCTGCACAAGCGGTCGCGCGGGCCAGGACCAGCGCGTCGTGATCACTCCGCCAGGCATGTCCGGCACCCGCACCCGCCCCCACGGGGCTCAGTGAGTCAGTGAAGGGACACAGTTATGCCTTCTTCCGTACCTCGTCAGCGCAGAGCAGCCCGAGGGACCGCTCTCCTCAGCGCCGCGCTGGGGTTTGCCACCCTGCTCGGGACCCCTGCTCAGGCCCACAGTCCCTCTGATCAGGGGCAGGCAGTGCCGAGCGAGTGCTCAGGAACATCCCCCGTCGTCTGCCACTTCGACGTGCCCCCAGGCAACTACACGGTCACAGCCCTGCTGGGGGGCAGCGTTCCCGGAAGCACCAGCATCTCCGCCGAGGCACGCCGGACGATGCTCGCCGAAACGCCCACCGAGGCGGGCCGGAGAACCATGCGCAGCTTCACCGTGAACGTGCGCGATCCCGAAGGACAGCCCACGGACCCGGCCGGAACCCCCGGCCTCGATATCCGTTTCGAGGGTGCCGCACCGCAGCTGTCGGGGCTCAAGGTGACGCCGGCCCACCGCACCCCACAGATCCTCCTGGCCGGCGACTCCACGGTGTGCGACCAGTGGTACATCCCGTACGCGGGGTGGGGGCAGGAACTGACCCAGTTCCTGCGACGCGGAATCTCGGTCGCCAACTACGCGGACTCCGGCGAGTCGACACAGAGCTTCCTCGACAATCCCGTGTTGTTCGAGGCCCTGGAGGCCCGGATCCGGCGGGGGGACCTGGTGCTCATCCAACTGGCTCACAACGACAAGATAACGACGGCCGCCGCCTACCGTGCCAACCTGACCGCCATGGCGGAGCGGGTCACCGCCAAGGGCGGACAGCCGGTGTTCGTGACCCCGATCGTCCGGCGCCGCTTCAACAGCGACGGCACGCTCAACGATGTCGCCCTCCACGTGACCGGGCAGGCCAATCTGCCGGTGGAAATGCGTTCCCTGGCGCAGGAACTCGACGTCCCTCTGGTGGACCTGACGGCGATGTCCCAGGAGCTCGTGGAACGTCTCGGCCCCGTGGAATCCCGCGGCATCTACCTGACGGACGTCAACGGTGACAACACCCATACCTCCGTGTACGGAGCAACCCAGTACGCCGCCCTCGTGCTCGGGGACCTGAAAGCTCAGCGCCTCGTCCCCTCGCGGCTGATCCGCTGACGCTGTTCGGCCGACGAGCGAGAAGCCACGTCGGCCGGCTGCGTCACGCAACCTCCAGTGTTCTGGGCTGTATGGCGGCCAGAACACTGGAGGTTCTCATTTTGCAGGGACTCTCAGGACCCGCTCGGCGCGTAGACGATGCTGGGCGGAGGCGGCTCGCTCATGCCGTCCCCGAGGAAGTAGTCGACCTCGTGGGACTGCATGTAGCCCTTGACCGTCATGTCGTTCCGGTAGGCCGGATTGTGGGCGAGGGTGTACAGCCGCGTCTTCGTGGACCGGTCCGTGGTGAAGACGATGAGTTCGTCGTTGTCGGCGTTGGAGTAGACGGCTTCCTCCCGCCAGTCGCCCATGATGTCGCCGACCATGGTCGGGTTGCCGGCGCTGCCCACACCCACGGCCCCGAACTTCGACGTGGTCAGCACCCTCGGAAGGCCGTTGCTGGGCGCCGGCGCCTCCGGGTTCCACTTCTCCAGCTTCTGGTTGTTGAGCAGTTCCATGGTGAGGTCTCCGTCCCACCAGAGCCCCAGAGCGGGCCACGGGCTGAGCGAGGTGTCGGGCTCGGTCAGCTTGTCGGTCGGCGCGTTGTAGACGCCCGAGAACGACCAGGCTTCCATACCGGGGTGGCCCGGGTCGATGTCCCCGACCAGCCCCCGTCCCACATCGGCGACACCTTCCGCCTCGTGCTGCCAGATCATGCTCCCGTCGGCGGCGTCGTAGTAGTACTCGCGCAGACCGTTGGGGTTGTCCTGCTGAATGCCGTAGCCCTGAAGGCCGGGGCGGTCCGGATCCATTTTCGCCAGATAGAAGCGGTCCCCGTGGATGACACCTTCGGGTGCAAGCGAGTACCGCAGTGTTCCGTCGCCGTTCAGGACGAACCCGATCTCGGCGATCTCGTCCTTGCCGTCACCGTCGACGTCGACGATCCGCGTGTTGTGTCCGTCGGGGGCGTCCTGGTTCCCGCGCAGCCACTTCCATTGCCGCTTCACAGCGCTGCCGTCGAACTTCCAGGCGGTCATCATGAGGTTGAAGCCGCCGTTGCCGACACGGTTCTTCATGTAGGCGACCAGGCTCGGCGTGGAACCGTCCAGATAACCCACACCGAAGCGGGCGTACATGGGGCCGTCGGTCAGGTAGTCGTCGGGGACGGGGGCAGTGGCCCTCGCAGCTCCTGTACGGCCGTCGAGGATCGCGATGAACTGGTGCGAGTCGTCGCCGTAGGAGAACGTCTCACCGTCACCGAAGGTGACTCCGTCGGCAATGCGAACGGCCACCTCGGCACGGCCGTCGCTGTCGAGGTCCTGGACCGTGACGCCGTCCCAGTGCCCCACGTCGATGGTGGACGAGCCGCCTTCGATGTTGTTCTGGTCCGTGCTGTTGTGACCCATGTCCATGCGCCACAACAGCGTGCCGTCACTGCGGTAGGCCTCGATCTGCTGAGGAGAGGTCTGGCGGTCCACCACATAGTCGTACAGGCCGTCACCGTCGAGGTCGCCGACCCAGGTGAACTTGATCGGACCGCCCTTCTGAAGGGGAATGCGGACCACGGGTTCCTTGGCATGATCCGCCGACAGCGTGAAGATCTTGCTGGAGGCCTGCTCCCTGCCATCCTTGACCGGACGTACGCGGTAGCTGTTGGTCTTGGTCAGATCGGCGGTGGAATCGACGAAGTTCGTCGCCCCGGTCAGGACTTCAGCGTTGAGTTTGGTCGAGGCGGCGCCGCCTGTTGACCGGTACAGATTGAAACCGATGCCGTCGGGATCGAGCCCGAGCAGGCGCCACGTGACGAGTACGTCGGTGTCGCTGCTGCGTACGGCTACGACCGCCCGGTCGAGGTTCTCCATGGTCCGCGCAGCCGCGACGACTGCTGCGGCGGGTTGCCCCTCTGTGGCGGAGGTTGCGTCTGCTCCGGGAGGGCCGGCGATCACGGCCGCGGCTCCGGCAACCACCGCCGCTATGGCCCCCACTGCCCACCGGACCCTGCTCCGGCGGTGCTTCTGCTGCTGGTGCACGTATGCCTCCTTTGACACCTACACATGCCGGAGCGCCACTCGTGCAGTCGACGAACGCTGTTCCGCCTAGCGGTCGCGCACGTGGGCGCACCGACGCTTCATATTGCTTCGTTTCGAAGCATGCTGCTCATTTGGTCGGGACACGTCAATAGCTAGGTCGGAACAGTCTTGTGGCATGCCTCAGCCGCCGGTAGCGGCTACCGGCGGCGTGGGGAGGGATAGATCGAGGGACCGACGGTCAGGCTCCGGCCCGCGTACCGCAGGACGCCCTGATCGTGAGACGGGGCTGCATGAACAACTGCCGGACGGGGACCGAAAGCGGGTCCGGTGCCTCCAGTCGGTCCAGAAGGAGCCGCGCCGCCTGCTGTCCGATCTCGTGTTTCGGAGGCGCGACAGCCGTCAGCGGCACATCCGCGAGGGACGCGATCTCGTCGTCGTAGGCGATGAGCGCGAGGTCCTTCGGGGCGTGCAAGTGGCGAAGGCGCATGCGCCGCATGAGTTCGATCGCGTCGTGATCCGAGTGCACGAGAGCGGCACGGACACCGCCGGCCAGACACTCCTCGATGAACTGGTCGTACTGCGCGGCCGCTTCCGTCGAGCCGAGTGTCGGCCGCCCGCTGTCGAGCACGGGCGCACCTTGATCCAACTCCAGTCGGCTGACCGCCGCCTGATGGCCTGCCTGCAGCAGGGGTGCGGTGGGACTGCCGTTGGTGAACAGCGCCACGGCTTCATGTCCGAGTTGCACAAGATGACGTACCGCGGCGAAGGCGCCCTGCCTGTGGTCAGTGGCCACGAACTCGCAGGAGGCGAAAGGATCATGCGGCTGCCGCTCGAGCAGCACGAAGGGGAGACCGGTTCGCTCCAGCTCGTGCAGCGTCTTGTCGGGCAGCTCGTGTCCGCCCGGCGAGGCGACCAGCAGGCCGGACGCACCCGACTCGGCGAGTTCCTCGATGCGCTGCGCATCGCTGTCGCGGGTGTAGTCGGTCAGGCTGATGACGACCCTGGCGTCGTACGCGGTGGCCACCTCCCGGACACCGGCGACCACGCGCGGGTAGTAGTAAGTGGCGGACGGCACAAGCAGCCCAAGCGTCCGCTCCGGCCTGGCGAACGAGCTGCCTGCCGAAGCCGGCTGCGCGACGGCGCCGAGTGGGGGCGTGGCAAGCATCGCGCCGCCACGCACCCGACTCAGCGCGCCCTCGTTCTCCAGGTCGAGCAGGTCTCGCCGCACGGTGGCCCGGGAGACCCCGAGACGTGTGGCGAGTTCGACGACCTTGAGGCCTCCGGAAGCCCTCAGCTCACTGAGCAGCCGCTCGCGTCGCTGGGCGACGAGCATGTCGGTCATGGCGGCCCCCTCCGGTGAACAGATCTTAACGATCCTAGAGGAGAATGATCGATCTTGCTCTGAGCTGGGGCACCCCGGTGGCAGTCTTCAGGCCTTGTCTCCGACCAGGGCCAGACACTGGATGGCGGCGAGCCCGAACTGGGCGCTGGCGTTGGCGGAGAATCCGGCCTCGTCCACGGGGTTGAGTACGTCGGGGCCCTCCACCCGATGAGAGGTGAAGTCGTGGTCTGCGGGGTATCCCGCGTGACCGGTGCGCAGCTCCTTCCAGGCACGCACGGCAAGGGTGTCGTCGTCGAGCTGGTGGGCCGCGTAAGCGGTGGCTCGGGAGTAGGCCTGCCGGAGATTGAGGTTTCCCCAGTCCGATCCGGTGATGGCCCGCTGCTCGTCCTTGGTGGCGTTGTACAGACGGCAGAACATCAGCCACTGCTTCTTGACGTTGTCGTCGTCGACCAGTTCCACCACCTCGGTCATGACCTCGATCAGCCCGAACACGGAGCTCAGGGCCCCTACGTACACGCTCGGTTCCGTGGGGCCGGTGAACCTGCCGTCCGCGAGGTCATAGGTGATCGCCCCGCTCTGCACCCATCCGTTGGGCATGGCCGCAATGGTCGTTGCGCCGTTGACCAGCTTCGTACGGGCAATGGACTTGCCGTGCCGCTCCCACTCGGTGAGCCAGGCCATGGCAAGCGATCCCCAGTCGGTGGTGGTTCCGACAGGCATGGCCTTCGGCTCGGGTTCGAAGGGGTCGCCCTCCCTGATCTTCCGTACGGGATCGAGGACGAGGAAACTGCGATCGGCGTCGACGAGGTCGTGCAGAATGTCGCCTACCCGCTCGTCCGCGGTGAGGAAGTAGTAGAAGCGCTTGTAGCCGGCGTTGCTGATGCGTACCTGCTTGGCGCTGTCTCCCCAGTGCATGACGCCGTGCCGGGTCCCCAGGCCCTGGTACTTGCCGATGTGGTACATGTCCACCTCACCTGTGTGGCGGGTCATGGCCTCCGCGAAACGGAAGGCGGACGCGTCGCCGGTGCGCAGGTAGTGGTACCAGAGCCACAGGTCGGTGGAGAGCTCCGAGTTGTCCCAGGCGTAGCCACCGACGTCATAGGACCAGGTGTGCCGGTCGCCGTCGTAGTTGTGCATGATGTCGCCGTAGTCCCAGAAGCCGTACCAGGATCGCTGGTCCACCTGCTCGCGGTGATAGCGGTGGATGGCCTGGAGCTGGTCCTCGACCACCGCCTTCGCCGGAACCGAGCGGTCCACCGGGCTCCACGCCCCGAAGATCTTCGCGCTGTGATTGTGTTCCGGGCTGCTGGCGAGCAGGGGAGGTGTGGAGTTGGCGGCAGCGAGCGAAGCGAATCGCGCGGCGCTGGGCGTGGATTCCAGGGCCCAGAAGGTCATCTCGGTGGTGCGGGCGACGCCGTAGGGAGTTCCGAAGCCCGGTTCGTAGTCCTCGTAGGTGATCTCAAGGCCCTCGAGTTGCTCGGGGTAGGTGTCCTGCCCCATGCCGTCGTGGTAGAAGCGCAGGTCCATGGCGTTCGCACGCGGGGACCACATCCACACTGTGACCTGGGCCTTCGTGCCGGCAGCCCCTGCGATCTCCAGTTCAGTGGGGTGCAGTTGCCAGAAATTGCGCATGCCGAAGGCGAGACCGCCGGACGGGGAGCCCACGTAGCCGAGGCCTTCGGCACGCTTGCCGCCGTCGACCCGCACCCAGGAGTGGCCGGGCTTCGTCCGCTTGTGGACTTCGAAGCCATGGGCGTTGAGCTGCCTGAGGCTGTAGTCCCCGAAGGCCGGGATGTACTGCAGCCGGGAGGTGACACGACTGTCCCAGGTGCTCGGGTCGGGAGTCGCCCTGCCCTCGTACTGCGCCGTACGTACAGCCGCGCCGGGGTCACGTCGCAGTCCCGTGATACCGCGGACCGCCTCAGCGAGAACCCCCTGGTCCTGTCCCGCGAAGCGGACGTGCCGGTCATGCAGCTCACCGCGCATCGGGACGTCGAAACGGATCCCGAGACCGTTGATGAAGTCCTTCTTCTCGTCGCCGTCGAACACGAAGTTGTGCACGGTGCGGATGCCGTCCGATCCGGCGTACAGATAGAAGCGCACGACAAAGGGCAGCCAGGCATGCCGGCCCTTCCTGTGCTTCCCCTCGACCTTGACCACGGCACGCACCGGCCCGTCCTGCTCCACGGTCACCTCACTCACGATGCCGGTGAACGACTCGGACTTGACCACCGGCGAGGGATCCGTACTGGGCTTGTCCTGACGAGAGGCGATCAGGTGGCCGTTCTCCGCGATCACCGTGCCTCCCCGCCGGATCGACTTGATGACCAGACCGCCCTGGCGAGGGAACACCACCTCGATCACACCTGTGTTCACGGTGATCTGGTCGCGTCCCCGGTGCACTTCGAGGGCGGAGTCCGGCTTCGCCGCTGCGCCGGCCGCAAGCCGGTAGCTCTCACTCCGTGCGACCGCGCCGCTGACGGCGTGGGCGGTCCACTTCACGGAACCGTCCGGCCACCATCCGGTCGGCCAGCTCTGCACCGGGATGCCCTGCCCCGACTCCGTTGTCAGCGAGAACTCCTGGTCGGCGGCGAACGCGCCGGCCGGCCAGGGAACGCCCCAGGTAGTGCCGGCCGCGAGTTCGGCCGGCACGTCCCTCTCCAGCCAGCGCAGCGTGACCGGATCGTGGCCGTCGGCCCGGACCGGGGCTGCCCAAGGCTCTTCAAGTGGGCTGCTTGCGGCGGCACTTGTCGTGGAACTGAACCATGCGGCCGCGCCTCCCGCAGCGGCGGATGCCAGCACGGACCGTCGACTGATCTGTCCCACGGTGTTCAACTCCTCTGAGCAGCGGGCGCCTGGGCGCTCGTCGTTGGACGGCTTGGGAATGAGAGGTAGGGCATCGGTCCACGCGTGGTCGCGGGCTGATGGCTCGGCCATCAGGTGCGCCGCTACCCGCAAGCCGGCGACTGACCTCGCAGCGGCGCAGACCAAGTCGCTTGAAAGGAGCGGCTCGTCAGGCAGAGTTCTCCCCTGAGCCGGGCCGTGGTCTTCATCGGCCCGCGCCGCGGTCACATGCTTACACCAGACGATTCATATGAACCAGACTTGAAGCAAACTGAGGCAGCAGCTGCCCACACTTCCGCTCCCGCTCAGACGTTGAGGCGCATCCGGGAGGACGTGAGGCTGCACAACATGGCCCCAACAGCCCGAATTGCACTGCGTGAACCGCGCGGTGTCGCAGTCACTACGACAGCCCCCACGACCCCAAGGTTGAAGCAACTTGAATCTTTGTGAAGACTATTGTTTACAACTCGATGGCCGTGCACAATGCAGGACGTCGCACCGGCGGAGAGCTCTATGAATCGTTCCACGACGCCGATGCATCCAGCTGGCTCCCCGCCCGCGCAGATGTGCTCCGACCCCGCGAATCCCCGGTCGGCGATGTAGCGGCCGCAACACATGTGGCCGCAACCCCTCTCGAAGGAGCCGAGTTTGCCCCCGATGCGAACCACCCGCCCGCGCGCCGCCGTTGTGCTGAGCCGCGCGCTCAAGCACGAACTTTTCGGTCCGGCCGACTGGGCAGACCTGGCCGGCATCGCTGACGTGGTGGCCGAATGCGAGGACAGTGCGGCGCTGAGTGTGCATCCTCGCCGTCACGAGGCCGAGGTACTGGTCACGTCATGGGGCATGCCTCGTCTGACCGAGCAAGTCCTCTCGGACCTTCCGGCGCTGCGGGTCGTGGCATACGCCGCCGGCTCCGTACGGGGGCTCGTCAGCGAAGCCGTCTGGGCCCGGGACATCGTCGTCGTGTCGGCGGCCGAAGCGAACAACGAACCTGTGGCCGAGTACGTCTACGCCCAGACAGTGCTGGCCCTCAAGGACGTGCACCGCCGGGCACACCGGATCAAAACCGGGAGGGAACTGCCCACACTGGACGGCATCCCGGGCATCTACGGACAGCCGGTCGGCCTGGTCTCCTTCGGTTCGATCGCGCGCAAGGTCGCTGCACGTCTGCACAGCCTTGAAACCAACGTGATGGCTTGGGACCCATACCTTCCTCCCGAAGACCTTCGCCGCCTGGGCGTCAAGCCCGTCGACGCACTGGAGGACCTGTGCGCACGCTCCCTCGTGCTGAGCGTCCATGCCCCTCTGATCCCTGGCCGGACGGAAAAGTTGATCACGGGTGAACTCCTGCGACGTCTGCCCCACGGTGCGACAGTCATCAATACGGCACGAGGCGCCGTGATGGACGAGGACGCGCTCATCGATGTACTGGGCGAGCGCCCGGACTTGTACGCCGTCCTCGACGTGACCACCCATGAACCGCTGCCTCCCGCTTCACCTCTGTACACCCTGCCCAATGTCATGCTCACCGGCCATGTCGCCGGAACCGTGAGCGGTGAACGCAGGGCCATGGGCCGCCTTGTCATCGAAGAGCTCCGTCGCGTCGCCGACGGGGCATCTCCCCTGCACGCCGTCTCGGCGGACTCCTCGCTCCTGCGCGCCTGAGACTTCACCCCGGGGTGATGGATCCTGCCAGGAGTGTTGACCGCGCTCTGAAAACGTTTTAACTTTCCGTCCACTCAGACCACAGCCGAGGAGGCTCCGTGGCAGCGATGCTCCGTGAGCGCCCCGGGAAATCGGCCGACAGCCGCGCTTCCCAGTCACCACCAGGCACTCAGACCAAGCAAAAACGTTTCCAACGCAGGCGCAGCATCCCGCTGTCGCTGCTCATGTTCGGCAGCTTCGGCTATTTCGTCGTCTTCCACTACGGCGCGCTCGCCGGCAACATCATCGCCTTCAAGGACTACGTCCCCTTCGACGGCATCTGGGGCAGCGCCTGGGTCGGTGGCGCCAACTTCGAACAGATGCTGGGCGACGAGGAGTTCTGGCACTCCGTCGTCAACACGATCGCGATCGCGGTCCTGCAGCTCGTCTTCTACTTCCCCGTGCCGCTCGCCCTGGCCCTGCTGTTGCACAGCCTCACGTGGGGCACGGTCCGCCGCTTCGTCCAGTCGATCGCCTACCTGCCGCACTTCGTGTCGTGGGTGATCGTCGTCGCCCTCTTCCAGCAGGTCCTGGGTGACACCGGCATGGTGAACGGCTACCTCCAGGACGCCGGCATCCACTCGGTCGACATCATCGGCAACCCCGACGCCTTCAAGCCCCTCGTGGTCGCCCAGGTCATCTGGAAGGACGCGGGCTGGGGCACCATCATCTTCCTGGCAGCGCTCTCCCAGGTCGACGAGCAGCAGTACGAGGCCGCGGCCATCGACGGGGCGGGCCCCTGGCGCCGCTTCTGGCACGTAACCCTTCCGGCCATCCGACCGGTCGTCGTCCTTCTGCTCATCATGCGACTGGGGGACATCCTGTCCGTCGGCTTCGAACAGATGCTGCTCCAACGCGACGCGGTCGGCCCCCAGGCCGCCGAGATCATCGACACGTTCGTCTACTACCAGGGCATCGTCGGCGGAAACTACGGCTTCGCCGCCGCCGCGGGCCTGTTCAAGGGCCTCATCGGGGCCGCACTCGTCTACGCGGCCAACAAGGTGGCACACCGCCTCGGCGAGCAGGGGGTCTACAGGTGAGCACGCAGACACGCCCCGGGTGGATGGAGAAGCCCAAACCGGTCACGCAGGTCGGCAAGGTGATCGCCCTGGTCGTCGTGGTGGCGCTGGTGTGCGTTCCCTTCCTGACGATCCTGTCCACCTCGCTCGCCTCGCAGCGCGAGGTGGTCGCCAACGGCGGATGGGTCCTGTGGCCGACGGACCCCACGCTCGACGCCTACCGCGACATCCTGAACGGTGGCATCGTCACGCACGCCCTGGGGGTGAGCATCGGCGTCACCGTGGTTGGCACCGCACTCAGCCTGCTCTGCACGGTCTTCCTCGCCTACGCTCTGGCGAGGCCCAATGTCTACGGCAGCAAGCCCGTGCTGATGCTGGTGCTCTTCACGTTCCTCTTCCCGCCCGGCATGATCCCCAGCTTCCTGGTCGTGAAAGAGCTCGGACTGCTGGACTCCTACGCCTCACTGGTCCTTCCGGTACTGGTCAACGTATTCAACCTCGTCGTCCTGCGCGGGTTCTTCCAGGGCATACCGGAGGAGCTGTACGAGGCCGCCCGTCTCGACGGGGCCGGGGATCTGCGCATCCTCTGGACCATCGTGCTGCCGCTGTCCAAGGCGGCGCTCGCCGTCGTCGGGCTGTTCTACGCCGTGGCGTACTGGAACTCCTGGTTCTACGCCTCGCTGTACATGGAGAGCGACCACTGGCCGTTGCAGCAAGTTCTGCGCACCTACGTCGTCGCCGGTGAAGGCCTCACCGACACGACCACAGGTGAGGGCACGGTCAGTGCTCCGCAGACGGTGCAGATGGCGGTCCTGGTCATCGCCACGGTCCCGATCCTGCTCGTCTACCCGTTCCTTCAGAAGTACTTCACCAAGGGCGTGCTCACCGGCGCCATCAAGAGCTGACCTTCCCCTTCACGAGCCGCACTCCGAAAGGTCGAACAGCCATGCCCAGAATGTCCAGGCGTACCGTTCTGCGTACCATGGCGGCCACAGGCGTCGCCGCCGCCGTGCCGTCCCTCCTCACCGCCTGCTCCAGCTCCTCGAGCGGCGGCGACGTGTCCAACGCGGGCAAGAAGCTCGCCGCCTGGCCCGCGTACAAGGCCGCACCGGGCGCCAAGCCGGACCTGGCCCCGACGGATTCCGGGGTCCAGTCCGGCTACACCAGCTACCCCGCGGACCTGACCACCACCGTCAAGCGCACACCGGGCGACGGGAGCACCATCCGGGTCATGTCCGTCACCTTCGGCACACCCCCCAAGCCTGCAGCGGAGAACCAGTACTGGCGTGCTGTCGAGAAGGCCCTCGGCGTGAAGATCGAGTTCACGGTCATCCCGCAGGCCGACTACCAGAAGAAGATGGCCACGGTCATGGCCGGCGAAGCCGAGTCACTGCCTGACATCATCAACATGTTCTCCGGCTATGTGCTGCCTCGCGAGGCGCAGTTCGTCCAGAAGCGGGCCCAGGACCTCACCTCCTACCTGTCCGGGGCAGCGATCCACGACTACCCCAACCTTGCCGGGATCCCCACGCCCGCATGGCGCGACATGGGCCGGGTCGGCGGCCAGATCTACGGCATACCCCTCGAACGCCCGGTGACGGGCTCCACTCTCTGGCTCAACCAGGGTCTTTTCACCGACGCCGGCATGAAGGAGGGGTGGACCTCTCAGGACTTCGCTGCCGTCGCCCGGAAGGCGACCCGTGGAAAGACCTACGCCCTGGGTGCGGCGGCCGGTTCACTGTTCGGCAATAGTGTGCACTCCGCCGCGCACAACGTCGCGGCCTGGGCCGTGGGCAAGGACGGAAAGTTCCACGCGAACTACACCGATGAGCGGCTCAAGGCCACCGTCGCGTTCCAGTCCCAGCTGCGCAAGAACGGCTCCTACCACCCGGACGCCACCTCGATGTCCTCCCCTGACCTCAGCACCCTCTTCCTCAACGGGACCGTCGCCTCGCAGCAGAACGGCTTCGGCGCCTACCAGGTCCTCTACCCGGACACGAAGGGGCTGTTCACCCCGGCCCCGGCGCTGCCCTACAGCGTGGACGGGACCCCGGGCGGAGTCGTCGCCGCCCGGCGCTCCTTCGGCTACACCATCCTGAAGAAGGCCAAGAAGGAACGCATCGAGATGCTGCTGCGGGTCCTCGACTTCCTGGCGGCACCGTTCGGTTCCAAGGAGTGGGAGCTGCTGCAGTTCGGCTCGGAGGGCGTTCACTTCACCCGCGGCAAGGACGGCTCGCCGGAGCGCAACAAGCTCGGGGAGGTGGAGAACATCACCAATCTCCCGTTCCGCTACCTCGCTGAGGGACCCCAGGTGCTGTTCGTGGCAGGGCGTCCCGAAGCCGTCCGCGCCCTGCACTCGTGGCAGCAGAAGGTGGTGCCCGTCGCGATACGCAGCGCCTCCTTCGGGCTGGTGTCCGGTACCGAGGTCACGCAGGGCACAACCCTGCGGGCACTGATGGACGACACGATCACGGCAGTGATCGCGGGCCGGTCGTCCATGGCGGATTTCGATGCCGCGGTCAAGAAGTGGCGCAGTCGGGGCGGCGACACAATGGCTGAGGAATTCGCGAAGGAGTACGCCGCCAACAGCTAGTGGCGGCAGGAGCGACGGACCGGGCGACGAGAGGGAACGGCATGGCGGCAAGGGAACGGGTCACGATCCGCGAGGTGGCAGCGCAAGCGGGGGTCTCCCCCGCTACGGTTTCGCGCGTACTGAGTGGCAACTACCCGGTACCGCCCGCTACTCGCATGCGGGTGATCAAGGCGGCCCGTTCTCTGGACTATGTCGCCAATGTCCACGCACGGGCTCTGGTCGGCGGTGGCCGCAGCATGGTGGCCGTGATTCTCAGGCAGGTCACGAACCCCTTTTACGCGCAGGTGGCCGAGGGAGTGGAGGCCGAGGCCTCCGACCACGGCAGGCTCTGTCTGGTCGGCTCCACCGGTGGGGACCCGCGTCGCGAGATGGAGCTGGTCCAGCTCATGCGTGAGGAGGGTGCCGGTCTGGTGATTCTCGTGGGCGGGATCGTCGAGGACGAGGCCTACCGTGAGCGGGTGGCGCGTTACGCGCATGCGCTGCAAGGAACAGGGTCGCGACTCGTGTTGTGCGGTCGTCCGTCCTCCGACCCCGCACTGCCCGCGATCGTGGTCGAATTCGACAACGAGGCAGGTGCTCGCGCCCTCACGAGTCACCTCATATCCGCAGGCCACCGGCGCATCGTGTTCCTCGGCGGGCTGCCGGGCAACAGCGCTCTGGACGCCCGGGTAGCCGGCTACCGCGCGGCTCTGACGTCGCACGGCCTTGCCGACGAGGACGCACACGTCATCGACTGTGGACTCGGACGGAGCGCCGGACATCGGGGCATGGCGGAGCTGTTGGCCCGGCGCAGCGACTTCACCGCCGTCTTCGCCGGCGACGACATGGTCGCGGCAGGAGCGCTGCGCGCCATCGCCGACGCCGGTCTGCGTGTCCCCGACGACATCTCCGTCGTCGGCTACAACGACATACCTCTCGCCCAGGACTTCAACCCCCCGCTCACCACGGTGCGCACCCCCGCCGAGGAGCTGGGACGAGCAGCAGTGCGCCTCGCCCTGCGCGACTCGGAACGGCTGTCGGCACCCGTCCATCACGTTCTCGGAACGCACATCGTCGTACGGGACAGCGTCGGCCCTCCGGCACCGCACCGTGAAGCCCTCAGCTCTGGAGGAACCACCCCCGCATGACCGCACCGCGTCGTCCGATCGACTCCGCCTCTCCGCTGCGCCCGGACCTGCGACTGTCCCCGTTCACGGGCTACACGCGCGCGCACTGGGAGGCCCACGCCGACAAGCTGCTGGACGGTCTGCTGCCGCACGCCACACCCGGGCTCGCCCAGTACCGGCTGCCCGGCCGCACAGGAATAGCCGGCGCATGGTCCGACGGCCTGGAAGGCTACGCGCGGTCGTTCCTGCTGGCCTCCTTTCGCATAGCTGGCGCTCAGGGCCGTGACGTGCCGGGGCGAACCGTCATCAGTAACCTCGTCAACCGTTACGCGGCCGGCCTCGCAGCGGGTACCGATCCCCGCCACCCGGAACACTGGCCGCGGATCACCGACCGCTCTCAGCCCATGGTGGAGGCCGCATCCGTCGCCATCGCCCTGCATGAGACACGCACCTGGCTATGGGACCACCTGGCGGACCCCGTGAAGCAGCGGGTCGCTGCGTGGCTGGGAGGCTTCGTGGGGGCACGGCCAAACGACTCCAACTGGCGCCTCTTCCAGGTCATCACCGAAGAATTCCTCGCCTCGATCGGTGCCCCCTACCGGCAGTGCGAGATCGATGCCGGCCTCGCGCGACTGGACGACTGGTACGGCGGCTACGGGTGGTACACCGACGGCGCCGGCCGCAAGTTCGACTACTACAACGCCCTCGCACTCCATCTCTACCCAGTGTTCTGGGAACGCATCGCCGGAGACCGCGCGGACACCGCGCTGGTCGCCTCCCACCGGGCCCGTCTGCGCGCCTTCCTCGAATCCCACCAGCACTTCTTCGGCTCCGACGGCGCACCCGTCCACCAAGGGCGTTCACTCACGTATCGCTATGCCACCGCGGCCCCGCTGTGGGCCGGAGCGCTGGTGGACGCCTCTCCCCTGCCTCCAGGCCGTACACGTCGCCTGGCCTCCGGAGCGCTGAAGCACTTCATCGACCGCGGCGTCCCGGGCGACGAAGGCGTGCTGAGTCTCGGGTGGTACCGGCCCTTCCTGCCCGTGACGCAGGCGTACTCCGGGCCTGCCTCTCCCTATTGGGCGGGCAAAGCATTTCTTGGCCTCCTGCTGCCTGCCGAGCATCCGGCGTGGACCGCCCCGGAGGAGCCGTCCCCTATCGATGTCGCCGATCAGTGTCTCGCCCTGCCTGTACCAGGCTGGCTCATCCATTCAACGGCGTCCGACGGAATCGTTCGCCTCGTCAACCACGGCAGCGACCGGCTGCCTCCCTCACCGGCACCGTCCCACCACAGTCCGCACTACAGCCGGTTCGCCTACTCCAGTGCCACAGCACCGGAAACGCCGCCCGAGGGTGAGCCCGACGGGCCGGACAATCACATCGCGCTGGTCGAGCCGGCTGGGTCGGCAACCGTCCGGGGCCGGATCCATCCTCTTCACGCCGTTGGTAGCCAAGCTGCGTCGTGGCATGCAACTTCGCCGGAAGGCACTGAGAACCCGTCAGTCATCGTCACCACCAGTGTCGTACACGGCCCGTGGGAGATGCGGGTGCACCGTATTCAAGGACCGCCCGGAGCATCCGTCCAAGAAGGCGGCTGGGCCGTGGCCGGTGACGAGGCTCCCCCGGTCGAGGAGACCGGCCCGGGCTGGGCACTGGCCCGCAGGGCAGATGGGTTGACCACCGCACTCATCGGCATGCTCGGCTGGGACGAGGACGACGGTGTGCCGGCCGGTGCGGTGGACCAGGCGCGGAACCGGAGCGCAGTCGGAATGTTCTCGGCCACGCCCTTGCTGCGTCTTTCTCGATACCCCGGCGGATCACGACTGGTGGCAACGCTCGTCGTACTCACGGCTGATCCAGAACTGCGCGACGCCGTGGTCAAACTCTCCCGCCTTGCCCACGCCCACCCGACGTCCGACGGATCGATCGAGGTCGCCTTCCCCGACGGCGCCACTGCCCGCATCGGAAGTGATCTGCTCACCACCCCTCCAGCCACCTCCAGGGTCATGCATTAATTATGAATACATCTTGACATCCCGCAGGGCCGCGTCGACGATTGACGCAGTTCGTCGACCGCTCATGCGTGCCGCATAAACCCTGTGGACCGCAGTCCCATCGGCGGCACCGGGCCCTTACCTCCGGCACGCCCCCGCGTGCACTGACGACGGTCCACCTCCAGCAACCGCGGATCAGCCACCATCCCCCAGCCCACGCCGCTGCGGCGCGTGATCACGACTTGGAACGGACGGCATGAACGAAGCCACTGGCGAGGGCCTGCCGGGCCCCCACCTGTTCGACCACTCGCCCTGGAACTACTGGACCGACGCCGACGATGACGATCGCCAACGGCAGCAACAAATCCAGCTCGCCCTGCGGAAGGACAACGACAGCTACCGGTTCGGCGAGGACTGCTTCGTCTCTCGCCTCGCCGCAGTACAGAACGAGCGCCTGGTGCTCGGACCGCGCAGCTACGTCGCCGCCGGCGCCTATCTGACAGGCACCCTGGACGCGGGACGGGACTGCACGATCAACGCCTACACGGTGGTGCGGGGCACCATCGAACTCGGCGACGCCGTCCGTATCGGCGCTCACACCTCTCTCCTCGCTTTCAACCACGGTTTCGACGACCCGGACACAGAGGTCTTCCGCCAGCCGCTGACGTCGCAGGGCATACGTGTCGGCAACGACGTGTGGATCGGCTCCCACGTCGTCGTCCTGGACGGCATCACCATCGGGGACGGAGCCGTGATCGGTGCCGGCAGCGTGGTGACCAAGGACATACCGGCGGCCGTTGTCGTCGGCGGCAACCCCGCCCGCGTCCTTCGTCGGCGGGGAGCCGGCAGTTCGACGCCGGTAACGGGCGGCACGGACTTGGTCGGCGCGGTGGCCGCGTTCGCCGATACAGCACGCTCGCAAGCCGAGGACATCCTCGCCCGGTGCTTCGCACCCGATGAGGAAGACGGACTGTTCGTGGACGCACCAGGCGGCGAACCCACCGTACGGGCCCAGTGCGACGCGATCGAGATCGCAGACCTCCTGCTGGGGCACGCTCCCGGTCTCCTCTCCGCCGACAGGCAGCGCGAGCGACTGCAGTCGTGGCAGGACCGGGACACCGGGCTCGTCAGCCCGCTGGGCCCCGGAAGCTCCCACCTCCCTTACGGCAAAGCGCCGTTCAGCAATGAGACGAGCTACCACATCCTGTGCGTGGGCTACGCCCTGGACCTGCTCGGCAGCACTTTCCCGAACCCGCTCCGCAACGTCGGCACGATGAGCGCTGCCGACGTCACCACCGCGCTCGGCGCACTCCCCTGGCACGAGGAGCCCTGGCACTCCGGCGCCTGGGTCGACACACTGGGCACCGCGTTCCTGTGGAACCGACGCCATGGTCTGACCGGGCAGAGCGGGGCCGTGGAAGCGCTGCTGGGCTGGCTGCTCACCCACGCCGACCCCCGCACCGGCCTCTGGGGGAAGGAGAGCGCGGTCGACGGCTTCCTCCTCCCCGTCAACGGTTTCTACCGCGCCAGCCGGGGCACGTTCGCCCAGTTCGGCCTTCCGGTGCCCTACCCCGAGCGAGTCATCGACACTGTCCTTGAGCACTCGCGCGACATTCGCTACACGCGGCCCGACCGACAGACAGCCTGCAACATCCTCGACATCGCCCATCCGTTGTGGCTCACGCGCACGACGGGCCACCGTACGGAAGAGACCGTGAACCTGGCCAGGCGCCTGCTGACTGATGCGCTCGGCCGCTGGGTGGATGGCCAGGGCTTCGCTTTCAAGGCACAGCACCCGTCGACCAGGAGTGCCCGGGAGACACAACCCGGCCTGCAAGGCACCGAGATGTGGCTGGCGATCATCTGGTACCTGTCCGATCTCGCGGGCATCTCGGACGCACTGGGATACCGCCCCCGCGGGGTTCACCGGCCCGAACCGGCCACGCCCCTGATCTGAACCGACTCGCCCGAGGGCACGAGTGCACCTGGGGCCCAGGTACTCGTGCCCTCGGGCGAGTCGGTTCACCCATGTCCATCACACAGAGCTCGGCTGGGTAGATCCGGCCGAGCATCTGTCTGCCCCGGTGCCGCCGAACGCGCGCCGGAGGCGCTGCGACCAGAGCCCGACTCGGCACTGATCACGTGCCCCTTCTAGCGTCCTGCGGGCAGCGGGGGGCGACATCGGAGCCCACGATGGCACTCCGGCACGACGGCTGCCGGGAGTGATCAGGCACGGTTATGCCTCGCCCTGCCCAGGGCGAGGCATAACCGAAGGAGTCCGGGTTCCGCTGCTACGAGCGCACGAGTGAGAGGCCGTCCACCGACAGTGTTCCACCTGCTGCTGCCGTCGCTTCAACCGTGATCGTGACGTTCCCGGGCCTCAATGCGATGTGCTCCGACGAAGTCTTCGTCCAGCTGGAACCGACAGCTCGGAGGTCGAGCGTCGTCTCCTTTCCGCGCGCGTCCGTGATGCGGATACGGGCCGTATCAAGGCCTGGTGTCGCCTTCGCGGACAGAGACAGTATGTAGGCACCGCCTGGAATCGCGTCCTGCTGGGAGACCCCGCCGGCGAACCCTGCGGGATTGCCGAGCTGCAGAGCGTGACGGGTGCCGTTGCCGGCCGGCGTCGGATTGGAGACGAACTGCGTCGACGGTGAGGCGTCACCGACGGTTGTGGTCCATCCGGTGACAGTCGTCACCGGTACACGGTCCGCCTCGAAGTCCGGGTTGAGAACGAAGTTGTTGTCCCTGCCCACAGCCCAGCGCCCGGTCCTGGCATCGAGTCGCCAGGAGCTGAGCGAGTTGAACACCGGCGCATCGTTATCGAACGAGAGCGGGACCCACTGGTTGTATCCCGTTCCGTTCCACGCGAACTCGGACCATCGGTCGCCCGCATAGATCACCGTATCGGTCTTCCTCCCGTGGACCGTGAGGAAGAACCCGGACTGTGTGACATGGCTGTGGTCCGCTTCCGTACCCGCCATGACGGTCTCCGGACCGTAGGGCCCCTGCGGATCGTCTCCGGCGGACTTGATGACGTGCGTGGCCGAGGCGTTCCATCCGTGCAGGTCGGAACTGGCGATGTAGTAGTGACCGTTCGCCTTGAACATCGCGTTGCCCTCGCGGCCGGCCGCGTTGTAGGACACCTCGACAGCGGGTTCGACGCTCAGCGAGTCGGAAGGATCGATGCGCGCGACGTAAGTGTGATTGCGGCCGCTCTGGTTGGAGAAGACAAGGTAGTCGGCACCGTCGTCGTCGGTGAACACGGTCTGGTCACCTGTGCCCTGGTAGAGCACTCCCGGGATCTGCGTCTGGAGGTTGGCGTACGTGAAGTCCCCTGTCGGGGAATCGCTCTCGAGGAAGAGGACACCGCCGTTCGTCTTGCCGTTCGTGTCGAAGGTGGTGGACATCTGCGTCATGAGCACGTACTTGTGCGTGACCTCGTTGTACACCACCCCCATACGACCGACCCAGCCCGCGTCATCGAGGGAGGCCATCCGGGAGAAGGCGTCCCCGCTGACATCCTTGGACGGCGGAATCGCGAGCGGCGTCGACCGGTCGGCGACCTCGTTCTCGAAGTTCCAGTTCACCAGGTCCTTCGACGAGTACACCCTGATCGACGCGAACGTGGCCCGCGGATGCTTGCGGGTGGGAGACACCGCGTAGAGGTCGGCCTCCGCATAGTGGACGCCGTACCAGTAGTAGGTGCCCCCGAACTTGAACACCCCGCCGCCCTGCGAAGCGATCAGATTGCCGTCGGTGTCCTTCCAGAAGGAGTCGTTCTGGAAGGTCTGTGCGCGAGGCAGTGGCTCCGGGGCGCCGACGGCGGCCGACGCCGGATCCGCAGGGGCTGCCCCCACGAGGGCCGTCGCTGCGATCGCCATGCCACATATCACGTGACCGAGTTTTCGGATGAGAGGCATTGATTCCGTCCCTTTGCCTGGAGAACTTCGTCTGTCGAAAGCCGAGTACGATGCGGGACCCTTGCTTGTGCGCTGCTCTTCGCTCCGGGCCGGGGGTGTTCGTCGGGTCGGCGCCGGAAGTCGGCATGCCTCAGCTGTTCCGGCACACACACTCTCCGCGCGATGACCATCACCGAGCGCGAGAGCGACCACTCCGGTGAGGCCGGCAGGAGGAGAGAACGGGGTCAGCTCTTGACGGCTCCGGCAGTAAGGCCTTCCAGGAGCTGCTTGCGCAGAAGGAAGAAGACCAACAGGCTCGGAATGGCCGCGAGGACGGAGCCGGCCAGCACCAGGTCGTACTGTCGATTGGTGGCACCGAACAGGGCCTGGATGCCCAGCGGGAGGGTGTAGTCACCCGGGTCGCTCACGACGATGAGCGGCCAGATGAGGCTGTTGAAGCTGTTCAGGAAGGACCACACACCGAGGGCACCCAGGGCCGGCCGCAGCAGCGGCAGGACGATACGTCGGAACAGCCCGAACTCTGTGCAGCCGTCCACGCGGGCGGCATCCAACAGCGCGTCAGGAATGGACTGTTCGGCGAACTGTCGCATCATGAAGATACCGAAAGCAGGTGCCACCCAAGGCACGACCAGTGCGAAGTAGGGCGTGGTCAGATGGGCCTTGGCCAGCATGACGAACAGCGGGACGACGATGACGCGAAGGGCACGGCCAGCGAGCTGAACATGACGTTGAACAGGACGTTCTTGCCACGGAAGCGGTACTTGGCGAACGCGAACCCGGCCAGCGCGCACAGCAGAACCGCCGCGAGGGTGGAGATGACGGCGACCACCGTGCTGATCAGCAGCCAGCTCCAGAACGGGTTCTCGTCCAAAAGCCCTCGGTAGTTGTCGAGGGTGGCCGGTGAGGGCAACAGCTTGGGCGGGTAGCCGAAGATGTCACCGCGGGCCTTGAAGGAGGATGACAGGGCCCACACCAGCGGTAGGGCGAACACCAGCAGCAAGGCGATCAGGAACGTGTAGAGCAGGGCCCGGCTCACCCCGCGGCGACCTCTGCGGGCCCCCGGGCCGAGCCGTGCGGTGGACTCGAATTCACCTGTTGCTGTTGTCATCGGTCATCCCTTCCGACCCCGAGCACCCGCATAGCCACCTGACCGAGTGCGAAGACGGCGACGAAGAGCAGCACGCCGGCCGCCGCCGCGTAGCCGAGCTGCTGGCGCTGGAATCCTGCGCGGAAGATGAACTGGGCGATGGACAAAGTGGATTCGCCCGGACCCCCCTGGGTGAGCAGGTACGGCTCTTCGAAGATCTGCACAGCGCTGACCAATACCGTTACCGCGACGAACGCGGTCACGGGACGCAGACACGGCAAGGTGACATTACGAAAGCGACTGATCGGACCGGCGCCGTCGATGTCCGCTGCCTCGTAAAGCTCCTTGGGGACGTTCTGCAGTCCGGCCAGGAAAAATATGGTCAGGTAGCCGGTCCATCGCCAGAGCACGAGGATCACCACCGTTACGCGCGCCCAGCCGGGAGAGCCCAGCCAGTCGATTCCACCGAACCCGAACACGGCGTGCCCCACCGCGTTCAGAAGCCCGAACTCGTTGTCGAAGAAGAGCCCGAAGACCAGGGTGATGACGATCGGGGAGATCACCACGGGCATGAAGTAGGCCAGCCGGAAGAGATCTCGGCCGCGAAGGCCGCGGGCGTTCAGCGCCTGGGCGATGAGCAGAGCTGCCGGCATCACGACGCCCATGGTGAACACGACGTACAGGCCGGTGTTGCAGACAGCAGTCCAGAAACTGTGGTCGCCCAGTAGGTCCCGGTAGTTGCGCAGGCCCACCCATTGCGGTGTACCCAGGCCCGCCCACTCGGTACAGCTGAGATAGAGGCCGACCAGGATCGGGACAAGCAGGAACAGCCCGTAGAGAAGGTAGAAGGGTGAGATGAACAGGTAGGGGGCCCATGCCCGCTGACGGCGCAGCCACCAGGAGGTACGGGGCGGGGCGGTCCTGCCCGGGGCACGGGCGGGACGTGGTGCCCCGATCGGAACGGAACGGGTCGGTGGGGGCGCGGTCATCGTTTCACCTGCTGTCGGTAGGCCTTCAGGCCGGCCTTGAGCGCTGCGGTGGGCGACGTACGGCCCTTGAGCGCATCCAGGACCGGGCCACCGAGCACGTCGGACAGAACCTGCATGCTGGCGTCCTGATAGAAGAGGGGGAGGTCGGCAGCGGCCGCGCTGTAGATACCGAAGGCCTTCTGACCGCCGAGGTATTCGTCCTTGGTACCCACGAGCTCGGGGTCCTTGTAGAGCGGCTCGAGCGTGGGCAGATACCCACCGAAGCGGTAGCGAAGGATCTGCCCTTCGCGGCTCAGGTAAACGCGACGCAGCAGCTCCAACGCGGCCTCACTGTTGGGTTTGTCCTTCAGCACAGCGAAGGCTGTGCCACCCATGGTGGAGGCGATGTGGCCGCCGCCCGAGAAACGAGGCAGGGTGCGGATCCGCCAACGCCCCTTCTGCTCAGGAACGTTGGCCTGAAGACCAGCAGCGTTGTACCAGTTGGGCATCGCGGTGGCAGCGAGCCGTCCGGACTTCAGAGCAGCGGCGCACGCGCTGCCGTAGGGGTCCGGGAGAGCTATCAGCGCGCCCGAGTGGACTCCGCGTGTCATGAACTCGAGGACCTCAAGGGCTTCGGGTGAATCCAGGGTCAGGTCGCCGGCGGCGTTGAAGAAGCCGCCGCCGCGCTGCAGCAGGAACTGCAGGAACCCGTTGACGATCGAACCGTTGTCACCGGTCGAGATCATGCCAAGGCTCACCTTGTGCTCAGTGCTCAGCCGGGCGCCGTAGTCGAGGAACTCCTCCCAGGTCTCAAGCGCTTCGGGAACCCGGTACTTGTCGAACAAATCCTGCCGGTAGTACAGAACCGTGATCGCGTTGCCGGATTCCAGGCCGTACGGAACGCCATCGACCGAGTAGGGCGACAGCTTGAGCAGATCGTCACCGAACGGACGGACCGTGTCGGAGAGGTCCGCGAATAGGCTCTCCGCGATGGACGAATGCATCACCCGCGGGAACTGGTCGACGTTGAGACCCACGAGATCGGGTGTGTTCCCGTCCGCGACGGCCTGCGCGATCATTCGCGTCACGATGTCGGCGGGCGCCGAGCTGGTGACGTTCAAACCGAAGTCGAAGCGGGAGCCACGCATCAGGCCCGCGTCCTTGATGGCGGTGCGGAACGTGTTGATGTAGTCGGGGTCGTGGGTCCACAAGCCGATCTGCGCGGGCCCTGAGCGGAGCGGGGCGGCCGAGGACGTACCGCATGCTGCGAGGGCGGGGGCCGCGAGCAGCCCCAGTCCCCCACCGCCCGCCGCGCGTATCAGAACCCTACGGCTGAGTTCAGGCACGTCGGTCGTCCTCCGGCCCCAAGGTCGTCACCGATACGGCCGCCAGCTCCGCCGACTCCACCGCGGCGTGGGCCCGGGCAGCGTCCAGTCCTTCGCGTACGGAACCGTCGACGTGGATGCGGACTGCCCGATCCAGCGGCAGGACGCGGAGTTCCACGCCGTGCTGCAGGACGGCGCCGGCGAAGCGGCGCAGTCCGATCTCCCAGTCGGGCCCGTACCAGAAGTGGTCGGCAACAAGCTTTCCGCCGATGAAGGCCCGCGCCGCGTCCCCGGTGTAGCGCAGTCGCAGCAGCACCTCCCCGTCGCCGTCCAGGACAGATGCCGGGATGGCGATGTGGTGGACGGAGGCCTTCTCGAAGTCCTCGTCGCGCGGCGCGGAGGCCCTCTGGTGGGAGCCGCCGGTGCGTGCAGGCGGGGCGACCGCCTGCGGTTGCAGGGTTTCGATGGTGGGCTGCGGCAGCCGTGGTGCGGGGCTCAGCGGCCAACGCGCGAAGATTCCGTCGGGTACCGGCTCGCCGATTTCGCTTCCGCGCAGGGCAGTCGGTGCGGGCAGCATGGCGACGGAGGGCGCCGGTGAAGTGATGTGCAGGCGCAGTTCGTCCTCGTCTGCGAGCACCAGGTCGTCGCTGAGTACGAGCCGGTCCTGCCCGAAGGCGTGTACCCGGTTCAGCCGGAGCGCCTCGGTGTGGGACAGCACCAGGACGCGTGCGCGGCCGGTGGGCCCAGTGAGGGTCAGCAGTGCCCCGGTGCCCGGCTCGGCGACCGTGACGAGTGTGGCGCCGGCGTCGAGCACCACCTGGGCAGGTCCGGTGACGTCCACGTTCGCGGCCAGGGCCAGAGACACCGGGATGCCGTCGGTGGCCGCCAGCACGGTGAGCGGAACGCCGTCCACGTCCAGGCGAGTGACGGGCTGCGCGCTGGCCCAGTCCAGGCGCAGTCCGGCGCCGAGGTCGAGGCCGATCGGCCACACGAAGTGCGCGCCGGAGGGAACGCTGACCGGTTGCGCGGGCAGGGTGACGGTACGACCACTGTCGAGGTGGATCCGAAACTGGACATCCTTGTGATCAGGCAGCGTCTCGTGCGGCTGGTGATTGTTGACGAAGAGGAACCCTTGCTCGCCCGCCGCGCGAACGGCCCAGCGCAACGTGGCACGGTCGTCGAGCGACTCAGGTTCGGCATCAGGTAGCGACAGGGGCATCCGCGCCAGTTCCGCGCCGTATCCGTGCAGGAACAGGTGTTGCAGTCGCAGCGCGTGGAAGACCGGTCGGACCTGCCCGTACTCCCCCAACGGCGCCTGGAAGTCGTAGGTGACCATCGGCAGGTCATTGGGGTAGCCGGTGTCGTGGCTCTCCTGGTTGGGTTCCCGGAGGTCCAGGCGCTGCGAGCAGCCGTGGTAGAGGTAATAGCCCTGCCAGACCGAGCCGCTGCCCAGTTTGGCCAGTGCCAGCGAGGTGATGTCCTCGCTGGGCACGATCGGACGGCGGTGGTAGGCGATGGCCATGCCGCCACCCAACTCGCATGTGGCGTAGGGGTAGCGGCGATCGTCCGGGCCGCTACCGGTCGGCGCTGAGGAGCGCAGGTCGGCGCCGATGGCGTGATCGTCGCGGATCGGCGTGAAGAAGTAATGCCGCCGCATCTCCCGCGTCCACCCGTCGTACGCGTCCTCCCAGAACGCCTCCGGGTACCCGCCGTACAACGGCAGCAGGTTGTCGCGCGGGATGTCGGCCGCGCCCCAACCGGTCGCCGTCCACAGCGGCGCTCGCATGCCAGCGCTCTCGGCCATGCTGCGCAGCGTGGCCAGGTGCACCGGCTGGTCGTAGAGCTCGTTCTCCACCTGGACCGCGACGATCGGCCCGCCATCGTCATGGAAGAGATCCCGCAGCTCGTGAGAAATTCGGCGGTAGTAGGGCTCGACCAGGGCGAGGTAGGCCGGGTCGTCGGTGCGCGGAGTGCAGCCGGTCTCCTCCAGCCAGTCCGGGAATCCGCCGTTGCGGCATTCACCGTGCGACCAGGGCCCGATCCGCATCGCTACGGCCAGACCGATCTCATCGCACAGCGTCACGAAGCGGCGTAAGTCCAGGTCGCCGTCGAAGCAGAAGACTCCGGCCTCGTTCTCGTGCTGATTCCAGAACAGATAGGTGGCCACCAGATCGATACCGCCGGCCTTGATCTTGAGTAGCTCCTCGCGCCACTCGGCAGCCGGGTAGCGGCTGAAGTGGAACTCCCCCATCACCGGGATCCACGGGCGTCCGTCTCTGAACAGGCTCCGGCTGTCGACCGTCATAGAGTGCGGCGCCGAGGCTGAACTGCCCATCGGCAGGTGACCGACCAAGGGCACAGAGGGGTCACGGACTTGCAGAGACAACATGACAGGCGGCTCCTGCGACAGCGGCTCAATGAAGTGCGTTCATCGTGAGCGGGCCAACCAACCCTGTCAAGATGTATTCATAATTAATGCTTCACTCAACGACCGCCCCTCGACACCTCTGCTGTGCCACTCAGCCTTGAGAAGCCCCGCTCACCGCGGCGCCCTACAAGGGCAGACGCGCACACAGATGGATCGGCTCTGTCCAGTAATCGGTGGCGACCAACAGTGATGGGTTTCGTTGGCGTGGCGTCCGTGATGTCAACGAGCTTGTGCGTGTGGTGTTTTCATGGCTGTCTGCAGTGGTCGTCGAGGGCGTGACGGACGAGGGCGAGGTCATCCGGGTGTCGGCGGACCCGGGACGACCCGGCGCCGTGTCCCGTATGCGGGAAGCCGACGGGGCGGGTGCACGGTTTTCACGGGCGGAGGGTCGCGGGCGTGCCGGTGGACGGACAGCGGGTCGTCGTCTCGGTGAGGTTGCGGCGGATGCTGTGCCCGGAGCCCGGCTGTCGGCGACAGACATTCCGTGAGCAAGTTCCCGGCGTCGTGGAGCGCTACCGGCGGCGGACCAATCGCCTGGCCAAGCAACTCTGTTCCGTGGTGAGAGAGTTAACGGGCCGGGCAGGCGCCTGCCTCTCCCGTGTGCTGACCTGGGCAATCTCCCGCTCGACCGCCCTGCATGTGCTCATGCGCCAGGCATTGCCACCACCGCGCGTCCCGCGTGTGCTCGGCATCGACGACTTCGCCCTCAAGCGCCGGGACTTGACGGCTTGCCCTTCGGCCGGCCGGCTGCCCTGATCTCGATCGTGGCCTCGCGGTTCCGGCGCTGGATCGCGCGGAGTTCCATCTGCGCGCCCCAGGCTTCCATGGTGAAGCGGTTCTCGTCAGCCGGGTCGTCCAGTTCCCACGGACCGTCGTGTCCGTACGTGACAAGCATCTTCTCCTCGTCCCGCATCTTGTATCCGGTGTTCAGGCAGTCGACGACGTTGCGGCCCAGCCGGTCCACGGCGGCCGCGACGAGACCGTCGTAGGGGCCCCTCTCGTCCCGGAGCCAAGGGCCCAGCTTCGGGCGGGACACGGGGTCGGCGGCGCCCGAGACCTCCCAGTCGTCGGCCCAGCCAATGATGTGCGCGCCAACGGACGACGCTGTGGCTGTGAGGACGTTCTCCCGCTGACGCTCAGGAGACGACGTCGCCAGCTTCACGCGCGACAGTCGCCGCACTCGTAGGGACGTTCGATCGCATGTGGGGTCGTACCGTGCAAGATTCTCTCCGTTCGCGCACGCATGGCACGGAGAATCGGCGGCACGACCCCTGGGAGCGATCCTGGTCAGCCGAGGAAACTCAGCCGGACCTGACGGTTGGCATTGTCCTTGTTGGTATCCACCAAACTCCGTTGAGGCAACTGCCGAAGTAACGGGTCACTGTAGTCGCGCCAGGAGAAGCTCTTGCGTCCGTCACGTCGGCCGTCGTCGCGGCGGGGCCGGTAGATCAGCCGAGAACGGTGGCCGGGTTTGTAGCAGGCCAGGGCGGCGAAGGAGATCCGTCTGCGGGAGCGTCCGCCCGCAGTCAGGCGCACGGTGCCGCCCGCAACGCGCCTCGCGGAACCCGATCGGCCGCTGCCTTGGAGGCAGCGGCCGATCGTAGGGCTACCGGTCGCTCGTTCTCGCGCTCAAACGCTCGGCCTCGTCCAGCAATCGGGTCCGCGCGGACCTGTCCGGTACGAACCGGTCATCTGCGGCGACCGTGCGGAATCTCTCCCACGCCTTGCGCTCAATGTCCGTCGCGCCGGACTTCCGGTCCCGTTCGGCCGCACGGAGCGCAGCCGTGAGACGGGCCTCACCGGCCCGTGTCACCTTGTTTGCGTCGGCGAGCGCCGCCACCGTGGACCTGAGGCTTGGGAACGTCACCGGGGTCGTGTACGACGTGACGATCCACCGGTACGGGTATGCCGCGCTGAGGTACTCGCTCTGGGCGACCCCGTACACCTTGGAGCCGTCCGGGCTCGCCAGTACGAACCCACCCTGCTCGGACGTGATGCCGCCGATGTTGTGCCGGGCCGAGTCAAGCCTTGCGCCGGTTGCCGCGTCGTACGCGGTCACGACCTGGTCTCGGGGGGCCAGGCTGGTGCGTGTCGCGCAGCACGTCGCGGCGATGTAGACCCGGGTTCCGTCCGGGCTGACCGCTACGGACGTGTGCAGCGTCCGGGCGATCGGCGGGCTCTCGACGGCGTCGAGGTGCGACCACACCTTCTTACCGGTCCGCTGGTCGTAGGCGAGGACGACACTGGCGAAGTCACCGCTGCACGAAGCGCCCTCGCAGTGCCCGCCCGTGACGTAGACCAGGTCGTTGGACGGGCTCACCGCGATCGCCGGCGTCTTCGGGTTGTTCGCCCCGCGGCTCGGCTCCGTGAGACCGGGGAGCCAGCCCTCTTCGGCGGCACCGTAGGTGGTGGCCCAGAGCACCTTGCCGGTGGCCGTGTCGATGGCGTGCGTCTCCATGCGCTCGTCGAACGGCTCGTCGTCCACCTGCACCGTGGCGGTGACGAACAAGCGGTGTCCGTCGGCGCTGAGAGCGTTGTGCCACGACTGGTAGTTGGTGGTGACGGAGTCGTGGCGGGCCACCCACTGCTCCTTCCCCTGCTCGTCGCCGGTGAGCGCGTAGGCGACGGTGACCGGGTGCGCCGGGTACTCGCGTTCCTTGATCTGCCCGAACCCGGTGACGTACGCGTGCCGGCCGGACGCGTCGATGGCCAGATCGAGCCCGGCGAACGTCCGCCCCTTCTCGCCGTGACGGGCCACGAACCGCTGCTCACCGTTTGCGGCGTCCAGGGCGAGGATCATCATCGAGGCGTCGGGGAAGTCGGTCCACTCGGTGCCGCTCACGACGACACTCTCGCCGTCCGGGGTCACGGCGATCTGTGAGCCGCCGCCCGGACCCAGCCCGCGGATGGCGACGCCCGGATGCACGGCCCGCCACAGTTGCTCGCCCGGCTCGGGGTCGTCCGCGGTGCGCGCGGGCGCGTTGTTGTACGCGAGGACGACCAGGTCCAGGCGCTCCGTCTCGGGGTTCCACTCCTCCCCGGACACGTAGACCGTCCTGCCGTCGGGGCTGACGGCGACGCCGGCTCCGCGGGTGCCGCCCCAGTCGGGCACGGGGTAGTGCGCGGTCCAGGCAGTCTTGCCGGTGGCCGTGTCCACAGCTGCGGTCGTGAACTCGTGCTCGATGTGGGCTCCGCCGAACATGAACAACCGCTTGCCGTCGGGGCTGAGCGCCGAGTCTCCGAGGACGTGGCCCACGTCGTCCGCCGCCGGGTTGAATCCGGCTGCCCAGTCCTCGCTCCATGTGTCGGGGCTGGGGTCGATGACCCGGGAGACCCGGAAGCCGAATCCGGTGCGAAGGGAGACATCGGCACCGGTTGCGGTGACCACACCGCTGACGGTACCCAGGCCGGCGGCCGCGGGATCGACGGAGACCTTCACCGTGGCGCCGGCGTGAGGGGGGACACTGAGCTCCGCAGCGGACAGCCTCACCTTGCCTGCGGGCTCGGCCGCCAGTCGGAGGCTGACGGCCGCATCGGTGTCGTTGGTGTACGTCACCGTACGCTCGACCGGCTCGTTCCGGTCGGTCAGCGCGCCGAATGCGATGGCCGCGTCCGCGTACACGCCCTGAGCAGCGGCGCGTGCGACGTCCACCCGGCCGGTGCCCTGATCTGTGACGGGGTGTCCGGTGTCGGCCGCGGTCGAGGTCAGGGCGTTCTTGAGGTGTTCCCCGCGGAGACCGGGCCGGGCCTGCGCGAGGAGCGCGGCGGCGCCGGCGACGACGGGGGTGGCCATCGATGTGCCGGTCGCGCCCATGTAGTAGTCGTCGATCACCTGGGCGTTCCCGGCCATGGAGGTGCCGCCGGCCCGTGGGGCGACGATTCCGACGCCGGGAGCGACGATGTTCGGTTTGACCGCGTAGTCCTTCAGGCGCAGACCGCGGGACGAGAACGACGCCATGTCGTCGTTCTTGTCCACTGCTCCGACGGTCAGGGCCGAGTCCGCGGCGCCGGGAGAGCCGACCGCGCCGTACGGACCGGAGTTGCCCGCCGAGATCACGAAGAGGGTGTCGTGTTCCTTCGCGAGGCGGTCGACGGCCTGGGACAGGGGATCGCTTCCGTCGGTCGGGCTGCCGCCCAGCGACATGTTGACGATGTCGGCGCCGTTGGCGACGGCCCACTCCATACCCGCGATGATCCACGACTCCTGCCCCTGGCCCGAGTCGGACAGCACCTTGCCGTTGAGCAGTTTCGCGCCGGGGGCGATGCCGCGGTAGCGCCCGTCGGATGCGGCCCCCGTGCCGGCGACCGTGCCCGCCACGTGCGTGCCGTGGCCGAGGAGGTCACCGGCGAACTTGGCGCTGCTGAAGCCGATGACGACCTCTTCCGTGTCGCCCTTCCCGATGAGCTCCTTCAGGCTCGTGCCGTCGGCCTGGCTGATTCCGGCCGCCCACACCGAATTGCGGTGCTCCGCATCGAGGAGGAGCCCCGAGAAGAGGCCCCGTTCGTCGTTGCGCACGACCACGCCGGTGGCGCCCGCCTCCACTGCCGCGTCGTACTCCTCGGAAAGCGGGCATGCCTTCTGGTCCCGGTCGATGAGCGCGACCTTGCCCGCCGGGGAGGTGAGCAGCTCATCGCCCGCGCTGTCGACGCACGCCCGTCCGACGTACACCAACGACTCCGACGCGCCGGTCTTCGGCACGGCCCGGCCGCCGGGCATGCCGACGTAGCCGACCGGCTCGTCGAGCTGCGCGATGTCGAGGACGCCTGACGTCGCCGAGGAGCTGAAGACCTCCTCCTTGGTGACCTTGTCCTTCAGGTCGGGGTGCGTACGGTCCACACCGGAATCGAGAACCGCGACCGTGACGCCGGAGCCGTCGACTCCTTCTGCCCACAGTTTCGGTGCCCCGATCTGCGGGGCGGCCGTGTCGAGGGCCGCGTGCACGGTCCCGTCCAGCCACAGCTTCTCGACGCCCTCGGGCCACCAGCCGGTGACTCCGGCCTGGGCGGACAGGCGTGCGGAGCCGTCCGGCGCAGAGAGTCCCGCCCACAGGGCCGCGTCGCCGTCGCCGCGGTCCGCTCTGATGGCGCTCACGCCCAGATCCGGGAACTTACGGGTTACCGCGGCACCCGCGTCCGCCGCCAGATCGCGTGTGGCGGCCGGGTCACCTTCCACCAGGAGCGGCAGCTCGTTCCTTTCCGTGTCGGCGTAGCCTTCCCTGACCAGGTACGTGAGATCGAACAGCCGCTCGTCGACGCGTCCGCTCGCGAGAAGCGGGTCCGCGTCGGAGGGTACGACCAGGAGCATTCCGTCCTGGCCGCGGACGTCGAAGGTGATCCCGTCGCGGTCGTCGCCCGCCTTGACGGTGGGGGCCCGGTCGGGACGCAAGGTGACCGCGTCACCGGTCACAAGCGTGACGGTGACGGGCTTGTCGAGGCCGAGACCGGCGATGGCGCCGAGCACGTCGGCCGAGGTCGTGCCGGTCACGGCAGCGGTCCGGGGCAGGCCTGCGGGGTCTGCGGGATCCGGCGCCGCGGCCGCGGCGCCACCGGTGGTGAGCAGCCCTGCTGCGAGCACGGCCGCCAGCGGCAGCGCCAGACGCGGCCTGCGGAATCTTCCGGGCGGGCTCTCTGCGCGTGAATTCAACTGGTCCTCCAGGTCGGATCCGGCCGGCGTCGGTGGTGGCGGGCAGGCTTCAGAGCGGTTCGAGTGCGTCGTGCGTCGCATCGTCCACGTCGTCGTCATCGGGGAAGTCGTCGAGGCCGTCGTGGACATGGGGGTGCAAGTCGCCTGTCGCGTCGTCGGGCGCGCCGGGGGCGGCTGAATCGGGCTGCATCCGGCCAGGCTGCCCTCCCGGCCCGCCGACACCTATAAGGCGAATGCCTAGTTGTTACGTGCACGGACCGCCTGCCGCCGCCCCGAGGGGCGGCGAACACGTCACCCCGGGCTGTGCCCGGTCGGGATCAGACCGTTCTCCATTGCAGTGATCGCGGCCGCTGTGCGGGATGACACGCCGAGCTTGCGCATGGCCGAACCCAGGTGCACCCCGACCGTCTTGGGTGACAGGAACAGCGCTGCGGCGGCTTCCCGGTTGGTCATGCCGCGCGCCACCAGAGCGAGTACCTGCTGCTCCCGGGGGGAGAGCTCGTCCCCGTAGCCACGCGGGCCACGGCGCCCGGGGCGCGTGGTGACCGGCCCGGCGTCGTGCAGCACTCGTTCGACTCTGGCCGCGTCCCACGGGGCGCCGAGGGCAGAGAACCGGAGCCGCACGTCACGCAGGAGGGAGAGGCCGGCCTCGCGGTCGCCGCCGGCCAGCAGAGACCGGCCGTGCCGTTCGCGCGCGAGGAGTGCGTCGTGACGGGCGGGCAGGTCATCGAGTGCGACGGCTGCCTCACCGAACAGGGTTGCGGCCCGGCCGAATTCGCCACGAGCCCTGGCCACGTACCCTCGGCCGGTCAGGACCACTGCCGCCAGTACGGGGGCGGATCGCTGCTGTGACCAGGCGGCCATCCGGTCGAGGAGCGTCTCGGCGTCGTCGATCCTGCCGGTGGCGGTCAGCGCCTCAAGGTGCACGGGAGCCGCGAGGGTCCCGTCCAGCCAGGTCCCCTTCTCGGCGACGACCGTCATGAGCGGTGTGGTGAACTCCAGGGCCGCTACCGCGTTGCCGTCCGCCAGGGCGACCCGGCCCAGGGCCGCCGCGGCAAGTACGGCAGGAGATGTCGCCGGGCCGGCCGTGGTCCTCTCAAGGATCGTCCGAAGCCGTGTCACCGCACTCTCCCGCCGGCCCTCGGCGACTTCGAGCGTGCCTCGGATCGCACCCCCCGCCAGGCGGATCAACGGATGGGTTCCCTCAGACTCCAGCCGGGCCGCCCTGTCGGAGAGACCGCCCCACTCCCCGCTCCAGAGGTCGAGCAGCGCGTGGTCGAACTCGGCGAACTCGACGGCCCGCAGGTGGCCGACGGCCCGGGCGGAGCCGATGACCGCGTCAAGGCGCTCGCGGGCCTCCGGGAACCGTCCCCAGTCGATCGCGTGCTGGGCGACGTTGAGCAGCCCACGCAGGATGTCGTACGACTCCTCGAAGGAGGAGGCCGACGCGGGAATCGCGTCGGCGGCCGCCCAGCCGGACTCCTCGCCCAGGTCGAGGAGCCGCACCGCGCGGTCGATGTGCAGGGCTCGGCGTGCCGAGGCCGGTTCGACCTTGGAAATGACCACGCTCGCACGGTCCAGCCACGCCAGGTGGCGCGCCACCGGCCAGTCACGGGGGGCTTCGGGACGGGAGAGGAAGATCATGGCGCGGGCCGCGCTCGCCGGCCGGTCGTGCAGCTCGTCGACCGCGGCCCGGAACTGGTCGTGTCCCGCGTCGAATTCGGCGAGCTGGAACAGCAGCCAACCGAGGAGCAGCCGTATCTCTCCCCGCTCCGGCCCGGCGAGGGCGCCGTCCGCGAGGATCTCGGTCAGTGCGTTGCGCACCGCGAGCTCCAGGTCACCGAGCGGTTCGGTGCGGTGCACGGTCACCGAGCCGAGCTTGCGCGCCAGGCGGGCACGTTCTCCGTCCGTCAACGGCGCCGTGGTAAGCAGTGTGTACAGCATGGTCACGGCGGTGTGGTCGTCGCCGGACTCCCGCGCGAGGTCGGCTGCCGCCTCGGCGTACCGGCTCCACCCCTGTACATCCGCGGCGTCCTGGAAGTGCCGGCAGAGCCTCGCGACCGGTGGGTGGGTGAGCTGTTCGAGCGTCCATGCCGCCCGGTGGGCAAGTTGACGGCGCCGGGGGGCCGGTATCGCTTCGCCCACAGCGGTCGCGTCGAGGACGTGCCGGAAGGCGTACTGGCCGGGAGCTGCCTCAAGGAGGAGACCCGACGACAACGCGGCGGCGATTCCGTTCCGCGCGGTCGCCCTGTCCACGTCGGCCACGGCAGTGAGCGTGTCGGCGTCCGCGGACTCGACCAGCACCGCCGCGGCCTCCAGCATGTGGCGTGTGCCGGAATCCAGCCGGGCGACACGTTCGAGGACGGAGTCCCGCACGGTCGGTGGCACCACCAGGCCCCACAGCGCCCGCCGTGCCCAACGGCCCTTGCGGCGCACGATGTCGCGTCGGTCCCGCAGCAGCCGGACCGTCTCCTCGACCGCGAGGGGCACTCCATCGGCGTGCTCGTGCAGAAACTCGGTGAATTCTCGCGAAACCTCTTCCGTGCTGAGCATCGACATCACGAGCTGCCGGGTCGCCTCCGCGTCCAGCGGGACGAGTTCGGCCCGCACATGCCGCGCGCCGGCCGGCGGACGGGCCGTGAGGCGACGCAGGAGGGAGCCGTCGGTGACATCGGCGGGCCGGTAGGTGACCACGATCGACGGGTGTGCGCCGCCGCCGGCCGTCAGAGCCAGCAGCCACTCCAACGTCGCCGGATCGGCCCACTGGGCATCCTCCACAGCGAGGAGTTCGACGCCCATCCTTTCGACGAGTTCGGTGAGGGCGCGCATCACCCGGTGCCGGGTGCCGTGCGCGTCGTGCAACGGCGGGAGCGGTGGGGGCAGTTCGTCGGCCCATTCGGGAAAGAGCGGCTGCAGTGCTCCGGCGAGCCGGCTCAGGACGAGGCCGTCGATCGAGGGGCGGAGCCGGCGCAGGGCGTCCACCAGTGCGCCGAACGGAAAGGGTTCCTCGACCGGCGGGCAGGTAACGACCAGTGCCACCGGACGCGCCTGGGACGGGAATGGGACGAGGGCCGCGAGAGCCTCCCGCAGCAACCGGGTCTTCCCGATCCCCGCCTCGCCCTCGATGACGACGAAAGCGGGCCCCTCGCGGAGTGCGTCGAGCACCGCTCCGAGGACCTCGGACCGGCCGACGAAACCCGGCGTCAGCCGCTCCTTGACGCGCTTCGGTGAACTGCTGCCGAAGTCCTGGCGGCCATCGTGCCGACTCGTCGCCTCGTGCTCCCCCGGCCGTCATCGGATCATTCCGGTCGCCTCCACGCCGTGCCGAACACTAATGCCTCGGCAGGGCAGCGTTGACCTGCCGAGGACGGTCGGCATGCGGGACCCGGCGCTCTGTCGCCCGATCCGCCGCCCTCGGCTACGACGGCATTCGCCGCTACCTCTTCGTCCTCGAGCCGGGCCTCACCATCTGGATCACAGCGGCATCACCACGCTGCGGCAGATCACCGACGACCACGCCACCGCGCCGCCATCGACGACCTCGCCGGGACCGGGAGTGTTGGCTGACCGTGATCGGTGGGATCGGTCGCGGTCGGCCGGTGGGCGCTTGTGAGGCCGTGCTCGGCGTCCCGTTCGTCGGGTGCTCGGCTTGGGCGGGGGCCCGTGGTGGGGCCGGGAGGCCGGGTTGGCCAGCCGGCCAGGGCGGCAAGTCCGGTTGTTTCGGCGTTTCGGCGCTTCGGCGTTTCGGCGTTTCGGCGTTTCGGCGTTTCGGCGTTTCGGCGTTTCGGCGTTTCGGAAGATCTTGCGGAGGTTGTGGCAGGCGGCCAGCAGTCGCCGCGGGCCCCGTCCTCGCCGCGCAAGAGGAGCTGGCTGCCGTTCTGGCAGGTCATGATCCAACCGAAGACGGGTTCGACGATGGCCTTGCGGCGGCTGTAAGGGGCCCAGTCAGGCCTGGTCCGCGGCTTACGGGCCATCCGCTCCCTCAGGGTGGCGCTCGCCCGTATCCGTTCACGCGGCGCGGGCGGGGACCTGCTGTCGTGGGCCAGGTAGCCGGTGGCCATGAACGTGCAGGTACCGAAGGCCAGTTGACATTACCTCTCGGCTTCAAGATTGCTCTCGGAGCAGTAGGCGGCGTCGACCATTGCCTGCACGAGGTGGGTGCCGGTGTTCTGAGCGGACTGGTCGGGCACCGTGGTGTAGTTCAGCGCATCGGAGGCGTTGGTCGCCACGTCGGCTGCAGTGATGACCTGGTGTTCTTCGTCGACGACGGCTCGGGCGTTGTGGGCCTGGAAGCAGGCACCGTCGCAGCCCTTCATGGTCCGCGAGTCGGGATCGGTGTGGTGCCAGCGAGGCGGAGTGCGCCGATGGCGAGGTTGCGCCAAGTGGCCATCGCGCGGGGTGCATTGCCGGTCCGTAGCTGGGAGGCGTCCTCGGTGAAGGTGGTGTCCCGGACGTGGTGCAGCGATTCGACTGACCAGTGTCCGCGGATCAGGGTCGCCAGTCGGGCGGGCGTTGCCCGCTCTGCAGTCAGGTTGGTGACCGCGTAGACGGTGCAGGGTGGCCTGAGCTTGTTCCGCTTTGACGGACACCATTGGTGTGGTGGTCAGGCTGCGAGTGCGGTCTCGTATTCGGCGGGGCTGAGGTAGCCGAGGCTGCTGTGCAGTCGGTGCAAGTTGTACCAGCCTTCGATGAAGTCGAAGATCGCGGTGCGGGCGGTTACCCGGTTGGGCTAGGCGGAGGTGCCGAGCAGTTCGCGTTTGATGGTCGAGAAGAACGACTCGGCGAGCGCGTTGTCCCAGCACTGACCGGTGCGGCCGACCGATAGACGAACTCCGAACTGGTGTGCCAGGTAGGCGAATTGCCGGCTCGTGTATTGGCAGCCGCGATCCGAGTGGAAGATCACGGGACGGGTGGGGCGACGCTGCCGGCAGGCAGATTTCAGCGCGTCGGCCACCAGATCGGTTCGCAGGTGATCGGCGGTTGCCCAGCCGACCACGCGCCGGGAGGCGATGTCGATGACCGTGGCCAGATAGAGCCAGCCCTCGTCGGTCGGGATGTATGTGATGTCGCCGCACCAGCGGGTGTCGAGCCCGGTGCGGTCGGGCTGGAAGTCCCGGGCAATGAGGTCGGGGCGCCAAGCAGCCCCGGGATCCGGGATCGTGGTCGCCTGCCGTCGTCTACGGTGCCGGCCCTGCAGCCCGGCGGCCCGCATCAGTCGTGCGACACGACGGCGGCCGCACCCGGCACCCTCGCGTGTGAGCACGGCATGCACGCGCGGAGCCCCGTAGGTCCCGCGCGATCGCGCATGGACCTCGGTGATCTGTTCGGTCAGCTCCGCATCCCGCACCGCCCGGGGGCCGGGCAGGCCGGAGCGACGGGCGTAGAAGGCGGTCCTGGAGACCTTCATCAGCTCACACGCCCGTTTGACGCTGTGACCTGCACGCTTCTCCGCCTCGATGAACGGGTGCACCGTCACCGGGTCTCCTTCGCGAAGAAAGCTGTGGCTCGCTTGAGGACGTCGACATCCTCACGCAGCCGACGGTTCTCCCGCCGCAACGCGGCCAGTTCCTCGCGCTCACTGCTGGTCAGCCCGTTGCGCTCGCCCGCGTCGACCTCGGCCTGCTTCACCCAGTCCCGCACCGCGGTCTCGGTCAGTTCGAAGTCCTTGGCGACCTGACCGACCGACCGGTCGCCTCGTCGGCACAGACCGACGATCTCAGCCTTGAAATCCGGCGTGAACGAACGACGTGGGCGGCGAGGCTTCTTCTTCCCCATGCTCTCCATGATGGACATCCTCCCGGGGCTGAACCCCAGATCTCGAATGTCCGTCAAAGCGGATCAAGCCCAAACCATCGGACTCGCTGAGAAACTCGGTGTCCTCCAAGCGGCGCGACTGACCCGGCACCAAAGACACAGTGACGTTGACCGAATTCGGATCAACCGTGAGGGTGACAGGGACGGTCACAATGTGCCTACGCACTCGAACCGACGTTCGCTCGGCCCCTACTTGCAGAAGGCCTACTGCCAGGACTGTTTCGAAAGAGTCACCGTCCTGCTGAACCTTCTTGGCAATCCGGTACAACTGCTGGTGCAGACGGCGGTGCGGCACAGCAGCCAGCTCTTCCTGCGCCCACCGCTTCCATCGGCTGGCCCAGCTTTCGTAGGCTTTGCGCACCTCCGAGCTACCGATTTCCAATGCCTTCGGGTCCATGTCCTGGTCAGCGAAGGGGTCTGCCTGTTCGCTGACGACCGACGCATCGTCGAGCAGCTCGGGAGGCTCCGCCGCGGCGGTCGCAGCGGTCTCGACTGATACGCGTCCCTGCAGAATCGCCGGCAACCGCGGTGCTCCCAGGGGCGGACGGTGCTTCACCACCATGATGCGGGAGTCAGCGTCCTTCGCGCGGCGGACGAGCCCCTCTGGAACATCTGCAAGCCACACCACCTCGGGGTATTTGCTGCAGTTCCTGACAGGCCGGTAAGCACCTCGCACCAGCTCTTGAAGACAGTCGACCAACACGCGAGTGTCACGGACAGCTTTGGGATCGCTGCCATCGCGTACTGCCGGGCGTACCATCACATCCCCCAAACGCCCGCCACGGTGGCAAGCCTTCCAGAGTCCATGAGCACTACGAGTTAGGCAATGCGGCAGACCTCAGCCACGACGTTTTCCAGACAAGCAGCGGGGCACCGCCCGACCCGATCGGACACGCCTGAGGTAGCAGAGCAGGCAGCTACTGCAAGAACGCTGCCGAGCACGAACGCAAGAGCCCTGCGCCTTGGCCTGCGTGGTCACCTCGTCTCCGGCTCCGGGCCCGTACCCGCGTCCGTCCGCAGCTTCAGAACCGGCAAGTTCGCCCACTTCGCCCGCATCGACATCCCCGTGTCATACGTAACGAGTTGCACCGACCCGGCCGCGATCGCGTGCACTGCGAGGGCCCGGTCCACGATCTCGTCGTCCTCGTCTGGCAGCCGCACATGCCCCGGGTTGTCGAAGAACACCTCGACCTTCACCCGACCCAGGCGCTCATTGCTATCCAGGAGCCGGTCCAGCACCGCGAGGCTGTACCCGGCCCGCCACCGGACCTGCTTATCCCTCGACTCCTTCAGCCGGTCCAGCTCGTCGACAACCACCATCGGCACCGTCACCCGAACCGCTTCAGCTCCAGCGCCCGCAAGCACAAAGAAGTCAGTGTCCTCCAGCTTCGTCTCATGCTTGATGAACACGCTGGTGTCGAGCACAAGCACGGAAGTCATAGCCGGCCAACGCTGCATCTGCCCTTGGAAAGCATCCACTGCCGCATCCAGAGCGACTACGCGCTCCCTAACCTCGTTGGTAAGTAGCCCGTTCACCAACCGCTGCTGGTCGCTGCCTGCCAGATGCCCCACACCATCCAGCAGGGACTGATACATCCGAGTCCTGATCAGACGATCAATGTCGCTCGCACTGATCTGGCCGACCAACAGGCGCAGGGAATCGTTGGCCCACTCCAGGTAAGCCAGGAGACGGCCGTAGGCCGAGCCGTGGTGCTGCGATTCCAGGTTTCCCGCAGCCGCAGAGACGGATCGCAGAGCGCTGAGCACGTTGTCCCGGTGGGTTCCGGGTATCGGAGTGACGATCATCAGCGGATGATGTCAGGCCAACCCGCCCACTGCAGGACTTTCTCGGCATCCCCGCCAGACATCCGGGATAACAGACCCACTTTGCGGCTGTATGCATGCTCCGCAGTTGTCTAAGTTGCTGACCCTCGACTCCACCAAACTCCGTTAAGGCAACCCCCAGCCTATCCGGATCCCAACGCACGCCTGCCCAGCCGTGGTGGTCACCTCGCGAGGTGACCACCACGGCTGCAGCATCCACTCGGCATGCGTGGCGAGCCGTGCCCAGTCCCCACCACGTCAGCATCACGCCTTCCTTGCCGACTCGATCACGAGACGTAGCGTTCGGTCACCACCATCGCCGTCCCTGCGAGGACCGCTCCCACGCGCGACTCAGCCCACTCGGCGAGCAGCAGCGGCTTCTCGTCCACGGACTTCAGCAGATGAGCGATCTCCTCGGCGGTCGGCGCGACCGGAAGGGCACAGCCGACCATGTCGTGGCCTGTCGCGCTGGTGTGGTTCCCGGGCTCCTCCTCGGGATCGTCCGGCACCCATCGGCCGACCTCGATCTCCCACGAAGTCTCGTCGTCGCCTGGCTCCGGCGCTTCGATCGTCAGGTAGAAGCCGTCGGAGTCGTACGGCTCCACGAAGAGGCGACAGCTGGGGTCGTCGAGTGAAGCCCCCACGTCGCCGCCCTGGGCGTGCGCGGTGACCAGCACCCGGAGGGCAGCGACCGCCTTCTCCCGTTCCTCCGAGGTGAATCCCGACTCGCGTCGGTCGAGCTGCTCGCGCGTCTCGTCGCTCAGCGTGTCCAGCCCGTCGTCGTACTTCACGAAGGGGTGGCTGAACTCCCAGCAGCGCTCGGTCTCCGGCTCATCCTCGGTGGAAGCTCCCGAGAACTCTGCGAGTCCTGTCTGCAACCCGTGCTTCTCTTCATCCAGTTCGGATCGGATCGCCCTGCTAACCGTGCCGGGGAGAACTGCCACGGCACTTTCCAGGTCGGCCAGCGCCTGGTGAAGCCGCAGGCAGACGTACTCGTACCAGAGACTGTGGGCGCCGCCGAGAAGGTTGGGGCGGGCGGCAGGATCGGTCAGGGAGGCGAGGTGCGTGCGCGGGTAGTAGCCCACACGCCGTTCCCGGCGGTCGTGGATGCTGACAGGGACGGTAGCGAAGGCGGAGATCCTGTTGAGGGCGTCGACGACCGGAACCGCAAGGTAAGGCTCGGCAAGACTTGTCAGGGTCTTGGACACTACGCCGTCCGGACCTTGGTAGGTCGCCAGGATCTGAGTCTTTCCACGAGTGGCATGCTGAGAGTAGATGGTCAAGGAAACGCCTTTCGGCCGTCCGGCACACGACGGCCGGACAGAACAGGTGTGCAGGAAGCGGGTAGGAGGTGGGGGCGAGGGCGCTTTCCGACGCTCCGTACCTCAAAACGATCGGAGGTGGCCCAGGCACCGTCCCAGGCTCCATTCCTGCCCGCAGGGTAGCGCATACCCTGCGCTTCGCAAGCAGATATTCAGCGGGTCTGCCACACGAATCGGGTGACATCCGAACTGGCTTGCCTTGTGGGGCGGGTGGGACGGATTTCGCTGTGTCCAAGCCTCATCCGGAGGAGTTCCGCCAAGACGTCGTGCGGGTCGCAAGGAACCGCCGCGCGGGCCTGACGGTCGAACGGGTGTCCACCGCCTTTGAAGTCCACCCGATGACGCTTTGGAAGTGGATGCGTCGGACGGACATCGACGACGGGACCAAGCCCGGAACAGCCAGTCAGGAGAATACGGAACTTCAGGAAGCACGGCGGCGGATCAAACTGCTGGAGCAGGAGAACGAGATCCTGCGGGGGGCTGCGGCCTATCTATCGCAAGCGAATCTGCCGGAAAAGGATCTACCCGCTCGTGAGAGAGCTGGCTGGGGGCGGGTTGCCCGTCACGTCCAGTTGATGCAGCCGGACTTCGCAACAATCAAGCCTGGCACACGTCCGCGGCATTTTCGGCCACTCAACGACGGCGCCCGGCTGCTCCGCGTAACCTCACCGGCATGGGGGCATCAGAATCCGGTCCGGGCCAGGACTCCCACGAGGAGGCACGGCGGCGGCTAAACGCGTACACGTACCTCAGCGCGCCCGAGCGGCTGGAGCACGTCGCGATCATGCGGGTCTTCTGCGGAACGCTGCTGGCGGATCTCGCCGTCCCCGACATCATGGTGAAACTGCGCCAGGCCGGAACTTTCGCCGCGGGGCTCGACGCCGACACCCTCACAGTCCGGCTGGAACAGCTGGTGGCCTGGGGAAACCTGCTGCGCAGCAGCCACACGGTGAACGCGTCCAGCATCAGCGAGTACCAGCGTTCCCGCTCGCGCTACCAGCTGTCGAAGCTGGGCGAACGTATCCAGCGGGACGCCGACGGGGTGCTGACCGAGGCCGACGCCGCCCGCGAGGTCAGCAACGAACTGCTGGCCCTGGTCGAGCGCGGACTACGGGAGCTGGCCGACCTCGTGACCGCGCCGGGCGGCGTCGAGCCGCAGGACGGACTGGAGCGAATCAGCACGCTGTTCGTGCAGTTCACCGAGTTCGCGGACTCCATACGCGACTTCTACGCCTACCTCGGCCAGGTGCTGTCCCGCTACGACCTGGACAGCGCCGAGTACCAGGGCTTCAAGGAACTGCTCCTGGACTACGTCGAGGCGATCACGGAGGACGTGGCGTTCCGAGCGCCCCGGATCTCGGCGGCGTTGGACACGCTGTGGCCGCACATCCCGGCTCTGCTGGACCGGCTGGACTCCCACGCCCAGGGACTCAACGGGATCTCGACGCAGGCGCAGAGCGAAAGCCGCCCTGACATCCGGATCCAGCGCAGCCGCGGCCGCGAATTCGCGGACTGGGAGAGCCTGCGCGGCTGGTTCTGCAACACCGACGGCCAGGGCAGCCAGGTCGACCAGCTACGCGACGCCACCCTGCGCGCGTTGCAGTCGCTGCTCGCCAACGCCAAGCGAATGCTGCGGTCAGCCACCGGGGAGATGTCCCGGCGCAAGGATCTGCTGCGGCTGGCCCGCTGGTTCGACGAAGCGGCTCCGCGGGACGCACACGACATCGCCGTCGCCGCATTCGGGCTGTACGGCGCCCGCCATCTGGGCATACCTCCGGCCACCGACGAGGTGGTGCCCGCCTACACGAGCTGGTGGACCGGTCCGGTGGTCGAGGTACCGGTGGCCCTGCGCGAGCGAGGCAGCCGGGCCCAGCGGGGGCGGGCCTCAGCGGTAGAGGACCACTCCGCGCAGAAGCGGCTGCTGAGGGAGGCAGCCCGTCAGCGGGCAGCGGCCAGAGCAGCGGCAGCCGACGAACTGCGCAGTGCGTCCGGCCGGTTCGCCGACGTACGACTCACCTCGGCGGCGCTCGGGCTGCTTCTGGAGCTGCTGGCCACAGCGCTCGGAAACGCACAGCTCAGCAGGCCCGTCAGCACGGACGGGGAGAGGACGGCGGGGTTCGACCTCGAGTCGGCCAGCAGTGAAGACGCCGAACTGCGTATCCGCCTCACCGTGCGCCGGACGGCAGGCACGCGAACGATGCTGTACTCGGCCGACGGCGACCTGCTGCTGGACGACCTGGAGCTGGACATCGGCCGCACCTCCGCCGCGGTCGACGGCGAAGCGGAGGCGAGCGTGTCATGACCCTCCCCTCGACTCACGACGTAGCCCTGGCAGCCGAGCGCCGCACCGCTGCCCGCTTGCTGCTCGCTCACCCGCTGGTCGCGTCGGACGGCCCCCACGCCGACCTCTTCCCGCTGATCCGCCGGCACGCCGACTGGCTGGGCAAACGGTTCCAGCAGGTGCTTGGCTACCGCCTGCTGGTCGACAGCTCCTACGCCCGGCTGTTCAAGGCGGGGCTGGGGGCGGGTTCGGGTCATCGGTTGGAGCGCTCCACCGGCACCCCGTTCACCCCACAGACGTACGCCTGCCTCGCGCTGGCCTTGTCCGTGCTGGTGACTGCGCCAGAGCAGATGCTGCTGTCCCACCTGGTCGCCGACATCAGGGCCGCCTCGGCCGACGCCGGGATCGAGCTGGAGGGAACGGGCCGGGCGGCTGGGAAGCGGACCCTGGTCGCGGCTCTGCGCCAGCTCGTCGACTGGGGCGTGCTCATCGAGACCGAGGGCCAGGTGGCCGCACTTGCGCAGGAGGCGGGCGGCGAAGCCCTGATCACGATAGACCGGGAGCTGGCACGCGTGGTCGTCGCCGGCCCGCTCTCCCAGGCTCGGAACGGCGCCGACCTGGTCCGGCGGGCAGCGGACCCGGGCTTCGGCGGACCACGCACCTACGTGCGCCGGATGCTCGTCGAGACACCCGTCGTCCACCTCGACGAGCTCACGGACGCCGAGCGGGACTGGCTGCGCACCCGGCAGCGCCGGGAGGCCCAGGCTTTCTCCGAACTCCTTGGTCTGGAGATGGAGATCCGTGCCGAGGGCGTGGCGCTGGTGGACCCCGAGGAAGAACTCACGGATCTGCACCTGCCGGGCACGGGGACCGTCGCACAGGCCGCGCTGCTGCTGGCGGAACGGCTCGTGGAACGCCTTCGGCCGCAGGAACCGGGGCATCCGGCGACCGGCGGGACACTCATCATCGGGGTGGCCGTCCCGGACGGCCTGGTGGACGAGGTCCTCGCCGAGCTCATCACCGAGTACGGGCAACGCAGCAACTGGCAACGCGGATACCTGGAAGACCTTCCCTCCCTGCGAGAGGCCGTACTGGACCTGCTGGTCCGCATGCGGCTGATGGCCCGCGCGGGCCGGCTGCGCGCCGAGGGCGAAGGACTGCCGGAGGGGTACGTCGAAGAGGCATCGGAAGGACGCACGGTGACCGATGTCCATGGCGCACGGCCCGGCGGCGACGGCTGGGTGCTGCTGGCTGCAGCGGCTCGCTACGCCACCCAAGTCATGGTGCGCCCGGCCACCGCAGTCGGCAAGGACACAGACGTTCAGGAGGAGTTGCCGCTATGACCACCGACGCGCGTGGCCTCGTTCCGCTGCCGCGTTCCGGAGCTGCGACAACCGTCGGCCCCACAAGAGACGGCGGCACCCGCTTCCGGCTGCACCGGGCGGGCATCCAGAACGTCTGGCAGTACGACGAGCAGGAGTTCTCCTTCGGCGACGGACGGCTGCTGCTGCGTGGCAAGAACGGTGCGGGCAAGTCCAAGGCCCTGGAGACGCTGCTTCCGTACCTTCTGGACGGCGACTCCCGGGCACTGGACGCGACAGGCACCGGCCGCACCACGCTCGCGTGGCTGATGCTGGACGGGTTCGAGCAGACCAACCGTCTCGGGTATCTGTGGGTGGAGTTCCGGGGCACAGCCGACGACGGCGGTCACCGCCACCTGACGCTCGGCGCCGCCATCCGCGCCTCGAAGTCGACGCAGAAGGCACTGCCGACGTTCTTCGTCACCCCGCTGCGGATCGGTGAGGACCTGCATCTGGTCGAGGCGGGCAAGCCGCTACCGGTCGACCGGCTCAAGGAGATCGTCGGCTCCGACAACACGACCGACCGTGCGGTCCAGCACCGCTCACGAGTGGCCCGGGAACTGTTCGGCATCACCGACGCGACGCGTTACCGCAACCTCACACAGCTCCTCCACCGGCTGCGGCGCCCGACAGTCGGCGACCGCATCGAACACGGGGGTCTGGTCTCCCTGCTGAGCGAGACCCTGCCAGGGCTCGACGAGGACGTGGTCGAGAAGGTAGCGCGCAACCTCCACGACCTCGACGCCGTACGGGACGAACTCGGCCGCCTTGAACGCACCGACGCGGCCTTGCGCACGTTTCTCACCAGTTACCGCGGCTACCTGGCCGGGGTCCTGCGCACTTCCGCCCAGAGCGTGAGCCACGAGCTGGGCGTCCTCGCACAGCGGCGCCGGGCGGCCGGAGACGCCGCACAGCGGACGAGCGACCTGAGGACGCAGGAGGAGGAGTCGGAGGGCCGACTGGAGACCCTGCGCGACGAAGAGCAGAACGCCCGGACCGACCTGGCCGCCCTGCACGCCAGTCACGCCTACCGCAGCCTGCGCGAACTATCGGAGCGCCGCAGCACGGTGGAGGCGCTGCACACCGCCGCCGCGGCTGCGTTCACGACCTTGAGCAACGCGCACGATACGGAGGAGGGCTCGGCCGAGCGACTGGCCGAAGGCGTCGAACACCTCGGAAGCCGACTGGCCGAGCTGGGAAGCGAACATCGGGAGCTGCTGACGCAGGCGGAAAAGGCCGGACTTCCCACCGGCCATCTCGGCGAGGCGGTGGCCCTGCCGCGAACGGTTCTCGCCCAGGCCACCGAAACCGCGTTGACGACTCCGGACGGGGAGACGCGCGCCGTACGGCACCGGTCGGCGGCCCGCGTGGACACGGTCACGGCTCAGGAAGGACTGCGGTCCTGGCAGGACCAGTTGCAGGACGCCGAGACGGTCGCGAGAAATCGGGCCCGGATGGTGCAGGAGGTGACCCGCCTCATCGCACGGGCGGACGAGGCCCGGGGCGCGGCAGCTCAGGCCGATGCCGAGCGCGAACGGCTAGAGGGCGAGGCGGAAGAGGCCGTCGGCCACCTCGACGGCAGCCGTCAGAAGGTCGCCGAGGAGAGCGGCGCCTACTCCCGTCAAGTCGCCGAGTGGGCGGTGCGCACTCGGACTGCACTGGGTCCCGACCTGCCGTCGCTGGACGCCGTCCACGCCACTGTCGGCCACGAGACCTCTACTGACGCGCCGTTCGTAGACCGCACACTGCCGCCCGACATCGACAGCCATGCGTGGCGGACCGCTCAGGCCGCGTTGGAGCCGTACGGCGAGGAACTCACCGGATGCCGGGACACATTGGCGCTCGACGTCGGCCGACTCGGTGAGGAACTCGACCGTCTGGCGGAGCAGAAGCGGGACTGGGAGCGGCGTACCGACCCCGAGCCGCCGGCCCCACACCATCGTGCCGCCGCGAGGAAGCCGGGCAGTGGAGCACCTTTCTACCGGCTCGTGGACTTCGTGGACGAGCTGGCGCCGACCGACCGAGCTGGTCTGGAAGGGGCGCTGGAGGCGAGTGGAATCCTGGACGCGTGGGTGAGTGCGGACGGCGTCCTGCTCGATTCACGCATCCGGGACACCCTTCTCCGGCAGGGTCCCGTGCTGTCCGACGGACCGACTCTCGCCTCGGCCTTGCGCCCAGCCCCTGAACCGGGTTGCGGCATCACAACCGAGCAGGTTGAGGGTCTGCTGGCCAGCATTGCACTCGCATCGACACAAGAGACTTCCGCACACAATGCGGTTTTTTTCGACGGCAGTTGGCGTCTGGGCGTACTCACCGGTCGCTACGACAAGGGCGACACCGAGTACGTTGGGGCCGCCGTACGGGCCGAGACTCGGCGTCGCATCCTCGCCGAGTTGGAGGAGCGAACCACGCAGACGGAACAGCGGCTGGCCGACGTTCGCGAAGCGCTCGCCGTAGCCGATGCCACGCGTCGGGCTCTCACGCTCGCAGAACGGGATTTCCCCAGGGCACGGAATCTCGCGGACGCATGGAGCAGAACCGAGTCAGCAGAACGGACCCTGCGCGGCCTGACCGCCAAGGCGACCCGCGCGGCGCGGCTGGCCGAGGAGACACGCGCTCTCGCGGTATCGGCACGGACCGAGGCGGATTCCACTGCGACCGCCCACGACCTGCCCGGCGACCCGGCCACCCTAGACAGTGTGCGCACCGCACTGACCGGCCTGCTTGGCGGTATCGGGCATCTGCGCAGGGCCGTCAGCGGCACTGGTGGGCGGCTCGGTACCAACCAGGCCGATGCCGACTGGTACGGACGAGCCCAAGGGGATCGCCTGGCCGCGGACGAGAGCTACCGGCTCCACCTCGCCGGACTGCGCACCGCTGAGCAGGACCTGCGTACCCGCGAAGAGGCCATCGGATCGTCCGAGGAAGAGATCCTCTCCCGCGAGCAGGAGGCCAAACAGCGCATCGCGAACGCCGACCGCGCCCTGCCCGGGGCGCAGAAAGCCCGCGACGACCTCCACGACCAGCGCGTGCGCGCGGAAGAGGACGAGAAGCGCCTGCGCGGAACCCTGGCGGACCAGGAAACGACGGTCATCGACACCGGCAGCGCTCTTCGCACTGCTCTCGGCCGACCGGAGGTGGTGCTCGGCGCCGGCCTCGACCGGTCCTCGCTGCCCGAGTACGTGTCGGACGATCCCGGCGCGGACGTGCGCAGCCGTCTGCGAGCGCTGCGGGCCCTCGCCGACGCCGTGGAGCAAGCCCTCGGCCGCCCGAAGGGCGAGGTGTCGGACAGCACCCTGCTCAACCGTCACACCGATCTTCGAGATCAACTGGCCGGTGGGTTCGATGCGCAGCTGGAGGAGCGCCACGGGATCAAAGTGTGTCGGCTGGTCGACGACCACGGGTCTCATGACGTCGCGGCTGTGGGCGAGCGGATCGCGGTTCAGGCCACGGAGGCCCGAGGGCGGCTCACCGAGCGCGAACGTGAGGTCTTCCAGCGGTTCCTGACCGGCGAGCTAGGCGACCACCTCTCGGCGCAGGTCATCACCGCTGCGAACCTGGTCGCGGCTCTCAACGCCACCTTGCGGACCGTGCGCACCTCCCACGGCCTCGGCGTCGAGCTGCTGTGGAAGCTGGACGAGGATGTGGACGCGGATGTACGCGCGGCCGTCGAGCTGCTGCGCAGTCCGTCGAGCCTCAGGACGCGGGAGCAGACCGAGCAGCTGCGCGAGGTGCTGCATCGCCGGATCGAGGACGCCCGTCGTGCCGACCCATCGGCCGGTTACGCCGCCCATCTGCGGACCGCGCTGGACTACCGCGACTGGTTCCGCTTCCACACTTTCGTGGTCGAGGACGCGGCCCCAGGCCGCCGTAGGAAACTGACCGGCCGGACGGGGCTCAGCCAGGGCGAACAACGCGTGCTTTCCTACCTCGTGCTCTTCGCCGCAGCAGCGGCCCACTTCAGCAGCCTCGCCGAATCGGCACCTCACGCACCACGCCTGATCCTCCTGGACGACGCCTTCGCCAAGGTCGATGAACCCACCCACGGCCGACTGGGCCGTATCCTCGTCGACCTCGATCTCGACTTCGTCCTCACCAGCGAGCGGCTCATGGGCAACTGGCCCGAGGTTCCGTCCCTGCACATCTACGAGTGCCTTCGTGATCCCCACGTACGCGGGGTGGCCACCCTGCACTACACCTGGAACGGTCGGCACCGGCGTCTGGTGTCCGTATGAGCGGGCTGCCCGCCGCAACGCGCGACTGGCTGAAGGGACCCGGACTCGCCCGGCTGTGGCAGGGAGCACGTAAACGCCTGGAGAGCAACGGCGTACAGGCCACGGGTTCGCTCCGGCTGACCGCGATGAACGCCCAGGAACGCAACGATCTGTCCCTCCTACTGGGCAAACCCCTCACAGGTGCCGCTGCGACCATACGGCTCGACGTGCTCGACGCACGGCTACGCGCTTCAGCCGCCGGACTCGGACTCAGACGGACTCTGGAAGAACTCGGACCGCCACTCACCGACCGCCGTGCCGCCCGCGCGGACGTGGCGGCGCGGCGGGAGCGGGTGTGGTCGTCCCTTTCTTCGTCACTGGACGCCTCCCCGCTCGCTGACCAGGAATGGCCTCAGCAGTGGTACGACCTGCTGCGCCGTACCGGTGTTCCGAGAGGAGTGACACCTGAAGCGGCGATATGGACACTCCAGCAGGCGGTCCAAGTCCTCACCGCTCTCCTCGGCCCCGAAGGCACTGAACGCAACGGCACGCGCGGCCGAGGAGAACTCGCAGCCATGACGACCGGCTCCGCCCACGGCCTTGACGACGGCACCTGGCTCGCACGCGTCGTCCAACGCGGCGTCGCCCTCGCCCATGGCACCGAGTTCCCCGACGACGCCGCCGGCCGACGCGCTCTGTGGCGGCTGGTGTCCGTCACGCCGGACGAGGTCTCCAGCACGGTGCTCACCTACGGGCTGCGACCCGTCGGCGAGGGCTGGCGGGAGCGTGCTCTGCGGGAGCGGGCCGACCATCACTGCGAAGTTCATGTCACACCACGCGACCTCCGTGACTTCCGGCTGCAGCTCCCCGCCGCAACGCTCATCCACATCTGTGAGAATCCGCGTGTTGTGGAAGCCGCGGCGGACGCCGCCTGCGTCCGGCCCATCGTGTGCACCTCCGGCAGTGCCGCCACCGTGGTCTTCACGCTTCTCGACGCCCTCGCCGCCACGGGTTGCCGCTTCGCGTACCATGGCGACTTCGACTGGCCGGGGATCGCGCTGGCCAACCGGGTGATCCGCCGCTACGAAGCCCTGCCGTGGCGCATGGACACTGCGGACTACGAGCGCCTGGCCGCTCGCAGTCAATCCGAGGCCATCCCTCAACTGGCTCTCGACGGCGGGCCGGTCGACGCAGACTGGGACCCAGACCTCGCCCCCGCCATGACCGCCCTCGGCGTCGCGCTCCACGAGGAGGCCACCCTCGATCTGTTGGTGGCAGACCTGTCATGCCAGGTGTAGTGCGACGTCAGCATCATGCCGAACTCACCTGGACTGTCAGTCCCTTTCGGCATCATTGACGCTCACACCTGATACGACACCGTGCCCGGGTGGCGCTGACCAGAGGATCACGTCGCGGGTCGGTGCCGACGATTGGAGTCCGATGGCCGCGGCCAAACCACGCCTGTCTCTTCCTCACGACTTCCTGCGTACGGTCATCGCGCGGGCGTCCGACGATTCCCCGCCTACCCGCATGGCTGTCGAGGCGATTCGCGCGGCGCCCCCGGGCACGGATCGGGACGGCCTGGCCATGTCCCTTCTTACAGGACCGCTCGCAAAGTCCGCGCCCGAGTGGCTGTTGGCCATGGCAGTGGAGAGCGATCTCAGTCGCGAACCGCGCCCGCACACGACGTCCGAGCGCATGGACCTGACCCGCGTCGCTCTGTCGCACCAAGCCTGCCCGGAGGCATACAGGGCGCAGGTCCTGCAGAAGTGCCCTGAGCCGCGACTCGGTGCCCTTGGCCGGAGAGAGGGTGGCGCAGCACTCATCCACGCCGTCGTCGCTGAGCTCCGCCGGCGGTCGACATCGCGCCTGCCCATCGCCCCCGAGCTGCTAAAGGTTCCGACGCCCGCCCAGGTCGTTCTTGGTGAACACGGCCTGCACGAGGACGTGTTCGTCGCAGCCATCGACTGCCTACCGCTCGGGCCGGACAAGCTTGACGGCGAAGAAGACGTCGACGCGTGGATGGAGCGTCACCGCGCCGCATCCGACGCCTGGGAAAGCATGTGGGACGGCGTCCTACGGGTCCAGACCGAACATCACCGCCGCCTGCTGGAATGGTCCGCAACGCACCCCGCAGCCGACCGCGTGGTGCGTGAGCACCTGCTCGGATCCATACCGTGGCACGTAGAACCAGCCTTGTTGGAGGAAGTCGCGGCACACAACCTGGAGTCCTTCGAGCGTGCGGTCCTCGTCACCCGAATTTCCCGGTCCTGCCGGGACGGGCTGACGCCCACGCAGGCTCGGGAGCGCTACGCCGACGCGTTGGCGGCCGCGTCCCAGGACGAGCGCGACTACGTGGAACGATTCCTCGACGAGGAGATGCAGTCCGAGTCCATCCAGACCGTTCTTTGCCGCCTCGCCGTCGACTGGGTGGAGCGGGCAGGAAGTCAGACCTGGCGGTTCCTCCTCAACCCCGGAGAGGCCCGGCGTTACGGCCGGCCCCGAGAATGGCTGGCGTCCCAGGAGCTCGTCGCCGCCCTCGCCACGCGGTTCGCAACCATCTGCCTTTCTGCTCTGAACCTCTGGGAACCGGAACCCGCCTCGCGCTATCGGGTCGTGCGCGACCTCGGCTGGTTGCACGCACTCCTCGTCCATCTCCCCGAAGTCACGGAGGAGACGCGGCAGAGGGCGCGTCTTGTAGTTGAGGACACCAGGCGGTCTCTGGCTACCCGGTCCAGCGCATACGGCTACCCCTCCAACCATTCCGCGTGGGAAGAGAACCAACGGGCCGAGAAACTGATGGCCACCATCATGCCGCTCGTCACGGATCCCGTCCCTGCCCTGCCGGGCCGACGCACGGCCTCCCTCGGCGACCCTCAAAGCATCCGGTTCAGACAGCTTGCCGACGCCGACGAGGCCGTTCTCGTCGCGTACCTGGACCGGCACACGGGGAACGACGCGCTCGTCGAGGAGGCCCTGCTCTCCTTCGCCGCCCGCTCCTACCGAAAGTCCCTGGCCTTCGACGACGTACTGGCCCGCCACTCCGCCCCGCAGCACACTCTGCTCGACCTCACCCTGCACCTGCGCAGGCGCCTGGGCGGCGGTCCCGAACTGCGCGGAAGCTGGGCCGAGATCATGCTGGCCCGGCCCGAGTGCCCTCCGGAGCTGCTCCGGCTGCTGCCTGCCTGGTCAGCAGTCAAAGCACGCGGCCCGCGCTATGACACCACTCATCCTGCAGTCGCGGCCTACGTCTCCGAGGTGCTCGGCGACAGTGACGCGGCTTGGCAGCGGTTCGCAGCAAGCCCCATGTCGCACGCCGGCCCGGGCGCCTGGCATCGGCTGGGCGACCTCCTCGGCGCGGCGGTCGACGGAGTCGCGTGGCCGGCACCTCCGCCAGGACGCTGACGGCCTCCGTGTCGATCAGCCTCAGCCTCGTGGACCTACACCCGATCGCCGCGCCACGTGCGGAGAGGCGTCAATGGCAGGGTGCGGGCGGTTCGATCCCTGGGAGCCATCGGGGAGCCAACCCGCTTCCCGGGCCCCTTCGAAACCACCCGCGCCCGCGACACCCCGACGCTCTGAACAGGAAGAAGCGACTGCTGCATGATCAGGTCACACCTGACCTGGCTTGCTGAGAGGCGACCTGGAAGGATGTTGCAGTGCCCAAGCCGTATCCCAAGGAGTTCCGCGAGGACGTCTTGCGGGTCGCGCGTAACCGTGAGCCCGGCGTCACGCTGGAACAGATCGCCGCCGACTTCGGCGTCCACCCGATCACCCTGTCGAAGTGGCTGCGCCGCGCCGACACCGACCAGGACGCCGGGCCCGCACCGTGTCGGGCGAGTCGGCCGAGCTGCGCGAGGCCCGCAAGGCATCCGGCTCCCGGAGCAGGAGAATGAGGTCCTGCGCAGGGCTGGGGCGTACCTGTCGCAGGCGAACCTGCCGTCAAAATGATGTACCCGCTCGCCCGCGAGCTGGCCGCTGCCCCTCACAGGGTGCCGGCGGCGGTGACGTGCTGGGTACTCAAGATGGCCCGCCAGCCTTACTACCGGTGGCTGGCCGCACCGGTCACCGACACCGAACTCGCCGAGGCGTACCGGGCGAACGCCCTGTTCGACGCGCATCGCGACGACCCGGAGTTCGGCCACCGTTTCCTAGCCCACGAGGCCCGCGCGGCCGGTGAGCCGATGACCGAGCGGACCGCCTGGAAGATCAGCCGCGACAACCGCTGGTGGAGCGCGTTCCGCAAGCGCCGGGGCCGCGGGAAGAGCGTCAAGGCCGGCCCGCCGGTTTCGGCCCACGTAAGTTCTGAACGTCGAGCGTCGCGCTGCCGGTTGCACCAGGAGGCCATCGTGGATCATCTCTTCACCGTCATGGGCGAGGCGGCCACACCGGTCGCGCGCACCGGGTTGGCTACGGAAGGATTCCTTGAGAGGCAGCACTTGCAGGAGTGGGTGATCGCCCATCCGCAGGTGCTCGGGGAGTCGGTGCTCGTCGTTACAGCGGAGTACGACCGGTGGGCCGACACGGACGGCGTACCGGCGCGCGACCGGCTGGACGTCCTGGGACTGGACGCAACAGGGCGCCTCGTCGTGGTCGAGCTGAAGCGCGGAACGGCTGATCGGGACGTGCACCTCCAGGCGATCACCTACGCCGCCCTGGTGTCCCGGTTCGACCTCAGCACCCTGACCCAGGCGCACCGCGACTTCCTGTCGCGCAGGGGACAAAACCTCGACTTGGATGCATGCAAGCAGCGCCTGCTCGATCATGTGGACGGGGAGTGGAGCCCGGAGCTGCTCCAGCGCCCCCGACAGGTGATCATCGCCGCTGACTTCCCCAAGCAGGTCACCCACGCCGTGGTCTGGCTGTCGGAAATGAGCCTCGACATCGACCTCATTCAGGTGGGGCTGTGGAAGGTGGAGGGACACGTCGTCGCCGGCTTCACCAAGGTCTATCCGACCCCGGAGGTAGAGGAGTTCACGCTCGCACCTGCCCGAGTCGAAGGCGAGGCGGCAGCCAAGAAGCTGCAGGAACGCGCACGCTCACGCAACGCCGTCCACGTACTCGTCAGTGCTGGCCTGCTGCCCGAAGGCACCAAACTGCTCATGACACCGCGCCACGGCACTACGGAAGCCATCCGCAATGCCATCAACGCGTGGGTAGAAGAGAACAGCAACAGAGCAACCGCCATCTGGACCAACAACACTGCCCAGCCACTGATCTGGGACGCCGACGGCGCGTCCTACTCCCCCACCGGACTCGCCAACCACATCTTCACGAGCGTGACGAGCCGCACCGCCGACGGCATACAGGGCACAACATGGTGGGACGTCGACACCAGTCAGGTTCCCAGCGATGTCGACAGCGAAGAATGGGCAACCTTGGCAGGACTCAACCTCTCCGGGCTGGCCAAGCAACTCAACGGCACCCGCAAAGACTGGACGGAGCTGCACACCCTGCTGGGCGCAGTCCCTGCCGGACGATGGACCACCTACGGTGACGTGGCAGCAGTGATAGGCAGCCACGCCGTTCCGGTCGGAAGACACCTGAGTACCTGCGGCCAATGTCCCAGCCCCTGGCGTGTCTTGAATGCAGCAGGACGCGTCAGCAACGGCTTCCAGTGGGCGGACCATACCCGAACGGACACCCCCGCAGAAATCCTCGGAACCGAAGGAGTCCGCTTCAACGGGGCTGTCGCCGATGCGGACAAGCGCCTCGGCCCGGACGCCCTCCGGCAACTACTCGACATCTGAGAAGCGACCGCCTCCGGGGAGCACCGCGCGTACAACACGGCGCCGAACGGGTGCGCCATTAAGCGCTCGGCGCATGCACCGCTGTTGCCTGAGTTGGTGACCGTCGACTCCACCAAACTCCGTTAAGGCAACCCTGAGGCTAGCCGACCACGCCAACGAGCGACCGGTTGGGATTCTGACTCTCTGGGACGCCTCGCCAACCTGGCCTTCGTCACCCGCCAGACCAACAAGATGATCTCCTCCAGGTTGCCCGCCGAGTACATGGCGGGCATCGCGCCGGAGCGCCTGGCGGAACAGTGGATCCCCAGCGACCAAGAGCTGCGGGCCCTGGACCGATTCCCCGACTTCCTGGCCGCGCGCAGGAGCCTGCTGGCCAACGTTCTCAACGAGCTCCTGGGTCTGCCCGCCTACGACGGGAGGGCCGTCCGTCAGGACGCCGACGAGATGCCCGCCGACGAGACCGTGATAGCGGAGGATACTTCCGCGCCCGCGCTGGTCAAGGCAGACGTGCAGGCCTTGCGCACGGAGCAAGGCATCGAGCTGCACGCCGTCTACGAAGGCCGGCGCACCACCGCCTACTACGATCCGCCGTCCCACACCGTGACGATCCCCTCCGGCCCGGGCCGCGGTGTGTACGAATCCCCCAGCGGGGCGGCAGTGGCCATGGTTCGGGCCCTCAACCCGCACGTCAATCCGAACCGCAACGGGTGGTCGTTCTGGACCGTCACGACCACGGGGGCGCTCCTGCAAAGCATCCGGTGAAGAGCGGCAGCAACGGCCGTGTACGTTGTCTGCCGCCTGGCCACCGGTGAGGTGACGGTCATCGCGTTCGTCTGCGGGCGTGGGGCGGGCGCGGCATAGCCGTCGCCTCCGAACGGCTATGCCGTGCCTGTCCCGGCTACCTCTCTCCCCGCTCGTGAGGCTGACATGTCGGTTGGGCATGCGCTGGTGAACTGCAGCGCTCGGTAGCCGCAGGTCCTGCTACGGGAAAGCCGTCAACCGGCTACTACTTGACGAAAGCCGCCGCTGCAGAACCATTGGTCGTCAGCTAGCGCTTCATACAGGGCCAGCATCCAGGAGTTCTTGTAGTGGCGTGCACGGGAGCGTGCCTGCCCTTCCAAGTGCACACGGACGTCCCGTGCCCCGCCAGCCTGGAAGGCTTCCTCGATCGAAAGCTCGATGCCTGGCAGGTCGTCGGCGGCCTGGTCCTCGTACAGCCGACTGAGCCCGAAGGTGTCGAAGTGATGCTGGACGCGCATGGCGAGCTGTGCGCTCCATGCTGAAGGTGGATCAACATAGAACTCGATCTCCCAGTCGGCTGGGTGTCCAGTGGCTTTGCCCGATAGGCCCGGCCGTCAGCAGAGCGGGTTATGAGTCGCGCCCTCCGCCCACGGTCGTCGTCGATGCTGTCGAAGTAGGGGTGGAGGGTCTGTTCCTCATAGCACGTCGGTGCGTTGTCGTTCTTAGCGAAATTGCAGTCCGAGCAAATCGGCAGCAGGTTGCTCGGTACGACAGCGAGGTAGGGGAAGAGAGACTTGGGCATGTGGTGGTCGACCTGGCGTACGGCGCCGACACCGCAGCTGGGGCACTTGATCGCGCGGTTGAGGGTCTCTTCGTACACCGGTCGGCCAGGATGGTCTGGCCGCATCCGCTGTTTGTACATGGCGATCAGCGCCTTTTTGTGGTCCTTCTGAGCCGATAGGGGTGCAAAAGCGCCAGGATTCAGGTGGTGAACCGTGGCAGTGCGGCATGCCTGCTCGTAATCGCCAGCGGCGATCTCTACCCGCAGCTCGTAACTTTCGAGCAGGGTCTTCGTGGAGAGGCTGATCTCCTCGCTGGTGCACATGCGGAAGGCTTCGCGCGCGCTGGTCCGGGGCGGATCGAGTCGACGCATCAGCGTTCGCCTTCGCGGCGGCGGGTCGCGGAGCGGGCCAGCGCTCGCCCTTCGGCACCCAGTTGGTCATCGAACTCAGCGAGAATGTCCTCGAAGGACATGCCAGCCTCGGCGAGGGATTGGATCAGCCGGTTGAACCCTGTGCGGCGCACCTCCAATCCGAAGATCTCCCGGGTGATCACTCCGACGTTTTCCCCGAATGTCTCGATCTCAGGGTGGTCGACACGCAGGTCGTCGCCTGCCCTGCGTAGGGCCCAAACTGCCTCGCGTGGGGTCTCCTGGAGTACCACGGGCGAGTGGGTAGCGATGATAGCGATGCCGTTGCGGTCCCTCAGTAGTTCAGAGAGGGTTCGCACGAACGTCGAAAGCAACGGAGGGTGAAGATGCCCCTCAGGTTCGTCGATCAGGACGAGGGTGCGTTCGGTGGTGTGCTGCACCAGCCGCGCCAAAGTCAGCAAGACGATCTTGTGTCCTGAGCTAAGGCCGTCGAAGACCTGTTTGGGATCCGGCCGGTCCTCGGCATGCGCGAGCCGTGTGATTTCCAGGCCATGGAAGAGAGAATCAGTTTCTTCGAGCTTGGCCAGGACGTCGCCCCAGCGGCGAGCCTTCGCGGGGTTCTCCTCCACGCACTTCTGTATGCAGTCGGCGAACTCGCCTCCCTGAGCCGCGTAGCTCTTTACTTCCGCGCCACTGGCAGTCTTCAGGCCGACGTACTGGTAACCGACGCCGGGACGGGCCCGGTTGGCTGCGTTGCTGACCTTGTGCGGCCTTTGAGATTCGAAGGCACTGAACGACACGTACACAACGTTGGTGAAGGGTTGCTCACGGTAGGCGAGTCGGTCCTCCAGCACACTGTGATGCCGCCTGCTGTGCGGGGTCGGGGTGGTCTGGGCGATGTCGTGGAGCAGGCGTGTCTTCCCACGCCGTTGCTTCCGATGACCGTATGTATGTTGCTGGGCGGGTTCTTGTCGGGATCGACCGTCAGGTCGAGCGTGAGAGCAGGCTCGCCCTCAAACACCGACTCCTGTCGGTAAACGAACGTGAAAGCGCGAGAGGGTGGGCCCGCCGTGGGCGATCCGGTGGTACTGCGTGCGTACCGTGTCGGCATCGGTGCCCCGCAGTAGCGAGTCCTCCATGACACGTTCGTTGCGCGCTCGTTCGAAGAGGTCATCGTCGTAGGCGGTGTCGCCCAGGGCGGAGAAGATGCCCAGGCGCGTTTCGTCATCGAACTCGTCACGAAGTGTGGCGTAGTAGCTCTCATCGCTCCCAAGAGAGAAGAAGTTCGAGCCGAGGGCGTCGAAGCTGCGGGGCAGGGGGTCCGGCCGCCCTGCACACCAAAGAAGCCGATTTTCACCAAGCCGACATCGACGACCGCGGGTACCGTTGTTGCAGCGCAGACGAAAAAGCGTTTTGAACCCGTAGTCGTCCCAGTTGTCGTCTCCGAGCCAGGCTATGCCGGGACGTGTGCGCGCTGATTCCCGCGCGTTGGGCGCCGTATTGAAGTGCACCGCGTCACATTACCGGACGCCTTCCGGCACACGAGCGGGTACCTGCAACCTGCCCAGGCCAATCTGTGTAGTGCCCTGGTTGCCCTGCGGCGTATCACCACGGGACGATCGAGCCTCCGGTCAGCGTGCACCTGACTGTCCCCGGGCTGCCGCCCCTCAGCGGCGAGTGACGCCTCCCCTGAGTGCCGGAGGTGAGGGGTGCACCACTGCTCGTCGCAACCACCGGCGAAGTAGCCTTCCGCTGGGTAGAGTTCGGGGCCAGCGGTCCACGACGTCGGGTGGTGGGGTGGGAAGGCAATTCTTCATCGCCTTGGGGAGCGGCAAGTACTGCCACCTTCCGAAGGAAGAGCAGCTGGCCTCCGTGCCCGGGGACGTACGGGCGACGACCGAGCTGTTCCAAGCGTTCGGCTACACCGCTGTGCTACCGGGCCTTGGGGACTACGAAAGCGCCGATCAGATACGGCGGAAACTGACCCATTGGTCGTCCGATGCCGATCTGACGGCCGACGACGTCGTCGTCGTCTACTTCGCGGGACACGGATCCGTTGAGGAACGCGACCGCCACTATCTGCTCTGCTGGGACTCTCAGGAGGACGACCTCGTCTCCAGCGCTTTGGCCACCGAAGACCTCGTACGCATCCTCTGTCGCGGCGAGCTACGTCACCTGTTGCTGATCCTCGACACCTGCTCGGCCGGAGCAGGCAGCGCGGACGCCGCCGCGGTCGCGCTTCAGACAATCGCCTATCGGAGCACCTCCGGCCGTGCCTCGACCGGCCTGTGGTTCCTGGGCTCGGCCCGGCACAAGGACATCGCGGAGGACGGCAAGTTCGTCACGGCCCTGATCGAGGCCGTCGAAACCACCGCCGGCAGGACCGGCCAACGCCAGCAGTACCTGGATCTCACCGAACTCGTCAAAGCGGTCAACGAACAGTTCGACGCCCAAGGCCGCGGCCAACGAGCTGAGTTGGCCAGTGGACTGGTGACCGGCCTCGCGCCTTTCCTGGCTAACTCGAATTATCGGGAGGAGCTTCCTCCCCTGGGCACCGATCTGCAGGTCCAACGACGCGTGGCGGAGCGGGATCTGGACGAGCACTTCGGCCCCCGGTCGCGGGGTGTGGAGTTCGAGTCCGAGCAGGGCCTGTACTTCAGCGGCCGGATTCGGGTGCTGTCCGAACTCGTGGACTGGCTCACCTCGCCCCAGGGCGACGGTCACGGAAGAGTGGTCACCGGTAGCCCGGGATGCGGAAAGTCGGCGGTGCTCGGACGGATCGTCGCCCTTTCGGACCTCGGATACCGGGCTCGTCTTGACCTCTCTGATGTCGACGCCTCGACCGTGCTTCCCGCCGGGTGCGTCTCGGCCGCGGTCCACGCGCGGCACAAACGGCTGGAGGAGGTGGTCGAACGCATCGCCACCGCGCTGGACACCCGTACCGACGGCCCCGCCGCTCTGCTGCAGGAGCTCACCCGGCGCGGGCGTCAGGGAGCACCCATCGTCGTTGTGGTCGATGCCGTCGACGAAGCAGGTTCGGACACCGCCGCGGACGCCGGCGGCCACGGGGAGCCCCGCCGGATCACGCGCGAGTTACTGCGCCCCATGTCGGAGATTCCCGGCGTGAGGCTGCTCGTGGGGGCTCGCCATGAACTCGTGGGCCCGCTGGGCCGCACGTTCACGGTGATGGACCTGGATCGGGACGGCTACCGGGCCACGCAGGAGGATGTGTCCGGGTACGTCGCACGGGTGCTGCTAGCCGGCGACGAACCCGAGATTCCGACGCCCTACCGAGGCCAGGCCGACCGTGCACGTACGGTCGCCGACGCGGTCGCGGCGAAGGCGGCCGGCGTCTACCTCTACGCGAGGACGACGGCCCGCACCCTGCGCTCCGACTGCTCTCCCGTCGACACCAACCGCGCAGGCTGGGCCGAGGACCTGCCCAGCGAGGTCGGTGAAGCCTTCGACGACTATCTGGCCCGCTTCGGTCCGGACGAGGCCCGGGTGCGACGGATGCTGCTCGCGCTGGCCTTTTCGGAGGGCAAGGGGCTGCCCAGGGGCCACGTGTGGACCACGCTCAGTTCGGTGGTCTCGGGCGTTGTCTGCTCCGAGGAGGATGTCACCTGGGCGCTGGACGTGGCGGAGGCGTACATCGCCGAAGTCATCGACGACGACCAACGATCCGCGTACCGCCTCTACCACAAGGCGCTCGCCGAGCATCTTCGAGCCACTGCGGGCCGGGCAGCGGATCAGGTACAGAGGTCGATCGTGCGGGCCCTGCGCTCGCTCGTCGCAAAGCCGGTCGACGGCCCACCGGACTGGTTCGGCGCCGCCGGGTACGTCCGACGGCATCTGGCCACGCACGCGGCCGCCGGTGGCGTTCTGACCGACCTGATCGAGGATCCCGGGTTCCTCCTGGCCAGTGATCCGCGCGCGCTCCTCACTGCCTTCTCCTCCATCGAGGGCGACACTGCCCGGCGTATCCGCAGCACATACGAACACGTGGCACATCGGCTGACCCACGATCGCCCGCTCGGAGACCGTGCTGCGGACCTACAGCTCTCGGCCCGCCGGTGCGAGGCCGATCTGCTGGCCGATCACATCGAGGACCTCTCCTTGGCGCGTCCATGGGCCGCGCATTGGGCCTGGTGGTCGACGAGCGGCGTCCACCGGCTGCTGGCCGGTCACACCCGCACCGTGAGCTGCGTCGCGGTCGGAGCACTGGATGGCCGTCCGATCACGGTCACGGGCAGTGTGGACGGCACAGCGAGGATCTGGGACCTGACGGCCCAGCAGCAGATCGGCGACCCTCTGTCCGTCGGTATCGCCGTGAGTTCCGTTGCCATCGGTGACCTCGATGACTACACGGTGGCTCTGACCGGTGGTGATGACGGCACGGTCAGGGTCTGGGACCTCTCGGCAGGCCAGGAATACGGCGAACCGCTGCGGGGGCACACCAACCGCGTGGCGAGCATCGCGGTGGGAGCCCTCGACGGACGCCCCGTCGTACTGACCGCCAGCTCCGACGGCACGGCTCGGTTGTGGGACCTGCAGAACCGGTGCCAGCTGGGGAGCGAATTGACCGAGCACCGTCGCTCCGTCCTCGCCGCATGTTTCGGCGAACTCGACGGACGGCCGATCGCCGTCACCGGCGGGGACGACAAAGCGGTGTACGTCTGGGACTTGTCCGAGGCGGTCGACGGCGGGAGCGCCCGCCTGGACGGCAGTCCCCTCATCGGCACGGCGATGGGCGTATCTGCGGTGTGCGTGACCGAAGTCGACGGCCGGACCATCGCTCTGGTCGGTGACCAGGCGGGCATGCTGAGCCGTTGGGACCTGCACGATCGCCGTCAGGTCGGGGAGCCTGTCAGCGCACATGTCTACTACAGCCGGAGCGGAGTGACCTCGGCGGCCGCCGGCCATTTCGGAGGTCGACCCGTGGCGGTGACAAGCGGACGCATGGAAGCCCGGGTTTGGGATGTCCGCACCTTGCAGCAACTCGGCCCTCCTCTGCGTGGCCACGTCCAGGACATCACCGCAGCGGCAATGTTCGACCAGGGCGACATCGCCCTCACCGTGACGGTGAGCGAGGACCGGACGGCACGAATCTGGGACCTCGCGGCGGACCAGCCCGCGGAAGGCCATGCCCGACCCGTGCTGACCGCGGCCTACCACTCGTACCGGAGTCGGGACCTCGCCGTCACGGGGAGCGAAGACGGATCGGCCCGCCTGTGGGACATGGCCACCGGCCAGGAATGTGCTTCACCCCTGAAGGGCCACACCGGCCAGGTCCTGGCCGTTGCCGTCGCAGAGGTGGGAGGCTCACTGGTCGTAGCCACAGGCGGATCCGACACCACCGTGCGCATGTGGGAGCCACTGCGCGCGGGTGCTTCGGTCAGCCCCCTGATCGGTCACACCAATGCCGTTCGCTGCGCCGTCTTCGGTGAAGTCGAAGGACGGCCGATTCTGCTCACCGGAAGCGATGACGGAACGGTGCGCCTCTGGGACGCACGCGACGGCACCGAGCTCTGCCCACCGCTGACCGGCCATATCGGAGACATCCGGCACCTGTCGGTCCGACGGAGCAGACGAACACTTGAGGTTGTCCTGTGTACCTCCTTGAACCACGGATACCTCTGGCGCATCGAGCCCGGTCCAAGCCACCTGACCGCAACGCTCCATTCCCATTTTGACGCGTCCACTCTCACCCCCGCCGCCCGGACCGTAGGAGTCGGGTTCCACCAGGGGCGGCCTGTCGTCATCGTGATCCTTGATGGAAACGCGGTCCACGCCCGGGACGTGGAGACATCCGCCGTCATAGGAGGCCCCTATTTCGGCCACACCGGTTTCGTCGCGGCAGCCACACTCGGCTGCATCGGCAGCAGGACGGTCATGGCAACGACCTCGTGGGACAACACGTTTCGCGTCTGGGACCTGATGTCCGGCATCGAAGAGGGTCCGGCGCTGGCGAGCTGCAACAACCTGACCTCGGGCTCGCACACTCCGCCCGTCTTCGGGCGGATCGGGAACGTTCCGGTAATGATCGGCGTCGGCTCGCTCCAGGTCCGCCTGTGGAAATTGAGCACCATGCAACCGCTGGGTGAGCCCCTGTACGGCCTCGAACAACACCTGCTTTCGGCCGACATCGCCCGCACTGCCGACGGTCGTGCCGTGGTCGTGACAGGCAGTCTCGACGGCGCTGTGCGTGTCCACGATCTGGAGACCGGTCGGCAGGCCGCCAGCCATCTGACCTCAGGGGCGCCCTCCATCTACCACGCTGTCACGGAGCCCATTGACGATGACGCGATCGTGGTTCGCAGCAGCTGGACCGATGTCGAGGTCTGGGGTCTCGGCGCACGTCACAGGTTGGCACGCCGGGCCGGCTATTCACAGCTCGCGTGCACCAGCGTCCTGGAGGGGCGCCCCGTCGTGATCTCCGTTGCCGGGGACTACACCCTTCACGCCTGGGATCTCGATACGGAAGCTCTCGTCTGCCCGCCCATGTCGGGGCACACGGCCATGGTAAGCGCACTGCGGGCCGGGCGGGTGGGCACCGTGCCGATAGTGGCCAGCGCCTCGTACGACGGAACCGTGCGTGTGTGGGATCTCCGGACCGGCCGCTCTCATGGGGAGGTCAGAACCGGCTATGAGATGGGGGCGACCGCACTGGATCTGGCAGTGATCGGCGGGCGCGACCACCTAGTGACCGGAGCCGGTGACGGCCGGGTCTGTATGGTGCCGTTGGACGGCTACTCGCCCTCCGGCACCGAACTGGACCGGTTCCCGGCTGCGGTGCGACGCGTACGCGTGGCGAACGTGGACGGCACTCCTACGCTCGTAGCCGCCGACGGGTACGGCTTGGTCCGCGTCTGGGACCTCGAAGCAGTCGCCCTCCAGGCGGAGATCAACGTCGGCAGCGGGATCAACGGTGTCGCCGTCGACGAGGCAGGCCGGGTCTGCGTGGCGACCGACATGGGGCTGGTGGCGCTCCGCCTGACCCCCTCAGCCCACAAGGAACAGGGGGATTCCAGATGACCCATGTCGTCCTCGTCCACGGGATCGCGCAGCAGCTGAAAGGGCCCGAGACGATCGCCGAAGCATGGCTTCCGTCCCTGAACGACGGCCTCACCCTCTCAGGTGCCGGCACACTGCCGCGCGACGACGTCTCTGCCGCCTTCTACGGTGACCTGTTCCGCCGACCTGGTCACCGCGGCCTGGGCGAGCCGCCGCTCGACGCGTCCGACGTGGAACCCGGACTCGAGCACGAGCTGCTCCTGTCGTGGTGGAAGGCAGCCGCAGACGCCGAGAGCCGTGTACCCGGAATGGATGCCACTGGCCGGCTACGTACCCCCCGCATCGTCCAGCGAGCGCTCAACGCACTCAGCCACTCGACCTTCTTCGCCGGCCTCGCCGAGGGCGCGATGATCGGCAGCGCCCGCCAGGTCCGACGCTACTTCACCGAGCCACAGGTCCGGGGGGCGGCAGGAGAGCGTCTGGCTCGCGCGGTGACCGGCAAGACGACGGTGATCGTCGCCCATTCCCTGGGCAGCGTCGTCGCCTACGAGACGCTGTGTGCCCACCCGCAGTGGCAGGACCTCACGCTGATCACTCTCGGGTCACCCCTGGCCGTACGCGGCCTCGTTTTCGATCGACTTCGACCCACCCCTCACGGGGGAACGGCCCGTTGGCCAGTGCCCGTGAAGCGTTGGATCAACATCGCCGATCACGGAGATGCCGTGGCTCTGATCAAAAGGCTCGCACCTTCATTCGGAACACGCATCCAGGACCAGACCGTCAACAACGGCGCGCATGCCCACGACGTTCGCCCCTACCTGACCGCGCGCGAAACCGGATTCGCTCTGGCAGAAGCGCTCGGCTGAGCCGCTCGGCCCAGCACGGCGGACCGGGGTAACCGGATCGATCAAGCAGTAGTTGTCAGGCCATCTCGAACCGACGAAATGATCTCTTCCTGAGGCCCTCCCCATAGTTGGTGAGATGCAACGATCCTGACGCAGCGGCGCCCGGTGGTGACAGACCCGACCTGGTCACCCTGGTCAAGACCGCGAAACGGCCTCTACCAGCAACGCTGGCGAAGGCGGCCGCCGCAGAGGAGACCACTGCTCTGCTGGACGAGGTGGGCGCGCTCGACTTCCGCGAGCTCTCGGCCGACGATGTCGTCGGCTGACTCGCGGCCCTGGAAGCGTTGACCCACCGGCATGGCTGCCTCTCCGGAGCCCCCGGCACACGGGCTCACTCCTGCCGAGCTGGACCGAGTGCTGAACGCCACCGGGGCACGAAGTCCAGCGACTGACTGCGGACCGTTTCTGAGACGTTGAAGGGCGCAGCCCTTCAGGCCGAACTGCTCGAAGTGTGCCCGGTGTGCGCCAAGACCGGCTCTCGGCACCAGACCGTGTTCGAGCCCCGCAAAGGCGGCCTGTTCGCAGCACTCTGCTCCGCATGCCGCACCCGGTGGAAGCTGCACCGCTGCCAATCGCCTGGCCGCAGGTGCTGCACTCTGGGCAGACGAACGTGCCGGTGCCCTGCGATGCCCTGCAGGGGACTGCCAGGAAGGCGCCACCGAGACGGCGATCGAGATCGGACTCAAAACTCGGGTAGCGGCGGAGCCATCCGGTTCCGGTAGCGGGAAGGTCTGTTTACGGGCCAGGCCGGAACTGAAGAGTGCGGTTCGTTCGGCACCACGGATGTCACCGAGCTTCGCGCGGTGACATCCTCCCCAGGTGTGCGTCACCGCGCAGCACCGCTCGCCCTGCCCAGAGCTGGGCCGCTCTCACTTGGTGCGGCCGGACATCACTCCTACAGTGACGGCAGACGCAGCCTTACCCGAGGAACGACAGCCGCACCTGCCGGTGGGCATTGTCGACGTTCGTGTCCACCAACCTCCGCTAGGACAACCCTGCAGCCGCCTGCGCGGGCTGTCAAAGGCACACCAGGGCGATCCGGTGATCTGTGGCAACCATGCGGAGGGCACCGGTGCCGCCAGGATGTACGCCAGATTCCTGCCGAACACGTCCCCGCGGCGCCGGCCGCCTGGCAGCAGCGTGTCATTGAGGTAGCCGACGGCGCCCCCGGTGCGACTGGCGGGAGAAGAAGACGGAGGCCGGGAATGGTTCACCGCTCCTGGCGGGGTTGGCCGCCTTGGTCCGCTTCGCTGCCCCCGTGCCCCGAGTCGGGGACGTCACCCGAGAGCCCCGCACCAGGCGCGCTGTTCGCCGCACACGACCCTCCGTTCACCCGTTCAGGGCTACAAGCGCGGCGGACGTCACAGCGATAAGCGTGAGGGTGGCGGCGAACGCGGTCGCCGCGCGGGTGACGGCGGCGGGGTAGGAGCACTGATCGCGGCGTGCGAGGTAGCCGGCACCGGCTGCCACGAGGACGGCGGCGAAGACGGACAGGGCGAGGCCGAGCAGGATCATAGCGGCGCGGTCGGACATAGTAACGAGCTCCTTGGAAACAGCAGTTGATGTCGTCATGCCGAATCTCGCGGAACTGCTGTTCAGCGTGGTTCGCGTGAACAGAAATAGACTTCGGTGAACACATGCCAGGCTCAGAGGGAGTGAGATGTCTCGAGACGGAGCGGCCCCGAGCCCTGCCGATGCCCTCGAGGAATTGCGCAGGGAGTTGAGGGACGCGCTCGCCCGGACCGGGTGGACACAAGAGACACTCGGGCACTTTGCCGACCTCAAACGAACAACCGTCAACCAAGCCCTCAGCTCGAAGGTAGCCAAGCCCCCGTCCCGGAGGACGGTCACAAGGCTGATGAAGGCCCTCAAGCTCCAGGACAAGAAGGACTACTTGCTGGGTCTGCACACGGCTGCCGAAGCCCCGAGTTCCAGAAACCTCACGGCCGAAGCACCCGCGCCGCTCGGCCTGTCCATCGCGGAACTGGACGACGCCTTCGCGGTGGAGCATCTGGAGGTCCACCGCAGCATCGACCCGGGTCAGCCGACCCTGAGCGCGCTCACCCCGTACATCAGCCGTGGCCACGACGTCTGGCTCGCCGACAATGCCTTGAAGGCGCAGACCTCAAGTCGCATGGCGGTGCTGGTCGGGGACTCGTCGACGGGCAAGACCCGAGCCCTGCATGCACTTTTGAAGCGCAAGCAGTTCGCCGAGTGGCGACTGCGGCAGCCCTACGACTCAGAGGGATTCCTCGCGGTGTATCACCGGGGCGAGATCGAGCCTCGGACGGTGCTGTGGATGAACGAGTCCCAGCGCTTTCTGGATGGTCCACGAGGAGAGGAAACCGCACGTGCGCTTCTGGCCCTACTGGCTGACCAGACAGTCAAGCCCGTGCTCATACTCGGGACCTTGTGGCGCGAAATCCACGCCACTCTGACGGTGCGGCCGGTACGCGAGGGGCTCGATCCCCATGCGCATGCGCGCAGCGTCCTGGACGGTCGCTGTCGCGAGGTGCCCGAGAAGTTCGACGACGACGACATGGCGCAACTGGCCCGGCTCGCGCAAGAGGACCGGCGCCTAGCCCTCGCTATGGAGCACGGGGGACGACAGATCCCCCAGTTCCTCGCCGGCGCCCAGGAACTCGTACGGCGTTTCGAGACCGCGCCGACCGGCGCCAAAGCGGTGATCCGGGCGGCCATGGACGCACGGCGTCTCGGGCATGGCCTGCTGATCGGCGATGCGTTCCTGCGAGCCGCTGCTCCCGGCTATCTCACCGATCAGCAGTGGCAGTTACTGGGTGAGAATTGGTTCGAGGAAGCACTCCAGTACGCAGGGAAGGAGTGCAAGGGAGTCCCCGGCCCCCTCACGCCTCACAAGCCCCGCCCCGGGGAGGCATCGCCGTCGGGCGCGGTCTACCGGCTCGCCGACTACCTGGAGCAGTATGCCCGGGACACCTTCCGCTACGACATGGCTCCGACCGGTTTCTGGACCGCCGCTGTGCACACCGTGACCAGTCCGCCCGATCTCGTCGCACTCGCCGGCTCTGCCGAAGCCCGGCTCCTTCTGGGCCACTCGGCACGGCTCTACCGTGCCGCTGCGCAGGCCGGGCTGCCTCACGGCTGGGTCCACCTCGGCAAACTGCACGCACGAGCGGGCGACTCCGACGGGGCCACCCACTTCTTCCAGACCGCAGCCGATACCGGGGAGTTCCGCGGTCACCTGGAACTGGCCCATATGCACACGAAGGCCGGAGACACCTCCACGGCTCTGCGCCTCTACCAAGCCGCGGCACGGATCGCGGCGGCCACTGCCGATCCCTCCGAAGCCGACCTTCTCGTGATGACTCTGGCTGATCCCCTCGCCAGGGCGGGAGACTTCGAGGGAGCGGAGGAGCTGTGCCGTGCCTTGATCGCCCTCGGCGGTGACCACCAATGGCTGTGGTCCTATGCGGCGAGACTGCGCCTGAGTGCCGGAGACCGGGAGGGGGCCGAACCACACGCGCGGGAAGCGGCTCGCAGGGGTGACGGCAACGCGATGCTCAAGCTCGTCGACGAATGGCGGTCGGCCGGAGACGCGGCCCGAGCTGATCGTCTGTACGACGAGGTGATCGACCTCAGTACCCCGTTGAATCTGGGGGAATTGGCTTCCTCGCTCGAGAAGGAGAGCCCGGGGCAGGCTGAACACCTGTATCGCATCATCGACGAGCGAGAGGGCAACGGTGCCACAGCCTTGTGGATCAGAGCTGTCCGCCTCCTTGAAGCCGGGGACCGCTCCGAGGCCGAACGGCTCTTCCATGCCTCGGTCGACGCCGGGGACCCAGCTGGGCTGTACAGCCTGGGCAGCTTGCGCCTGGACGCCGAGGACTGGGGCGGAGCCGAGCAGTACGCGTTGCGTGCCATCGCCGAGGCGGGCAGCATTCTGCTCCTGAACGAACTGGACCTGGCGTACCGCGACACCGGTCAGACTGACCGACTCCGCGCGCTGTACCAGCAACTCATCGAGGCTGGTCACTCCGAGGCTCTCACGGGCCTCGTCCGGCTATTGGACGAGGCCGGTGAACATGCCAAAGCCGACCGCCTCGCGTTCAGATCGATCGCCGCGGGTGAATCGGTAGTGCTCTGGATGCTGAGCCGACCCGACAACCCGCGCCACCAACGGTTGCTCCAGTACGGACTTGAGCCCGACGGCAGTATCGCCGACCCGTGGTGGTGAGAAGTCCTCACCGTCCGCGAGTCGGCCAAGGAGCGCGCTGCCGTTCGTTCAAGGGCAACCAGCGATGCATGAGACCCGCCGCGCCCAGGACACCAAGCTCACGGGCTGATCACGCTCGGTCCAAGGGGCATTCGGTGCGGCCGGGATTCGACGCTACAGTTCCGTCACACTGATCAGCCAAGGAAGCTCAGACGCACCTGGCGCTCCCGGTTGTCCTTGTTGGTGTCCACCAAACTCCGTTAAGGCAACTTCCAACCTACTTGGTGGCGCGCTTCACGTGATGCGTCATCGAAAAGAGGCCACACGGAAGTCGACATCGCGACAGGTCAGCACCGGTCTATGGCCCTGCCATCGCTTGAAGCGTTACGAATAGCCAGAGGGGTGCTCCTGGCGAGCCGCAGCAGCGAGATCATCCAATAGCCCGTCGGCTACCAGCTCCTCGACCACGGCGATGTCGTGCTCCGCCATGGCTTCGGCCAACTCGGGATCCCACGGCGCTCCGGTGATGCGCCCAGGTTGAGGACCGTACTCATTGGAGACAACCGCGGATCGGTAGTCTGCCGCCGTCATACGCCAGGGGTGCGCCCTTGTCTTCTCCAGGACGTATGCGGCAATGCGGATGCCCTCGCCATCGAAGTCACCGTGGTAACGGAGAACGGCGCCTTGGTCCGCGAGTAGGCGCAGGAGCTGGACAGCCGCACTGTTGGGCCAGCCAGACGTGCAGACAAGCGGCGGGCAGTGGGGGCCGAAGCGACGGAGGGCGAGGGCCAAGATGCTGGGGTTCTCCACGACGTGGACGACGGATGAGGCAGGGGCGGCGGGCAGCGTGAGCTGGCCCGGGTTCCTGACCTGGGCGAGCGTCAGACTGGCTGCCTGACCAGCCTCGGTGCACAGACGGGCCACACGGGCGAGAAGGCCGTCGCCGACAGGGCGCAGTCCGCCGGCGACGACAGTGGCGGACAGCTCGTCGTCTGCGACGCCGGCGCGGGACCACAGGGCGCGCCGTTCCGCTGCGGACTGCGGTGGAGCAATGTCGTACAGAGTCGCCAGGGCACGCAGGACGAGGGTGGAGAGAGGTGTCCCGTCGTCGAGAGCGTGCGCGTGGCCGTTCAGGACTCGGGCGGCGAAGACGGGCAGGGGTTCGGCCTGGCCAGGTAGTTCGGCGAGTACCTTGAGCGCGTCGGTGAGCAGCGTACGGGTGCGTTCCGCCGAGCCGCCGACCAGGCCTGCGGCTCGACAGGACGCAGCCCAGTCGGCGAGCACCGGCTGAGCCCGTACCGTGTGGTGACCAGCCAGCCAGGTCCACAGACCGGCGCGTTCGTCCTCCTGGCGGCGGCGTTCACCGGCTCTGTCGCCAAGTGGGCCGATGAGTTCGGCGACGACTTCTCGTACGGTGCGGCCGGAGAGTTCGGTGACGGCCTCCTCCAGGCGGGCCAGGGCGACGGAGGGTCGGGAATCCGGCAGGCGGTCCAGGCCGAGGAGGTCTGCGAGGGCTTCGCGCTGGGTCTCGTCCAGCAGTCCGAGGCGTACGCGTGTGACGGGGCGGCCGGAGGAGAGACGGTCGTGGACCGTCTGCCAGACGGGGTTGAGTTCGGGGCGGTGGAGAGTTGCGTCGCCCGACGCGAGGTGCTCCCGAGAGGTAGTCCCGCCAGCCACAGGGTGGTCTCGCAAGGTCATCCTTCCTCCATTCCGGTGCCGTTCCAGACGAAGCGCGCGCTGGTGACGGCGTCGTCTTCGTCCGTCAGGAGTTGGTGGACGGCGATGCCGGGCAGCTCCCGGTAGTTCCCCCACTCGTGGTCGGAGGTGATCATGAGGTCCAGGTCGAGTGCGGACAGCAGGGCGAAGACCTGTCCGCGGTTGACGGTGTCGACGCCGACGAAGACCTCGTCGAGGAGGATCGGGCGGGGGGCCAGGGGCAGGTCCTCGTAGTGGGCGGCGACGGCGGCGAACAGGGGCAGGTGCAGTGCGATGGCCTTCTCCCCGCCGGAGAGCGCGCCGTGCAGCCGCTTGGTCAAGGGCTGCCAGCCGTTGCCGTCCGCCCGGTCGAGGCGGACGGTGAAGGTGTGCCAGGCGGTGTAGTCGAGCACCTCTCCGAGGTGCTCCTCCCAGCTCGCGGCCGTGTCACTGCCCTTGGCCTCCTCAATGCGGGCGCGGAAGAAGGCGTGCAGGGCCTCCCGGTCGGACTCGGTGACCCGGCCGGGGTCCTTCAGGAGCAGCTGGCGGGCGGTCCGGGTGCTGTCAGGCAGGTCCGGACGGACGTCCCAGACGAGCTGGACGGCCACGTTGGAGGCGGTACGGACCCGCTCCAGGTGGCCATTCATGTGCGCGACGAGTTCGCCGGCACGGCGGATGCGGGCGGCGAGGTGGCGGCGGATGTCACCGGTGAGGATCTGGTCGAAGAGGCGCCGTTCGGCGGTGCTGATGTCGTCGCGGCTGCGGTCGCGCTCCTGGGTGAGTGTGGTGAGCAGGCCGGCCGCCCCGACGCGAACGCCCTCCAGGGTGGCGGTAAAGAGCTGGACGTTGTCGTCGGGCTCCAGCTCCAGGTCGGCACGGACGCCCAAGTGCCGACGGGCCTCGTGGACGACCTCGGAAAGGCGAGTGGCTGCGTCGCCGAGGTGGCGCGGGGCATGCGGGATCCGGGGCCACCGCGCCGCCATGGCGCGGGCGGCCTCAAGCGTGACCTTGGTGCCGTCGCCTACGTCGGGTTCGGATGTGACGCCCGCGTCCTCGGCCAGACCGACCAGGCACAGGTGCCGGAACCGCTGCGCCGCGCAGTCGCGGGCCTCGACGGCCTTCTCCCGCCGTTCGGCATCCTGGCCGCTGGTGGCCCTCAGCTCTCCGATGCGGCCTTCCAGGCCCATGAGGAGCTCGGCCGACCGGCGGGCCTCCTTGCGGCAGCGGTCGCGTTCGGCGCGGGTCTCCGCGACGCGCGCGACGATCTGCCGGTAGTCCGCGCCGACCGTCTCCTCCACCGCCTTCAGGCGTGCCGTCATGCCGGCCGCCTTCGCCTCAGCGGCGGCCGCGTCGGCGGCCTGCTTCTCGGCGAGACGGTGTGACCGGTCCGCCTGTGCGGCCGTCTCTCTGGCCCTTTCGGCGGCTGCGGTCGCGTCGATACGGGCATCCGTCCAGGTGTCGGCGAGGTCGCGGAACCGCTCGACGCTGCGGGCGAGCTCCCGCAGCCGGTCGCGGTCGGTGGGCAGTCCGTGGCCGGCGGCACGGCGGCTCAGCGTCCGCAGCGCGCCGGCCACGTCACCCTCGCGGGCGGCCAGATGCTCGGTCGCGTCGCGCACGGCGTCGTCCCGGGCGGCCACCTTCTCCTCGGCCCGGTCCCAGTCCCGTCGGCGGGCGTCGAGTTCGCGGTGGTCGGGCCGGGCGGTGCGGTCGTCTGCAAGCCGGGCGGCACGGGCGTCGAGTTCCCGCAGCCGGTCGACGAGGGTGGTCAGGGAGACGTCCTTCTCTGCGATCAGCTCGGTCAGTTCGGCGATCTCACGCTGCTTGGCCCGTTGCCGGGCGAGAGCGCCGATGTGGGCGGGCTCCGGCTTGTTCCAGGTGCCGGTGGCCGGCGCGAGGCGCCAGGAGCCGTCGGAGGAGACGGCCGCGGGGTGCCCGCCGGTCAGGGTGGTTCCGTACGCGATGCCAGCGAGGATGCGGGTCACCGTGTCGGCCGGTACGGGGATGTCCTCCTCGGGCCTCAGCACGTCCAGCAGGCTGGGGCCGGGGGCGGTCGTGGCGAGGCCGGCCTCGGCGCGTGTGTCGTGCCCGGGGAGGGTGAGCCCTTCGGATGCGCTGACCCAGGCGTCCAGGAGGCCCGACGCCTGCAGTGCCGCTTCCACCGCGGCCTGTACGGGAAGCGGGACGTCCTCGTGGAAGGCGACCAGCCGCCACAGCGGCGCACCCGCCGCGGCCGTACGGACGGTGGTGCGGGTCGGCGGAGCGGCGGGTGGGAGATCGGTCTCGCCGCTGAGCTTGCGCCTGCGTGCGTCGAGCAGGTCCCGTTCCTGCTCCAAGCCCTGTTGTGCGGTGCGGGCTCCGGCCCGCTCCGTGGTGATCTCCTGATCCAGCGGTCGGGCGACCGTTTCGACCAGCTCGCGCACGCCTGCCTCAACCGCCGCCCTGGCGGCCAGTTCATCTAGGTCGGGGATGCGCAGCTCCGTGCAGTCCCGGGCCCAGGCGAGCAGCAGTTCCGCCTGGGCGGCGAGGCTTTCGTCCCAGGCGCCGGCAGTCGCGTCGCGGTGGGTGATCGCGTCCGCGAGCCGGGTACGGGCCTCGTCTAGCAGGCCCTCGGCGGTGCCCCGGTCGCGTACCGCCCGGTCGTGCGCGTCGATCGCGTCGGTGACGTCGGCGACCTGCTCCCGGCGGGCGGTGACCGCGCCCCGGAGTAGTCGGCGGGCGGCGCCGGGAGCGTCGGACCGCTCGCTCCCCTTCCTGGTCGGGGCGTTCGCCGTCCCGTCGTCGAGGGGCTTCGCCTCCCGTTCCGCGTCGAGGATCGTCTTCACCTCGTGGTGAATGGACTCCATGCCTGCGGCCCGGGCCGATCGGTGTGCCTCGTCGGCGGTCTCCCGGGCGTGCTCGTCGCGTGTGCGGGCGTGTCCCGCGACCTCGTCGGCGTGCTTCCGGTCCTCCTCCGCGTCGGCCTCGGCGGACCGGGCGACGGTCCGCAGCTCCCCAGCGGCCGCGACCTGTTCCTCGGTTTCGCGGCGGAGCCGGTCGAGCTCCTCCCCCTTCTGGTAGGCGTCGCTCTCCCGGAGCCCTTCGACCCTCTCGTCCAGGGTGTGTGCTCGCCGTTCCAGTTCCTCGCGCAGGGCCAGGGTCGAGGCGCGCTCCTCGCGCGCCTTCTCGTACTCCTCGGCGCTGACGCGGGCGTCCCGGGTGAGGTCATCCATCTCGGTGGTCGCGGAGATCAGCGCGGCCGCGCCGGCCCGAAGGACCCGGCGGGCGTAGTCGCGCTGCCTGGAGGCGACGTTCTCGGCCGCCGTCACCTCGGTGTCGAGCCGGTCGAGGTGCTCCCGCTGCCGGTCCAGGCGCTCGAAGCCCTCGGCGAGCTCGGTGATCTCTCCTTCGCCGAGCGGGGGCAGGGCGCGGGACAGCAGGGTGGACAGCAGGGAGGGGTCGAGCCGTTCGGACAGCTTGGGCTGCCGGAGCTGGAGCAGGGCGGAGAGAAGGGACTCGTACCGCTGCTCCCCCATGCCGGCGAAGAGTTCGCGCCGCACAGTGGTGCGGTAGTCGGTCGCCGACGGGTGCACCTCGCCGCGGTCGCGCAGGGCTTCGGCGAGGGCCGCCTTGGTCAGGGGCTGACCGGTGTCGTTAACAAGCTGGACGCCGTAGGGGTGGGCGATCCGGGCGGTGGTGGTGAAGTAGTCGGCGTGCGCCGTGGTGGTGTGCACGCTCGCGTGCAGGCGGGCTCCGCAGCCGAACCAGTACTCGGTGCCGTCGTCTCCGACGCGGCGGAACTCCATCCACACGTACCCCACGCGGGTCTTGCCTGACGCTCCCTGGCCGAGCAGGTTCCAGTGCATCGTGCGCTCCGAACCGCCGAACGTGGAGAGGCGGTTGGGGCGGAGGCTGGCGTCGAAGAGGAAGGGAAGGAGCAGTTCCAGGGCCTTGGACTTGCCGGTGCCGTTCTGACCGCGCAGCAGCAGGCGCCCCTGGTGGAAGGTGAAGGTCTCGTCGTAGTAGCGCCAGACATTGAGGATGCCCGCGCGGTGGGGCTGCCAGCGTCCGCGGGCGGCGTCCGTCTCGTGAACGGGTGACGGCTCGATGGTCTCCTCGGGCCGTCGCTGGAGGGGAAGCTCCGTCACGCTCACTGCATGTCTCCTTCTCCGTCGCCGACGGCGGTCGTGCCTGCCGGATGGTTCTTCGGGGCCGGGCCGGTGGTCTCCGTCAGGCGGTAGCGGTACGCGGCCGGTCGCGCGACGACGCGGTCTCGGGCCCTGCCTGCCAGGCCGACGTCGAGCAGGATTCGTACGGCGTCGTCGGCAAGGCGGGCCGGGCCTTCCTCCGACTGGTACGCCTTGGCCCAGCCCGGGAAGCGGCGCAGCAGCTCCGCTCCGGCCTCGGCCAGCTGCTCGGGCAGCAGGCCCGCGGGCGTGGCGCAGAGTGGTGCAAGGAGGAGCAGCGCGGCGACTCGGGCGGTGGAGGTGTCGTCAGGGAAGCGGACGTCGCTGGCGATGGCGTCCGGGTCGACAAGCAGGAAGCCCTCCGCCCGTTCCTCCAAGAGGAAACCGGCCTGTTCGACCGAGCGGCGCAGAATCTGGCGCCCGGTCAGGGAGGTGGCGTACGCAAGTTCGTCGTCGGCGAGGTCGGCCCGGTAGAGCACGGGGTCATCGAAGACGCGGCGCAGCACCGAGTGGCGCAGCCGCAGATTGCGCTGGGCGTCCGTGGTCGCGGCGGTCTCGGCATGCGCGTCGTCGGCCGTCCCGTCGGCGGGAGCGCCGCCGTAGCGGCGCTCCCTGACCAGGCCGGCGAGGAGGTCCTCGAACCGCGCGGGCACCTCCTCCGAGGGCACGGCGAGCCGGGAGGCACCGACCGGAGCGGCGGGCAGCCGCATCAGCAGCGTGTTGTCCACGCGGTAGAGGACCTTCGCCTCCGCGGAGTCGACGTACGTCTCGGTCGTGCCGTCCACGGCACGCAGCACGTCGTACGACTCCAGCAACTTCAGGACGTCGACGAACGCCATGCGCTCCGGCCGGTGGACCGGGTCGAACCCCGCCAGCGCGCGGTCGGCCGCCGTGGCCTGGACGACGCGGTCGGCGAGCATGCCGATGGTCGTCATCGGCATCGACAGCAGCTCGGCGGCGGTCACACACAGCAAGACGTACCGGCGGCGATCGAACGGGGCCCGGCCGGATCGTGCCCGGCGGGCGGGACGGGAGCCGTCGGGGTCGGCGCGGACCTTGGCGAGACGGGCGTAGCCCCGGCGGGGTTCCACGATCAGATTCCAGCCGCAGGTGTAGTCGAACCACCGGGCCAGCGGGTCACGGCGGCGGCGCACCAGGTCGAATCCGGTCGGGTCGGCTGCCTCGGTGAGCAGCGGGCGGGCCAGAAGGAGGCGGATGGCGCGGGCGACCTCTTCTCTTTCGGCGGAGGCCAGTTGGTTGGCGAGGGTGCTCATCCTGCGGCCTCCTGTCCCGTGGCCGCACGGGCTGCCGGGCAGGCTTTCGCCCCGCCCGCGGCCGTGACGTGGATGACGTAGTCCGGACCTGCCATCGTCCCCTGCGCGGTACGCAGTACTGCGGTGCGCCCGTCGGGAGGCGGCGACAGCGCCACCTCCACCCGGCCGTCCCCGGTCGTGGCCCGTCGCCGGCCGTCCGCGTCCGGCCGGGCGGCCAGCGCCCGGCCCAGCAGGTCGAGGAGACGGTCGAAGGCCGCGGGGTCGAGGGCGCTGAAGGAGGAGAGCCGTACGGGGCCGTCCGTCTCCAGCGCCTGCCAGGCGCGCGCCAGCTCCGCCCGTTCCGCCCTGGCCCGCTCGGCGCGTTCCGCCCTGACCGCCGTGACGTCCCGCACCTTGGCCGTACGGGTGAAGCGTTCGGTCCGTCCGCTGGTCCGCAGCAGCGCCGACACCTCCACCGGCGGTGCCTCGGACCAGGAATGGGACGAGGGGATCAGCTCCGGGTCCGGGTGGGCGAGATGGGCGTGGCGCGCGGGGCCGAGGCCGAAGGCGGCCGACCACAGCCGGTGCAGATCGTCCTCCTCCGGAGCTGCCGCGAACCAGCGTGACAGCTCCCGGAAGTCCTGTACGGCACTGGAGGAGCGGCGCCGGGACTCGTTGATCCGCTCCAGGACTTGGAGAAGGGAGACGATGGCACGCCGGGCGATGTCGTGCAGCTGCTCGATCCGGGGGCGCGCCCCGTCGTCCGGCAGGAACCAGGCCCGCAGGCCCGCCCAGCGCGCCCGCCGGCTCTCCAGCCAGCCGGCCGCCGGATCTTCTCCCGGTGCCGGAGGCAGCTCGGCACCGCGCAGGGCCCGCTCACGCAACACCGCGATGCCCCGCTCCTCCACACGGGCCACGGCGGCGGCCACCGTCTCACCACGCCGGTCGAGATTGACCAGGAACTCCTGGAGATACGCGACGGTGGCGGCCTTCACCTCACGGAACACGTCCAGATCCACTCCTTCGGCGCGAAGGAGCCTCTGCAGCTGGCCGTTGAAGGCCTTGGTGTTCTCCACCAGGCCTTCCAGATGGCCCTCCAGCTCCCGCAGGGTGCTGAAGATCCGCCGGTCTGCCGCGGCGGGTTCACCGGACAGCACGGTCAGCTCGTCGAGCCGGTCGGTGATCGCCTCCAGCACCGCGGTCTGCAGCGCCCCGGTGGAGGCCAGTACCTCCAGGGCGTGGTGCACCCCGGCGAGCGCGGCCTCGCCCCGGCGGGTCAGCGAGTAGTGCAGGTTGCGCCGCTCGTACTCCTCGGCCGTGCGGTAGTTCTGGGCGTGGTTGTGAACCACGTCAAGGAGTTCCCACTTCACCAGCCGTTTCAGCGTCTCGTGCAGTTCCTCGTCCTCGAGGTCCGAGACCCAGCCCACCGCACGCAGCCGCTCCCGTACGCCGTCGAGCCCGAGCTCGGTCTCCAGGTACTCGCCGGCCACCCCGAAGGCCTCGAGCACAGCCCCGTTCAGGTCGGCCGTCTCCCCCGTGGTGAACCGGAACATCTCCGGCGGAACCCTGCGCATGCTGGTACGTCCCCTCCTCCGCCACCCCTGCGGTACTTCGGCGCCCACGTTAAGGGGCGGTCCGAAATCACGTTCTCGCGTCGCTGTCATCATTCTCATGGCAGTCACGGCCGAGGATTACTCCGTGCTCTCGAACGGGTAGACAAGGCTCTGCGCGCCCCGGATGCCGGAGACGAGTACGTTGCTGCTCGGACGGTAGGGCAGGTGCTTCAACGGCTCCAGGATGATCCGTACGGTGACCGGTGCAGCTCCGGCCTCCAAACCGGAGACGACCACAAGGAAGAAATCGTTGCTTTCGATAGCCCGCTGGAACTCCGCAGGGGTGAGCTGAATCGTGTCCGGCTCGGCACCGCCGTACGTCTTGAGTTCGTAGAACCGGGCCAGCTCGTCCACTGCGTCCGCCCCCAAACCGTGCTGAGCCCTCAGGTCACGCAGCTCGGTCTGGTCCAGCGCCAGAGCCCGGCGTACGAGGTCCAGTGCCGCCTTCTCCTGCTCCACGGCCGTATAGGGACGTGCGGCGGTGCGCTGCTGGGGGACGGCCGATCCGGACCGGGGCTGGGGCAGGCCGGCCGGGCCCTTCTTCGGGGCGGTGCCCGTCGCGGGCCCGGCCCCGGGTTGCGGTGCCGTGAGGTTTCCCCGGTCCACGGCGAGACGGAGGGTGGCGGGATCCACCAGTCGGCGGAACGAAGCGGGGGGCCGCACGGCCGGGACGGAGGGGTCCCGGCCGTGCGGGATCGCGGGTAGTGCGGGCGCCCGGCCACTGATCGTCGACGGGGCTCCCGCAACCGGACGCGTTTCCCGTCCGTTCGTCCGGCCGCGTCGGTCCGCCTCTTCCCGCATCTCCATGAGCCGGCGATCGCGTTCGGCGACGGCGGCTTCCTGTTCACGACGGACCTGGTCCTCCGCGAGGCTAAGGTCCACGGCGGTGCGGCCCCGCTCCACCCGGTCACACGCGGCGGTCCAGGCGAGGGCCGCCGCCCTGCGGTGTCCCGGGAACTTGGCGGCGATCGAAGCACCGCCCGCAGAGGGCCGGTTCACCGCTGACAGGTCACGGACGTACAGGGTGCTGGAAGCCCAGTCGACACCGGCGTCGACGGATACTTCCACCGGAGTACAGGACAGTTCCACCCGGCAGATCAGGTCCGGTGCCACGCTCACCGTGAGTGCCGAGAGTCTGTCCCAGGAGCCGTCCAGGCCGCGGGCCACCTCCGGGGCGTTGCGTTGCAGGTCCTCGCGCAGATGGATGACAGCCGCGCGGACCAGTTCCGTCGCGTCCGGATCATGCGAAGCGACAATGGAGCTGTGCACACTGAGTTGCTCCACCCCGATCCACGTGAGGCGCAGGGCCCCGGCCAGCGGACGGAACTGGTCCAGCTCTGCTCCCGGCCGCCACACGGCGTGGTCACGGCCCAAGCCGTCGGCGACCATGGGGTCCTCGACCGCGTACACAGGCCGCTTGCTCAGCCACCCCTTGCTCGTGACCAGGGGAAGTCTTCCCAGCCGCCCGGCTGTCAGCTCCTCCGACCGGACGGCAGAGGGGCGACGGAGCATCTTCAGGGTCTCCAGGACTACCGATTGAGTGGTTCCCTCCGGAACGTTCCGTCGCTCCCTCCTGTCCTGCTGCGCCAACTCCCTGATCACCTTCACAGCGTCGTCGACGGTCGGCCGACGCACCCCGAGCCGCGTCCAGAACGCCTCGCCACCGGTGAACACGGGAGCGAAGGCCCGTGACGCTCCGAACAGTGGCTCGCCGATGAGGCACTCGCCCGGGCGCCGCCAGCCGGAGTTCGTGAGGACCAGACCTTCGCCTGTTGTGAAGGCACGAAGGACTTCGCTGAACGGCATCTCTCCCGATCCGCCCGACGTCCCCTTTCCGGTGGCGCGCTCGGCCAGGGCTTCGTAGACGATCAGTGCGGCGGGGGCGTTTCGTTCAGCCCCGTCCTTCTCCTCACGACGGAGCCGCCGCAGGCACTCGACGAGATCGCGGGTACGGGCGTCTCCGACGACGTCCAGGGCTCGGAGTACCTCGGTACGCCGACGTGCCTGCTCCTGGATGTCCGGATGCAGGAATTGGGTGTCCCCATCCCCGTAGACGGCCACGGTGCCCGCGGTGCGGGTACGGAGCCGGAAGGGGCTGGACGGAGTGCCGTTCCGGTCGTCCAGCCAGGCCACCTCGCGTAGTTGCCAGAGCCATAGGGCGGCCGTCCGCCCTCGGTCGTGCCATGTGTGGTAGTCGAAAGCTGCACCGACCTCGGCATGTTCGGAGAAGCGACTCCATGAGCGGCCGAGTACGTGGAGAAGAGCGGCCGCCCTGCGTCGGCGACGTGCAGAGTCGTCGTCCTTCGCGATATCGGTTGCCACGGCATACAGGTCGGGGCAGTCGTAATCGTTGAGGGTGTAGGTCGCGCGAACAGCCTCCAGCGCTTTCGTGCGCGCCTTCGAACCCGAGGCGAAGGCTGAGGGAAGTCCTCTGGCGCCTCGTTCGAACCGCGAGTGCTGTCCAGGATGACTGCGCGGCCGGGGAGCCGTCTCGGCACCAAGCAACCGGAGAAATCTCAGGGCTCCGATGCTGCCGCCTTGCAACACCTTGGCGTAACGCGATCGTAGCCACGCCGGGCCGGAAGTCGAGCCGGCGGCGAAGGCGAAGCTCTCGTCGTGCTCGGCGCTGTCCAGCCCGGACGGAAGATAGGCCCGGGCGGGTGCGATCTCCACGTCCTCCCGCGCTCCGTCGGTGGTGTAGCGGTGGCCTTGGAGCCGCACTGCCAGCCCGACCTTCCTGCCCCACAGCTCACGGCGGCTCTCCGGTACGTGTGCGAAACCGTCCCGCAGCGCCACGAGCTGCTCATCCGTGAGGACAAGCCCAGCTCCACCTCGCGCAACCCCGAAGTCTGCGAGACGCTGAATCACCGCTGCCGGATCGTCGTCGTTGAGCAGTACCCCTTGCTTGCCGAGCCATTCCCGGACCGACCGCGCGTCATCGGTGTCGGCCAGAAAGTCCGGGTGGATCTCACGGGTGAGCCCCAGTTCGACTCCCAGCCCACGAGGAGTGGCGGCGAACAGCACGGGTACAGAGCCGCGCATGCCGTACTGCGTACCGGAACTGTCCACCAGCCAATCACGTGACGACAGGAGGCCGCTCCAGCCCGCTTCGATGACTCGCGCGACCAGTCGGACCGTGGCTCGTGGTGATCGGCTCCCGTCGCCAAGGAGGTCCAGCGTGTCGTACACCTCGACCCGGGCCGGTGCGCCGACACCGTTCTCCTCCCAATCCGACAGCACCTCCCGCCACCTGCCGTCCGGGTCTCGCATCGCTCCGGGCAGCGCGGCGGGCACATCAGCCAGACGGGCGACCTCCTCCTCGGTCACGGCACCTTCGAGTTCTTCGTCCTCCACGGCAAGCGACTCGAGATCGAGGAGACTCTCCCCCGAGACCTGCAGGAGTAGCTTCGCGGACACCAGACGCCGGGCGTGGTCGAGCAACCGCTGTTCCATCACGGCAGCCGGATTGCGCCCGTCACGGACGTGATCCGGCAGGGGAACAGCACTCCAGGCGTTCACCGGATCCTGCCGGAACTGTCGCAGAACGGCTGCCGTCCACAGATCGGCCACCCATGGAACGAGCGCACGGTTCCACGGGGTTTCGTCGAGCGCCTGCCGGCTGGCGAGCGGGTCGAACTGCGCACTCGTCCAGAGGGCCGGTCCGATCTCCTGAACCGGCAGACCGACGTGGATCCGTCCGGGACCGCCGTGTCCGAGCGGGAGGGCGACGGCGAGAGTCGTGGTGGGTCCGGCAGCCTTGTGCGCCCTGTCGATGCCCGAGGGACTGGGCACAGTGGTACGGCACACCAGCCATCGAGTCCCGGTAGCCGCGCGGGCGAGGTGGGTCCCCACCTCTGCCGGTCCACCACCGACCTCGGCCTCGAAGCCGGGTCCGGGCTCCCGGGATAGAGCGAGCCGGTGCCGGACGCCGCCCTGGGTATCCAGGTGTGTGACGTCGGATACGTGGTCGAGGAAGAGCAGCGCGCCGGAGGTCCAGGCAGCGAGCCACCCGTCGACGCTCTCCGCGTCGAGCGCACCGGGTGCAAAGGGAATGCGGAGCACGGTCCAGGCGTCGTCCGCGAACCAGTCCGGTACGACGAGCGGTTCGGCGACGGAGACATAGGGATCGCCGATGCGCACCCGGTAGTGGCCACTGTGCACTTCCAGATGGGGAGAAAGCGACTGCAGCGTCATCAGCCCGATGCCGAACCGCCCTGTGGATTCGGTTTCGTCCGCCTTGCTGGACAGCCACGGCATGGCCAGGGCCACTACGTCCGGCAACCGCACCGGGGCACCGTTATGGGCAACGAGAAGGTCTCGCTCCCTGGTGAGGACGCGCACTTCTGAGGCGCCGAGATCCTCCGAGTTCTGCACGATCTCGGACAGGCCCTGCAGTGGATCACTCGAAAGGTTGCCCGCGTGGTCCCGGGTCCGGCCGAAGGCGTGGCGAACCATCCCGGGCAGTGTCGCGAACCGTTTGCCTAGGTGCTCGACGGCTGCGGCCGTCGCTTCACCGCCCTCCGGCTCCGGTACGGCGTTCGCGTCCCGCATTTCCTCCTGATCGAAGATGCGGTCGGCGAACCCGACGGCCCGCGCGGCCGCCTTCGTGTCACGCGTTCCCATGTGCCTGGTCCTCGTCGTCCTCATCGGTGTCGAAGTCGAATGCGAGCTGCCCTGGGCTGTCTTCGACGCCGGTCCCTGCGACCGGCCCCGCCGTCGGGTCCACCGCCTCCTCCTCGCCGTGGGGCAGCGCGTACTCGTCCGCGAGCCGTGCGAGGTGGAGAGCGAGCGGCAGGCCGAGCACGTCCCGGTAGTCGTCCTTGCAGATGCGCTGTTGGTGGACGAACGCGGCCCATGCCTCGGGGTCGTCGCCGGGCTGAAGGCAGGCCAGGGTGAGCTCCAGTAGCTCGGGGTTCCACGCGTTCACCGTCGGCCGGTGGGCGCTCCGGCCGGCAGGGTTGACGTGAGGGGTCAGCTTCGCGTCGTCGTTGGTCAACTTCGTCTGCGTGCTCGCCTTGTCCGCCGTGCTGTAGAAGACACGGCCGGGGGCTCCGGGCTCGTCGGGCACCCACAGTCCCATGCCGAAGCCGCCCCGCTGTTGCCCGGCCAACTCTTCCTCGCGCTCTTCCCGTTCCGCCCACCACTGGGGCGTCTCGTCACGGCCGCTGTCAGCGACCCTGACGACCCGGAGGTGCTTGCCGTAGAGACCGATCCGCTGCGCGGGGCCCCCGTCGAGGCCGATCCGATCCACCTCGAGCCCGCCGTTGGTGAGCCACGGCCAGCGCTTGCGCACGTCTTGTGCGTGGGCCAGGACCAGGGTCGGCGTGCCGCGCAGACTCGCCAAGGTCCTCCTGATGAAGGCCGCCGTGACTGCCGACTGCTGCGCCGAGGTCCTCAGATCATTCCCCCGCACTCGTCCGGTCAGGATCCGGAGCAGGTCCGGGTAGGGCATCCACTCGGAGGTGTCCGCGGTCCGTCCGAGAACACACGGTGCGTCCGGCCGGAGCAGCACGGCGATCGGGGTGAACTGTGCCCTGCCCGTGGGACCGTCGACCCGGCGCTCGACCAGATGGAAGGCCACCTGGTTCAGTCCGGAAGGGATGCGATCGCCGAGAGTGTGCTGGGGCACCAGGCGCATCCCGGTCTGACGAAGGCCGTCCGCCCAGGCCGCTTCGGCCCGCAGGCCGGCATCCTTCTCGGCGTCAGCCGTGTCCATCGCAGTGTCCAGGGGGCGGATGAACTGGGTGACCAAGCCTGCGTCCGCGCACCCGAGCCGGATCGCGTACTTGGGGTCGGTACGCCTCGCGGGACCTTTGAACGCTTCGCTTCCTTCCAGCTCGACAAGGGCGATCCGAGCCCCGGGCACCTGCTCCCTCAGGCGGGTCATCGCTTCGGCGCCCCGTCCGCGCCGCTCACGGATGGCCTGGTCGTGTTCCTGCCCCGCGCGCGGCGGCCGGTCCTCCGCTCCGAGAGGGGATCCCAGCTCACCCAGTGGGTGGGCGTGGAGCCGCACGGTGAGCTCCTCGGTCTCCCACACCCATGTCTCCGGTCCTTGTTCCCGCCGAGACTCTGTGAGCCCGAGCGCGCTCTCGGCGGCGGCGACGAGCCGGTCTCGCTGGTCGTCGGTCTGGTGAACCAGGAAGCCGACGAGATCGGTGCCGTCCAGGGTCGCGGCGAGCGCCGCACGTCGCACCCGCGCGTTGTCCGCCGCGGTCCGTTCCGTCCGCTCCAGGAGGGCGGCGAGCTCTTCGGTGGTGGCGTTCTTTGGCATGGAGGGACGCTTCGTGAGCTGTCTGACAGGCGGGCGACCGTACCGGCTGCGCTGGAGCTTCGGGGCGGGGACGAACTCGGGGGCCAGCGCTTTCTCGGCCCACTCGACGAGACGGCGGCGTTCGCTGGGCATCAATCCGGTCCCGATGGGGTGTCTGCCCATGGCGGCCTGGTGACCGACCGCCAGCCTGATGCCGTCCTTCCCGTCCCCGATCCAGTGGTCGGCCTCCTTGACCAGTCGATCCACCGACGGGAGCCCGTCGAACGCGGCGACGGCGGCGAGCATGCCGCTGGGGCCACCCTGCCTCCAATCCGTGGTGCCGTTGCGCCACTGCAGCATGGCAACCGAGAGTCGCCGGGACACCGGTGCGTCCGGCACGAGCGAGATCTCTGGCAGTAGATAGACCGAGACACCCTTACGGAAGGGCATCCAGACCTTTCCGGTGACGAACCGGCGGATTCCCGCGCTGAGATGAATCCGAGGAACCGGCGAGAACGGGACGGTGCGCACGCCGACGCGGAGGGTGGCCGCGTAGTACGACGGCTTGCGCTCGCCGCCCCTACCCGTGGGCCGGTATTCGATCGGCGGCCACGACATCAGTTCCGCGCTGCTGCTTCCGGCGTCGTACCCGCCGCCGACGCCGGCGACCTGGTGGAAGGTGAGCTGCCGGCCTCCGTGCTCGTAGGCACCCTGACGTGCGATGCGTGCGGCCAGTTCGTCGGGTAGCAGTCGGTACACCAGACGGGTGGGCTTGGCGGTGCCACCCGGAGAAGGCTGCTGTTCGAGCAGGTCGATGGTGTCTGCGCGCCAGGCCAGGCTTCCGGTGTCCAGCTCGCGGAAGCACTCCGCGAGCAGACGCCGTGCACCCGGATCGTCGGAATCACGGGGGAGATTCCTGAGCCAGGTGGCGGCGTAGAGGTTGGTCACCGGGGCGGGAAACGGCTCGGCGCAGTAAAGCCAGGGGGAGTCCGTTCCGAATGTGGCGTTGGACGCTACGGTGACGATGTCCGGGGCGGTGGTACGGATCAGCTGGTTGATCTCCCGGGTGGGGATGCGGCGTGGACCGTGCCATCGGCCCTCTGGCCTGCCATGGTCACGCAGCTGGCCGAGCGGCTCCTCCCAGTGAGCGGGCAGCGAGAGGGTGTGCCGTAGGACGGGGAAAGGCCCCTGCGTCGGGTCAGGCATGTACGAGGCGGTCCGTACGTGCTGGTACGCCATCTTGTGAGTCTCCTCAGATCGGAGGCAGGTGCGGGGTGCGGGCGGGCAGCCGCGGTCTCAGCCCATGTCGACGAGGGCGCGGTAGAGCGGCTCGTACAGTTCGCGGACGAGCGACTTGTCGATCGGAGAAGGTTCCGGCGGAGCTTCGGCACCTTGAGCGACGATGCCGGGCTCGTCGAAGTAGGGGGCCAGCACGGCGCGCATGCTCGCCAGCAGGCTGGTGTCCGGGGTGTCTACAGCCTCGAATCCCGCCTCGCGGGGTGAGAAGGCGGCGTCCACGAAGGCCACCCTGGCAGGCACACCACCGCGTACGAGGCGGCCGATCACCTGCCACATCACGACCAGCTGGTCCCAGGTGAAGGCGACCTTCTCGTCGTCCCGGAGGCTGGACCAGGCCATTCGGCGGGTGAGGTACCGGTTCCACTGGCGGCGGGCGCGACTACGGAACCCCATGGCGGCCTGGTGCGGCGTGGCAGCCGCGAGCGTCGCCTGTGTGAAGACCCTTCCGGTGTCCCGGAGCTGGCGTACCGCCCAATCGTTGATCGATTGGATGGCGAGGGCGATGTCGTCGGGCCGCGGGTGGGGCCGGGCGAGGAAGTAGACGCTGCCGATCGCCGCCTTGCCCGTGCTCAGCACGATGTTGTGCCCTCGTTCCACCGCGAGCAGCGGCGCGACGAGGAGTTCGCCGCCGGTCTTCGCGAAGGAATGCACGTCGCCTCGGGTGAGGGTGCGCACCGCGGGGTCCTCCGGCAGCCGGGCCCAGGCGGTGTCGGCGTCCGCGTCGTCCGAGACGAGCTGGACGACACGGCCGTTCCACTCGGGGATCCCATTCAGGTAGTCGGCCGCGCGCCGCGCCTCGTCGTAGCTGCCGACGAGGAGCAGGATGCGGCGCCGGTCCTGGTCGGGGATCTCGTCCAGCTCGGTGTCGAACATGCTCGATGCGCCGGGCAGGCTGCGGTCAGGAACCGCGAGCTGCCGGAGCATCTCGACGAGCGCCTGGGGCCGCTCCTTCGGGGGGCAGCCCGATAGCCGCAGGGGCCGCGGCCCTTCGCTGCCCGGCCAGTGGAGGAACTCCTTGCGGAACTCCGTGCCGAGGACGGCCTCGACCTCCTCGTCCCGCGGGCGAAGCATGGCTCCCACATCGGCGTGCAGGTGGTACCGGCTGGAGGTGCCGGCCCAGCTGGTCGCGGACATGAGCAGAACGTGGGGGGCGGGTCGGCTGTCCACCCGGCACAGGTCGCCCATTCGCATGAGGAGTTCGCGCCCCACACCGTTGCAGTGGAAGAAGCGCAGCTCACCGCTGCGGTCGCCGTCGCGCTCCGAGTCCGTCAGACGAAACTGGAAGCCGAGGACGTTACCCATCGGTGATTCGGGGATGACCGCCTCGTAGTCCTTCGGAGGTCTGCGGGAGAGGACGTTCGACGCGTTCTCCAGGTGGAGTGCGGCCTCGACGCGCGGCCACAGGATGGTCATGAAGTCGAGTCTGCTGTGGAGCGCGGCGAGGAGCAGGGTGAACTCGAAGCGTCGGGCCTGTACGTCGATCCGGTCGAGGACTCCGGAGTCGTGGCCCACAACGGCAGTGAGGGTGGAGCGGAGCCGTTCCCGGGTGCGGGCGCCCTGGGGGGCGTGGAGCAGCTCAAGGGCCAGGTGGACGAAGGTGTTGACCAGGGGGGTCACCTGGTCGCCGTCATCAGTGCTCTCGTGCTCGTGCAGGGGGTCGTCCCGGAAACGCAGCAACGCCTCGTCCAGCAGCCATGCCGCGGGCGGTGGTTGGTCGCCCGCGTCCCGCCCGGGGAACCAGCTGTCGATCAGCAGGTTGTGCAGGGTGAACGCGCTGAAGTAGTCGACGCTGATCCACTGCCGCAGCTCCCCGTCCTTGACCAGGAGCGAATAGAGCCGGTCGGTGGCGGCACTCACGGTGTTGACGGCGTTCGTCCAGTCGTCGACGTCGCGTTCGGACAGCTGGAGTCGCCCGTCTCGGGCCATCTGCTGGAACTTGTGGACTGCGACCTCGTCGAACCATGAGTTCGGGTAGGTGCCGACGAGGGTGCTGGCCGGGGCGAACACGGTGTCGAGCTGCATCTGCACGCGGTCCGCCTCATCGACGATGATCAGGTCGCTGAGTCGGCAGGCGAGTTCCAGGTAACGGATCTGCTCGTCGTGCTGGTGCTGTGGCACGGAGCTGTGCACCAGCCCGGCGGGGGTCGCAACCCAGACGCGGGCATCGACGAGGTCCCGGGCGCCGCGATGTCTCGGACAGCGGTTCCACAACGGGCACAGCTTCCGCTGAGGCTTGGGGCGCGGCCTTCGGCCGGCCGGGTTCTCCGCTTCGACCAGTGGATCGTCTGGGGTCTCTTCCTGGTCCACAGCCGGGTACAGCCCGAGGCACGGGGCTTCCCTGATGCCGAGGGGCCTGCGTGCCTCCATGCCGCGCAGCACGTCCACGGGGCAGGCACTGCTCAGGTATGCGAAGCCGGGGTGGTCGTGTCCCAGCATGGTGTCGGCGCCCGCCACCGCGGTGCGGCGGTGCAGGCGTCCGATGTTCCGCTCTCGCGTGGAGTGGCCGAGGATGGGTGCCGCTGCTACCCCGAGCCGCTTGAACAGCTCAACGACGGCCAGAGTTTCGGCGACGTCGCCGACGACCAGGGTGACACGGCGCGACGTCCGGGTGACCAGGTGATAGGTAAGGATGTCGCGGAGGGTCGACTTGCCCGCACCGACCATGCCGACCATGTGGAGCAGCTGGTCGATCCTGAGGCGCTCGCCACGCGTGAACCGGCCGAGGGCCTCGTCCCGGACGAGTAACCGGACACGGCTCAGTCGACCGCGCCATCCGCTTCGGGAGCCGCCGATGACCTCCTCCTTCGCGTCCATGGCTGCGGCCGCCGACTCGAGTTCTTCCCAGGTCACGTCTACGGGTTCCCCGCGCCCAGCGGGTGCCGCGTCGAGGGCGTGCGACCTGGGGAGGGCGCCGAGCAGCAGGTCGTCGGTAATCTCGACCGAGTGGAGCCGGTCCTGGGCCCGGAAGGTGTGTTCGCCCGATCCAGCGAGCGGAACACGGCGGGTCGCGAACTCGGGTCCTGAGGTGAGCAGCTCTTCGAACACCTCGAAACGACGCGCTGCCCGGGCGGGTACGCGTCGACGCGGGACCGCGTCGACGCTTTCGAGGTCGTATCCGCGCAGCTGCTGCGGCACGCGTAGGTACGCCTCCAGCGCCTCAGACCAAGCGTGTCCGCGTCTGAGGACCCACAGGTGGTGGCGGGCGCGCAGGATGCGCAGCCGCTGTTCGTCGGAGCGGACGTCTCCGAGCGCTTCGCTGTGGGGGTATCCGCCGAGGAGGGGCCACACGTCGAGCGCGGCGCGCGTGGGCGCCACTCTCTGGAGCAGGTAGAGGCCCAGTTCGACGTCGAGGAGATCGGCGACCCGGAACGCACCGAGGTCATCCGGCCATACATCGGTGAGCTGGCGGGAGCAACGACGGTGCCAGCTGCTGCGATCACGCATGGTGGTCTCCTTGGCGGCGAGGGGATCCGGCGGCTTCCGTCCGGTCGGCGATCTGTTCGGCCACGAGACGCAGGAAGGTCCGATCGTCGAGCAGGGTGATGTTCCCTGCCAGATCTTCGGGAAGATTTCGGCGGAACTGTCGTCCGTACGCCTCGTTCTCGCGGAATCGATAGCGGGGCACGACCAGGAAGGCCCGGTCGAAGGGCGGATCGGCCCGGAAGCGGGTGAGTGTGCGTGCGAGCAAAACCGGGTTCACCCGGTCCTTGACGTCCACGGCCCAGTACCGGCCTCCGGGCAGCGGGACGCGCAAGTCGTACGCGTCGAACTGGGGCCACATCTCGGCGTCGATGCCGAAGCGTCTCTTGAGGATTGCCCCGATGTCGTTCTCTGCCAGGCCCGGACTGGTGACGAACATCCGCAGGGGACGGCTGAGCTGGTGGAGCCCGCTGCGGTCGGGACGTACCGGAACGGGGACAGCGGCGGTGGCGTCACGGCGGCAGCGGTCCAGCTCGCAGCGGTGACCTCCGCCGGGCAGTGGCACCATCAGGCAGCGGCAGCGTCCGCACTGCTGGTACCCGCCGTCGCGTCGATAGGTCGCAGGGACGGGTTCGTAGCACTGTCTGATGACGTGGTGGAGCAGGAGTCCGCACTCCGGGTCCCCACCGAGCAGGGCGAGCTCCGCGCCGGTGAGTACGGGCCGGGTGGTCAGCAGGGACCGGAAGGCGGTGTACGCCGCAGGATCGCCTGCTGCCCGGCATACGGTGAGTGCCTCCAGCATGCGCTGGTTCTCGAAGATCTCTGCGGCGGGGTCCGCCACATCCACCTCCCACTCGAGGCAGAGCTGGTGCGGCAGTCTCGTCTGGGGATCCACGAGCGTGCCGGCGGCCCCACGGGCTTCGGGAGGCAGGTCCAGCGGCCATCGCGTCAGGGGTCGTTCACAGGCCCAGCGGACCATCTCGGGAATGCTGCCCGGCGGTTCGACTCCGTGTCGCAGGCAGTGCAGGACGAGTCGGTTGTAGGCGTTCTGGACCTGGGCCGGATAGATCGGGTGGGGCACGCCGCGCTGCCGGGACAGACGGACCAGCGCACTGGCGATCTCCCCGAGCAGGGGTTCGTCCGAGCCCGCGGACGGTCGGGAGACCAGGCCGGATCGGGCTGCCCCGGAGTTCGGTGGGGTCTGGGTGCTCATGCCTTCTCCTCCGCGTCGGCAGGGGCTTGGGCGCTCGGGCACCACCGCGAGACCGGGCACTGGTGGCAGTGCCCGCCCGGCCGTGCCTCCCACGCACGGTCCTCGCGCCAGGGGCCGGCGTACCGTCGGAGCACCGCTCGCGCCTTGGCCAGGCGCTCCGCGTCCATCGGGTCGATGACGTGGGGGTCGGATCCATCGGGACGGAGGACCTCCAGTTCCACCCTCGATCCGGAGGGGTCACCGCCCAGCTCCCCCTGGGCAAGCAGGACGACGGCCAGGGCGAGCTGCGGATAAGCGTCCAGCGGATCCTTGCCGATGCGAGCAGGAGTGCGGGTGGTCTTGAGTTCCCGCCATACCCAGGAACCGTCCTCCCTGTAGAGCAGGTCGGGTTTGGCCACGACCAGCGCCTGGGCCGCCGTGTCGTGAAACACCCGGGTCGGTTCGCATTCGACCCGCTCGATGGCCTCGGGAAGCTGGAAGGGGCACGAGTCCACATGCTGCAGGAGCATGGCGCGGCCCGTCTCCGCCTCCTCGTCCGGGACCCTCCACCGGCCGGCGGTCCAGTTCTCCCCCGGCGGGGGCATGTCGCCGCGCGTGCAGGGAGTGGGGCCGGTGCGGCGGTGGAGCGTCTCGACCCAACCGTGCACGGCCTGGCCGAGCTTGGCCGCGTCGCTGTACTCGCCGGTTTTCGGCAGGTGCAGAGAGCGCAGCAGGGACTGCGCCGGGCAGGCGGCGTGGTACCTGAGGTCGCTGATGGACACCTTCCGCAGCGGTAACCGGCGGGAGGGCAGTGCCAGTACCCCCGGAGACCGGGACACCGCCTCACACCCGGTGAACTGCTTGCAGTCGAAGCAGGCCGCCCCGGGGCGCTCCGGACCGCCCCTGACCACATTCCTCACGTGGGGGCCGCCGTGGGCCTCGTAGTACGCCTTGGCCTCCTCCGCAGTTCCGTCGAACTGAACGGTCCGCGATCCGTCGCCCAGGCCGATCTCGATTATCCTGACCCTCGCGACGGGCCCGGGAGAGCCGTGGATCACGAACTCCTGGTTCCAGCGGCGCGGCCACGCCGCGTCGGCTCCGAACGCCGCGGTGTACGCGGCGACCGCGATCTCACCCCGGCTCGACGCACGGGCGTCCCCGTGTCTGAGTCGCCGGTACTCACGCACCTTGCCGTCGGCCGACTGGTAGCGGCGCCACCATGCGTAGAGCTCCCAGCGCCGGCCATTGTCCTTGCGCACCGCCCAGTACGGCTGGACGGGCACGAAGGCGTCCGGCCCCTGGCTCGTGTACTGCCGCACCGCGTGCTCCACGTAGGTCCGGTGCCCCTCGTGCAGAGCAGGCTGGTGGCCGGACAGGGCTCCGAGCGCCTCGCCCACCGTGGCGCCGCCGAACTCAATCTGGTCCAGCGCTGCGCACACGGGGCCGAGCGTGAAGGTCTCGTGCTCTTCCCGGGGAAGCTGAGACGGCACCCGCGCCCGAAGTCCTGGCCGGGCCTTCGCCGCGTCGCGGGCCGGGCAGACGTGCAGCTCGTCCGCTCCCCCTCCTGTGCCCGGCCCAATCCGGACCGGCCCCTCGTCCCCCGTCATCCACTGCGGCACACGCCACGGCACGTCGTACGTCATGTCGTTCCCCCTCCCGGCCGAAGCACGGAGTCAGGCCGGCCGTCGTGAACCCCGAGGCCGTGCCGCCGAGCGTAGCGCACAACTTTGGAACTCTTTGGATAACCTTGGAAATCAAAGGGATCGACGGTACAGTGCACCCATGACCGCATCGCTGGAGGAGCTCGAGGAACGCCTGTCGCGCCTGCGCGCCCTCCTGCGCGAGGCTCGACGCGCCCGCGACAACGCGGCCACCACCCGCATCCGCACCGAACTGCGCGAGGCGGAGGCCGCGTGGGAGCGAGCCCTCGACGCCGAGGAGGCAGAGGGGGCCTCGCCACCTGCCGCGGCCCCTTCCTCACCCGCCGGAACCCCGGCACCTGCCACCACCGCCGGGACCGCATCCTCGTTCCGGCTCCAGGCCCATGGGAAGCAGTCCACCCACGGCGCCGTCCCGGTCCGCGAGCAGGTGCACCAGGCGCTCACCCTGCTCGGCGCTCCCGCGTCGCCCAAGCTGATCTCATCCGTATACCAGGCCTTCTTCACCGAGCCGCTGGTCGCGACGAAACTTGCCTCCCTCCGCCGAGACGAGGAAAGGTCCTTCACCGCGCAGGGCTACGCCCGCCCCTACTACATCTGTGCCGCCCTCACCCACGACCGGCTCACACCCGCCCGCGGTCTCCTCGCCGTATCCGTCTGGCCCCTGGAGCAGCGCATCGTCGGCCCGCTGAGCCCGCGTGCCGACTTCCTTGTCCACGCCATCGGCACCGCCGAGCAGATCCTGCGACTCGACGTCGCCGGACACGCACCCTCCGGCGCGGCCCGCCAACTGCTGCGCCGTTTCGCGCTCAACATCCCCGGTGCGTACGACGACGAGGAAATCGACCCCGAACGCGTGATCTCCGCAGCACGCACGGAGGCCGCAGTGCACCAGGCGGCGGACTACTCCCTGCGTCGCACGACCGCCGACCGCGCACGCGGCCAACTCACAGAAGTACAGCAGCTCTTCGGGGCCCCGCCCCTGCACGATGCCCTGCGTGGTTCAGTCGGCTTCACCACCTGACCGACTACCGGATTCCTCCGGTGCCGCCACAGAATTCCGCGTAAGAAGAGAAGATGCCTCCGCAGCACCCCTCTGCCCCCTCTCCGGGAAGGCTCGCCGTCCTGCGCGGACCGCGACCCCCGCAGGAGTACACGGCACGCAAGATCACCGCCCTCACGGCCAACCCGGCCTGCTCCCGCCGCGCCGTACTCGACGCAGCAGGCGTGGACAAGGCGTTGCTCGCCCAACGCCTGGGCCATGAGCCGCGTTTCGGCCAGTCCCCCTTCGCGATCCGGCGCGAGCAGAGCTTCGAGGCCCTGGTCAAATGGGGCGGCTACGCGGAGCTCATCCGCCTGCTCCGGGAGCAACTCGACGTCCGCGTCGAGGAAGCCGCGGTAGCCGATCTGACCGAGGTGGGCGGCGACGCTTCGCTCGCGGTGCGGGCGGGCGAGAGTCGGCGGCTTCTGAACCGCCTGGCGGCCGGCGCCGACGAGCGGCTGATCCTGGACCGCCCCGTCCTGTCCCTGGAGGTCGCCGGTCAGACCGCCCACGTGATACCGCAAGCCCTCAGCCACCGCACCGGCGGACAGTTCTACGTGGTGGAGATCCGCTCCTTCCCGGCCATCGACGGCCAGGCGAACCCCTCGGCGGTTGCCCAGACCACGAAACAGGCCGCGGTCAGCGTCCTCGCCCTGCGGCAGACCTTCACCGAACTCGGCCTCGATCCCAAGGCGATCGCCCACAGGTTCCTTCTCATCTGCCCTAAGGACTTCTCCAACCGGCCCTACGGAAAGCTGATCGACCTCCGCCAGGAACTCGACGCCCTGCGGTTCCAGTTATCGCGTCTGCGCCGGGCCGCAGACCTGGCCCACGCCCTCTCTCCCGACGCGACGCTCGACACCGAACGACCGAAGGCCGAGATCGACGCCACGATGCGGGAGCTGGACGCCAGCTTCACCCCCGACTGCCTCTCGTTCTGCGAGATGTCCCGCTACTGCCGGGACGAGGCCACTGACTGCGCCTCCCCGGCCCGGCTGGGTGGAGTGGTACGCAACAGTCTTCCCGGCATCGACTCCACCCGGACCGCCCTCCGCCACCTCGACGGCACCAGCGCCCCGGGCCCCGCCGAGGAGGCGGTCATCATCCGGCTGCGGGCCGCCGAACGACTCCGTCGACTGCGTGGAGGTGCGACCGCGTGAGCGTCATCGCCACGGTGGCCGCCCTGCGGGCATCCACGTCGGAATACGCCGAGCGGCTGACGACCGTGCGCCACGAGCATGTGGACGACACCCCGTTCATCCTCATCCCGCTCGCCCTCGCCGGCGAGGCCTGCGCGCCACTCGCCGCTCTCGCCGGGACGGATCCCGACCACCCGGTGCTTCTGACTGTTCGCCGCCCCCACGACCGAACCGAGCGCTTCGGCTTCGTCGAGAGCCTCGCGGACCTCCTCCTGCCCTACTTCGAGGAATGCCGCGCCGCGCCGAAGGAGTCGTACACGGTCGGGCGCGGCAAGGACAAGGAGGAGCGGGAGCGGCCCCTGCGCGCACCCCAACTCCTCGTCCCGAACGCTGGGGGGATCACGTACGTCCGGCTGCTGGGCCGTCTGACTCGGTTGCGCGCGACGGATGGTCCGCATGCCCTCTCTCCGTCCGTACCCCTGCTCGGAAAGTGGCTGACCTGGTTCGCCGACCGGGCCGAGTTCCCGGATTCCGCCCTGCTCCAGGCCATGAGTAGGTCCCTCTCTGCCCACTGGGCCACCGGGCAGAGCCCCACCGAGAACGCGAACCTGGCGTCCTTGCTCGGCTGGATCGATCCCCCCGCCGGGCTCACCGGGGCCGAGACCGCCCGGGAGCGCGAAGACCCCGCGGCGTGGCCGCCCGCCGGCCCGGCGACCGACCCTGTCTTCGACCGCACGCTCGACGAACTGATCACGAAGTACGACGGCGCAACCGGAGAGCGGGCGCGGGACGCCGCCGCTCGCACCATCGACCGCGAGCTGCACGCCCAGATGCTGCCGACCTGGCAGCTGATGTGGCACGGCGTCCGCCTGTTGCGCGAGCTTCCCGCTGGGGGCCACGTCGCCGAACGGCGGGCATACGACCGGCGTCTGTTCGGCGAGTACGCGACCTATCTGGACGACGACGGGCGCCCACAGGCCCGCCGCGACCACGCGGTGGGGGCAGCCCGCCGCCTCGCCCGTATGGAGGAGGCCCAGGAGCGGTACGACGCCGAGCGCGCATATGACGATCCACTGGTGATGGCGGAGTACGAACTGACGGGCGAAGCGTTCACGGGCGTGGTCACAGCCCGGGAGGAAGAGCGCACTATCCCCGGGGCGCGGCCTGGATCCCCGCTGTGGCGCCCGACGATCACCGTGCACTGCGAAATTCCCGTGTCCATGGCGGTGGGGACGGCGATCAAGTCCCCGGCAAGACCGAGGCAGAAGGCCGAGATCCTAGACGTCGCCCCCGACGGAGCCGGGTCCGCCGCGCTGATCCAGCTGAACGGTGGCTTCGGCAACAAGCGCAAGCCGCCCGCGCCTGAGGGGACCATGGCCGACATCGGCGAGACGATCACCTTCACGTCGATCGATCCCAAGAACATGCCGTCCTCGCTCCCGGCTGAGGAGGACACCCCCTGGACCCACGGCGGTCCGCCACAGCCGTACGAACCCACCGACGAGGACGCGGAAGAGGTCTGGGAATGACAGCCACTCCGGAACCCGACAGCGGCACGTCACCCGGTGCCCGCGCCGACCGGGCGGTCGCCGACGTGCTGTCCGGCCTGGACTCGGTCACCGGACGCGGCATCGTGGTGGACTCTCCACCGGGCGCGGGAAAGTCCACGCTGGTCAAGCGCGCCACCGGCCACCTGACATCGGCCGGCCACCAGGTGATGATCGTCGCGCAGACCAACGAACAGGTCGACGACCTGGTCGACAACATCGCCCGGGAGTACCCTGCTCTTCCACTCGGGCGCCTGCACGCGAACGGCTTCCGTCTTCCCGAGCGCGTGAGCCGCCATGCGAATGTACGAGGCAGTAACGAGGCAGACGCCCTCCGCGAGCTGGCGGTCGTGGTCTCCACCGCCAAAAAGTGGTCGTACGTCAAACCTGAGAAGTGTGCTCCATGGCGCTGGGCCATTGTGGACGAGGCCTACCAGATGCGGTCGGACGCGCTGCTGGCGACGGCACCGCTGTTCTCCGAGAAGGATTCACAAGTCCTCTTCGTCGGCGATCCCGGGCAGCTTGACCCCTTCGCCACAGTGGCCACCGACCGCTGGCAGGGACTGACCTGGGACCCGCTGCGCAACGCCGTCGACGTGGCGCTGGCGCACAACTCCGACCTGCTGCGACACGAGCTCCCGGTCTCCTGGCGGCTGCCGGAGATGGCAGCCCCTCTCGTGCAGAAGGCGTTCTATCCCTTCTACTCCTTCACCTCCGGTACCAAGGCGGCTGACCGCGTCCTTACCTACGGCACCACACCTCACCGCGCAACACCGTCGGACGCCGTCCTCGCCTGCGCGGCCGGGTCGGGCTGGGGTCTGCTGGAGCTTCCGGCTCGGCATACTCTCGACGATGACCCCGAGGTGGCCGAAGCCCTGGCAGAAACGGCGGCCCGGTTGCTGGAGCGAGGGGCGCTGGTGAACGGAGAGCCGCTCACCGAGTCCCGCATCGCGATCGGCGCCGCCCGCACGATCCAGGCGGACTCGGTACGGTCGCGACTGGAGAAGCGGGGTCTCACGGGCATCACCGTGGACACCGCCAACCGACTCCAGGGCCGCGAGTTCGACGTCACACTGGTCTGGCACCCGCTCTCCGGCCGTCAGGATGCCTCCGCCTTCCATCTGGAGACCGGTCGCCTGTGCGTCCTGCTCTCCCGCCACCGCTTCGCCTGCATCATCGTGGCCCGCGCCGGCATCACCGACCTCCTCGACCGGCATCCCCGCAGCAGCCCGGTCTATCTCGACGTACCACCGAAGTTCCCGGACGGGTGGCGGGCGCACCAAGTCGTCATGGACTACCTGGAGAACCAAGCTCGTCCATAGCTGTAGGCCGCTCTTCAGCTCGCCCTGTACGTAGGGCGCAGCGCACATCCGACGCACCCCAGTGGGCCTTGCTAGCTGTCTACGCTGTGAAGGTCAGCGGAACCTCCGAGGGCGCTCCCAAGCTGCCAGCACCGCCTTGTGCGAATTCGGCTGCAGGTGCCAGCTCAAACCGGGGACGTCTCTATCCGTATTGATCTCGCTGCGTCCGTCTCAGTCCGGGTTGATCGACTCCGGTTAGGCGATCGCCACACGCGCGCGAGCTCCGGCGGGCGCCGACTCGTGTCACCCTCAGCCGAAGTCGATGAGAGCGATGGCAGTGATCCATTCCTTGTGCGAGGCCTGGTCGAGCTGTGGGCCGCTGATCGCTGACTGCAAGCCCGGGAAGTCAGGTTAGGGAGCCAGTGGTCATCAACTCGGTCATCGCGTCGTCGGCCCTGCGGAGCACAATCCGGCCGTCGCCGACGCTGTACGCGACGATGCGGGCTCCGGGGATCAGGCCGGCTTCGACGAGGACTCCCATGGGGAGCTCGAGTCGGCCGTCTTCGCCGATCTTCAGTTCAGTCGGTTCGCGCAGCATGGCGGCAGTCTTCCACAGAGCTCGGAGCGCGGGTGTTGCCTGCTTTAGAGCCCCGCGGGTTCGAGCCGAATCGGACACACTTGGGAGCTAATGAACAAACTGCCTCCTGAGCCAGTCACTGGCGGATGGTCTCCACCGGACGGATCCTGGGCATCTTCTGCTGCGAATCGCCGCAGCATGCTTGGGAACCGGAACCGGGACACCTCCCCGGAGCGTGCGCTCCGCTCCCTCGTCCATGCGGCTGGCCTCCGCTACCGGGTTGCCGCCAAGCCGCTCCCTAAGATGCGCCGTACAGCGGATCTCGTTTTCCGTCCGACCCGCGTCGCGGTCTTCGTCGACGGCTGCTTCTGGCACGGATGCCCGGAGCACTTCGTGCCGCCGAAGACAAATCCCGACTACTGGCGGGAGAAGATCGGGAAGAACGTGCAGCGCGACAGGGATACGGATGCGCGTCTCGAGGAAGCAGGGTGGCTCGTCCTCCGGTTCTGGGAACACGATGCGGCTGAGGCGAGCTCCGCGATCGTCTGCGCTGCGGTCCGATCACGCCGGGGCGCGGCGGCACTGGGGGCCGAGCCGGAGGAGTAGCACCGAGCCCGGTAACCAGCATGCGGATTTGGCAGCCCGGGTGTGGGCCCTGTCCACCTCGTCTACCGTATTGACCAGCGCAGTTGGACTGCGCTAGCCCAGGTCGAACGCGGCCTGATCAGGAGCAGCAGGGGTGGGGGCACCAGCGTATGGCAGTCGAACGTACCAACCGTGATATCAAGACGCTCATCGGCCAGATCGCTGACGGGGAGATCATGCTCCCGGAGATCCAGCGGGGCTACGTCTGGCGAGCCTCGCAGGTCGCGAAGCTCGTGGAGTCGATGTACCTCGGATATCCGGCGGGAACACTCCTGTTGTGGAAGACGGACGAGGGAGCCGAGACCCGTACCGCGGCAATCGGATCCGGGCAAGGACTTCCCAGCGTCATGCCGCTTTACCTGCTCGACGGGCAGCAACGGCTCACCTCCCTATACCGCGTCTTCAACGATCACGCCACGGCGCAGATCGTTTTCAACATCGAGACGGAGGCGTTCCAGAACCAGAGCAACGCCACGCTCAGGAGCCCGAAATGGATCAAGGTCTATGACGTCGTCGGTCCCGACGCTGACCCGTTTGCGCTCCAAATGCAGCTCCGCTCAGCTGGACTGTCCATCGACGGTTCTGAGATCGGACGCCGCCTAAAGGCGCTCGAATCGATCTCGCAACGCGACTTCCACATGGAGGTCCTCCACGGCTTCAGCTACGAGGAGGTCACTCAGATCTTCGTCCGTGTCAACAGCGGCGGCCGCCCGCTGAAGACAACCGATCTGGCGATGGCAACTCTCTCGGCCCGCTCGCCGGGATTCCTGGGAGAACTCGAGAAGGAGTCGGCCCGGTGGGCGGAGCTCGGCTACCGAGCAGTCGACGCCAACTTCCTCATCAAGGCGATCACGCTCAGCCTGTCAATCTCAGGCAAGCGCACCTCGTCTGTCTCCAGGCTGACTACAGCCAGTCCAGCATCCGTCGCGGAGGGCTGGGGACAAGTCCGCCGAGGACTCGAGCGCGTCGTTCCGCTGCTCCGTGAGCAGTTGCTCGTGCCGACAACGGCACTCACCTCGTCCGTCACGCCCCTGCACCCGCTGATCGTCTTCTACGGCCGACTGGCTGCCGGTGCATTTGTCGACCCAGAGGTGGAGAAGGGCCTGCTCTACTGGTTCCTGGCCGCAAGCGGGAGCAACCGCTACGCCGGGGCAACCGACAGCGCCCTCACTCAAGACGTCAACGCCCTCGACTCTGACGAGCCGGTGCGTGCACTCCTTGCCAACCTGCGCTTGGACGAGAAGGGTTTCAGCGTGACCGCCCGCGATCTTTCGGGGCGCAACATCCAAAGCCCGTACATCATGCTGTCCTACCTGGCAGCTGCCCATTCCGGCGCAGAGGACTGGTGGGCCGGCGGACCGATCTCGATCACTGCCGAGGGGACCGACAAGCTGCAGTACAGCACCCTGCATCCGGCGGCGCAGCTGCGGAGCCACGCGAACAAGTACACGTCCGCGGAGATTAACGAGTTGGCAAACATCGTCTTCGTCTCGCCCCAAACGGCCAAGAACATGATCGGCAACCGCTCTCCCGCCGAATACATCAGGGAAGTGCAGGCCGAAGACCTGGCGGCTCACGCTGTTCCGACGGACCCGAAGGTTCTGGAAGCCGACGGGTTCCGGGACTTCCTCGTTGCCCGCCGAGCGCTTCTCGCAGAGAGGATCTCCGCACTCCTCGAGCGCTTCCGCCCTGCCTTCATCGATAAGGGCGTCGCCAGCGACCTGCGGACAGAGAAGACCCCCCGGCGGTCCCTCATGCTTACAGGATTCGCAGCGGGGAGTCGCACCCTGCTGCTCGCGGAGGCGCAGGCAGGGACGCAGCACTGGGTCGGCAGGATCGACACCGCTGAGCTGGACGCCGCTCTCGACGCAGCGGCCAGTGGCCTCGACAGCGATGTCACCGTAGCGGGCGAGACAGCGCCGCTTAGGGGCGATGAGGACGGCGTGACCCTGCCAGTCGGTCCCTTCAAACTCCGAGGCACCGTGGATCATTGGCGATTGGCTCTGAAAGACGCCTTCTCGGACGCGTTGCCTGCGGCTGACTGCCCCGAGGCGGAGTCGCCGGCATGGATCGGGGAAACCGAAGAGTTCCTTTTGACCGACATCGGCGTCCAAAGGGCCTAGGAACCCGTGGCTGAAGGGGGATTATTGTCAGCAGCACTCCCCCTTCAGCCGCCTACGTTCCGCTCAACAGCAACCCAGCCGCCCCCGGTCGGAGCAGAGGTGCCAGCTGTGGGATGCCCGGGACAACCGCGTCCGGCGAGACGTCCAAACGGCATGCTTCCCATCGCCCGAAGGGCCCTCGGTCCTGCGGAACCTGGGCCCTGATCCACTCGGCAGCAACGGACGCGACCGCAGCGATCTCATGGTCCTGCGTGAGCTGTACGGTCACGAGCTGCCATGCCGGGTCGCGGCGCATGGTCTCGTACTCGTGCCGGGACAGGTAGAAGGCCAGCCTTCCGCGCCGCACCGTGCTCTTCGCCTCGATGTGCAGCGGGTGCCGCCTCGCGTGGACGGCGATGTCATACCCGAAGCCGTCGGAGTACGCCGCAACGTGTTCGACGCGGGCGTCGGTGGCCTCGGTGAGGAGCGAGACGAGGGCTAGTTCGCCGGCGCTGCCGATGAGGGCCCGCGCCTCCGTATCGACCTTGCCCCAGACTGCACTGACCTGCTCGTACGCCTCGTTCTTAGAGATGTCCAAGGCATCTGCGGCCCGCAGGGCGTCCTCCGGGAGCTCGTCCGGGCCACGCACGAGGATGTCGGCGTCCTGGAGCCAGGGCGCGCCACTGGAGGCCAGGGCGGCACGGAAGACACGCTCGCCCGCTGCGGCACTGCTGTCCGGGTCTCCAAGCAGGCTGTTCTCGCCGAGCCATGTGTAGGCCGCTTCGTACTGCGTGGGGGTGAGGTCGCTGTAGTCGGCGTGATTGGTGAACAGTGCGCGGCACCGTGCTGGGCTGGACGCCGGAAGCCGTTCCAGCCACCGCAGGGCGGCGCGCAGGACTGGGCTAGGCGGGACGGGCACGGAGGTGGCCCATCAGCGCTTGGAGGTCCTTCTGGTCGAGGCCGCCGCCGACGGCCGGCTCCTCGTCGAGGTCGGCGAGCTCTTGGACCGCGGGGTCGTCGAGGATGCGCCCCATGAAGAGCAGCTTGTCGCTCAGCCGCTGCTCGACGATCTCGTCGATGCTCCCTTCGGAGGCGAGCACGGTGATGCGGGTCTCTGCTTCGGGCGCGAGTCCGAGGCGGTGGATCCGGTCGAGGCTCTGCAGGAACCGCCCGGCCGCGAAGTCGCGGTCGACGTAGACCGCGTCGTGGCAGTCGTGGTGCAGGCTGATGCCCTCGCCGAGCGTGGCCGGGTTCGACAGCAGCACCATGCAGTCGGGGTCTTTCCGGAAGCGCTCGATCTCGGCTTCGCGGTCTTCTGTCCCTCCGTGGACCATGGCCGGCCGGAACTCCCTGAGGACTCTCTCGAGGGTGTTCAGGCTGCGGATGAACGTGGACCACACCAGGGTCTTGCGGCCCTGGGCCGCGTTCTTCGCAACGATGGCCAGGACCTCGCGGTACTTCGGGGACATCTCGTAGCTGGGGAGGTCCCGCATGAGGTCGAAGAGCGGGCTGCCCTCGGGCACGGCCAGGGGCGGGACCTGGTAGTTCAGCGGTTCGTAGCGGGTTGTGCCGACAGCGAGCAGGGCGGGGCTGGTGGCCGCCATCAGCATGTAGACGATGATCTTGCCGAGGGCCTGGAAGTCGCCTTCCGATCCGGCGGCCCGGGCTGAGAACCGGCCGATGAGGGCTGCGTACACCTCCTGGTGCAGAGGGGGCATCGGAAGGGTGCGGAGGGTCGTCGTCACCGGGGGCAGCCCCAGTTCGTGCTTGGTCGTGCGGGTGAACAGCGGGCGCAGCACCTGGCTGGCCTTGGCGAGGTCGCCGCCAGCCACGGCCTGCGTCACCTTCTGGCGCCCGTACCCGGGCCACACGAAGCCGAAGAGGTTCTCGATGTCCTTGACCCCGTTGGGAGCCGGGGTACCGGTCAGGATCAACCGGTGGCGGGCCCGCGGGCCGAGGGCGAGGCAGGCTGCCCCGTACTTCCCCTCGGCGCCGAGCTTCATCCGGTGCGCCTCGTCGAGGAGGAGCATGGAGGGACGGGCGCTCAGCCACTGGCCGAACTCCTCGACGGACTGGCTGAGGCGCTCGTAGTTCACGATGATCACATCGGCTGCCGGATCGGCCTCCCGGGACAGCACCTCCATGCGCAGCGGCTCGCTGAGGCACAGCGCGTTCTCGTACTGCCACGACTCGTAGCAGGACTTCGGACCGACGATCAGCAGGCGCTCGACGCCCTTGGTCGTGCGCAGCGCCTGGAACACAGCGAGACCGACGCGCGTCTTGCCTGCCCCCGGAACGGAGAAGTTGGCCCCGTGGCGCAGCGAGAGGAGCTTGGCGATGTCACGGCGCTGGAAGGAGGTGAGGCCGGCAATCCACCCAGGGCCGAGCAGGCCGGCAACCTCGTCCTCCTGCACCTCCCTGGCTCCTCCGGCCGCCGGGTCGAGGCGGTCGGACACCGTCTGGGCATCTGCTGCGGAGTCCGTCGCAAGCGCGGCCAGTTGCGGGTCCCAGGCGACGCTGGACTGCGCAGGCCATGCCGCAAGCGCCACGAGGTTCGTCAGGAGGTCGTCGAGGTCGACTTCCATGCTCGCGGGAGAGCGCTGCACGCTGCTGCGGAAGCGCAGGGCAAGACGGCGCAGGTCTGCCTCGCACCCGGCGCCGGCCCTCAAGCGAGCCGTCGCCACGCTGTCGCCGAAGCCGATCTCGAGGCTCGCCGCGGAGGCGGGCAGTCCCATCAGCTCTCCCGGGTGGCGTTGAGCAGCCACTCGACGCCGTCACCCGGCGAGCTGAACGTGCGGCCCGCCTGCTTGGCCAGGCGCGCGAGGCTCGCCCGGAGGGTGAGCAGAGCGTCGTCGAACGAGTCCTCGTCGAGGGCGCGCTTCGCCTTCGCCTCGGCGAACTCCGCCGCGCACTGGTTCACGTAGTCGGCGGCGTCCGTCAGGCGCTCGGGCACCGCGATCTTCCGCTTCTGCAGTTGCGCGTTCTGGCCGGCCATCTTCACAGCGACGTCGAACGTGCCGCGGGCTGACTTGATCTTCGCAGCGGCCTGTGTCACTTCCGAGGGGGTGAGCTTGTCGCCGGCGAGGGTCGCAGCCTTGGCCCTCAGCAGGTCGTCGGTGAGGGCCCGCGTCGCCTTCACCACCGCCGTGCCGTCCTGGACCGCGACGCCCGGCAGGCCGGGGATGGACACCGCGGCGGACTCCTGCACGGCAGGCCGGAGGTCGTCCGGCAGCCGCTCGTCGAGGAAGCGACTGTGGAAGTCGGCTTCAGCGAGGCGGACCGAAGTCTTTGGATAGTTCAGGACGACCATCGCAAGCCGGGACTCCTTCAGCTGCTCGGCTGCGTCCGGGTCCGTCTTCGCGAGCTTGGTGTAGTCGCGCTGCAGTTCGCGGAGCTTCTCCTGGTGGTCCTCGAAGTCGACCAGTCGCAGCCCGACGCCACTGGCGGGGTCCTTGCTGCGGTCGATGGCGTCGTTGACCAGCTGGTAGACCCACCGGTCCTGGCGGAGCGTCGTGGTCTTGATGTTGAAGTCCCGAGCCACGTCCTCCGGCCGCCGCCCGTTGGCCAGCTCCTCCTCGATCGCGATCAGGCGGTTGATGTAGGAGTACTCGCGCCGCTTGTCCTTCCGCAGCTGGAGGGCGAGCTCGACGTTGTTGATATCCCGCCGCGACGTGTCCGCAGGCAGGACCCCCACGCGGATGTCCTTGACCCCGATCTTGCGGAGGGCCGCGCAGCGGGTGTTCCCGTCGACGAGGATGCCGTTGGGACTGATGATGCCGGGCTCCTTCTGCCCGAAGTCGTCCAGCTCGTCCTGCAGCGCAGTGAAGTCGGGGTCCGTCTGCGTCGGATTCGCAGGGTTCCGGCTGAGGAGGAGGGCGAGGTAGTCCTGCGCAGGCTCACTCCAGGGCTCCTCTTCGAGCACCCGGTTCTGCTCGGGGTCCAGCGTGCGCTGCGCGCGGATGCGGTGGGTGTCGGGGTTGAAGTAGAGGAGGTCCACCGGCATGGAGATCACGCTCAGGTGCTTCTGCTCACCGCGCCACTCCACGGTGACCTTGGCGCTGTCCTCGGCCATGGCCTGCTTCAGCCGCTCCTCGACCATGGACCGGATCCGCTCGCCCTCGGGCGGAACACCGAACTTCACAGCCATAGCCAGACCTCTCCTAGGTGGGTAAGCAGCCGTACACGCTCGTCAGGAATAATGGCAGGAGCCACTGACAACGGGCTGGTGATCACCCAGACTTGCACGTCTGACGACTTGAGAAACGGAGCAGACGTGACCCTCCCCGCCTGGAACGACCCGTCCTTCAAGGGTGGAACCATGATCAGGGGCGCGCTGTGGCTCGTCCAGGAGATCGGTGAGGGCAACACCTTCACCAAGGAGCAGCTCCGCAGCGCGTTCCCCGGCGTCTCGCAGGCGGACCGTCGACTCCGCGACCTCCGGTCCTACGGGTGGGTCATCCACACGAACACCGAAGACGCCAGGCTCATGGCCGAGGACCAGCGGTTCGTGGAGGCCGGGGTCGCAGTGTGGGACCCGGCCGCCCGCCGAGCAGCTGCACCCGAGAAGACGATCACGGCCAAGCAGGCCCAGGCCGTACTTGCCCGCGACGGCTACATGTGCACGGTGTGCGGTATCGGCAGCGCAGAGCCTTATCTGGATGACTCAAACCAGACGGCCGTGCTTTCGGTCACCCGGCGTACCTCTGTTCTGCTCGACGGCCGCGAGGAGGATCTCCTGGTCACGGAGTGCAAGCGTTGCCGTGCTGGCGGCGGCGGTCAGGCGACACGCGCCGATGAAGCCCTCACGGAGATCAAGAACCTGGACCCGGCAGATCAGCGGCGGCTGGCCCGATGGGCCGAGCGGGGGCGCCGAGGCTCGACAGCGCTCGAGCGGGCCTGGAACGCCTACCGCCGCCTCCCTGCAGCGGCGCAAGAGGAAGTTCTCAAGGCGCTGGACTCCTGACCAGCATTGAAGACGCCCTCCGCGTCGAATGATCATGATGGAAGCTGTCACTGGCGCCGCGTAGACTCCCCACTCTTGTCCGGTTTAGAGAGGCTGATAGGCGCCCGTCGGCCGCCACCTGCGACTATGGTGCTGGCGCGGAGCCTGTGCTGCCGGATGCCTATGTGTTCACTTGGGTGGTTGCGGAAGCACCGCCGCTTCTGCGCTGGAGATCCTGGCGTGCCTGGAGGGAGATCGCTATGTCGGCCGTCGAGCCTGAGAAGCCGCTTAAGGTCATTGAGATCTGCGCTGGCGCGGGCGGCCAGACCCTCGGGCTGGAGCGGGCGGGTTTCCGCCACCGCCTCGCCATCGAGCTCGACGACAAGGCTGCTGAGACTCTGCGCCGCAACCTTGTGGAGTTCCTCGGGTATAGCGAGGAAGAAGCGCGCGACTCCGTAAAGGTTGGCGACGTCGCGGACCCTGCTGTCTGGAACCCGGTTGTCGATGCGGAGGACCTCGACCTCCTCGCCGGCGGAGTGCCCTGCCCCCCCTTCAGCATCGCCGGCAAGCAGCTGGGCTCAAGCGATGAGCGCGATCTCTTCGCCTGGGCCGTCGAGCTATGCGGCAAGGTGCGTCCCAAGGCCCTGCTGCTGGAGAACGTGCGCGGCCTCAGCGCCAACCGCTTCGCTGGCTACCGCCAGCACGTCCTCGACCGGCTCAAGGATTCCGGTTACATCGCAGAGTGGCAGCTCCTCCAGGCGGACGACTTCGGCGTCTCCCAGTTGCGTCCGCGCTTCGTGCTGGTTGCGCTCCAGGAGGAGTTCGCCCCCTACTTCGTGTGGCCGGAGCGCAAGCCCGGGAGCGCCAAATCCGTTGGCGAGCTCCTGGTAGACCTCATGGCGAAGAACGGCTGGTCGGGCGCCCACGAATGGGCTGAAAATGCCTCCGGTATCGCGCCCACCATTGTCGGCGGGTCGAAGAAGCACGGAGGCGCCGACCTCGGCCCGACGCGTGCTAAGCGAGCGTGGGCGCAAAAGGGCGTCGACGCGATGGGCGTGGCCGACCAGGCGCCCTCGGCAGACGGTCCCCCTGTCATCGAGGGCAGCCCGCGTCCGAAGCTGACCACGGCAATGGTTGCCCGCATCCAGGGCTGGCAGGACGCGGACAGCGAGGTGAACGCCGACGAGGACGACTTCCGCTGGCGGTTCCATGGCCGGAAGACCAGCGTGTACCGACAGATCGGCAACGCGTTCCCCCCGCCCGTCGCCAAGGCGCTCGGCGACTCGATCAGGAACGCGCTGAACAAGGTCGGCGAGCCCCACGACCTAGTCGAGACCGCAGATGTCGTCACTGACCCTGTTTACAAGCTGCTGCGCAGCAGCACGCGGGCACTCTCAGTCGACCAGATCATCGCCAAGCTCGCGGCGGCGGGCACGGCCATGGACCAGCCGACGGTGGAGCGGCACCTCAACCACCTCAAGCACGACTTCGAGATGACGACGGTGACGCGCTCCAACGGAGCCGCCGCGTACAGCATCGGCGAGTTCAAGGCCTTCGTCGGCCAAGACGACCACCAGCGCCACGATCTCTTCACCCAGCACCGCTCCAAGATCAGCTGACTGTCGCAATCGCACCTCCGAGGGGGTCGGAGAGCGTTCCCACCGATGCGGGTCAAACCGCCGCTTGAGGAACGCCGTTAACGGTCAGTCCTGAGTCTAGGCGGGGGCGGTCTTCCTGCCTTTTCGCACCGTTCGGCTCTTTAGGCTGCTCACCCTGCTCCATCAGTGGAGCACCCGTAAGGGAAAGAAGTCGGACCAGCTCGCCCTGCAACCCTTCTTGAAGTGGAGTTCCATCCTTTCCGAAGGAGTCGATCTCGCCACTGAAAAGAAGACGCCGAGTCGACTCATGCGTCACTTTCACAGTCAGGATTCCACTGTGATCGTAGATGAACCGGACGAGCAGGGCATTCCGCTCGGGATCCTGCTCAGGCTTCGGAAGCCTCACTTCCAGACCGGCTAGAGGAAAGGCGCGGTCGCTGTCGGCCGGGTATCCATTCTCGCCTTCGACAATCTCTACGGTCACAGAGGAAGCGAAGGGGCGCGAGGGAAGGAAGCGGCACTCACCGGTTGCGGCGAGGGTCCGGTTCCGGCGGATCACAGGTTGAAACCCCTTGCGCGGGCCGGCATCGAAGGCAGTCCCGAGGTCGTAGTTGGTGACCAGGCTGAAGCGGTCCTTGTGGTCGGGATCATCAAGCGCAGCAGAGTAGATGGCAGCGCCGCGGGCCACAGCCGTCATGGGGTTGCAGAGCTCGGGCGGGATGATGCGGTCAGAGCCGAAGATACTCGCGACCGCGTCCCGGGCCTCGGGGATCTGGGAAGTACCGCCGATCATCAGGACTGCGTCCACGTCGGCTGGAGTGAAACCCGTGTCTTGCAGGCACTGCGCCAGCGGTTCCATTGCCCGCTCGATCAGCGGGGCCACCGCCGCGGTGTACTCGGCACGGGAGATGTTGAGTGACTTCCCAAGCGCTGGGATGTCGAGAGGCACTTCGGGAACATTCCGTCGCGACAGTGAGATCTTCGTGAGCTCAACAAGTCTGCGCCATCTGTCACGATCATCACGCGACATCTTGTCAGGGATCTCACCCAGCTTCTCCAGGACGATCCGAGCTAGCGCTTCATCGAATTCGAGACCGCCGAGTGCCGCGACGCCTCGAGAAGACAGCTCCTCGAAGTACTTGCCGTCGTAGTCCAGCAAGGTGACATCGATAGTTCCGCCGCCCCAGTCGAATATCAGCAGCTTTCCCGCGATGTCGATTTCATTCGCATACGAGATCGCTGCCGCGGTCGGTTCGTTGAGGAGGGATTTCACATTGATGCCGGCCAATCGCGCAGCCGCACGTGTGCGGTATCGGGCCCCGCCGGTCGCATTCGCAGGGACTGTGATGACAGCTTCACTGAGGTCGAGGAAACTGCGCTGTGCGGCTTCCTTCATCTGGGAGAAGAGGGCTGCCGCTGCAGCCGTGCTGCGGAACGGCTGTCCGCCGAGCCAGATGTGGTGCTCATCGAGCAGAGGGCTGTCGGCATCAGCTTGCTCAATGCCCGCAGAACGGGTTCCAAGCATGCGCTTGACTGCGTCGATCGGGATGGCTGAAGACGTCTTCGCCGTCCAGCCGAAGCAGAGCGTGCGCTGCAGCTCCCGGATCCCGAGGACTGAGGGGAAGAGGTCCTCGAACTCTGGGAGGCGCCACTGCGCAGGCACGTTGCCACCGTCGACAGCAACGATTTCGCTCGACAACCCGTCCGAGCGTGCGACGACCGAGTTGCTGGTCCCGAAGTCGATTCCGAAAGTCACTGGTCCCCCTCGTCGTCAGCGTGATCGCTTGATCCTGCTTGGTCTGTTCCGCGGAGCTTCGCCGCGTAGGCACGTACGTGTGGGGAGACGGCCCCGCTCCCCGAAGCCCGTCCGCCTGGGGAGGCTTTCGCGGGAGGCGCCGACCGGTCCGCAGAGTGCTTCACGCACTCGTCCGCGCTCACCTGAGGTGCGACTTTGCCAGCCACTTCGGCTTGCCGGAGGGGCAACTTCCCGGACGGGCCGCCATCTGCGTCCCCTTGTCCAACACGCCCTACCTGACGACCGGTTGCCGACCGTTCTACCGTCTGCTGCCGGTCGCCCTCCGGAGGATGCCGCGTATCGGACACGTCTCCCCCGGCCTTAGGCTGCTCTGAGGGCTTCGCAGCCGACTTGTCGTCATTAGGCAGCCTTCCCTGCAGGTGAGGGCGCGAGGAGCTCCCGTGCTCCTTTCCGCGCGGCGGAGCTTTCGCAGATCCGGCCTCCAAGGGTCGCAACCAGCCGGACTCGATTGTTCGGTTGGTCTCGGTATCCAAGTAGGCGGGGCTCAGCACCTCATATGCGTCACCTTCTGCCGGGGGGCCATCGGCAGCACTTCCCTCGTTCGACCGCGCCAGGTTGAACGCTGAGAGGTCACCAGGCTCGATCACGCGCTGGAGACCAGCGAGACCCAGCTCGGTCTCGATCCGGTCCCGGAGTTCCCGAAGAGACGATGCGTGCGCTGCTGCCCGATCGATTACCGCCAACTGGGCGAGATGCCGCTCTCTCACCCTCATGCCTTCGACCACGCCGGCGCGTACGGAGTCTGCGATCTGCTTTCCCGCTGATCGCGCAGCACGTGCGGTGTCGTTGGCGCCATCCTGGTGGCTTAGGGCTTCGCGGAGAGATCCCAAGCCGGCCTCGATTCTGGGTTCCAGCACGGACAGCAGCTCGGAAAGTAGGGCAGCAGCATCGAATGTTCCAGCGGCAACCCTTGGATGGCCTGGCCCGATCCGGATCTGGACCGGACGATCGCGCTCCACCGCCCGGCCGCCGTCGCGCCGAGCGACTTTGGAAGAGGGCGGCACCTGCCGTGCGGGAGCGGTTTGATGCCTCTGAGCGGCCTCGCCGGAAGGATTGCCGCCTCGGTCGGTACTCTGCCGCCACTTTCCCTTCGAGGACATCCTGCGCTTATTCGGATTACTACTCATTGGATGCTGCTTTCAGGTGGGGGGACTGGGCTGCTGCCTGGCGCAAAATGCAGTCCCAGGCCGGTACACGCATACCGCAGGATGCCTTCTGCAGCCTGGCTCCTGGCGTACTCGCGTTCGCCGGCGCTTGCAGGGTCGGTACGGCGCGGCAGAGGCCGGGCTCCATCGTGGAACGGCGCATCGGCCGCAGGCGGCACCTCCCATTTTTCCGGAGAGATCGGCAGCCGGAAGGATCCGGGCACTGCATGGCCGCGCTCCTCATCCTGGATAGCGTCCTTGGCTTGGTTCGCCATTGCTTCCCCCTCTCCGCCGAGGTGGCGGCGCAGTGACCGCCAAGCGGTCTTCCATTCAGACTCGGGGGCCAGATCCCGGAGTCCGAGTGCGAGGTAGGGATTCAGGACGTAGTCGCTCTCCCGGCGGTGCTGAAGATTCCGAATGATGTCTCGGTTGCGCGCCAGGTTCGCGCTGGCTCGCGCTGGCAGCCGATCCTCTCCAGACCTCTTGCGATCGGAGGACGGGTGGATCTCTTCCAGGGCTTCTTCATACGACGGCTTGGGCGAGGCGCGAAGGATCCGGAGAAAGGCACGAACGTTGTGAGCTTCCCACCTGGCGGCCGTCGTCAGCCTCTGCAGTGCTCTTGTCTCATCCCACGCGCGCCGGAAGAACATCTCCGCGCGATCGTGGTCACCGTGCAGCTCCGCGAGGCAGCCGTTCCTCACCATCCAGAGAATCCGCCGGACCATGAACCAGCTGGCGAATTCCCTCTGAGCGGCCAGGTCTATCCGAGCCATAGGAGCCGTCTTCTCCAAGACGGGCCACAGCCACTTGCGGTCAGTAAGCCCCCTTGGGAGCTCGCCGGTTTTGCGGACTGCTCTCAGCTGGGAGGCCAGCGACCAAGGCTCCGTTGAGTGCGGAATCAGGTCGTCGATGGCCGTGACGTCGCCTTGCGCGAGCCGCGTGATGCAACTGCGCCGGAAGATCTCATCCTCCCAGCCGAGTTCCGCGATCAAGTGGGTGGGCAATTGCGCCGGAGCTATACGCGCTTGCAAGTAGAGGCTTCGGTCGTCGGCAGAGCCCAGACCACGGTTACGGAGGCGCCCCTGGTCGATCAGGTCGTCGATGACGGGCAACGGCAAGTGCTGCAGCAGCTCCTGCTGTGCCTCTTCAGTGATGCGAATCCGCGAGGTTACCCGGATGTAGGAGGTATAGCGTCTCCATGCCGCGTCTGAATCCTCACTCCGGACTACGGCGCCCTGCTCGCTGTTGTGGCCATCAGGGATCCGGCCGGGCAAGTCGTCGGCCAGCGCCCTTGCCCGAGCCGATTGCAGATGAGGCAGCAGATCCGGGAAAGCGTCGAGGGCTTCAGCCAGCAGGCAGACGGCTGCGATGGAGGGCAGCGGTAGAACGGCGGAGAGGGCGGACGCCGCCAACTGGTCCTTGGCGGCGTCCGCTGTCCCATCTTCGAGCGCTGTTGCCGGGAAGCCCGCTGCGCGTACGCCTTGGGCAAGGTCTTGCACTGCGCCGACTGCAGCCCTCCACTGCTCCTCGGAGCTGAAGCCTTCGGGCAGTCGGGCCGCGGGAGAGCTCTCCAGTACGGACTCGGCTGGCTCAGGGCTGCAGGACGCGGCGGCCGCAGGAGCGGGGACCTCTTTGCCTGCGGCCCGGGCAGCGATCAGGGAGAGTCGGCGCTGCCGTTCCCTCTCGAGGAGCTCCAAGCGTGCTGCCGCGGCTCCGCCGACCTCAGGCGCAGGTTCGGGAGAATGCGAGAAGAGCGGGTTACCTATCACAGCTCGTCCTCGGCATACCGGGCAATCGCGGAGGTCACTGCTGCCGGGGTCCGGTCCAGGCAGTAGGCATCCACGAACGCGGTCCGCTCGGCGATGCCCAGATCGGCAGCCGCCTCTGACAGCTTCCTCAGCCGCAGCGCCATGGAACCAGACTCAGCTGATTCCAAGGGGTGCTTGACCGCCACAGCAAGGGGCTCTTCCGAGAAATCGCTGTCTACCACCGCGATCAGACCAGCGGGCGTCCGACGGATGTCCGCTTCGATCTCCGTCCGGTCCCTGGACCAGCGGTCAAGCAGTGTTTCGTGGGCCGCGGTGTCGACTTGCAGGCCGCCGCCGTGCAGGACGCCCATCAGGTCACGGGCGAGCCGCCAGTCGAGAAGGGGATGCAGGCGCATGTTCGAGTAGTCGCGGAGACAGCGGTAGCAGGATCCGAGGCATTCATCCGCGTGGGTTGCGCCGAGCTCTTCCAGATAGGCAACGACCTTCACGAGGAATTTGTCGATCTCATCCGCTGCACCCAGACGGGTGCTGAATCCTGCGCCGTTCTCCAGGCTGTCAGCGAGGTAGGCGAAGACAGGGGAGGCGGCTGAGGCGGACCCGTGGATGCCGGCAATGAGCTCCTCCGACTGCACGTCGAGATGTGGGGCCGCGGCCCGGCGGAGCAGTGCGGACAAGGAGTACCAAGCAGCTCGGCGGCCGTGCACTGCATCGGCGAAACCGTGCTCCTGGCCGTACTCGGAGATGTCGAACCTGAGGCCCCGTTGGGGATCGACAGCGGCACGGGCGCCGATGAAGAGCATGTCCGTGTGCTCGGCACCGCCCAATGCGGTCTCTAGGTCTGCCTGGGCTTTGGGGCTGTCAACGACGTGATAACCGCGCCACGGGCCATTGGCCTTCTTGAAGCGGAAGAGGCGGCCGTTGTTGCTGTTGATGGTGTACCGGCTGCCGCTGCCAGCATGGACAACGAGCCAGTCGTCGGCCGTACGGGGTACACGGGGGGCGTCGTTCTCGAGGTCGGCAGCAGTGCGCGTGCTCGCTCCGCCGCGGCCCCACTCGCGGGATCCGTCGTAGTCTCGAGGCTCTCCTGCGCGGAAACCTGCTGGTTCGCGGAAGGGGAACGCCGTGTAGCTGCGGCCGGAGGCCCCGCACGCCGGGCAGGAGACGGCGTCGCTTTCCTGGCCCACGGGCTGGATGTGCGCGCAGAGACGGCACATGGCAACCCAGTTCTCAGGTCCGAAGGGCTCCTCCTGCGCGATGGGCTTCGTTCGGCCCGGACGGAAGGAGACAACGCCCATCGACTGGTGCAGACGACCGTCGCGAGGGGTCTCCGCGCCGGGGGCGAACTTGGTGAGGGAGAGGGAGAGGTCCCGGTCGATGGCTCCGTCCGGCGGCCACGGGAAGTTCCGATCTGGCAGCCGGGTGTAGAGGTAGCGGACCCTGGTGGGGAAGCCGAACATGGGAAGCAGGCCGGACTCAGCGAGGCGCTGGCTCAGGTCGGAATGGCCGGTAGGGGCAGCGGCGACCTGATCGATCTGGTCGATGAGTTCATCGGCGCAGGCCGCTGGGTCAAGAGACGCGACCGCCTCGGGTGTGCGGGCCTGGAGCGCCCGTCCAGCCGCGGCTACATCGCCCTGGTGTTCCGCGACCCATCTACGGACCGCATCGGAGTGCGTCGGCCAGTCCTGGGCCGTACCGAACTCACCGTGGATGTTCTGAGTCAGCGGCGTGCTCTTGGAAGCCCCCGCGGCGGCGATAGAAGCGAACGCCTGGCGGAGCACTTCGCCGAGTAGGACCCGCTTGAAGACGGACTCCATGCCGAGCGCGAGGTAGGGAGCGGGAGTCGGCGCGTTGGTGATCTCCTCAGGCCGGGCGAAGTAGTGCTCGTCGTGGCTGCGGCCTCGGCAGACAGTGAGGGCGACAGCGGTCGGATTGCCCCGACGGCCTGCGCGTCCGACCCGCTGCTGGTAGTTGAACCGCGTGGGCGGCATGTTGGCCAGCATGATGGTGTGGAGGGAGCCGACGTCGACGCCGGCCTCCATGGTCGTTGTCACCGAGAGGACTTCGATGCCGTCGGCAGCCTCGACGTCGTCTTCGCCGAGGAAGACGTCCTGGAACCTCGCCTGACGGGATTGCGCTTCGATCCGATCGGTCTGACCAGTGAGTTCGGCGGCGCGCAATGCAAACCCTCCGGTGCCGCTCTCCGCCTTCCAGGCGTAGTAGTCGTCGTTGAGAGCGCCCTCGTACTTCTGCGGGTCCGCGGGCAGCTGGGCTCGGCACTTGGTGCAGATACCCGCGCCCGGATGGAGGTGGGGGCGGCGGCAGGTGGGGCAGGTCCAGGTGCGCCCGCTGCCCACCCTCAAAGAGACCTTGGCAGGATCGATCGTGTACTGGACGACGGCGGTTCCCCAGACTCCGAGGACGCGATCGATCACATCCCCGTACTCCGCACCTTCCCTCTGGGCGACGGCCTTCCAGAATCGGGCCAGCGGTGCCGGCGGCTTCTCAGAGCCGCCGCGCAGTTCCTTGAAGCGGCGCATCATGCCCAGGACCCGCAGGCTGGCCCTGGCCAGGGAGAGGTCGGAGCCCGTGGGCAGGTCGACTGGGGACCGGTCGTCGGAGAAGCTGAGCCAGCCGAGCCCGAGGGACTCGAAGTCCATCCCGGCACCGGTAAACAGCCCTTGCACGAACTCTCGGCCCAGGTTGTCTTCGATTCGTGAGAGGAACTCCTCCTGGTCACCGGTAAGGCCGGCTTTGCGTCCCCGGTCGCCCTTCCAGTCGAAGAGGGACGTCCACCGGATCCCCTTGTGGTCCTGCAAGGACGCCGCTGGGCCGCCAGGATTGATCCCCCGGTCGAGCAGGCGGCCTCGAAGGTCGTAGCGCAGATCTGAGAACGACGGCAGGCGGCCGAGCACAGACTCGAGTTCCGGCATCCGCGCAGGGTCGGCGAGCGGGTCGTCCTGGAGGATGTCCTTGAGGTCGGCTACTTCTCGCGGATGCCTGCCGCGCAGCCGCGTAATGGCTGCGACTGCCTGGTCCCGGTCGGTGGAAGCGCCTCCATCACCGTAGAAGGCCTTGAACAGCCGAAGGTCCGCTTGCGGATCGCCTTGCTCCTGAACGGCTTCGGCCGCCATGAGGCGGAGGAGGTCCTGGTAGTGGCGCAGGGACAGGCCGCTCGCGAGATCCGCAGCATCGTCACGGCTGTCCGAGAACGCGATGAGTTTGCGCTCTGCGTCCGGAAGGTGGCCGAGGACTTCGGAGGTCAGTACCTGGTTGAGCTTCTCAAAGCCGGTACGCATCCGCCGCACCGGACTGCTGCGCAGACGAGAGGGGTGGTCGATGCCCACCGGCTTCATCGCCCCGGTTCGGGCGTCGCGGACCTGCCTTTGCTCCCAGTCGTCCCCGCAAGCGGGACAGCGGGTCGGAACGGCCGGCAGGGACTTGAGGTCGATGGGATTGCCCTCCCCCTTCCGGTCGGGCACCACGTGGAAGGACCACCCGGTCGGACTGGCCTTGTCGTTGACCAGGCGCCCGGTGTCCGGCAGATACCGGCTCTCCCGGAACTCGAACGCCGCACGGCGCCCCTTGTTCGACTCGCCACCGCTCCACGACGCTTCCTCCGTGCCGAGCGCCGCAGTACGCGGCCAGTAGACAACGTAGTTGCCCGCATCGGGGGCGCCGGTCACCTCGTCCGGCAGCCGGTCGAAGTCCGGGAAATCCGTATGGAGTGAGCCCTTGAACGCCTCACGCCCCATCGAGGACGGCACGGCGTATCCGCCGAGCATGAGGTCGCCGCAGCTCTGGCAGTACAGGAGCTCCAGCACGCGCGCGCCGCAGCTGCACCGAGGGGTGGGCGTACGGAACAGGCGGCCGACACGGCGCTTCGGAGTCCGCTCCCCGGGCACGTCGGGGCACATGGGGTCTGAGCAGGCCCACATGCCGTCGATGTTGCGGAAGAACATGTGGGCGCGGAGCTTCGGGCGCCCCTTCCCGTCGGCGACAGCGAGCGCCCTGAGGACACCCCGCAATCCCTCTGCCTGCCCGTCGTGCGTAGGCGCGCCGGGAAAGAGCTTCTCGGCCGCATCGGGGAGCGCCATAGCCTGCGGCTTTCCCTCCGGCGCAAGCGTCAGGGCGAGTGCGTCGGCAGCGCCGGTGGAGTCCAGGAGCTCGTTGGCCTCTTTGCTCGTGAGCTGCTGGGCGGCGGCCCCGGAGAGTGCGCTCAGATGCTCCGAAAGGTCGACTGGCCGCGGCGCGGGCATCACGAGGTGGCCGGGGATCACCGTCTGCCGGCCGCTCGGCAGAGCGAAGAACGCCTCTAGGAAGTCGTCGTCGCGTCCGGCTTCCAGAGAGGCTGACGCGGCGAGGACACGGAACCTGTCCGGCGCTGAGTCCAGGCCGAGGCGGTGGCGGAGTTTGCGGAGCAGGTAGGCGACTTCGGTTCCAGCCGTTCCCCGGTACATGTGGAGTTCGTCCAGGACGAGAGTGAAGCGGGCCCCCGGGGTGGTCTCAAGCCATCGCTTAGTGGCGCGGAAGAGCGGATCCTCCCGCGGCCGGGTCAGCATGATGTTGAGCATCGAGTAGTTGGTGACCAGGATGTCGGGAGCAGCATGCTGCATGTCCCAGCGGGCGTGCATCTCGGAGCCGCCTACGCGCGGAATGAAGTCATGAGATTTCTTGCCGCTGCGGTTCTCTCGGTCCTCGAGTCCCGTCATGTAGGTGCGCATCCGGTCCAGAGCGGGGCGGGAGTCCGAAGGCCCGGAGACGGGGGTGGCCCCGGTGTAGCGGCCGAAGTAGAAGCGGTGGCCATTGCGGTGCTGGTCCAGCCACGCACGGGCCGGATCGCTGTCGAGCGCCCGGCGCAACCGCACCAGCTGGTCGTCGGCGAGGGCATTGGTCGGGTAGAGGACGAGGGCCCGCATCGCTGCCGGATGCCCGGGCTCGCCGCTCCGGCTGGGAGCGAACCCTTCACCGTCCTGCCACCAGCGGGACTGCGTGCTTCCCCGCCCGGTCCATTGAGAAGACTCGGCCACGAGATCTGCAATCAGCGGAAGCAGGAATGCCTCGGTCTTGCCTGAACCAGTACCAGCGGTAACGACGAAGTCACGGCCGTCTCCGCACGCACTGACAAGAGCCTCGTGCTGATGGCGGAAGAGCTCCTCCACGCCGTCGGGCAGCGCGAACCGGGCGAAATCCGCTGCCTGGGGGTGCGCCCCGGCTGCCCGGAAGGAGTCCTCCAGAGGCATCCCGCTCATCTGGTACTGCGGTCGCAGCTCGAGAAGCGGCTCCCTCCACGCCCCGCCGTCCGTGTTGAGGAGATCCCGCCTCTCGCGCATGACGGATTCGTCATCGACCGCAAACGGCGTGTCGTAGTACCGCATGAGGGTGTCCCTCAGCGCTCGGAACGAGCCGGGGATGTCAGACGCCGAGGGACGGCCCGGGCGGGGGGACGAAGAAGTCATCGTGCGGCCTTCCGGGAGACTGCAGGCTCCTCGACTTCGAGCTGCTGGAGCAGTGATGCGGCCAGCTTCTCGGCTGCGTGCCGGGGAATGTTGTCGTAGCGGACGATTTGCGCCTTCTCATGGATCCGGGGCTGGATTCCCGTGCACAGAACGGCGGCTCTTGCGTGGAGGGGCGGAAGCGGGGCTCCCCAGTCGACAGAGAGCCTGCCAGTCCGCTCACGGCCCTTTCCGGACTCCGGCCGCCACCGCATGGTGCCGGTCCCAAGCCTGGCGTGCTCCAAGAAGACGCCGTTCTCATGCTCCGTGCTGTGCCACTCCTGCCCCCGCCGGATCTGCACGAGGCGCGCCCAGTCAGTGCTGCGCCACCGGTAGAGTCCCTCTTCGGAATACGACTGTGCGGGTTCGTACTGCCGGTTCTCGTGGTTGTAGCGCTCCACCGTGTGGGCATTGCCGATGGCCGGAGGAGCAGCCGGGGAGCCGGGCGCCAGTTCCGGCAGCAGGGCGAAGAGACGGAGGGACGCGCAGGGCACAAACGTGCATCCGACCTTCTCCGCATGCTGTACGAGCTTGTCAGGGTGCTCGTACCCCAACAGCACGGTGTCGGGCACGGCGATGTCTCCTTCAGCGGTCTCATTGCGAATCCAATGGATCCGCTCGCCGGCGTCGTAGAGATCCTCCACAGCTCTGCTGATGGCCGCGGAGCGCCGACCCGTAAGGAGTGCGAGACCGTCCGAGTAAGGAAGGGTCGTCAATACGGGCGGCGCTACAGCCCACAGGCCGGCCCGCCAGTCGACATCGATGTAGCCGAGCGCCGATACATCCCGCAGCCACCGCCCTTCCGCCCCTTCACGGACGCTGATCCCCCGGCTGCGGGTTATCCAAGTGAGGGCTGCCCTGAAGTCAGTGATCTTCCCGTCACCGATCTCGCTAGCCCACCTGAGGAGCAGGTCCCCGACCTCCATCACCGCATCGCCCCCTGCGCGAGCCGTACGCACGCTTCCCACTCGTCCCCCGTGCCGACGTCAGCTACAGCCCGTACAGCCTGAGCCCATCGACCGAAGTGCGTCTCCGGCTTCAGGCTGGGAAAGGCTGGCAGCGCTGCTTCAAGGCGCCAGGTAGCGCGGCTGTTCTGGAAGATCCATCCACCGCAGGCCGGAACGCGGACTTCGAAGCAGTACCCCGATGGGGTCTCCGGCAGCCTCTCCCACCACCCCGGGACGTCGGGTTCGGCAACTCGCCACCCACGTCCGTCGGTTGAAAGGAAGAGAGTCTCATCGGCTCCGCGGCGGCACAGCAGGACAGGCCACTCGGCATCAGCCTCTGCCAGGTGTGTGTCAAGCGCGGCACCTCGGATCGCTGTATCGCCGCTGGCCTGTCCGGCGTATGCCTCGGCGCGCCCTCCGACGAAGGGAAAGCCGATTGGAGCAGCTGTTTCGCGAAGCGAAGGAGCCGACTCGGCGGTCGTGAACTCCAAGCTGCTTCCGCCTGCCTGGACCGTGTGCCTGCCGAGGCCGGGTCCGCAGTCAGAGAGCCGCAGCGGTGCAGCAGTCCGGGGCCTTGACGGCACGTCAAGGCCGTCAAGGAGAACCCTGCCGGGGGCGCCACCAGGCAATGCAAGGTCCGGCTCGCCACCCGTCAGGTAGAGGCTGCTGCTGATGTCCGGCGCGATCAGGAGCCCGCCTTGCAAGCGGGCCTTGAATTGCGCTGCCGGCAGCGTCCCTACCACCGCGCCCGCGGTATCGAGGATGGCCGAGCGAAGAGCGACTGGATCATCAAAGACCACATGATGGTGGAGAGTCCATCCGTCCGGCATCCAGGAGAGGCGTCCCGGCTCCTTCTTCCGTCCCGGCGAAGCCGCACGCCTGAGGAGTCGCTCAACGTCGGGAGCCGCTTCGGGCGCGGAGAGGATCATGTGGTCCTCGCCCGGCGAGAATCGCTCCGCACTGGTTCGGCAGTCCAGAGCGACGTTCTGACGGAGCAGAACGAGGGGCGAGGCGGAGCGGGAGACTGCGATGCCGTCTCCGTGCAGCTGTACCCCCCGGTGCAGACTGCGAGCTGTCGGGAGGGGAAGCCCCTCCGGCATGTAGTACTCAGTGGCCCCGATCCGGCGCAGGCTGAAACCGTTCTCCAGCTGGTACTCCGGGTCACCGGGGTGCGCCAGGCGGGCCAGCCATCCCAGCCGACGGCTCTCGAAGCGCACGAGCAGCTCCCCGCGCAGCGAACCGTGCGGGATGTAGGTGTCAGACCCGTCCCAAGCGTCCGCGATTGCCGCCAGCAAGTCTTCGACAAGAGGACGGAAATCAGGGTCGCGCAGCGAGTGCTGGAAGGACTTGGAGAACTTGGCCTCGTAGTCCCAGACACTGATCCCGTCAGTCAGCACGTCCCCCGGCAAGGGCCATGAGGCCTCGTCCCTTGCGCGCATGACGTTGAAGAACCGAAGCAGTTGCTGACGATCCGAGTCCCGCAGCACGGCCTGGGACAGGGCATAGCCGATTCGGGCCTGGTGGTGGGGAAGGGATTCCCTCGAGGGGATGGTGCACACTCCGCGCTTACCACCCCTTCGCACCTGCCATGCAGCCAGGCGCCGCCACATTTCAGCGACGGGGAGGTAATGCTGAGACGTCAGAACGCCGGCCCTGTCCGCCAAGAGTTCAGAGAAGCGGTCGTGGTAGTTGTTGGCCCTGTGCGCTCCGTCGTTCGCCATCCGAGTGGCGGCCATGACGGAGCAGGCGAGCAGCGGCAGCACTGACGGAGCGCGGCTGTCATCCCGTCGCGATGACTCGTAGTCCTCCACCGCCTGAAACGGCCGTGGCGCAGTTGGCTGAACGACCTGCTTGACCGCCTCTGCCAGCGGAACACTGACCCCGCACTTCCGCTGCAGCGACCTGGCCTCGCGCTCGTCAACGAAGAGGACGACCGGTTGGCCGTTCCACTCTTCACTGAAGAACGCATGCTCCAGTGCGTCCTGCCACTCGACATACGCCGCGAACCCCACTCCGAGCCCCCACTCTTCATGCAGAACCATGCCGTCACCCCCGCGAACGGACGGCTAGCTGTTGTACCCAGGGTGACCTCGGCTCACAGGAGGGTCATCCTAGAGGCCGCTGACCTCGCGGGCTTCAGAGAGGGTCGACTCAATCCGATCGGGCTACAAGCCGAGTTCGCAGACTGCGGCAACGGACAGACGCGAGGTTGCCCCCGGGCTACAAACCCCTGCACGCAGTTGAGCGTTACGGTGGAGGGGCGCGGACGCGCCGTATGTCCTTGGGAGTGCGTCGGCCTCCACAACATCGGCGCCTTGGCGGAACTCCTCGATCAGCTGATGCGCGGGCAGGGTCCGCGCATCAGCTGAGTCACCGGTCGAGGGCAGCGATCAGCTTCTTCTGCTCGGCCTCAGGCAGGGGTGCCTTCTTGATCGCCTTGGCAACGAGGGTCGGCATCAGGGCGGGATCGAGATCCAGCGACGCCAGCAGGTAGCCACCGAATCCGTCGCGCTTCACCGAATCGATGCGGAGACCGAGCTCCCGCAGTTCGCGGATGCGCCGTTCAGTGTGGACGTCATCCGCATTGATGGCGCGCAGGACGGCCGCATCCACCGGCTTGCCCAGGTGCTCGCGCAGGAGCCCGAACAGGTCCTGGCAGGCGGCGGAGTCGTACGGGACAGCCAGGTACCTCTCGGGGATCCGGTCGCCGAAGCGCTCCTGCAATGTCTCACCGACGCGCGAACGCAGCTCTTCAAAGGCAGGACGTGACGGCGGCAGGGTGGCGCGGAGCAGTTCCTGCATCGAGCGGGCCATGGCCTTCTTCGCAAACAGGTAGGCGCTGAAGACCGCCTCGGCGGACTCATCAGCCGCTCCGAGCAGAGTCGCCAGCTCGTCTACGGCGAACTTGGTATTGGGCTTGTGGAGCTTCCAGGCGGCGTACGCTTCCTCGTTCTCCATGGCTCCTCTTCAGCGCGCTGCTCCGCAGCAGGGCGCGGGTGGCTAGGTGGGATGCAAACGGGGTCGTTCGGGCGGTCCTGCGGCGGTGGCCCGGCCTACTCAGAGGCCGACCGATTCGCTTCGGCCTGCTGCGCGGCAAGGCTTCGGAGGACCGGGTGGTCGTGCTTCGGCAGCTCGTTCAGGAGCCGGATGAACCAGGCCGCGATCCAGCAGGAATCACGGTGGACCCAGTCCCCCGGCTTGAACACGGTCGCAGGTTCCCACGAGCCGTGCGGGGGCTCATCGCTTCGGACAGCGGCAGCGATATCGATCTTGAAATTAGCCGCGGAAGCCTCTCGCCGCTCCAGCTGGGCTGTGACGCCGATGATCCACCACTGGAAGATGCGGAACGACGGCGCCGCCGACTCCAGTGCAGTCCGCGTTCCCGTCGTGGTAAGTCCGACGGAAATGGCTGCTTGGGTAGCGAGACCTCGAGGCGGCGCCAGATGCGCCGCGCTGTGCACGGTGACAAGGCTGGTCACCTCGTCCTCGTCGGCCGGGAGATCTTGGGCTGACGAGACCCGCTCGATCTCTTCGTACGTAGTCGCGTCCAGATCGGTGTGGAGGAACTGCTTGATGCCGGCGTAGAAGAGGGAGGGGGTCTCGATACGGAGTTCCGCACCGGCCCGCGTGCGCACTTCGTCAAAGAGCCTGGGCCAGGGCCGCTGGGTGCCCCCGGCGCCCTTCCTGGTCTCGTACCAGTCCTCCTTCGTGTCGTTGGAGATGAAGAGGATGCGGGATCCGGGTGCAAGGCTCTGTGCGTGCTCGACGACTTCCTCCCAGAGCAGGAAGTCACCTGCGGCCTTCACGGGGGTGTCCTTGCCGAAGTCCCGGTAGCCTGGGGGGATCTCGTTGGGGAAGCGGAAGCCGACGGCCTCCTCGATCCGCGCCCGCAGTACGGAGTCGTCCGGCTGAGCGCCGATGCGGTCGCCGTACATGCGAGCCACGCGGAGGAGGACGGGATCATCGGCCTCAGCAAGGTTCGCCGGCAGCCCGTGCTGCGACTTGAGCCCGTCGAGGTGCTTCTTGAGCAGGGCGCGGTTCTCCTGCAGCAGGGCGCTCACGGATGAGTCGCTGATGAGCAGCGCCAGCTCCTCGCCGGCGTCGAGCGGCGCTCCGTACTTCACCAGCTGGTTGATCACGACGTTGCGTGCTGCGATGACTGATGCCACGGCTTGCGTCAGGTGGCGGTTGACGTCCTTGGCCGCGCCGGTGAGAGCGGCCTTGCGCGACTCCAAGGTGCTTCGCCGCCCGCGTACGAACTCCAGGCCCACCTGATGCGGCATCCAGAGCCGATCCGATACAGCCTCCAGCGCCGTGAACACGTCTTCGCGAGCCGACTCGGTGTACTCGTACAAGCTGAGGAGGATGTTCGTGTCGAGGACGACGAGCCCCTTGGTGAAGAACTGCTCCCGAGCAGCGTCCTCCGCCGAAGGCGCTGGCTCGAGCCAGGACTTGAAGCGCTGGATCAACGGGGGTTCACTCGGATCCACTTGCCCTCCTTGGAGCTCGCCACCACCTTTTCGGAGGATCATGCTGTCATGAGATCGATCCTGGTGACGACGGGTACGGGCAAAGTAGGCAGTGGAGCCCGACCGGTCTCGTTCATCGGGTCTAACAGCCCTTGAGGATGACCGCCCGATCTTGCTTGAGTGGCAGTGCCTCCGCGGATGCGGAAGCGGACGCATGCCGGGCTCCAGGTCCGGCATGCTCCCGTTTGCCGGGCGCACCCCGCCGCATCAGTGGAATTGAGAATGCTGCGCTGTCTACTCCACGTCCACGACCACCGCATCCTGGTGCCGCGAGTCCTTTGCCTGGAAGCGGACGAGGCGGCGGGTGGAGTCAGCTGCGCTCTTCGGAGCGAAGCGTGTGAAGGCCATAACTACCTTGGACGGGTCGACCGATCCGTCCGCGGAGACGGCGGCGCATCGGATTAGTCGATGCACCAGCCGCCCTTTGGCGTCGCGGGCCGCCGGCCCCGGCCTCTCCGCTCTCACGCTCATGCCTCCGGTCCGGCCAGCTCGAAGTCGTCCTTCGTCAGTTCGGCCCGCAGCCGCTCCTCGGCAACGTCGGCGTAGTGCGCGGACAGCTCGACGCCCACGAAGCGGCGTCCCTCGCGCAGGGCCGCGACCCCAGTGGAGCCGCTGCCGGTGAACGGGTCGAGGACAGTGCCGCCCTCGGGGCAGACCTGGACGAGCTGCTGCATGACCTCGACTGGCTTCTGGGTGATGTGAACCCGGCCCTTGCGGGGCTGAGAGGCGATGTAGTGCCCCGGCAGGTAGAGGTCGCGGGTGTTGTCGAGGGAGCCCTTGACGCCCCAGATGATGAACTCCGAGTCCTGCTTCGGCCCGCCCTTGCGGGGCCGGCTGGACGGCTTGATCCACGGAATCGTGCCGCTCCAGGTCCATCCCGCCATCTGCAGGGCGTCGGAGGTGGTCGGCTCCTGGCGCCAGTCGGTGAAGACCATCGCGACCGCGTGCTCGGTCGAGGCCCGGCACGCCTCGGTGAGAAGTTCGGTGAGCCAGGAGCGGTAGGAGCGCTGGTCGCGGTTCTCGCCCGGGAAGTTGGCAAGGTCGTGCGCCGAGTTGCTGGTGACGTACTTGGCGCGGGCAGTGCGGCCGGTTCGATCGGAGCTGGTGCGGCCCCCGGAGTTGTACGGCGGATCGGTGATCACCGCCTGGACGCTCTCGTCCGGGAGGGACTTCAGGACAGTCAGGGCGTCGGCTCGGTGCAGCGTGTAGCTCATGGGAAGGGCCTTTCTTCGGGCACGGCGGAGTCTGGACCTGCTCCGTGCAGCGCTCAACGGCGCGCAGTCGGTGCGAGGTTGCAGCGGAGATTAACGGCGAATTCCGGCCGCGCCTAACAAGGTGACTTCCTGCTTCGGGCCCCTGGATGGCAGTCGTTTGGTGCGGCCGGAGTCCCGGTCTACTGTCTCGCCGTGCCACCGGGAAGGAGCGCTGCTCAACCCCCGTTGAGCTGTGCTTATCCGTTCCGTCTCGTCCAATCGAGCAGCGTCGGAGGCATGTTGCCCATCTGCCCGCGAGCGCCGTGAGGAGGTCCCTGTGCTCTGCCTGAGATTACGAGCGCGGCTGGCTGCCGCGCGTGACCTGAAACCGGCGTGCGGGAGCTACCAACTCCTCTGACCCGGGCCCGCTGAGAGGCGGATGCACATCGGCGCGGTGCCGACGGCTTTGCACGAGAAGTCGGCACCGCGTCTCCTTCGAACACCGAGGAGCCGCTGCGATGCAGCATGCCCTGACACACCCCCGCCCCGACCCACCTCCCTCGACCGGTCCGCACCACCGTCGCGCTGCACGGCGACGGCCGTGAAGAAGACGACGGGAGCCCTCGTCGGTCTGTGCGCCACCGGACCACTCCTGCTGGCACTGCCGATCCTTGGCATCGGTGCCGGGACCGCCTCGGCTTCGTGCTCGACCGACGGTGCACAGGGTGTGGACACCTCCGCCGTCGCCAAGCAGGTGAAGGCCATCCTGGACGGCGGCGACAGGGGCTCGGTCTCCGTGCCGGGTCTGGACGCGCCTGCCGACCAAGTGCCCAACGCCAAGACGGTCCAGGCCACGGGCGTCGCGATGAACATCCCCGCCCGAGGGCAGGTCGTCGCCCTGGCGACCGCGCTGCAGGAGAGCGGCCTGCGGAACCTGACCTACGGCGACCGCGATTCGCTGGGTCTCTTCCAGCAGCGGCCGTCGATGGGCTGGGGTACGGCCAGCCAGATCCTCGACCCGGTGCACGCCTCGACGAAGTTCTACGAAGGGCTCAAGAAGGTCTCCGGCTGGCAGTCCCTCTCTGTCACCCAGGCCGCCCAGGCGGTACAGAAGTCGGGCTTCCCGGAGGCGTACGCCAAATGGGAGCCGCTGGCCACCGCCCTGCAGAAGGCCATCGAGCCCCTGCTGCAGAAGGCCGGCGGCTCATCGCCGAGCCCGTCGCCGTCCGGCTCTGCCGACACCGGCAGCCCCTCTCCCGATTCCGCGGGGGGTTGTTCGGCGGACGGCGACGGGACGGACTTCGGCACCATCCCGGCGGGCGCACTGCCGAAGGAGTACAAGATTCCCGCCTCCGCGCCGCCGAAGGTACAGACGGCGATCCGGTGGGCACTCGGCCAGCTCGGCACCCCGTATCAGTGGGTCGGCACTTGCACCGACTCCCACGGCAAAGACCCGATGGGCCGCTGCGACTGCTCCTCCCTGATGCAGGGCGCGTACAAGGCCGCCGGGGTCACCCTGACGCGGACCACGTACACGCAGGTCAAGGACGGCAAGGCCGTCTCGGTCGATGCCCTCAAGCCGGGCGACCTCCTCTTCACCGAGGGGACGGCCGCCGTACCGGAACACGTCGGGATGGCGATCGGGCAGGGCCTGATCGTCCACGCCCCGCACACCGGTGACGTCGTACGGATCACCACCGTCGCGTCCTGGAAATCGCGGATTCTCGCGGCCCGCCGAGTCGTCTGACCGGCGCTCCTCCCCCTCCTTACCTCCCCTCTCGCACCGCTGGTTCGCCCCACCGGGCTTTGGCGTGCGCTCATTCGAACTGGAGTTCCCATGTATCTCGCTGACCAGGTCATACAGCTCGCCTACGACCCCGGAATCAAGCCCAACGAGGGCGGGCTCCCTGGCCTCAACGTCCTCAAGCAGGTGATGGGCTCGATCAACTTGTTCGGACTCATTGCCGTGGTCGGAGCCCTCGCCGTCAGTGCGGGCGTGTGGGCCTGGGGTCACCACTCCGGTGGTCACCAGGCCGAGGCGAACGGGAAGAAGGGCGTGCTGGTCAGCGCGGGCGCGGCCCTTCTTCTCGGTGCGGCCAACGGTGTAGTGGCGTTCTTCTCGACGCTCGGGACGCAGGTCCACTGATGGCTCAGCACACCACCCACCCCGGCCGCGCATCTCGCGTGCGCCGCCGGGCGCTGCTCGGCACTGCCGTCCTGGCGGTGCTCGTCGCCCTCGCCGGCCTGGCCGCCTACCTCACCCGCGAGGGCCGAAGCCCCTCCGATACCGCTTCCCCACCGCCGAGTTCGCCCACGGCGTCCTCGTCGCCCGCGGCACCGTCCGGGCCGCACACCCGGCCCCGCGCTCTGCCCGTTCCGCCGAAAACCCACGACCCGATCACGTACGGGAAGGCCGCCGCCGCAGCGCTGTGGTCGTACGACACCCGCGCGTACTCGCAGCCCGAACTGCGCAAGGCGCTGCGCGGCTGGCTGACCACGGAGTCGAAGTACGCCGACCCAGCCTCCGTCGACCAGGCGGTCCCCTCGGCCGTGCTGTGGAAGGAGATGGCGGCCAACAAGCAGGTCGCCACCGCCAAGATCAACGAGGGGCACTTCCCGCATGCCTTTACCCAGGCCCTCCAGGACGACCCCGGGGCGATCACCCAGGCGTACGTCTACGCCGTCACGGTCTCCGGCAAGCAGTCGATTCGCTGGAAGGGCTCGGCTGCCGGCGGCGCGGAGAGCCGGTCCACCACCCTCGCGGTCCAGTGCCGACCCCACCACTCCTGCGCCCTGGTCGGCGTCATGCCGTCCGTCGCGCCCTGACACTCGCCCCAGAACGGAGGTAAGACCCATGGGAGTCTGCGACTTCCCGCTGATGGACAAGGTGTGCGGCGCTGTCGACTTCGCCACCAACCCCGCCGGCACCGTCACCGACGGTCTCGGCGCGTGGATCGCGAAGTCGGCGGGCGAGCTGGCGTCCAGCGCGGCCGACCTGGCCGCCAAGGCCGTCAACAAGACGACGGCCATCGACCTCAACGCCGGGTGGTTCCGGGACAACTACGAGTTGCTGCTGCCCATCGGCCTCGCTCTGACCGTCGGCATCTTCTGCATCCAGCTCATGACCGCGGCCTGGCGCCGCGACGAACGTGCCCTGGCCAAGGCGGCGTTCGGCACCATGACCGGAGTCCTGTTCAGCTTCTCCGCCATCGCCTTCACCACCGTCGCCATCACCGTGGTTGACGCGCTGTCCGACGGCCTCTTCAAAGCCGCCAACACCTCGATCGACGACGCGATCCGCCATGTGATCAAGGTCGATCAGATGGGGGCCATGTACGGCCTCGGCTGGGGTGTGCCCGCGCTGGTCGCCTTCGGGTGCGCGATCGGTGCCTTCCTCTACTGGGGCGTGATGGTGGCCCGCAAGGTCGGTGTCCTGATCATGGTCGCGCTCGCGGTGTTCGCCGGGGCGGGCGGCGGCTGGGAAGTCGCCAAGCGGTGGCGGCGCGGCTGGATCGAGGCCACCGGCACCCTGATCGTCTCCAAGCTGTTGATGACCGTCGTCTTCCTCATCGGCGTCTCCGCCATGGGCAAGACCGACGCCAGCGACGGAATGGCGGCCCTGTCCGACGCGATGGCCGGCATCGTCGTGATGGTGCTGGTGTTGCTCTGCCCCTACGCGACGTACAAGTTCGTCCACTGGGCCAGCGACGGCGGCGGCCATGACGACATGCACCGCACCGGCGTCGCCGGCATGGCGGTCGCCGCAGGAGCCGCGAAGACCGCAGGCAGCCTCGCACTGCGGGCCAGCACCGGCGCCCCCGCTCCGCAGGGTCCGAACCAGGTCCCGGGCGCGGGCACCGATGGCGTCGCCTCCGGCATCAACCCCTCCGGCGGCAACCTCAGCAAGGAGGGCATCGATGCCGGCCCGCCCAAGCAGCAATCCCGCTTCCGGTACGGCGAAGACCCGAACGCGAGCGGCGACAAGGGCCGGGCTCTGATCCGGCGCCCCGGGATCCCGCCGCTGATCACACGTCCTGGCGAGGACGAACCGGAAGGGTCCGAATCAACTGCCCAAGGCGTTGCGGGCGGCTCCGGTCACCTCGCAGCCGCATCGGCTCCGGGCGGCGACATGACCTCCATGCCGCCAGCCGACCCCGGACCTTCGGCCTCGGGCACTCCGGCGTCCGCGTCCGGTCCGTCGGCCACCGGCTCCGCGACGCCGTCGAACTGGGTGTATCCCACCCAGCCACCGTCGGGTTCCTGACCCACATCCCCGGGGGCGGGCCGCACTCCACGGCCCGCCCCCGCCTCCCCACCAGCAGGAAGGTTTCGCCATGACGTCCAGAAGAGCGCCGCGCGCCCCGTCCTCCGCCCGCTCCCACCGTCTGGAACCACCATGTCCGGCAAGCACCAGTCCTCCACGCCCACCGTGAAGTTCCCGCACCGCAGCAGGCGCGGCGTCCTGCTCGGCCTGACCGTCCCGCAGTTGACCGTCGCCGGACTCACCGGCCTCCTCCTGCTCGCCGTGATCCTCGCCCGCGGTGTGGTCGGCGCCCTCCAGCTCATCCCGCTGTGGGCCGTGATCGCCCTGCTCGTCTTCGTCCGCCACCGAGGCCGTGCTCTGGCGGACTGGGCCCCGATCGTCGTCCGATACGCGCTGCGCCGAATGCGAGGCCAGCTCGTCTGGCTCACCCGGCCCTCCCGCCGGCCGACTCGCGAGGGACTGCTCCACCTCCCCGGCACCGCTGCCAGCCTGCGCGTGACCACTGCTCCCGATGGCAAGTACGGCGCGGTCCACAACCCGCACACCGGGACGCTGACCGCGGTGGTCAAGGTCTCCTCCCGCGCCTACGCCCTGCTCGACCCGGGCACCCAGCAGGCCAACGTCGGCGGCTGGGGACGCGCTCTGGCAGCCCTCGCCCGTACCGGGCAGATCGCCCGCATCCAGGTGATCGAGCGCACCATCCCCGACTCCGGCGACGCGCTGCGCCGCTACTGGGAAGAGCACGGCCGACCCGACACCTCGATGGCCGGCGCGATCTACAACGAGCTGATCCAGAGCGCCGGCCCCGCAGCCGCCCCGCACGAGGCGTACGTCGCGGTGTCCCTGGACCCCAAGGCGGCCCGCCGGCTGATCAACCAGGCTGGCGGCGGTCTCACCGGTGCCTTCAGCGTCCTCGCCCAGCTCACCTCCACGTTCGACCAGGCGGCACGAACCGCGGGTCTCACCCCGACGGGCTGGCTCACCGCCCGCGAGATCGCCGCCGTGGTGCGCACCTCCTACGACCCGAAGGCGCTGGCGACACTCGACCGCTGGTCCACGGCCGGTCGCCCCGAGGCCGAGCCCGCCGTCGCCGGCCCCGTCGTGGTGGTCGAGAAGGCGGACCACATCGCCACCGACTCCGCCGTGCACACCACCTACTGGGTGGAGAACTGGCCGCGCACCGAAACGTCGGCCGGCTTCCTGCACCAGCTCCTGTTCACCGGCGGCGTCCGACGCACGCTCTCGCTCTCCTACGAGCCGAAGAACCTCGACGCCGCCCTGCGCGACGTGCAGCGCAAGAAGTCCAGCGTGATCGCCGACGCCGCCGAACGGGCTCGGCGCGGCCAGGTTGACTCCGAGGCGGACTCGATCGAGTACCAGGACATCAAGTCCCGCGAACGCCAGCTCATCGCCGGGCACGCCGACGTCGCCCTGACCGGTCTGCTGACCGTCTCGGCCGACACCGAGGACGAGCTGCGCACCGCCTGCGCCGTCGTGGAGACCGCCGCTGTCGGCGCCCAGCTCGATCTCCGGCCGCTGACCTGGCAGCAGGCCGAGGCGTTCACCGCCGCCGCCCTGCCGCTCGCGCTCGCTGCCTGACCCTTCCCTTCGAAAGAGCACCCTCATGTCCCGCACCGCCAGCCCGACCGCGCAGGACTTCGTGCCCTTCGCCACCGCCGCGCTCGACTTCCACCGGGCGCTCAACATCCCGGGCGGCCCGCTGGTCACCAGCCGGGCCGAGCTGGACGCCCTGCACGCCCACCTCGTCTCGCTGTACGGGCTGCTCGACGCCCACGCCGGTCGCACCGGGCAGCTCGTCGCGGTCGAGGGCGACCAGCTCCGTACCGCCCGCACCCGCATCTGGCAGGCCGCCGAGCACCTCCACGCCGCCTACCACGCGGCGCCCCGGACGGACTCCGGCGAGATCCCCACACCGGAGGCGTGCCGGTCCGGTCTTCCCGAGGGAGCACCGGAGCTGACCATCTGCCAGCGCCACCAGGGGGCCGCTCATCTCGTGCGGCGGCGCACCACTCCGGCCGACCTGCACGCCCCGTTCACCGGCCTCGTCCGCCGCTGACCCACCCCTCACCTGGAGAAACGCTCATGCCCCGTACCCGCGCCAGCGCCTCCCCTCTGTTCGTGCCCCGTAAGACGACGCGCGCCGAGCAGCGTGCCGCCCGAGCCGGTTTCACCGAAGCCCGCCGCCAGGCACGTCTCGCCGGAAACCCGCCCAAGCACCGCGCCGAGCGGACCCTCGACCCGGATCTGCGGCCCACCTACCCGCTCGCCGGTCGCCCCGGTCCGGCCTCCGCCCGCGGTGGCAAGCTCGCCCTGCCCGCCCACCGGATGACCACCGCCACAGCCAGCGGCGCGTACCCGTTCGTGGCCGAGGGCGGCCTGGGTGCCGAAGGGGTGTTCATCGGCCGCGATGTGCACGCGGAGGCGGCCTTCTGCTTCGACCCGTTCTCCCTCTACAACAGCGGCCGGATCGAGGGCTTCACCAACCCCAACGCGGTGCTGGCCGGAGTCATCGGCATGGGCAAGTCGGCGCTGGCGAAATCCATCGCCACCCGGTCGATCGCCCACGGCTACCGGATCTACATCCCCTGCGATCCCAAGGGCGAGTGGACCGGTGTCTCGCAGGCCCTCGGCGGCTACAGCATCGCCCTGGGTCCGGGGCTCCCCGGCCGGTTGAACCCGCTGGACGCCCCAGCCCGGCCCGCCTCCGTGAGCGAGGAGGACTGGTTCACGGAGGTTCGCAAGCGCCGTCTGCTGCTGCTGGCCGGCCTCGCCCGCACCGTGCTGAAGCGCGACCTGCTGCCGATGGAGCACACCGCCCTCGACCTGGCCCTGGATCTGGTCGTCGCTGACGCCGCCGCCCGGGGCACGGTGCCGCTGCTCGGCGAGATCGCCCACGTACTCAGCTCCCCCGAACGCCTCGACCAGGCCCTCGGCCACCAGGCCGGGCACCTCGGTTCAGCCGCCCAGGACCTCGCCCATGCCCTGCGACGTCTCGTGCACGGCGACTTGAGCGGCATGTTCGACGCGCCGAGCACCGTGTCGTTCGACCCGACCACACCGCTGCTGTCCATCGATCTCTCCCGTCTCGGCGGCTCCGGTGACGACACGGCACTGGTGCTCGCGATGACGTGCGCGAGCGCGTGGATGGAGTCAGCCCTCAGTGATCCCGATGGCGGTCGGCGCTGGGTGATCTACGACGAGGCGTGGCGGCTGATGCGGCACGTCGGGCTGCTGGAGCGGATGCAGAGCCAGTGGAAGCTCTCCCGAGGGCTGGGCATCGCGAACCTGATGGTGATCCACCGCCTCAGCGACTTGCTCTCGGCGGGCGACGCCGGCTCACGCGGCCGAGTCCTGGCCGAGGGCCTGCTGGCCGACTGCTCCACCCGCATCATCTACCGCCAGGAGCCCGACCAGCTCGCCGCCGCTGCCTCTCTGCTCGGCCTGACCGGCGTCGAGACCCAGGCTGTGTCCGCGCTGACCAAGGGCCGAGGTCTGTGGAAGGTCGCCGGCCGCTCCTTCATCACCCAGCACATCCTCCACCCGGCCGAGCGGGAGCTGTTCGACACAGACGCCCGCATGGCCGCCTAGCCCAACGACCAGCACAGCAACGGGCATCGATCATGTCTGCTTCTTCCACTCCTTCCTCCGGTGACAACCAGCCGTCGCAGGCCACCGACTCTTTGGCGTGGCGACGGCACCTCCCGGCACTGGCCTCGGCCGCCGCCGGGATCAACGAGGCGTGCGACGCCTGGGACGCGGTTTCGGACTCGCTCTGCGACGCGGACGGCTGGCCGCTGGACGACAAGGTCTACGGGGACGGGAAGGTCAAGCGGGACGCCGAAGCGTGGAAGCACGCCGAGGTGTTCCTCGACCACGGACCCGAGGTGCTGGTCGGGGTCCGCGCCGCCGCCGACGGCCCCGACTACGTCGAGGGGCCGATCAGTGACGACCTCCGTCGGATACGCGGGATCGACACCATCCTGTTCCGGGCGGATGAGCTGCGGCACGAATGGGCCGACGTCATGGCGCTTATGGACGGTTCGCAGCCGAGCGTGCTCCACCTCTACCAGGAGCGTGCCGGGGAGCGCCGCAACACCGAAGGCTGGCACTACTCACACGAACTCGGCTCCAAGGGACCGGCGTTGGTGCGCGTCGGCGAATATCTAGCTCACCGGGCGGACACCGAACGGCCGGCGCAGACCGAGCGGGCTCGCGTCGCCCTGACCCGCTCGACGCACAACGCCCCTGCCGGATCACCTGCTTCGCCCCAGGTCCCGCTGGCATCGCAACCGCCGGCTCCCGGTCGCTCGCGGTGATCCCTAGCACGCAGTCACGGCAGCGCCAAACTGCCCGATCACCGGATCCTCATGGACCACCGCACTCCTTCAAGCTCCACGCCCCGTCGGCTCCCGCCGTGCGGCGGGACGTTCGCAACGGAGAACTCCATGCACCACGAAACCCCGCCCTCGACCGCCAGGTCCGATCCGCGTCGCATTCAGGCTGCCCTCTGTTCCGCGCTCGGGCAGCGCGGCCTGGAGGGCACCGTCGAGTACGGCCTCAGCGACTACATCGTCCATGCCGAGCTTCCCGACGGCAGTTCGCTGATCATCTCGCCCCCGCAGGAGCCGCCCTCCGAGCACCCCGAGTCCCCGGAAAGCTGGATGGTGACCCGCCACCGGTCCGCTGAACCTGCCGTCTACGAGGTGATCTACGACTCCGAGCCGGACGGTCCGCATGCGCGCCACGGCGGCAGCGTGCCGGACCTCCTCTCCGCTGTCGACGCCCGCCTGGACCAGCTTGGCGTACCACCACGCCAGGAGCAGGAACGTTCCGGCAAGGCGCGCGCCGCCACCGTGCTCCCGCCCGACTCCGCTCCATCCCGGGCGAGTGTCGCTCTCGCCTCTTCGCCGTCGGTCGGCCAGCGCGTGCTCCCGACCGGTCCGCCGCCGGAGTCTTCCGCTCGGGCCGCGCCGCCGTCGGCCAGTTCCTCATCCGCTCCCCGGCTCTGACCGACCGCGATCCAGGAGTCCTCCGTGCACCGCACCCTCAGAACTGATCCGCCCGTCGCCCGCACCTGTAACCGCACCCGCCTCGGATGGATCTGCCATGCCCAGCCACTACGACGTGCTGCCCGACCTGGCCTTCGGCCACCACCCCGTCCACGGCATCGTCGCCGCGAACCCGAAGAACCTCGCGGCCAGCACCTGGATGCTCAAAGGATTCGGCTTCCATCCCGTCCCCGACCAGCCGACGTTGTACGCGCTGGCCGACCAGAACTGTGACGGACACGGCCGTACGAGCCGGGCCATCGAGCTGCTGCGCAAGGCCGGCTACCAGGTCGATGTGGACGTCGCACTTGACCCTGCGCTGGCGCCCGACACGGCACAGGTACGCGACCGCGGTCCGCTCGGTGAACCAGACGTCGCCTTCGCCGATCACCCGCAGCTCGGCATCGTCGCAGCCCTCGACGACCGTGTCTCCGGCCTCAGCGGGCTCGCGCTGGTGGAGGACGGCTGGCGGCACAACTCGAGCCTGGACATCTACACGCTCCCCGCGACCACCGATCGCGTCGAGGCGCTGGGGAAAGTCGCCGTCGCCACGGTGGCCCTGCACCGTTCGGGGCTCCAGGTCGCAGTGCAGCCCCGCCTCGCTCAAGAGGTGACGGCTCGGCCCCGCCCTGCTGCCACGCCGGCCGTCGGCCGTGAGCACGGCCGTGGTCCCGCTCGCGCGTCTCCGTTGAGCGCCGCCGCGCTCGCCGCCAGCCCGGCCCGTGCCGGTATCCCGGGCAGGGCTGGCGGTCCCCGCCGCCGTCACCACACCGGCGGTCCGGCCGGTTGACCCCCGCATCGCGTACTCCCGCGACCGCTGATCCAACTCCTTTTGAAGCCGTCTCCTTTCCGAACCTGATGTTCTGGTTTCTGCAGGTCAGGGATGGTTGTTCGATGTTGCGGGCAAGCTGAGGCCGTCGTGGTTGTCCTGGTGATATGGAGGGGCGGATGCCGTCGGTGCGGGCAGTGCTGGAAAGCCGTGAGAAGGCGGCTCTGCGCCGGGTCGAGGAGCTGCGGATCGAGCTCGAGCGGGTTCAGTCCGCTCCGGTGGAAGCGGAAGAGGTACTGAACCGCCGGGGTGATCGGCCTGGAACAGCATCTGGAGACGCTGGCAGAGCAGGACACGTACGTCGAAGTGGAGCAGGACAGGCCGGCCGTGGCCGGGGAGCCGGCGGTGGCGGGCCCGCGCAGGACGGTGGCCCAACAGCGAGGCCATCGTCACCGCTACCTATGCACGAGCGCGTCAGCGGCGGGCGCGCCATGTTGAGAACAGTCCCATGCCGACGCTGGTTACTACTGTGAATGCCTCAGCGCCCGCGATGCAAAAGACGGCGCATGACCCCATGAGCAGGGTCAGCAACGCAATGAGGTCGACGGTTCGATCGCGCACGGTGGTGGGAGGAGTCGCACCTGCGGTGTTCGGTGCAGCAGGGGCGTTCTCTGTGTTGTCCATGCCTCCTAGCTCACCCTGTCCGGAGACCAGTTCTCCCACGGGACGAACAGTCTCGTACGGGCCCGATCAGCGCGGAACCGCAACGTACACTCGCGAGGTTCGGCCGAACACCGATACAGTCCGCCACTGTTCGCGAAAGTTCGGCCTGGGTACCTTCCGACAGTGGAGGGCGCAACGAGTCGGGGGATGGGTATGCCGGGGGGACGAAAGAGCAGTGAGCAGCCGAGCGATGAGTTCACGGAAGCGTTGGTCGCCTTTGCCTCGGACCTGACCTTCCTGCGTATTGAGCGGGGTAACCCCTCATACCGGCAGATCGAGGCGCTCGCACCGAAGGGACGCCCCCTATCCGCTTCAGCGGTCAGTGAAGCGCTGAACGGAAAACGGCTTCCACGGCTGGACTTCCTCATCGCACTGGTGGGGACCTTGCTGGCTTTCGGCGACCCCAATGACCGGCCAGTGCGCCGAGACGACCCGCGGCTTCGTGAGTGGAGATCTCGCTGGGAGAAGCTGGAATTTCTGCGAGTAAAACGCAAGCGTGCGGCCACTCTCGACCGTCCTGGTCCTGAACCAGAACGATCGCGCCACGACGAGCATCGTCCCGACGGGACCACGCGCGCGAACGGTCTGGATGCAGAGGCTGCGCCGGACGGGAGCCATCAGGACCCGCCCAAGAACCCCTTCGGGTCATTTGGGGAGCAGGCGGAAGCGGATTTTCTGGGACGCGCAGCGGCTTCTGGTGAGAGTAGAGACAAAACTACAGACGGCCTCGGTGCGGCGGCAACTCAGCGCCAGCATGCTTTGGGAAAGCTGACGGTCCGGGAACGCATCGACCTGCTGGTGGATGATGGGTCATTCACTGAGTTGAACCCGCTCCAGGGAAACCATCTCGCTGGTTCCAATTCGGACAGAGAGGTTTCCTGCACGGACGGGGTCGTCACTGGATGGGGCACAGTTGAAGGTCGCGCAATCTTCGTCTACGGGCAGGATTTCCGTGTCTTCGGAGGCGCTTTAGGAGAGGCGCACGCTGCCAAAATCCACGATCTCATGGACATGGCTCTGACGGCCGGTGCGCCGTTGGTCTCACTCGTTGACGGGGGTGGGGCCCGCATCCACGAAGGGCTGAGCGCCCTCGCCGGTTACGGCGGAATCTTTCGGCGCACGGTGCAGGCGTCGGGAGTGATTCCGCAGATCAGTGCTGTTCTGGGACCTGCTGCGGGCGGTGCTGCCTGCGCCCCGGCGCTCACCGATTTCGTCTTCATGGTCCGCACTGTCTCCCAGATGTACATCAGCGGTCCAGATGTGGTGCGCGCCGTGACTGGCGAGAGTACTACCGTCGACGCGCTCGGCGGAGCCGATGTGCACACCGAGGTTTCCGGCACGGCCGGCTTCGCCTTCGATGATGAACGAACCTGCCTGCGAGCAGTGCGCCGACTTCTCTCCCTGCTCCCGTCCAACAGTGGTGAAGTGCCGCCTGTTGTACCGTGCCTGGACTCGCCTGACCGTCAGTGTGAGGTCTTGCTCGAACTGGTGCCGAGCGACAGCAACCACGCTTACGACGTACGCGCAGTCATCGAGGAGATTGTCGACGACAAGGACTTCTTGGAGATCCAGGAACGGTGGGCGGCCAACGTCGTCTGCGGGCTGAGCCGTCTTGGCGGTCATGTGGTGGGAATTGTCGCGAACCAGCCGGCGCGCCTGGCGGGCGTCCTGGACACTGATGCGACGGAGAAGGCGGCCCGCTTCGTTCAGTTCTGCGATGCGTTCAATATTCCTCTCATCACCCTGGTTGACGTGCCTGGCTTTCTGCCCGGCCTTGATCAGGAACACAATGGTCTCATCCGGGATACCGCCAAACTGCTCTACGCCTACTGCAACGCGACTGTGCCACGCGTCCAATTGGTCATGCGCAAGGCGTACGGGAGTGCCTACATTGTGATGGACTCACGCTCCATCGGTTCCGACCTTTCCTTTGCCTGGCCCACGAACGAGATGGCCGTGATGGATCCGGATGGCGCTGTCAATGCCATCTTTCGGAGGAGAATCGCGGAGGCTGACGACCCGGAGGCCATGCATAGAGAGATGGTCGAGAAGTACGAGCGTGATCTCATGCACCCTCACTACACCGCTCAGCAAGGTCTCGTTAACGACGTCATCGACCCCGCCCGCACGCGCGAGGTCCTCATCCGCTCACTGGCCGTGCTTCGCACCAAGCGCGACAAAAGACCAGTCCGCAAACACGGTAACCTGCCGCTGTGAAGGGTGGTTTCGTCAGTGAACCTCTTTCAGCCTGAATAGTCGCAGGTCAGTAGCGTGTGGACGGCTTGGACGATGGTGCGGCGGGTGGAACATCTGGCTCGCCGGAGGAGTCGCCAGGACTTCAACTGAGCGAAGGCGCGTTCGCCGGGAGCTCTGAGTCGGGCGTGGTCGTGGTTGAACTGTTGGCAGTGCTCGGGCTGTTCGCGGTGGTGGTAGTACGGGGTGCAGAAGGTGCGCTGGCGCCTTGGTGGGCGCGGTCGGCGAGGACAAGGAGCTGCCGGGTCAGGCACGCCTGGACGATGCCGTGCGCGTGGGCTGCCGAACCGGAGGACCTCACCGAGCTGCTCCAGGCCGCCACCGGGGCCGACCGGCCGACGGAGAACCCCTTCTTCTGACCGACCGGGCGGGGCACCCGGCTTTCTGCCGCTGCCACCGCGCGGCCAGCGGCTTCTACCAGCGATTCTCGGCCAGACCAAACCCCGGATTTGCCGGATGCTCTGCCCACTGGCCCACCTCCAACGGGTCCTTCGCTCCCTCTGCCCCGGAGACTTCCGTGCCTACCTCGATCACCATCACGTCCGAGTTCAGCGGCAGCGTCGTTGCCAAGGGCGCTACTGATGACCTCTCCGCGCAGCTCCTCCGTCACGCCGGTTTCAAGCAGATCGACGACTGGCACGGCCGACGCCATCGCCTTCCCACCACCACTCCGCTCGCCGACCAGGTCGCCATCGCCAGCCATGCGGCCGAGATGCTTCGAGCCGCTCGATATGACGTCACCCTCCCGCCGTCTCTCGACACGGCCCGGCTGAGCCCTCCGGTGCATGCGCTGGGCCCTACGCCGCCGGCGCCGAACTTCTCAGCATCACGGACCAGATTCGGGCGGCCGAAGGCGGGGCCAGCCTTCAGCGCGCAGTCGACCACCTCCTTCACCCCGAGCACGGTGCTCTGGAGCGTGTCCGGGAGGCGCTGGAAGCGGCGGGAGAACAGGTCAACGACTTGGACGAGGACGCGTATGCGCTCGCTGACCGGTTCGGCTTCGCCTCGGAGTTCATCAGCTCGGCCCAGTCCGAACTCGTCGATTCCGAAGCCGAGCTACGCCGCGTCGGCGCCGCTTCGACGAGCTACTCCGCAGCACGGACCGTCCGTGATCACCGTGGTGCCGCTCTGGCCACTGCTCCTGCGGCGAACCAAGCCAAGGTCTCCTCGGCGTCCAGTTCCGCGCCGGCGCCTTGCTCTGCGACGGGTCACCCACCGCGCGCCTCACCCCCCCCCGTTATGTTTTTCGCGGTCCTGCAATGGGGCCGCTGGCCTCCGGGCCCGGTATGACTGTGTCCCCTCTGTCGAACAGATGACCTGGGGGGTGGTGTCGCCGGGTCCGTGGGGTGCCGTCGGAGACGCTGATGAGAGACCCGGCCACCGCCCGGTCCGGCGCAATGCCGGGCAGTACGCGGGCGGCAGGTCTGCATAACGTGGATGCGCGAGCACGGTGCCATTGCCGAGGCCGGCAGGAACAACCACCTGGGAAGGGTGCGATGTTAGACACCGATGGCGTGGGCGTCTTCCTCGGGATGGACGTCGGCAAGTCCGCCCATCATGGCCACCGCCTGACTCCGGCGGGCAAGAAGATCTTCGACAAGCCGATGCCCAACAGCGAACCGAAACTGCGGGCCGCCTTCGACAAGCTCAAGGCCAAGTTCGGCACCGTGCTGGTGATCGTCGACCAGCCCGCATCGATCGGGGCTCTGCCGCTGACCGTCGCCCGGGACGCGGGCTGCGAGGTCGCCTACCTGCCCGGACTTGCCATGCGGCGGATCGCCGATCTGTATCCGGGCGAGGCGAAAACGGATGCGAAGGACGCGGCGGTGATTGCGGACGCGGCCCGGACGATGCCGCACATCCTGCGTTCGCTGGAGCTGACCGACGAGATCACCGCCGAGCTCACGGTGCTGACCGGCTTCGACCAGGACCTCGCCGCCGAGGCCACCCGCACCAGCAACCGGATACGCGGCCTGCTCACCCAGTTCCACCCCAGCCTCGAGCGCGTGCTCGGCCCGCGGCTGGACCACCCCGCCGTCACCTGGCTCCTTGAGCGCCACGGATCCCCGGCCGCTTTGAGGAAAGCCGGCCGCCGCCGGCTCGTCGAGCTGATCCGGCCCAAGGCTCCGCGGATGGCACAGAGACTGATCGATGACGTCTTCGACGCCCTCGACGAGCAGACCGTCATCGTTCCCGGCACGGGCACCCTCGACATCGTGATCCCGTCCCTGGCCGCCTCGCTCGCAGCCGTCCACGACCAACGCAAGGCACTCGAAGCCCAGATCAGCACCCTGCTGGAGGCCCACCCTCTTCACCAGGTCCTGACCTCGATGCCGGGCGTCGGCGTCAGGACCGCCGCCGTCCTGCTGGTCACCGTCGGCGACGGCACCGGCTTTCCAAGTGCCGCCCACCTCGCCTCCTACGCCGGCCTCGCTCCCACGACGAAATCGTCGGGAACCTCGATCCACGGCGAACACGCACCACGCGGCGGAAACCGGCAGCTCAAACGCGCGATGTTCCTCTCCGCCTTCGCCTGCATGAACGCCGACCCGGCATCACGCGCCTACTACGACCGGCAAAGAGCCCGCGGCAAAACGCACACCCAGGCACTCCTGCGACTCGCCCGCCAACGCATCAGCGTGCTGTTCGCCATGCTCCGAGACGGCACCTTCTACGAATCCAGAACCCCCACCATCACCCTCGCCGCCTGACCACCCCAACCACACGCAAACCAGGCACCACGTCCTTGACGAAGGACATAGAGACACCCCCCCCGACGGTGACCCCGGCCGCTCTCTCCGCCGTCGGCCTCCAGTACGTCGCGCGCCCCGCTCGACTCACCCGTCCAGGACCACTCACCGGAAGAGGCAAACGTGCCCGAGTATGACTCCAGCATCGGCAAGGCCGTCGGTGCGGCCATGCAGCACAACATCCGGCTCGCCCACCGCAGCGCGGCACCGGGCTCTGACAAGTCGCTGCAGGTCAGGCGCCTGTCTAGCGCTTCCGCCGATCCGTACTCGGTCCGCGGGATGATTTCCCGTCTCCACGAGGACGCCTCGCCCGATGAGGTGGCGAGCATCATCGAGGAGGTCAACGGCGCACTGGTCGGGTCTCTGCCCGAGCTGACCGAACTCGTCGCCTCTGCCGCCGACTGGACTCGCGCCCGTCTCGACTTCGACGACCCGCATCACCGTCCGACTTTCGAGACGTGGACGCGACTGGCCGCCGCGTACGGAATGCTCCAGGACGTCCGCGAGCGGTTGAAAGTCGCCGAGGACGGTCTCGCTGCCTGTCCCGCAGAGCGCACGGACCCGCGGCACCACCAGATGGTCAACGTCCTACGCAGCCGGGAGTTGCTCGCCGATGCCCTCGGTGCCGAAGCTGCTCCTGCGCCTTCCGCTGCCCGGACCCTCGATTCAGACCGGCAGCGGGCCGCCCGCGCCTCCTCGCCGAGCGCCGGAACATCGCCGTCGGCCGGCAGTCCGCCGGCCACCGCAGCACTTCCCCCCGCGCCTCGTCCTGCCGGCCGACCTCGCTGAAACGTTCCGCTTCACACTCCCTGGAGTACCCCCATGAACTGCACGAGAGCCGAGCGCGCCCCGCCCCCACTCGCTCGCACACCCAAGGAACCGCCGTGCCTTCCCCGCGCACCAGCGCGCCCTCGACCAGCACCGGGTCGGACGCGCTCCTCTACCTCATGTTCGGCATCCTCGCAGCCGTCATGGCTTTCGGCTCCCTGGCCTGGCTGACCGGAAATCTCACCAATACCTTTGTCGGGAGCGGGACATGGGCCCCCTTCCGCGTCACGGACGCGCTGCTGCACCCGGAGGTGCTGTGGCCGACCTTGAGCACCAGCATGCTGATGGTCGGTGCCCGTGCCGTCCCCGGCTTGTTCACCGTGGCCCTGATCGTCACCGCTGCCGTGCTGTGGATGCGCTGGCGTGCCGGGGCCAGGTCCGGCCTCGCCCGCAAGGCGGACCTGGCGCCGCTCCTGGACAAGGAGATCGTCGCCAAGGCGAAGAGCCTGCGCCCGAGCCTGGGCGGCCGGGAGAGTAAAAGAGGTCCTGCCCGCTGACCGCGGCATCCTGCTCGGCACCCTCGATCCCGGTCGTGCGGAGGTCCGCGCGTCCTGGGAGGACGTGATCGTCGCGATCATGGCCCCGCGTTCCGGCAAGACGTCCGGGCTGGCGATCCCCGCGATCCTCTCGGCACCGGGTCCGGTCCTGCTCACCAGTAACAAAGCCGCGAACGACGCCTTCACCACCACGGTGGACGCCCGCGCCGAGGTCGGCACGATCTGGACCCTCGATCCGCAGCAGATCGCCCACCACCCTCGCGAGATGTGGTGGGACATCCTCGCTGACGCCCGCGATCTCACCGGGGCGAAGAGGTTGGCAGGGCACTTCGTCACCGCTAGCGTGGACGAGTCCAGCGGCTCCGACTTCTGGTCCACCGCCGCGAGCAACACCCTCGGTGCCCTCTTCCTCGCCGCCGCCAGCCACCGGCGGCCGATCACCGACGTCCTGGCCTGGCTCGCGATGCCGGCCGACCGCACCCCGGTGGACCTGCTCACCGACGCCGGCCACCACGCGGTCGCCGCCCAGCTCCAGGGCACCGTCTCCGGCGCGACCGAAACACGCGACGGAATCTACGAGACCGCGAGGCAGTATGCGAGCTGCCTGCTCGATGCGGACGTCGCCGCCTGGGTCACCCCGAATGACGACCTCCCCGAGTTCCAGCCGTTCGCCTTCGCGACATCCCGCGACACCCTGTACCTGCTGAGCAAGGACGGCGGCGGCAGCGCGTCCGCGATCATCGCGGCCGCGGCCGACGCCGTGATGCGCGCGGCCGTGATCGTCGCCGAGCGCTCCGGCGGGCGACTCGACCCGCCCGCCCTGTGTGTCCTCGACGAGGCGGCGAACGTGTGCCGCATCAGCGACCTCCCCGACCTGTACTCGCACCTGGGCAGCCGGGGCGTCATCCCGATGACGATCCTGCAGTCCTACCGTCAGGGCCAGCGGTGCTGGGGCGAGACCGGAATGGACGCCCTGTACTCCGCCGCCACCATCAAGATCATCGGATCTGGCATCGACGACGCGGACTTCGCCGACCGGCTCAGCCGTCAGGTCGGCGACCACGACGTCCAGACCACCTCGGTTTCGACGAGCGAGGGCGGCAAGTCCACCTCGGTGAGCATGCGCACCGAGCGGATCCTGCCGCCGGACGCCATCCGCGCCCTGCCCAAGGGCAAGGCACTGCTACTGGCCACCGGCATCCGGGTCGCCATGCTCAACCTCAAGCCCTGGTACAGGGAGCCCTCCGCCAAGGTGGTCGGCCCGGCTTCGGCTCGCGCCACGAAGGCGATCACCGAGCGTGCCCTCGCGAAGAGCATCGACCAGGACGATCTTGGACTGTCGGCATGAGCGCGCCCACCCCGCAGCAGGGGCGGTTGGCCCACGCTCCGGTCGTTCTGCGCGGTGGCCGGTGGTGGCTTGACGGCGGGGTCGGCTCGGTCCCCGCCTCCGATCCTGCCTTCACCGCCGCCTTGGACGACTTCGCCCTGTCGATGGCCGCTGCCGACCGGGCAGTCGCCAACCTCCTTATCCGGCAGGACGAGGCGTCCACCGTTGATCCCGGCGGCCGGCGGTGAATCCGCTGATGAGTGCCGAGCAGGCGGTCCTCGGTGCCGTGCTCCCTGACCCCGAGCAGCTCACGCACCTGGAGTGGCTCGCTGCGGACCACTTCTATCGGCCCGTTCACCAGGCGCTGTTCGGCGCCCTTCGCAAGTTGCGCAACGACGGGCATCACGCGCTCTCGGCCGATGGTCCGTTGCCGCTGTCGTGGGTGACCGACGCGGTCGGGGAGGCCGGACAACACGTGCGCGGGCTGACCCCGGCGTACGCCCACACCCTGATCCAGGCGTGTCCCCGAACCAAGCACGCCCCTGTGTACGGCCGCATGGTGCTGGAGGGGTCGATTCACCGCACAGTCGCCCAGCACGCGATCCGTCTCCACCAGGCGGCTCGGGACGACGCCGTCCAGGGCGAGGTCGAGGGAGCGTTGCGTACGGCGGGCGTCCTGACCAGCGTACTCACCGACCTTGCGCGACGCTGGGGAACCGACCCTCGACCGGTTCCACCCACCGCTGGACCCTCTGCCGCCACGGACATCCTGCCTCCGGCACAGAGCGGCCAGGTCGCCGAGGACGAGCGGTTCCTCCTGGCCGTCCTCTCCGAACAGCCGGGGGCCATGGGCGAGGTGGTGGCCTGGCTGCGGCCGGGAGACTTCGCCGACGTGACCCACGGGCAGCTCTACCGGTGCCTGGGCGCGCTGCACCACCGGGGTGAACCCATCGACCGGATCACCCTGCTCTGGGAGGCCCAGCGACGCGGTCTGCTGGCCGACGGCACTGTGTCGAGCGAGCAGCTGGCCTCCGTGTGCGAAGGCATGGTCCCCGGCAGCGCTGACTGGTTCGGGCAGCGGGTGATGCGTTCCTCCGTGACCCGCGCCGCCGCCTCCGCGCGAACCATCCGGACCTTGGCCCAAGACGAGGTTCTGGGGCCCGGTCGGCTGATCAACCACACCCTGCACGCGCTCGGTCCGCTCGACGAGGTACGTGCCCGCTGGGCCACCGCGAACAGCAGTCCGGCTCCCAAGGCCAAAGCATCCGCTCCACAGGCGGCCGAGCCGCCGCCCGACCGAGTGAAGGCCGCCCGCGCACGCAGCACACCCCACCCAGGCACGTCACCCCCAGCCCCGGCCAGCCGTCTCCCCACGCTGTCAGCAGCCCGACCACCCTCGCGCGGCCACCCGTGAGACCCCCTCCCCACCAGCCCTTTTCTGCCCCTTGGGCCGACGCGTTCCAAGCACGCGGGCGGGTGCGGGGGTTCAAGGGCCAGCTGCATGGACTGCTCTTGCCGGTGCTCTTCGCAATGGCGGTGTGGTTGCTTGCCAACGGCGTCCTGGCAGCGGGAGGCGCCTTCCTCGGCAGCCTGTTCGGGTTCATGGTCAGAAGGGGGCTGCTGACCGCACGGCGTGCCAAGATGAGTGCCCCGTTGGGGCCTTGGACCGTGAACGTCGACGAGTCCAATGACGTTGTGTGCTTCACGGGTACGCACGTGGAGACGCGCCGGGGCTGGCGGAGCCTTGGCGGGTACGTGGAGACCGCCGACGGATTCGTGCTGCTGACGCCCGCGCCGTACCTGCTCATCGCGCACTATCTGCCCAAGCGCGCATTGGGCAGGGACGATACCAACCGGCTGCGTGGCATACTCGACCGCCACCTACCCCGGCACGGCAGCCGTCCGCCCCGGCACTGAGGTTCAGTAAGGTTCGCAGTCTTTCTGCCGGGGGAGGAACAATGGCCGAGGGCCACAGCGCCGAAGGCGTGCACAACACGCAATCGGTTGACGATGTCGTGGACGAGCAGACCGCGGTCCAGGTGGTGTACAAGCCTCGGTCCGACGACACACTGGTCGGCCTGCGGGTCCGCGGGCGGATCAAGCGGACCGGGTTGCTGCTGCGGGGTGTGTTTCTCACTCTGTGGGTAGGGCAGTGGTTGTTCGCCGTAGGTCGCGGCAGAGTCGACTGGGTCTCAACCGTTTTGTTCTTGTTCGTCGTTCTGATCGTGTGGGGGTACCCGCGCCTGCAGGCCGCCAGTGTGCAGCGGCTTGTCGGTTGGCAGGGCGAGTACCGCGCCAGCGTGTCCCCGGCGGGGGTCACCTGCCAGACCGACCACAGCACGCTGGTCCTGAAGTGGTCCGTCTTCCAGGGCTACCGGGAGACTGCCGGCCATTTCGTCCTGCTGAGCCGGGACCCCAACATCATGTACCTCGGTGTCCTGCCCAAGCGGGGCGTGCATGAGGCCGAGGCCCTTGACCGGCTGCGAGCCATCCTGGACCTGCACACCCCTCGCGTGTGACGAACGTGAAGGGGAACCCCGCGTAGGCGGTTGAGCCGGCCAAGTCCGCTGCCGCAAGCCTGCACAATCCGCCGCTGCTGCTCGTCAGTAGCGGTGACCGGGCCAGTACGGATCCGTATATCGGTCCTCGCCGGTGAGTCCGAGCAGCCGTATCCGGTGCTGGAGCTCTGCCGACGCGCTCGACGCGTGAAGCCGCATTGCAGCGTGGCCGAGGAGCCAGGCGACCAGTTCGGCGCGCATCTCTTCCTCGTTGTGCTCGTACCAGCCGATGTGCCACGGCAGGCTGTCTCCCAGGAGTTCGTACTCCCATTCTGCGGCGGCCTCCGCCAGGCGGAGGTCGCTGAGGTTCCCGGTCTGCTTCTCCCACTCGGCAAGCCAGGGGCCGACCGTTCCGGATGCCTCGGCACACAGTACGAAAACCTGGTGCGCCGGAACGACCGCATCCGGATCGGTGAGGCTGTGCTCCCACCAAGCGTGCAGAAACTCGCGTACGGAAGCGGCGTGGTCGTCGGGCCACTGCTGCCAGCGGCCTCGGGCGAAGGAATACCCTGCCTCTTCCAGACCGAACAGGGGATCCGCGCGGCCGACGACCAATACCGGGGCGAACTGCGGCAGGACGCGTTTCAGCACGGCGGCGTGATCGGTCCAGTCGATGGCCGTCCAGGTCCGGCGTAGGAGGTCCGGTTCCAGCCCCACGTCCGGCGTCTTCAACAGGGCGAGTTCCTGGGCACTGCCCCAATGGCATTCGCAGTTGTTCTCGTCCTTATGCGCGGTCATGCCGCGGAAGGTGACGTTGAGGTCGTCCAAGGCGGCGCTGAGGCGGTGGCGTGAGGGATGGTCAGCGAGATGCATGAAGTGCCTGGCCTTCGAAGACTCCGTACGGCTTCCGCCGGCCGAAGGTCCCTACCTTACCGAGCGCTGCGGACCTGCGGCTGGCCGGGCTGTGCGGTCCGCAACTGCCCGGCACCAGTAGGAGCGCCTTGCACGGGCGACGTGGCTGAGGGCCCCGTTGGGGGTCGAGTTCAGTCAGTCGCTCTCCTGGTAATTCATGAACCAGTGGGTGTCGAAATAGCGGGCCATCGTGAACCGGTGGTGCGGGTCGATGAGGATGCGACAGACGAACTGCGCGGCTTGGCTGTCGAAGAGGACGTCGCCGTCGTCGAAGGTCCGGACGACGACGGGCCACTGATCAGGGTCGTCGCCACTGACCCGCCAGCAGTACAGTTCCTCGTGCTCCGTGCCCGCCCAGATGAGTAGCCCGTCCTCTCTGAGACTCGTCCACGGCTCCTGGTTCAGGCTCAGCCACGCGTCGAAGGCGCCCTCGCCGAACGTATTGACCATGCACTTGTAGTCGGTAGGAAGCGTGGTGCCCAGGCGCGACTCCACCTCCGCCCAACGCGCGTCCGGCTGCTGGGCAGGCTGCGTCCAGCCGGTGATCTGTACGAGTCGCTCCACCCAGTCAGCGCTCTCATGAGGAGCGACCGCCAAAGGTTCCATGACCTGCCTGTGAGCGACCACCAGCACCGGCCGCTCGATGTCGTCGTCATCTCGCGCCGCACCCATGCCAACCCACTGATCCCCATAGGCCCAGGCCCGCATCGTCACGGTACGGTCGCCGAAAGGGGAAAGAAGACCCGCGCCACTGAGCTCGTCGACCGTCGGATCGGTGAAGCCGTCGAGGACGAGCGTCCGTGGGGCTCCGTACCTGCCGGCGAGCAGGTCGGTCAGAACTTGCGGATCCAGGTCATCGGGCAGGTACATGTGGCCGTCCGCCGGGCCGAGCTGAGCCAACAGATCGTTCACTGTCATCTGCGTGAGCTTCATGGCGGACAGTGAAGCGCAGCGCACTGACAATGGACCTGCCCCTGCGCATCCTCCGACGCCTATTGGACCGTTGCCGGGCCGGAGATCCTCCAGCGAGATCGCCGCGGCACATGAGTTCTTGGCGACCACAGCACGTCGGCGCTGACCGACACGGCAGGCTCTGCGATCGTGGACATCCGCCGCACCACGTATGCCGTCACCGACCACTGCGACCGAATTTGCGCGTCCCACTGACAGCCTCCGTGCGCACGACATCAGCACAAGTAACTCGCCGTGCGATACAGCTGGTACCAGCCCCGAGTTCCCGCGCAAGAACCCTCAGAAATCCTGAACCCACGAACTTTACGGAATCAAGGGCTCGCCGAACCAGCGGCACGGCAATGGCGACATGACCCTGCCCAGTGCGGCGGCGTCTCTGTTGCCGACGCCGAGGGCGAGCGACACGGGCACCCCGGGCCGCCGGCCCGGGAAGGGATGGCCGCCTCCCTGTCGGCGGTGGTCCTGCCCCTCTGGGCCGGGGAAACGCCGGAGGCGGGGGCGCGGACCGGCGATGGGGAGCGTACGGATCCGCCATCACCCGATGGGGGACGCTCACCCGTCCTGCCCCCGGCTCCCACGGACGCGGCCGGTCGGCTCCGCGCGGACCTCGTGGAGTGGATGCAAGGCCTCGACGCCGGCTGGGTCACCGCGACTCCAGGGCTCGGCCGTCCAGCGCAGCTCACCGCGCTCGGCAACGGTTTCGTCCCACAACAGGCTGCGCGTGCCTTGCGGTTGCTGGCCCCACCCTTTCCCCGCTGCTCCGACCGATAGCGCCCCACTACCGCGTTCTTCCGGCCGGACCAAATCGCTGATTCTCCGGATCCTCTCGGGCATGTCGCCGTCTCACAGATGGAGCACACCCCCATGGCCGACACCAGCCCGACCTCCCCCGGCCCCGAGCCGTACCGCGTCCCCGACGCAGACCTTGACGACCTCGCCAGCACCCTCGCCAAGGCCATGGCCAAGGTCAGGCAGCACGGCGTCATCCTCGACCGCCTCGGCTCCGAGCCCGAATCCGTCACCAACCAGCCGCCGGACGGCACTCCGGAAGCCGAGGCGGCAGACGGCAAGAAGGCCGGCGGCCCCGCCTCGGTGTTCATCCTCGCCCTGGGCGGCGAGGCATACGCCGTCGAACTCGCTGCACTCAGCGACTGGGTGAACTACCTCTTTCTGCCGGTGTACGGCCGAGAGATCAGCACGAGCCGTCCCTGGTGCGCGCACTGGCACGAACACCCCGAGGCCGTCGCTCGGCTCCACGCACTCTGGCTCGCCTGGCAGCAGTTCACCGACACGGAGGCCGGCCTGTCCAGCCCGTCGACCTGGCACCGCGACCACCTGGACCAGACCCTGGCGCACCTGCGTGCACCCGACGGACCCTTCGCGGCCTGCACGACCAGCGCAACTCGCCCCAATCACCGGGTGCTGGCTACCCCGGCTCCCGAGCAGTCGGGGACGGCGGCGTGATCGACATCCTCGACTTCGACCTCGCCAATCTCTCGCCGGTCGACGACGACTCCGAGGGGGCGATGGAGGCCCTCTGGTCTGGCGACTTGACGGTGCTGTCCCAACACGACACCAAGCCCAACGGTTCGCACAGCTTCATCCTCGCCCACGACCGATCGGTCACCTGGGGGGTACCCGGCGAGCCACAGCTCGTTGCGATCGCGGTCGCTCGGGATCTGCAGCAGTCCACGTTCACCTTCGAGACGAGTCACCACGCCACGGCGTCCTTCGCCCAGAACTGGCTGGCAGAACGCGGCTGCCCGCTCGAACGGATCGCACTGCGCGGTGGCGACTACGTCGAGCCCGCCGACGACCTCACCGTCCAGGTGGAACAGCATATCCAGAGGTCGGGCGCCCGCTACGAGGTCGTCGACACCTACACCTCCGACGACAATCCCAGCAAGGCGTGGACACTCGTCAACGACTCCCAGGCCACCCAGGCACCAGTTCGCCTCTTCTACGAGGAGTGGAACCACGATGCCGGCACGTACACGATGCGCGAGGGCGCCTTCCCCGACGTCGGCGTCGCCCAGACCTGGCTGGACGAGCGCAGCGAACCGCTGCCCGAGCCTCCGGAGTGCAGCGACCACAACGGTGCCGTCGTCAGGGCCCGCATCGCCCTCTCCCGGTCCGCCGGTACCTCTCCGACACCGCAGACCGGTCTAGACGCGCCCCGCGCGACAGCAGCGGTGCCAGTCCAGTGCGCGGTCCAGGGGAGGCTGCTGTGAGCCGCGCCCGCTTCGCCTTCGCCGCGCACCCTGACGCCATCGCCGACCTGCGGGAACTCGCCCCTGAGATCCGCGATTTGGCTTTGCTGGAGCTGCAGACCTGGTCCGCGGAAGCGACGACTGCTTGCCGTTGAAGGGCCGCCTCGCCGGCTTCCACAAGGTGTACGTCGACCCGAAGGTCGCTTACCGGCTGGTCATCCAGTTCCGTCAGGCTCCACCGACCTCGACTCACAAGCGCGAGATCTACCTCGTGGCCGCTGGCAGCCGGAAGGACTACGCGGTCTACCGCACGGCCCAACTGCGGGCCGGCCCCCAGCAAGAGGTCGGCCCGGACTCCGCCACGGAGGCCCGCGTGCAGGCCGCCCGGTCTCGCTCGACGCTCATCGCCGAACGGCCGACAGCAGGCCGCGCGACTACCCCGTCAACAGCGCTGCCCTCGGCCGCTACCCCCCGAAAGGTCGCCCAGCGATGACCAACGACCGTACTGCGCTGACCCGTTCAGGGCTGGCGGATCTCCTCACCGAGGCCGCTCAGAACGTCGACGGCATCCCTGCCGCCGAGTACCCAACGGCTGCCGCCCGCTCCTACCTGCATCCCGTCTTGGGGCCGCTGGCCGCTGGGCCCCGTGTGATCACCGGGCTGAACGACCGGTTCGAGGGCTTCGTGGCCGCCGAGCCACGCCCCGCTGGTTCGGCGGGCCTGTTCGCCTCATACGCCTCCGCGCTGGGGTGGCTCACCGAGTCGTTCGCCGAGCTGACCTCCTCAGTCGACGAGATCTGTACCCGCGTGGGCATCCCCACGGAGCCCTGCGCACCGATCGTCGCCCCAACCGGCGGAACCGAGCGGGACGACGAGTTCGACTTCGCCTTCAGCGCACTTGAGTTGGAGGCGGTCCGCAACGCAGCCGAGGCCGCCGGCCTCGCGCCGGACGACTACGTCGAGGTTCTCTCCCAGTCGCTGCTCGCCGCCGCCCGGATCACCGACGCCTGCATGGAGATCTCCAGCGGCCTGCTCGATGACGCCGATCTCCTCCGCGAAGCGAGCGACCGCCCTCGGCTCGGCGGCGACCCCGGCAGCCTGCCCGTTCTGGTCCGCTCCCTGCTCGCCCGGATGGAGGCGACGGAGTGAACCCGTACGACGCAGACACACACCCTGGGCCTTATCTCGTCGTCGAAGTGCTCGGTGTCGGGGACGTCAGTGTGCCCGCCCTCGCGCATGGTCCGCGGCAGCCGCTGCGCCAGGCCGCTACGCGCGTCATCGGAGCCTCAGCGGCGTTGGACGAGCGACACGAGAGCGTGCTCGACGCGGTCCAGCGGGCTCAGCGGCTGCTCGAAGGCATTGGTCGCGGTGAAGTCGGCCGCGCCCAGGTGTCGTACGTGCTGCTGCGGACCGCCCTGCCCGAACTCGGAGACGTTCTGGCGCAGGAAGACCGGGCATACAGTGAGTTCGTCGAGTCCCTGTCCGCCTACCGGCGGCTTCTTTCCTCGCCTGAGCCTGTTCAACGCGCGACCAACAAGAGCCACGGGCAGGGCCAGAAGACGAGGCCCGAGCGGGACGACGACTGGGCCGTCGCCGGGGAGCGCGGGCTGGTAGCCCTCGAAGCCGTTGCGGCCGGAGGCGTTCGCTTTCGTCGCAACGCGATCGGCGAGGACCCGTACATCTCGCGGGAGAAGGCCCAGCAGCAGGACCCGGCGGTCTTCCCGCAGACCGTGCAGCGGCTGGTCGCCGACGGGCTACTGCATCAGGACACCACCGAGAACGTGTATCGGCCCGGCCAGCTCCTCTCGCTCACTTCGCAGGGGGAAGCCGCCCTGCGTGATGGTCGCGCGACGACGTCACGGGTGTCCGCCGCCCTCGGCCGCACCACCACGCAGACCAAGTCAGGTGCGCTCGCCGACTCGGCCGCCGAGCCCGTCGCCAGGACCTCCCTCGCGGCTCCCCGCTCACGCTGACCTCATCCCGATAAGGACGCCACCATGCCTACCCCCGGCCTGCCTCCCACCTTCTCCATCGCTTCCATCGATGCCCAGCGCGTCGAGGAAGCTCTCGCTCGGATCGGGCCCAAGTGGACCACCTGGACCGCGATGACCCTGGCCCAGGTGAACGGCCCTATGCGTGTCCGCGATGCTGCTGCGCAGCTCCCCTTCGTCAGCGAGCAGTTCGTCGGCAATCGGCTGGCCACGATGCACGCTGACGGACTGGTGATCCGCGATGACGGCCGGCGGGGCGCGCCGTACCGACTCAGCGCGCTCGGCACGTCTCTGGCCCCCGTCCTCCGCACGGTGTCAGACTGGTCCCTCACCCACCTGACACAGGAGCCGATGGCCGAAGCCGAGCGTGTCGAGGACGCGCTGCGCCGCTCGCATCTTCGGCACTCGACTGCCGTGATTCAGGCCCTCGACTCGGCTGACGGCCAGATGCGGTTCGTTCACATCGCCGAGGCGGCCCGCCTGGACAACGGCCTCGCACGGCAGCGACTCCTCCGGCTTCAGGCCGATGGCCTGGTCACGCGGACGGGCTCCCGACACGAAGACCCTTACGTGCTCACCGATGCTGGCCATGCGTTGGGGGCCGTCTACGCGAGTGTCGAGCACTGGAGCCAGCCCTTCGCGCTGCGAAGTGGAACAGCGCCAGCGGCAGCAACGCGCACCCACGTCGGTATTCCGCTGGGGGCGGGGGCCGACAGCGCCCGGACCGCGGCGGCCCTACGGCGGAGCGCCGCCGCGTTCAACGTCATGTTCAGCCACGCGCCTCAGCCGGAACCGCGGGTGCCGGCGGCCGTGACCGCTCAGTCGGCACCGGGCCGGGGCCGGTGACGGGGTGAGAACTAGAGGCCACTCGCCGCCGCCACGGCATCCGCGTGCGCTCCAGCGGCTCCCGCCGCTGCCCACGCGAATCCTTTCTCCTCCTTCGCTTCCGGAGACTCGACCATGTACGCCCCTGATGACCCGACCCGGTACCAAGAGGTACTGGTCAGCCCCATGTATCTGGCTGGTTCCAACGGGACCGGCGAGGCTGGCTTCGCACCCGTCGCCCACTGGCCTCATCAGTACCTTGATGAGGGCCCCTGCCAGCTCCTCGTAACCTCTCCCGACCAACGGATTCGGATCGGCTGGTTCGGCGACGACTTCGAACTGTGGAAGATCAGCGCAGCCGAGGACGCCTTCTCAGCGCCTCGCTGGACGGCAACGTTCAACCACGTCACCCCGGCCGAATTGGTCGCTGGCCTCACCGCCACACTGGTCCAGGACTACGACGAAGCCATCGCTTCCGACACCCTCGGCCGCTTCTTGACAGGGCCAACCGTCCCCTGGAGGGACACCGTCCGGCCGCTGACCGATGCCGGCTGGAACCTTGACGGAGCTGCTGAACTCGGCACCGTCGAGATCATCGCTCCTGACGACCAAGCGGGCATCCTTATCGATCGGCGCGGCTACGGCTCCGACCGCAGGACCGTCGAGCTGTGGGCTGGTCCGCCGGGCTGGGGCACTCGTGCCGAAGCGACCTTCACGGCCCGCACCCCATCCCATTTGATCGCCGCAACCGCCGCTGTGATGGCGAAGTCGACCCCGGTGGTCCGCGAACGCCACCAAGTCGACCGGCGTATGCAGCACCTGGTCTCTATGACCCCTGTCGGTTCGGCCACGCCAATGGCCGAGGCTCAGGTCTCGCGCGCTCCGACTCCGCTGGACGTACGCCGCACCGCGGTCACCCAGGCCGTACACCGCGCCGCGCGGGCACCACGCACAGCAGCCGACCTCCGGGTGATGGCCGCCCAGAGCCGCTCCACGGGTGCGGCACAGAAACGGACGGGACACCCCGCGATCTCTGCCCGGCTGCCGGCCAGCTCGCCGGCGCCCCGGCGCGGGCGCTGACTTCCACCCCAAGCCGCACTCCATCCGCGACCGTCCCTGCACAATAGGAGTTCCGCCATGCCCACCACCATGCTCGACCAGGCCACAGCCATGATCGAGAACGCCTGGGGCCAGCCCCTCGAAGCTCTTGAGGTCCTCGGGGTCCGCCGCCCCAGCGACGACCCGCTCCTGCGCTGCGCCATGCACACCCGAACGGCCCTGGCCATCACGGACAACGCAGTAACCGTCCAACCAGGACCGTCTTCACGCCCTGTCCCGGCATGGGTACGTGCCTGACTTCTACGAACTCGACCGGATCACCGAAACGGCGGTCAGCCTCCGCGTCGCCCACGCGGAAAGCCGTGCGTACCTGCAGGCGATCCGGCGCGTGGTGGAGGCTCGTGAGGCAGCCGCACCCGAGGTTGAGGCGCCGACGGTTCGGCTGGCACAGGCTGCTGTCGCCCGCTCCGGGCAAATGCGGCACGCCCCGGGGCCGTGCCCGAACCGTCCTCTCCGGCGACTGTCGTCGGGCCGTCGGCGCCCACAACGGGGCCCCGGCGTTGAACGGTTAGCGCTGGTTCTCGTCGCGGTGGCCGTCTTCGGCTCGGGGGCCCACCGCGCGGGCCAGCTCCTCGATCGTCAGCTCCACGCGCCGGCCTTCGGCGACCCGGCGCTCCACCATTTCGTCGTCCGGCCACTCGTCGGGCTGTGCACCAACGCCCCACTGGCCGTCGGCGACCATAGCGATGTGGCCCACGGTCCACGGCCGCCCGGCCGCGCGAATCTTGCGCTCCAACCCGGCGCCGTCCCAGTGTCTGCTCGCCTCGGCCATCGCTGTCCCCCTTCTCTCGCCTGCGGCCCGTCACCGCAACCCATGTAGGACAAACGCGGCGGCCTGTCCATTCCCCGGTCTCCCGTCACCTGCCGGCGACCCGAGTTCGCCCATGGCAGACGTCCTCGCTGGGAAACGACTACGCACTTCGGCATGCTGCATGCCAACGTACGGGTGTCGGGAAAACCGCAGGTCAACGAAGGGATCCATCTAACCGTGAGCACCTCTGCCACCCTCCTTCCGGCCGTTGTCCGTCCCACGGCGGACGCTCTCCACTGGCTCTTCGCCGACCACGGTGCGGGGCCGGTGCTCGATTTCCTGGACGCACTCGGGTGGGCGATCGTCGACACCCCCGAGGCCAACGTCCACGCGACCAGCCCCGACGGCTGTGTCTACGTCGGCTGGCTCCCCGAAGACCCGTCGGCCTGGCAGCGCAACATCGTCTGGCACGTCCGGGTGCAACCCGCCGATGGCGACGCATGGGTCCAGGAGTTCGGTCTCCATACCCCCTCCGAGGCCGTTGCCGGATTCCTCGCCGCCCTGGTCACCCACTCCTCGTGCTGACCGTCGATCAGGCCCTCGCCCTTCTCACCGGCTGGTCCGACGGCACCCGTGCCGTCGGACCGACCGGCCCCGTCCGTACCCACCACTTCCCGGAGACTCCCTTGCCCCAGTACCTGACCGTCGGCCACCTGCTCCGCCAGCTCCAGGACCTCGACCCCAACCTGCCGGTGCGCCTCGCCGTCAACCCCGACTTCCCCTTCACCCACTACGTGGGGACCGAGGTCGTCGTCCAGGACGGCACGGCGTTCATCCCCGACGACGGCCAAGAGGACTACCTCCCCCCGTCGGCACGCAACGCCCTCAACTGGTCCTGACCCCTTCCCCATACACTCCGGAGGCTCCCATCTCGTCGTACGTACTCCCGCTGCACGGCCTCGCTGTACGTCCCATGCCACACGGCGTGCGTGGCGCGCTGGTCCAGCGCGTCTCCGCAGCACCCGACGGACCCCTCGACGTCACCTGGCGCGCCGCCGAAGCCCCGAGACTCCTCCTCGGCCGCATCCTCCTCCGCTGGGAGCCTGCCTCCCCAACGTGCTGGGACGTCACGGCCCACCTGGGCCTGGCCACCACCGAGATACACCTCGCCTCTTGGCCCTCCGCCCCGGACGGCTGGCCAAGTCTGATTCGCCCGACCCTCCACGAGGTGACCGGCCTCTGCGCCGCCCTCGCGTTCGCGACCGACGCCCTCAACCTCTCGACCCGTCTCGCCGAGGTCTGACCAAGAACCGCAGCGGTCCGCCCCTCGCCAACAGGGGCGGCCTTGCCTGCATCCAGCAGCGTGCCACGTACGCGGGGCCCGGACGAATGGGCGCTCCTACTCAACAGCCGCAGTCGTCGTAGACCTGGTAGTGGCAGCCTTCGTAGGGGCGGAACGGCCTTCTCGCGCTGCCAGCAGTTGTACTTGTCTCCATCTTCCCCTAGCGAAGAAAACTGCTCTCGAGCTCATCAAGCGGCGCGGTGCCCGCTCCACGCGCGGCGACGCTCGGCTCCTGCTCTTCGGTCACCCGCTCCGCTCGACTTTGCCCTTGGCCCACCACAGGAAGTCCGCCGCGTGCTGCTGGTTGGCGAAGCCGTCTCCGACGAGGGTGCGCAGGAGGTCGTTGCTCCAGAGAATAAGGCGACCGCGGGTCCAGCTCACCGATTCGGGTGCCGGGAGCTCCAAGCCGTAGACCAGCCGCGCGATCTCGCGCTTGCCGCCCGCATCCGTCATGTACTTGAGGATCGTGAGGAACCGTTCGGGACGCATCACGCACAGGACCTTCGTGAGGAGGGCTTCCTTGAAGCCTGTCATGGCGAACCGCTTCGTGCCGTCCAGTAATTGCTGGAGCCGTTCCTCCAGCAGCACCTCGTCAGGTCCGTGCAGGAGGTACTCGATCGTCGAGCGGGTCGACTCGGCCGCCGCGGCATCGCCCATGTCGTTCCAGGCGGAATTGAACGTGGCCTGGTTCCCGGGTCGCGCGCCGATCTCGGAGTTGGCGAAGTCCTTGAGTATCTGCGGGTTACATGCCCGCAGCCCCTCAGGCGTGAAGACCCCTTGGTACTTCGACCAGTAAGCAGCCACGCGCGGGTCGAAGTCCGGCTTGACGGCGAGATAGCGCGCCTTGAGCCGGGCCACGCGCTCCAACCGCTCGGGATCGACGTCCTCGGGCTTCGGGAAGCTCGCCCTGAGAGCCTCGAAAGAGCGGGCCACTTGCCGCTGCGCTGAGGCGGGCTCGCCGTGCTCCCACTCGAAGCCGCATCGATGCCTGAGCACCCGGCGTCCGCCGTCGAGCGTCGCGCGCACCTCGATGTCCTCGTCGTCACTACACAGTGGACACATGGCCAAGGACATGGCTACCCCCTGTTCTCATCGCGCCGCCGCCCACCCCTGAGCCAGCCGACTCCAGTCGGTTCGAAGAATGTGGCAACACGGCCACACCGATGGGAAGCGTATCCATCGCAGCCGACATTGGTGGCGCTCCGCCCTCTCTACCCGCAGAACGGCGGTAACTGACAGCGGTATTCCGGTTGTCGGCAGCCGCGCTGAGAAGTGCCGGCAAGCTTCCCCGGGAGCCACTCCATGCCGCCGGATGCACCCGTGCCGGTCCTGGCCGATCCGGGATCGGGTCGGTGGATTCGGGCTGAACCGCAGGGCGTCGAGACGTACACTGCGGCGGTGAGCGCCGACGTCGGCATTCCGTCGCGCGCCCCTCGAGGAGGAGATCGCATGCAGGACCCTTCGGACTCGATGGAAACCGTCGAGCCTGAGGAGGGCGACCGGAGCGGTACCGGCGGCTCGCTCACCGCGGGCGATCCGGCACCCTGCCCGGAGCCCGACCCGTCGGCGGCGTCGACCGCCCTCGTGGAGGTCCTTCCGGGGGTTGCCGTCCTCTTCGGCGAGGTCCCCGCGGAACTCGGGCCCGATCTCATCGACTTCGGAATCGTACCGGCCACTGACCGCCTGCAGATCTCCACCGTCCTCGCCTCGATCGGGAACGCGTCGACCGCCGTCGGCGGCCTCGCAAACGCGTTCGCCAGCGCACAAGGGCTCTACCGGCTCAGCAGCGCGACGCAGTCCCTGCTGAAGACCGGCGCGACCCTCGCCGTCAAGGACGGCGCGAACCTCGGAACGGTGATGGTCCCAGGCCGTTTCATCGCCCAGGCCCGCTTCATCCCCGTGACCACGGTCAGCGCGGCGCAGACCGCCGCCGCGCTCGGACCGGCGCTGGCCATGGTCGCTCTCCAGATGCAACTGAGCGAGATCACCGGCCTCGTCAGGACCAACATCGAATTGACGAGGCAGGTGCTCGCCACCGTCCGCAAGGAGCAGCGGTCTGAACTGGCGGGGCTCGTCGAGACCATCACCCGCGCGGTCGAGCAGGCGCGAGAGCTCGAATCGGTCCCCGTCACCCTGTGGGAGAACGTCGCGGGCAGCGAGGCGGCTCTGCGTAAGCAGCTTGAGCTGTACCGCGGGAACGTCGCCGGTCACATCGAGCAGATCGACCGGTCCGATCCCCGTCGCCGCCGCGAGTACCTCCAGACGAACGCCGAGGCCATTGCCTTCGACGCCTTCGCTCTCCTGGACTGTCTCAAGGCATGGGTCGGATACAAGGCGCTCCAGGCCGGGAGGGCGAGAGGCGCCGGCCGCGATGATGCCGCCGAGGCACGGCTCGTCAACGTCATCATGCGCGACACCCGCGAGGAGTTCGACTCCGTTCTCGCCGGAACGACGAGCCTCGTCGGCTCACTGACGCAAGAACTGCGATTCGCCGCCCTGCTCCCCGGGCGCGAGCCCCTGTCGCAGTCGCTGCCGGGGAAGCGGAAGGACGCGAAGGCGGCCCGCGAGATATCCGCCCGTCTCCTGGAGGCGATCGAACCCCTCGCCGACGCCCTCCGTCCGCCGGCCCCTCCACTCGATGCCCCGGACGTCGTCTGCGCACCCGAGTTGCCGGCCCTCGATCCGTACCTCCGCATCCTGCGATGGCTCTTCGACGACGACGAGACCCTGCGCGCCCTCGGCTTCCCCGATCAACTCGACTCCCTCGGCCCGGTCTCCGCGATCTTCGGCGGGGCAAAGGACAAGCTGTCAGCGGCGCGGGACAAGACGCCGGCGAGGACGCTGGTCGCCGTTACGGACCGCCGCATCATCACAGCCAAGACAAACGCCTTCCTCGAACAGGGTGAGATCCGCCAGGACATCCCGATCGATCAGGTGCGGTACGTCCGGGCAGCGGCCGCACCGGACAAGAGCGCGCGTTCGGCAATCGACCTCATCACGCGCGACGAGAACATCCGTTGGCTCTTCCACGCAGGCGTCGAAAACGTCCAGGTGGAGGCGCTCGCCGCCGTGCTCGCCGAGTCGATGACGATCCCAGACGTTGAACGCGACGCGCTTCAACGCGGGCGCCACATCCCCATCGAGGGAGGGGGAAGCGGCGATAGCAGCGGCATGAGGTCCACAGGGCCGACTGGATCCGGGGCCAAGGCGCGCGATGTCGGGTAGTCGATCAAGGCCGTGGCCCTACAGCCGAACAGGCTGGGCACACCCATCCCAGCGCAAGGCAGCGACAGCGAAGCGCACTCTGGGTGGGCGAGGATGCGTCTGTCGACGTCCGCGGTACCTGTCTCGTGTTCGCCGTATTCGCCCTGCCAAGTCCTACTCCAGGTAGGTGCCGGCGAATACGCCGTCGAACCCGAGCGCGGCCAGGCCCGCCTCGACACTCGGGTAGGTCGTCCCGTGCGGGCCGCCGACCAGGACGTCGAAGTCGGCGCGGCCGATCTCGGGCTCGAGCCACTGGTTGCCGCACCGGCAGCGGACCCAGACGTTGCGCCCGCGGTTGATGAGCAGCCAGTCGCGTCGGGCACGGCAGGCGGAGCACATCACGGGGATGCCCCCGAGAGCGAGTTCGCGTGAGTGGCCGACGCAGCGAATCGCCCCGGGGCCGTCGGCCGGCCGCGTCTCGGCCTGGAGCTGCAGCAGGGGGTCGGTACCAGTGGGGAGGACGGGCAGCGCGAGTGCTGGATCCGTGGTGCGGGTGGTGCTTCTGAGCACGAGCGTCATCTCCCGGTTGTCGGTCCTGTCTTCATCCGTAACAGCCGGTGGAACCAGCTGTCCATTCATTTCGCAGCGTCCGCTCGGTCGGTGGTCGACTCCCGGTTCGACCTGGTCAGCGACGTGACGAGCGGCGGTTTGGGTCTTGAACAGTCCCGAGCGATGCGGCTGCCGTTGTGTTTCGTTCACTGGTGCGGTTGCTCGGCGTGGTGGCCTGGCGGGTGGCGGCCTGCGGACGACGGGCAACGTCACCCGGGTGTGCCGGGAGCTGGGCGATGCGCCGCAGGCGCCAGACCAGGACGTCGCTCACGTCATCGGCGCTTTCGAGTTCGCGCATGTCGATGGCCTGGCGCAGGAGGGCTTCGGAGTCGTGGCCCGCCTGCTCGGCCTGGGCGAGGGTGGCGACCAAGGCGTCGGTCCTCGCTTCCATGCCCCCTGCCCGTACGACCTTCTCCGGCAGGACGGCGCGAAGGGTGGCTTCGTGCGCGCGGCGCTGGGCTTCTGGAAGGGCCCGACCTTGGTCGTGCAGCACTCGCATCGGCGTGGCGGCGGCCTGCCGGTAGGCGGTGCGCAGGTGCGCGGCGGCTTGTCGGGAGGCGTGGGCCTGCTGAGCGTGTCCGTGAGCGGAGTGCCAGCGGGCGGCGGCGAGGGTGACCAGGACGAGGGTGGAGACGAGCATGGCGGTGGTGCCGCCGTCCTCGCCTCGGCCGAGCGCCCCGCCGGCCTGGACAATACCCCGGGCGGCTGAGCGGAGAGCCCGGGTGTCGGCGCGTTCGGCGCGGACATGGCTGCGGGTCGCCCGCTCGAAGGCGCGAGCTGCGGCGGCCAGCTCGGCGCGGGTGGTGGCCGGTGAGGTCTGGGCCACCGCATCGAGGAGTTCTCCGATGCCGACGAGCTGGGCGGCGGCCTCGCCGTCCTCGTCGCGTTCCAGGAGCGTGGCCGAGCGCTCGGCGATGACGACTGCGTTGCGTCGTTGACGGGCGGGCGGTGACCAGTTCGTCCGGTCAACGGCGACCGCGGGCGCGCTCGGTTCGGCGGCCCCGTCGGTGAGGCGTAGGCGGATCTTCGGAAGGGAGAGGTCGGGGGCCAGTTTGGAGCCGGGGTACCAGACCGGGTCTCCGTCGCGGTTGCGGTCGCCGGGCAGGGCCACGTTGTAGCCGAGCGCGTCACCGGACGGAGCGTGCCGCAACTTCACCCGCACCCCCGCCTCTCGGAGCCGCGTGAAGAACTCCTCTTTCGAATCCGCTCCCGCCACGGCTCGACGAACGGCCTCACGGAGCGTCTCGCGTGAGGTCTCCGGGCGGCCGGTGCGCTCGGCCTTGAACTTCTCGGCGCTGCTGGGATTCTTCGCTGCGGTTCCGTCGCCGGCGTTCAGGCGCCGCAGGACCATCTCCTGCTCGATGCGGCGGCATTCGGCCTGGGCCTTGTTGAAGTCGTAGTTCAGGCGCGGGTTGCGCAGGTCGCCGCGTATGAGGGTGGCGACGATGTGGATGTGGTCCTCCGCGTGGCGGACGGCGATCCACCGGCAGCCGTCGGGGTCTCCGGCCGGGGCGATGCCGGTGGCGTGGACGATGCGCTGGGCGACGGCGTTCCACTCCTCGTCGTCCAGCCGCCGGTCGCCGGGGGCGGTGCGGACTGAGCAGTGCCAGACGTGCTTGGCGGGCGCGCGGTCGCCGGCCTGCTTGACCCGCAGGTCCAGGGCGGCGGTGAGCCGGGCGAGGGTGACCTTCGGGTCGGGGTCGTGGCCGGTGTCGCGGCCGGGGTCGGGGGCGAAGCCGTCCCAGGAGCCGACGAGGTGCGCGTCGGTGTGCTCCTCGCGCCGTCCGGGGCCGTACAGGTAGACGAGGAGGCCGTGGGTGCGGGAGCCGCGTCCGATGTCGGGAACCATCACAGCCGCCGGGTCACCAGGTCGTTCGCCGCGTCATCGACGCGGGCGAGAAGTCCGGTCAGCGTGCCCAGAGCGTGTTCGAGTTCACCGGCGCGCGGCTGGCCACCGCTGTTGAGGACGAAGGCGATCTGGTTGATGTTGTTGCCGATCCGGGCCAGCGCGGGCCGTAGAGCGGCGAGTTCGTCGATGGCGGTGTCGAGCTGGTCGTTGCTGTGCACGGCGGCACGTCCGCGGGCGGCGCTCAGGCCGGCGGTGGCGAGGAAACGGGCGACGGTGACGCCGCGCTGGGTGGCGGCGTCGGTGATCTCGGCTTTCTCGGTGTCGGAGAGGCGGGTGGTCGTCTTGCGGGCGCGCTCGCTCGGGTTGCGGCTACGGCGGCGCGGGGTGCGGTCGGGGAAGGCGGGCGTGCTCGGGCTCGGCTGCTCGCGGTCGGCAGGGTCATCTGCTTCTCCCCCGATGACCGGCGCCCCCTGGTGCCGGTTGCCCGGCTGGTCCCCGTGCGCCCTCGCTCGGGGACCAGCCGGGCTTCCCCCGCCCTCCCGGGCGGGGGCAAGTGCGTACGACGGGCCGTAGGACCGTCGTACGCGATAGCTTGCTCCGCCAGGAGCCGTGGTGGGGTCACGATGCTGTCCAGCGGGGGTGGCCACCGGGTCGTTGGTGTTCACCGGCTTGTCTCCGGGTCCTGCTGCTGGATTTCGCGGACGAGTTCCTCGATCCAGTCCATGGCCAGGACGGGGTGGTGCAGGGTCCAGGGCCGGTCGTGCTGTTCGCGTTGCACGATCCAGGTGGTGTCGGGGCCGGACTGGGCGCGGTGGAGGTGTCCGTGCTGGTGCAGGACGGTCAGCCAGGAGTCGACTTCGGCGGGCGTGGCCGGGTGAGTGCGCATCGGGTGCTCTCCGCTTCTGCTGTGGCGGGGTGTCTCGGAGACATGCGGAGCGGGTGACCGGCCGGGGTGACCGGCTTGGTCACCCACTCCGTGGATGTTCGGTCAGGGCCGGGAGGAGGTGACCGGCTGGCGGTGCTGCTCGCGCAGCTGGGCCATCAACGCGGTCAGGGTGTCGCTGGACAGCGGGATCTGCTGACCTCGGATCGCCTGGGCGACCACCTTGCGGGTCAGTTTGTCCTCGGCCCTGACCGCCGACCGGGCGATCTTCAGCAGCTCCTCGGTGTCCGGGTCAGGACGCCGGTCATCAGTCGGCCGAGCGGCCCGGTCAGTGACCGGCGGCGAGGTGACCGGCGGGGCAATGACCGCCGCCGGGCTGCCCTGGCCATCACCGACCGGGGCCGCACTGTCGGGGCGGTCAGCGACCGTCCGCCCCTTGTCCGCCTGTCCCGGCAGGTCAGGGGCACCGTGGCTCCAGTTGCGGTGGTCGGTGACCGACTGGCCGCTGGTGGCCGGGGTCGAGTCTCCGGTCGCTGACCGGGTGGCGGTGTCCTCGTCGGTCGGGGACAGCGGCAGCCGGTCGGTCAGAGCGGTGACCGGCTGACCGGACTTGACCTGACCGGCCGCTGACCGCTGCTGACCGGCTCGGCCGGTCCGGGTGACCTCGATGTCGTCACCCCGGTCGGTCTGACCGAGGTGACCGCGCTGACCGACGTTCTGCCGGTCAGTGTCCTTGACCGGGCCCCGGGCAATGAGGATGTAGAGGTGGACTGCTCCGGCCAGTGCGAGCGGGGCGATGGTGGAGAGCACCGCGACCACCGCGTCACCGAGCCGGAGGCCGGTGCCGGCGACCGTGTCCTGGTTGATGCGCACCGCGTGGAGTGCGTTGGCCCAGATGCTGGCGGCGGTGGCCGTGCCGAAGAGCGTCCAGACGTAGAGCCGGGCGCGCAGGGGTGCGTTGCGCAGGACCAGGAGGGCTCGGATGCCGTAGGCGATGAACCCGTCGATCACCAGGGGGAACAGGTAGGTAAGGAAGCCTCGGATATGGATGGCGACGGCCATCTGCTGCAGGGCGTCGTACGAGAGCGCGCATCCCGCGCCCCCGAGGGCCACGACAGCCGCGCGGTCCCACCCGGATATGTGCACCGTCTTCGGCGCGCTTGCGGTGTTCATGCCGCCGTCCCGAAGTCGTCGCGGATCAGGCGCTCGCCGCTGGTCTCGGGGGATGGGGTGTTCGTGGTGGGCTGGTTCAGGGTTCGGTTGCGCTCGGCCCGGCGGATCTCGCGGTATCGCTTTTGGGCGTGCTCCTCGGTGACCTTCAGAAGCCAGGCCAGGCGCTGCTCGCTCACCCCGTGGCGGTAGGCCGCGTACTCGACCGCGCGGCGCTCCGCATGGGTGAGGTGCACGTCGCGCCCGGCGATGGTGGCATTGACGCGGCTGTAGTCGAGGCGGCTGGCGAGCTTGTCGTGCAGCGGCCCGCGCTCCTCCTCCGTCAGGCCGCCACGGATCCCGTCGGTGTCACCCCCTTCGAGAGCGGCGTCCAGGCAGGTTCGGCGGACCGGGCACTGGCCGCACAGGGCCTTGGCGGTGGCGATCTTGGTGGTCTCGTCGGGTTCGGGGAAGAAGACTTCGGGGTCCACCGGGTTGTACTCGGTGCTCTGGCAGACGGCGTCGGCCTGCCAGGTCTGGTCGCCGAGCTGACGGTGGTGGGCGGGGCCGTTCATCGTGCTGGTCATGCGGGGTGCTCCGATCGCTCTCCGCGCGCAGGGGCGTCGGCGGAGAGGTGCGCTGGCGGTAGGTGCCCGGGGGACGGCGCTGTGAGGACGCGGTCCGGCGGGGTGGCCTGCGGTGGGTCAGGCGGCGGCGCTGTGGCGTCTGCGGTCGACGGCCTCGAACTCGACTCGGGTGGTCATCTGCGCGAGCCTGCTGGCGACGCGATCCCCGAGGTAGGAGCGCAGGTCCTTGATCGCCAGGTTGGTCGTGATCAGCGTGGGGAGTTCGTAGTTGTACCGCCGGTTGATCAGCCGGTACGTCACTTCCTCGACCCACTCGCTCGCCTTGGCCGCGCCGAGGTCGTCGATGATCAGCAGCGGGCAGCGGCTGACGGCTGCCAGCTGCCGCTCGCTGTCGACCCCGGGCCGGGGGCGGAGATCGGCGTAGAGGTCGGCAGCGGTGGTCGCGCGCCAGCGAACACCGACCCCGCTCTTGACCAGCGCTCGGACTGCGCCGTACGCCTGGTGTGTCTTGCCCGCGCCGACGACCCCGGCCATCAGCAGGCTAGGTCCGGTGGTGACCTGTCGTCGGCCTCCTCGACTGGGGGCGACGGCCGCGTCGGTGACCTTCCGGACCCACTCCAGGACCGTGGGGTGGTCGGCGACAGCCGCTTGATAGCGCGGAGGCATCCCGGCGAGCAGGGCGTCCAGCGGCGAGAAGGGCTCGGCGTCGTCCGGCAGCGCGGCATCGGCCGGGTCGATGTTGCGGGCGGCCAGGATCCTGGCCATGCGCTCCAGTGTGGCTTCGTTGCCGAGGAGCTGCGGTTCACGGTGACGGGTGTGCATCACAGCTCCTCGGCGTAGGCGGCAGACGCGTTGGCCGGGTTGGTCCACGCCTGGTGGGCGGGCACGTTAGGCCGGATTCCCGGCCGCGCCAAACCGCCGGGGCGAGCGTTCATCACCTCGTTGACCATGCTGGTCAGTACGCTCGGGTGCTTGGGGTTGGCAGTGAAATTCGCCAGCCCGGCTCGGATGTGCGTCGGTGCGATGCCCTCGTCCAGGAGCTTCTTGATGATCCGTCCGAGGTGCCCGATCACGTCGTTCGGGGGGCGCTGGTCGCACCCGGCGACGTACTCCCCGACGAGGTCCTTGGCGGAGATGCCGGCTGCGGGCGCTGTGCGCCCCGTAGGGAGAGAAGATCCAGGATCCAAGATCCTAGATCCAGGCGCCGAGCCTTCGGGCAGGCTTCGGGGAAGGTTCGGGGAGTCCTTGGGGAATGCCTCCTGACCTGGGGTTTCCGATCGGGAGCTGCCTGGGACGTCGACCAAGTGATCGGTGGCTGCCTGCCGGTCGGCCGGGGACACAATCGCGTGCCCGGAAGACGTCGAGGTGGCCTGGGTGGGCAGATCGAGGGGTCGGGGAGCGTTCGGCGAGGTCTCGGCGAGTCCTCGGGGAGTGGTGGGCGACCCCTCGGTCTGCTTGGTGCAGTTGCCCTTGCAGGGGCCGCACCGGCCGGCAGCCTGGTGCTGCGGGCACGAGGGCAGGCGGGACTGGCTCGGTTTGTCGATCTTCTGGTGCTCGGACCAGGTCACGATGTGGAGGTAGCGGCGGCCGTCGCAGCCGGTGTACCGGCAGATCAGGCCGGCGCTCGCGAGCTGGTGGAGATCGTCCTCGACGTGGACCGAGGTGTGCTCGGCGCGCAGGGGCCACAGGAGCCCAGCGATGATCGCGGCGTTGTCGCGGTGCCGTCCGTGGTCGTCAGCCTGCGTGAGGAGGCCGAAGAAGGTCCGCTCGGCCTCGACGCTCACTTCGGCGAGCGACTCGGAGAAGAACGCCTCCGGCTTGATGGTGCGTATCCGGGCCATGTCAGCGGCTCCGACCGGTGGCGACCAGGTCGCTGCATGTGAGGGCGGCGCGCTGGATGTCGAAGGTGTGCGGCCGGGTCCAGTCCGCCTCCGGCCAGACCCGCAGGATCCAGCGGGCGGCGACCGTCGCCGTCGTCCGGCTCGCCTCCAGGGCCTTCCCGCCCTCGTCCCGGATAGCGGCACGCGGGTGGGGCCACGCCCGGCTCGGGTCGGTGAGGCTGACTCGGATCGTGGCCGCGCCCGGGATCATCTCTGCGAGCTGAGCAGCGAGGCGGTGCTGTCGTTGGGTATCCGGGCAGGCTGGGTTGACGCTCGGCGTGGCGAGCATGTGATACTCCGTTGTTCGTAGGAACGCGGTGCGGCGGTTCTCGTGCAAAAGCCCCGCCGCCCGCGAGATGTGGATCGGTACCCCTCGGGGTGTCGGCCCGGTGCTCGGGAGTTGGTAGCTCCCGGGCGCCGGTCTCATCCACCCCTGTGCACTCTGCGGTCTTCATGACCCGCGCGGGCTCGTCTCCTTCCCCTCCCGGCTGTTCCGTCGGCCAGTGATCTCCGCCTGTGGGCACCAGGACCATATGGCGACCCTCGGCCCAAGTCCAGCTTCTATAGACCAGCCCTCACCAGCAGCGGAACACTGCAATGGATGCTGACAACGCACAACGTACATTGCAGTTACGCCCTTCCGTCAACTGCAATGGCGAGGTACTGAACCTGACCGACCATGATCACCACTGAGGTGGATATGATGGCCGCCATGACGGAGATCTGGAGATGACCGAATCGCGCGAACGCACCTTCTCGGAGTTGCTCGACTACCTGTTCCGAGAGGTGCACCCGAAGGGACGCGGCCCTTACACCTACGCGGAGGTCTCGCAAGGCATCCGTGACACCTCCGGCGTCACCATCTCCGCGAGCGCCATCCAGCAGCTTCGCACCGGCACCAACTCGAACCCGAAGATGCAGACCATCCGTGCCTTGGCCGGCTTCTTCGGCGTGAACCCGGGCTATTTCTTCGACGAGGAGGAGGCGGAGCGCCAGCGTGCCGAGATCCAGTTGGTCGCCGCCATGCGCGACCAGGGGGTGCGTCGGGTCGCTCTGCGCGCGAACGGTCTCAGCGCTTCGAGCCTGAACATGGTGAACACCGTGATCGACCAGGCCCGAAGACTGGAAGGAATGCCCGACGAGTCGGAAGCGTCGGGACTGCTCGACGACAAGTAAGGGCTTGGCCGCACACCGAGCAGCGCGCACCGCTCCCGTCGATCACGTCTCGGCAGGTTCAGAGTCGGTTTCCATCAGCACGATCACCCGGAGGAGGTCGCTGCGCATGGGCCGCAGAGCCATGATCCGCACGCCGACTTCTCGACCCCGATGGTGGGGAAGTCGAAGCTTGCGCAGGTCTCCGTCGGCGTGTTCGACCACCTCGCGGCGGTCCCACATCTGCCGTGCGGCCGGGGAACTCGTGAGGATGTCGCGCTCCAGCTGTTGCAGCGCTTCGTGGTCCGGATGGCGGGCGCGCTCGTAGCGGATCTGCCCTAGGTAGGAGCGGGCCCAGTCCTGCTCCCAGTTCACGAGCTGCTCGCGGGCCTCCGGACTCAGGAACGCCCACCGCATCTGATTCGCCTGGTGAGCCGCCCACGGAAACCAGTCCAGCAGCGGCTCGTTGTAGCCGATCACGTTCCAGGCGAGGTCCGTCACGAAGGCGGGATCGGGGGCCTGGCCGTCCAGAAACCGCTGCAGCAGCTCGTCCATCTCCGCCGCCGCATCGGCCTCCGGAACCGCGGCGACCACCGGCGGATGGCCCACCGCCATCAGGTACAGGGCATCGCGCTCAGCGCGACTCAGCCCCAGCACCGACGAGAGTCGATCGAGAAAGTCAGCGGAGTACTTGGCTTCCATGCCCCGCTCCAGCGCCCCGTACCAGCGTTCACTCACCCCGGTCAGCCGAGCCACGTCACGCTGCGTCAGACCCTTCGCCCTGCGGCCCGGAGAGGCCAACCCGGGGATCTCATCGGGATTCACCCGCCGCCGCCACGATCGCAGCAGCTCGGGCAGCGACTCGCCGCCACCTTCGCCACCCGCGACCCGCCCGCCCCGCACGTCCATAAGGGCGAGCCTAGGATGCGCTCACCGGGTGACATGCACCATAGGGCGCCCAACCTCCCATCCAGTCGATCATGGTTCAGTCATTCAGCGTAGTCAGACATAACGGATAATCAAGTAATCAACTACTCAGAGTGCGAACCGCCTCGCGCCCGAATCACCGGCCCCCTGCGCTTCCGGCAAACGGTGAGGAGGTGCGACCGGGAAGGCTCACCCCCCTCCGTCAATCACCATGCGTAATCGGAACTGCCACTTCCAGGAAGAGTGAGTTCCTGCCTTCTCTTGGCATCCTCGGGGCTTCCGTCCGCCCACAAGTTGACGCACCGCCGAGGCCGAAGGGGAGCACCGTGTCCTTGCCAGAAGTCGACACGCGTCGACTGCGCGCATCGTGCGAAGAGCAGATCGACCTCCTACGTCTGCCGCACCGATTCACCACCCGCCAGTTGAGCGAGGCCATAGCCGAGCTTCGCGGGAAGCCCATCGTCCTGCGGCCGCTGAGCACGCTCGGCGCGGTCGATGCGCCGTGCGGCATGAGAATCGAGACCCCGGACGCCGATCTCCTCTTCTACGAGGAGGGCACGTCCGCCCACCACCAGCGGCACATCCTCACGCACGAGCTCTGCCACGTGTACTGCGACCATCCGGGAAGCCTGGAGGTCAACGCGGACACGGCCCGCTCCCTGAGCGTCAACCCGACGCTGGTGATGCGTATGTCCGGGCGGACGAGTTACTCGACTGCTGACGAGCGCGAGGCGGAGATGATGGCGACGGTCGTCCGCCAACGCATCTACCGCGACCGCGAGGCCCCTTCGCACTGCCCCGAGAGGGGCCCGGAGAGATGGGAAGCTCTCTTCGCCCAGCCCATCAGGAGAGGCCGCTTCCGCGCATGACGAATGCTGTCTTCCTCGGGATGGCGTTGCTGCTCGCGTCCATAGCCGGCTACTGGGTGCTCGGACGCGGAACGCCCCGGCCGACCGGTACGTCGGCCATGGGCGCGCTTCTCGGCTCCTTCGCCATGGCCTTCGCCTCCTATGCGCCGCTGCTCAGGAACATCGCGGAGTCGATCGTGCCGCACGTCGGCCGACTGCTGAGTAACTGCGCTTCTCTGGGTGCCGCCACAGCGGTCCTGGCCGTTTCCTTCCAGCTCAACCTCGAACCCTACGAGGCGCGGCAACGCATCCGGGTCCGTCTCGCTCTGCTCACCGCGTCGGTCGTCACCATGACCGCGCTGTTCGCCTACGAGCAGCTGACAGCTCGTTCTCCGCAGGTCTACGCGCTCTACCTACTCCCCTATACCTCCTTCCTCGGGTTCTCCGTGGTCGACTTCCTGAGGCAGGCCGTACGCCAGTCGAAAGCAACTCGGCGCGACAGCATCCGGGGCGGGTTGCGGGTGGCGGCGGCAGGCTGCGTGTTCGCTCTCGTCTACGTCGTCTACAAGCTGACGCGCATCGTCGGCCTTGGTCTGGGACTGGGCGACGAAACGCACGCGCAGTGCTCATCACTCGTGACCTCGACGTGCGCCTTCAGCGTCACCTCCCCGGCAATCGCCGTCCTACTGATCTGCCTCGGCCTCACGTGGCCTGCTGTCCTCTACCCGATCAACCAAGCCCGCCGACGTCGCTGGGAAACCCGGTCCTTCGAGACGCTCCGCCCCCTCTGGAAGGACCTGTCAGCCGCGATGCCGCAGATCGTCCTGTCGCCGGCCGAGGACGTCGAAGGCATCTCCGACGACTCCGACTTCCGACTGCAGCGGCGCGTCATCGAGATCAGCGACGGCATCCTCGCCCTCCGGCCGTACCGGTCGCGCAGGGTGCAGGAGAGCGCGGCGTCGAACTTCCACACCGCTACCGAGCAGGGCGCCGCCGCTGTGGAGGCGGCTGTGGTTCGAGCTGCACTGGCAGACTCGAAGGCTGGCCGGTACGCGGACGAAGTCGCACCTCCGTCGGTAGACGCCGCCGCCCGCGAGGATCTTCGGGCCGACACACAGTGGCTTCTCCTGGTGGCCGACGCCTACGCCCACGTCGGGCGTGTCGGCGTCAACGGCCGACCACGAACGATTGGAACCTGAAGACATGACCGACCCGACTCAGGACCCCCGCTTTCTCCAAGACCCCTACCCCACTTACGCGGCCATGCGCTCGGCATGCCCCGTGCAAGCCGTCCCCAGCGGATCCGGCGGGCGCCTCAGCTACCTGGTCACCGGATACGCCGAAGCCAGGGAAGCGCTCGCCGACGCCCGGCTCTCGAAGGACACCTCCGCGTTTTTCGCGGGCAAGGAATCAAAGCGGCGCCTCCACCCCGCGGTGGCGCACAACATGCTGTCGAGCGACCCGCCCGAGCACACCCGGCTGCGCAAGCTGGTCACCAGGGCGTTCACGACCGGGGCGGTCGCGGAACTGCGCCCGTTCATCGCCAGGGTCACCGACGACCTGCTGGACCAGTGGCCTGTCGGTGAGCCCTTCGACTTCGTGACCGGCTTGGCCGTCCCGCTACCCGTCATCGTGATCTGCGAACTGCTCGGAGTACCGGAGGAAGACCGGCCCGACATCCGGCGCTGGTCCGGCGAACTGTTCGCGGCGGGACAGCCGGGCGTCATCGACGCGGCCTCGCACTCCATGGCCGACTACATGACATACCTCATCGCCGCCAAGCGCCGACACCCCGGCAGCTCGCTCCTCGACCACCTCATCTCGGCTCGCGACGGCGACGACCGGCTCAATGAGGAGGAACTGGTCTCTCTCGCGGTGCTCCTGCTCGTAGCCGGCCACGAGACCACCAGCAACTTCCTCGGCAACGCAGCCCTGTCCCTGCTCCAGCACCCGGCCGAGCTCGACCGCCTCCGCCAGAACCCGGACGACATCCCTGCAGCGCTGGACGAGCTGCTTCGATTCGACTCCCCCGTCAGCACGGCCACCTTCCGGTACACCACCGAGGCCGTCACACTCGGCGGCACCGACATCCCGACAGGCGCACCGATCCTGGTCGCCCTCGGAGCCGCCAACCGCGACCCGGAAAGGTTCCCGTCACCGGACCAGCTCGATGCGAACCGGGACGCTGCCGGCCACCTCGCCTTCGGGCACGGTATCCACCGCTGCGTCGGCGCTCCCCTGGCCAAGGCCGAGGCCGAAATCGCGCTGCGCGCGGTACTGACACGGTTCCCGGGCCTCCGGCTCGCCGTACCGCCCGACCAGCTTCAGTGGCGGCACGCCCGTCTGGTACGCGGTCTGACCTCGCTTCCCGTCCTGAACTAGCTAGGGCGTTTCTCTGGATCACTCCCCAGGGGCTGGGTGTCAGTGCGGCGTGTGAGAGTGCTGGGCATGACGATGCCGGAGGGCCCTGCGCGAGTGCTGCCTGAGATTGGACGAGACTTGTTCGACGTTCTCGTCATCAGGACCGACTTCAGCGACGACGAGGCGTGGAATGCGGTGGTTGGGCAGTTGCGCCGCCCGTGGGGGCCAGGCGGTGAGACTGCCGCAACAGTGCAGTTGGTCGAAGCGCCCGCTTGGTCAGGAGCAACGCCCGACGAGGTTCTTGCCGCCGTGGTGGATGGGGACCTGATTGTCGTCTTCCTCGCTGACCGCGACACGATGAAGTCGCCGGAGCAGGCGTTGCTGGCTCTGTCGACACTCTGGGAGGACGTGAGTGGCCTCGACCCCGTTTATTACCAGGAACTCATCGAGTCGCCGGAGCCCCGTGAGTTTCGAGCCGTGCCCGCCGCGGTACACGGTGTCCAGGCTGACCTGGCGCTCGGCAACGTGGACTTCGCAGAGTACGCTGCGGCTGCTTCCGCAGCGCCTGATCAGGTACTGCGGCCCATCTGACGGCAACAGCGGTGGCCGTTTCCTCGGCAGAGGACGGGTTGGGCTCGTTCATCCCGCACCCCCTGACCGGGGCGCGAGCCGGTCAGGACTGCTCGGCGGCCACCTTCCGCAGCCAGCGGAGCGTCTGGCGCCGGTTGGCCAGCAAAACCACGTCGGCGCCGGAGCCGAACTTGTCGATGTTCGCCATCACGCGGGGGCGCATCCTGCGCCGGTACGTGGCGACGTACTTGATCACGCCCCAGTGGATGCGGTTGTGCACCCCGTTGCCCTTGTGCCCGGCCCCGTGCCGAAGCTGCCGGGAGAAGATCCCGTACAGCGCAGCCACGGTCGATACGTCCATCAGGACCACCGTGTCGCAGGCTTCGAGCCGTACCTGCAGCGTCGAGTTGTAGTTGCCGTCGATCACCCACCGCGGCTGCGCGACCAACTCGCGCTGCACGTCGGTGAACTTGTCCCTGGGCAACGCGTTCCACTCGTCGTCGTAGAACGCGGCGTCGAGGTGCGTTACCGGGGCGTCGAGGATCCTGCCCAGCTCGCGGGCCACGTGGGACTTGCCACTGCCTCCGCAGCCGACGATGGCGACCTTCCTCATGGTGCTCCAGCGTAGAGAGGTTGAGGTGATCGGCGAGCCAACTCGCGGGCCGTGCTGTGTCCGGCCTCTCTCCTGCCTGTTCAGTTCGGCGCTCAGAGAGCCCCCTACTGACGATGAGCGTCGCCACGCGCCCTGGCTCCCCTGGTGCTCGACGCCGTGCAGGGTGGGCTGCTCTGGCTGCCCAAGCGTTACACCTCAACCCTGTGCGCCAGTTACTTCCTGCTGAGGGTGGGAGCGCCCGACGGTGGCGCGGATCACCTCGTCGCTGCCCCGCAACGCCTCTGTCATCCTTGCGAGCCAGGGCTCGGGGAGGCTGCCGCTCCCCAACGCGCATGCACGGTCGAGCCGTCGGGCCGCCTCGACCTGGCGCGGCTCGGCGAGGCTGGTGAACCGGTGGTCAGCCAGGCACTCGCGGGCGGCATAGCCGTCGGTCGCCACGGCGGCCCGGCGGTGGAGCTCTGCAACCAGCCGGTGCGCTGCGTCTTCCTGGTGCGGCTCCAGCAGGTCCAGAATCGTCAGGCCGAGGCGCGTGTCGAAGACGGTCATGCCTTGGTCGGGTTGGTGCTCGACGTAGTCCTCGACCAGCGTGTCGAGGAGGGGTACGGCCGGGCCGCGAAGGGCCTTTCCGCACATCACGTCGAGGCAGCCGGTGACGGCGTTCTCCCAGCGTTCTCCGGGTGTGGTCATGGTGATGAGCGCTGCGGCGTCGGTGGGGGTGTGGCTGAGTGCCGCCAGGACGGCGACCTGGCGGCCGTCCAGCATGCGCTGCCCGATGCCCCGGTGTTCCTCGATGTGGGCCAGCGCCTCCGCCCAGCGGCCGGCCGTGGTCAGGGTGCGGGTGCCGTCGGCCAGGACTACCTTCCACAGCCAGGTGCGCACCTCGTGGCGGTCGCTGTCGGTGAGGGTGAGGTCGGCCGGGACGTGGACCCCCTCGAACTGAGCGCTGGTGCCGTTGGTGACGGCGTCGAAGAGGTGCAGCAGACGGTAGCGCCCGTCGTCGGCGGCGCCCGCGCGGATCTGGAGGCGGGCGAGGTTCACCACGGGTTCGAGGGCGCGGATCGCGCTCATGCCGGGCAGGGGGGCGGCGTGGAGGTAGGCGGCGGCGTGCTGGTGGCACATCTCCCGCGCGAGTTCGGGCAGCCCGAGGTCGGAGGCGATGAGGGCGGCCTGGTTGTAGACGGCCGAGGCGAGGCCCTGGTCAGCCTTTGCGGCTGCGGCGTCGGCGAGTTCGGCCAAGCCGTGCACGCGCCGGGGCAGGGGCAGGCACGCGGGTCGGAATCGGTAGATGAGCGGAAAGCGCTGGGCTATGGGCCCGTTCAGGTCCATGAGGTCCCCCGGGGGTGAAGACAACGAGGAGCGGGGAAGGGCCGCGTGGTGCCCGCCGGCCGGTCGGCGGGCACCACGCAGGCGGAGTAGCTAATGCCAGGTGACGCGGACGCGGTTCAGCGGGGTGTCGAGGACGAAGACACCGGGCTGCTCGTCCGCGGGCGCGTCGAGCGGCAGGATCTCGAACGTAGCGTCCCGGCCGCGGTACTCGCGGTCCCAGGTGCGGACCGCGTCGGCGACCTTGGCGGCCAGCTCGTCGCTCCCGGGGCCGTGGCCGATGACGCCGAACTCCCAGAGCTTGTCGCCCTCGGGGGTCTTCTGCTCCGAGGGATGCCGTGCGAGATAGGTGACGGCGCCCTTCTCGACGGCGGCCGTGGCCGAGGGGTAGGGGTCATCGGTCAGCACCGTGCCCTTGACGGACTGAGGGAAGAGCATCCGGATCAGCCCGGATGGCAGGACGCAGGAGACGAACAGCTCCATCCATTCCGGGGACTCCCCCGCGCGGACCGTCATCCCGGTCCACTCCTCGACGCGCGGCTGGTCAAGGACACCGGCAAGGGCGTCGGCGTCGAGCGCCAGGCCGGCCGGGGCCTGGAGGCGCACGGCGCCGTCCGTGCTGAGCGGCACGGCGCGGCGGTCGTCGTCGGCGATACCTCGGCGCAGCGGCATGAAGGTGTTCATCTCCGAGCCGACCGACTGCCACCGGCCGTCGCGCTTCACGTAGATGATGGAGCGCGAGACGCTGCCCGTGAGCCGCTGCGGGGTGACGAGTCGGCCGCCTTCGGCGAGCTGGTCGAGCCAGGCGTGGGGGATGCCGTGCGCGCCAACGGTGGCGATGATCCGGTCGTACGGGGCGCCTTCGGCGTGGCCAAGGGCGCCGTCGCGCGTCAGGGCCTCGACGTTGGTGGCGCCGGCGGCGGCGAGGTGGGCTCGGGCGCCTTCGACCAGGTCGTCATCGACGTCGATGGTGGTGACGTGTCCGCTCGGGCCGACGAGGTGGCCGATCAGGGCAGCGTTGTAGCCGGTGCCAGCGCCGAGTTCGAGGATGCGCTCTCCTGGCTGGGCGTCGAGCTGGTCCAGCATGAGGGCAACGACCGCCGGTTGGGAGGCGCAGGAGATCGAGGTGCCCTCGGGGTCGTACTTCACGTTAACCGGGCTGTTGTCGTAGGCGTCGGCCAGCGGGGTTTCGGGGACGAACAGGTGCCGGGGCACGGTGCGCAGGGCGGCTTCGACCGCGGGGGTGCGGGCGTGGCCGTCGGCCTTGATCTGGTCGACCAAGGCGTTGCGGAGCTGTTCGGCGTTGGCCTCGGGGGCGGTGAGTGTGTCGGTGTTCACCGTGCTGACGCTATGGGCCGCGGAGCCTGATTCTGTTGCTGACGCGGTGTTTTCACTCGAACTCATGATTGCCTCTCGTGCGATGTTGCACAGGGTGTGCTGGTCGGCGGACAGTAGACCGGCACGGTTAGCGTGGAAGATGGCGTGGTGCGCGATGACGGCGCGCAGTCCGCGGGTCAAGTCGCCCTGGGCGGCGAGGTAGGCGAGCGTGGTGCCGACGCGCTCGAAGGCGGCGACCCAGTCGGCGTGGCCGTCCAGTGGCCCGCGCTCACGGCACAGGCTGCGGGCTTCGGTGGTCATCAGGGTCCGCATTGCCGAGGTCTGGCGCGGGGGCCCGGGCGTGCCGGTACCGGGGCGCAGTGCGGAGACCTTCGCCCACACGTCGCCCTGCTCGAACCAGTCGAGACCCGAGGCGCGCATCAGGCTGCTCATCAGCAGGATGGCGGTCTCGCGCCGCCCCAGGTGCCCGTCCTTGACGGGATAGGTGAGCAGGTGGCGGCTGTCCTCGTGGAAGAGGGCGTGCGCGGCTGTCATGGCGTCCGCACCGCCGAACGCCTCGGTCTCCGGCTCGTAGATGCCGGTCACGTGGGACTGCGCGGTGCCGTCAGCCACCCACTCGTCCAGCAGAGTCAGCACGGTCGGTGACGGCTGTTCGGCGACGTATCGCAGGCGCCAGGGCTGCTTGTTCATGAACCACCAGCCGCTGAGCTGCCCGTCGGCTTCGGCAGCGAACAGCACGGGGGCGAGGTGTTCGGTGACGGCGCGCCGTCCGGTGTCCCGGTCGGGGAAGGTGATGTTGTGCTGCTGCCAGCGGTCGGGGCGCATCGAGAAGTCCTTCGGTCGGATTCAGGCGGTGAGTAGGCAGGCGTCCCAGGCAGTGCGGGGCGGGTCCGTGCTGTCCGCGGTGAGCAGTCCCAGCGCGGTTCCGGCGGCGCCGTCGAGGAGACCGGCGCCCGCCGCGTCCTTCAGCAACAGGGCAGCGGCGTCGTCCGGGGCGGTGCCGGGCGGGACCAGCATGGTGAGAAGGGCGGGGATGATGGCGCGGAGCTGGCCGGCGGTGGCCCGGTCGGCGTCGGCGGCGGCACGCGCCGCGATGTGGATCAGACCGGCGAAGCCGTGGCACAGGCCGCTGTCCGTGGTGACGCGAAGCTGCACGCGGTCGCTCAGCGCGTCCAGCAGGGCGGCCTCGGCCTCGACCTGGAGGTCGCTGTCGCCGAGAGCGAGCGCGGCGAGCTGCTGGGCACGGGCCAAGCCCGCGGTGCCATAGCACCAGCTCGGCCGCCGCGGTGCCGAGGCCGCGGGCCGCCCGCTGCGCAGTTCCTCGCGGGTGATCCAGTACGGCCAGGCCGTGCCACGCCCGGTGGGCACCTTCCACCGCTCCAGCCAGGCCAGGATGGTGCGCATCGCCTGATGGTGGCCGGTGACGGTAGCGCCCCGGCGGGTGGCGAGCGCCAGCAGCGCAAGGACCGCGCCGACGCCGTGCGCCATGCCGTGGTTGGCGTGCCCGCCGGGGAAGCGGTCGTCCGGTCGGCCGGACGGCCCGGTCGGTACCCACCACCCCGGCAGCCGTTCGCCGTCGTAAGTGACCGGGTTGGTCAGGCGCACGCAGTAGTCGAGAACGGCACGGGTTACCGGGCCCGCCGGGTCGCGGCGCAGCAGGTAGGCGCCGTACCCGGTCAGGCCCCGGATGGCGTCGAATTCGGCGAGCGCCGGAAGCTGCCCGGCCTCGATCCGGCGGTGCGCGGCGTCCAGCCGCCGCCGGGCGTCGGTCATCACCTGCCGGTCCAGCACATCGAGGCCACGCCGGTAGGAGTCCGGAAGCTGGTCGGCTGCGCACGCCACGGCATGGGCGAGCGCCGGGGCGCCGTAGAAGGGGTGGCTGTCTGGGCCGCTGGTGAAGGGCTCGCGGGTCGAGGCGGACAGCCAGTCGTGGGCGCGCTGCCAGGGGGCAAGCCCGGCCGCGGCGCGTTCGATGTGCAACAGGGCGATGCCTGTCGGGCCGTAGGCGAGGTGCTGCCGGTTGTCGTCGTCAGTGGCCGCCGTCGGCGCCTGGTCGGGGTGGGCGAGCCGGTCGGCGATGGCGGCGGCCACCGCGGCTGCTGTGTGGGTCACGGTCGCCTCCCGGCGCGGGCGGTGAAGGCCAGGGCGGCGGCGCGGGCCAGGTACAGGCAGACCTCTTCCTCGGGGAAGTCCACCGCGACATGCCGCACGAAGTGGACGTGCAGCAGGGAGGTCAGCACGCCGTCCACGGCGATGCCGTCGGCGTGCGGGCCGGACAGGTGCGGCCCGTACGCGGCGAGCGCAGCGGTGCGCCCGGCCCAGGCGTCCACGATCGCGGCGCCGCCGGGCGCTGACCGCAGGGCCGCCCAGTCACCGCGCGGGTCTGCCAGCCGCACGGCGTCGGTGAACTGCGAGCGGGGTACTGGGTTCGGCGCGGTCGGCTCGATGTGGTCGATCAGCCAGCGCGCGCCGGCGTCCGGGCTGCCGAGGAGGGCGGAGGCGATGGCGAAGAAGTGCGCGGCCACGAGCGTGCGCTGCGCGGGCCGGACGGGCTGGGCGAGCTGCGCCACCGTGGCCAGGGAGTCCGCGCGGAACACGGCCTCGGCCGCGTCCCATGCCGGTCCGGAGCCCCACCGGCCCGTCTCGCGGTAGGAGGTGGGGTAGCGCAGGTCTGCCAGCAGCCCGGCGGTCCGCAGATCGTCGGCCCAGGCGCTGACCGTGTGGGTGGTGTCGGCGAAGTCCTCCGGGTCGGGCAGCGCGATCCGCAGGCGAAGGTGCTGCTGGGGGTCGCGGAAGCGGACGTACCACCAGGGAGGAGAGCCGAGGCGCCGCATCAGGTTGGGCACGTGCCGGGTCAGCAGGGCGTCTTGACGCCGCGGGTCACCGTACAGGGCCACGAGGAGCACCGGGGAGGCGGCGGGGGTCTGGATCTGGGCTGGGGACAGCGCGCGGGCTGTGGTCGGCGTGGGAAGCGCAGGCCAGGCCGGAGGCCGGACCGCTTTGAGGGGGACCGCGATCTCGTGGGCCCGGCCCCCGCTCCAGCCGTCCGCCCCGGGAGGAGCGGCTTCGGTCAGCAGCGCCGTACCGGCGCGGTCGAGGTGCTGGCGCAGCAGGCTCCGGTGCCCGGGCTCATCGAGGTCGAGCGGCAGGCGCCGGTCGTCCTGGACGAGGTGCACGTGCTGCGGCAGGCGCCGGCGCTCCCTCCAGCCGGACAGCGCCGCGTCCCAGTCCGCGCCGGGGCGGTGGCGGTTGGGGAGATCGCTGGTCTCCAGCCGCCAGCGGGCCGCGACCAGCACGATGCGGCCGTACCGCAGGCGGGGGAGGAACGGCATTGCTGCGGCGGCGCCCCAGTCGAACCGGGTGACCTGGGCGTTCTGCGCCCGGGACACCTCGGTGATCAGCCGCGCCATCGGTGGGGTGTGCTCGGCGAGGTTCAGTGCATGCATGCCGACGGCCTCGACGCGCACGCCGCGGCTCGGAGCCGCCAGGTACATCCGGCGCCCGTCGCACGCCACCGCCAGATCCGCCGGCGTGAGCACTGCGACGTCGGGGGCGCGGTGCTCTTGCAGGCTGATCACCAACGGCAGCACGCGCGGGGTTCGGGTGACGTGGGCGGTGTCGGGCAGCAGCGCGGGGAAGGAAAGCTGCGCCGCCACCGTGCCCTCGTCAGCCGTGGGTAGGTCAGCCAACTCCGCGCGCAGGCACTCGCGTTGTGTGGCCGGGAGGACGCTGAGGAAGCGTCCCACGGTAACCCCGGCTCCGCGTGACACGCTGGTCAACTCCACGGTGAAGCGCCCACGGCGAACTTCGACGAGGCTGGCCGCGTGCAGCCGCACGCCCACCTCCAAGTGGGACGGTATCCGCGGCTCCTGCGGGCCTCGGTCCAGGGCGGCCACGATCTCGTCGGTCAGCACGACCTCATCGCGGCCGTCGAGCGCCGCGGCCTGGGCGAGGCGGAGCAGCACGTCGTCCCGCGGCGACAGGCGCCGGCGGCCTTCGCCGGTCGGCCTGCCCGGGTACCCGTCCGGGTAGCCGACGCCGCTGTCTGCGACAACTTCCATAAGCGGCACCATGGTGCCGACGCCGAACCGCTCGTAGAACCGCTGGTGATACTCGTTCCACGGCTCGGTACCGTACGGGCGGGCGCAGAGACGGGTGAGGATCGTGGCGGCGCGCTCGACCTCGCGGGCGACCAGATCGGGGAGCACCACGGTGGCGTCCAGGCACAGGTCCAGGGCGAGCGGGTGACGGCGGAGGCCCGGCACCAGATCGCGCATCCGGGTCGCTACGGCGTCCCGGCCCTCTGCGGTGCCGCACTGCTCCAACCCGGCGTGGACGGCGCGCAGCTCCCGGACGATGGGTGCCAGGAGACGAATGTCCTCGGCACGGACCGCGTCGAGCTGGGTGACGAGGTGACCGAGCGCGTCGGTCTCGGTCGTCGGCGCGTGGAGGTTGGTGATCAGCACGCGCCGCCGCACCAGGCCCGCGAGGAGCCGCTTGACGCGCTCCGGGGCCACGGCCGGGAATTCGGCCATCAGCTTCTCGGCGAGTTCCCCGATCCGGATCGGCGCGTCAGCCGCGCGGAGGATAAGCCGGACCGGCGCCGACAGTTCGACGGACGCCTCGACCGCTCGCCGCTGACCAGTCGGCCCGGCGTCCTGGTAGGGGACGACGAGACTGCCGTCGCGCTCGAAGGTGGTGTTGTTAACGACGACCGACAGGAGCGGCAGCAGCTCTCCGCTCCTTTCTAACTGCTCGATCAGCCTCCCCACCCACTCCGCACCGGCGCGGGCCACGACCACGTGGTTCTGGCCCCAGCGGGAGTGGGGCTCGGCGTCGAAGGTGGCCGTGGTGACTCCGGCGAACAGTCCGAACGGTGTGGGCCGGTGCAGCGCGCGCAGGAGGTAGCGCGCCACCGACACTCCAATGCGGCGGACTTCGCGGGTAGAAGGGGAGTTAGCACTCTCCAGGACCTCGACTTCGGCGGCGAGAACCGGGCTGGCATGACGGAGGGCCTGTGCGATGCCCGGGTCGTGCCAGATGCTGCGAATCCAGGCGAGGCGTCCGGTGGTGACCTCCTCCAACTCCTCGGCTCGGAAGGACCGGTCGTCGAAGTCCGGTAGGGGAAGCTGGGTCATCAACGGTCGAGCGGCTGCGCGCACCAGGGCGGTCGTGCCCGCCTTGAACGCTGGGGGTATAGCCACGTGACGTATCCCTTCGTGCGTCTGGAGGGGCGGTCGGAGCCGACGCGCCGAGTAGCGCGACAGCACCGACCGCGGTTCATGACCTGATGACCGGGTTCAGACGGTCAGGGTCAGTCGGTGAAGGTGACGCAGGCACCGCAGGAGCTTCCGCACCCGTCGTCGGTCAGAACGGTCAGCCCGGCCGCGTCGGACACCTCCAGGAGGGAGACGTTCAGGTCGAACCCGTCCGACTGGCCGCCAGCCGTCGGCTCCTGGACCTGGGTGGTGCTCTTGGTGACGATTCGCGTCATAACAACTCCAGGTGATTCGTTGGTGTGTAGGACAGGTGGTGCTTGCCAGCGCACTGAGGACCGTGGCGTAGCGACGGGGCTGCGCCGCGGGTTCAGGTTCTGGCCATCCCGGTCCGATGGTCATGCCGGGAAGCTCTGGGGTGCCGCTCGACGGTCCGGTCCTTTGCTCAGGACCGTCGAGCAGCCGTCTATGCGGCGGGCACAAGATCGTCCAGGCTGACGACCTCGTAGTCCCGCAGTTCGCGTACGAGCTGAGAGGCGAGGAACCAGCCGATCTGGGGGTGGTTGTAGGGCAGGGGAGCGTCCGAGGCGGCGAGGGGCTGGATGCCGTCGGCGGTGTACTGGTACGGGGTGCCGATGACGCCGTAGAGCGGGAACCGCGTGGCCAGCAGGGCGACGTGTCCCTTGCTCCTGAGCCGGGGGCACCGCCGGGCCGCCATCCGGGCGTGCTCCAGACACACCGGCGGCTGCGCGGTCTTCACCGGCCCGGTGTGGTCGTCGCCGTCGTCGGCCGTCTCTACGAAGAGGATGCCGTCGCTGTGCTTCAGCGGGACCGTGCACACCTGGCAGCGCAGGAGCGCCATCGTGATGCGCTGGCGGAGCGGGTGCACCAGCCGCCACCTCGGGTTCCCGGTGGGCTGTCCCGCGAAGCCGAGTGACATGGAGTACCGGGCCCACAGCACGCCGCGGAGATCTCGGTCGGGCCCTGCCTCGTCCTTGTACCCGAGCCGCGGGCGCCGGTCAGGACCGATGCGTACGTTCAGGTTGAGGAGGGAGTCCGCCTCTTCGCCTTCACGGGCGGTGATGTACGGAACGACCAGGTCGGCTGCGGTGATCGTCATGCCGCGCTTCCGACCGTGAGCGCGAGCGGCCGGTGGGGGGCGACGATACGGCCGTCGGGGAGGAGTTCTCCGGTGTCCTCGAAGACAAGCACTCCGTTGCACAGCAGGCTCCAGCCCTGCTCAGGGCGGTGCGCGACGGGTCGCGCGGCCTCCCTGTCGGGAGCCATGGCCGTGGGGCACGGCGGGTTGTGCGCACACATGGTGCTCGTCCTCTCGGGTGGGAAGGTGGGCCCTCTTCGGCCAGCTACGGTGCCGTGGGGGAACACGGTTCGGGCACGGCCGAAGAGGGGGACTTGTGGCACCGCCCCATGAAGGCCGCTATGGCTGCTTCGCTGTAGCCGTAGAAGCGCCCCAGGGTGGTGGCAGTGCGGTCGCCCTCGAGCGTGAGTGGTCTCTCCCCCCACTCGACAACGAAGCAGGGATCCGGGTGAGACGACCACTGCACGCGCAGGTCTCTTTATCGCGGTCATGCCGCGCCCTGCGGGTCACCTGCAGGCACACTGCAAAGGTCGAGTCCCACCTCACGGAGCGGCAGGAAAAGTGTTGCCTGGTTGGTGTATCCCTCGAACGTCAAAACGGCCCTCCGATCAGGCGGATTGGTAGACGGTGACGAGCACTGCGAACACGGTGACGACGAAAAGAACCTGAGCGCTGGCCTGTCTCCAGCCCCAGCCCTTCGCATCCATCCACCGCAACGGTCGCCTTCAAGTCGGACCGGACAGCTCCTCGGGGATCACGAGGTGAATGAATGCCTGGTACCGCTCACCCAGCTCCTTGATCACAGCGCGATACTCGTCGTCATCGGAGCTGATGTTGTGCCGGTCGAGGACGATCACGCCGTCCGCGAAGCCGCCTCGGATCAGTCGCTCGACCTCCCCCCAGCCAGGGCGCTTCCAGGGCGGCGTGTAGACGCCACAGCCGGCACCCGAGCCGGGGAGGCACGTCGTGGTCACGGGAACGGCTACGTCGTGAAACCTCGCTCCCATTGCGTAGCCACGCTGCTCAGCCTCGGTCTGGAGGGTGTTCCAGTCCTCATCCGGCCTGGCACTCCTGCTAAGCACCAAGCTGTACGCCAACACCCGGAGACGGCGATCACCGGAGCGGCGGTCGCACCTTTCGGTCGCCTCGCGACGGAACTGCTGACGGAGCCGGATGAGCTCGCCGCTGCGCGCCGGACGCTCCAGCGGGGCGGGTTTGCGGTGCCACTCCTGGGTTCGAGCAGTGTCGGTGTCCGTTCGGTCCCGGGATCCCATCAGGCTGATCCGTGGACTGGAGACGGCGATCATGTCGCCCAGGCTTCTACGTGTCTTCATGGTCGCCTTCCCCTAGATCGCGCTCAGCCCGCGCAGGGCTCATCCGACGGTTGCGCAATGCGTTCGGTCCGACCGACCACTACGTTCGCTACTGACGTGAATCAGGTCCGTGCCAGGCGCCGTTCGGATACCGTGTGATCAGCTCGTACCGACGATGAAAGCGGTACGGAACCCCGGTGGGCAGGTCCTAGATGGAGCCTCACACGCTGGCTCCGCAGGCCCCATGGAGAGCCGCCCCTGTCGCTGACATCGACCGCGGGTGAACGAAAGTCCGTGGTGGAGGAGGAAGCGTGGGGCAGCAGCCGAACGAGCTGACTCCGGACGCCGGCCCATGGCACCGCTGGGGTTACGAGCTACGCCAGTTCCGCGAGGCCCGTCAGCTATCGCAGCAGGCTCTGGCTCGCCGGGCGTTGATCGACCGTTCACATCTCGGGCGCTTCGAGCGCGCTGAACGTCCCGTCCCGAAACATGCGGCCATCACTCTCGACGACATCCTCGATGCCGCCGGTGCATTGGTTCGTGGCTGGGACAGCGCGGAGCGCGAGGCCCCCCAGGATTGCTCTGTCCCGGTGTCCAGACCCGGGACAGCGACTCATGGGGCCAGTACACGGGGTCATGGGGCCAGCGCCCCGGAGACCCTGGCCATGAACGCGGTCGTGCGGGCAGGCTCGCTTGGAGACGACACGGACACGGTCGTCGTCCCCGCCCGCATCCACGGAAGGATCCTCTTCGTGCCCGTGCCCCGCCGCGTTGTTCTCGCCTCAGGGATCGCCGGCCTGGCTGCGACAGCCATGCCGGCCGCGACGCCGGCGGCTGCCACCGAACTCGCCGACATGGGGTCTCCCTTCGAGCACTTCGCGCAACTCCGCCGGGTCATGATCCAGACCGACAACCTCATCGGCCCCCGGCACGTGTTGCCCGCCCTGCAACAACACCTCGTCTCCCTTGCCACAAGACGCCGAGCCGCTCGTGGCACCGACGCCATCAAGCTTCTCGCCCTGGAAACGCGATACGAAGAGCTGGCAGGCTGGTTCGCCCAGGACATCGGCGACGAGCGCACCGCCCACGGCCACACTGCGAAAGCACTTGACGCTTCCCACATCACCGGCGACACCGATCTCACCGCGTACATCCTCGGCCGTAAGGCCCAGCTCGCTGTCGACACCGGTCATCCTGCCGACGCTCTCGGCCTCGCCGCAGCCGCCCGACGCACCGCCCGGCCCGGGAGCCGCCTCGAAGTCATCGCCGTTCTGCACGAGGCCCACGCGCATGCCGTACTCGGTGAAGGCGGTGAAGCCCACAGGGCGTACGACACCGCGCTTGCTCTTCTCGGTCGCGCGGGCTCCGATGGCGTCTGGGGTTCCTGGCTCGATGCGGCGTACATCAGCACCGCCCGAGCCCGCTCCCTCGCCGCACTCGGCGAGTATGAGCAGGCCGCATCAGGCTTCGATAGCGCCCTCGCAGTGCTCCCGCCCACATATCGACGGGACCGCGGTGTCTACCTCGCGCGCGCTGCACGCGCCCACGCGGGCACAGGCAACGTAACCCTCGCTGCCCGAATCGGCGGGCAGGCCGTCGGGATCGCTGCCGAGACCGGATCCGCGCGCATCTTCGGACAGCTCGACCGGCTCGACCAGACACTGGCCCCCGCAACAGGCGAGGACGGCGTCGCCGAGTTCCGAGCCTCACTCGACCGAATCGTTCTGCATCCTGCCTGACTCACCCGCGCACACCGCCTGGAGATACCGTGCCCCGCCCGTACGTCCTGTTGTCCGCAGCTGTATCAATCGACGGTCACCTCGACACCCGCCCGGGCGAGGAACGACTCCTGCTCTCCAACAAGGAGGACTTCGAACGCGTCGACTCCGTACGAGCCAGTGTCGACGCGATCCTTGTCGGCGCCGGCACACTCCGCGCCGACAACCCCCGCCTCCTCGTCAACTCGGCGGAACGCAGGGCGTCCCGAGTCGCCGCCGGTGAGCCCGAGTATCCGCTGAAGGTCACCATCACAGGAACGGGCGACCTCGACCCCAGCTGGAAGTTCTGGCACCACGGCGGAGACAAGCTCGTCCTCGCCGTGGGCCACGAGGCCACCACGAAAGCTCGCGCCAACCTCGGTGACCTGGCTACCGTTCAGAGCGTCCCCGCCGAGGCCGTATGGCCGGCCGCGCTCGACATCCTCGGCGACGCGTACGCCGTCAAGCGGCTCATGGTCGAAGGGGGTGGCACCGTTCACACACAGCTCCTCGAAGCCGCTCTTGCCGACGAACTCCAACTCGTCATCGCCCCGCTCCTGGTCGGCCAGTTCGATGCGGTAAGGATGCTCGGCTCCGCGAGCTACCCTGGCGGCCCCGCCGCCCGCCTCCGGCTCCTGGAGACCCGCCAGATCGGTGACGTGGTACTCCTGAGGTACGCCCCCAAGGACACCTCGACGGAGCCCCGATGAGCACCACCCCTTCAGCCAGCGCCCCCGGCACCGGCCGCGAGCCCAACACTGCAGACCGGAACTGGCTCATCCTCGCCTGTGAGCTGGCCGCTCTCTGCCCACCTTCGGAGACCGCCTTCAGCGTGGGGGCAGTCGTCGTCGCGGCCGACGGGACCGAACTCGCCCGCGGCTACTCCCGTGAGAGCGACCCCCACGACCATGCCGAGGAAGGGGCCCTCGCCAAGCTCCCCGCCGAGGACGCCCGGCTCGCCACCGCGACGATCTACAGCTCCCTGGAGCCCTGCGCCAGACGGGCATCCCGACCTCGCCCCTGCGCCCAGCTCATCCGCGACGTGGGCCTCCGCCGCGTCGTCACCGCATGGAGCGAACCCGATACGTTCGTCGTCGGCGCCGATGGCACCGAGACCCTCGAAGACGCCGGCGTCACAGTTCTTGCACTGCCTGAGTACGCAAACGCAGCACAGGCGCCGAACCGGCACCTCCTCTGACCTTCGGATTCTCGCCCGAGTTCTCAGCTCCATGACCGCCGCCCGCTCCTCGGGCGTGGGGGCCGAGGGCTGGACCTGCGGTTTCCTGGACTCCCGCTCGGGCGGGGGCCTCAGCCAGCGGTAGTGGGTGGGCAGGGAACGGCCGGTGAGTAGGCAGGTCGTCGTAATACAGGGCTCGCCCTGGACGCCAGTGAACGCGTCGTCGGTCACCGGGTCGGCGGCAGCGTTCTCGGTCGGCTGACCCTGTCGAGTACGAGACCATCATGACCGCGCCTGCTCTCCAGGCCGCGTGACTGAACCTGTCACCCAACGCTGCATCAGACCCATCCGGGCCATGGCCGTGGTCGTGGACGGGAACCCTCTGAAGTCAGGCTGTGCGTTGCCTCATCGGGTCGAACGATTGTCACGCTTGGAGCAGAGGAAGCTCTACGCCCCTTCCCCACCCGACAAGTCCGCGAGACTCGCGCTATGCGGCCAACTGCAATGGCACTGCCGGGTCTCCCCAGGAGAGGCGTTGCACTACTGGTTGAGCCAGAGCCACCTCAACGCCTGACCGCGTGCGGACATCCACTCGACGAAGTTGGACTCGTGCTTCCAATCCCCCCTCCCTCAGAGCGCCACTACGAACAAGATCGCGGAGTTGAAGACTCAACGCCCAGGATGTCGATCGCATGAGAACAGGTCCGATCTCCGGCACAGCCTGAAAGCTGAACAGGAGCGCCGCCTGCGGAGTCTCTCCTCGACTGATCCGCGTGATCGACTTACGGCATACACCGCCGAAGTGGCATCCGCAGAGACAGCCGTACTGCTCGCTCGATCCAGCCTCATCGCCACCTCGGCAAGGACATCGCTCACCCGCTTCATCCTCGACTCCTGCTCGGCCGATAAGCACGGCATCTGCGTCTGTGATGCGCACCGATACCTCGTCGACCAACAGAGTCCGTATCCACTCGCCTGATTCGACAGCCCCAAGACATCGCTGCGCCGGCAACGCCTCCGCGATCGCTCGGTCGGTCTGCCGATCCCAGGACTTGATCAACCACTGCACACCGGAGGTCGTCTTCTCGACCTGCAGTTCCGCCACTGCCTTCTCACGCATCCACCGCTCTGCAGCTTGCGTCACATCACTCACCTCGTCGCCGTGCATCACGCCCAGAGGATCCCGGAGAAGGACGGCTTGCACCGGCCGACATCAGCCTGTAGGGGGACGCATCATTGATCGGCCGCCGGCAGCCCGACGCTGACGCTCCCGGGCAGCCCGCTCAGCGCCACCCGGGAGCCTCTTCCCTAAAGCAGGGCCATCGGGTCCTGTTCGGGGCCGTGAATGAAGCCGGGCACCCAGCGAACGGGAGCACTGGCCGGGAAGAGCGTCACCCGTACACCGAAGTCGATCAGGATTTCCTTTCGCGCCTGCACATCCGCAGCACGGAACCAACGGTCAGCAACCGTCTCGCCAGTCGGCCGCCGGACCATGCCGGGCGCCCGCCTCGGCTCAGCCTCGAGAGCGGCCAACTCCCGTCCCAAAGCGGCGTATCGGTCCCGGAACCACACCGCGTCGTCCGGGGCGTCGTACAGCCCGGCGTCACGGTCGGCTCGCAGCCGTTCACGGCTGGCCCGGTTCTCCGCCACGCGCTCGGCGACGCCGTTACCCGGGTCGTACACCGTCTCGTAGATCACGCCGTCACCCAACTCTCGGAGGAACCACTCCTCGACGTAGGCGTCCAGAAGATGAGCGTTGATGAGGGGCGCGGGCCGGCAGTGCCGCGCCTGAAGCCAGCCCTTGTTCCGCGCCGTACACGTGTAGCGCGGTGGGGCGTCCTTCGACGTCTGGGTGTAGAGCCGCGTATGGCACTGCCCGCACAGGGCGATCGTGGTCAGCAGGTATTCGCGGTTGGAGCGGCGGGTCCAGGGAGCCTTCCGGGAGAGGATGGTGCTCCTGAGCGCCTCGTGTGTGGTCCGGTCCCACAGCCCCTCGCAGAGCCGTACGGGGTGACCGTCCCCCCTGCCGAGGACGGGCTTGTTGCGGTGCATCAGGTACCCGAGGGTGGCTTCCGACAGAAGGATGTTCTTCAGGCTCTGCGGCGACCACGGCCGTCCACCTGTCGGCTTGCCGTACATCACGGCCAGGTGATCCGCGGGTGACGGTTCCCCGGCACGGTTGAGACGCGCGGCCTCACTGCTGCAGGTGACGTTGTCCGGATCGGCCAGGATGCGACGGGCGACGTTCCGCAGCACTTCCGAGGCATGCGGGTGCAGTTCGACCTGATCGATCCTCCCTCCCATCACCTTCCGCACGTACTGGAAGCCGTACGACGGCTTGCCCTTCGGGCGGCCGGCGGCACGGGTCTTGACGGTGGCGTCACGGTTCCTGCGCTGGATCGCGCGCAGTTCCATCTGCGCGCCCCATGCCTCCATGGTGAAACGGTTCTCGTCGGCGGGGTCGTCGAGGTTCCAGGCTCCGTCGTGCCCGTACGTGACGAGCATCTTCTTCTCGTCCCGCATCTTGTAGCCGGTGTTCAGGCAGTCGACGACGTTGCGGCCGAGCCGGTCCACCGCTGCGGCGACCAAGCCGTCGTACGGGCCCTTCTCGTCGCGGAGCCACGGGCCCAGGCTGGGGCGGGTCACGGGATCGGTGGCTCCGGAGACCTCCCAGTCGTCCGCCCAGCCGATGATGTGCGCCCCGACGGAGGCGGCGGCCGTGAGCACGTTCTCGCGCTGGCGCTCAGGCGAAGACGTCGCCAGCTTCACGCGCGACAGTCGCCGCACTCCGAGCAGGCACTTGCCGCATCCGTCGTAGGGTCGTTCGATCGCATTGAGGTCCGTACCGCGCATTTCTTCTCTCCGTTCGAGCGCGCACGGTACGGAGAATCGGCGGCACGACCCAGCTGAACGATCTTGGTCAGCCCAGGAAGCTCAGACGAACCTGACGGTTGTCTTTAGCAATGTTCGTGTCCACCAGGCACACCGACTGCCACGTCCCCAGCTCCAGTCGCCCCGCGATCACAGGAAGCGTCGCGTGCGGCGGGACGAAGGCCGGAAGTACATGGTCGCGGCCGTGGCCAGGGCTGCCGTGGCGGTGTTGCCAGCGGTCGTCGGCGGGGAGCAGGGCGTGGAGGGCCGAGAGCAGGTCGTCGTCACTGCCCGCGCCGGTCTCCAGGACGGCGATGCCGGCGGTCGCGTGGGGGACGAAGATGTTGAGAAGGCCGTCGCGGCCCGCGGCCGTCCGGTTGAGGAACTGCTCGCAGTCGGATGTCAGGTCGGTGACGGTCTCCGTCGTACCCGTGGTGATGTGCAGGACTGTGGTGGTGAAGGCGGAGGACATGGGTTCATTGTCCTGCCCGCCCGACAGGGGCGCTCATCCACGTCCCGAGACACCGTTGACCACCCCTCTGCCGGACGCCACGTTCGGCGTCCTGTTCCGGTCGGACCTGCCCACTTCGCACGGTCACATCGACCTGCTCCCGACGGAGCAGCGACGGTGAGGACCTGTCCGGTCGCTCATGTGACTGCTCCGCGCCCGTGTCGTTGATGTGGACATGGGGCGGGGTGATCTCACGGATGCCGAGTGGGCACGGTGGCGGCCGTTCCTGGCGGTCAGTAACGGTCGTTGTGGCAGGTGGCGGGACCACCGGCAGGTGATCGACGGGATTCTGCACCGAGTGCGGACCGGCGTGCAGTGGCGTGACCTGCCCGAACGGTTCGGGCCCTGGAAGACCGCCTATGAACGCCACCGGCTGTGGTCGGCCGACGGGACGTCTACCTCGGCACCGCCGCTGCGGCTGCTCTCACGATCTGGCTCCGCACATGATCGACGGGAATGCTCCGTGTCACTGATCCGGCAAGTGCCGCGCTGCCGTAGTCGAGGGTCTGCACCTCACAACAGCGATCGAACCGCCGCTATGCGGGGCGAAGAACGGGATCGATCTCTGCCAGGCTCGCATGCAACCGACGGGCCCCCTGGGCAACACGATCGTCGGTGTCGCCCGACATCTCGTCGCAGATCCGTAGCGCCCCGTCCAGATCGTCCGAGAAGATGCTGAAGACATCGACGATCGCGGTGTGGATGTAATCGGCGTGGTTGTCGTTGGCGACTGCCAGTGCGGACGCGACTGTCGTCAGTCCGACCCTGTCCTTTCGTCGAAGCAAGCCCTCTGCGGTCCGCCGGGTGACGAAGGTGTCACCACGGTCGAGCACAAGGCCCAGCAGTAGCTCTACGGCCTCCGGAATCTCGGCGAAACCTGCCAGGCTGTGACCGGCATCCGCCCGGTCACGCCAGTCATCGCTTCGCCCGAGTTCGCCAAGCGTCACGACCACCGCACGCCGCAGGTCACTGTCCACGGATTCGCCCGCCCCTTCCCACGATTCCGGTCAAAATATCACCGAGGCGCCTTACCGGATGATCGCCAGGACAGGTCCTCTAGGCGACCATCAGGATCATGCCCGTCGCCACGCCAGGACCGCGGAGTTCCTGTCGGTGGTGCGGGGGCTGGAGCGGGCAGCCGTTCGACTTCAGCGGTGAGCGCCACCAGGTGGAGGGCGGGCTCACGGCCGGGGCTCGCCGCCCCCCTCGGAGCCGGGGCCTACGCGGCCGGTCCCTTCGGGAGCGGGTGCTTCTCGGCGAGTGAGTGCCTGGACAGTCCCGGGAAGATCTACACCCCCGGCACGGTTAGTAGAAGTGTGAACAACACCGGGGTGCACTCAGTGGATGTCGTGGTGATCGGCGCCGGACAGGCAGGGCTGTCCAGCGCCTACCATCTGCGTCGCAGCGGCCTGGAACCGGACCGCGATTTCGTGGTCCTCGACCACGCCCCGCGCCCAGGCGGCGCCTGGCAGTTCCGCTGGCCCTCGTTGACGTACGGCAAGGTGCACGGCATGCACGCCCTGCCCGGCATGGAGCTGACGGGTGCCGACGACAGCCGGCCCTCGGCGGAGGTGATCGGGGAGTACTTCGACACGTACGAGCGCACCTTCGGTCTGCGCGTGCACCGGCCGGTCGAGGTGAGCGCGGTGCGTGAGGGTGAAGGCGGGCGGCTGCTCGTCGAGACGTCCGAGGGCACGTACGCGGCGCGGGCCCTGATCAATGCCACGGGGACCTGGGACCGGCCGTTCTGGCCGCGCTACCCGGGCCAGGAGACCTTCCGCGGGCGGCAGCTGCACACGGCGAACTACCCGGGGCCCGCCGAGTTCGCCGGGCAGCGGGTGGTCGTGGTGGGCGGTGGGGCCTCCGGGACGCAGCATCTGATGGAGATCGCCGAAGTGGCTGCGGACACCTACTGGGTGACGCGTCGGCCGCCGGTGTTCCGAGAGGGTCCGTTCGGTGCGGACGAGGGCCGGGCGGCCGTGGCCCTGGTGGAGGAGCGGGTGCGGCTCGGGCTGCCGCCGCAGAGCGTCGTGAGCGTCACCGGGCTGCCGGTCACCGACGCCGTCCGGCGCGCCCGTGAGTCAGGGGTGCTCGACCGGCTGCCCATGTTCGACCGGATCACCCCGACCGGCGTGGCCTGGGACGACGGTCGCACCGTCGAGGCGGATGTCATCCTCTGGGCGACGGGGTTCCGGGCCGTGGTCGACCATCTCGCCCCGCTGAGGCTTCGTGAGCCCGGCGGCGGGATCCGGGTCGAGGGGACGCAGGCCGTGCGCGACGAGCGCGTCCATCTCGTCGGGTACGGACCGTCCGCCAGTACCATCGGCGCGAACCGGGCCGGCCGCGCCGCCGTGCGCGCGATCGGCCGGCTGCTTGAGCGCACCGAGTCCGCTGCGGAGGGGGCCCTGTCCGTGTCCGCGTGAGCGCTGTTCAGCCGGTGCCCGCGCTGCGGCGGTTGCGGTTGAACTCGGCCACGTTGCGCTGTTGCTCCGCGTAGTCGTCGGTGAAGCGGGTGTCGCCGGGCGCGACCGTGACGAAGTACAGCCAGGGGCCGGGGGTGGGGCTGATCGCTGCCACCATCGCCTGCTCACCGGGGTTGCCGATGGGGGTGGGCGGGAGTCCCTTGTGTTCGTAGCTGTTGTACGGACTGTCGATCTTCGTGTCGCCCGTGGTGGTGTCCAGAGTGCTGCGGTTCAACGCGTAGTTGAGCGTGGAGTCCATCTGGAGGGGCATGCCGCGGTCGAGCCGGTTGTGGATGACCCGGGCCACCTTTCCCATATCGGGCGCGGTGTCCGCCTCGGCCTGGACAACACTGGCGATCGTCACCGTCTGGTACACGGTGACGTTGTTGCGCTGCGCTCCGGCCGTGATGTGGTCCGCGCCGAAGCGGCTCCGTGCCGTGTCGACCATGTAGCGCAGCAGGCTCTTCGGGGTCGTGCCCGAGGTGACGGGGTACGTCGCCGGGAAGAGGTAGCCCTCGGGGTTGCCCTTCGCCTCGGCCGGCAGCGGCAGGTCCGCCGCCGCGACGGCCTTCTCCGTGGTGCCGGCGGGTTCGCGCAGGGCCTTGTCGGCGGCGGCGTACACCTGCGAGGCCCGCCATCCCTCCGGAATCACCAGGGAGCGAGCCTGTTCGACGGTCTTCGACTCCCTGGTCAACAGCGGTACGAGCACGGCGGCGGCCACCCCGAGTACGAGCACGGCGGCGATGAGCAGCAGCAGACGACCACGCCGGGTCGGACGGATCCTGCGGTGGGGACGGCTGTCCGGGGACTCGTTCACCATGCGGGCACGCTATCCCGCGCGGATCGTGCCGTCGGTACCTCGTCCGTGACGACACGCGGCGCGCACCACGCGACGCGAACACGCGAACAGGGGATCGGGTGTTCGCTGGAACGCGTGATCGTATCGGCATTCGTTGCTCAACTGACTGACGGCGGTTGATGATTACAGGGCGCAAGCGACGGGCTGCAGACCGCGACTGCGCTGTCCCAGAGATTCACCATGCACAAGGAGAACCACCCGATGAACCTGATCACCAACCTGCTGGCCGGCGTCGTCCACTTCGTGGGTTGGCTCATCTGACCATCGCTTCATCCGGCGCCGTCGTTCCCCGTCCCACGGGAGCGGCGGCGCCGTCGCGTGCGGCCGCATGCCCCGGGGGAACTCTCATGGCCGGGGATCAGGCGGCCGTATCGCGCTCCCCTGCCCTGGCCGGTCAGCCCGGCACGGGGGCAGCGAGCCGGGTGTCGTCCCTGCGGACCAGGGCGGCGTATCGCCCGTCCTGCTGGAGCAGTTCCTCATGGCTGCCGCGCTCCGCGGTGCGGCCGCCGTCGAGGACGACGATCTGGTCGGCGTCGCGCACGGTGGAGAGCCGGTGGGCGATGGTGATCGTCGTCCGTCCTGCCGAGAGCGCGTCGATCGCCTCCTGCACGGCGAATTCCGTACGGGTGTCGAGGGCGCTCGTCGCCTCGTCGAGGATCAGCACCGGCGGGTCGCGCAGGATCGTGCGGGCAATGGCCAGGCGCTGCTTCTCACCTCCGGAGAAGCGGTAGCCGCGTTCGCCGACGAGGGTGTCGTAGCCGTCGGGCAGCGAGGCGATGTGATCGTGGATCTGTGCGGCGCGGGCCGCCGCCTCGATCTCCTCGTCGGTCGCGTCCGGCTTGGCGAAGCGCAGGTTCTCGGCGACCGAGGCATGGAAGAGGTACGTCTCCTGGGAGACCACGCCGACCGCCCTGGCGAGGGTGTCGAAGTCCAGCTCGCGCACGTCGACCCCGTCGAGCGTGACACGGCCGCCGGTGACGTCGTAGAGCCTCGGCACCAGATAGCTGAGGGTGGACTTGCCTGAGCCGGTGGGACCGACGACGGCCAGACTGGCGCCTGCGGGCACGGTCACGTCGATGCCGCTGAGGGTCGGACCGCTCTTCTCGTCGTAGCTGAAGTCGACGTTCTCGAAGCGGATCTCACCACGGATCTTCTCCAGGCGCACCGGCTTCTCCGGCTCGGTGATGTCCACCGTGAGGTCGAGGTATTCGAAGATCCGCTGGAAGAGCGCGAGGGACGTCTGCATCTGCACCCCGGTGGAGAGCAGGCTCACGGCGGGCCGGAACAGGCCCTGCTGGAGCGAGACGAAGGCCACGAGCGTGCCGATCGACACGTCCGGACCGCCGGACTGCAGTGCGATGCCCGCGGCCCAGTAGATGACGGCCGGCATGGCGGCCATCACGATGCCGATCGTCGACATCCGCCAGCGTCCGGCCATGCTGGAGCGCACTTCGAGGTCGACCAGCCGCTCGGATTCCTCGGCGAAGCCCTTGGTGAGCGAGTCGGAGCGGCCCATGGTGCGGCCGAGCAGGATGCCGCTGACGGAGAGCGATTCGGTGACCGTGGCCGCCATGGCGGCCATCTGCTTCTGGCGCTGGGTGGTGATCTTCTTGCGCTCGCGGCCGACCCGGCGGCTGATCCAGACGAAGACGGGCAGCAGGAGGAGCGAGACGACGGTGAGCCGCCAGTCGAGCGCCAGCATGGCGACGACCGTGGCGATGACCGCGGTGAGGTTGGAGACCAGCGAGGTGGCCGTCGAGGTGACGGTGGCCTGCATCCCGCCGATGTCGTTGGCGATCCGGGACTGGACCTCGCCCGTCCGGGTCTTGGTGAAGAAGGCGAGCGGCATCCGCTGGAGCTGCGTATAGACGGCGGTGCGCAGGTCGTGCATGACCCGCTGGCCGACGGTGGTGGAGATGAGGGTCTGCAGCACGCCGAAGACGCTGTTCATCACCGCGGTGAGGATCATGCCGAGAGCAAGCAGCGAGAGCAGCCCGGTCCGCCCCTGCGGGATAGCAGTGTCCAGGATCTCGCGCAGCAGGAACGGGGAGGCGACCGACACCAGCGACGAGGCGCCGACGAGCAGTCCGACCACCGCGAGGCGGCCACGGTAGGGGTGGAAGAGGCGGAGGATGCGGCGCAGCTCGGCAGGCGGCTGGGCGGCGTCCCGGGGCGGGGGTGTCCACGTGGGTTCGTCGGGTTTCATGGGCTCCTTCGTCAGGCGCGCGGCAATGGGAGAGGCGGGCGCGGGCGCCTGTGACGGCATGCGCGTCCACAACGCGGGCAGGGCAGCGGTGTGCCGGCCCTGCGGGCCTGAGGCTCGGACGGCGCAGCCCCTGGCAGTCGAACAGATGAGAGCATAGCTCATTGTTACCTATACTCACAATGAACAAGGTCCTGATATTGTTCCCGGTATGGATTCCCCCGACCCCGACGGCGTGCTCGCCGAACAGCTGCTGCGGCTGACGCGCAGACTCCAGCGCATTCAGGGCCGTCAGCTGGAGCCGATCGGCATCACCCCCGCGCAGTTCCGGCTGCTGCGCACCGTCGCGCACTGCGACGGTCCCCCCCGGATGGCGGATCTCGCACAGCGTCTCGATGTCGTCCCCCGCGCCGTGACCACACTGGTCGACGGGCTGGAGGCCAGCGGCCGGGTGCGCCGGATCCCCGATCCGGACAGCCGCCGGGTGGTACGGATCGAGATCACGGAGGAGGGCATCGCCACACTCCGGTCGCTGCGCAACGCGCGCCGGGCGGCCGCAGAGGAGATCCTGGCTCCATTGACCGCCGATCAGCGCGAGGTGCTCGGCGGTCTGCTGACCGCTCTGGTGAACGGAATGCCGGAGCGCCGCTGCTGACCGGGTGCGAAGCGCCGCGCCGAGCCGCCGAGGGGATCTGGACATGCCGCTGCTGGAGCCGAACCCGGAAGCCCTGCGCCCCGGCGCGGTGCGGTCCCCTTCCCACGACCGGGTGCCCGACGGACAGGCGCCGGGCACGCCCGAGCCCCTGCGGGGCGAGCTGACCGCACTCCTGGGCCCGCAGAAAGTGCTTTGGAAGATCTCCGACCTGGTGCGGTACGCCTCCGACGCCAGCCCGTACCGGTTCGTTCCCCAGGTCGTGGTGGTGCCCGAGGACATCGACGACATCTCCGCGATCCTGTCGTACGCCCACGGCAAGGGCCGCAATGTCGTCTTCCGGGCTGCGGGAACCAGTCTGAACGGCCAGGCGCAGGGCGAGGACATTCTCGTCGACGTACGCCACCACTGGGCGGGCATCGAGGTCCTGGACGGCGGTGCGCGGGCCCGGATCCGTCCGGGGACGACGGTCATGCGGGCGAACGCCACCCTCGCCCGGCACGGCCGGCTGCTGGGGCCGGACCCGGCAAGCGCGATCGCCTGCACGATCGGCGGTGTCGTCGCCAACAACGCCTCCGGGATGACCGCCGGCACGACCCGCAATTCGTACCGGACCGTCTCCTCCCTCACCTTCGTACTGCCGAGCGGCACGGTGGTGGACACCGGCGATCCCGCGGCGGACGAGGACCTGGCGCACGCGGAGCCGCGGCTCTGCGAGGGGTTGCTCGCGCTGAAGGCGGAGATCGAGGCCGACACCGCGCTCACCGCCCGGATCCGGGCCAAGTACGAGATCAAGAACACCAACGGCTACCGGCTCGACGCCTTTCTGGACGGTTCGACGCCGGTGGAGATCCTGCGCGGTCTCATGGTCGGTTCGGAGGGGACCTTCGGCTTCATCTCCGAGGTCGTGTTCGACACGCTGCCGCTGGACCGCCGAATCTCCACCGCACTGCTCTTCTTCCCTTCGCTGACGGCGGCTGCGGCAGCCGTCCCCCTGTTCAACGAAGCGGGCGCCATCGCCGTGGAGCTGATGGACGGGAACACCCTGCGTGCCTCGGTCAGCGTCAAGGGGGTGCCCGCCGACTGGGCCGGGCTGCCGAAGGAGACCGCGGCCCTGCTGGTGGAGTTCCGTGCACCGGACGAGGCGGGCCAGGAGGCGTACGAGGAGGCGGCGGCCGGGGTCGTGCGGCAGCTGGAGCTGGTCCGGCCCGTCACCTCGGTGACCAACGCGTTCACCCGCGAGGCCCGGACCATCTCCGGATACTGGAAGGCCCGCAAGGCCTTCGTCACCGCGGTCGGCGGTTCCCGGCCGTCCGGTACGACGCTGATCACGGAGGACTTCGCGGTCCCGCCCTCCCGGCTGGCCGACGCCTGCGAGGCGCTGCTGGCGCTCCAGGCCGAGCACGGTTTCGATGCCGCCGTCGCGGGCCACGCGGCCCACGGCAATCTGCACTTCCTGCTGGCGTTCGACGCGGGGAAGGAGTCCGACGTCGACCGGTACGCCGCGTTCATGGCGGACTTCTGCCGGCTCACCGTGGAGCGGTTCGACGGATCGCTCAAGGCGGAGCATGCCACCGGCCGCAACATCGCCCCCTTCCTGGAGCTGGAGTGGGGCCCGCGGGCGACCGAGCTGATGTGGCGGACGAAGCAGATCATCGACCCCGACGGGGTGCTGGCCCCCCGGATCGTGCTGGACCGCGACCCGAAGGCCCATCTGCGCGGGCTGAAGACCATTCCCAAGGTCGAGGCGGTGGCCGACCCCTGTATCGAGTGCGGTTTCTGCGAACCGACCTGTCCCAGCCACGACCTGACCACGTCACCGCGCCAGCGCATCGTGCTGCGCCGGGAGATGATGCGGCAGCCGGACGGCTCTCCGGTGGAGGCGGGACTGCTCGACGCCTACGGCTACGACGCCGTGGACACCTGCGCGGGCGACTCCACGTGCAAACTCGCCTGCCCCGTCGGCATCGACACGGGCGCCATGATGAAGGACTTCCGCCACCTTCGGCACTCCCCGCGCGAGGAGCGGATCGCCGCGCTCACCGCGAAGAGCTTCCGCGCCGTCGAGGCGGTGGCCCGGCTGGCGGTCGCCGCAGCCGACCGGATCGACGACCGGCTGCTCGAAGGTGTCACCGGCCTCGCCCGCAAGGCCGTACGCCCCGATCTGGTGCCCGAGTGGCTGCCGGAGATCCCCGGCGCGGCGGCCCGGAAGCTGCCCCGTACCTCCAGGGTGGGGGCGAGCGCGGTCTACTACCCGGCCTGCGTCAACCGCATCTTCGGCGGCCCGGAGGGACATCGCGGCCCGTCGCTGCCCCAGGCCGTGGTTCTCGTCTCGGCCCGCGCGGGAAAGCCCGTCTGGATCCCGGACGATGTCTCGGGCACCTGCTGCGCGACGATCTGGCACTCCAAGGGGTACGACGCCGGAAACGCCGTGATGGCCAACCGGATCGTCGAGGCCGCCTGGGGCTGGACCGCCGGCGGAAAGCTGCCCCTGGTCGTCGACGCCTCCTCGTGCACGCTGGGCATCGCCCACGAGGTGGTGCCGTATCTGACCGAGGACAACCGGGAGTTGCACCGTGAGCTGACCGTGGTCGACTCGCTGGTCTGGGCGGCCGACGAGCTCCTGCCGGAGCTGACGGTGCTGAGGAAGGCCGGTTCGGCGGTTCTGCACCCGACGTGCTCGATGGAGCATCTCGACGATGTCGGCCAGTTGCGCACGGTCGCGGAGGCCTGCGCGGAAGAGGTCGTGATCCCGGACGACGCCGCGTGCTGCGGTTTCGCGGGCGACCGGGGCATGCTGCACAAGGAGCTGACGGCCTCGGCCACCGCGAAGGAGGCCGCCGAGGTGAACACCCGGGAGTACGACACCTATCTGTGCGCCAACCGCATGTGCGAGATCGGGATGGACCGGGCGACGGGACGTTCGTACCACTCGGCACTCATGGAGCTGGAGCGGGCGACTCGCCCCGGGCCCGCATAGGACGAACGAGAGACTCCCGGTACCGGACGGGGCGCTCAGGCCTTGAGGGTGGCGCGGTCGCCCATCAACACGACCGGGTTCTGCTTCGGGTCCAGGGTGCGCAGCAGCTTCACCATGGCCGCCTTCGGCAGGCTCACGCAGGCTGACGTACCGCTGCCGTGGTCCATGTGGAGCCAGATGCTGCCGCCCTTCGACTGGCCCTCGGGGCGCGTCGGGTCGTTGGGGGCGGTGCCCTTGACGCGGTTGTAGTCGATGGCGATGACGTAGTCGAAGTCGTGCCAGTAGGGCTTGGTCCAGTAGCGGGGGGCCTGGATGGCAGCCGACTCGGTGTACGGGAGCAGAGCGCCCGGGTCGGGCAGCGCGCCGCCCGCGTCGGTGAGGGTGAAGACGCCGACCGGGGAGCGTTTGTCGTCCTCGTGGTGGTCGGGGGTCCAGCCCTTGCGGCCGTTGTGGGCCTTCCATCCGGCGGCCTTGTCCCAGGTGGATCCGGTCCGTTGGTACAGGACGACCGTGGATTGCGCGGAGTTCTTTCCCTCGCCGTACACGGCGACGACCTGGCGGGAGTCGTCAGGGATCTGCGACCGCAGGCGGTCGCCCACGTCCGGAATGCTCTTCAGGCCGGTGGTCTGCGGCTTGTCCTTGTCCTTCCGGGCGCCGGCCGACGCCGGGTCACCCTTCTTGGTGTCCCCTCCGTCGCCGCACGAGGTCAACGTCGTGAGCAGGACACCGCAGGCGGCCGCCGAGACCACCACTCGTACCGCACCGGATATACGCATTCGTCCATGCTCGCACTCATCGGTGTCCCGGGCCGCCCTCGTCGGCGAGGACGGGCAGATACGTGCCCAATCTTTACTCCGTGGGCCGGCCCGGCCTCCCTCGGTACTCACGGGCCCGGCCCGTAAAAGGGTTTGCCTCGGCCACGGCCGGCAGCGAGGCTGGGACGGTTTGGTCCCCCCACACGCCTCCCCCACGTGTTTCTGGAGATCCCTCGTGGATCTCAGCTCCTTCCGATCTTTTGGGACGTCATGCAAATTCGCGATCTTCCGTACTCGGATCCCGGCGATCCCGATGTCCGGTCGGGTCCTCGCTTCCTGCTCTGGCTCGGCCGCAACCAGATCCGCGGACAGCTCAAGTCCATGTCCTGGGGTCTGCTGCACCAGTGCTCCATCGCCGGGCTGCCGCTCGTCGTCGGATTCGCCGTCCAGTCGGTCGTCGACCGGTCCGGGGGACGGCTGGCGCTGGCGGGCGGCATGATCGCCGTCCTCGGCGTGCTGATCGCGGTGGGCGACACCATGCTCCACCGGACCGCCGTCACCAACTGGATCACGGCTGCCGCCCGGGTCCAGCAGTTGCTGGCCCGTAAGACCGCGGAGCTCGGTTCGGCACTGACCCGCCGGGTCGCCGCGGGAGAAGTTGTGGCGGTGTCCACCGGGGATGTGGAGAAGATCGGCTGGTTCGTCGAGGCCCTCTCGCGCTTCGTCGCGGCCGCGGCGGCCCTGGTCATCATCTGTGTGGGACTCGTCCTCTATCTGCCCTCGCTGGGTGTGCTCGTGGCGCTCTCCATGCCCCTGCTCGCGCTGGCAGTGCTGCCACTGCTCCCCCGTGCCACCCGCCGCGCCGACTTCCAGCGCGAGAAGGCCGGAAAGGCCACCGAGTTGGCCTCCGACACCGTGGCCGGGCTGCGCGTGCTGCGCGGCATCGGCGGCGAGGAACTGTTCCTCGGCCGCTACCGGCGCGCCTCGCAGGAGGTCCGCAAGGCCGCCGTGCGCAGTGCGCGGATGTGGTCGCTGATCTCGGCGATCCAGGTGCTGCTGCCGGGCGTGCTGCTGATCTCGCTGGTCACCTACGGGGCCACGCTGGCCCGGGACGGGAAGATCGACGTCGGTCAGCTCGTGACGGTGTACAGCGCGGCGACGCTGATGCTGTTCCCGCTGCGCCACTTCGAGGAGATCGCCATGGCGTACTCCTTCTCGCGGCCGTCCGCCCAGCGCGCGGTCCGGGTGCTCTCGCTGAACCGGGTCGCGCGGCCGTCCACGGTCGACGCCTCTCCGACCGGTGACCTGTACGACCCGGCCACCGGTCTGATGGCTCCGGAGGGGCTGTTCACCGCCGTGGTGTGCGGCGATCCGGACGAGGCGGGGCGGCTCGCGGACCGGCTCGGCGGCCACGCCCAGCCGGCCGTGACGCAGGAGGGCGAGGCCGAGGGCGCCGCGGCTCCCGAACTGCCGTCGGTCCTGCTCGGGGGCGTACCCCTGGACGAGCTGGAACTGGACGCGGCGCGCACCGCCGTGCTGGTCCAGGACAAGGACCCGGTGCTGCTCTCCGGCACGCTGCGCGAGCTGCTGGACGTGCCGTCGTCCGGCCGGGTGGCCGCCACGGACGCACTGGCGGCCGCACAGTGCGGCGACGTCCTGGACGCGCTCGCCCAGGCATCCGTCGACGCCGACGGCGACCCGATGAACACCCGGATCACCGAACGCGGCCGCTCGCTGTCCGGCGGCCAGCGTCAGCGGCTCGCCCTGGCGCGCTCGCTGGTGACCGCCCCGGAGGCCCTGGTGCTCGACGAGCCGACGTCCGCCGTCGATTCGCACACCGAGGCGCGGGTCGCCGAGGGCATCAAGTCGCTGCGCAGGAACCGTACGACGGTGGCGTTCGCCTCGTCGCCGTTGCTGCTCGACCTGGCCGACCGGGTGGCGCTGGTCCACGGCGGCACCGTGGTGGCCGTCGGCACCCACCGTGAACTGCTGCGCGACGAACCTCGCTACCGGGCGGTCGTCACCCGTGAGACCGACGACGAGATCGCCGCGGCCGGACCGGACATGAACGAGCACACCGACACGATCGACACGATCGAGGAAATCGAGGAGAGGGCATGATCGGCGTCGCACCACCGACGTACGACCCGGCCGCCCCGGAGTCGGCGACGACCCTGCCGGTCGGCACCCCCACGACCGTACGCACCTATGTCCGGGAGCTGATGCGGCGCCACCGGTGGCCGTTCATCGTGGTCACGGTGCTCAACTCCATCGCGGTGATCTCGTCGATCGTCGGCCCGTATCTGCTGGGCGGACTGGTCGAGGACCTGTCCAACGACGTCACCGACCTCCATCTGGAGCGCACCGCCGCGGTGTTCGGGCTGGCGCTGGTCGTCCAGACCGTGGTCACCCGGATGATGAGGCTGCGCAGCGCGATGCTGGGCGAGGAGATGCTGGCCGATCTGCGCGAGGACTTCCTCGTGCGGTCGGTCCGGCTGCCGCCGGGTGTGCTGGAGCGGGCCGGGACAGGTGACCTGCTGTCCCGCATCACGACGGACATCGACCGGCTCGCCAACGCCATGCGCGAGGCGGTCCCGCAGCTGGCCATCGGTGTGGTGTGGGCGGGGCTGCTGCTTGCCGCGCTCGCCGTCACCGCTCCCCCGCTGGCGCTCTCGGTGCTCATCGCCCTGCCGGTGCTGATCGTCGGCTGCCGCTGGTACTTCCGCCGGGCGCCTTCGGCGTACCGCTCGGAGGCGGCCGGTTACGCGGCGGTCGCGGCGATGCTGGCGGAGACGGTCGACGCCGGACGGACCGTGGAGGCGCACCGTCTGGGTGCGCGGCGGGTCGCCCTGTCGGACCGGCGGATCAAGGAGTGGACGGCCTGGGAGCGGTACACGCTGTTCCTGCGGTCGGTGCTCTTCCCCGTCATCAACGTCACGTACGTGACGATTCTCGGCGCGGTCCTGATGCTCGGTGGCTGGTTCGTCATCGAGGGCTGGCTCACCGTCGGTCAGCTGACGACGGGTGCGCTGCTCGCGCAGATGATGGTCGATCCGATCGGCCTGATCCTGCGCTGGTACGACGAGTTGCAGGTCGCCCAGGTGTCGCTGGCGCGCCTCGTGGGGGTCCGTGAGATCGAGCCGGACGCCGGTGACGACCGCGTGGCCCCGGACGGTCGTGAGGTGCGCGCCGACGCGGTGCACTTCGGCTATCGCGCCGGACTCGACGTACTGCACAAGGTGTCGCTGGACGTCGCTCCCGGTACGCGGCTGGCGCTGGTCGGGCCGTCCGGTGCGGGCAAGTCCACGCTGGGCCGGCTGCTGGCGGGGATCTACGCACCGAGGACCGGCGAAGTCACGCTGGGAGGCGCTGAGTTGTCACAGATGACGGCGGAACGGGTCCGTACGCATGTGGCTCTGGTCAACCAGGAGCACCATGTGTTCGTCGGCTCACTGCGGGACAACCTGCTGCTTGCCCGTACCGGTGCGGGCGACGCGGAGCTGTGGGCCTCGCTGGCGGCGGTCGACGCGGACGGCTGGGCGAGGGCGCTCGACGAGGGGCTGGACTCCGAGGTCGGCTCGGGCGGTCTGGTGCTCACCCCGGCGCAGGCGCAGCAGATCGCGCTGGCCCGGCTGGTGCTGGCCGATCCGCACACGCTGGTGCTGGACGAGGCGACGTCGCTGCTGGACCCGCGCGCGGCCCGTCATCTGGAGCGCTCGCTGGCCCGGGTGCTGGACGGGCGTACGGTCGTGGCGATCGCCCACCGGCTGCACACGGCGCACGACGCGGACGTGATCGCCGTGGTCGAGCAGGGCCGGATCAGCGAACTGGGCAGCCATGACGAGCTGGTGGCGGCGGACGGCGCGTACGCGGCGCTGTGGCGGTCCTGGCACGGCTGAGCCGGACGGGTCGCCATCGGGGGTTCCCGCACGACGCCTTCCGGCCGGAGCGCTCCGCTCCGGCCGGAAGGCGTCGTCGTCACCCGGGCTGCCGCACCGTGACCGGGTCGCCTCCCTGTCCGGAGGTGCCCGCCTCGGCAGCGGCGCCGGCCGCCGGGTGCGGGGTGGCGGCGGCAACCGTCACCGTGGCGGTGGACACCCGCGGCCGGAGCAGAACCGCCGAGACGAGGGCCGCGAGCAGGGTGAGCGCCGCAGCGACGATCAGGCAGAGCCGGAGCCCGTCGAGGAAGGCGTCGCCGACGGCGCCCAGGGCCTGGCCGGTGTGAGCGCCCAGGTTCATCCCGGCGACCGCGCCCAGCCCGCCCTCGCGGGCGGCCTCCACCATGCTCTGCCGGCTCGCTCCCGTGATTCCGGCGTCTGCGAGATGAGCGGGGAACGTGCCGAGGGCCCGGGAGGTGAGGAGTGCGCCCAGAACGGCCGGGCCCAGTGCGCCGCCGATCTGCCGGAAGGTGTTGTTGCCGGCTGCGGCCATACCGGCCAGGTGGTGGGGGACGGAGGCGACCGCGGTGGCGGTCATGGGTGTCAGGACGCCGCCCATCCCGAGGCCCAGCAGGACCAGCCGCCAGGCGATGGAGGCGAACGACGTGTCCGCGTCGAGGGTGGTCATCGAGAGGAGCGCGCCGGAGACGACGAGCAGCCCGGCCGTGATCAGGGTGCGGGCGGGAACCCGGTGCATGAGGCGCGCGACAGGACCCCCGGCGACGATGGCGGCGCCGGTCACCATGAGTAGACGCCAGGCGGCCTGAAGAGTGTCGAGCTGTTGCACCAGGCCGAAGTAGAGGCTCAGCAGGAAGAAGAAGCCGATGAGCCCCAGGAAGGTGATCATCGCGACGAGGGTGGTGGCCGTGAACGCCGGGCTGCGGAACAGCGTCAGATCCAGCATCGGGCTGTCGCTGCGCCGTTCCGCCACGACAAAGGCGACGGCGCCGGCCACTGCCACGAACAGTGCCGCCAGGACCTGCGTGTCGGTGAAGGATCCGGCGCCGCCCTCGATCACTCCGTACACCAGCGCGGTGATCGACACCGCCGCGGTGATCTGGCCCGGCCAGTCGAGTCGTCGCCCGTGCGGGGCCCGCGAGTCGGTCAGCAGCCGCGCGGCGAAGACCGTCGCGATCAGTGAGACGGGAATGACCAGGAGGTAGATCCACCGCCAGGCCGCGTGCTCCAGGACGACGCCGGCGATCAGCGGTCCGACGGCCAGTGCCATCAGGAGCGATGTCGCCCACAGGCCGATGAACTTGCCGCGTTCGCGGTGATCGGGCACGGCGTGGCTGATCAGGGCCAGGGTCGTGGGCAGCAGCGCGGCCGCGCCCATCCCGGCGAGTGCCTGTCCGACCCACAGCAACTGGATCGACTGGGCGGCCAGCGCGACGGCCGCACCGACCGCGGAGAGCAGCAGGCCCGCCTGGAACACCTTCTTGCGCCCGTGGACGTCGCCGACCACGCCGGCGGTCAGGATGAACGCGGCCATGGGCAGGACGAACGCGTCCTGGACCCAGGACAGCTGGGCCGTCGACGCGCTCAGCGCCGCCTGGATGGCGGGCAGGCTCACGGAGACGGTGGTCACCGGCAGGTAGGCGACGAAGACGCCCAGGCAGGCCATGACGAGCGTGGCCGCCCGCCGGTCGGGGCGACCGCTCGCCAAGGGTGTGACGTTCAAGGAAGCGCTCCTCTGCGACGCGGTGCGCCGCGGTAGATGTCCAGCGGGTTTCCGTCCCCCGAAGCGGGAGTTCTCCGGCCGTCGCAGAGCCCGGACGGCACCGTTCGCGCCGGTGCGGGGCGAGGGCCGGGAGACGCCGGGCCCTCGTTTCGGACAAGGCCGCGTCCCAGCATCGGCGAGACCACGCCAAATCAACGAAGCGGCAGCCGCCATTGAGGGCAAACCTCCATCGAGGAAGCAGGCCATGACATAATTCCACCGTGGTCGACGACGTGGACATGAGAATCCTCCGCACGCTCCATCACGCGCCGCGTGCCCCGTTCCGGCTCATCGGCGAGGTGAGCGGAGTATCGGAGCAGACGGCGGCCCGCCGCTATCAAGCCCTGCGCCGCGCCGGTGCGATGCGGGTCGTGGGCCTGATCGATCCCGCCGTGCACGGGGAAGCGCAGTGGGTCGCCCGCATTCGCTGCCGTCCCGACCGCGCCGGCCCTCTCGCCGACGGGCTCGCCCGGCGCCCCGACATCGCCTACGTCGGCATCGCTTCGGGCGGTTCGGAGATCATCTGCGTCATCCGCTCCCCGCTCCATGCCCCGCGCGAGGACATGCTGCTCCAGCAGTTGCCCAGGTCCGCCGCCGTCCTCGACCTGAGCATCGACCTGCTCATCCACCCCTTCGGGGACCCCGGTACGTCCGGCTGGACCAGCTACGGCGGACACCTCACCGCCGAGCAGGAACAGCGGCTGGCCGGCAGCCCGCCCCCCGCCCCGGCGGGCCCTCTGCTCCCCCTCACCGCCGAGGACCGCCCACTGCTCGACGCCCTCGCCGAGGACGGCCGCATCTCGCACACGCAGCTTGCCGAAGTCACCGGGTGGTCCAAGGGGCGCGTCGCCCGCCGGCTGGAGTCCCTGGAGGCGTCCGGCACCCTCTCGTACGACATCGACCTGCTGCCGGAACACCTCGGCTACCACCTCAACGCCACCCTCTGGCTGCGCGTCACCCCCGCCCGGCTGGAAAGCACCGGACACGCGATCGCCGCCCACGACGAGGTCGCGTTCGCCGCCGCCACCAGTGGCGACCACAACGTGATGGCCATCGTCATCTGCCGTGACGCGGAGGAGTTCTACCGCTATCTGACCACCCGCCTCGCCACCACTCCCGGCGTCGACGCCTACGGGGTCAGCATCCGGGTGCGGCGCCTCAAGCAGGCCGCCTCCCTCATCTCACACGGCCGGCTGGTCCCTCCCGCACCTGTCCAGTGACGGTTTCCGGCTCGGATCGCGTGGCGCCGCAGCGCCGCCCCAGCCCGATGGGGGACGGCTGCATCGAGGCCGGTGACATCGCGCGCGTCGTCCTCCCCGACCGGCAGGCGTCAGCTCGTCACGACCGCCTATCTCAAGGCCACGCACCGCGAGTTCGACGAGGAGCGCACCACGGAGGGCGACCCCTACCACCCGCACACCCGCGCGGTGCCGGTCGAGCCGGGGAAGATCGAGGAGTACGTGCTGCGCGTCTACCCGTTCGCGGCGACGTTTCTGCCCGGCCACAAACTGGTCGTGGAGCTGTCCAACGACGAGCCACTGGCCGACGAGCACAACGCCCTGCTGCCGCCGGACGCCTTCCACCTGCCGGTGGGCCGGCCCGTCACACACAAGATCTACCGCGACGCGGCGCACCCGTCCCGGCTCGTGCTGCCGTTCACGAAGGCCGCTGCCCTGTAAGGCCTACGGCCGACCGGCCCTGAGCCCTGACGGGTTCAGGGCCGCGGTGCGTCAGATGAGGTTCATGGCGGCAGCCCCGCCCACTCCCCCGAGCACCATGAACACCGGCATCAGCACCTTCAGCTCCACCCAGCTGCCTGCCCTGAACCGCATGGCCTTCGGCGGGCCGATCGGGTACCAGCGCTTGCGGCCGACCGGGATCGGCCACAGGATCGGGCAGCCCGAGACGGTCAGCGCGTCGCCGATGTCATGGACGAGAGCGCCCAGCACGATGGGCAGACCGAGCCAGAGGTATTCCTGGCCGGGGGCGTTGAAGAGCCAGTCCGAGCCATTGCCCGGCTTGTCCAGGACGCCCGCGAGAATCCACGCGCTGGTCGCACCGAGCAGCCACACCAGTACGTCGCTGGACATCCGGGCGGCCCGCCACAGCAGACCCTCGACGGCGAGCACCAGGTGGACGAAGAGGATCGCCAGCACCGCCCACCGGCCGCCGGTGATCGCCGCGGCGGAGGCGCCCCCGCCGATCAGGACCGCCCACAGCCAGGTGTGGGTCAGCGTCCGGTGACCACCGTTGCGATTCGAGTCGCCCCGCATCTTCGTGGCCTTGTACACGGCGTGCGAGAGCTTGTCGACGATCTCGCAGAGTCCGCGGGACACGGGTCCGAAGGCGCGCGAGATGGTCGCCGACTTGTGGTCGAGGTCCGGGGCGAGCGCCGCGCCGGCGGTGATCAGCGCGCCGACGACCAGGACGGGCCACGGCATGGCGTGGCCTGCGGCAGCCGCCGCCGCGCCCACCCCCAGCCAGGCCGCTGCCCCTGACAGTGAGTGTGCCGGTCCCATCATGGCTGTTTCCGCCCCCATTGGATGTCGCGTAGGTGTCGTGAGTGCGACAGGTGTTGCCTGCGCGCGGGTTCCGGCCACCATCGTTGCGGTGCGGCCGAGTTGAGAGGGAAGCGTATCGTCCGTGATCTTCGCGCCGTCGTCCGGTTCCCTCATCGGGGTGGAAGACAGGCAAGATGGGGGTGTGACCCTTATCGATCAGCTGCCCCCGACCGACGACCCCGACGCCCTCTTCGAGGCCTTTTCGTCATGGACCGAGACGCAGGGGATCACCCTCTATCCCGCTCAGGAGGAGGCGCTGATCGAGGTGGTCTCCGGGGCCAACGTGATCCTTTCCACCCCCACCGGGTCCGGAAAGAGCCTGGTCGCGGCCGGTGCGCACTTCACCGCCCTGGCCCAGGACAAGGTCACCTTCTACACCGCCCCGATCAAGGCCCTGGTCTCGGAGAAGTTCTTCGACCTGTGCAAGCTGTTCGGTACGGAGAACGTCGGCATGCTCACCGGTGACGCCTCGGTCAACGCCGACGCCCCCGTGATCTGCTGCACGGCCGAGGTGCTCGCGTCCATCGCGCTGCGTGACGGGAAGTACGCGGACATCGGCCAGGTCGTCATGGACGAGTTCCACTTCTACGCGGAGCAGGACCGCGGCTGGGCGTGGCAGATCCCGATCCTGGAGCTGCCGCAGGCGCAGTTCGTCCTGATGTCGGCCACGCTCGGTGACGTCCGGATGTTCGAGGAGGACCTGACCCGGCGCACCGGCCGCCCCACCTCCGTGGTCCGCTCGGCGACCCGTCCGGTCCCGCTCAGCTACGAGTACCGGCTGACGCCGATCACCGAGACGATCACCGAGCTCCTGGACACCCGGCAGTCGCCGGTCTACATCGTGCACTTCACCCAGGCCGCGGCCGTCGAGCGGGCACAGTCGCTGATGAGCATCAACATGTGTACCAAGGAGGAGAAGGAGAAGATCGCCGATCTCATCGGCAACTTCCGCTTCACCACCAAGTTCGGCCAGAACCTTTCCCGTTACGTACGCCATGGCATCGGAGTGCACCACGCGGGCATGCTCCCGAAGTACCGGCGCCTGGTCGAGAAGCTCGCGCAGGCGGGGCTTCTGAAGGTCATCTGCGGTACGGACACACTCGGCGTCGGAGTCAACGTCCCCATCCGCACCGTGCTGTTCACCGCCCTCACCAAGTACGACGGCACCCGGGTGCGGACGCTGCGGGCACGCGAGTTCCACCAGATCGCGGGCCGGGCCGGGCGGGCGGGCTTCGACACGGCGGGCTTCGTCGTCGCGCAGGCCCCCGAGCACGTCGTCGAGAACGAGAAGGCGGTCAAGAAGGCCGGCGACGACCCGAAGAAGAAGCGCAAGGTCGTCCGCAAGAAGGCGCCCGAGGGGTTCGTCGCCTGGTCGGAGACCACGTTCGACAAGCTGATCCAGTCCGATCCCGAGCCGCTGACCTCACGCTTCCGGGTCACGCACACCATGCTGCTGTCCGTCATCGCGCGTCCCGGCAACGCCTTCGAGGCGATGCGGCACCTGCTGGAGGACAACCACGAGCCGCGCAAGGCGCAGCTGCGCCACATCCGCCGGGCGATCGCGATCTACCGCTCGCTGCTGGACGGCGGCGTGGTGGAGCAGCTGGACAAGCCCGACGCGGAGGGCCGCATCGTGCGGCTCACCGTCGATCTGCAGCAGGACTTCGCGCTGAACCAGCCGCTGTCCACGTTCGCGCTCGCCGCGTTCGAGCTGCTGGACGCCGACTCGCCGTCGTACGCGCTGGACATGGTCTCGGTGGTGGAGTCGACGCTCGACGATCCGCGTCAGATCCTCGCCGCGCAGCAGAACAAGGCGCGCGGTGAGGCGGTCGGGCAGATGAAGGCCGACGGCATCGAGTACGAGGAGCGGATGGAGCTCCTCCAGGAGGTCACGTACCCGAAGCCGCTGAGCGAGCTGCTGTGGCACGCGTACGACGTCTACCGCCAGAGCCACCCGTGGGTGGGTGACCACCCGGTGTCGCCGAAGTCGGTGATCCGCGACATGTACGAACGCGCCATGACGTTCACCGAGTTCACCTCGAACTACGAGCTGGCCCGGACCGAGGGCATCGTGCTGCGCTATCTCGCGAGCGCGTACAAGGCGCTGGAGCACACCATCCCGGACGACATCAAGTCCGAGGACCTGGAGGACCTCATCGCCTGGCTCGGCGAGATGGTCCGGCAGGTCGACTCCAGTCTTCTCGACGAGTGGGAGCAGCTCGCCAATCCCGAGGTGGAGACGGCCGAGCAGGCGCAGGAGCGGGCCGACGAGGTCAAGCCGGTCACGGCCAACGCCCGCGCCTTCCGGGTGCTGGTGCGCAACGCGATGTTCCGCCGGGTCGAGCTGGCCGCGCTGGACCGGGTCCGTGACCTCGGGGAGCTGGACGGCGACGCGGGCTGGAACGAGGACGCGTGGGGCGAGGCGATGGACGCGTACTGGGACGAGTACGAGGAGCTGGGCACCGGTCCGGACGCCCGCGGGCCGAAGCTGCTGAAGATCGACGAGGACGCGGAGCACGGCCTGTGGCGCGTCCGGCAGACGTTCGCCGACCCGAACGGCGACCATGACTGGGGCATCAGTGCCGAGGTCGATCTGGCCGCGTCCGACGAGGAGGGCCGGGCGGTCGTCCGGGTCACCTCCGTGGGCCAGTTGTGAGCGCGTCCGTGCCGACGGCGCCGCTGCGAGAGTGGAGACGAACCGCATGACGAACCCCGCCGAGCGCCTGGTCGACCTGCTCGACCTGGAACGGATCGAGGTCAACATCTTCCGCGGCCGCAGTCCCGAGGAGTCCCTTCAGCGGGTCTTCGGCGGGCAGGTGGCCGGGCAGGCGCTGGTGGCGGCGGGCCGCACCACCGACGGGGACCGGCCGGTGCATTCGCTGCACGCCTATTTCCTGCGGCCGGGCCGTCCCGGGGTGCCGATCGTCTACGAGGTCGAGCGGATCAGGGACGGCCGGTCCTTCACCACGCGCCGGGTGACGGCCGTCCAGCAGGGCCGCACGATCTTCAATCTGACGGCGTCCTTCCACCGCCCGGAGGAGGCCGGCTTCGAGCACCAGCTGCCGCCCGCGCGGGTGGTGCCCGATCCGGAGGAGCTGCCGACGGTCGCCGAAGAGGTGCGTGAGCATCTGGGCGGTCTGCCGGAGGCGCTGGAGCGGATGGCGCGGCGTCAGCCGTTCGACATCCGCTACGTCGACCGGCTGCGCTGGACGCAGGAGGAGATCAAGGACGCGGACCCGCGCAGCGCGGTGTGGATGCGGGCGGTCGGCCCGCTCGGTGACGATCCGCTGGTGCACACGTGTGCGCTGACGTACGCGAGCGACATGACGCTGCTGGACGCGGTGCGTATCCCCGTGGAGCCGCTGTGGGGGCCGCGCGGCTTCGACATGGCGTCGCTGGATCACGCAACAGAGCAGCTTTCACACGCAGCATAGGGCATAAAATCGCCCCGCTCCCTACCGCCATGCAGGGAACGGGGCTCAGGGATGGTCCGGGGCCGGCATGTCGACCTCACCCTGAGGGGAGGAACCGGCCCCAGCCGCCCACCGCGCGCCGGAGGTGACGCCCCTAGCGCGCGGGCTTGTGGGGAGGAGGCAGCGCCGCCGGGTGGGATGACGCCGCCTCCCCCTGTCCGTGTCCGTCGGCAGACACGGACCCGTACCTAACCGTCAGTTGGCGTGGGGGACGCCTCAGGCGGTACGGGATTCTCTCCCTCGCGGACGACAAACGCGAATCCGGTAACTACCCGTCGGAATCCGCGGTGATTGCTCCGTCCCGCGTGGCTCATGCATTCGACGTCTACCGCTTCCGTGGACGTGGAGGGCTTGGCCGTCCAGCTGCAGTGGAGGCATTCCGCCTCGTGCGTGACGTCGGTGTCCGGGTGCTGGATGATCCGATGCGTCACGGGGCGAATCAACGAACGGATGCTCATGCCGTCGCCTGCTTCTTCGGGTGCGGGTGACGACGGATCTCGATCGCCCAGTCCGACGCCCGTGAAGGGTCATAGGACTCGCTCTTCGGATCCATTGCGCGACGCCACCAAGCCGCTAATCCGCGGCAGACGTCGCACCCCGGGACGGGGATGGGTTCGTCGGGCAATGGATCCGTCAAGAACACCGGGCCCGACATTGCTGCCTTATCCATCCCTGCACCTCCGCCGCGTGTCGTCTCAGTGATGACAGTAGGAGCCGGAAAGGCGCAGGTTCCATGAAGTTCTACGGAATTCTATGGCTCTTCAGCTGAGTGCCGAGAGGGCGCCCGCGATGATGCGATAGGCGTCCTGGCCGAACACCGCTGCGTCAGCCATTTCGCCGTACGCGGCGAGGTATTGAGCGATCTCCGACGGCGCCGTAATCGTCAGGGCGGCCGTCAGCAGCTCTACATAGACCGTGGTGTCGTCGTACACGGTGAACGTCTCCAGCGGCCATATGGCGGGCGTTGAGGCGGGAATGACGCCCAATGACACGGCAGGGAGCGCAGCGGTCGTCAGGAGGTGTCCCAGCTGCGCCGCCATGGTCTCCGCGCTGCCCACCCGTCGACGGAGTACCGATTCCTCCACGAGGATCGAGAACGTGCGCCCTGGCCGGCGGATGATCTGGGAGCGTGCCACGCGGGCGTCAGCGGCCTCCGCGGAGTCGTCGGGGGTGCCATGGAAGTGCGCAATGTTGGAGAGTAGGGCGGCGGCGTACGCGTGCGTCTGGAGCATTCCGGGGATCACGCTGGAGCTGTAGATGCGCTGCGCTTTCGTCCGCTCGTGGATGGGCGTCCGGGACTCCTGCACCCGCCTCATGCCGGTCCGCTGGAGACGTCGCCACTCCATGTACATCAAACCTGCGTCGCGGGCAGCGGCGATGATGTCGGGCGCCTCGTCCGGCACGCCGCACGCCTGACACCACGCCCTGATGTCGTCGTCTGCGGGCAGCGTGGCACCGGTCTGGAGCCGGGAGACCTTCGACGTCTGCCAGCCCGTGCGAGCGGCCACCTCGCGGCCCGTCAGTCCCGCATCGAGACGTAACTCACGCAATCGCGCGGCAACGCGCTCATGCGCCTCATGGATGCGGGCTGACGGGTACGGGGCTTCAGACACAGATCAGACCTGGAACTCCGCGTGCGGGATCGCGCGCTCCCACGCAGCGTCCACGGCGCTCGCACACTGCTTGATGACGGTCGGCTCGTATGACATCTCGTGTCTGACGAACCGTCCCTCTCCGGTGAACAGACCGAACTTCACCGCCTGCTCGTCGAAGAGCCAGAAGTCATTGCCCGGGAAGAGCAGATCCGACGCCAGGCGTCGCGGGAGCCACCTGACGTCCTCGCCGGCCGCCAGGTTCTGCGGCGTGCACGAGTGCTCGTAGCGGATGTAGTCAGAGACTGGCTCGGAGATCACTCGGAGCCGTCGCACGGCGACTCCGCGGGCGACGCCATCGGCAACGGTCTGATGGAAGTCGTTCCACCACGACGACTGGTCGTCGATGTCGTACGTTCGCCCGTTCTTCCACGCGGCGAAGTCCTTGTCTTCCTCCACCACGCCGTAGACGTCGCGCATCTCCAGGTGGACGGCCGACGTCCGGCACGAGGCCAGGAGTTCAGAGAACGGGGGAACGCTCTGCAACCTCGATCACCGCCTTCAGTACGTCGATCATGCGCGCGGGAAGCCGGACCACGGCTTCGGAGTCGGGGATCGAGCCGGACTCCAGGCACTTCAACTGAAGCATCTCGTCCGCCTTCCACCCCTGGACGACGAACTCTTGTGCCACGTCGTCGAACCACACGGTCGGGCAGTTCTCCCCGTTCGTGTTCGGGTCCTTCGCGATGAAATGTAACGTCATGACGCCTCCAAGGTCGCGGACGTTGCAGGATGTTCTACGAGAGTTGCGCTGCCGGGCCGGTCCGTCAAGGGCGCACTGAACGCAAAAGAGCCCCCGCCGCGGAGTGCGACGAGGGCTCTTGGTAGTGATCATGCTCCGGGCCGACAGCAGTGCTCTGGGGGTTTCATCGGCCGCTCCCCCACTTCGCCATCGTGCGGGTAGCTGCGCGGCGCACTTCGAGCGGCAGCTCCGGCGCCTTGCGCTGGACCGGGCGGTGAGAGCGGAGGATCTGCCCGGACCACGTGATGACGTCCCAAGGTTCGTCCCGCACCACTCGACGCCAGTGACCCATTCGGCACTCGTTCGTCGGGCTGAGGTGGCGCTCGCACCACTCACCAGGGTGCAGCTCCCGATAGTCGGCGTCGTGTTCCAGTCTCCACGCGTGGTGCCAGTCCTCCAGTGCCTTGATGTCACGGTCCAGCTGGAGGAGCCGGTCATCCCGCTCCGCCTGTGCTTTGCGGAGTTGCTCCTCGCGGTGGAGCCGGAAGAGGGAGCCGAAGACGCCCGGTTCGTCGTGGTAGACGTACTCGATCTCCTGACGTCCGCCGGGGTAGGTGATCGTCATCTGTGTGCGCTTCATCAGCTCTCCTCCAGCCACACCGCGACGCTCTCCGCGTCCGGGAAGTCTCGGCCCTGCATGTCGATGTTGGCGCGGATGAAGGAGGCCGTTCTTTCGCGCGTGATCTTTACGATCAGGGCCTCCAGGGCGTCGAAGTGATTGACACCCTCCGCCTCGTCGGCTGCCCGGAGAAGAGCGTGTGCCAGTTCGCGGGCCGATGTGGCAGTGAACTCCAGTGGCCCGTACTCCGTGCTGCCGTCGTCGACGTAGATGATTCCGGGCCGCGACCCCTCGTTGACGGAGACCGTCAGGAACTCTCCGTCAAGATCTGCGATGCGCTGCTTCATGATCTCTCCTAAACGCTCACGGAACGGCGGGCCTTGACACTCTGGCACTCCCGGAGGTCAACCAGAACGTTGTTGATGCCCTGTCCGGGATAGCTGATGATCTTTCCCTGCGCCTTCCACCCGCGAACGGTCTCCGCAGCGACGTCAAGGGCATCAGCGGCTTCCCTGTACGTCACCAGGATGGGCTTCTCCGGCTCTTCCACGGGCGGCGCGGGGAGTTGGGGCTCCGGCTTCCCCACAGGCTCCTGAGGGGCCTCCTGGGGCACCCACGCGGGTGTCTCACGCACCTCTGCCGGCTCCAACTCCATCGGCGGATCGATGTGCAGCACGTGGGCGGCCACCAATGGCGGAACGGCACTGACGATGATGACAACCCATGCCCGCGTGCCCGTTGCGCCGGTCGTCAGGACGTGTTCCGCAACCTGTGCGGCCGTTGCGATGAGCAACGCCACGAGAGCGCCCCACGTTGCGTTGGCGGAACGGCGTTTGGCCTCCGCCTCCTGAGGCGTTCCAACAAGGGCGCGGGCCGTTGTCTTCTGAGCCTTCGCAACGCTGGCGCTGATCGCGGCATAGAGCGACAGAACGGCGGGCATCAGCCACGCAACGCGAGCATCCCAGCCGGCCATTTGCGCGAGCGCGTACTCACCAGGGGCGGAGAGCGCCAGGGCGGCGTAGAGGACGGTCGTCTGGCCGTGCTTCCGGGTGGCTCTGACGGCCCACGGTGTGGCGTTGGTGGTCATGGTTCCTCACTCGTGAACGGGGGTGTGCGTGGTGATGTGCGGGTGGAGCCCCTGGGATCTCTAGTGCCAGGGGCTCCGCGGGTGGGTCAGGCTGCCGTACTGAGCCGTCTTACGACTCCGCCGGGGCCGAATGGCATCCACCCCTCGCGGTCCGTGCCAATTTCCCGTGCCCAGTAGCGGAAGCCCGGACCCACAAGGGAGTGTTCGTAATCCTCGGAGGGCTTTAGGATTTCGGCGCGCCGGCTGACGTCGAAGGTGCGGGCGGAAATCACGTCTCCGGGGGTCAAGGCGATGGCATCCACGATGTCGCCGGGCAGCTCCTTCACCGGCTCCGCGTCAACGATCTGAGTGGCCTCCAGCACCTCGTCAGCGACAGGAGCAACTTCAGCCGGCGTCTCTTCAGCGACCTTCTCCGCGGGCTTCGGGTACTTGATGTCCGCGAACTTCACACCGTTGCGGAAGGCGACGTCCATCGTCTTGTACGCCGCACTGTGCAGCTGCTGGCCCCGGTAGTTGAACACGAGGACTTCGAACTTCTCCCCGTCCTCCGTGGCGCTGATCATCACCTTGTTCTGCGTGCCGACGTAGGTCGGTAGGTCGGCAAAATCCGTGAGCCTCCATCCATCTCCCGGGCGGTCGGTGTACTGACGCGTGCGCACGGCCTGGCGAAGGCGGTCGTACAGCTTGACGCAGCGGGCGGTTGCCTCGAAGTCGTAGTCAGTCATTTCCTTCTCCTTCGTGAGTGCTTCCTGTTTCGTGAGATGACTATGACACAGTTGGGTTGCGCAACACAACCCCTTCTGTCGAACCTCCGTGTAGCGCTTCACGGAGCAGCGCCACGAGCGACCCTCCGGGCAGCGTCACGACCCAGCCACCGCGCACCCTCGTCCGTCCGTATCCACGCCTCACCGCCTGGCGGAGGAAGTGGCGCTGAGCGACGTCGTCGACGACCGCGGAGCTGCCGCTCTCGAACGTCACGCGGTAGCGCACGGCCGCTCCCTGACGGGCCGGCGGACGTCGATGGGCCGGTCCTGCGAGAGGTACGCCTCCCCGCCTCCGATGAAGAAGACGTGGACGGTCCCTACGGTGAACCGGTGCGCGTGCTCACTGGCGGTCCGGGTGCGGTTGTGGAGGTCGAACTCGTCGCCTCGTCGGATCATGCGGGCCGGGACAGTGAGCTTGATGTGGGCCGGCAGCGTGTTCACGGTGTCTCCTTCGTTGATGACTCGCGGTTGAGATCCACGTTGTCGAGCATGATGCGGACGCGCTCCCCATGGATCAGGTAGTCCGTGACGCGCGCCGTGTCGGCCCGGGGGTAGCTCTCCACCATCCGCCAGGCACGGCTGACGGCGACGGGGTGCGAGATATGCGGGTAGGCAACGGTGAGGGCGGTTGCTGCTCGGCGAATTCTGCGGCGACGGAACATGGTCAGCTCTTCTCCCTCTGGCAGCAGCGGCCGACGCTCATACCCAGTGCCGTGTAGTAGGCAAGCTGGCCGGCCTCCTGGCAGAACACGCACGTACCGGTCACCCCGTCGGGGAGCCATCGCGGCTCCCAGCCCTCGAACGGGCCCATTACGAGCGTGCCGCATGGTGCGCACTCACAGCCGTCTTCATGGTCGTCCATGGCTCCTCTTGACGTCGACGTGATGGAGTGCCCCGGGCGAGACGCGCACTCGCCTGACTGCCTATCCGGGGCGGTGGTTCAAAGGCACTGGCAGATGTAGCAGAAGCCGTCCGCCGTGCACGTCCGCACGTGTCGCGAGATCTGCTCCTCCTGGAACTCCTCGTCGACGAGGCACTCAGGGCACTTGGAGTCCTGGAAGCAGATGATGTTTCCGTTCGGACAGCTGTCTACATCGATGATGTCTCGCATGGTGCATCTCCTTCGTCGGTCTTCGAGTGCCCCGCCGCGGATTCGAACCGCGCGCCGTTGGTGCTGGGGGCGCCGTGGGCTTTCCTATGCGGGGCGGGTGTCAGGCCCCGTTTCGGGCCTGCGCGTCCCCCTCTGATCGCTTGCGTCGGAAGGACGTCGACACGTACAAACCCGTCACGGTGTCGTACACGCCCCAGTACCCGGCAAGGTTATGGACCTCGTAGCGCATCTCTCCTCCTACGGCCTGCCTCATCAGCGCGGGTAGGCCAGTCCCCGCGGACGCCCCGGAGGGCGTTTCGGCTATTCAGCGTCGACGTAGCCGCGCAGGTACACCCACACCTGCGGCTTAGGGGCCGGCTCCGGACGGCACTCCTTGTGATGGGCGTAGACCTTGCCCGCAAAGGTGTTCAGCACGTAGCCGACGTTGGGGTGGAGGTCCGTGTGGCACGTGGCGCACGTCTTGTAGTTCATGTCTGCCCCCCCCCTGCCGGGACCCTCCGTGAGTCCCTGGCGTGGCTCCATAGTGGCACAGTCGGGTTGCGCGACACAACCCCCTTCGTCGAACCTCCGTGAAGCGCTACACGGAGAAGGCCCGGAGCCGTAGCCCCGGGCCTTTCACATCAGCCGGCCAGGAAGGCGGCCATCGCGATCACGTCGGCGCCCGTGTGCTCGGTGCCGGCCAGGAGGGACTTGGCGTGGAAGACGAGGGACTCACGGTCTCCGTTTGTGGCGGGTTCCAGGGGCTGCACCTCATGCATCCAGACCGAGTAATCCTGCCCGTCGCACTGCACGTAGTAGGGGTAGTGGTCGCCGACGTCCAGGCGGGTTACGGTGCCGTACTTTCCGTCGTAGTCGCTCTCGCTGGTTGAGTACTCCCGGACCACGCGCACCCGGTCGTTAACTTTGATGTCGCTCATGCGTTGTCTCCTGCCAGGTAGTCGGCCAGCTTGATCAGGTCATCGGCGTCGAACGTGGCGCTGTCGTTCAGGAGCTGCCGAGCCTGCTCCAGGAGGGTCGCGCGGGACGGACCGGGGGTCGTGACGAGCGGTGCAGCTGCGGCCGGTTCGTCAACGGGCTCCACCTCTGCGCAGTACCACTGCCCGTCCGTGGCTCCGTGCTCTCCGGGCCCGAACCTGACCAGGAAGGGAATGTTGTCGCCCTCCCCGTCGTCGCCAATGAGCGTCCCGACGCGCCCCACGAAGCGGTCACCGCTGTGGTTGGGGTCGCCCAGAATGACGCGCACCCGGTTGCCAACTTGCGGGCGGGTACCGGCCGCCCCCTTCGCTTCTCCCCCGTCGACCTCGTCAGCCAGGGCCAGGATGCCGCGGGCGAAGATGCGGGCGTCGTCCGGTGAGAGGTACGGCTCGGTTACGAGATTCCCAGCCGCATAGCCGTCAAGCGCGATAGACGCGCCGGTACCCCGTGCCACCAACCGCTGCCCCTCGTCGTACCGGCACTGCGCGGTGTACTCCGTCATGTTCTCTCCTCTGTAGGTCTCTGCAGCTCCGTGAGTCGACTCACGGAGGTCACTCGAAGGTGAAGCCGTCCAGCGGGTCGCCGTCGCTCCGTGCCTCCACGGCCAGCAGGACGTCACCGCCCCAGAGAGCGGCCTCCTCCGGTCGCACGCCCTGGACGTCGTAGTCGTCGAGCGAGGGGTATCGGCTCATGTCACGGTTCCTTGTCGGGTGAGTGTTTTACGCAGCTGTGCGAAGGTCGTCGCGCAGTGCGATCTGACGGGCGTTGTCCACTCCGCGGGTGCGGAGGACGCGAACGGCGGCAGGCTTCAGTCCCAGGTCGTCGCCCGCCTGCGCGTCGGTCATCTGCTCCATGCCGATCGCGTAGAAGGCACGGAGGGCGAACGCCTGCCGGGGCGGGATCTCACTCAGCAGGTAGTGAGCCAGTGCCTGCTTGTCGGCCGTATCGGTGAAGGTTGCGCCGGCCTCAGGGATGGTGTCCGCGAGGGTCATCGAGTCGTCGTCGTGGCCCGCAGGAGAGGAAAGGCTGAGCGTCTGCGCGAGTGCTTCACGAACGCTCACAAACACTTCACGTGAGATGCGTCGACGCGGGTCCTCGTTGCTGGATACGATCATCCAAGCGCCTTCCTCGTCGCCCTCTGTTACCCAGAGCGCGTGACTTACGGCGTGCACCACCGACGGCTCAATGGTGAGTCCCGTCGTGTTCTTGACCCACAGTCGCGCGACTGCCTTACGCACCCCGGCGTAGGCGTACGTGCTGAGCTTGGCCGCGGAGGAGTCGGTGTTGTAGCTGCGCACGTGCTGGATCAATTCGATCCGGGCGTCCTGCATGAGGTCTTCCACGTCCGACGGTGAGGCGTTCGGGGCCACCTGGCGGACAATGCTGCTGAGCATCGCCTCGTGCTCGGTGATGATCTCCCACATGGCGTCCTGATCCCCGCCCTGTGCGGCCTGGATCGTCTCGGTAGCGATGGTGACGGTCATGTGGGCTCCTCTGTTTGCGTCTTGAGTGAGTTATGGCGGGGCTGGGCGAGAATGTTTCACGTGACTTTTGTGGGCTGGATCACACTTGGTACGGCGCCCCCGGGTACGCCAGATCCAGCCCCGTCGCGGGGCGATGAAGAGGGGTGGGCTCCGTGTAGCGCTAGACGGAGCTAGAGATCTTTGATCGTCATCCCGTACGCCTCCGCCAAGGTGACGTCAGCAACGGCCAGCGGGCAGAACTCCCAGCCGGCGGAGCGGTAGAGCGCATCGGCGTCAAGGAGCCGGCTCTCCGAGTGGTGCAGAAGCGGCAGATCCAGCAGTCCCGCCAGCTCCATCAGGTCCCCCAGCTGCTCCAGAGTGGAGCGGGCCCCCGTCAGTACGTTCATTGCATCCCCCCGGGAATCCGACCGGCTCCCCCTCCCAGTGGGAAAGTGCCCGGTCCATTGATGCTGTGGCGCCCCGTACATACGCGCGGGCATATGTTGCGTACGAGATACCAATTTCGAGTTGTTCCACTAGCGCCGCTCGGGCGCCGTCCAGGGCGATGTTCTCGGTCGGACGGGATGGGTCGTGCGTCGCACTGCGGCCGGTCCCGTCCGGATCTACGTCAGGGCGTCGGCCCGGCATCTCTGACGCATCGTCGTATATGGACGCCATGTGTCGAAGTTCGATCAAGTCGCGCTCCAGCGCGTCCAGAAGGTCCTTCAGATGATGTCCGTCTGCGACGTGATTTGGACTGTAGGTCACGAGCCCTCCCCGGGCAATCGACGTGCGGCTGAGATACGAGGGGCACTGTGCCCGCGATGCCCCGGTTTGCCGGGGTTCACGCACACCCTGCGTAAGTAGTACTTCTGTCGCGCGACCCATCGGACCTGCGGATATGTCGCGCGACCCAAGTCCGTGCAGGACTGAACCACGTTACAGACTTGTTACCTTGTGGAGGATGTGTGTGCGCGTCGATCACGCGAGATTGCGCGCTGCGTAACCGTAACCTCGCGCTCCGTATCTAGCTGAGCTGCGAGAACTGACAGCCAGTCGGACATGTCCAGATCAGACTTGGCCCGGTTGCACTCCGCGCACGCCGGCGCGATGTTGAACGACTCGTGAACTCCCCCCTTCGCAAGGGGAATTATGTGGTCCGCTTCGGCTACAACCATTGGGCCGAATGGAGCGTCACAGTAGACACAGGCCCACCACTCCAGCTCCTCCCACCGTCGCAGAGTGTCACGGTGTGACGGTCCGTGGGGTGGCTCGGGTGCACGCATAGGGGGCGATATGGGACGCGAACGGAAGACCGACCGGACGGCAGCAGGGGCGAATCCAGCCACTGCCGTTCGGTCAACTCCGGTCACCCGGTGCACGGATGGCGCAGGCAGCCGGGCGGGGCTCATGCGCGAGCCAGTTCCGCGGCTGCAGCTGCGTCGGGGTGAGCGGCGTACCACTCGTCGTTGGCGGTCATGGTGGCCGCCTTCTTCATGTATCCGCCGCCCCAGGAGCGGCCCCACACGGCGTCGTTCAGATCCGCGTCCAGCGGGACGCCGAAGAAGTCCATCGTCATCGTCTCCGCCACCTCGCGCGCGACGTCCTGAGCGATGTCCTCGGGAGCGCACCCAAGAGCCTCGTCGTGCACCAACAGGAGCAGGTAGTCCGTCAGGCCCTTGTCGTCCATGTCCAACACCGCCTGGCACAGAACGTCCCGCGCGGTCGACTGCACCGCGTAGTTGGTGGCCGCGTACACACGGTCCCGGTCCAGCGGGAGCCGGCGGCCGACGGGAGTCCAGACGATGTAGCCGTCCCTGCGTGCCTCTCGCTGCAGCTTCTGCGAGTAGCGCTTGACTCCGGGGTACACCCGGTCGTACGCGGCGATGGCGGTCTTCACCTCAGCCAGGGGCGCGCCAGTCTGCCGACTGAGGGTTGTTGCGCCTCCCCCGTAGACCTTGCCGAAGCCCACGCCCTTGCCCATCTTGCGGTGCCGCTTGGTGAAGTTCGGGCCCCAGATGAGTTCCGCAGTGAAGTCGTGAAGGTCCCTCCCCTCCGTGATCGCGCGCTTCATGGTGGTCTCGTTGGCCAGGGCCGCCAGGACGCGCATCTCCACGGCGCTGTAGTCGATGCTGAACATCCGCATCCCCGGGTCTGCCAGGAGTGCGCGGCGGATCGTCCAGTCCCCTGACGGCAGCTGCTGTAGCGGAGGGCCGGAGATGGACATGCGGGCGGTCCGGGCCTGGAGACTGTTGATCTTCGGATGGATGCGCCCGTTGACGTCCAGGCCGTCGCGCATGGCGATGCCGTACGACGTCGACCACTTACCCGCCCGCTTGCTGCGGAGCACGGCGTCAGCCAGCGGGTTTGCCTCGCGAGCCCCGCGCGGCTGCCACTGCTCGTCCAGGTCGGCCAGGTCCAGCAAGATGGACTTGTCCACCTTCAGAGCCCCACTGTCAGTGGTTTCCGTTAGCGTCTCCCCCATGCCGACAAGAGCCGTCGCCACCTGCTTCGGGGAGTTCACCGACGTCACGCCGTACTTCGTCGCCTTGCCCGCGTGGAGCTTGGCCTCCTCCTCCAGCCGGCCCACGAGGTCGGCCACGTACGGCTGGTCCACGAGCATCCCGCGCCGCTCCATCTTGGCGCAGACGAGCATCACGCGGTGCTCGAAGTCGACGAGGCGCTGTGCTACGCCGACCGTGCGGAGACGCTCCTCCAGGACCGGTAGGAGTCGAGAGACGAGGATCGCGTCCAAACCTGCGTACGCGAGATATGTCGGGTGGTTGATGTCAATCGCGGCCCACCCACTGGCCTTCGTCTCGCCGATGGAGTGGAACACCTTCGTCAGGTCTTCCTGTGTGTCCGGCGCCGACGGATCGACGTCCTTCGCACACAGCTCCTTCAGCCGCAGGCCGTATCCGCCTTCGTGGGATGGGCGCGAGTCGTACAAATGCGCCACGATCTTGGAGTCAGTCGCCTTCGGGCCCATCACCTCCAGCGGAGTCCCTAGGTGCCGGTCCAGGACCAGCAGGTCGAAGGTGGCATTGTGGAACACCAGCCGCGGGAGCGCCAGGAGCGCCCAGCGAGCCGCTTCCTGCAGCAGCGGGCGGTCCTCGACCTGGAGCACCCACGCGTCCCGGGCGTCGCCCAGCTGTACCGTGCGAAGGCGATAGGTCGGGCTGAAGGTGTCGAGTCCGGTCGTTTCTGTGTCTGCCCCGACCATCTCCCCCGCGCGGGCCTTGCGCTCCACCCAGCGACGGAACTCGTCCAGGTCTGCGGCCGTCTCCGGGACGCGGGTCATGGTCTCGTCGCCGGCGATGGTGTACGGGAAATACTTCATGCTGCGTCCCCCTTCTGCTGTCCGAAGATGTCTGTCGGCCCTGCCGGAACGTCGTTTGACTGCTCGCTGACGTCCTCCGCCAGTCGACTTGCGCGGGCGCGCTCGTCGTCGGTCATGAGCCGGATGCCGTTGAAGCCCCACGCGCTCTTGCGCTTGTCTTTCTTGAAGCCGCGGGACTCAAGCTCGATCGCGAGGGCCCACCCCGACAGCCGCTCCTTGCGGTCAAGTCCGGCGTCTTCTGCCCACTCTGCGTAGGTCCGACGGATGGCCATGGGGGCTACCCGCGCGCCCTCCTCGCGGACGGTGCAGGCGTTGAGGAACTCCTGTAGGCGGTCCTCCGACTCCCGGTAGTCCTGCGTGGCAGTGGCAACAGAGGACGGCTCTCCGAGCCCCTGCGCGTACCACTCCACGGCGCCGGCGACGGACCAAGCGAGGATGCCCTCCGCCTCCTCGCGCAGCTTGGCGGGGAGGGTTGTGTCCTTGTTGCCACGGGCGTAGGAGAACGTGGCGTCGAAGGGGATCAGCTTGACCCGACGCCAGGTCCCCTCGTCCTGCGACAGGATCGCGGGCTTGAAGTTGCCGGCCACAAGGAGGAGGAACGACGGCACGTAGGTGAACGGGTTCTGGTTCAGGAAGCGGCACGTGATCGGGTCGCCTCCCGTCAGCTGCTTCACGAGCGCCTCAGCCAGGCGGCTGTACTTCTCCGTTTCCGACGCAGTCACGAGCCGCGCCCCACGGAGGGACGCCAGTTCGGGACTTGCCTGGCCGACGTTCACGGACTTCTCGAAGGTGCTGAACTGCGTCGCTTGCGTGACGCCCTTGAACACGTGGATAAGCGCGTCAAGGAACACCGACTTTCCGTTGCTCCCCTGCCCGTGGAGGAAGGCGAAGCAGTGCTCCGATGTGCTCCCGGTGCAGCCGTAGCCGACGAGCCGCTTCATGAATCCGGGGAGATCGGGATGTCCCGGGAACACCTCCGTCAGGAACTGATCCCACCGCTCCGCAGGCGCGTCCGGGTGGTACGCGACATCGAGTCGCTTGGTGATCATATCCGACGGAGCGTGCGGCTGAAGTTTGCCCGTCCGCAGGTTGACCGTCCCGTTCTTCACGCTCAGCAGCTCGTGGTTCGCGTCGAAGTCCGCGGCTTGCGCGGGCACTCCCGGCGCACTCGGCAGCTCCTTCATCACGGCGTCGATGCTTCGGTTCGACAGCGCCTTCAGCGCAAGCCGGCGCTTCGAGTCGTCGGCCGAAGCGATCAGTTCGGCGCCCATCAGATGGAGGTATTCGCGGACCTTGTCGCCTCCCGGCGCCCACACCTTGCCGTCCCAGCAGAGGTAGCCGAGCCCCTTGGCGTACCGGACTCCCCCGCCGTTGGCGGTGATGAAGTCGCGGAGCATGACGGCAATGCCGACGTCGGTGTTGTCGAAGAGGCTGCGCGCGGACTCCGACATGGTGTCCAGTGCGGCGTCAGTGGCGGGCATGTCAGCCTCCTTCGGCGGTGTGGGTGCAGGCGTTTTGGGCTGCTCCAGTTCGACGACCGGGGCGGAGCGAACAGCCGTGTGCAGTTCTGCGGGGAACGTCTCCGGCGTCCTCTCCCTCCAGTCGGTCAAGTCCTCCTTGGCGTTGGGGAACGGAAGCTGCCGCGGAGCGTTGCCGTCGGCCACAAGCGCCGTTGCCAGGGCGCCAATCCCGCGGGCTCCTGCGTCGTCGGGGTCGAAGGCAAGGACTACGTCACGGCCGCGGAGCTGCTCCACGAGTTCGGCGACGAGGGCGGCGTTACGGGCCAAGCCGGCACCGCGGATGATGAGCGCGTCATAACCGACGCCGACGGAGGTCAGTCCGTCCCCCGGCCCTTCGGTCACGAGAATCGTGTCGTAGCCCGTGCCGGCGGAGAGGACGCCGTACTTCGCCCACGTCTTGCCGTCGACGTTCGCCAGCGACACCCATCGTGCGGGGCACTTGCCGGACAGGTCGCGACCCTGGAGGCCGCGAACCACTCCGTCGAAGCCAGCCAGCGGGACAGTCAGCCGCGGGTACCGGGTAAACCCCCGCGTCAGCCACGGCTGCGAGCGGTCACCGGGCGCCGCGTATCCGACGTCCAGGTCTTCCGCCTGCTCCACGGTGAGGCCGAAACGGTCAGCCAGGTACGCCACCGCCTCCGCGGAGTCCGTCAGTGCGGCCGACGTCTCGTCGACGAACATCCTCAGACCGGCGATCTCCCCCGGGCCGATGCTCTCCGGGGCCTTCGCGCTGATGGTCTTCACGCCCTGGCCGTCGACGTTGAAGAGGTCCGCGGCCGTCAGGTTGGCAGCCTTCAGGATGTCCGACTTTGCACAGCCGGTCCGGCAGACCATGAGGAGCATTCCATCGGACTTCAGCGTCAACTTGAGTGAGGGGTGTGTCCGGTCAGGGTGCGCAGGGCACAGAGCCAGCCAGCCATCGTGATCTTGTTCGACCCTGCCGAATCGATCCAGGATGTCGGTCAGTCGCACGGCTCTCCTTCCGTCGTGGGCGGTCTCCTACGCCAAAAGCCCCCTGCTCCGGAGAGGCAGGGGGCTAGGCACTTGCGTGAGTCGACTCGCGGGCTACTCGTCGTCCTCGGTTTCCTCGTACGTCACTGACGTCGGAGAGGCGCCGTACGCCGTGAAGTGCGACGCGTGCTTGTCTCCGCGCGAAAGCACGTGGGCAACCCACCCGCGGGCGTCCTCCGCGGACAGCTCCCCGCCCTCGTACCCGTCGCCGTCTTCCTTGACGACGAGTGTCGCGGTGAACCTGATGACGGCCTGCTGTCTCACGCTGCCTCCCGGTGTTCCTTGTCGATGTCGTACCAGCGGTCGAAGTCGCGGTCCTGAAGCGCTTCTTCCATGTCCCGCAGCCGGTTCATCAACCGCACGTCCGTCGCCACATCGCGCACGACGTAGCCGTCCGCGACGCCCTTCATGCGCCGCTTGACGACCGCGCAGCCGAAGGGCTCGCCGGCGTGGACGGCCTCCCGGTTTGCCTGCTCGATGTATGAGGAGAGGGTGATCGTCCGCTCCGCCTTCAGCTCTGAAGCGTGGAGGTAGTAGCCGCTGACGTCGCCAATGTCCTTCGAGCCCATCTGGACATTGCGATGGGCTGCGGGGTTGTGGTGTTCACGGATGTAGGCGGTCCAGAGGGACTCCCAGGCGGTGCCCTTAGCCTTCGACGGGTTCGCCATCCTGCTCCTTCCTCCACGGCAGATCTTCGAGCTGCATCCCCGACTCCACGCGGTAGAGCAGCCCCCAGCCGTCAGCGGTGCGTCCGTAAATTTCGCCGCCACGAGCGCCGCCCCAGGTGCGGTAGCCCACAGCCAGCTTCGCCAGCCAGATACCTGCGTGGTACTTCACCTCCGGCCGACGGTCCGGAACAACGGAGGCGTAGGGGTCGGCCTTGAGCTTCGCGAGAAACGGAGCGCACTGGTCTTCCATACTCATGCACTCCCCTCCCGCAGCTCCAGCGCCTTGCGCCTCAGCACGCCCGGCAGATCCGTAGTCCGGGTCAGCTCCTCCACCAACTCCTCCAGCACGCCGGCCAGCAGCGCGCGAACGTCGACGTCGGGGCGGATCTCGGTGAGCGGGCCGTGTTGCTCGTTGACGTCTTCGATCGACGCCGTGCAGCCGAGAGTGGTGGTCTGGCTGCGTGCCGACTGCGTGAAGCGCAGCATGCCCGGCTCGTACTCCGTCCACGTGTCGCCGTCGCAGTCCTTGAACTGTCGGTCGCTCATACGCTCTCCCCTCTCGGTGCGTGCAGGTGGGCGTAGAGCCGCGACAGTGCCGGCCAGAAGGAGGGATCGATGACCCGTTGCAGCTCTTCGAGAAGCCGCTCCCGCTCCTCGGTGGTGAGGTAGACGCAGTACTGATGGAGCGTGGCCGACTTTCGGTAGGCCCTCATGCGCTCTCCACCTTTCTCATGAACTCCTCCGTCAGCCAGGGCCACGCGGCGTAGACGCTCCGCGGGCGGTCGACAATGATCGGCTCTTCATCGGGGTCAGCGCGGACGAGGTGGAGTCCGGGGCCGTCGCCGATCACGGCGCCTCCACGTAGTCGCCGTAGCTGAAGTCCGTGTCCCGGACGGTGTAGTGCAGTTCGTGAACGCTGGCGTGGTCGGGCTGCTGGTCCTGATGAGCGAAGTAGGCCGCCGGGTCGTCGGTGTAGACCTGCACCGTGTAAGGCCCGTCCCAGTCAGGTTCGTTGTCCCACTGCGCGCGGATCCGGAACACGCTGCCGTCGAAGACGCCCATCAGCCGCCCCACTTCCCGGTCTCGGTGTTGCGCTCGTCGAACGGCTCCCACGCAAGCGAGGCGCGCTCGATGCACGTGCGGACGATGCGGACGCCGACCTTCTCCGGGGGTGGCGGCCTGCGGTAGCCCATGCGCAGCAGCTCCGCGGCTTCACGGGTCGCCTGCCGGCGTGCGTTCCCCGCGCTCTGGTACGGGCCACGAACGGCGGTCTGGATCTCGTCGTCGTACTCGTCCAGGTAGTAAGGGACGTCGCGGTTGGTCTGCCAGTCGTAGGCGGGGTTGGACGTCCGCTGCTGGTACTCCACGACAGAGCGCCACTGCTCCATGTCGTTCAGTGCGCCGTTCGTCGCCATCAGCGCTCCTCCCCCGTCACGTGCGCCGGCACGGTGCCGTCCGCCTTGCGGAGGACGAGGACGTTGGACCCGACTTCGCTGCGCCGGGCTGAGCCGCTCCAGTTGGACCGAGTGACCTCCATCATCGGGCGGCCCGACGGCGCGAAGTAGACGACGCCCAGCTTGAAGAAGCTGGAGGATGACGCCGCCGAAAGGACGTAGTCGCCCTCTTCGATGGCCGTTCCGAACGAGTCCTGCATCAGTTCTCCTCCCGGTTCCTCACGTCGACCACGGCGCCACGCTTCAGCGCGACTCCGATGGCCTCCCAGTACTTCGCGAAGTCCTTGCGCTGCACGGCCGACCGACGGACGCGGATCACGTCGTCCTTGCCGGCCGTGCGGATGTCGCCCAGCGCGGGGGCGTTGGCGTCGTCGATGGTGTGGATGGCGGTCATGCGGTGACCTTCGTGAGGGGTGCCCATCCGTCGACGACCTCACTGAGCGTCCAGCACGAATCCCCGAACTTGCCTCTGTTGGAATCCCAGAACCGCCCCCGCGGAGTCTCTCCGGGGCCAGCCGTGCCGGCTTCGAAGGTGAACTTGTCGCCCACCCGGTCCTGGTACGTCGCGCCCATCTCGTACGTGACGCCCTCGTACTCGAACGTGTCGGCCGCCGGCTCCGGATTCGCGGGTCGGGTCAGCGCCTGGTGGATGCGGTACACGTCACCACTGGACGAAACCTGTCCGATGAACCCCCGCAACGCGTCCGCCTCGTCCTCCGTCAGCCGGAGAACGACGAACGTCTCCTCCACCGTCTTCGTGCGGGTCTCGTACTGTGCCTCAGCCATGCGCTCTCCTCGTCTCGGCTGTGCTCCTACGCACTCAGCCCCCGGGCCACGTGGGCGCCGGGGGCGAGAGAACTAGCTGTGGTCGAACGGACCGTAGGTGCTCGCGGCGTAGTCGATGCCGTACGAGTCGGCCGTGATGCGAAGGCGGGACTGCCCGTAGTCGCCGCGAAGTTCGCCGTCGACCACCGCGAACCGCCAGGGGTCGCCGTCGGTGTCGATGTAGTCGACACCCGGGGCATACGTCACGCCGTTGTAGGTCCACGCGGGATCGGCCGGCTCGTCGGCGACCTCACGAAGGGGGCCGAAACTCTCTTCGATTCCGGCGATGGTGTCGGTGTTCTGCCTGTTGCCGTGCGCCGTCATGCGCGGGGCACCGTCCGGGCTGTGGAGGCCCGTGAAGGCCCACACGTACCCCAGCCGGTCTTTGTATTTCGCAGCGAGGCTGTACGTGATACCCGCGCGGGACGTGTAGGTACCGTCCTCCACCTTCTTCATCACGCTCGCCAGCGCCGTGAACGTCCGCGGGTTGTCGTCGGCCGGCGGGTCCACGAGCTTGACGACGTAGACACCGGGCCGGGAGGCGTAGGCGGCCCCTCTGTCGAACGGACCGTACTCCACCGTGGCGCGGGCATCGTCGCGGGTCGTCAGGGTGATCGTGTCGCCGACGGCGAAGGCGGGAACGACGGGGGCGGCCCTTAGGTCACCGACGTGGTGCGCAACCTCGTTGCCGCTCACCGTCTCCTTCACGGCGTACAGCGTGTGCCGGCTGAACGTGCTGGCGATCGGCCCGTAAGTCACCACGCCCTCACGGGTGCCGAACGCCCGCACCTTGTCGCCGACCTTGAACTCCGTCATGTTCTCTCCTCCATGCCAAGCGGAAGGCCCCCGCATCGTCGGTGCGCAGGGGCCTAGTGGTGTGGTCGGTCAGGCGGTCGGGGCGTCGCCGATGACGACGACGTGTTCGGCGCCGATGTTGCGCAGATCGACGGTCTTGCGAGCGCTGATGCCCGACTCACGGCCGGTGGGCCGGACGGTCAGGACTGGAACCACTCGGCCGGCGGCTCGGTTCGTCTTGGTCTCCACGACGACCGCCTCCGTCTGCCGGACTCGGTTGCCCCGCCGGGTGGCGTAGACGATCAGCTTGCCGGGGCGGATCTCCGCGCCCGTGAAGTCGGTCAAAGGCGTGCGTGCCATGCTCTCTCCTCTGTGTGCGTATGCTGTGAGCACGAAGCCCCTTCCAATCTCTAGTTGGAAGGGGCTTCGCAGGTGGGGCGGTCAGGCAGCCGCGGGAAGCTCCGCCAGCTGAGCGGCCTCGTAGACGCCGGTCACCTTGATGACGGGCATGTTGTACTCGCGGTGAACGCCGGCCTTCGTGGTGAACTCCACGTGTTCGATCGTCAGCGACGCGCGGACCGGCCGGCCCTTGTCGGTCACCTTGCCGTCCGCGTCCTCCTGGCGTCCGCCCGTGGTGTCGACGGCTTCGATCACCTCGTGGAGGACGTTGACGAGCGACCAGCCGCCGGAGTTGAAGCGGAAGTAGCCCAGCTCCGGCCGCTCCGCCAGCTTGAACGTGACGTCGATGCTGGGCTTCGGACCCTTGCCGCTCTTCGCGCGGTCCTTGCGGTCCTGAAGCAGCGGCGGGCAGCCGCAGGCGGTACCGACCAACGTGGCGTCATCGTCGGACAGGAACTTCACGCCGTCGCAGTGGTGCTCCAGGCCCTGGAAGCCGAACTTCTTCATGCTCGCGTCGATGGCGTCGGACGAGTCGATGATGATCTCTACCGACTTGGAGTCGGTCAGGATCTGGAGGTTGTCCTCCTTGTCGGTGTCCCACTCCTCCGCGGTGCCGCCCATGAGCGCCGACACTGCGTCGGCCACGGCGGGGTCACCCGTGGTGACGCGCCACTCGTTCAGGCTCTCCGGCTGCTTGCCGACGAGGCGACCGGAGCGGAAGCGGCCAACGACGTCGTCGGAGAAGTTCTTCGTTCGCGGCTTCGGCTTGGCGTCGGGGTCGGTCTCGAAGATGGAGCGCAGGTTGTTCGCCATGTGTGAGTGCCTCTCGTTGGGTGTGTGCCTCGATGTGGCGGGCTGCTCTCTCCCCGCTCTGTAGTTATGGCGGGGTAACGCCGAGATGTTTCACTCGACTTCGGGGAGATTCAGGCTCCGTGTAGCGCTGCACGGAGATCGGCCAGCTCCACCTTCAGGCGCACGATTTCCGCGTCCCGCAGCTCCATCGCCTCCATGCCGAAATTGGCCTCGTCCGCGGCTCGCCGGCGGGCGGAGAGCCAGGCCAGGCGGTAGCGGTGGGCGGATCGCCGGTACTCGCTGGCGGCGCGGAACGAGGATCGCGCAACCTCGTAGATCGATCCGCGCCAGCCGCGAAAGGTCTCTGCCTGCCTGCGCGCACGCAAACGCGCCGATGTCCAGGCAAGGCGGTAGCGGTCGCGCTCGTCCGCGATGCCTTCGTACGCCGTCATGGCACCTTCCAGCATGTCGGACCTGGCGTTTGCCTGATCGACGTAGCGCGCAGCTCCGCCGATCTTGGCTTCCGATAGGCGAAGGGCTCGCTCCAGGCGCTGCACGTCCGCCAGTGCGGCGTTCAGGCGGTGGCCGTTTCCAGTGGCCCACTCCTCGAAGTAGGCGGAGTCTGCGCGGGCATCCTTCAACTCCTTGCCCAACTGCTCCGCGCCGGCGACGGAAGCGTTGAGCGCCCGGACCACCTCGTCGTACGCTCGCTCTACGCTCTCGGTCTTGGTGCGGGCCCGATCGACAAGCGCGTTCAGCCGCGCGATCTCGGCCTGCGCCTCCGCTACATCAGCGTGCATGCCGGTAAGGAGCCCCTCCTCTGTCTCCCCGCCTAGCTCGTCCTCCAGGTCGACAACGCGTTCCGCCATGTCCGCGGCGCTCTCTCCCTGGTAGTAGCGATCGATGCGCGCCTGTCGATCACGCTCGTACTCCTCCTCCAGTTCTTCGAGGGTCGGGCCAAGCCCGCATCGCGGAACATCGCTACGGTCGTAGCACGCTTCGGAGGCATGGACCTCAAGCAGCGTCTGTCCGTCACACGCACACTGCTCACTCATTCGCCAGCCTCCACAGGTCTCGGTCCGACGCAGTCACGCGCTTTGGGTTCAGCAGCTTCCACAGGTCCCCCGGCGTGACGTCGCCCGGGAGCCGGCCATCGTCGAAGAGGTGCACGCCCGCGCGGAGATAGACTTCGTCCACGAGCTGGGAACAGATCAGGTGGCCCGTCGACGCGATGTAGTCGGTCACCCACGCCGGCCGGACGCGGAAGTGCGCCAGGGCTAGCGAGGCGTAGTCCAGGTAGCTGTAGGGGGTGCCGACGAGGGAACGCGCCTCCATGGCGATGTTGAACCGCGTCTGACCGTCCATCTCGAAGTGTCCCGTCGACCACTCGACAACGGGACTCGCGTCCTCCAGGCGAATCAATTCCGCCCCGCCCGGCATCGCCTGCATAATCATGCCGTCACCGACGTACACGAACGCGTGCTGGACCGGAGCGGCGTCGCCAATGAGCGCCTGGCCGGCAGCGATGGCACGGCCGGTAACTCCGCGGATCCTGGTCAGGGCGAAGTCGCCCGGGAACGGAGTCACAGCTTCTCCACCGCCAGCGTGATGCGGAAGTGTCGCGGGTCGGACGGGAACGGGTCGCACGTCTCCACGCGGACGTCAATGCTATGGCCGTCTTCCGCGAGTGCCACGGTCTTGAACCGGAGCTGCGGGCGTCCGTCGACCGGTGTCGCATAGCCGTCGATCCAGTCGGCCAGGGTGTCAAGCGCAACATCCTGGACGTCGTCGGTCATGTCGTAGGGCTCAGTCATTTCTCCTCCTCCAATTGCGTGCGTGCCTTGCTGAGCGCCTCCGCGACGAGCGGCGCCCACTTCCTCCGGCGTGCCTCCACAACGAGTTCCCACGGCCGCATGTGGGCGCGGAAGGCGTCGTCAGTACACGGCATGGTGTCGACTAGCCGCTGAAGCCGGAGCTGCTGGGCGTACCGCTGGTAGGCGCGCAGCTTCTGGCGGGTCTGCTCCAACTGCCAGTGCATACGGGCGTCGTAGTCGATCTGCCAGAGCGAGCGGCCGGCGGGGCCGGGGAAGGTCTCGCAGCGGATGCACGCTGCTGCCCGTCCGTGCCAGGGCGTCTCTCGGAAGTCGGTCCGCGGCTTGTGGTGTCGGCAGCCGGTACAGAGGAGGTGCGTCCGGTCGTTCTCGCGATATGAGGTGAGGTATGCGCCGAAGTTGGTCACGCTGCCTCCTCGAACTTGTTCGGGCCCCACTCGTCCAGCGCGTAGCCGATGTGGTAGCCCAGCTGAACACCCACGTACTCCGCATACGCCGGCGGAATTGCCTCGCGCAGGCCGTCACGGGTCGCCCACGGCATTTCCATGACGTCACGCCCCTTGTCGACGCCCGTGAAGTTGCCGACTACGTGCATGTACTCCCCCGGCTTCACGGGCCGGCCCATCTTGGTCGTCTTCGCCACGTGCTCCGGATGCTCCGGAGCGTCGAAGGAGAAGCCGCCTCCGGGCTCAAAGAGCCTGTGCCGGTAGGTCTCCAGGCTGAACATGGCGCCGCACAGCATCCGCGGGCTGCGGAGTTCCGATGCGGCGTCCATGACGTTCTCGATGACGAACGGGAGGCCGGTCTCCTCCAGCGCCTCTCGCGTCGGCCCGATCAGGTCGGGGTGATCGTTCTTCTGGATTCGGTGTGTCTTGCTGTAGAGCTGGCACGGCGGGGATGCGCTGATCGAATCGAAGAGGTGACCGTACCTGCGCACGAACTCCACGGCGTCCGCCTGGACGAACTGTTCAGGGTGGATGTAGTGGGGCTGCGGGAACTTGTCGACCCCCAACACCCTGAAGCCTGCGTCCTCGTAGCCCTTCGACGCTCCGCCCTGGCAGCAGAAGAGATCGAGGTGAAGCGGTCTGCCAAGTGCTCGCAGCTTCGCGATCAGAGCGAGGATCTCGGCGTGATCTGCCAGCGTCAGAACCTTGTTCACGCTGCTCCCACCTTCGCCAGCATTGCCGCCAGCCACGCGCCGGCCAGGTAGTCGACGACGTCCGGCGACCACCCACGTGCGATCAGGTCCAGCTTCATGCCGTCGGCCGTGTCGAAGAGGGGCTCGATGAACGTCCCGTGAATCTCCATCAGGCCGCTCGCCCACGCCTCGCGCTGCTCGTCGACGGTGGGTGTCTTGGATCCGTACATCAGCGGCCTCCCCGCGGGTCGTGGTCTCCGAGGAACTCATTGGCCTCACGCACGAGCGCGCGAACGGCGTCGGTCTCCTGCCACTTCTGAAACGCACGCTGGCAGCCGTGAATGATGGCCTCCCCGCCGTTCGGGAAGTGCGACGGGTAGACAACGGTCCCCGCCAGCTCCGCGGAGCCGAAGAACCTCCGCTGACGACGCACGTCGACGAAGAGGCCCTCCGTGATGTGCGAAGGGCGGATCCGGTAGAAATAGCCCTCGGGCAGCTCCGGGGCTCCGAGTGCGACGAGTTCGGACATGCTCATGCGGTTGCCTCCAGGTCAGCCAGGAGCGCGAGAGCGTCGTCCATGTCGTTGGTTGCGCCGAAGTTGTAGACCAACCCCAGCGCGCGCCGGATCAGCTCCAGCTCCGCGAGCGTCAGCTCCACGTCGACGGTGCCTGTGGACTTGATGACTGCCATCAGTTCTCCTCCTTGGGGTCGTATTTCAGCGCACAGTCACCCGCGTGCTTCGGCGGCTTCACGCATCGCTGCCACCCAGCGGAGCCGACGGGTGCCCAGCAGAGAGACAACACGCCGATGTGCAGGTCAGGACGCCCGCAGCAGACGTCAAACCCGCCGTGACAGTCCGACTCGATCTCTCCGGCCTGCGGGCAGAAGTACTCACTGGCACCCGGCTTACAGACGTGCTCGTCGGCGTCGGTCATTACTCCTCCAGCAAGTTCGCGGCCAACTCCGCCGCCGCTTCGTCGATCACGTTCGACAGCGCACGCAACTGCGCCACGGTGAGCGGGCTCTCGTTGTGGACGACGGTGTACCCGCCCTCGTTCACCTCCAGGCAGAGCGTCCCGGGATTCGCGTAGTCGGACGTGACGGCCCATCCACCCGTGCGTGAGTCACGCTTGCTGCACATCAGTCCTTCTCCTCCTTCTCCTCAAGGAACCGCGCGACTTTGAGCACGTCATAGACGCTGATCGCCTCGCCCCATTCCAGGTCAGTGACGAGGCCGTGCGCCTGGCGGAAGAGGTCCAGGCGCGCCATCTGGCGTTCGGTCTCGATCGCTTCGGGCGACGGGTCGCCGGCGTCGATAGTTGCCATCAGAGCCGCCCTTCCGAAATCAGCCGATGGATGGAGTCCTCGTACGTGATCAAACCGTTGGCGATCTGCTCGTCCGGTACCCCTGCGTTCCGCAACGCGTACCAGAGCCACCCGGCAGCCGCCTTGTAGTCGCGGGCCGCGGAGCTGTCGTGAATGAGGTCGATGGGGGTCGGTCCGTAGTTGGTCATCAGGGCACCTCCGGATCGATCAGGTTCGCCAGACGTCGGCCGTACTTGACCAGTGCGCGCATATCCTCCGATCGGAAGACAGCGAGGGGCGCGACCTCCGTGCGGATCTGCTCCGCCAGCTCGTGCGCGAAGTCGTCAACCATCTGACTGGCCTCCTTCGCGTCGGACTCTGCGCAGTTGCAGGCCGCGCACCGCTCACTACAGATCGAGTAGTTCAACCCCCCGATGTACGCCAGGAGTTCGTCTCGCGCGCTCATCGGTGCACCTTCCCCAGACGTCGGTCCAGCTCTTCACGGATGATGCGACGGAGCAGCTGCTCCAGTGACTCAGGCTCCCGGACGTACTCGTCGGAGCCGTCCTCCCGGACATCCAGGGGGCCGTAGAGTTCGCGCACGTCTTCGATCGGCAGGGCGGTGTCCATGTCGCGGGTGTAGTAGCCCTCGTTGTTGGCGTCCCACATCCACACGTCGCCGTCGGCGTCGCGGTAATTGGCGCTCATGCCGCACGCCTCATCTCTTCCATGAGCCGCACCATGTCGGCGGAATCCATGACGACAGTCGAGATCGTCTCGCCCCGGGCGTTGCGGGTTTCGAGATCGAACTCAATCCCGCGCCGGCGGATGGTGACCTGCGAGCCGTCGGCGGTGTGGATGGTGGTGGGTGTGTGCTTCATGCTTCTCTCCTCCTTGTGGTTACACGCCGAAAGCCCCCGGCGCCGAAGCAACCGGGGGCTGGGGTGGTGCGTGAATCGACTTACGGAGCTAGTAGATGTACGTCGTCGGCGCGGAAATCGGAACCGGCGCCGGGACGCAGCAGAGGATCCGGTCAGCCGTGACCCGGTTCAGTTCCATGTGGACGGGATCTCCCTGGCCGTTGTCCAGCTCATAGCCGTCGTCAGCTGCTGCCTTGATCGCCGCTTCGATGGCGGCTGCGTGCTCTCCGAGGTTCATGCGGTCTCCTCAGTGATCCTCCTGCGGGCACCCGCTAGACGGGCAGCCGTGCGTCCAGCACCAGTCAGGCGATCTCTGCGGGTCGTCGTCGCTCATCAGCGTCTCCGGGTCGTCGAAGGGGCCTTCGGGGCGGACTTCTTCGGCGTCTTGAACGCCGGCGCCGTGCGGTGCGTCTTCGGATGGTCGATGTCGATCTCGTAGCAGCCGGCGGGCTGCTGATCCTCCGCACTGCAGGCGGTCAGGGTCAGGGCGCCGGCCAGAGCCAGGGCCGCGAGGGTCTTTCTCATGCTGCTGCCTCCCACTTGCCGGCGTCGTTGGCGTCCAGGGTCACCTTGAAGACGCTGCGGGTCTGCGAGTGATACACGCAGATGCCTTCGGGGTTCATGAAGCCGGGGGCGGCGTAGCTGCCTTCCTCCTTCAGGTCGCGGAGGACGCTCGTGATCTGTGCCTCGCTGAACGGCCCCTGGTACAGGACCGGCACGACGTCGATCTGATCCACGAGCGACGACTGATCGGCGCGCGTCTCCTTCGAGGTGTCGGCGCCATCGTTCTTGTACCAGCGCTCAGTGTTGAAGAGGCTGAACACCTTCTGCTCCAGCCCGTACCGCCGCTGGATCCCCTGCCCCCACCACTCGCCGAAGTGGAGCCCCGGACCGAGGATGTGCGCCAGCTCGTCGGCGTTCTCCGCCGCCCAGCGAGCGAAGCCGTAGTTGTCGTTGTCCGGCGTGATGATCCGCTTCCGGGACTGCGCGACGACCTGACCGTCCTCGCTGATGTGGAGGCCGGCGTTGGTGCCGTCGATCTTCTCCGTGATCACGATGTCCCGGAAGAGCCGCGGAGTCTTGGGCCACTCGCGGAAGTCGGGGTTGAAGTCGGTCATGCTGCTGCCTCCTGCTTCTTCGCCAGCCGGCGCACCTTGCGGACGAGCCGCTCCACGTCGTCGCGCTCGATGTCCTGGCCCTGAACCCACGAGCGCGCCTCACGGACGAACTCCGTGACGTCGTCAATGCGACGCAGGTCGTTGATCGACGTGTGGTTCTCGAACGGTGACGGGCAGGAGCACCCGGAGTCGGTCTCCCAGAACAGAACGCCGTCCTCCGTGCGCTGCCACACCGCCAGGATGCTGAACTCGTAAGGCTCGTTATCGGACAGGTCGCCTACCGACGTCAGCCCGAATTTCTCCGGACTGCTGTACACGTCCAGGTCGTAGCTCATGCTCTCTCCTCGTCGCATGCCGAAGAGGGGGCGCCCGGTGTGGACGCCCCCGTGTGTGCCTTGCGCTACTTGCGGAACTTCTTCGCCGTGAAGGCCACGACGTCGACGCCCAGCATGAGCAGCAGCGTCGCCCCGTAGCCGATCGCGGGAACGGCCGCTGCGATGCCGTGGAGAACGCCCATGGCGAGCATGAAGAACCAGCCCTGGAGCGGCAGGAGAATCAGGGCTGTCACGAAGGCGGCCAGTGCAGCGCCGGTCTTGGGGTCGTTGGTCGGCTTGTTGAAGTTGGTCATGCGCTCTCCCCCATCAGGAACCTGGCGAAGGCGTCCATCGCCTGCACCTTGTCGGACAACTTCACGCCGTCCTGATAGCCGCGGGAGTTCGTCGACATGGCTTCGACGTGTTCCCGGGCGGCCTTTAGAGCGTCCACACGGGACATGCCTCCGGACTCCACGGGGCCGCGTGTGGTAGCGGCCTCTCGGAGGGCCTGAACTTCTGCGGCGAGCGCTTCCAGAACGAGGTACACGTCGTACGGGATGTCCGAATCTCCGTCGTAGACGATGTGCCGATGCGCGTCGCTGAGCTTGTCCTCCAGGACGCTCATGCGCTCTCCCCCTTGAGTCGCGCGATCTCCCGCGCCTGGCTGACGATGGTTGCTCGGAGGTCGTTGACGAGTGATCCGAGCGGCGCAGCGGATGCGATCTCCTCCGCCAGCGTCGGCGTCACGACGTCGCTGGATTCCCAGTCGCGAGCGCCGGCCGTGGTGTGCCAGACGAGGCGCTCCACGCCCGGACCCTCCAGGCGCATGGTTGCCGGCTTCATCTCGTACGCCCGCTTGTACCGCTCAGCGTCGGCGCGAGCCTTCTCGTAGGCTTCGCGGAGCGTGGCCAGTTCGTCGCACGGGCACCCGTAGTTGTGCGACTCCGGCGTCTCGCAACCGTGCTCGATCTTCCGGAGCTTGGCCTCCGCCACTTCGGCGGCCTCGCGGTGCTCGTCGCGCTCCTTCTCTGCGTTCTCGGCACGGTCACGCAGGTCTGCCTTCTCTTCCTGCAACCGGAAGATCCAGGCTCCACGCTCCTGGTGCTGCTGCCAGACCGCCTCGTGGGCGGCCTTGCTGCTCGCCAGCTGCGAGTGCAGCATGTAGCACTCCTCGTCGCGGACGCTCAGAACGGCGTCGGCAGCCTCCAAGTAGCCGCCCCAGAGCGCCCCGTAGCCGATGACCGACCGGTCCAGGCCGTCATTCGCGCACAAGGCTTCGGCGTACCGGGTGCGAAGGTCGTCGCTCATGCCGCCCTCCGCTCCGTTCCCGTCAGACGCACACCGCCGGACGCGATCGGCTTGCCGACGACACCCTTCTTGCCCTCACGGTCCCACTCGAACACCGCGCGCAGCGCCTTGAACGTCTCATGGACCTCACGGCCGCACTCGATGGGGTGGAACGCCCAAGCCTCCGGGCGGACGTGGAGCACGGCGCCGCCCGTGATCTCCGGCATCGGGATGGACTCCCCGCTCTCCGCCAGGATGATGCGGGTGGCGTAGCGATAGGCGCTGAGCTGGAGAGCTACCGACTCGTAGACCGCCTTGGAGGTCTTCCAGTCAATGATCACCGTCTCACCGTCGATCTTCGCGATGGCGTCGAACGAGCCGGCCACGGCAATGTCGTCGTCCCAGACGGTCTCCTCCAGGTGGATGAACTCAGGCTGGATCTCGTCCAGGAACTCCCGGAAGTGCCTCACGTGAGGCTGTACGTCGGCGTGCACGTGGCGCAGGTTGACGTCCTCCCCCCGCGCCAGCTTCTCGAAGTAGGTGTGGGCGGAGGACCCGAGGTCGCTTGCCGCCTTCGACTTCCGACGATGGGCGTTCTTCAGGTAGTCCTTCGCGCCGGCAGGGTCTCGCTCCACGAGCTTGCTGACGATGTCCCAGTTGGCAACCGCAGCGTCGGCCGCTTCGTTCGCCGCCCAGAAAACCAGGAACGGCTTGGGCTCCATCCCCACGACGCTCGTCACGCCGGGCACCTTGATGCGCGAGTCACTCGGATCCACGTAGAAGCGGCTTCCGCCGCGCTTGATCGTGCTTACCCCTGCCATCTGGCCTCCACATCGCCGCGTTGCTTGCTGTCTCCTTAGTTATGGCGGGGTGGAGCGGGAATGTTTCACGGCACTTTCAAGATCTTTGTCTCCTCCTCCCCCGGACAGATCGAGGCCAAAAAGCCAAACTAACCCCCTATTTTCCTTCTCTCCTTAACGCGTCTAGAGAGAAGTGAAATAAGGGGTTAGTTTGGCTTTTTGGCCAGAGTTCAGCAGGGGAGGCGGAGGATGCGGGCGACGATCAGGCGCCTGACTTGGGCTTTCGCGTGTGGCGGCGCAATTCCGTCACTCTGCGTTGCACCTCAGCCAACTCCTCGTCCATCCGTGCCCGCTGTCCGGCGGTCATGTGACGGTCCACCACGTCTGTACTGATCTGCCCCAGTACGTTTGTCACCACCTGTACGAGCCTGAGGTGATCGGCGGTGGCCTTCACGGGCGCGGGCACGGGTGCAGCGGCAGTGGATGCCGACGCCTTCCCCTTGACTGCACTCTTTGCCGGCGGAGGGGTGGAGGCTGCTGCGGTATCAACGGCCTTCACTGCACGCACGATTGCGGAGTCCGTCTTCCGCCTGTCCTGGAACCGCTCCAGGGGCGACGTGGTCTTGAGGTCGAGCTGTTCCAGCTCCCGCGTGGTCAGATGGCGCCGCAAGGCGTTGCCCACGTGATATCGGACGTTGCTCTGCAAGCTGGCGTTGCTGTCCGTCGGCAGGTTTGCCGTGCGGTACATCTCCGCCACGGCCTCCCGATAGTCGTGCGACGTCCCCCGCATGTCGTCATGCTTCCGCCGCAGAGCCAGGATGACGACCGCCAGGTTCTTCACCAGGGTCGTGGCCTTGCCCTGGATCTGATCGTACTCCCGGGCATAGGCCACACCACGGGCCACAAGAGTCTGTTCAGACTCGTGCGCGATGTCGTCCAGCTGCAATGAGGGGACCACGTCCCGTGCGCTAGGGATCTCCATCTCGCCGGCAGTCATTATCCGTCAACCTCAGATCAGCAGGGGTGGGGGCGGCCACACAGTACCGTAGAGCACTGACACGGACCATACATACCCCACCCCCCTTTCGTCACGCCTCCTTGAAGGCCTGCTCGCACACTCCGCAGATCACCGGGCCGCGAGCGGCCACCCGTGGAGACATTTGGATCCGGCGCGGATCGTCACATCCGCACTGTAGGTAGAGCCGATTCCGCGGCCGGTAGGCGGTCTGCGCGTCGGGGATGACGAGATGTGGGAGCACAAGGGGGATGGCCTGCTCCAGCGCTCTGACGTCGGCCGTGTACGTGGTCAGCGTCTCGGGGGTCAGGCGTGGAGAAACGTATCCTCGGTGCGGGTCGCGGGGAGCGTCAGGCGGCCATCGGAGCCCCACCTCTTCCGCGGCTGCCAGGTACGTGCCTGTGTGGTAGGTGCCGCGGGTAGTGGTGTCCTGATCCCCACGGACCCACGACAAGACGTGAGCAGCCTCGTGCAGCACGTGTTCCAGGACTGCGTCCGCCCCCTCCTTCAGGGTGTCCGCGCTGACGACAAGGCCCGTCACGACCTCTCCGTCCCGCGTCCACCGCTCCGGGTTGTGCTTTGCCGGCGGGGGCGTTGGGGTGATTGCAATTCGGGCGGCCGGCAGTTCCGCCTGCTGTGTGCGGAGGTGCTCCCACAGGGCGTCCAGCGCCTGAAGGAGCGGTCCGGGTGAGGTCGACATACTGGCACTGTAGGGGCATGGGTTGCGCAACACAAACATAGATGTAGGCGTCCGTGTAGCGCTCCACGGAGCCCAGAACGCAAAAAGGCCCCGCACCCACCGGTTACGGCGAGTACGGGGCCTAGGCCACGCGGGTAAAGCTTTGCCGGGAGGTAAGGTTCCCTTAACCTTCGTCGACCGGCAGGAGGAGCGGCGCCAGGTTGGGGAAGCGTTCGGCCAGCCACTCGTAGGGGTTTCGGTCGTGCTTGCCTCCGACGCCCCGATTGCACTCGATGCACGAGGGGACGATGTTGGCGAGGCTGTGCTCTCCTCCGCGGGAGAGGGGCATCAGGTGTTCGATCTCCTCGTAAGGGCCGCCGCAGAAGGCGCAACCGTAGAGGTCGTATTCCTCCCAGTCGGCAAGCATCTCGTCGACGGTGAAGGGGACGACGGTTGCGGCGGCTTTGCGGGCACGATAGAGGATCCGAGACTTTATTAGGTGAGCCTTACGGCGCTCTTGGTTACTCTCTCGCCAGCGCCGGTTGTACTCCTGTCGTTCGGGGCTCTGGCTACGCCCGCGATCGTGCTGTGCTGCCCGGGCGGGGTGCCCCTTGCGCCAGCGCCGGTTGTACTCCTTCCGTCCTTCGGCGTTGCTGGCGTTCCACTGGTGTCGGCGTTCCGACGTGCAGCGCTTACAGATGGTCATCCGTCCACTCGCGCTCGAACTCTGCACGCTAAACCCGCCGTACCCCTTCACTGCGAAGCACCTCCCGCACGCCTTCGCCTCCACCCCCTTCTCCCGCATCGCCCTGTTGAACCGCATCCTGGCTGTTCTGTCCGCCAGCGGACTCATGGTCTCCATACGCCAAAAGCCCCCTGGCTCCGGAGAACCAGGGGGTTGGGTACTGCGCTCTACTTCTCGGCGTCGGTCGGCGAGACCTTCTTCCGGGCGCTCTCCGCCACGAGGATCGGCAGCACCACGGCGCCGACGAATCCGACACGATCGGCCACGCTCGCCGTGATCGACGGTACGAGGAACGCCAGCGCCAGGACTGCCGACGTCAGAGCCGCCCGGAGGCGGACGGGCTCCTGACTGGCGAAGACCTGGAGGGCGACGTAGACGCGGAGAGGGACGTCCTTGACGGCGTCTCTGACCTTGCTGAGAAAGTGCTTCATGCAGCGTCCTTTCTAGGAGTGGGATCGTGCGTACTGGCGGCGGGACTCGTCGGTGTAGATGTGGGCTACGGCGATCTGCAGCTTCGAGAGGAACAGCTCCCGCGTTCCGTCGTTGGTGATCGCGTAGTCCGCGTCCGTCGACGTCAGGGCGCCTTCCGATTCGTGGGTGAGCTGGGGGACGCCAGGGCGGTCGATGTGCAGGAGGTGGAAGCCAGCGGCGCGCAGGGACTTGGCCTCGTTGGGGTAGCGCACGTCCGTGATGACGACCGGTACGCCGGCCTCGTTGGCGTCGCGGACCTTCTTCAGTGCCGTCCGGAGCCAGAACTCCGGGTCGATGGCACGGATGGAGGCGCCCAGCTCCTGGAGGATGCGGCGAACTTCGGGCTCACGGTCCTTCGCGCGCTCCCAGCCGTGTTCGCCGACGAGTGCGGACAGCCTCGTGGATTCCACCACGTCGTAGTATCCGGCCAGATCCTCCACGATCGGGTCCGTCTTTAGCGCCGCATCCTTCAGCGCATCCGCGAACCCGATCCGCCGGTACCCGCGGTTGTCGACGAGCCACTGTCCGGCGGTGTCCTTGCCGACTCTGGCCCGCCCCATGATGCCGATGTTCCCCATGCGCCCCACTCCCCTTCACTCGGTGTACCTGAGTTATGGCGGGGTGGGGCGCAGATGTTTCACGGGGAGTCCGTGATTCTTATGGAGTGCTGACCGACACGTTCCGCCAATGCGGCTTGTTCGCCGTCGACGCCACGGATCCCGTTGACAGGTGGAAGTACCCGCCGCGGAATGCAGTGTTCGCAACGTTGATCGAGACCGGCACCGCGAGGTCAGTCCGCGTCAGGGTGATGTCCGTTGCGGTCATGGCAATCGTGAAGCTCATCCATCCGCCCGCCGTGGGCGCCGTGGTGGAGACCGTGGAGCCGATCTGCGTCCCGGCAGTGACTCCCGCAGCATGGGTGTACAACTGCATGTCACCGTTGCCGCGGATCGCCATGTGGTAGCCACCCGACGCGTTCGCCTGGCTGAAGCGATACGTGTCGTCGCTCGCCTTGCCGAATGCCACGCCAGCGTGTTCCGTCGCCCCTGGAACGCCCTCGTACATCATGTCGAACTTCAGGGTGTACGCGGCTGGCGGAGTGGGGTTGCTCAGCGATCCCATGACGACGCTGCGGTTGGGCAGGGCGTTGATGTACGCCGACGCGCCTGTGTCGTCGAACTTGAGCGCCGACGCCTGGTCGTAGTTGATCGTCCCGAGGTCCCCCGGTGCCTTCACCTGCGTGGCGAAGTCGTCGATCACGCGGCTTGGTGCGCTGCGCCTGACGTAGATCAGCTCGGAGCACATCATGCCCTTGACGCCCAGTCCGACGAGGCGGTCACGCTCGCTGCGACGGTGCACCTCCCACGCGATGACTGGCTTCCCGCGGGCGACGATGGCCGTGATGCGAGCGTCAGCGGTGAGCGTCGGAACGCCCCATGCGTCGATCAGGGACTGATCCAGCGCGTTCATCTGCGCGTCCGTGGTGGCTGCGTCGACGTAAGCCCACGTGGTGAAGCCGGCCGCCTTCGCCCACGGCCAGGATGTGGCCTGGTAGTAGTTCTTCCAGACGACGGAGTCCTTCGCCTGCGGGTAGAAGTCCGTCAGGATCTGCTGGACGACCGGTACGGATGGGTTGCTCTTGGCCTCCAGGAAGATGACGACACGGCCAAGGAACCTGTCCAGAACCTCGCGCAGCGTAGGGATGGGAGCGTCCACTCGCCCCTGCCCCAACATGAGGCGGCCGTTCGTCAGAACCTTGTACTTCAGGGCCGCGTAGTTCCAGTCGGAGACGTTGCCCGTGGCGTACGTCGTACGCGAGAGATCCTCGTCATGAATGCATACCGGGACTCCGTCGGCCGTCAGACGTACGGACACCTCGATCGCCCGTGCGCCGGCAGCTACGGCCGCTTCGTACGCTTCTAGCGTGTGCTCCGGGAACTCCCCGCCCGACCCGCGGTGTGCGATGTAGAAGAGGGACGACGACAGCAGCGAGGTTGCGGGAACCACGGCCCGCGGGAGGGCCCCGACGTCAGCAGCGGTCAGAGACACCGCTCCGGTCTGTCCGTTGACGGTGGAGATCAGTCCTCCGCCGCCTAGTTCCACGCCAGTTCCGGGCCAGGCGCCGGACGCCTTCGGACCGTAGAGCTTCACAGCCCCGACGGTCTTGTCCACGTACATGTCGCCGTTGGCGCCCAGGAGCGGCGATGGGGTGCCCGTGCCCGTCAGGATCGATGCTCCTGCTGGCCCTGTGGGGCCAGGAACCAGTACGTACTGACCCGTTGACGGATCCGATGGCGCGATGTCCGCGATGGAGACGATGGGGACGGCCGACGGGAGGCGGATGGCGTAGGTACGAGCCGCAATGTCGGTGAACTTCTCGCTGACCTGATACGCCCAGTCCGTGGGCTGCATGTCCATCTGGTCGGTGGCGATCAGGAGGACGGAGAATGCGCCGGTTGCGTCCAGCGTCACCGACGCCGATCCGGCGCTGATGGTGTCCGCTCCGGGGAGCGTGACGAGGCTCGGAGCTGCGATAGTGACGGTCCCCTTCAGCGGGGTTCCATCAGGTCGTAGGTAGCGGCCGGTCAGAGTGACCGTAGCGATTCCTGCGGGCATGGTCATGCGCCGTCACCTCCACGGTGGGGCCGGACGATGATGAGGTGCTCTGCGTCGTGGCCGGCCTGCCACTCGCGGACGCGGGAGACGCCCTCGCGCACGTCGTCGATGTCATTGCGGACGTCGTCAATGCGGGCGTCGAAGCGGGCCTGAAGGCGCGTCCCCATGACGTCAAGGGCGTCCAGGGTGGCGGCGCGGGTCTCCGCCCCCTGTGCCGTTACGGCGTTGTGGGTACGACGGAGAGCAGGAAAGGCCGCCACCACCGCCGCCCCCAGAACGGAGACAGCGGTGATGATGGCGACGAGGATCTCAGGGCTCACGTCGTCACGCCTTCGCGGTGAAGCCGTGCTTGGCAGCGAGCTTCCTCAGCGACTCCAGGCCGACGGAGCCCTTCGCAGCGTCCCCGGTGTAACCCACACGACGTCGGAAAGCGTTGTATGCCTCGTCCGTCTTCGTCCCCCACGAGCCGTCGGCCGCGTAGTTCGAGGAGAGCAGTCCCTCCGCCCTCAGGGCCGCTTCAACGATCCTGACCTCTGCGGGGTAGGTCGTGTGGCCTGTGGCCGCTGGAATGTCCTTCGCGCGGGCAGAGTTGAGGTGCGCGACAGAGACCGTCGGCTTCGTCGCAGGCTTGGCGGGCTTGGCCGGCGTCGCGGGAGCCGGAGTCGCCTTCGGAGCAGCCTTCAAGATGGCCGCGCGGTCGATGTTGCCCGGGTCCCAGTGGTCGTTGCCCGGAACGTGGCAGTGACCGTAATGGCCACCCTTCGTCGCCCACGTGGTGCGGTTACGAGACGCGCCAGGAGCGCACGATCCACCTGGCCAGGAGTCGGGGACTCCCCACGAGCGGATCGCGCGCATGAGGGCGACGAAATTGGGGCCAGGCTTCCAGTAACCGGTGAACGGTGCGGACGCGCGGGCGAGTACCTCGATCTGGATACAGACGCGACCGGTGCGGTTCGTCCGCGTCCCGCCGTCGTTCTTCAGCGCGCGGGCGGACTCGTTGAGCGGCCCGTACTGCCCCAGCCGGTCCGTGGTGGGGTCGTACAGGATGTGAGGTTCGGCGCCGATGTTGGCCAGGTAGTCGCCGACGTTCTTGAACGGACCGGCACCGTGGCCGCTCTCCGTGGTGTGCCAGACGACACGACCGGGCGCCGTCGGCGAGTCCATTGCGCCTCCGATGCTCCCGTCCCCCAGTCGTTCGGCTTCCTTGATCCAGATTTCACCCATTGGTGATCCCCTCCAGGGCATGAAAAAGGCCCCGTCGCTGCGGGGCGTGGTCTGTGCGTGAGTGCTGCGCGGGGCTTAGTCGATGGAGAAGCGGATGCCGTCCAGGGAGAGCCATTCGCTCTTCGAGTTCAACGGCATGACGTAGATCATGCTGCCGTCAGGAGCAATGCCGATGCGGCCGGAGAAGTAGCTCGTTCCCGATGTGTTGACGAAGTTTGCCGCTGCCAGGAAGTAGCGATACCCGCCGATCGGACGCGCCTCCGAAGGAAGCGTCGCGAAATGAACGTCCACATTCGTCACGAGGTCCGTGCTTGCTGCCGTTCGCCGAATTGTTCCGCGCAACTGCACCTCGTTGTTGATGATTCGGTACGCGGGCGAACCTGATTGCGACGTGTATCCCGTCGTATAGGCAATCGGCTTCCATACACCGGGGCTGAACGGGCGCCAAACGTTGTCGCCGTCTCTCCGCTCCCAACGATCCTCAGCGGCCAGATAGGTAATCATCCCTGGAACGGGTTTGTAGTTTCCGGTCAACGTCGCAGCGCGTGCGTTGGCGTTGGGGAACCGCATGACCGTCAACGGAACGACTCCGTTTACCAGTGCCTGCAGCGCGGTTTCGATGTTGGGCGCGTCAGACAGTACCGGGTACTGAACGTTCTGACCGTAGCTATCGGGCTTGGGCATTCTCGGTGCTCCTCAAAGTCCTTACGACGCAAGGGCGCCGACGACAATCCAATTTCCGTCCGGGTTGAAATCGACCTTCACCGTGTCGCCAACTACCGGGGATGCGTACGCCTTCAGCCGACGTACCTTCGCAATGGGTCCGCGGGCGGTGATGATGTCGACCGTGCCGTCCCCGTAGACGGCCGCCACAGAGGCCAGACACCAGCCGGAGGACTCCTGGACCACGGTGCGGCTGGCAGCCCGCTGTACGGCGTCTGCGAGCCTCTGACGAGGGTTCATGGCTACTCCTCCTTCCCGCCTCGCAGGACGAGGGACGCGGATCCCTCTGCTGTTAGGGGTGTCGTCACGGACTGCACGATGAACAGCTCCTTGCGGCCGGCGTAGGACACGCGAATGCAGTCACCGCCTTCCAGCGCGGCATTCGGAATCGCGTCGATCGACGTCGACACATTCGGCGCGATGGCGTCGAACAGCGCATAGTCCGCAGCTGCCTGGCAGGCTCCGACGGTCGTCCACAGGGCGGAGGAGATGAATTTCGGAACGTGCCCAAAGGGGCCGCTCCATCGCGTGGGGCTCGTCGGGCCTGTGTCGTACGCAACGGCACTGACCGGGGCCACGTTGGAGGAGGTATTTTCTCCGCTTGCCACAACGGCGTTGTAAACGGCCGTGCGTGACATTTGCCGAGACGATTCCATGAGCGTTCCGCCCTCGCCCTCTGCGATGTCCCACACAACGCGTGATGTCAGCACCTGCGGAACGTCAGCGATGACGAAACGGTCCAGAGCGTCGACGTAGATCTCTGCCTGCATTGCCAACGCCACTTGTTGCACGGCGTCCCAACGGTCCGAATTCGCGTTCCAAGTGATAACCGCACACGAGGGATTTCGCGCGCCTGCCGTTGCGTTGACGATTACGGCACTGGGAAGTGTTTGACGGATCAGATATTCGATCGCGTCAACGCAGGTTGTGTAGCCACGGGTTGACGTCGGCACCATGAATTTGTCGTCGATGATGTAGCACTCCGACGACTGCCCAGTGAGCGTGACCGGTCCGAGGAGGGTGTCCCCCTGCGGCTCGTTGATGCGAAACGTGCCAAGCGGAATCATCTCCGTGGCTCCGCCGGCGTATCGAACGCCGCGGGAAACCATCAGCGTCTGTCCGTAGACTGCGAGAGGGTCTAGCGCTCCCCATGGAAGGCGCTTCGGATCTGCGATCGTCAGCGAAAGCGAGCGACGTACCTTGCTCCCGCGATCCACCGTGACCGACCCATCCGCAATGGGGAGGTCGGCCACGGTTACGGATCCGGCGTACATGGCGGTCACCGACGCCACCATGGAATGGGACGTCGTCAGGGTCTGCAGGAACTGCGGTGTGACGGTCTGCATCCCTATCCCCCATTCACTCCGGTGTAGACGTCCAGCCACGAGGTAGCGGCGAACATGACTGCCATCCAGTCGGCGTTGTTGTCGTTCACGGTTTGCCACGTGCGGCCGGCGCTACCGACGGAGCCACCGAAGGGGCGATCCACCTCGACGAGCGGGATCGTCCATGTGCGATCGCTGTACTCCGCGTAGTCCACGATGGGCGCCTCGGTGACGTCGCCGATCTGGACGTAGGCGTCAGTCTCACCCCAGAGGTGCGGCCACTGGACGAGCAGCGTGTTTCCGGTTTCCAGCAGCCACCACATGTCCGCCAGATCCTGAGCGGTCTCGGTGACGAGCGTCATCGTCCCCTCGCGCGATGTACGCACGTCGGAGATGATGATCGGTCGTGCGCGTCCGCGGACCGCATTGACGCCCTGGCGTGCTTTCCGCGTCCACTGCGGCTGTCCGCCGGCAGCGACTACCGCTGTCGTTTGCCTTGCCGGGAGCCCGGGATCTTTCAGGACGATCTCTGTGGGTGGCGGCTCGGGGATAACAATGGGCGGGGATCCGGTCGCCCGGTAGGACGTCGGCGTTGTCCACACCTTCAGGTAGTAGGTGACCGTGGTCCCTAGCGGCGCCTCGTAGTCTTCAGCAACAGCCGTGTCGCCAGTGATCGAGACTTGCGACAGATCACCCACGGGCCCGCGAACGGCTGTCATGGAGCCGTCCTCCCCCATCCGCCACAGACCCCAGTAGGTGTAGCCACCCGTGGTGAGTCCCTGCACGAAAATCGAGGCGCCGAACCGTTCCGGTACAACATCAGCCACCACCGCTAGGCCGCCAGGCACGATTGATACGTCGTCGATGTAGATCGATTCAGCAATCTCAGGTGACACGATTCGGAAACTCACGGACAGCGAGGCAGCTCCGGTGGGGGCAACCGTGCTCGTCTGGGGGGTGTACCAACCGCCGGTAGGCGTTGGATTCAGCACCCACTGCAGATCAGTCCACTGGAGGATCGTGTCTGCGGCGTCGCACCATGTGTAGCGAGTGACGAGGTAACGACGCTCGGTGCTGGGCCCCAGCCGCACCCGTGGGGTCGCCTGATACCCCTGCCGTGGGGTGATTGGAACTTTGATGGCCAGTTCCACCGTAGTGTCAGCAGCGATGCCAGCTGTCGGGATGACCTGCAGAGACGCGATGCTCTCATAGGCGTAGTCCGTGGACCGGCTGATCGTGCAGCCGCTGACGGCCGTCCATCCGCTGGCGTCCACCTCCATGCCCGCCACGTTGTACGGGAGCAACTCCCCAGCGGCCTTCGGCGCTACTCGGAGCGCCATTTGGTCGTAGCGCCATACTTGCGACGTGGAGCTGAATGCACTGTCCAACATGATGCGACAGTTGACGGCTCCAACTGGAGCGGTGCCGATGACCGCGCACCGTGTCCACTGAGCTGCGGGCAGGACCCACGATGCAGCTGTCTCGGTGTAGGTGCCATCGGCGGCATACCAGCGAATCGCCGTGACCTGTGCCGCGCTGGCCTCCGGCGCGTACGCCCACGCATAGGCGTGATACTCAACGCCGGGGGTCACTGGCTGCACCACGTCAGTCCCCACACGGGCTGACCCAACCGCGGAGCTGCCCACTTTCAGTGAGCGCCACCCCTCGTACGACAGGGCGGACTCCGACGACGCCAGCGCCGTGCCGTAGGTGCGCCACCCACTGACGTCCAGCTCACAGCCCTGCACCGCGTATGGGAGCAGGTTGCCCGTGATGGTGGCGGGTACCCCGAAACTGATCACGTCTACTACCACCGTGGCGCCCAGCGTCAGTCCGGTGATTGTGAGGGTGACGGACGCGAACGGCGCCCCCGCTGGCGCCATGGACAGCAGCATCGGAGGTGGAGTCATCCATGCAGTGGTGGACGGCAGCGTCACGGCCGTTGCCGTGGTGGAGCTGACTGCCGTCCCTCCGGACACGGCTGCATACCAGTCGACGCGTACAGTCGCCGTCCGCCCTGCGGCGACAGCGACATTCGCGAAATAGGCGTACGCCATGTACTCGCGTCCAGTCGTCACAGCCACGCGCGCGGACGTCGTGGCTGTGACAGTGCCGGCAGCGGACGCCGTCATCCCGAGAGATGCGGCGCCCACGTAGAAGCGGCTGGATTTCGACAGCGTGGTGTTCGCTCCCGCCGTCCAGCCGCTCGTGTCGGTCTCGATGCCTGACGTGTTTGGTGGCAGGAGATTCGCTGCAACGCTCATCCGCCGTCACCACCTCGCTCACCCGGGGATGGGTGGTTCTCCGGGTTGTACGGATCGGGCTCCGGAGGTGGAGCCGTGTACACAGGCGCCGGTCCCGGATCCGGATCGGGCTCCGGGAAGGGGCCGATCTCGGGTTCCGGAAGTGGCTCCGGCAGTGCCTCGCTCATCAGATCCACCGTCCTGTCTCGATTGCCGACGCCGTGGATGCGTCGTGTGCTTTTAGAGAACGCGACCCGCCTGGAGCGCACGGCCTGTGTCGGCGTCGTACAGCTCAATGCGGGTGTCGATGATGCCGCCCACTTCGCGGCCGTCCAGGTAGGTATGCGACTCCACGGTGATGTTGGGCACCGTGACCGCTCCGCCCTTCTGGCTGGCAGCCTCACGGAAAAGATTCCGGCTGTCGTGGTTGCTGATCACCTGCGTCGGAGTGAGGCCGAACGCCAGCTCCGGACCGTTCTCGCCGACGACCGACCACTCACCAACGGGCGGGAACCCGCCGTTGGCGTAGCCGCCGATCTTCCCGTACGCCTTGCCCAGGTTGCCGTAAGCAGCCTTCGCGTAGCGCATGGAGGAGTAGACGTTCGCCAGGGGGTCGACGGAGACTCCGTTGAGGAACGGCCCCTTCTTGCTCATGGATCCCGCGTACTGCTGGAACGTCGGCCGGATGACCTGCATGAGTCCCGTCGACGGGTAGCCGGCGCGGGCGTTGCTGTCCCAGTTGTTGACTGCGCGAGGGTTGCCGCCCGACTCCTGGTTCATGCGCGCCAGCGTTACGTTCGCGTACGACGAGGGGTTGCCCGTCAGACGCAGAGCCTGATTGACCACTCCGCGCCAACGCTGCACACCGGAAACGCCGTTGCCGCCCGGACCGCTACTGGTGAGGTAGGGCATTGGATCGACAGTGTGGCCGCCCAGGCGTGCTTCCAGGTGGAGGTGTGGACCAGTGACGTTGCCGGTCGCACCCACACGGCCGATCACCTGACCCTGCTTCACGTGCTGGCCCGCACGCATGAGGATCTTGCTCATGTGCGCATACATCGACGACAGGTTGCCACCGTGGCTGATCATGCCGTGGATGCCGTAAGGGCCACCACTCGTCGACTGCGACACGGTGCCGTCAGCAACGGCCTTGATCGCTGTTCCGACGGCTGCCGGGAAGTCGAGCCCGGTGTGCCGGCCGCTAGACCACATCAGGCCGGCCTTGCCGAATCGCGTCCCGTAGGGAGCGTTTACCGGCTTGATCCAGGAGCCGCCTCCGCCACCGCCACCGCCTCCGAAGTCGAAGAGGCTCAGCGCCTTGGCCTTCAGGCTGTTGAGCATCTGACCGGGCATCTTGGCAACGGACTTCGCCCAAGGATTCGTTAGAAGCGCCTTGAGCTGGCCCGTGATGAAGCCCTTCGCCTTGTCAAACAGTTTCCCAGGATTGGCATAGTCGGCGACGTCAGAGACGAAGTCCCCGACCTTGCCAGCCTTGTTCTTCACCCAGCCGACAACTCCGCCATCCTTGAACGCCGGCATTCCGTCGGAGATCGCACGCTGAACGCCACTGATGCCGCCTGAACGGGCAGCAGCATTCCACTGATTGATCTTGTCTGCGCCAACTGCACGCGTCCACTCGGGGCGCATGACGGCCTCACCGCCACCAACCGCGATGACGCGATCGTCACGGCCCGGGGAATAGCCGGACATGATGCCGCCAGTGTGGAACCCCTTCAGGTCCATCTTATGCAACTTGCCCGCGCCCGTGATCCCAGCGACGCCGTTCCACAACGGGACGATGCCCTTGTTGTAGACGTGATCGATGATGAACTTGACGGGTGCCTTAGCGATTTCCTTCAGTTTGTCCCACTGCGTTTTGATGTCGTCCTTGGCGCTCTTGAACGCCAGCGCAACGAGTTTCATGGCAGCCTTGATGTTGTCCATCGGAGGCTTAATGGCCTTGTCGTACAGCCAGACAGCCTTTTCCCCGATGAAGTCGAAGACGGGCTTGATGACCTTCTTCCACAGCCAGTCGACCACTTCGCCGAAAGCGTCGATCTTGTCCCCGGCGTCCTTCATGGCAGGCTTGATGGCCTTGTCGTACAGCCACTTGGCCTTTTCGCCGATGAAGCCGAACGCGGGACTGATGGCCTCATCCCACAGCCACGTTGCGGCCTCGCCGATTGAGTCGAAGGCGGGCTTGATCGCCTTCTCCCACAGCCACTTAGCGATTCCTCCCAGTACCTGGAACGCCAGGTAGGCGGGGAGCAAAAGAGCTGTGACCAGTGCGGTGAACAGCAGCTGTGTTGCCTCCGCGATGAAGTCGAACGCCGGCTTGATGCCGTTCGTCCAGATCCACATCGCCACGTCACCAACCGCCTTGAGAGCCGTCCAGATGGCGGAGAACGTGGGCTGCAGGATGGTGCTCCACAGCCAGGTTGCAGCAGTTGCGATGGCGCTGAACGTGGTGTCGACCGCTATGCGGAACCAATCCCAGTGCTTATAGGCGTAGATGACGCCGGCCACCAACAGCCCAATCGCGACGAGGATAATCGTCACGATCGCGACAATGGGGTTGGCCTCAAACGCGAGGTTGGCCTCCCACATCGCAGCGGCCCACCCCTGCGTGAGCAGAGTTATCAGGATGACGGCGGACTTGTACGCCACCATGACGACGCCGAAGGCGACCATCATCAATTTGATGGCCTTTACGGCGGTCCACATCAGCCACAACGCCTGTACGGCCTCGGGACAGTGGACGGCTATCCATGAAATTCCGTCGAGAATAGGCTTCATTACGGCGAACATGGTCTGAGACAGCGGCGCAATGGCCTTAGCTAGATCCAGCACAGAACGCAGGACGTCACCGATAAAGGACGCCAGTCCGGGGGAGGTCTCCTTGACGTACGCCAGGAACTTCTCAAAGTCGGGACTGCCCTTCAGGCTCGTCCCCCACTTGGCGAATCGGCCCGTGATGCTGTCCGACTTCGTGACGATTCCGTCCATGTGCGGAAGGAAGGCGTCGATCACACCCGCAATGCCCTTGATGACGTTCCCGAAGGCCGTTCCGAAGCCGACTACTGCCGGTTCGACGCGCTCTTTCAGGTCAGCCTTGAAGCCTTCCCAAAACGGCGTCTTCATCTGTGCCGATGCCTTCTCCATCAGCGTCTGAATTCCGGCTGCCGCCCCGATCACAAGCGGTGTCAGACCAGGAAGGGAGTTCTTCATACCGTTCACGCCGTTGGTGAAGAGCGGGAGGACTTCCGGCTGTAGAGACTTCTGCCAGTCGTCGAATGCCTGCTTCAGGCCCTTCGGACCGGCGATGGCGTCGAAGAGATCCCGCTGTGGGGCGCTCAGCTTCGCGAGTGCCTCGCTGTACTCATCAGTCTTCGTGATCGCGGAGGCGGTGGTGTCGATGCCGGAGAGACGAGCGGACTCAACTCCCCGTTCCGCGGAGGCGATGCTCTCAGCCGCGGACACCTGAGCGTCGGCCGACGCCGTCATAGCATCAGAGACACCCCGCTGAGCGTCGACGACGTCCTGAGCTGCGCGACTCTGCGCGCGGGCGGCGTCCGACTGAGCGTCGGCTACGGCCATCGCCTGGTCGCGGACGTCCTTCTGTGCGTCGGCTACCGACTCGATCTGATCCTTGACGCCCTTCTGAGCATCGGCCACGCGCTTGTGTGCGGCGGTGACGAGGTCGGATCCTTCGACGCCGGCTTTGGTCTGCTTCGCTGCGTCCTTCTGCAGGTCGGCGTAGTCCTGCTTCTGCTCCCTGGCCTGCTGCTTCGCCCGGTCGTAGGCCAGCTGCGCCGCCTCAACCTGGAGCTGAGTGGCCGTGCCGACCTCAGCCGACGCCAGGGTCTCGTTCAGATCCTGCTGCGCCTGCTGGACGCGGAGAGTTGCTTCCCGCTGGTCCAGGGCGCCGTCGGTCAGCCGGTCCTGCAAGTCCTTGAGCTGCTGTGCGGCGTCGCGACGGGCCTGCGTGAGATCCTGCTCCGCCTGGCGCGCGCTGACGTTGGCGTCGGTCAGAGATGCCTGTGCGTCACGCACCTTTCGGTGGGCAGCAGTCAGAGCGTCCTGCGCGCGAGCGATGGTGTCCGCAGACTGCCGACGCTGATCCGCGGCACGCTGCACGGCGTCACCTACAGCCCGTTCGGCGTCGGCTATCTGTCGGCTAGCCTGCTCCGCGGCGCGTGCTGCGTTGCGGTGTGCGGCCGACAGGGTCGCCTGAGCGCCAGCCATTTGCAGGGCGCGCTGTGTTGCCTGGACTGCACGCTTGGCGCCGTTGTCCGTCGCCTTGTTGGCCTCGTCCTCCGCGGCCTTCTTCGCCGTGATGGCGGTGGTCACACCCTTGATGGCGGGAATGGCCGCCAGGGCGAGAGCGCCCACGCCAGCACCCGCAGCCGTCGCCATCGCAGCGATGGAGCCGAGACCAGCGAGAAGCGCGGGAGCTACAGGAATTGCGGCCAGCGCCACAATCTGAATGCCGAGAGACATCAGGGCACTAGACGCCCCGGAGGTGTCCGCCAGTGCCTTGATGTGGAAGATCTTGGTATCGTCCGCCATCGCGCGGAGCGCCTGGAGCTGTGCAATGGCGGCAGCAGCGTCCACACTGACGTCAATGTCAGTGCGCTGCATGCTGAGGACTCCGAGACGCGTTTGGATCGCGGTGATCTCCGCCAGAGCTTCCCCGGCGTCGATGTCGATTCCAACGCGAGCGTCTGAGAGCGCCTCCAGCCGAGCCCGCAGACCCTGAATCTCAGCGCGTGCCGGCGAGGTGTCGGCGTCGACGTTGATGTCTGGGATGGACGCCTGCGCCTCCGCCACGACTGCGCGGAGCTTGGCACCAAACGCGCCGTCGACTTCTACCGTGACGGTCTTTCGACCGCCGATTGCCGCGATCTCCGCCCGGATCTCCGCAAGTGCGGCGCGGGCAGTGGCGGTGTCGGCGCGAACAGCGACGTTCGGATGCTGTGCGCCCAGCTCCCGGAGCTTCTCCTCCAGGCGCGTGATCTCCGCTTCCGCGGCCTCCGCGCTGACGTCGATGCCGATCCGTTTGCTACTCAGCTGCTCCAGCTTGGCCCGGATGCGGGCGAGTTCGGCATCAACACCCGTGTCGCCCAGCCTGATGTCCAGCTTCGGCATGGCCTTGAACGCAGCCTGGAGCTTGCGGCGGATGGAGCGCGCGAACGCTCCACCCGCGTCGTCACCCTGCTTGCCAGCCGCGCGGACGCCCAGCTTCCCGCCCTGATTGATGGCGTCCGGGATGGCAATCACGATGTTCTTCGAGATCGCCTCCCCCATGCGCTTGCCGGCCTCTTCGCCGACCTTGTCAGCGATGGGGAGGACGAGGGCTTTGAGCTTGGTGTGGAACTGGGGGATGACCGGTACGACGTCGACCGCCGCACCGCCCACAATGTCAAGATCCGGCATCCTCACGCCTCCTTCGGCTGGTTTCTCAGCCGCGGGTCAAGCGCGCGGCGCATCTCGTCAGTCATCCGCTTCGGGGACGCAGACGCTGGGGCGACCCCCGGTCGGGGTGTGGGTGTGAAGTCGGGCGGGGTTCCGCCTGCAGCTGCGATGGCCACGGATCGAGCCAGCACCAGTTGATCTTTGATGTCCGCCAGGAGCATCATTTCGCTACTCCATGCCGCCTTGTCCGGGCGGAACTCCGGCGCAGGGGCCGATGGATCGGGCTCAGGTGAAGCGTTGCGAAGGGCGGTCTTCGTCGCGCTCTCTGGCGGCAGATGCTGAATCAGCACCCGCAGCCGGCGCAGCGACAGGCGTCCGCGGTAGACGTCCAGGAGGTCAATGCCGCGGAACGCCAAGTCCGCTTCTAGCGCTTCCGCGTGCTCCGCGAGGACTTCGCACGTCCAGAGGACTTTCCCGGGGCCTCGCCCGTGGACTCCATGGCCTTCGTGGTGAAGTCATTGATGTCCTCGAAGGTGGCGTCCAGCTCGATGAAGGACTGGACGTCGTCCTCGTGCAGCACGCCGGCCGCCCAGCTGTCGTAGTCGCCGTTCCGGAGGGCTCGCAGGTACGACGGCCGCCACTTGTTCGCTGGCTTGATGCGCAGGTCCACGCCGTCCAGAGGGACGGTCGCGTATTCCTCGGACGCCTCGTTCTCCTGTGCCTCAGCGGGGGTGATGTCAGTCATGGGCGCGGGTCTCCTATGTCAGGTGATTGTGGTTCTGCGCGCGGGTCTTGTGGATCTGATGGGGATGAAGCGACGCCCCGGACCCGCGCGGTACAGGGCGTCGCTGGCTGTGTTACGGCGTCTCGGGGAAGAAGCTCGTGACGTCGATCCCGCCGTACTTGATGGAGCGCTTCACGGCCGCAGCGTTCGCAGCACCCTTGAAGAACTTGAACGTCATCTGCAGCGGCATGACGTCGCTGGTCTGCGGCTGCTCGTCGCCACGCTCGACCACGAGGCCGTTGGGGGCGTAGAGCCGCATCCGCTTGTCGCCGTCCATGGTGTCGAAGAGGAACGCGTACCTCAGGTCGGCCGGCTTGTCAGGGAGGTCGTACGTCACGACGTCAGTCGTGGGCTCCAGATCCGCGATCGGCACGTTGTCGTACAGGGAGCGGACGAAGGGGTTCATCGCCTCCAGGAACGTGACCTGAGCCGACTTCACGGACTTGGTCATCAGGGTGCGGATCGGCTCCAGGCTGCCCGCCGCTTCGACGTCCTTCGTCTCGTCCTCGCGTTTGAACAGACCGCCTTCGGTCGTGATCCAGCCCAGGTTCACCCACGGGCTCGCGGGGTCCGCGAACGCGGTTGGCATGGTCGTGTTGACTGCCGCCGCATAGACGACGTAGTCAGTTGCGCCGAAAGTGAGATCGGCATTGCGGGTGTCCGCCATGATGCCTCCAGGGCATGCGTAGGAGGCTCCGCGTAGCGATACACGGAGCTGAAGAAGGGGTTACGCGGCCCGGAGGCTCACGGTGTAGGTGGCGCCACGTCGGTGAATCGCCTCGTTCGCCCAGGGTTGGCGCGAGGGGCCGGCGTCGCAGCGGACGGAGCGGACCACGGAGGCGCCCACAGGGCCGCTCAGGAAGACGAGGGCGTCTCGCACGCTGTTAGCTAGGGTGCGGGCCTCGTCAGCCGTTGCGGCGAAAACGTCGACGGCAACGCGGGGATGGAGCGAGAAGCGATCGTCCGCCCCGCCTATGCGCTCCACGCGGATCATGGGAAGCGTATCTTCCAGGTCCGCGGGGGTCTCGGCAGCAGAGAAGACGTCGAAGGTCTGCTCCAGCCACGGCGCTAGTACTGCCTCGATGTCAACCACGGTGCACCGCCTTCACGGTGTCCACCGCGCGCTGCATCACTGCATAACGCGGGACTCGCCCATCTCCGGTTTCCACGCGCCAGGCGTGCGGAGCGGTGTTGATGACTGCGGCGCCGAAACGCATTCGGGGCTGACCACGGAAGGGGACGTTCTTGTTGACCGGGATAACGTCGAAGGACCGCTTGTACCAACCGGGGTGTTTGTCCTCCGCCGGATCTCCGACGGGTGCCGTCGCCTGTGCGACGTGCATGATCTTGACGGCAGCGTCTCGGCATGGCTTGGCGAGCCACGGGCGACTGACCATGCGGCCAAGCCCGATGTACTTGCCGGCGTACTTCGATCGGTACGCCATCAGCCAGTCACCTCCTTGAGGGTCGCCTCCACGCGCGCAAGCGACGTCAGCGGGAAGATCAGCGGTCGGCCGACTACCTCCCACACCTCCGAGCCGTCCTCGTTGGCGATGCGGTCGGACGGGCGGACGTCGGTGCCGAGAGGGGCCGCGAACACGCGTCGTGTCTCGACGGTGTCGCTCGCCTCATGCGTCTCCGAGGACGAGCCGACCGTCACGCCGTACGGGCTCATGACTGCGCAATTGTCGACGCGGATGCGCACGCGGGGACCGGGCACCCACGACCCCGTAGAGTCCCGTACCCGCTCCCCCGCGCGCTCGATGTACCAAGTGGCCGACATCAGGGCCGCGATCAGGCTCATGCCTGCCGCCAGGGGTACGTAGAGATGCGGGTCTCTGCGGGGGCGATGTTCAGCATCCCCGCACCCGATGCCATGCCGACGGCTCGTCGGAGTCGGCGCCGCTCGTCGTCAGACAGGATCACGCCTGTCTGCGAGTCCGCGTAGGACTGCAGCATGCCGCCCGCCTGCTCCGACCGAAGCCCCTGAGGGTTGGTCAGGATGCGGGCAGCGATGCTGAGAGCCACAGACTTGATGCCATGCTGCGGAGGGACGGAGATCCGAGCCCCCACCTCGCCACGGATGGCGTCCTCCGCCAGCTCGTGCGCCAGTTCCGCTCGCTCGTCACTGATCGGCGTACCGAGGAGGGCGCGAAGCTCAGCCGTCAGAAACAGCATCACCAGCCGCCTTCCGTCGCGCCGGAGCGCGCTTGGCTGGAGCCTTCTTCGCGGCCGGCACCGGAGCGGGCTCCGTGAGTCGACTTGCAATGGGCGGCTCCAGCCACGCCTTCGGGTTGGTGATGAGCGCCTGTGCCCACTCCGGGACCTCGTCCGCGGGGCCGAACACGTGGGCGCGCCCGTTCTCATCCGTCACGTGGACGTTCGTCTTCAGGGTTGCCATGCGTGAATGCCTCGCGTTTCAGGTCAGAGGACGTCGGCGACGAACGTGAGGTCGGGAGCCGCCACGACAGGGAGAGCGATGGCGGTCGCACGGGTCCACACGGTCTGGGGGTCCTCCGTCTTGTATGCGCCGACAGCCACGCCGGCAGCGTCGCCAGCCAGGCCGTATCGCGCGTCGTCCGCCTCCACGGGGACGCCCCACAGGGTCTGTCCCAGCGCGTCACCCTGCGCCGGCAGGAATAGGATCTTGTCCACGGGGGTGACTCGCGTCGCCACGCCGTTCACGGACACCTGCGCGTCGTAGATGAGCACGGGCGGGATGTCGTAGTCGCCGAGCACGGTGTTCAGCGCATCGCGCGTCAGCACGGTGGGCGGGTTCAGCGAGTTCGCGAGCTTCGTCAGCCCGGTGTTCCGGCGCAGCCAGTTGTAGGCGGTGCGAGACATCAGGGTGTACGCGGGGAGCTGACCGTTCGTGGCGTTGTACGTGTCCAGCCAGGTGGTCAGGTCGCCATAGGCGTCCGCCGAACCGAAGGTGCTCCACGGGGTCGACGCCGTGACGGAGTGCGCAGCGTTTCGACCGAAGTCGACGCCGGCCTGTACGCCGTTCTCGTTCAGGTTGACGCTGCCGTTGAAGAGGGCCTCACCGCGCGCCAGCTCCATACGGGCTTCGATCTGACGGGCGAGTCGCACGCCGTCGTCCAGCATGGCGTCACGGATCTCAGCGTTCTGGGTGTCGACGTTCCGGCGCTTGATGCGCTCGTACTCGCCGACAGGGATCTTCCGCGAGATGGGCGGCAGTTCGCCGGACACTCGCGCGCCACCGGGACGGACGCCGACGTCGGCCGACGCGTCGTAGGCGCGGAACACCGCAGCCTCGGTCAGACCGCCGCCACCGCGCGTGAAGCGGTAGGAGAGATCGTTGATGGTCCGGTTCGGGAGCCAGCGGTCCAGCGTGAGCTGATTCTCGTCACGGTCGGCCAGGGCCGCACGGGCGTACCCGGTCAGCTCCGCCGGGGTCGCGAACTCGTCAATGAGCTGCATAGTTGGTTGTTACCTCTCTCAGACGAAGATGACGCGAGCGCCAAGGTCGGTCTTGCCGGCGGTGTCGACAGCGACGGGGAGCTTGGACTCCTTGACCGCGCAGTGGACGAGCATGGATGCGACAGCAGACGTGAGCACCTGGCCGCGCTTGGTCACGACCTCCACGCCCGTGTAGAGAAACCCGACGCAGGTCTGACGTCCGTCGCTCGCAGCGTCGTCGTAGGGGCCGTACTTCCCGCCGGTCGTGATCTTGCCCAGTGGGATGCCGCTCTTGATGTAGCCGTCCGGGTAGTGGGTGCCGGAGGTGAACTTGCTGACGTCCAGCGTCACGGACGGAGCGATGTCCGTACCGTGCGCACCCGCCAGCCAGTCACGCCGGTCCTGAGAGAAGCTCTCAGTGATGAGTCCGAGATTCATGAACGATCCTCCTGTGAGGGGTCGGTTAGTTCTTGCCGTGACGCTGGCGGTACAGGTCCGCGCCGGTTGCCGTGGTGCGGGTGTTGCCGCCTACGTCGCCCCCACGGTCGCCACCCGCGCGATGCGGAGGCGGAGGGGTGCCGAGGTTGGAGGGAGCGAAGTGGCTCAGCAGATCGTCCGCGTCGGCCTCCAGTTCCTCCTTCGTGGAGCCCTGGAGGCGCTTGGCCTGCACAGGAGTGAGGCCCTTCTCAGCCGCCACGGTGATGCGCAGAGCGTCCGCTCGCGCCTCATCCCGCTCGCGCTCAGCGGTCAGGCGGGCAGTCTCCGCAGCGTCCTTTTCTGCCTGGAGCCGCTCTGCGTCGGTGAGGTCAGCGGCCTTGCGGGTGGCAAGCTCTGCTTCCGCGGCGCGAAGGCGCTCCAGCTCCGCAGCGTCCGGAGCCGCCTTGGCGGTCGCTTCATGCTTGCGGGCGTAGTGCCGCCAGTAGGCCACCTGATGATCGGTGGTCATCTCGGCGACGGGAGTTGCGTCCGGGTAGCCGTGCTCGTTGATGGCCGGCGGAGTCTCTGGCTCAGGCATGGTGATTTCCCCTGTCGGGAGTCGTCAGCCCGTGGCGGGCGTCAGGTCGGAAGGTTGATGTCAGTGCGGGATGTGAAGTGCTGTCCCTTGAAGCCCAGAACGGGCCCGATCTCGCCGTGATCGTTGGCGATGATGATCTTTCGGTAGTCGACCGCTCGCCCTCCGCGGTCGCTCTTCCCAAGAGCCTCTCCAACGAGGTCGTGAATGCGCTCAAGCTTCTCTTCGTCGACGACCTGGCCCGGATCCTCGTCGGCCGTCACGAGCTTGACGAGGCAGTCACAGCCGGGATGGATCGGCGCCAGGTCCCGTTTCCGGTAGCGCTGCGTGGAGGCGATCATGCAGAGAGCACAGTCGTACTCCCCCTGCAGCTCACGAACGGTGTACTCGAAGCGCGGCATGTCGTCGCCGACCTCGCGCACGGTGTGCGTCCGCGCTAGCTGCAGGTCGGTTTTAGCGATCGTCTCTAGGCGGTGCGCTCCGCGGTCCAGAGCGACGTCAAGCGACTCGTCGTTGCCGAGAGCCGCCCACACATCCTTGAACGGCCTCCGATAGACCTCTTCGGGGTCGACGTCGCGAAGCGCACGTCCGGTCACCCTGTCGAAGTCCAGGTCCACGCGGGGCCCGGTGCCGTCAATCTCGCGGTAGAGCTGCTCAAGGTAGGTTGTTGTCAGGCTCGCCACTCGTCGCTGTCCGGCCAGGAGTACAGGCAGCGCGGTCCGCTCGAAGCGTCGGACATCGCCCTCACGCCAGGAGCCGAGATCGGTCCATACGCGCGAGGTGCGTCCTAGGGTCGTCGCCCAGGTGTTGCGGACTGCTGTCCCGTACTGGCGGTCAAGCCGCGTCAGGGACATCTTCACGTCCGATCACGGGCTTGTCCGTGGGCTGCTTGGCCTCGCGCTTGGCCTGGAGGGACGCCGGCTGCGGGTCTTCCGCGGGTGCGGCGTTCAGAGCGTCGGCCGCGCGGTCGATCTCCATGCGGTCGATCTGCGATGGTGTGTAGCCCATATCCTCCATGCGCTGACGCCACGGGACGCCGGCACTGGCCTTCTTCACGGCTGCGTCGGCAAGCTCAGAGATCGTGCGGGACTCAGGGTCACGCCAGAGGGTCTCAGCGTCGAACGACGTTGCCTTGTCCTCGTCGCCAGTGACCTTGAAGGCCAGGCGCATGACGCTCTCCCAGCTGTCGCCGAACGTGCGCTGACGGTCGCGGACTTTGCTGATCAGTCCGGTTTCCGCGGCCTTCAGAGCGTCGCCGGAGACGTTGACTACGGCGCCGATCAGGTAGTGAGGAGGCGTGCGGCTGATGGCGGCCAGGTCTTGGACTGCAGCCTCCACGGCACGCACGTATGGGACGAGGTCCGTTGCGGCAAACTCCCCGAACTTCACGTCGGGACTGTCGACGGTCCAGAGCTTCCGGATGTCCAGCTGGAACGGCTGGATCGCAGCACCCGTGATCGGGTCCTCATCGACCTCCAGGCCGGCGGCGTACCGCTGGCGGAAAGCACCGTATTTCATCGCGGCAATCAAATTGATCAGCGAAAGGTTGATCCGGTTCTGAATCGAAAGCACGTCCTCGTGCTCCGCGAAGCCGTCCAGGGAGCGGTTCCGGCGGTTGACGAACGGGACGAGGGGGACGGCTCTCAGCTCGTTCGTCCACTGTCCGTCAGTGAGGGTGGGCAGCGAGAGCGCATCCCACTGCCGCAGCGTTGCCGTGCTGTCGTAGAAGGCGGGGTTGGCAGTCTTGGCGGTGAAGCCGTAGTTCATGTCGGGAGTCCACAGGGTGGCCACCGTCCCGCCAGTCCAATCGTCGCGCCGGAGCTTCAGCCCCGCGCGGATCTTGCGACGGTTGCCGGGCTCGTACTCCACGGCCACTTGGTAGGGCGTCTCATGGGTCAGCACGGGCCGGCCGTCGTCGCCCTTCTCGACAAGGACGAAGGCGCGTCGCTGCGACAGGGCGCCGTAGTGGACGAGATCGCTGTCCGCGTCCATCTGGTTTTCCTGCCAGATGCGGTTTGCGTCGTCGTCCGCGGTCTTGGCGGACTTGCCGCCCTTCGCAGCTCCGAAACGGAAGCCGTCGACGCCCATGCGCTCCGTCGGGGAGTCAATGACGAGGCTCGTCCAGTTGGTGCGAGCGTCCTTCATCCACGCGGCAACTTCTGCCGGGTCGACTCCGGGTACGTGCGGCAGAGGCGCGCGCCCTTCGGCGTAGCGCTTCAGGGTGTCCAGGCCCGGAGTGATCTCTCCGTTGCAGTCCGGACGGGAGTCGTCGCGCTCGTCCAGCAGTTTCTTCCCGAGTCGCTTGAGCCACCATCCGGGAGACTCCACCTGCGTGGCATCGATAGGCACTAGTGGACCCTCCTCAGAATGCGCGAAGGCGGCCAGTCCGCTTCTTACGCTTGGTGATTCCTGCTGCGACGGCGTCCGCGCGGCACTCGTAGGCGAGCGTGGCGCTCATGGCGGCGTCGATCTTCTTCGGTGACTTGGGGTGTTCCTTGCCAATGCCGATGTGGTTGCGGCCCATCGGGCGCCGCTTGGCGTTCAGCACGTGGCGGGTGAGCGTGGCACCCAACTTCGAGTAGGGCTCTTCGTCGTCCGCCTTGTCGGTGCCGGCGTAGGAGAGTGCCTTGTCGTCGACGGCCTCCACGAAGCGGTCCAGGGCGTGTTCCATGGCCGTCGGGCGCGTCGTCCACCACTCCAGCGGGCGAGCCTGTGTGGCGCTGATCTGGAGCCCTTCGCCATGCTCCGCGGTCCACTTATCCACGTAGTCCTGCCACTTGGGCGGGTCACAGTAGAAACCCGCGACCTCGTAGCGGTCGAAGGCGCGCGCAACGGCGCTGTCCACCGATTCACGGTCGACTTGCCAGCCTTCGCCCTCGGGGCCTTCCGGCTTCTCCCAGCAGCCGAGCAATTGCAGGTGGCCGTCAGATACGCGGCACGCGACAAGCGCGGTTGCGTCGTCGTTGATGGAGCCGTCGAAGCCGAGGGTCACTAGTTCGCCAGCGTCGATCTGCTCCGGGCGGCGGCATAGCTCCCAAGCGTCCGGATCCATCCACGCATCGGAGGAGGACGTCCGGGAGTTCAGGAAGTACCGCTTACCGTCCGCGGAGTCGTTACGGAGGTCGTAGAAATCATCGACCAGCGTGTCTTCGTCGATCCACTCCATGGCGTCGCCATATGCGTCGCGGAGGGCCGCGCGGAGCTGCTGCTCATCCTTCAGATCCTTGACGACGCCGTAACGGTGGTCGTACATCAACCTCGCGCGGCCACGCTTCTTGCGCCCCTCGCGGATCGCTTCAGCCTCTTCGTACGTACGCTCTGCGACGGAGTCCTGCCCGGGGGCGAACATCGTGGTCGTTTCGAGGTACCACGTCTGAGCGATCTTCTTCCGCTTGCGGAGGTTACGCGTCACCGTGGCGTACATGCGGCGGAGTTCGGGGGTGTTGTAGAGGTGAGTCTCATCGAAGCAGACCCACGTCTCCTTGCCGCCGTCCTTCGAGGAGCTGGAGGCGGTTGACGGCGTGATCTCTCCGCCGTCAGGAAGGTTGATCTTCGTCAAGCCCGGGTCAACGTTCGGAACGTGGCTCAGCCGCGCGGCGTCGTCGGTCAGGTTGAAATGAATCGTGTCGTACACATTTCCGGTCTGGCCCTCCTCAGTGGCCATGATCCGGAGGTACGGCACGGTGACCGGGCGGCCCATCGGCTCGCCGGCCTCGTAGGTGTAGCGGAAGCCCAAACCCCACGGGTCCTCGTAGACCTCCCCGCCCTCTGCCCAACCGTAGAACCGGCACGGTCCGAGAGCCTCGAAGAGGCCGAGCCGCGCGCCCAGTCCGCTCTTGTCGCAGCCCTTCGGGCGGGAGAAGAAGGCACTGTCGTACATCATGCGGCCGTCGTCTTTACCGCCCTCGCCCAGTGCGTAGCAGTCGACGACAAAGCCTGTGTACTCGTCGCCGTGGGAGACCGGCATGCCCTGGACGTCGCCAGGGCCATGAACAACGAAGTACTCCATCCACGCGACCGCGAGCCAGCCCAGAGAGCGGGAGCGGTCGTGTCCGGGGGCGCGTACCGTGACGTGCGGCATCGACGCCCCCTCTCGTTTGGTTAGCCGGTCAGCCTCGCTCGTCGTGAGTTGATGTCAGAGACGTTCTGAGGAGCCTGTACGGGCCTCTGCGGGGCGCTCACGGGGTCGTCGACCTTGAGCTTCAGACGGGCCCTGTCCTCCGGCGTAGCGCCGAACTTGGCGGCTCTCAGGCGCACTTCGGCGGCAAGCGTCCACTGACCCTTGGACCACATTGAGGTGTGCATGAGTGCCGTGTCCAAGAGGAAAGCCCAGTCGGTGGCGGTGAACGTGGATGCCTGCGGTGACTCACGCCAGGTCTGCCACCAAGCGACGGTCATGGGATGCCACTCGTAGTCGTTACCGTCCTTGTCGGCGCCTAGGACGCCGTCCGGCAGCTCAGGGCCGCGAATCTCGTCGTCGGCGGTGATGACCGTCTCCGGGTCTGCGGCGTTGCGCCGGCGTCGCTTGGTTGGGTCCTTTGGGGCGGGTCCACGGCCGGCCATCAGTCACCGTCCGACGTGGTCACGAAGACAGACACCGCAGGGCCGCTTTCGCCGCGCATGCGCCGGAGCGCGTCGCCTAGCGCGCGCTCATAGTCTGCCATCTCTGCGTCGGTGAAGACGTGCGTCTCGTCAACGCTGCCGTCGGGGAGCGTCACGACCTCGTGGTCGGGATGCGAGCACATACGGATACCTCCCGGGTAGGGACGACGGTCGTCGTCCCATGTCGGGAGCTACGCCGTCAGCTTGGTCACCACCGCGGAAAGGTCCGCGAGGATCGACGGGGAAGAGCCATGTCGGCGTCCCGTCATTGCGATGTACCGGCCGGTCCCGTAGATCTCCACGGCCGTACCGTCGGGGCGTCGGATGCGGCGTCCCTGTCGGACGTCCGCGCGGCCCCAGATGTGCAGTCCGTCGCCGGACGGGGACACCTCTACGTAGGTGGTGCCCGCGTCGCGCACAATGGCTGCTGCCCACGGCGCCAGGCGGCCCGTGAGCGGGTTGAGACAGTGGTCAAGGTCGATGCACGCGATGTCGTCGACGTCGCTCAGCACGAAGCCCAGACCGACGCCGGCCGACGAGGCGGAGGCGTCCTTGTAGCTGCTCCACGTCCGCGGGTCGGTGCTGGAGGCCGGCATGTCGCGGACCGTCAGCGGGACCTTCGTGGGTGAGCGTCGGATCCACCTGTCGCGGGTCGTCAGCTCGATGGGGAACGGGTTGTTCTTGGATGCGCGGTGCGACGCCATGCGGCAACGAGTGGAGCAGAAGCGTGCGCGGTGCGAGCGGCTGGCCTTCAGCGGCTCCGGGCACCAGGCGCAGACTACGTTCTCCTTCTCCATGACCCCATCCTAGCACGGCGCGTTACGGTAATACACGGTCTGACCTGCGACTCTTCAGAGCGTCGTCAAGCCCCCGGCGCGTTACGGTAAACCGCCTCCCACGCCCCTCAGATGCCCCCCAGGAGGCCCTGTGTGGGCGCCTGACGGCCTGCCAGGAGGGCCGGCTCCGCGGCCTCATTTCGAAGTCCCAGACCCGTACAGACAGCGGACACCAGCACTCTTACGGTCTTCGTATCGGGCCGGCGGGGGTCACCCCCCTGGGATGGGGCTAGTCGATCTTCGCAGTGAAGCCGGCGCGAGCCTCGCGACGATCACCGTCAGCATGCTCGCCGCGGATCTCCAGGCGAGCTGGCACGAGAGTGATCGTCACAGTCGTCAGCGTTCGGTCTGCTTGAGTTCCGACTGCGATCTTCGGAGGCTTCGCAAGTCGACCAACATCAACACCGTTGACGATCACGCGTGTGATGCTGAGTCCATCCTCGCCTGTGTCCTCTGCCTCCTCCAGCACCACATGGGCGCCGCTCATGGGCGTGCCTGTGGGTGGGCTAGCAGGCGGGCGTATGTGCGGGCACGCATGTCACACCCGCTGCTATGTACGTCAGCACATGCACACCACAGAACTACACGTGCAGGGCTCAGCACTACACCCACCGTGGTAGGCGGCAGTGGCGGCATGACACCTCCACCCTTGGCCCACCCACGCAGGCGGGTACGTATGCGCTCCACCATCAGTCCTCCAGGGCAGGGTGTACAGAAGGGGGCCTGTGCACAGAGGCCCTCGTGAGTGCGGCTGCTGTGCCTCCCTCAGCTGAGGACTTCTGCGTGTGGCACCAAGAGCACAGGCTCTGCAGCGCCTCAATGCGATGGTCGTCTCCTGCCTCGATGTGGTCCACCTGATTCGCAGGTAGGCCACATCGTCGGCCGTCGGAGAAGAGCGTCATGCATGAGTGATTGTCGCGACGCAGTACGCGCCTACGCAGCGACGCCCAGTTCTTCGGCAGACGGCCCTTCCTGTGGGAGTTGCTCCACTGCGTGGCCATGACTCCTCGTCAAGTAATGGATAGCGGATTCAAGCACGCTCACATCGTCACGAAGGTGCCCAATTCCTACGTTGCATGGCCAGCACAGAAGTCCGCGGACGCACTTACCGCACGACACCCCAACAGCGGGGCAGCACGTGTGGTCGTGATCTACCGCCAGCGCCCTCCCTGCGGGATCGGGCCGCTTGCATATGGCGCAGACTCCGCCCTGATTCGACAGCAACGTGTCATACCGGGCCGCGTCAACACCGAACCTGGCCGTCAGCCGGGAATCACGCACACAGGCTTTGCACTGCCCAGCTAGCCCATCCAGTGCGCTGGTGTCCGCCACGTACGCATCGGTGTAAAGCCACTCAGCGCACGTCGAGCACTGTTTCCGGCCCGCGTCATCCCGGATCAAAGCCGATCCCGACGCTCTACGCTCCCGCAGGGCTCGCATTTCACCGCCGGCACGCCACTGGTCGTAGTGGCCGCAGCACCAGCTGCGCGAAACCGTAGGCTTCCCGCAGTCCGGGAACGCGCACGGGAGTACGGGGCTTAGGTCAGCACGCTTATGCCGTCGCGGTGTTAACGGCTTACCGAGTCGCTGCTGCTCATAGTGAGCGCTACACAGGCCGCGAGTCAGCTTCCGTGCAGGTCCGCACTCGTCGAACGCGCAAATCTTCTCAGCCATCGTCAGTCCTCAAGACGTGCGAGAGCCCCCACCGCTTGAGGACGGCAGGGGCTCTCTTCCTCCGGGGATCAGCCGAAGGCGCTTATGTGGTTGTCGCGCTTCCTCAAGTCGTCTTCGCGCGTACGCTGGTCGTCATCCGCGGCAGGGGGCCGCTCAAAGGGGGACGTCGTGGAGTTCAAGCTCTTCGGGAAGCACATAGCCGGCGTGCCTGCGCCGCTCACGCCCGATCCTGCAGCCCTGAGGGCGCACAAGCGGGGGCTGGCGGTTCACAACCGCGTTGCCGTCGGTGGCATCCACAAGTCGGAGCGGCTCGTCACCCGCATCGAAATGGCGGGGTGGAAGCTGGAGTACAGCGAGCCTCATCCGGCCGGCGGGCGGGTCATGCTGACGTTCAGGCGCGTCGGGCCGTGACGTAGCTCAGGCCCGCTCAGGGGATCGCTCCTCCCTGGCGGGCCTGCGTGTGTGTCGGGATAGCAGGATTCGAACCTGCGGCCCTCCGCTCCCAAAGCGGATGCGCTAACCAAGCTGCGCCATATCCCGTAGAGCCCCTGGCAGGAGTCGAACCCGCGACATCCTCTTTACGAGAGAGGCGCTCTTCCGGCTGAGCTACAGGGGCTTGGGGACGTCAGATGCTGGACCGGTCAGCGTCCAGTGGTGAACCCTCGCGAGTAGCGTCACCTGACGTCCTTGTGCGTCGCCGTGGAATCGAACCACGCCAGCCGTCTCCAGCGCAGGCTTTACAGGCCCGCTTGCCTCCCAGGGCTCAACGCTTGGGGCCCCAGCCGTCTGATCGGCGCCGGAGCGCTACAGGGACGGTTATGGGGCCTTGCCCGGATGGAGGGAATCGAACCCCCGTAGGCGGCTTTGGAGACCGCTGCCATACCACTAGGCGACATCCGATCGACGTCGGCCGCAGTGTCACCGGACTGTTCTCCGGGTGCGATGGTTTCCCCTCGCCTACGACCGTCCGTCAGTGCCAAGCGATGGACTCGAACCACCGACCTCCGGCGTATGAAACCGGCGCTCTACCGCTGAGCTAGCTAGGCGTGCACTGTGTGGTCCCGGAAGGATTCGAACCTCCGACACCCGGATCCGTAATCCGGTGCTCTATCCAGACTGAGCTACGAGACCTTGAGCTGTCCACGGCATTTGAGCCCCGTTGCCGGCACCTCGTGGACAGCAGCGGGGTACCCTCCCGCTTCGTCGCCCTCACTCCCCGCAGGATCAACTGCGGCACTGGCGACCCCGACGCGCTCCCGATCGGATTCGAACCGACGCCCCTCCGCTCGACAGGCGGACGCTCTAACCACTGAGCTACGGAAGCAAAACCCTGCCCACAAGGGGCAGGGTGAGTGATAGACGTCAGAGGCTGGCTCCGAGAGGTCCCGGAGTGCATGACGTCGAAGACGAGGCGTCGCGGACGGGATTCGAACCCGTGACCGGCCCTCCAGTGACCCGAAGGTATGGAGGGTTGCTCTTCCTGACTGAGCTACCGCGCAAGCGTGCGCATCGCTCCGCCTCGTCCAGTTCCCCCGGCGGGACTTGCACCCGCGACAACCGTTGGTTCCAGGCCGGCCCGGTGCTCTGCTACTGAGCTACGGAGGAAGACAAACACGGCCAGCAGCGCTCAACCACGCTCTACCCGGAGGAGAGTGCGGGGAGCACGGGAACGCTGCCGGCCGTCAGGGGGAAGCGGGCGCCGCGCCATTCGCCGGCGCCGCCGTTCTTCCCTTCTACTGTTGTTATGGCGGAAGCGTTTCACGGGAATGATCATGGTCTCCTCCTCCCCCGGACAGATCGAGGCCAAAAAGCCAAACTAACCCCCTATTTTCCTTCTCTCCTTAACGCGTCTAGAGAGAAGTGAAATAAGGGGTTAGTTTGGCTTTTTGGCCAGAGTTCAGCTCGTCTAGCTACGCAGAGCTACAGTTTCAGCGCCTCTTGGCACTCTCTGTAGTTATCCACAGGCGCCTGTGGATAACTGAGGCGGCGGAGGCTCGTCGACGAGGGGCGGAGGAGGCGCGACGAGGGGCCGACGAGCCGCAAGCGCGTCCGCTTGATCACCGATTCATCGTTACCCTACCGTTATCTTTAGTCGGCCATTTCCTCGTCCAAGATCGCCTCCAGTTGCTCAGCTGCCGGGTCGTCCACTGGCTGATACGTGAACACCAGCCGGCCAGGACTGAACGACCTAGCCCCCTTGACCGGAGCGCGCTTCACTTCGACGCGAACACGGAAGAGCCGATACAGCTCGTTGTGTCCTTTCTCGCCCCGCTCTCGCAGCGCTTTGCGCTCCTCCGGGTCGTCGACGATGAACTCTCCGTCCTCGTTGACCGCCGTTGACCGGAGGATGAGTTCGTTGTGCCTGTGCCACTCCGTGGCAATGGTGCGTCCGGTGTCCTTGACCACCGTCGTCGCCTCCCGCGTCGGCAGACTCCGCAGGCGCTCCAGCCGCTCCGTCAGGCTGGCGTGTTGGGTTCGGAAGCGCGCAACGGCCGCCTCCGCCGTGTACACACCCGCTCGCCGGTCAGCTTCCAGGGCGTCCAGAGCGTCTTCCGCGGCCTTGATGTCGTTGGCGTAGCTGATGCCTGGGACGTACTCCTCCGTGACGTGCCGCATGCGTCCGTGTCGGCGGAGGAACTCCTCCCCTGCCCACTTCTCCACGGGATCCGCGACGATGTTCACACCTGGGCAGTCAAGTCCCTTGGAGCGTGAAGGGCATCGATACCTCAGCCCTCGTCGGTAGCCATCGCTGCCGGGCTCGGTGGAGCCATCCCGGTACATGCTCCCGCCGCACTCGTAGCAGTTCTGCGCGTACGAGAGGGGCCCGGAGTTCTTCCTCCGCGGCTTGTCAGTACGAGATCGCTGCGTCTCGCTCTGTGGCGTCGACTCGATCAGTTCGCGAAGTTGGTCTTGCTCGTCCAGGGTGAGGATGGGCCGAGCGACGAGTACAGGCAGCCCGTCATCTCCGCGCACGATTCGCCCCTCGTGGTCCGTGATGACGCCGGCAGTCGTGGGGTTGAGAAGAATACGAACCAACGTCTCACGGAGCCATTTGGTCCCCTTGGGCTCCTTGCCCGCGTCAATGAGGCGGCAGTCTGATTCGGTCGGCTCCCCTTCGCGGTTGAGTCGCTGGACCTCAGCGTGCGGGGTTGTGGGTGAATGCCCGTTCAGCCCGAAGATGTTGTCTGCGGCTCGCCGGATGACGTCACACCGATGCGCGTGGTCGCCAAGCTTCCATCCCAGGGATTTGCCGGTCTCCGGATCCTTTCCGAGATGGGTTTTGACACGGCCGTACGGAACCCTTCCGCCGGGCCAGCGGCCCATTTGCCGGAGAGTGTCTCGCGTCTCCTGGGCACGCTCTTTGATGACTTCCAGCTCGTTTTCCGCGAACATTGCGGCGATGCCCGCGAACATCCTTCCTTCTCGGGTGGTCGGGTCGATGTTCATGCGCACGGTGTTGATCCGTTTGCCGTTATCCCTGCACCAGTCCAGCAGGCCGGAGAACCACACCACGCGACGCGCCCAACGGTCGACCCGCAGTGCCACCATGCCGTCAAAGGGTTTCGGTGGGACTGAGACGAGCCACTGCGCCAGGTTCTTGCGGTTCCAGGGCGACACCTCCCCCGATACGTCCGTGTCAACGACTACCTCCACAACGACGCCGTGGGCGACGTCTTCAACCCAGCGACGACCCTCCTCCGATTGCCGCTCAACGGACGTACTCTCGTCGGTGTCGCGACTCAGTCGCACGTACACGATCCATCGGTCTCCTGCCGCACTTGCGGCCAGCGTCGGCCGGCGAGAGTGCCGTACCTGCCGACGCCGTGGTTCCGCTGCACTAGTAGCTTCCATGGACGCCCTCCCTAGTCAAACGGTGCGTGAATTCTACTCTTGCGACCACGCGATGTGGTTCCACCGGCCGTTCCGGGCCGACGAGTGGTTCCTGTACGACCAGGAGTCCCCGGTGGCGACCGGCGGGCGGGGTCTTGCGCGCGGCAGGATCTACGACCGCGAGGGCAATCTGCTGGTGTCGGTGGTGCAGGAGGGACTGTTCCGGCGGCTGGGCGAGCAGCCGTCCTGACGGCTCAGGTGCCCGGCAGCGGTTCCTGCTCGACCTCGTGGCGGCGGGTGCGGATGTCGGGCGGTGCCGGGTGCAGTTTGGCGTCGCAGGAGGGGCCGAGGCCGGTACGGCGTGAGGCCGTGCCGGTGAGCGGGCGTCCGCACAGGCGGCAGCGCACGGGGCGGCGGCCGGTGGCGGCGGTTCCGGGCAGCGGCTCGGCGTCGGGGGCGACTTCTGGGGACTCCACGCGTCGATCCTCTCAGGTGCCCGTCTACGCTTCGACGTCCTGACCGCGCACAACGGAGGAGTCGCACGTGCTCAGCGCTCTGAAAGTAGTGGCCCTGCCCAAGAACGGCAAAGCCGGGGAGGTGATCCTGCCGGGTGTGGCCGAGGGCTTTCGCCACGTCGTCACCGACACGTCCAGGGGCCCGTTCCACGTGGTCGCGTATCTGGAGCGCGAACTGCCGCAGGGTGGCATACCGGCGTATCTCGCGGCACGGAAGACGGGTGCCCGGTCCTTCGTCCTCTGGGACGGCCCTGAGCGCCGTTCCCGGCTGGCCACGCTCGTCACCACGTCGGCGGGCGAGGGTGTGTCGGTGTATCAGGTGTGGGGTGGGCAGGGTGAACTCGTCGGCACTCTCGTACGGGAGAAGGCACTGTCGGGCAAGGGTCTGCGGACCCGGTGGACGGTCGCCCAGACCGGCTGCCCGGAGGCGGTCGGATTCAAGGGCCGGATCTTCTGGTGGTACGTGTGGTGGCTGCTGTTCCCCGTTCAGGTGGCCATCGGCGTGGGCAGTCTGCTGAGCGGCAGCGGTGATGTGGCGCGCGGACCGCGGCGCATCATCTGGCGTGCGGGCCAGGAGGTCCCGATGGAGTTCCGCTCCGACGAGGACGAGGTCCAGGTGCACGCGCAGTGGGCCGACCTGCGGCTGGCGGCCGCGCTGTCGGCGCTGATCCGGACGTTCGACAGCTGGATGGGCACCCCCTGGGACGACGGGAAGTGAGCCGTGCGCCCGGAGCGTGACGCACTCCCTCAGCGGCTCACCACCGGCCGCCGCGGACTCCGTTAGCCCATACGGCGGATACCGGGGTGCCGGGGAGCCCGTCGGAGCGAGCCCTCGCATCCCGGCCGTGCGCCGCCACGGATGGTGGTCGCACGCGGTGCTCCGCGGGTCGCGACCGCTGCCCCGGCGCTCGCGCCACAGGAGGCGGCAATGACGGCGGATCAGGTACTCGTGGGCATCGGGCTGATCGTGGTGCTCGCGGTCGGTTCACAGCTGCTGGCGAGCCGGCTGCGCGTCCCGGCGCTGCTCGTCCTGCTGCCGGTCGGCTTCACCGCGGGGGCACTCACCGATGACGTCGATCCCGAGCGGCTGCTGGGCAGTTCCTTCTCGCCGCTGGTGTCCCTGGCGGTGGCGGTGATCCTGTACGACGCCGGTCTGGGGCTGGACCTCAAGAGGCTCAAAGGCCACACGCGCCGCGTCGTGGTCCGGCTGCTCTGGCTGGGGACGCTGCTGACCGTGGTGTCCGCCGCGCTGTTCGCCGTACCGGTCCTGGACATGTCGATGCGGGCGGCGGTGATGCTCGCGGCGATCCTGGTCGTGTCCGGGCCGACCGTCGTGGGGCCGCTGCTCAACTTCGTCCGGCCCACCGAGCGGTTGCAGCGCGTCCTCATCTGGGAGGGGTCGCTGATCGACCCGGTCGGCGGCATCCTGGGGGCGCTCGTCTTCCACGGGGTCCTCGCGGGTGACCGGCCGGGGTTCGGCAGTCAGGTGGCCGGGTTCGCGGCCAGTACGGCGGTGGGCGTGGCGGGCGGCGCGGCCGGTGCCGGCGTGCTGTGGCTGCTGCTCCGTCAGGTGCGGCTGAGCGAGGAGCTGGCCACCTCCGTGCAGCTCGCCGCCGTGATCGGCGTGGCGGCCGCCTGTGACGCGCTGCGGGACGACACGGGTCTGATCTCCGCCGTGGTGATGGGGATGGCCATGGCCAATCTGCCGGGTCTGGATCTCCCTGCGCGGCGGCCCTTCTTCGACACCCTGGTCTCACTGATCATCGGACTGCTGTTCATCTCCATCTCGGCCACGGTCACACCGGCGTCGCTGCGGCACGTGGTACTGCCGTCGCTCGCGCTGGTCGCCCTGCTCGTGCTGGTGACCAGGCCGTTGGTGGCGCAGCTCGCCACCCTGCGTACCGATGTACCGCGCGGGGAACGGTGGTTCATCGGCTGGATGGCGCCGCGCGGCATCGTCGCGGCGGCGACGGCCTCCACCTTCTCGGCCGAGCTGGTCGACCACGACATCGCCGGTGCCCAGCGCGTCCTCCCGGCGACGTTCGTGGTGATCGTCGCCACGGTCACGCTGTACGGACTGACGGCGTTCCCGGTGGCCAGGCGGCTGGGCGTGCTGCGCCCGGCACGTTCCAGGCCGTTGCTGGTAGGCGGTGCGCCATGGGCGGTGGATCTTGCCTGCGCCCTGCGCTCGGCGGGACTGGACGTCCTGATGTGGGCGGGCGCCGACGGTGAGCGGGCGCGGATCGAGGAAGCCGGACTGAAGCTGGCGCCCGGCGAACTCCTCGCGTCGGCCACCGGTGCCGGTGCGGAGCTGGAGGGGATCACAGGAGTGCTGCTGCTCACCGACGAGGACGATTTCAACGCGCTCGCCTCCATGACGCTCCGGGAGAGCGTCGAGGGCGCCGTCCACCGTCTCGGGCCGCCTTCCTCCCGCCACGGAGTGGTGGCTCCGTACACCGGTGGTGAATCGCTCTTCGGCGCCGGACTCACCGGGCGCGAGCTGGCCCGCCGGTACGAGAGAGGGGCGCGCGTGGTGACGCGGACCTCCGACGGCCCGGTGCCGGCGGGTCACCAGTTGCTCTTCGTGGTGCGCCCGGACGGCCGGCTCGTGCCGGTCACCGACTCGCTCACCCCGGCCCCGGACACGGGTGACACCGTCGTCCTGCTGAGTCCGCCCGTCGGCGCCCCGGCGGTCTGACCGCCGGGCGCGCCGAGCCGGGCTCCGGCACGGATCGGCCGCGCTGCTGGTGCCGGAATCGCGCCGACCGGCGATGATCGGAAGGAGCCGGGCAGCGTCCTCCCTTCCTGCCTGCGCAGCGTTCAGGAGGATTCCCGATGCCGCAGGACATCAGCCCGGTACGGTACGGCGGCGAGTTCCCCACGCCCGACGAGCGGGCGGCGCGCGGCAAGGCGGCCCGGCGCGCGGTGCCGCGGTCGAGCCATGCGGTGTTCGAGCCGTCGACCGGCCGTCCGGACCCACTGGACGTCCTTCGGGCGCAGTCGGCGTCCAGGGTGCCGGAGCTCGTCCCGATCCGCTACGGGCGCATGACGGAGTCCCCGTTCCGCTTCTACCGCGGGGCGGCCGCGATCATGGCCGCCGATCTGGCCGGCACTCCTGTCTCCGGGATCAGGGCGCAGCTGTGCGGGGACGCTCACCTGCTGAACTTCCGGCTGCTGGCCTCACCGGAGCGGCAGTTGCTCTTCGACATCAACGACTTCGACGAGACGCTGCCCGGCCCCTGGGAGTGGGACGTCAAACGGCTGGCGGCCAGCCTCGTCATCGCGGGGCGGGCGAACGGTTTCAGTGACCGGGAGCGCGCCGCCGTCGTGCGGGCCTCGGTCAGGTCGTACCGGGAGTGGATGATCCGGTTCGCGGGCATGCGCAACCTCGACGTCTGGTACGCGCGGACGGACGCGGACCGGCTGCGCGCCGTGGCGACGGAGCAGCTGAGGAAGCGCGGCCGCAAGGAGGTGGCCCGTGCCATGGCCAAGGCCCGTACCCGGGACAGTCTGCAGGCGTTCGACAAGCTCACCGAAGTGGTCGACGGGCGGCGCCGGATCGCCGCGGACCCGCCCCTGCTCGTCCCGGTCGCCGATCTGCTGCCGGACGTGGAGCGCCATGCGTTCGAGGAGCAGTTCCGCCGGCTGATCGACGGATACGGCCAGAGTCTGGCTTCCGACCGGCGCGCCCTCCTTTCCGGGTTCCGGCTCGTCGACGTGGCCCGCAAGGTGGTCGGTGTGGGCAGCGTCGGCACGAGGTGCTGGATCATCCTCCTGCTCGGGCGGGACAGCGGGGACCCGCTCTTCCTGCAGGCCAAGGAGGCGGACACCTCGGTGCTCGCCCCGTACGTGGGGGCGAGCCGGTACCGGAACCAGGGCAGCCGGGTGGTCGCGGGACAGCGGCTGATGCAGGCGGCGAGCGACATCTTCCTGGGCTGGGAGCGGGTGGACGGGATCGACGGCCGGCGCCGGGACTTCTACATCCGCCAGCTGCGCGACTGGAAGGGCATCGTCCAGCCGGAGCTGATGATCCCGCGCGGGCTCGGCGTGTTCGGAGAAGTCTGCGGGGCCACGCTGGCCCGTGCCCACGCCCGGTCCGGAGACCGGATCGCGATCGCGGCGTACCTGGGCCGCGGCGAGGTGTTCGACCGGGCGCTCCAGCAGTTCGCGGAGTCGTACGCCGACCGGAACGAGCGGGACCATCAGGCTCTTGTCGACGCGGTGCGGTCCGGCCGGCTGCCCTCGGCCGACCCGGCGGGCGAAGGCGTCTGACCCTGCCCGCCGGGTCGGCCGGCACGGTTCGCGCCGCACTCGCACAGCGCGGACACATCACCCAAATCACCGCATCGTGGTATCACCTTGAGGACGCCTTGACGACAGGGCGCTCACAGGGGATTCGCGACGCCGAGGAGACAACGCGCATGACGGCCGAGCCAGCCGGAACGCCCCCCGCCCAGCCACCGGATCCCGTCACCCTGATCCGCACCCGCGGCTACGCGGTCCTGCTCGTGATGGTGGCAGTCCTCGGTGTTCCGGTCTCGGCGGCGGCCTTCGGCTTCCTCGCCCTGGTCTCCGAACTCCAGTCACTCACGTACGACGACCTGCCCGATGCCCTCGGCTTCACCGCCACGCCCTCGTGGTGGCCGGTGCCGCTGCTCGGCGTGGCGGGGCTGCTGGCGGGACTGGCCGTCCGGTATCTCCCCGGCCGCGGCGGGCACAAGCCGGCCGAGGGGCTGGTGAGCACCGGCCCGCCGTCGGCCGCGCAGCTGCCGGGCATCGCTCTCGCGGCGCTCGCCAGTCTCGGACTCGGCGCGGTGCTCGGCCCGGAGGCACCCCTCATCGCGCTCGGCGGGGGCCTGGCCGTGTGGGCGGTGCGGCTGATCAAGCCGGACATCGACCCGGGGGCGGTCGCCGTGGTGGGCGCCGCGGGCAGCTTCGCCGCCGTCAGCGCGCTGCTGGGTTCTCCGCTTCTCGGTGCGTTCCTGCTGATGGAGGCCTCGGGGCTGGCCGGGATGATGCTCGGGGTGGCACTGGTGCCCGGACTCCTGGCGGCCGGAATCGGGGCGCTCATCTTCACGGGCCTCGGCTCGTGGACGGGCCTGGGGACGTACTCGCTGGCGCTCCACCACGTGCCGCACGCCGACAGCCCCACCGTCGCCGAATTCGGCTGGGCCATCGCCCTCGGACTGGGTGCCGCACTCGTGGGCGCGGGAATCCACCGGCTGGCGCTGTTCCTTCAGTCGAGGGTGGAGCGGCGGACGGTGGTGGCCACCGCGGTGATGGGCCTCGTCGTCGGGGTGCTCGCGCTCGTGTACGCCGAGGGCACCGGGAAGTCCGCATCCCAGGTGCTGTATTCGGGCCAGCACGACCTGGACCCGCTGCTCGCCGACAGCGCGCGGTATTCGGCGGCCACCCTGGTCGTGCTCATCGTCTGCAAGTCGCTGGCCTACTGCGCCTCCCTGAGCGCGTTCCGGGGTGGTCCGATCTTCCCGGCGATGTTCGTCGGCGCGGCCGGCGGCCTCGCGCTCTCCCACCTCCCCGGGCTGAACCCGACATCCGGATTCGCCATGGGCATCGGGGCAATGTGCGTGGCCATGCTCAAACTCCCGATGACGGCGGTGCTGCTGGCGACGCTGCTCCTGGGGACGGAGGGGCTCACCGTGATGCCACTGGTGATCGTCTCGGTGGTGGTCTCCTACGTCGTCACGCTGCGGATCACTCCTCCGCCGGCTGCGTTCACGAAGGAGCCGCCCGCAGCGTGAATGCCCCAGGAGGTACGGCTGCTCCGTCAGACCCCTTCCCGCTTCTCGGGCCCCGCGCAGAGTGCCCAGATGATGAAGACGTCGATGGCGATGAGGACGATGGACCACAACGGGTAGTGCGGCAGCCACAGGAAGTTGGCGAGCGCGCCGAATCCGGCGAGTACGACACCCACGACACGCGCCCACACGGCCCCGGTGAACAGGGCGCAGCCGGCGAGCACGATGAGGATGCCGAGAATGAGGTGGATCCATCCCCAGCCGGTCAGGTTGAACTGGAACACGTAGTTGCGCGTGGCGACGAAGACGTCGTCCTTGGCGATGGCGGCGATCCCCTGCAGGATCGCCATGGCCCCGCCGAAGATCATCAGCACCCCGGCGAAGGCGGTCCAGCCCGTCATGAACGGATGACGGGAGCTCGGGGCGGTGTCACGGGCGGCTCGCGGTTCGTTGCTGGTACTGGCCATGCCGGCCTCCTCGGGTAGTAAAACCACCCGGCGGGACCGCTGTGCCCGTCCGGGCACCCCCCGCTCCAAGCGTGACACGACGGCACCCGACCGGCAGAACGAACCTGGCGCCTTCGCGCACCCGGCGAAGACCGCACCACCAAGCATCTCGGAATGGAGATACCCTCTCTGATGTGAGAGGCATGGAGAGGGATGAGGCCGGGGCCGTCGAGGCCGGGCTCGCGGCGCGGCTCGGTGAACTGCGCGTCGAGCGCGGCTGGTCGCTGGACGAGCTGGCCCGGCGCAGCGGGTTGAGCCGCTCGACGCTGTCCCGGCTCGAACGAGGCGAGCTGAGTCCTACCGCCGCCCAGCTCGGCCGGCTGTGCACCGTCCACGAGCGGACCATGTCCCGGCTGCTGCTGGAGGTGGAGGCGCAGCCGCCGCAGCTGGTGCCCGCCTCCCGTCAGACGGTCTGGCGGGACGAGCGGTCCGGTTTCGTGCGCAGGTCCGTCTCGCCTCCGCATGCCGGTCTGCGCGCGGAGGTCATCGAGGGCATCCTCGACGCGGGTGCCGTGATCGCGTACGAGAATCCGCCTGTGCCCGGCCTCGAACAGCACATCTGGGTCCTGGAGGGGACGGTCGAGATCACCGTCGACGCCACCGTGCACACGGTCGGCCCGGGCGACTGCCTGCGGTTCCGGCTGCGCGGCCCTTCGCGCTTCCACTGTCCGGGCCCGGAACGGGTCCGCTACGCACTGATGATCGTCGCACCGTGAAAGGACCTGCCGCATGACCGAGATCGTCCCGGTGACCGGACCCGAACTGGTCACGTACGCCGATGAGCTGGCCGCCCTCCTGGTGGAGACGGTCGACGGCGGAGCCTCCGTGGGGTTCCTGGCGCCGCTCGACCGGGATGCCGCCGCGTGCTGGTGGCGGGAGCGTGCCGCCTCCGTGGACGCGGGACACCACCAGGTGTGGATCGCCCGGGACGGCGAACGGATCGCGGGGACCATCGCTCTGACCCCCGCTCCGCTGCCCAACGCCCGTCACCGCGCCGAGGTCGCCAAGCTGATGGTCCGCCCGTCGGCGCAGGGCCGGGGGCTCGGCCGGGCCCTGCTCGACGCGGTGGAGCGCTCGGCGGCCGGGGACGGGCTCACGCTGCTGATCCTGGACACCGAGAGCGGCAGTCCGGCCGAGCGGCTGTACCGCTCGGCCGGCTGGACGGAGTGCGGGTCCGTTCCGGACTACGCCGGTGATCCGGCCGGTGTCCTGAAGCCGACCACCTTCTACTACAAGGCGGTCGGCCGGGACGGTGCGGCGCCCGCTCAGGCGGCGAGCCCGTCGACGTCCTTGTAGGCGACGCCGTCCTTCATGACGAGCAGGATGTTCCCGGGGTCGCCCAGGGACTTGATGTCGTCGAGCGGGTTGCCTCGCGCGATCACGACGTCGGCGCGCTTGCCGGGCTCCAGGGTGCCGATCTCGCCGGCGAGTCCCAGGAGTTCGGCCGCCTCGGCCGTACCGGCCCGCACCGCACCCATCGGGGTCATCCCGCACTCCACGAGATACCCGAGCTCGCGCAGGTTGGTGCCGTGCTCGGCGATGCCGCAGTCGGTACCCATCGCGATCCGTACCCCCCGCTCGATGGCGCGCGGGATGTGCCGGCGGGCGACGTCCTGCCAGTGCTTCTTCTTCGCGTACGCCCAGGGTGCCGCCTTGCCGGGATCCGGGTCGGTGTTGGCGGTGGTGAGCGTCGGCACGAGGAAGATGCCCCGTTCCAGCATCAGGTCGATGGCCTCGTCGTCGATCTCGTAGCCGTGCTCGACGCTGGCGACGCCGCCCCGCACCGCGTTGAGGATGCCGCCGCGGCCCTGGGCGTGCGCGGCGACCTTCTTGCCGCGATGCCCGGCGGCGATCTCCGTGATCGTACGGATCTCGTCCTCCAGGAACCCGTCGTCGTCGGGCTGGTCGGTCGGGCTCCACACCCCACCGGTCGCCGCGATCTTGACGCAGTCGGCGCCCCGGCGCAGGACATCGCGGACCGCTCTGCGGCATTCGGCGGGTCCATCGGCCAGCTGCCCCATGGGGTTGCTGTTGGGGCGGGGGTCGTTGCCGGCCCGGAAGTCGCCGTGCCCTCCGGTGGGGCTGAGCATGGCGATGGCGACCTGGAGCCGGGGGCCGACGAGCAGGCCGGATTCGATGGCCCGCCGGTGCCCGGCGTCGGCGCCGCCGAGGTCCCGCGCGGTGGTGACGCCGGCTTCGAGGGTCTGCTTCATCCGGGGCCCCGCCAGGAAGGTGAGCAGGCTGTGCGGCAGGGAGGCGATCTCGGCGTGACTCATCGCCGTTCCGGGGGCCGCCATGTGGACGTGACAGTCGATGAAGCCCGGGAGTATCGCGTCGCCGCGTACGTCGATGCGCCGGGTCGTGGCCGTGGTGGCGGGACTGTCCGCGGTGCGGCCCGCCCACCGGATGAGACCGTCCTCGATGAGGACCGCACCGTCGAGGACCGGTTCGCTCCCGGTGCCGTCGATGAGGAGGCCGTTGTACAGGAGTACGGAGGTGGTGGGGGCGGGCATGGCGCTGTTCCTTCCCTGGAGAGGGTGCAAGGGGGCGGGGCGGTGGTTCAGTTGGCGGACTTCGCGGGGCGGGCCACGACCGCCGCGGCGACGGCGACGAGGACCGAGACTCCGGCGCAGCACCACCACACGGTGGTGTAGGCGTCGATCGTCGGGATCTCGGTGCCCTTGAAGGTCAGGGCGGTGAGGATGGCCGCGAAGACGGCTCCCGCGACGGAACCGCCCACGGTCTTGGCGGTGTTGTAGATCCCGGTCGCGATGGCGGTGCGCTCGTGCGGGCTGGAGTCGACGATCAGGACGGGCATCGCGCTGAGGGCGAGACCGACGCCCGTGCCGACGATGACGTTGACGACGACGAACTGCCACGGGTCGTCGTGGGCGGCGATCAGGAACAGATAGCCGACCGCCATGAGGGCGCCGCTGAGCCCGAGGGTGCCGCGTCCGCCGATGAGCTTGAAGAGCCGGGAGGCGAACAGCGAGGCGACGAACGCCATGACGCCGGACGGCAGCATCAGCCAGGCGATTCCGAGGGCGTCGTAGCCGAATCCGTATCCGACCTTGTCAGCGGGTGAGGACACGAAGAGCACCAGGGCGGTCTGGGCGCCGAAGAGGGCGGTGCCCAGCAGGAAGCTCGCCGCGTAGACGGGGAGCAGGGTGCGCTGCACGGTGAGGCGGATGTCGACGATCGGCTCGGCGACGCGGAGTTCGACCAGGACCCAGACGACGAGGGTGACCGCTGCGACGGCGAACAGGGCGAGGGTGGCCGCGTCGGTCCAGCCCCACTTGGGTCCCTGGGAGATGCCGAGCAGCAGCGTGGCGAGTCCGACGCTGAGGAGTCCGGCGCCGGCCCAGTCGACCCTGCCCTCGGCCCGGGTCTTGGACTCGGGCACCAGGAAGAAGACGACTCCGGCGCACAGGACGGTGGCGGCCGCGGGAATCCACAGGACGCCGTGCACGGAGGAGATGACCTCACGGAGCAGTCCGGAGATGACCATGCCGGCGCTGGCGCCGAAGGTCAGCGCGCCGACGAGCATGGCGATGGCGCTCCGGGCGCCCGCGGCGTCCAGCCGGTCGCGGACCAGTCCGATCTCCAGGGGCAGGAGCGCGGCGAGCGGTCCCTGCAGCACACGGCCGACCAGCAGCACCTCGAACGAGGGTGCCCAGGCGACCAGTACCGAACCGACGGCGAGACAGAGGACGGCGATCCGCAGCAGCCGTCGATGCCCGTACATGTCCCCGAGGCGGCCGAACAGCGGCACGGAGACGGCGGCGGCCAGGAGCTGCGCCGCGTTGACCCAGTTGAGGTCGCCCGCGCCGACGTGCAGTACGGAGCCGAGTTCGGGCAGCAGGGTCGGCATCATCCCCTGGATGATGCCGCTGGTCAGCTCGACGAAGACCAGGAATCCGACGACCGCGGCGACACGGGTGGCGCCGAGGCCTGGCGCGCCGGCGCCCGCGGTGGGCTGGATACGCGACATGGGTTCTCCACTTGGGCACGGCCGCGCGCACGGGCGCGGCGGGTGAGGGTGGGGCAGGGGATTCGGGAAAGGGCGGTGTCGGCGAGGGCGGTCCCCCGGCCGGCCGGGTCAGGCGGCGGGCCTGCGGTCCGCTTCGAGGAGTGAGCGGGCCACGGTCCGGGCGAAGGCCAGATCGGCGGGGCCCGGTGTAATGCCGATCGCGGCGAGTGCGGCCCCGGCATCGGCGAAGGCGTCGCCGGGGGTGGCTGCGGACGGCGTCGGGGATGTGTGCGCCGGCCCGCCGTCCGGGTCCTGGAGCGGGGTGGGCCGTTGCCCGGGGTCGGGCGCGGCCCGGCGGAGATGCCAGGTGGTGGCGGACTGGTAGGCGTCGCCCGCGGCGATCAGGGTGTGCTCGCTGCGGGGGCGGCCGGCCAGTTGGAGGGAGAGGGGCAGCCCGGTGGGGCCGGCACCCATGGGAAGGGCGAGGGCCGGGAAGCCGGTGGGGTTCCAGACGCCGGTGAGGTTGAGTTCCTCGCCGGGCGCGGCCTCCTGTGCGTACGGCCGTGCGGGCGCGGGCCAGGTCGGGGTGGCGATCAGGTCGACGCCGCCGGGGCCGTCCATCCGCGCCAGCAGCTGTGCGGTGAGCTGTTCGCGGGTGCGCTGGGCGCGGAGGTAGAGGTGTGCCGGGACGAGTCCGCCCGCGGCGGCCAGCCTGCGAAAGGCCCGCCCGTGCCCGTCCCAGTCGGCGGCGAGCCGCTCGCTGTGCGCGGCGAAGGCTTCGGCGAGCATGGTGACCGCGTTGACGGCGAGCAGACCGCCGAACTCCGGCAGATCGAACTCCCTTATTTCCGCGCCGAGTTCACGCAGGGTTCGCAGCGCGTCCTGGAATGCGGTGCGGCACTCGGCGGTGACGCCCGGAGCGTCGAGCAGTCCGTACGGAACACCGATGCGCAGTCCGCGCACCCCGTCCGGCGCGGGAGCCCTGGGCGGCAGCCCGGTCATCGCGCCGAGGAGGAGTCCACAGTCGCGGGCGGTGACGGCCATCGGGCCGAGGACGTCCTGCGAAGGGCTCAGCGGGATGCAGCCGTCGACGGGCAGCAGTCCGAAGGTGGTCTTGAGGCCGGTGGCTCCGCACAGCGCGGCGGGCAGCCGCACGCTGCCGGAGGTGTCGCTGCCGAGGGCCCCCAGGAAGAGTCCCGAGGCGATGCCCGCACCGTTTCCGGTGCTCGATCCGCCGGTCCACCGCTCGGGGTCCCAGGGATTGCGGGGCACCGGAAAGTCGTGGGCGGGGTCGGGGCGGCCCATGGCGTACTCGGCCATGGTGGTCTTGCCCAGGACGACCGCCCCCGCACCGCGCAGCCGGGCGACGGCCGGTGCGTCGAGCCCGCGCCACCAGTGCGGGTCATGGACGGGGCTCTGCGCGGTGGCCGGGCCCTCGACGGTGGCGAGGTTGTCCTTCACCGCGAGGGGCAGTCCGTGCAGGGGGCCGCGTTCAGCGGCGGGCAGGGAGTCGGCCGCCCGGGCGGCGGCCAGCGCCCGTTCCGGGAAGCGGGTCACGTACACACCGAGCAGCGGATCGAGCACCTCGGCGTCGGCGAGGGCGGCGGTGACGAGTTCCTCGCTGCCGACGGTGCCCGACCGCAGGGCCGCGGCGGCGTCGGCGAGGGTGGCGAAAGGCTGCTGCACGCGGCGCCTCCGGAGTCGGATGTGGCTGGATCTGATGAGGTACGGCGATGCTAATCTCCGCTCAACATTCCGCTTGAAATTGCCGATCCCTGTCGTGAATCTTGATCGAATGCAGTCTTTTCCCAAAGCACCCGTCAGTACGGACTCTCGATGACTGAAAATCTGCCCTCACTCAGCGAGCTGGACCTGGCCCTGGTCAACGCTCTGCAGATCAACCCACGGGCCCCCTGGACCGAGCTGGCGAAGGCCCTGGAGGTCGATGCCGCGACCGTGGCCCGGCGATGGGAGCGGCTGCGGGCCGCCGGCCACGCCTGGGTGACGGCGTATCCGTACGGCGGCTCGGGGGCCGGCGCGCTGATCGAGATCGACTGCGCGCCGGGACAGGCGGGAGCGGTCGCCGAGCTCCTGTCGGCGGACCCGCACGCGGTGACCGTGGAGCACGCGGCGGGCGGGCGCGACCTCCTGATCACCGCGATGGCCACCGGCTTCGGCGCACTCTCGAGCTACATCGTGGACCGGCTGGGCACCACCCCCGGAATCGCGGCGACCCGTGCCCATCTGATCACCCGCAGTTACACCGAGGGCAGCGTGTGGCGGCTGACGAGCCTGAGCCGCAGCCAGCAGGAGACTCTGGCCGCGTCCCGCCGGTCGGCGCTGGGCGACACACAGCATCTGCCCGAGTACGCCGAGCTCGTCACGGCGATAGGCGAGAACGGACGCATGTCCCTCAGCGAACTCGCCGAGACCCTCGGCGTCTCGGTGAACACGGCGAGCCGCCGGCTGAACCGGCTGCTGGAAACAGGACGCCTCGTGCTCCGCTGCGACCTGGCCCGCTCGCTGTCCGGCTCACCGGTCGCCGTGACCCTGTTCGGGACCGTGGCGGCCGAGCATCTGGACGCCACGGCAAGGGAGTTGGCGAAGCTCCCGGAGATCAGGCAGTGCCTGGGCCTGGCCGGTCCGCAGAATCTGATCGCCACTGTCTGGGTCTCGTCCCTGGTGGATGCCCAGGCCCTGGAGGTCCGCCTCGCCGCGACCATCCCCCATCTGCGGATCGCCGACCGCGCGGTCGCGCTGCGCGCGGTGAAACTGATGGGCCGGCTGCTGGATCCGGACGGACGGGCGACCGGCTTCGTACCGATGAACCTCTGGGCGTGACAATGGCCGTGGAAGACAAATGACTAGGAGACACCCATGACGCTGCACGACATCCCGCTCCACACGCTCACCGGCGAGCCGACCACGCTGGGCGCCTACAGCGGCCAGGCGGTCCTGCTGGTGAACGTCGCCTCCAAGTGCGGGCTGACCCCGCAGTACGCCGGTCTGGAGCGGCTCCAGAAGGAGTACGGGGACCGCGGCTTCACGGTGCTCGGCGTGCCGTGCAACCAGTTCGGCGGCCAGGAGCCCGGGAGCTCGGAGGAGATCCAGACCTTCTGCTCGACGACGTACGGGGTGAGCTTCCCGCTGCTGGCGAAGACCGATGTCAACGGTGCCGGCAGGCACCCGCTCTACACGGAGCTCACCCGGCTCGCGGACGCGGACGGCGAGGCCGGTGACGTCCAGTGGAACTTCGAGAAGTTCCTGATCTCCCCCGCGGGTGAGCCGGTCGCCCGGATCCGCCCCCGGACGGAGCCGGAGGCCCCGGAGGTCGTCGCGGCCATCGAGGCGCAGCTCCCCGCCTGAGCATCCTCGCACCGGCCCCCGCCCCCTGTCGGCGCGACAGGGAGCGGGGCCGGGACCGGCGGCCTTGCGGGGCGTCAGCGGATGGGCATCCCGGACAGCGTGCGGGCGATCACCAGGCGCTGGATCTCGCTCGTTCCCTCGAAGATCGTGTAGATCGCGGCGTCGCGGTGCATGCGCTCCACCGGGTACTCACGGGTGAACCCGTTGCCGCCGAGGATCTGGATCGCCTGAGCGGTGACCTTCTTGGCGGTCTCGCTCGCGTACAGCTTGGACATGGAGCCCTCGGCCGACTCGAACGGCTTGCCGGCGGTCGCCATCCACGAGGCGCGCCAGACCAGCAGGCGCGCCGCGTCGATCTGGGTGCGCATGTCGGCGAGCTGGAAGGCGATGCCCTGGTTGTCGATGATCGGACGGCCGAACTGGGTCCTGGTCTTCGCGTAGTCCAGCGCGACCTCGTACGCGGCACGGGCGGTGCCGACGGCCATCGCGCCGACGGCCGGGCGGGACGCCTCGAACGTGGCCATCGCGGCGTTCTTCACGCGCTCGCCGCCACCGGAGGCGGCACGCTCGCGGGCCCGGGCCAGGCGCTGGTCCAGCTTCTCCTTGCCGCCGAGCAGGCAGTGGCCCGGGACGCGCACGTCCTCCAGGACGACCTCGGCGGTGTGCGAGGCGCGGATGCCGTGCTTCTTGAACTTCTGGCCCTGCGAGAGGCCCGCGGTGTCCGGCGGCACAATGAAGGAGGCGTGCCCCTTGGAACCGAGCTCCGCGTCGACGACCGCGACCACGACGTGGACGTTGGCGATGCCGCCGTTGGTCGCCCAGGTCTTGGTGCCGTTGAGCACCCACTCGTCCTTGGCCTGGTCGTACACCGCGCGGGTACGCATCGAGGCGACGTCGGAACCGGCGTCGGGCTCGGAGGAACAGAAGGCGGCGACCTTCACATCGTTCGCGTCGCCGTACATCTGCGGGATCCAGGTGCCGATCTGCTCCTCGGTCCCGTTGGCGAGGACGCCGACGGCCGCCAGGCCCGTACCGACGATCGACAGGGCGATGCCCGCGTCGCCCCAGAACAGCTCCTCCATCGCCATCGGGATGCCGAGGCCCGTCGGGTCGAAGAACTGCTGCGCGTAGAAGTCCAGGGAGTAGATTCCGACCTTGGCGGCCTCCTGGATGACGGGCCAGGGCGTTTCCTCACGCTCGTCCCACTCCGAAGCTGCCGGACGGATCACGTCTGCGGCGAAGCCGTGAAGCCAGTCACGGACCTGCTTCTGGTCGTCGTTGAGATCGAGCGTGAACTCGGCCATGTTCCCCTCCACGTGCTGCCGTCAAAATCTGGTTACTTGCGGTAACCACAGTCTGTTACCGACAAGTAGCCTGTGTCAACCGCTCGGGCGGCGATCCACGCACCGCTGGGCAGGGTGTTACGTTGCGCAGGCAGGACGGACATGCAGGGCCAGGGGTGGGAGAAACGCCATGGAGACCACACGACAGGCCGAGCGACAGCGGACCGCGGCCGAAAGCCGCCGCCGCGAGCTGCTGGAGGCCGCCGACCGCGTGGTGCTCAGGGACGGCCCCGGGGCATCGATGAACGCCATCGCGGCAGAGGCCGGCATCACCAAGCCCATCCTCTACCGGCACTTCGGCGACAAGGGCGGCCTCTACCGCGCCCTGGCCAAGCGGCACACCGACGCACTGCTGAGCGCCCTGCGGGCCGCGCTCGACGCCCCCGCCGACCGCCGCCAACGCATCGAGGCGACGCTCGACACCTATCTCGCGGCGATCGAGGCGCGTCCGCAGGTCTACCGCTTCCTGATGCACCCGTCCGACGACGCGGCGCCCTCGTCCGAGCAGGGCTTCGATGTGGGGCGGCACTCGGCCCCACTGCTGCGCCGCCTCGGCGAGGAGCTCGCCACAGTCATCGCGGAACGGGTGGATCTCGGCCCGGACAGCCAGCAGATGGCCCGGATCTGGGGCCACGGCATCATCGGCATGGCACAAGCGGCCGGCGACTGGTGGCTGAGCGAACGCCCCTGCTCGCGCGAGCAGTTGGTACGGAGTCTGGCCGATCTGCTCTGGGGCAGGCTGGCCGAGGTCGGCGACCGCCCCGGCGGAACCGGGTTCTGAAGCCGCCGGTCAACCGGTGCGCCCCCAGGGCGCCCGGCGGGCCGCACGCAGCGCGCGTGCCCGGCGCAGCCCGGTCAGCCGGTCCGTGTAGACGGCACCGTCGAGATGGTCGCACTCGTGCTGGAGGCAACGGGCGAAGAAGCCCGTCCCGCTGATCCGCACCGGCTCGCCCCCGACCGTCAGCCCCTCGACCACTGCGTGGTCGTAGCGAGGTGTGCCCGCCTCGATCCCCGGCAGGGAGAGGCAGCCCTCCGGGCCACGCACCGTGACGCCGTCCGCCTCGACGAGCGTGGGGTTGACCACATGCCCGAGATGGCGGACGTCCTCGTCGTCGGGACAGTCGAAGACGAACACCCGGAGCGGCACACCGACCTGGTTGGCGGCGAGACCGACGCCCTGCGCCGCGTACATCGTGGCGAACATGTCCTCGACCAGCCGGGCGAGCGAGGGCCCGAAGTCCGTGACGGGCTCGCACGCGGCGTGGAGCACCGGGTCACCGAGCAGGCTCATGGTCCGGACGAGGCCGGAGCTGCCGGGGATGGGGCGGTTTCGCATGAGGGCCATCGTACGTTCCACGGAAATGCCGGGTGCCGGCCGCGGTCGCGGCCGTGGCCGTGGCCGGTTCGCCGCCGGCAACCTGCGACACTTCAGGCGGCACGGTCCGGTGCGTACGAGGAGAACAGAGGTGGGCGCCGATGAGCCTGCAGGATCTCGGCCTCACGGCGGACGAGGACTCGGTGTACCAGGTGCTGATAGCGCTGCCTTCGCCCGGCTACGAACAGCTGGCCAACGCGGTCGGCCTGCCGGAACAGCGGACCGCCGCCGCGCTGCGCACCCTGGCCGACCGCGGGCTGGTCCTGCGGGTGGCCGACGGCCTGCGCTATGCGGCCGCGCCTCCCGCCGTCGCCCTCGGGGCCGAACTCGCCGCCCACCGCGAACGCCTCCAGCGCGCCGAACTCGCGGTGGCGCGGCTCGCGGAGACGTACCGCACGGCGACCGCCGACCGGGCCCAGCGCGACCTCGTGGAGATCGTCGAGGGCACCGACGCGATCCGCACGCGCTATCTCCAACTCCAGCTCTCCGCGCGCAGCACCATCGACATCTTCTCCGCCGGCACACCCCAGGCGGTCACCCCGGCGGACAGCGCGGAAGTGACGGCCATGTCGCGCGATGTGCGGGTGCGGGCCGTCATCGATCAGGGATTCCTGGGCGAGCCGGGCGCTGCGGATCAGGTGGCGCAGTCACTGGCCGACGGGGTCCACGTACGCACGGTCACCGAGGTCCCCTACAAGCTCATCCTGTGCGACGGCGCGGTGGCGATGCTGCCGCTGCACGGACGGGACGCCGACGTGGACCCGGCGGTGGTGCTGCGCGGCGGACTGGCCCATGTGGCGCGGGAGTTGTTCGAGCAGGTGTGGGGGCGTGCCCGCCCGTACCAGGAGCTGCCGCACGCGGAGATCGACGACCTCGACGCGCACATCCTGCGACTGCTGCTCGCCGGTCTCACGGACACGGCGGTGGCCGGTCAGGTGCGGCTGTCGGTGCGCACCGTGCAGCGCAGGCTCCAGGCGCTCATGGTGAGGACCGACGCGACGACCCGTCTCCAGCTGGGGTGGCACGCGAGAGACCGGGGCTGGGTGTGACGAGGCGGGGGTGAGCCGGTCGCACCGGCTCACCCCCGCCCCCGGGGTCGTTGCGAGGTCAGCGCAGTGTGACCGCCCTGATGACGTCCTGCTGGACGGAGAGCCCGCCGCGTGCGGTGGCGCCGGCCCGCAGCGACATCGCCCGGGCGTTGCGCGGTGTGTCCAGCTGCGCCGTCCACCGGCCGTCACCGGCCCGCTTCAGCTTCGCGTCGCGCCAGGTCGCCCCGTCGTCGTACGACACCTGGAGAGTGGCCGAGTCCGCCGTGACGTCACCGGGGAACGAGTACGCGTGCAGGCCGAGTCGCAGGTGCTTGCCGGCCCGCGCCGCTCCCTGGAGGTCCGTGTCGACGTCGTAGCCGAGGTTCAGCATCGGCACGTCCTGCCGGGCCAGGGTGCCCGCAGGCGCAGCCTTGAAGTCGAAGCCCCATGTGGTGCTGGTCGTCGTGGAGGTGCTCCACGCCGTCGTTCCGCGCTGCCCTGCGGCCACCAGCCGGTACGAGCCCGTGGTCAGGTTGTACGCCCGGCCGGCGCGGGAGTCGACCTGCGCCAGCTGGGTGTCGCCCCGGTGGAGCGAGGTCCGGGCCGTTCCGCCGAAGCCGACGTGGCCGGCGTCGCCGCCCGACAGCATCGGGATGTTCCAGATCAGCGTGTTGCTGCCGGTGGCGTAGACGGAGTAGCCGTCGGCCGGGCGCGGGGCCTGCACCGGCTTGAACCAGGCGGCCTCCGCAGACCGGGCGGCGGGCGCCTGCGTATAGCCGCTCTCCCAGTAGTTCGCCGCGTCACCCAGGCCCTGGTGCTGCTCCCACCAGGCGCCGACGTCGCTCGTGTCCGGGGTCACGTACTCGGTGCGGGTGCGCCCGTACTGCTCGTACGAGTCGCCGCCGAGTGCCGGGCTCCACGTCGGGACGAAGTACCGGCCGCCGAGTCCGAGCGTGCCCTTGGCGCCGTAGTAGCTGGTGTTCAGACGGGTCAGATCGCCGTTGTCCGGCTTGTAGGCCAGCGACCTGTCCGGAATGCGGCCGTCGAACTTCTCGACGAGGTCGTAGGTGTAGTCCGGGAACTGCCGCTGCGTCACCCGCAGCGTGCCGCGGCCGGACTTCGCCTCGGTGATCAGCAGCGCGCCGTCCGCCTGCGGCACCGACGCGATGGTGACGTCACCGCCTCCGCTGTACGTCTGGTAGAGGCGGCCACGGGTGTCGTGCGCGACGATCAGCATCGCGGCGCCGGCGGCCGAGGCGGCCTGCGCGCGCTGGGCCGCGGTCACGGCGTCGCTGCGGTCGATCACGACGGCCTTGCCGCGCGCGTCGACCCCGTCGTAGTCGGCTGCCGCACCCTGACCCGCGTAGACGGTCTTCAGGGTGTCGGTGCCGTCGTGGTACGCGGTGCCGCCCTGCGGGACCAGCGTGACCTCGCGGCGGGTTCCGGTCGTCGCGGCGAGCGCCTGCTGGCGCATCCGCCAACTCATGAACGCCTTCAGCGAGCCGTCGGCGACCTGCTCGGTCGGCGTCAGGTAGACGGAGTCGTACTTGGCAGGCAGCAACAGCGAGGTGGACCAGCCGTGCTGCGCGGCGTCGGCGTACTGGCGCGACAGGCCGAAGACCGTCTGGGACGTCTCGCTCTTCCGCTCCGGGACCGCGGACACCTTGCGTGCCCGGGTCGCGTCGAGGACGGCGGTGCCCTGCTTGTGCCCGGCGTCCAACGTGACCTCGTCGGAGATCAGCAGCGCCTCGCCGAGCGAGTCGGAGCTCTCACCCGGCACGTCCATGTACGACGAGACGGAGTAGCGGCCCGGCGGCAGGCGCAGGGTCTTCTCGCCGTCGACGTTGATGTACGAGGGCAGGGCGGCGGCCGCGTCGTAGAACGCCACCGAGTCCGACGCGGGCTTGCCGTCGCGGTCCTTCACCTTGATGGTGAAGTCGTACATCTCGGCTTCCTTGAACAGACCGAACCCGGTGTGCGCCACCACGGCGCCGGAGGCGGCGTCCGTGGCCGCGACCTGGCCGGAGAACGTGGTGCCCGCGGCGGCCTTCGAGGGGTCGAGAGTCAGGGTGACCTCCGCGGTGCCGTTCGCCGGGACCTTCACCGAGGAGGCGGACAGCGTGTACGCGTCCCCTTCGGTGCCCGTGGCGAGGTCGAGCGTCACGTCCGCGTCGCCGTCGTTGCGGTAGGTGATCGTACGGGTGGCCGCCTTGGCGTCGGCGTTCGGCCAGTTGTACGTGGCCGCGGCCACCGAGCCGGTCGCCTCGATCGTGGAGTCCATCGCCGCGACGGTGTCGACGCGGCCGGTGCCGGTCTCGAAGGGGGTCTCGTCGGTGCGGTGCGAGGTGCTCATCAGCACGTTCTTGATGCGCTCACCACTCCAGCCGGGGTGCCGCTCCTTCAGGATCGCGGCGGTGCCGGCGACCAGTGGCGTCGCCATCGACGTGCCGCTCATCGTCCGGTACAAGCCGCCGGTCCAGCCGGGCACCGACTGAGACGCGGCGGCGGAGACGTCCACACCGGGCGCCGAGACGTCGGGCTTGAGCTGGTGCGTGCCGGTCAGCGGGCCCTGGCTGGAGAACTCCGCGCGCTCGTCGTTCCTGTCGACGGCGGCGACGGTCAGCGCCGAGGCCGCGGCGCCCGGGGCGCCGATGGTGCCCGGGTCGTAGGCGTTGCCCGCGGCGATCACGAACAGTGGGCCGCCGTTCGCCGACAGGGTGTTCACGGCCTCGGACATGGGGTCCTCGCCGTCGGACCCGTCGGGGGTTCCGAGACTCATCGACACGATGTCCGCGCCCTGGTCCTTGGCCCACTCCATGCCGGCGATGACATCGGAGTTGCTGCCGGAACTGCCCTTGTTGCTCAGTACCTTGCCGATCAGCAGCCGGGCGCCGGGGGCGGCACCCTTCTCCTTGCCGCCGGAGGCGGCACCGGTTCCGGCGATCGTGGAAGCGGTGTGCGTGCCGTGGCCGTGGCCGTCGTCGACATCCTCACCCGGGACGAAGCTTTTCGACACGTCCACCTGGCCGACGAGGTCCGGGTGGTCGAGGTCGGCGCCCGTGTCGAGCACCGCGACCTTCACACCCTTGCCGTCGTAGCCCTTCTGCCAGGCATCGGTCGCCTTGATCTGTGACGTCTCGTCAGCCAGGGAAGCCTTGACCTTCCCGTCCAGCCACAGCTTCCCGATGCCGCCGCCGAGGGTGCGCGGCGCCTTCCCGGGAGCGACGTCCGTCCAGAACGCACGGGCGTCGTCCTTGGCGGTGCGCATCGCCGTCGCGTCGATCGACTTCAGTGTGTGCACGGTCGTCGCGCCCTCGGGGGCGGCCGGAGGCCGGGCGGAACGGGCGTTCTCCGGCGCCGTCGCGATCAGCGGCACGGAGCCGGTCCGCGCGTCGTCGTACCCCATCGCCACCAACTCGGTGACGTCGAACAGGCGCGGGTCGAGCCGGTCGGCGGCCAGCAACGGCATCGCCTGCGTCGGCACCGCATACGTGTGGTCCCCCTGCGTCCGCACCTGCACGCCGCCGGCGTTCGGATCGGCGAGATCGACCGTCACGACATCGTTGGCACCGGGCAGGTCGGTGTAGTGGACGACATCGCCGGTGACCAGGGTGATGTCGTACGACGGGCCTGCGGGGCCGCTCGCCGGAGCGGCCGTGGTGGGGTCCGCCGCCGCAGCCGCCGACACCCCCGCCCACCCGGTGAGCGCCATGGTCAGCGCGGTGGCAGCCGGCAGGAACCGGCTCCTGTTTATGGATCTCATGGGATGGATTTAACGGGCGTGGCGGCCCCTGCACAGCCTTGTCCGATGTCGCACTTACGACATGGCGGAAACCGGACTGGACAATTCGCCGCGCGGAGCGGCGAGCCGGCGCCGGCACCGCCCACGTCACCGGCGACCGGGCGGCCGCGGGCGGCACCGCGGCCGATACGGAACCCCGAAGTGGGATACAGGACATCAAGGCCGACCGGATCCTCCGGTGAAGTCACGTGGCGCCGCCGCACCTGCCGGCTACAAATCCCTCCTGACCTGTATGTTTGCCAGATCAATGAAGCGGTGTTATTTCGCGCGTTTTCCGTTCCACGGGAACTCCACACCCCGGACGGTGCCGCCGTGCCTCCGCCGCACCGGACATCGATAGGCTGGGCGCGGACCGATGCAAGGAGGATCTAGGACGATGGCAGGCAACACGGAGCCGTTGTCGCCGCGGGCCAAGCTGGCCGTGACGGCGGGCAAGGCCGCTGCGGCGGTGTCACGGGCGGCCGGGCGGGGCAGCGGATCGGTGATCGGCGGCCGGGTGGCGCTCAAGCTCGACCCCGACCTGCTCGGGCGGCTGGCGCAGCACCTGGACGTGATCCTCGTGTCGGCGACGAACGGCAAGACGACCACGACCCGGCTGATCGCCGAGGCGCTGCGGGCCGCCGGCCCGGTCGTGTCGAACGCGCTGGGCGCCAACATGCCCGCGGGCATCACCTCGGCCCTGGCCGGTGGCTCGGACGCGCAGTACGGCGTGATCGAGGTCGACGAGAAGTACCTCGCGGGCGTCGCCCGCGACACGACGCCCAAGGTGATCGCACTCCTCAACCTCTCCCGCGACCAGCTGGACCGCGCCGCGGAGACCCGGATGCTCGCCGAGAAGTGGCGGGAGGGCCTGTCCGGCTCGAAGGCCGTGATCGTCGCCAACGCCGACGACCCGCTGATCGTCTGGGCGGCCTCCTCCTCTCCCAACGTGGTGTGGGTCGCGGCCGGCCAGGCGTGGAAGGACGACGCCTGGTCCTGCCCGTCCTGCGGCGGTGTGATGCAGCGCCCCGGCGACGACTGGTTCTGCGGCGAGTGCGGCTTCCGCCGCCCGCCGCCCAGCTGGGTCCTGCACGGCGACTACGTGCTCGACCCGCACGGTTCGGCGTGGCCCATCCACCTCCAGCTGCCCGGCCGCGCCAACAAGGCCAACGCGACCAGCTCGGCCGCCGTGGCCGCCGTCTTCGGGGTGCCGCCGCAGGTCGCCCTGGAGCGGATGTACCAGGTGCAGGCCGTCGCCGGCCGCTACGACGTGGTCACCTTCCTCGGGCGTGAGCTGCGGCTCCTGCTGGCGAAGAACCCGGCGGGCTGGCTGGAGACCTTCTCCCTGATCGATCCGCCGCCCACCCCGGTGATCCTGTCCGTCAACGCCCGCGGCGCGGACGGCACGGACACCTCGTGGCTGTGGGACGTGGACTACACCCAGCTCGCGGGGCACCCGATCTTCGTGCTCGGTGACCGGAAGCTGGACCTCGCGGTCCGTCTCGAAGTCGCCGGTCTCGACTTCCGGGTCTGCGAGAACCTCGACGAGGCCGTCCAGCAGGCACCGCCCGGACGCATCGAGGTCATCGCCAACTACACCGCCTTCCAGGATCTGCGCCGTCGTGTCGGCAACTGACCCCGGCCCCGGGCCCCTCCGGAGAGGACGAAGCATGAGCAACAACAGCCTGCGGCTGGTGTGGGTCTACCCGGACCTGCTGAGCACCTACGGCGACCAGGGCAACGCCCTCGTGGTGGAGCGCCGGGCCCGTCAGCGCGGTCTCGACGTGTCGCGCGTCGACGTGCGCAGCGACCAGCCGGTCCCCACGTCCGGGGACATCTATCTGATCGGCGGCGGTGAGGACCGGCCGCAGCGGCTCGCGGCGGAGCGGCTGCGCCGCGACGGCGGTCTCAGCCGGGCCGCGTCGAACGGCGCGATCATCTTCTCGGTCTGCGCCGGGTACCAGATCCTCGGCCACGAGTTCGTCAACGACCTCGGTGAGCGCGAGCAGGGTCTCGGGCTGCTCGACGTGGTCTCCACCCGCGGCGAGGGCGCACGATGCGTCGGCGACGTACTCGGGGACATCGACCCGCACCTCGGACTGCCGCCGCTGACCGGTTTCGAGAACCACCAGGGCATCACCCATCTCGGGCCGACGGCACGCCCGTTCGCCCGGGTGCGGTTCGGCCGGGGCAACGGCACGGGAGACGGCACGGAGGGTGCGTACAACGACACCGTCTTCGGTACGTACATGCACGGGCCCGTGATGGCGCGCAACCCGCTGATCGCGGATCTGCTGCTGAAGCTGGCCCTCGATGTGAACGCGCTGCCGCCCACCGACGACCGCTGGTACGAGGCGCTGCGCGCCGAGCGGATCGCCGCGGCGACACAGCCCGCCTGATGAGGCCTATTTCGCTCAGCTGAGCGGAGTCCAGCAGGCGGACGCCCGGTTCGGTCCCGCCACCCTGCGCCGGTAGGGTGGCGGGGATCCAACCGGACGACGTGGTCCGGTCGTCGGCCCACGTTGCAAAGGTTCCCCGGGCAATGCGAATTGGTGTGCTCACCTCCGGCGGCGACTGCCCCGGCCTCAATGCCGTCATCCGTTCCGTCGTCCACCGCGCTGTGGTCGACCACGGCGACGAGGTCATCGGCTTCCACGACGGGTGGCGGGGCCTCCTCGAGTGCGACTACCGCAAGCTCGACCTCGACGCGGTCGGCGGCATCCTCGCCCGCGGCGGCACGATCCTCGGATCCTCCCGGGTGCAGCCCGCGCATCTGCGCGGCGGTGTCGAGACGGCCAGGGGCCATGTCGCGGACCTCGGCCTCGACGCGATCATCCCGATCGGTGGCGAGGGCACACTGAAGGCGGCCAACCTGCTGTCCGAGGCGGGCCTGCCCATCGTCGGCGTACCGAAGACGATCGACAACGACATCGCCTCCACCGACGTGACCTTCGGTTTCGACACCGCGGTGGGCGTGGCCACCGAGGCCCTCGACCGGCTGAAGACCACCGCCGAGTCCCACCAGCGCGTCATGATCGTCGAGGTCATGGGCCGTCACACCGGCTGGATCGCCCTGCACTCGGGCATGGCGGCCGGCGCCCACGCCATCGTCGTTCCCGAGCGGCCCTTCGACATCGACGAGCTGACCGAGCTGGTCGGCCGGCGCTTCTCGGCCGGCAAGAAGTTCGCGATCGTCGTGGTCGCCGAGGGCGCGAAGCCGCGCGAGGGCTCCATGGAGTTCCAGGCGGGCGTCAAGGACGTCTACGGCCATGAGCGCTTCGCCGGTGTGGCGACGCAGCTCTCCATCGAGCTGGAGCAGCGCCTGGGCAAGGAGGCGCGCCCGGTGATCCTCGGCCACGTACAGCGCGGCGGCACGCCGACCGCGTACGACCGCGTCCTCGCGACCCGCTTCGGCTGGCACGCGGTGGAGGCTGCGCACCGCGGCGAGTTCGGCATGATGACGGCCCTGCGCGGCACGGACATCACGATGGTGCCCCTCGCGGACGCCGTGGAGACGCTGAAGACGGTCCCGGCGGAGCGGTACTCCGAGGCCGAGTGCGTGCTCTGAGCCACACCACGACCTGAGACCGCCCCCGGCCGCACCTGCGGCCGGGGGCGGTTCTACTCTGGTCGGGACAACCGGCACGAAACGGGGACGTCCCGGCGTCCCCATCGGGAGTGAACAGATGGATCACAGCGGGCACGGCATGAACATGGATCTGCCGCCGTTCACGCTGGGACGCGGGCTCCAGTTCTCCGCGGACCCGTTCTTCCTGACCGGCTGCGTCCTCGCGGTGGTCCTTTACGGGTACGCGGTGCTGCGGCTGCGCAGGCGCGGGGACCCGTGGCCGGTCAACCGGATCGCCTTCTTCCTCGTCGGGGTCCTGACCATCGCCCTGGTGATGTGCACCAAGCTGAACGACTACGGCATGGTCATGTTCAGCGTGCACATGGTGCAGCACATGGTGATCAGCATGCTGTCGCCGATCCTGCTGCTGCTGGGTGCGCCCGTGACCCTCGCACTGCGCGCCCTGCCGGTCGCGGCGCGAGGCAGCAAGGGGCCCCGTGAGCTGCTCCTGATGCTGCTGCACAGCCGCTACATGAAGATCATCACGCACCCCGTGTTCACCATCCCGCTCTTCATCGCGAGCCTGTACGCGCTGTACTTCACGCCGCTCTTCGACTTCCTGATGGGCTCGACCCTCGGGCACCTTGCGATGATGGTGCACTTCCTGGCGGTCGGGCTGGTCTTCTTCTGGCCGATCATGGGCATCGACCCCGGGCCGCACCGCCCCGGCTATCTGATGCGGATGCTGGAGCTGTTCGCCGGGATGCCGTTCCACGCCTTCTTCGGTATCGCGCTGATGATGGCGAGCCAGCCGATGGTGAAGGTCTACGAGAACCCGCCCGCCTCGCTCGGCATCGACGCCCTGTCCGACCAGAACGCCGCGGGCGGCATCGCGTGGGCGTTCAGCGAGATCCCTTCGGTGCTGGTTCTGGTGGCCCTGGTGTTCCAGTGGTACCGCTCGGAACAGCGGACGGCGAAGCGCACGGACCGGGCCGCGGACCGGGACGGCGACCAGGAGCTCCAGGCGTACAACGCCTATCTCGCCTCGTTGCAGGCGCGCGGACAGTAGCGGTGGAGGTGCCTTCGGGGTGACGATGGCAGTCACGGCCGCAGAACCTCCAGGAGGGTGCGCGCATGTCCGGATCCACGAAGGCAATGGGAATGCTCACCGTAGGTGCGCTGGTCGCAGTCACCGCGTACACGGTGGCGCTGGGGAGCAATGGCTGGCTCTGGTTCGGCTGGGTGGTGCTGGGGCTGATCACGATGGGAATGGTCGCCACCCGCGAGACCTGAGCGGGACGGAGCAGGGTCTTTCGTTCGGATCGGGCCTGATCGGCGAGCCCGGCATGATCCGAACGAGAGGCCCTGCTCCGTCCGGCTCCGTACACCCGGACGGTGCCGGCCCGGGGTTCGCCCCGAGCGCCTGTCCGGGGCCGGACGGGTGCGCGCCTACTGTCGGGCCACGATGCCGCCGGTACGGCGGCCGGGTCCGAGGAGTTCGTGATGGGGAACCGCGCAGGAACGGCCGCGGCCGCGACGGTGAGCCTGCTGGCCGCCGTACTCGGCGGATGTTCGGACGACGGCGGGAGCAGTGGCCCGGCTTCCGCCACACCGTCCGCGACCGGCGCGGCGGCGTCCGGGACCGTGGCGACCGCGTCGAGCCCGCTGGGCACCATCCTGGTGGACGGCGAGGGGCGGACCCTGTACCTCTGGGAGGCGGACACCTCCTCGAAGTCGACCTGCGACGGCGACTGCGCCACGGCCTGGCCGCCCGCGACCGTCACCGGGAAGCCGGTCGCCGGAGAGGGTGTGAAGGCCTCCCTGCTCGGCACCACGACGCGTGACGACGGCCGCAAGGAGATCACGTACAACGGTCACCCTCTGTACCGCTACGCGGGCGACACGGGGGCCGGCGACACCAACGGACAGGGATCGAACGGTTTCGGTGCGGCCTGGTACGTGCTCGACACCGCCGGGAACAAGATCACAAAGGCCCCGCCCTCCCCCTCACCCTCGGACAACGGGGGGTACTGAGCCGTGCTCGCACTGCTTCCCGCGAGGGCGCGCATCGCCGTGGCGGTCTCGGCGGCCTGCGCCACCGCCCTGGCCGGCTGTTCCGGCGGCGGTGGCGACTCCTCGCCCTCCGCCTCCCCCACCCCGCCCACCGTCTCGCGGCCCGCAGACGACGCGCTGATCACGATCAAGGACTTCGCGTTCCATCCGGCCGCCCTGACCGTCGCCCCGGGTACGAAGGTCACCGTGATCAACAAGGATGCGGCAACGCATACCGTGACGGCCACCGGCGACAAGGCCTTCGACACCGGCCAGGTGAAGTCGGGGCAAAAGGTCACCTTCGCCGCTCCGGCCCGGCCGGGCTCATATCCGTACATCTGCACCATCCATCCGACGATGACCGGCTCGCTCACGGTCCACTGAGACAGCCTTCCGCAACGCCCGGCGGACCGGCCTTCCTGGCCGGGCGCCCGCTCGCGCACGCCTTCGCATACGCCTTCGCGTACGCCGAGCGAGCCACCCGGGCGCCCCACCCGCGCCGCCCTCGACGCAGCCCCGTTCGTCACTCTCCGCCAAGATTGGTACACAGTTGCACTACTTGTGTGACGGGCGGGCGCCCGGCGCAGACCTCACCGTGCAGCCACCGGCCACCCTCTCCCCCACGACTGGCCAGCGGATTCTGCGGACCGCGCGCGAGCGGTGCGCAGCCGGGAAACCAGCCCGCCGGAAGTCGTTGAGCCGACACATGAACCCTCCGCGTCCATCACCCAACGTGCACACCCTTCGCGACATCCACGACGCCCCCACTGCCGTGCGGACGCAATCGCGAACACACCACGCCCGCCCCGCACGCACCTTCATCCCCGCGCCCGGCGGAGCGTTCACATGACAGCGGGAGCGGCCCCGCGGACGAGTACCACCAGCGACTCCCAGCTCCGTCAACCGCGCCACTCCCGGCGTCCGTTCGACGTGTGGCCGAGTTAACGCGCCCGTAAGGCAGTTGTGATTTAAGTCTTGACAGGTGCCCATCACCACGCCACCTTGGGAGCGCTCCCACAATCAAGACTTGCACACTCCACTCCCCTCCCTTCTCCCCCAATGCCGGGTGGCGAAAAGGGCGTTACGGGGCGCAGCCGCGCTCCCCGCAACGCCCCACGCCGCCCGGCCGAGGAAGGCGTTTGTCATGAGCTTGGTGAAGCGCTGTAGACACAGCCGCACCGGAGGGCTCCCGACCCTCCTGGTCGGGGCCCTGGCCCTCGCCACCACCCTGACGGGTGGACCGGCGACCGCGGCCACGCAGGGCACGTTGCATGAACTCGCCGCCGCCCAGGGCAAGTACTTCGGTTCCGCCACCGACAACCCCGAACTGCCCGATGCCGCCTACGCGGCCACGCTGGGCTCCGAGTTCGGGCAGATCACGCCCGGCAACTCCATGAAGTGGGACACCACCGAGCCGGTGCAGGGCCAGTTCAACTTCGCCAAGGGCGATGTGATCACCGACTTCGCGGAGCAGCACGGCCAGACCGTGCGCGGCCACACCCTCGTCTGGCACAGCCAGCTGCCCGGCTGGGTGGGTTCGCTTCCGTCGGCGCAGGTGGAGGCCGCCATGACGAACCACATCACCGAGGAGGCCACGCACTACCGCGGCGCGGTCTCGGCGTGGGACGTGGTGAACGAACCGTTCAACGAGGACGGGACCTTCCGCACGAGCCCCTTCTACACCGCCATGGGCAGCGACTACATCGCCACCGCTCTGCGGGCCGCCCATGCCGCGGACCCCGACGCCAAGCTGTACATCAACGACTACAACATCGAGGGGCTCGGCGCGAAGAGCGACGCCATGTACGCCCTGGTGAGCGAACTACTCGACGAGGGTGTGCCGCTCGACGGCGTCGGCATGCAGGCGCATCTGGCCGTCCAGTACGGCTTCCCGTACCAGATGCAGGCGAACATGCAGCGGTTCGCGGACCTCGGTCTCGACGTGGCCGTCACGGAACTCGACGTGCGCATGCAGCTGCCCGCCGACGCGGCCAAGACCGCCACCCAGTCCTCGTACTACCAGCAGGTCACCGAGGCCTGCCTGGCGGTCGAGCGCTGCGTCGGCATCACCGTCTGGGACTACACGGACAAGTACTCCTGGGTCCCGAGCACGTTCCCGGGACAGGGCGCGGCCAATCTGTACGACGAGAACCTGCTGCCGAAGCCCGCGTACTCCGCCGTGCGCACCGCACTCGGCGGCGACGACGAGGGCGGCGAGGGCGGCGCGCTCAAGGCGCAGTACCGCAGCAGCGACTCCTCGGCGGGCGACAACCAGATCAAGCCCGGTCTCCAACTCGTGAACACCGGCACCGCGGCGGTCAACCTCTTGGACGTGACGGTCCGTTACTGGTTCAGCTCCGACAACGGCGCCTCAACATACGGCACTTGGTGCGACTGGTCCCCGATCGGCTGCTCCACCGTGACCCACCGGGTCGCCGCCGCGAGCACCCCGAAGGCCGGCGCCGACCACTACCTCGAAGTCGGCTTCACCGGCGGGAGTCTGGCGCCGGGCGCCTCCACCGGGGAGATCCAGCTGCGTCTCAGCAAGACGGACTGGTCGAACTTCGACGAGTCGGACGACTACAGCCATGGGTCCGGCACCTCGTACGCGGACGCCACCGAGATCGCCGTCTATGCCGGCGGCGAGCTGGTCTGGGGCATCGAGCCCTGACCGCCGGCCACACCGGCCCGCACCGTCTTCCGCTCCCCCACGCGTTTCCCCGCTCATCCCCCGTCCCCTTTCTTCACCCCTCCCTCCCCCCGATGACACCCGCCAATGGAGGATTTGTGTCGATATCTCGTAGAACATTCAGCAGCGCCCTGGGTGGCAGCCTGCTCGCCGCAGGCCTGGTACAGGGCACCGCCGTCGCCAAGCCGGCGTCCCCGGCGGCCGGAACCGGCGCCCGTGCGGCCGCGGCCGACGACCCTTACACGCAGGCCTTCCTCACCCAGTACGGCAAGATCAAGGCGTCCGCCAACGGCTACTTCAGCCCGGACGGTCTGCCGTACCACTCGGTCGAGACCCTGATGGTGGAGGCGCCCGACCACGGCCACCAGACCACGTCGGAGGCCGTCAGCTTCTGGATGTGGCTGGAGGCGGCGTACGGGCGGGTGACCGGCGACTGGGCGCCCTTCAACGCGGCCTGGACGGTGGCCGAGAAGACCATCATTCCCCAGCACGCCGACCAGTCGACCGCCGACTCCTACAACCCCTCGGCCCCCGCGACCTACGCCCCGGAGCACCCGCTGCCCAGTGGCTACCCGTCCGCCCTGGACGGCACGGTCAAGGTGGGCACGGACCCGCTCGCCACCGAACTCGCCTCGTCCTACGGGACGATGGACGTATACGGCATGCACTGGCTGATGGACCTGGACAACGTCTACGGATACGGCAACAAGCCGGGCACCGGCGGCGAGTCCGGGCCGGGCGCCGGCGCCTCCTACATCAACACCTACCAGCGCGGGGCGCAGGAGTCGGTGTGGGAGACCGTCCCGCAGCCCACCACCGACCTGTTCAAGTACGGCGGTCCCAACGGATATCTGGACCTGTTCGTCGGTGACGCGAGCTACGCCAAGCAGTGGAAGTACACCAACGCGCCGGACGCCGACGCCCGCGCGGTGCAGGCTGCCTACTGGGCGTTCCGATGGGCCTCGGCCCAGGGCAAGGCCGGCGAGGTCTCGGCCTCGGTCGCGAAGGCCGCCAAGATGGGCGACTACCTCCGCTACGCCATGTTCGACAAGTACTTCAAGCGGGTCGGCGACTGCACCGATCCCGCTTCCTGCCCGGCCGCCACGGGCCGGGACTCCCAGCACTACCTGCTGTCCTGGTACTACGCCTGGGGCGGCGCGGCGGCCGGCAGCGGCGGTGGCTGGGCCTGGCGCATCGGTGACGGTGCCTCCCACCAGGGCTACCAGAACCCGCTGGCGGCCTGGGCGCTGTCCAACGTGCCGTCGCTGACCCCCAAGTCCGCTACGGCCAGGGGCGACTGGTCCAAGAGCCTGACCCGGCAGCTGGAGTTCCTGACCTGGCTGCAGTCGAGCGAGGGCGCCTTCGCCGGCGGCTGCACCAACAGCTGGGAGGGGAGCTACAGCGAGCCGCCGGCCGGTACGCCCACCTTCTACGGCATGGCCTACGACTGGCAGCCGGTCTACCACGACCCGCCGAGCAACAACTGGTTCGGCTTCCAGGCCTGGGGCATGGAGCGCCTCGCCGCGTACTACCACGAGACGGGCAACGCGAGCGCCGAAGCCGTGCTGTCCAAGTGGGTCGCCTGGGCCTCGTCCGAGACCACGGTGGGCGCCGACGGCAGCTTCCGCTTCCCGTCCACGCTCAGCTGGACGGGGCAGCCCGACACCTGGGACGCCGCGTCCCCCGGGGACAACGCGGGTCTGCACGTCTCGGTCGTCGACTACGCCAACGACGTCGGTGTGGGCGCCGCGTACGTCAAGACCCTCACCTACTACGCCGCCAAGTCGGGTGACGAGGACGCCGCGGCGCTGGCCAAGGCGCTGCTGGACGCGATGGCGCTGAACGCCACCGACAAGGGCATCTCAGTGCCGGAGACCAGGAAGGACTACAACCGCTTCAACGACGAGGTGTACATCCCGGCCGGATGGTCGGGCACGATGCCGAACGGCGACACCATCGAGCCGGGTTCGACCTTCCTCGACATCCGCAGCTGGTACAAGGACGACCCGGACTGGCCGAAGGTGCAGGCCTACCTGGACGGCGGCGCCGCCCCCACCTTCACCTACCACCGGTTCTGGGCACAGGCGGCACTCGCGCTGGCCTTCGCGATCTACGCGGAGCTGCTGGTGGAAGGCGGCAGCGAGCCCGGCGGGGACACCGAGGCGCCGACGGCTCCGGCCGGCCTGACCGTGACGGCGACGACGAGCAACAGCGTGTCGCTCTCCTGGTCGGCCGCCACCGACAACGTCGCCGTGACCGGCTACGACGTCTACCGCAACGGGGTACTGGCAGGAAACGCCACCACCCGGACGTTCACCGACCCGGGCCTCGCCGCGGCGACCGAGTACAGCTACGCGGTCGCGGCACGGGACGCGGGCGGCAACACATCGGCACTGTCGGCCGCGGTCACCGCCACCACGAAGAGCGGCGGCTCGACCGGCACCGGCGCGGTGAAGGTCCAGTACAAGAACACCGACTCCTCCGCCACCGACAACCAGATCAGGCTGGGCCTGCAGGTGCTGAACACGGGCAGCGCCCCGATCGACCTGTCGACGGTGAAGGTGCGGTACTGGTTCACCGCCGACGGCGGCCCGAGCACCTTCGGCACGTACTGCGACTACGCCGCGCTCGGTTCGTCCAACATCACCCACTCCGTGGTCGCCGTGGCCGCCCCGAAGACGGGGGCCGACCGCTATCTGGAGATCGGCTTCACGGGCGGTGCCGGCACGCTGGCCGCCGGTGCGTCGACGGGCGAGCTCCAGCTTCGGATCAACAAGAGCGACTGGTCCAACTTCAGCGAGAGCGACGACTACAGCCGGGCCACCAACACCGCGTACGCGGACACTTCCAAGGTCGGGGCCTATGTCGCCGGCGCCCTTGCCTGGGGAGTCGAGCCGTGACAGGCCTGAGGTTCCCGGCGCTGGCCGGGACGGCCGCGGCACTCGTGCTCGCCGCCGCGTCGATGCTCACCGGCGCCTCGGCCGCATCGGCGGCACCGGTCACCGACTGCACCCAGTGGGGAACCACCGAACTGCAGGGCGGGGAGTACCTCTACCAGCAGAACGAGTGGAACTCCGAGACCGAGCAGTGCGTCAGCGTCGACCCGGCAACGGGCGCCTGGAGCGTCACCAAGTCCTCGTTCTCCCTCCCGACGAACGGCGCCCCGGCAACGTACCCCTCCAGCTACAAGGGCTGTCACTGGGGGGTGTGCACGACGGACAGCGGGCTGCCGCTGCGCGTCGACGAGCTCGGCAGCGTGACGACCGACTGGTCGACCACCCAGGTCGACTCCGGCGCGTACAACGTGTCGATGGACATCTGGTTCAACTCGGCGCCGGTCACCGACGACCAGCCGGACGGCACCGAGGTCATGATCTGGATGAACCACCGCGGCGGAGTCCAGCCGATCGGGTCCCGCACCGCTACGGTGCAGCTCGACGGCCGGACCTGGGACGTCTGGACGGGTCCCGGTGCCTCGGGCTGGAAGGTGATCTCGTACGTCCTTCAGGGCGGCGCCACCGAGCTCGCCGACTTCGACGTGAAGGGCCTGATCGACGACGGCGTGGGCCGCGGGTCGATCGACCCGGCGCACTACCTGATCGACGCCGAGGCCGGGTTCGAGATCTGGCAGGGTGGTCAGGGCCTCGGGATGAACGCGTTCTCCTTCGAGGCGAGCACGGAGTCCGGTGGCGGCGGGGAGGACACCCAGGCGCCGACGGTGCCGGCGGGCGTGGCCGTGACCGGCACGACCAGTAGTTCGGTCTCGCTGTCCTGGACCCCGGCGACGGACGACACCGGTGTCAGCGGGTACGACGTCTACCGCGACGGGGTGAAGGCGGGCTCCACCGCATCCGCCTCGTTCACCGACACCGGTCTCGCCGCCTCGTCATCGCACAGCTACACCGTGCGGGCCAGGGACGCGGCCGGGAACACCTCCGCGGCCTCCGCGGCGGTCGGCGCGACCACCGCGGCAGGCAGCGGCGGGAGCACCGGTGCGCTCAAGGTGCAGTACAAGAACAACGACTCGTCGCCCGGCGACAACCAGATCAGGCCCGGCCTCCAGCTGGTCAACACCGGCACCACGGCGGTGGACCTGAGCAAGGTCGCCCTGCGCTACTGGTTCAGCGGTGAGTCCGGCTCCGCCTCGTACGGCACCTCGTGCGACTACGCGGTGATCGGCTGCGGCGGAGTCACCCACCGCGTGGCGCAGTCCGGTTCGGCAGGGACCGGAGCGGACCACTACCTGGAGGTCGGCTTCACCGGCGGCAGCCTGGCACCCGGCGCCTCCACCGGGGAGCTCCAGCTGCGGCTCAACAAGGCCGACTGGTCCTCCTTCGACGAGACCGACGACTACAGCAGGGCCGCCAACACGGCCTTCGCCGACGCCTCGAAGGTCGGGGTGTACGTCAACGGCGCCCTGTCCGCAGGCACCGCCCCGTGACCGGCCGCTGAACGGCCGGCACCCAGCGAACTCCCGATGGCGGGCTGTCCAATCACCCCGCTGTGCCCGCCATCGGGAAACCACCAGCGTCCTCACCGACGCACCACCCGGCTCGCCGTCTCCGCAGACGGCGCACCGGAGCGACACCCCCACAAGCCGTCCGCGGGAGTTTCCGCGGGCGTACGAGAGGAATACGGAGCCGCAATGAGTACCAGAGGCACGATCATTCACGGGCTACGCCGGAGGCTTGCCGCAACCTCCGCCCTGGCCATGGGCGCAGCACTGATGGTGGCGATCCCGACCCCCGCCTCCGCAGCCGCGCGGGTCGACAACCCCTATGTGGGCGCCACGGCATACGTGAACCCGGACTGGTCCGCCAAGGCGAAGGCCGAACCGGGTGGCGCCGCCATCGCCGACACTCCGGCCTTCGTCTGGATGGACCGCATCGCGGCCATCGAGGGCTCGGCCTCCGCGAAGAGCCTGCGCGAACACCTGGACACCGCGCTGGACCAGGGCGCGAACCTGTTCCAGGTCGTCATCTACGACCTGCCGGGACGCGACTGCGCCGCGCTGGCGTCGAACGGTGAGCTCGGTCCCACCGAGCTGGACCGGTACAAGAACGAGTACATCGACCCGATCTCCGACATCCTCGCCGACCCGGCCTACGCGAGCCTGCGGATCGTCACCATCATCGAGCCCGACTCGCTGCCCAACATCGTCACCAACGCGGGCGGCACCGCCGGTTCCACCGACGCCTGCGCGACGATGAAGGCGAACGGCAACTACGAGAAGGGTGTCGGCTACGCCCTGCACACCCTCGGCGCCATCCCGAACGTCTACAACTACATCGACGCCGCCCACCACGGCTGGCTGGGCTGGGACAGCAACATGGGTCCGGCCGCCACGGAGTTCAAGAAGGCCGCCACGTCCGAAGGCGCCACGGTCGACGACGTGGCCGGCTTCATCGTGAACACGGCCAACTACTCGGCTCTCAAGGAGCCGAACTTCAAGATCACCGACTCGGTGAACGGCACCACGGTTCGCCAGTCCAAGTGGGTCGACTGGAACTACTACACCGATGAGCTGACGTTCGCCCAGGCGCTGCGCACGCTGCTGGTGAGCCAGGGCTTCAACTCCAACATCGGCATGCTGATCGACACCGCCCGCAACGGCTGGGGCGGCTCCGCGCGCCCGACCTCCGCGGGCCCGACGACCAGTGTGGACGCTTACGTCAACGGCGGCCGGGTCGACCGGCGCATCCACGCCGGCAACTGGTGCAACCAGAGCGGTGCCGGAATCGGCGAGCGTCCCACCGCGGCCCCCGAGGCCGGCATCGACGCGTACGTGTGGGCCAAGCCCCCGGGCGAGTCGGACGGCAACAGCGCCCCCATCGACAACGATGAGGGCAAGGGCTTCGACCGGATGTGCGACCCGACGTACGAGGGCAACGGCCGCAACGGCAACAGCATGACCGGCGCTCTGCCGAACTCCCCGCTCGCGGGTCACTGGTTCTCCGCGCAGTTCCAGGAGCTCGTGAAGAACGCCTACCCGCCGATCGACGGCAGTGGCAACCCGGGTGGCGGCGACGACACCCAGGCGCCGACCGCGCCGACCGGTGTGACCGTGACGGCGAAGACCAGTGGCAGCGTCTCGCTGTCCTGGACGGCGTCCACCGACAACACCGGCGTGACCGGCTACAACGTGTTCCGTGACGGTGTGCAGGTGGGCTCCTCCACCACGACCTCGTACACCGATTCGTCGCTGACGGCGTCCACCGCGTACAGCTACACGGTCAAGGCGAAGGACGCGGCCGGCAACATCTCGGCGGCCTCCGCCGCGCTGTCCGCCACCACGTCCGCGGGCGGCGGCACCGGAACGGGTGCGCTCAAGGTCCAGTACAAGAACACCGACTCCTCCGCGACCGACAACCAGATCCGGATGGGTCTGCAGCTGGTCAACACCGGCAGCACCGCGGTGGACCTGTCCACCGTGAAGCTGCGCTACTGGTTCACCCCCGAGGCGGGTGCCTCCACCTTCGGTACCTCGTGCGACTACGCGGTCATCGGCTGCGGGACCCTGACGCACGGTGTGAAGACCGCCGGTTCGGCGGCCGGTGCCAGCCACTACCTGGAGGTCGGCTTCGGCAGCGGCACCCTGGCGGCGGGCGCGTCCACGGGTGAGATGCAGCTGCGACTGAACAAGAGCGACTGGTCCAACTTCAACGAGGCGGACGACTACAGCCGTTCGACGTCGACGAGCTTCGCCGACGCGGCGAAGATCGGTGTGTACGTCACCGGCGCGCTCTCCTGGGGCACCGCCCCCTGATCCCGCGCTCCGGCCCCCGTCCCCGTCCTGACACGGTGACGGGGGCCGGGCCCCGGGATTCCCTACGGACCCGCCCCCTGCCGGAGAACCGGCAGGGGGCGGTGTCATGGGTGAGGGACGGTCAGAGCACGGTGGGGAGTGTGATGCCCGCCTTCGCGGCGGCCTCGGTCAGCTGCTGCCAGACCTTGGGCGCCACCGCGATTCCCTTCTCACCACGGGTGGCGGCCGTGGCGGCGCTGCGCTCGCCGGGGTAGAAGACCCCGTCCGCGCCGTCGGCCGGGGGCAGTTCCTTGAGCGTGCCCAGGGTGGCGTCCACGGAGGCGACGAAGGCGTCCGGGTCACCGAAGGCCGCCGGATCGATCGCGACCAGGAGCGCGTTCTGCCGGTGCTTGCGGCCCTGGGGGTCGTCCGAGTGGAAGGCCGAGAAGATCGGCGCACCGACGAGCACGCTGGTGATCAGCTCGAACGCGAGGGACATCCCGGATCCCTTGGCGCCGCCGAGCGGCAGCGGCATGACGGCCTCGGCCGGGTCGGTGGTGGGCCGGCCGTCCGCGGTGGCCGCGGCTCCTTCGGGCAGCGGCGTGCCGCTCGCCTTCGCCTGGCGGATCTTTCCCAGCGCGATGGTGGCGGTGGCCATGTCGAGGAGCAGCGGCGCACGGTCGGCTGCGGGCACGGCGATGGCGAGGGGGCTGGTGGCCACGGCGGCACCCTTGACCCCGGTGTAGCCCATGTTGGGCATCCCGGAGACGAAGCCGATGCCGACCAGGCCCTGTTCGGCGATCTTCGACACGTAGTAGCCGATGGCGCCGGTGTGCACGGTGCGGCGTACGCCGACCGTGGCGATGCCGTTGATACGCGCCCGGTTCACGGCCTCCTCGGCCGCGGCGGTGAGGGCCACCGGACCGGGGGCGCGGTCGGCGTCCAGGACGGCAGCGGCGGGCGTGGTGGACTCGACGGTGAGCTCGGGCTCGGCATTGGCGACGCCCTTGGCCAGCAGCTCCAGGTACGCGGGGACGCGGGCGATGCCGTGGGAGTCGACGCCGCGCAGCGCGGCCCAGACGAACACGTCCGCGGTGGTGGCGGCGTGCTCGGGGCTGAGGCCGCCGGTCTCCAGGAGGGCGGCGGAGAAGGTGCGCAGGTCCTCGGCGGGGACCAGGATCTTCGCCGGCACGGTGGTCGGTGTGTCGGTCATGGAGGTTCTCCTGGGGGTCAGCGTGTGACGAGGACGTCGACGACGGCGGTGGTGCCGCCCGCCACGGCCTTGAGGGCCCGGTCGAGGGCGGGGCCGAGGTCGTCCGGGGCGTCGACCGTCTCGGTGTGCATGCCGAACGGCTCGGCGAAGGCCGCGAGCCGGGGCAGCCGGTGCAGGTCGGTACCCAGCCACTCTCCCGTCTCGGCCGCCGCGCCGTCGGGGTAGAACCTGCGGTGGTTGAGGTTCATCGACTTGTAGACACGGTTGTTGAACACCACGATCAGCACGGGCACGTCGTACGCCTTCGAGGCGTCGTACGACGGGATGACCGGGTTGTAGGTGAACGCGCCGTCGCCGATGGTGAGGACGACGGGCCGGTCCGGAGCGGCGAGCTTGGCCCCGAGCGCGACCGCGATGCCCTGGCCGAGTCCGCCCTGCACGTAGAAGTACGAGTCGGGGGTCTCGGTGAGCAGATGGCGCCTGACGACCCGGCTGTGTGTGATGGTCTCGTCGACGACGATCGCGTCACGGCCGGCGACCAGAGTCCGCAGGGTCGCCGCCACCAGCACCGGGTCGATGCCCTCGGCCCCTGCCGCCTTCGTCTCGGCGTGTTCCGCTGCGGCCCGCTCGGCCGTGTGGCGCTCCGTCTGGGCGGCGCGCCGCACCGCGACGGCCGCCTCGTCGAGGTCCTTCGCCCTTCTGGTGAGCTGGCGCAACGTGTTCGTCACGTTGCCCTCCAGATAGCGGTCGGCGAAGAGCACCTGGTAGACGACGTGCGGACGCTGCGGCACCTCGTCGATCACGACGACCTTCGCCTTGGAGGGGCTGCGGCTCGGCGGGTAGAACGGGACCCGGCAGTTGACCAGGAGGATCAGGTCGGCCTCGTCCATCCACGGCCCGATGTCGCTGCCGGCGTGCAGCGGATGGGTGCGGGGGAAGTTGGCGCAGACCGCGGAGTCGGGTTCGACGACAGGGATGCCCCATGCCTCGGCGAAGGCCAGCAGGGCCTCGAATCCGCCCGCCTCGCGTCCCGCCGTCTCGGTGACGATCACGGGGTTGGCCGCCTCGCGGATCATCTGTGCGACCGGATCGACCTCTTCCGGCGAGCTGTGTGTCGAGCCCGGCGGCACGACGGGCTTGGCCTCACGCCCGTCCCACTCCTCCAGCAGCACTTCCAGCGGGATGTTGAGGTAGGCGGGACCGGCCGGGGCCCGCCAGGAGAGCTCCGCGGCCCGGGTGATCATCCCGGGCAGGGTGTGGACGCTGGCGGCCTCGTTGGACCACTTGGTGAACGGCTGCGCGATGGTGTGCGGTCCGCCCACGATCGACAGGTTGCGGTACCACTGTCCACCGGGGTCCTGGCCCGGCCCGTCCCCGTATGTGCTCGACTCCGAGGAGGTGACCACCATCGGGACACCGGCGAGCAGCGCCCCGTGGACGGCCATCGATCCCTGGAGAAGGCCGGGGGCGGCGTGCAGCAGGACTGCCTGCGGCCGGCGCCTGACGAGTCCGTATCCGGTGGCCATGCCGACCGCCACGGTCTCGTGCGTGAGGTCGAGGTAGTGCGGGCAGGGGATCCCGTCGCGGTGGCGGCGGGCCAGGGACTCCCACACCGGGGCCCACTCGGACCCCGATGAGCAGAAGATGTAGTCGGCGCCGACGGCGGTGCAGGCCGAGACGAAGGCATCCCCGCCGTCGGCGCCTGGCGTGTTCAAGGTGTCCGTCATCTCGTGTGTGTCCTCAGCCCTCGATCGGCCAGTCGAGGACCTCGGCGATGCCGCGGCCCATCATCCATTCAAGCTCCTCGGGCGTGAAGTCCCAGTGCTTGGTGAACTGCTCGATCGTGTCGGTGTAGCTGATGCCGTGGCCGAGGAGGCGGGTGATGTCGGTGCCGTAGAAGCAGCGCTCGGGTCCCATCCTGTCGACCATGGAGCGCACGTACTGCTCGATGTTGCCGTTCGGGAAGGGCTGCGTCGAGTAGCCCGGCAGGGCGGAGAGCTTCACGTAGACGTTCGGGTGCTCGTGCAGGTCGGCGGTCTCCTGGACCCAGTACCCGATGGCGTCGTCCACGCAGCGGGCCATGATGCCCATGTGGTCGATGATGATCTTGAGGTCGGGGTGCCGGCCGGCGATCTGGCCGATCTCCTTCTTCCAGATCGGGGCGTGCACCATGGTGGGGGTCTTGAGCTCTTCGGCGATCGGCCAGTACCAGTCGTTGGTCCCGTCGATCATCCAGTTGCGGTCCTGCGGCCGGTGGAAGGTGAGCCGGGTCCCCTTGATGTGCGGGTTCTGGGCGAAGTCCTTCAGCATGGCCGTGCCCTCTTCGGGCTTGTTCTGCGGGATGCGGGCCATGATCCCGAAGCGGTCCGGATGGGCCTCGCACGCCTCCAGGGCGTAGTCGATCCGGTCGCCCTCCCAGGACGGCGGGAGGATCAGCGCCCGGTTGACACCCGCCTCGTCCATCAGCTCCAGGGCCTCCTCGTAGCTGAAGGCCTCCTCACGGTGGCCGTTGAGGCGAATGCGCTCACGGGCTCCGGGGACCCAGGGGCGGTCCGGGGACTCTTCCTTCCAGATGTGGATCTGGGTGTCGACGACGAACATGGCGTTTCCTCTTTCGTTCGGAAGGGTGTGGGGGTGCTACGGATGAGACGTTAGGCGGCCGGAGCAGCTCTGCCGATATCCGTGCGCGCAAGCTGTTGTTGCATGAAAAGCCGCAGTACAGGCGGGAGTTCAGCCCGTGGATCCGTCGCCGAAAACGGTGTCCACGATGTGTTCGGCGATCGCCATCGAGGACGTCGCGGCGGGCGACGGCGCATTGCGCACGACGGTCACCGCGCCGACCCGGTGGATGCGGAAGTCGTCGACGAGCGACCCGTCGCGGCCCAGCGCCTGGGCCCGCACACCGGCGCCGCCGCGCCGGACGTCGCCGGCGCCGATCTCGGGCACGTACCGCTTCGCGGCCTTCATGTAGGCGCGGGCGGACAGCGAGCCGCGCATCTCCTTGATGCCGGTGCGCCAGTGCTGACGGGCCAGGTGCCAGGTGCCGGGGAAGGCGGCGATGCGCAGGAGTTCCCGTACGTCGACCTGGGTGCGGCGGTAGCCCTCGCGGGCGAGGGCGAGGACGGCGTTGGGGCCGACCTCCACCTCGCCGGTGACGCGCCGGGTGAAGTGGACGCCGAGGAACGGGTAGCGGGGGTCGGGTACGGGATAGATCAGCCCGCGCACCATGTGGGCCTTGTCGGGGCTCACCGTCATGTACTCGCCGCGGAACGGAATGATCCGGGGTTCGGCCCCGTCGTCGGCGAGTTCGGCGACGGTGTCGCTGTGCAGGCCGGCGCAGAGCACCAGGCGGTCCACGGTGAGGCTGTCGTCGCCGGACGCCACCTCCAGACCGCCGCTGTCGAGCCGGGTGACACGCGTGACGGGGAAGCCGAGGCGGACCTCGCCGCCGGCGGCGACGATGTCGTCGGCGAAGGCGCGGGCGACGGCGACGTAGTCGGTGACCGCGGTACGCGGCGAGTGGATCGCCGCCTTGCCGACGGCGTGCGGTTCGATGTCGCGGATCTCGCCGGCCGACACCTTGCGCACGCCGGGCACGCCGTTCGCCAGGGCGTTGGCGTAGAGGTCGTCCAGGCGGCCCAGTTCGTCGTCGCCGACGGCGACGACGAGCTTGCCGGACTCCTCGTACGGCAGCGACCTGTCCGTACAGTATTCACGCAGGAGCGTGGCGCCGCGGGTGCACAGCCGGGCCTTGAGGCTGCCTGGTGTGTAGTAGATCCCGGCGTGTACGACGCCGGAGTTGTGGCCGGTCTGGTGGGCGGCGACGCCGCTCTCCTTCTCCAGGACCACGACGCGGGTGCCGGGGCGGCGCAGGGCGATCTCGCGGGCGGTGGCGAGGCCCACGATGCCGGCGCCGACGACGCCGATCGTCTCGTCAGCCATCGGCTCCTCCTCTCTGTTCGGTTGGTGCGGGTTGTCCGGTCGCTACGGGCGTCATGCGCCGAAGTGGATCGCGACGGTCTTGACGCGGGTGTAGAAGCGAAGGGCCTCAATACCCTGCTCCTTGAACGGTGAACCGGAATCCCGGAACCCGCCGAAGGGGTGGTGGACATCCCAGCCCGGAGTGGTCAGATTCACGGCGACCTGCCCGCACTCGGCCCGGTCCGCGAAGCGGTGGGCGGCGCCCAGGTCCTGGGTGAAGACGGCGGCGGCGAGTCCGAAGGCGGAGTCGTTCACCGCGTCGACGGCCTCGTCGAACGAGTCGACCGCGCGCAGCGCGAGGACCGGGCCGAACACCTCGTCGCGCCAGATGTCCATGGCCGGCGTGACGTCCGCGAGGACGGTGGGACGGACGAAGCAGCCGTGTGCGGGCAGGTCCTTCCCCGCGCCGTCTCCTCCCGCGATCACCGTCGCGCCCTGCTCGACCGCGCCCGCGATCGCGGCGAGCACACCGTCGCGCTGCCGGGCTCCGGAGAGCGGTCCCATCGTCGTCCCCTCGGCGAGGCCGGGTCCGGTGCGCAGGGCTGCGACCTCGTCGAGGAGCAGCTTCGTGAACTCCAGGTACACCTGCCGCTGGACGATCACCCGGCTGGTGGCGGTGCAGCGCTGTCCGGCCTGCCCGAACGAGGCCGCCGCGACGGTCCTGGCGGCCCTGGGCAGATCCGCGTCGGCGAGGACGACGGAGGCGTTCTTGCCGCCCAGTTCGCCCTGGAAGCGGATGTTGCGGATGGCGAACCGCTCGCGCAGCCGGTCGCCGACCTCGTTGCCGCCGGTGAAGGTGACCGCGGCGATGCGCGGGTCGCCGAGCAGCGCCTCGCTGATCTCGCCGGTGCGGCCGGTGATGACGTTCAGGACGCCGGCGGGCAGACCGGCGTCGTGCAGGGCGCGGGCCAGGTGGAGTCCGGAGACGGGGGTCTCGGTGGCGGGCTTGAGGACGGCCGCGTTGCCGGCGGCCAGGGCGGGCGCCAGCTTGCGGGCCGGGGTGATCAGCGGGTCGTTCCACGGAGTGATCGCCAATACGACCCCGAGCGGCTCCTGGTGGGCGCTGGTGCGGGTGTCGGGGCGGACGTCGTGGAGCAGCGTGCCGTAGCCACCGCGGCCCACGAGCAGGCCGTAGTACTCCAGGAAGTCGGCGGCCTTGAGTGCCTCGCCGCGCGCTTCGGCGCGGGTCTTGCCGTTCTCGGTGGCAACGTCGGCGGCGATCTCCTCGATGCGCTCCCGCAGCAGCCCGGCCGCGCGGCCCAGCACCGCGCTCCGCTCGATGGGGCTGGTGCGCCGCCACAGGACGGCACCCGCCTCCGCGGCGTCGTAGGCGCGAGTGACGTCCTCGGGGGTCAGCGCGGGGACGCGGAAGGCGGGGGCGCGCAGGTCGGCCGGGTCGTGCACGTCGATCCACTCGCCGGAGTCCACCCACTGACCGCCCAGGAGTGTTTCCACGGTACGCATCACAATCACTTCTCTCGTTCGCCGCGATGCGGTCGTCGCGGTCGCGGATCCGGTTTCGGGGAACCGCATGTACGACACACCATCGGAGGGCGGCACGGACAGAGCCGGGGCGGCAGTCATTGGTTGCGCGCCGTGAGGGCCGCGGCCTGCATGATCCGTGCTGGAATCGGCTGGCCCGGCGCGCAGTTGCGCACCATCGCAGGACCGAAAGAGAGACACCCATGGCGTACGCCGTCTTCGCCCACTACCGCTGTGAGCCCGCCGACGGGGCGACGGTGCGGGCCGCGCTGCTGAAGATGCGCGAGCACACCCGGAACGAGCCCGCGAACCTGGTGTACGAGGTGCACGCGCAGGAGGAGGTGCCGGGCGGCTTCGTGCTGTACGAGGTGTACACCGACCGGGCGGGATTCGACGCGCACGCGTCGACGGACCACTTCGCGGAGCTCATCGCCGGAACGGTGCGTCCGCTGCTGACGGACCGGACGGTGACGTTCGCCGAACGTCTCTGAGGGACGGTTCCGGGACGGCCGGGGAGCACCACGGTGCTTCCCGGCCGTCCCGCGTGCGGGTCAGAACTCGTTGCCCCAGCAGTAGCGGGCCAGCGTCTCGACCAGGACCAGTTTGCGGCGCTGCTCCTCCGTGGTCAGCAGCGGCCGGCCGGCGGTGTCGGCGAAGCCGCGGGAGGGTGAAAGGGCCATGTCCTCAAGGTCCTTGACCTCGGCAGCGGCGTCGATGCGCGTCAGCACCGCGTCCAGCTCCTCGACCTCGGCGACCCGGGGGTCGACGACGCCCAGACAGGCGTCCCGGTCCTCGGGCAGGGCTGCCAGCAGGTCGAGCTCGGCCGCCGTGCCCTGGTCGAACGGCAGCACCCAGCGGTCTGCCGGGACAGCCTCGAAGAGCCCTTCGGCCGCGGCCCGGTCCACCTGTGGGGGCGCCGACCAGCCGGGGCAGAGGCCCACCCGGACGCCTTCGGGGCGCGTGTCCAGGCGTACCGCCAGGGCGTCCACGGCCAGCGCGTCCTCGAAGGAGAGCGCGGTGGGTGCGGCGGCCCCGGTCGCGGTGTGGGCGAGCAGGAGCGGGTTGTTGAGCTGGACGAGCTTCACCCCACGGGCGACCAGCAGCTCGATCTCCCGATGGATGATCTCGGCCAGCGCCTCGCCGAGCTCCCGGGCCGACGCGGGACCGCCGGAGCCGGCGAGGTCCGGGTCGAAGCACGTCGCGGCGAGGTAGGCCGGCGAGGGCAGGGACACCTTGGGCGCGATCACCGTCAGTCCGGCGAACCGTGCCACCCCGTCGGCCACCAGCGGACCGTCGGCCTTCGGAAGGGTCTCCGCCACCCAGTGGGCCAGGCCGTCGGTCTCCTCGCCGGTACGCCGGAATCCGGAGACATGGTCGAGCACGGCGCTGCGGAAGTCCTCGCGGGGGAGGTCGCCGTCGGTGACCACGGTGGTGCGCAGCCTGCGCTGGAACGTCACCGCTTCCTCGACCGCGGTGCGTTCGGCCTCCTGGAGCACGTCGGCCCCGGTCTCACCCCGTGCGTACTGCGCGCGGGCGGTCAGCAGGGCCGCGGGGCGGACCAGGCTGCCGTGGTGGTCGATGCGGTAGTTGAACGTATCCGCCATGACTCACTCCTTACCGGTGGACTTGCCGGGGACGCCCCAGGCGGGGAACTCCAGCTCGTAGCCGAGGGATTCGAGGATCTCGTCGGCGATCTGCTGGTCCTCGTCGGCGGTGCCGCCTGCGACGCCGAGGCCGCCGATGATCACGCCGTCCTTCTTGACGGTGACGCTGCCGTCGGCGGCCATGATCGGCATGGCGGCGCCGGGGAGCTGGGAGAGCTGGGAGAAGAAGACGGGCTGGCTCTCCTGCCACTTCTTCAGCATCTTGCCGGGCCGCTGCATCACGGCCGCGGTGTACGCCTTGGCCCGCGCGATGTCGGGGGTGAGCGGCCGGGCGCCGTCCGAGCGGCGGATGCTGACCGGGAACCCGCCGGCGTCCACGACGGCGACGCTCACGGCCTTGCCCAGCGCCTGGGCGCGCTCGATGACGGCGTCGGCGATCGCGTCGGCGGCGTCGAGCGTGAGGCTGCTCATGCTGCTTCCTTCGAGCTGGTCATGCTGCTTCCTTCGGTGCGGTGAGAGTGCGGCGCAGGTGGGCGACGGCCGCGTTGTACTGCGCGGGCACCTCCCAGTACATGGAGTGCGGGGCGCCGGGGACGATCTCCAGATGGGAGCCCAGGAGCAGTTCGTGGGCGCGGGTGACGGTCTTCTCGCTGAGGACCGCGTCCTTCTCGCCGGCCAGGAAGGCGACCTTCACACCCGAGTCCCGGATGTCGTCCAGGCTCGGACCGTCGGTGTCAAGGTTGCGCAGGTCAGCCATCTTGGCGACGTTGAACGTGCCCATCTGCTGGAACAGAAAGGTGAGGTCGGCCCGTTCCTGCTGGAACCGCTTCGTGAGCAGCCGGTCGATGACGGGCAGCTTGACGGCCTCGGCGCGGTCGGCGGCGGCCAGTTCGGTGAGTTCCGGGTGGCTGATGCCGCCCAGGGAGTGGCCGAGGACGGCGGCGGAGACCCGGTCGGGGCGCAGCAGGGCGGCGCGCAGTGCGGCGACGGAGCCGATGGACTGGCCGACGACCATGACATCGGTCAGCTGCTCGGCGTCCAGGACGGCGACGACGTCGCCGGGGAAGTCCTGTCCGTCGAACTCCGGCATGGACGAGTCGGACCTGCCGAAACCGCGCAGGTCCACGGTGACGACGGTGAACTCCGCACGGAGTGCGGCGACCTGCTGCCACCAGGCGGCGTGGTGCCCGCCCGATCCGTGCACGAAGAGGATCGCGGGACCGCTGCCATGGCGTTCGTAGTAGATGGAGGTGCCGTCGGAATCGGCGTAGGGCATGGAACATCTCCTCGCAAGAACCGGTCAGTTGGGGCGCCTGCCGTGGAAGACCAGCTCGATCATGGTGTGGTCGGGGTCGTGGATGTAGCAGAACTTGGACTGGTTCTCCGGGCGTTCGATCGGGCGGGTGTGCCGGATGCCCAGTTCCTTCAGGTGCGCCATGAAGTCGTCCCAGTCGTCGACCTCGACGGCGAAGTGGTACGGCGCCATCCGTTCCATCTCCTCGACCGGGGTGAAGTGCAGGTCGAAGTTGCCCCGGGTCATCAGCACCACACGGGTGTTGGACTTGGGCATGATGCGCTTCATCCCGAAGACCTTGGCGTACCACTCGGCGGTCCGGTCGGGGTCGGTGGTGGGGAAGTTGACGTGATGGATGTAGCGGGGTTCCCTGCTCATGGCTCGTTTCCTTTCGGTGGCTGCTCGCGGCGGCTCAGCATCGGGGCGGCTCCTCGTGCACGGGGTTGGCCAGGACGCCGATGCCGCTGATCTCGACCTCGACCGTGTTGCCCGGTTCCAGTCCGCAGGTGGACTCGGCGCCCATCCACAGGACGTCGCCGGGCTGCAGGGTGAGGTAGCGGGTCATCTCGACGATGTACTCGTACGGGTCGAACACCATTCCGCCTGTCGGGAAGGAGGCGCGCACCTGGCCGTCGACCCGCAGGGTCGTCGTCTGGGCGAGTGCGTCCACGTCCGTCTCGATCCACGGCCCCATCGGTTTGAAGGAGTCGGCGTTCTTGCTGCGCCAGAAGGTGCGGTCCTCGTGCTGCCAGGTGCGGGCGCTGACGTCGTTGCCGATCGTCCAGCCGAACACCGCTTCCCTCGCCTGCTCGTACGTGGCGTGCCTCAGGGTGCGGCCGATGACGGCGACCAGTTCGGGCTCGGCCTCGAACCTGCCGGTCACCTCGCGCGGCTTCACGATGGGCGAGAGGTGTCCGGTCAGGGCGTTGTTGGCGCGGTAGCCGATCTCCGGCCGCTCGGGCATGACCGCTGCGGTGTTGCCGAGCGCGCGGGCGTGTTCGATGTGGCGGGTGTAGTTGAGTCCGACGGCGTAGAAGACGGGCGGGACGACGGGCGGCAGCCACACGGCCTCGGACTGCGCCACGGTCCCGATGACGGTGGGCCGGCCGTCCAGCGGTGACTCGGACAGCAGCTCGATGTGCTCGTCGTGGACGCGGCCCCACACCGCCATTCCGCCGGCCGCGACACGCGTGTATCGCATGGTGTTCAGCCGGCCAGCAGGTGGGAGACGCGCTTGGTGACGAGGTAGCCGTCCAGCCCCTCCGGGCCGCCCTCGCGCCCGTAGCCGCTGTCCTTCATTCCGCCGGAGGGTGCCTCGTGGACGGAGCCACCGCAGTGGTTGATCGACACGATGCCCGCCTGGAGCCCGCCCGCAAGGCGCTCGGCGGTGGCCGCGGACTCGGTGAAGCCGTACGCGGCGAGTCCGTACGGAAGGGAGTTGGCCTGCTCCAGCGCGTCGTCCAGTTCGGTGAAGGAGACGAGGGGGGCAATCGGGCCGAAAGGCTCCTCGGTCATGACGAGGGCGTCGGCGGGGACGTCGGTCAGGACCGTGGGCGGGTAGAAGTAGCCCGGCCCCTCGACGCGCTCGCCGCCGATGAGGACCGTCGCGCCGCGGGCCACGGCGTCGGCGGTGAGACGTTCCATCGCCGCGAGCCGCCGCTCGTTGGCGAGCGGCCCCATGGTGGTCGCGGCGTCGAGCCCGTCGCCGACGCGGTGGGCGTCGGCGGCCTTCACGAAGGCGGCGGTGAACTCCTCGACGATGCTCTCGTGCACCAGGAACCGGCTGGGCGAGGTGCACACCTGCCCGGCGTTGGCGAACTTCGCGCCGGCCGCACGGCGGGCGGCGACAACGGGATCGGTGTCGGCGCAGACGATGACCGGGGCGTGCCCGCCGAGCTCCATCAGCGAGGGCTTCATCCGCGCACCGGCGTCGGCGGCGAGCAGCTTGCCGACGGGGACGGATCCGGTGAAGGCGATCAGCCGGACGGCCGGGTGGGCGATCAGCCGGGAGGAGACCTCCGCGGGCTCGCCGAAGACGAGGTTGAGGGCCCCCGCCGGAACACCTGCGTCCTCGAAGCAGCGCACCAGGGCGCAGGCCGTCCCGGGGGTCTCCTCGGACGCCTTGATGACGAGGGAGCAGCCGGCGGCGAGTGCGGCGGAGATCTTGCGCATCGGTGAGCCGGCCGGGAAGTTCCACGGGACGAAGGCGGCGACCGGACCGATGGGCTCGCGGCGCACCGTGAGCAGGGTGCCGGGGGCGGCGGGGATGATGCGGCCGTAGGCGCGGCGGGCGTCGTCGGCGTGCCAGCGGAGCGAGTCGGCGACCCTGCGGACCTCCCCGGCTGCTTCGGCGAGCGGTTTTCCCTGCTCCACGGTCATGATGCGGCCGATCGCCTCGGCGCGCTCCGTGGCCAGGTCGGCCGCGGCGTGCAGGATCGTGGTGCGGCGGGCGATCGGCGTGTTGCGCCAGACCTCGAAGCCGTCGGCGGCGGCCTCGGCGGCGCGGTCCAGGTCCGCGGGGGTGGCCAGCGGCACCTCGCCGATGACCTGCTCGGTGGCGGGGTTGACGACGGGGGACGTCTGTCCGGTGCTGCCCTGGCACCACTCGCCCGCTATGAACATGCGGACGGGCGGGTAGCCGTGGTCGGTGGTCATGGGTGGGTGCCCTCTCGGGGGAACGGGGAGGTGTCGGTTCAGGAGGCCGGGGCGTCCTGGGCGTCCCGGTTGGAGCGCAGCGCCCAGATGGTGTGCGGCGGCGCGGTCGCGTGGACGCGGGTCTCGAAGGTGTCGTCGACCCGGTCCATGTCGCAGGCGTACTCCACACGGCCGCCGCACGGGGCGTGCAGAAAGCGGAAGACGTTGGAGCCGATGGTGTGCCGGCCCAGTTTCCGGGCCTCCCGCCAGCCGCGCTCGATCATGTGGTTGCCGCCTTCGACTACGTCGTCGAAGCCTGGGACCTCGTACGCGATGTGGTTGACGCCCGCCCGGTCGGGTCGGTGGCACAGCAGGAAGGTGTGCTGGTCGTCGTCGCCGGGCGCCTGCATGAACACGCCCATGGGCTCGACGACATCGGTCGGCCGGAAGCCGAGCAGGCCGGTGTAGAAGGCGACGGCCTCCTCCCGGCCCTCCTTGGCGATGTTGAGGGCGACGTGGCACATCCGCAGCGGCCGGACCTGTCCGACCGTTCCCAGGGGCGCGTTCCAGCGGGTGATGTCGCCGGAGACGTTGGCGGTCCGGGAGCGGGCCGGCAGGGGCCTGGGCCGGGCGAGGGTGAGGCCCACCCCGAAGCCGGTCACATCGACGGTTCGGTGGACTCCGTCGGCGCTCGTGCGGACGGGGTGGTCGCGCCGCACCGCTTCCACGATCCGTTCCAGTTCCTCGGCCGTGTCGACGCCCCACACCACCTCGCGGAGGGTGGGGCCGTCCTCGACGGGCGCCGGGAGCATCGGTCCGGGGCAGGTGTCCAGGTGGAGGGTCTGCCCGGCGAGGGTCTCGAACACCGCGTGCTCTTCGGTCCGTTCGACCAGGAAGAGGCCGAAGTCTTCGAAGAACCGCACAGACTCCTCGAGTACCTCGACGCTGTAGGTGACCGATTCGATTCGCTGGATCCCCATGGATTCCTCACTTCAGATGATGTCGCCGCATGCGGACCGGTCACCGTTCCCGGCGATCCTAGATTTGCCGGCCGCACACCTCAACGGTCCTGCGGTGCAGGCTCCGCAATCCTTGATTGCGCGGGGTGCGGCCTACCGCTCAGACGCTTTCGGGAATCCTGGGAATGGGGTTCTTGGAAAACCATTCGGTAAGGAATTCAAGGAATACGCCGACTTTACGGGGAGTGGACGGGCCGGGTCCGTAGATGGCGAAGAGCGGGCGGTCGGGGACGCCCCGTTCGGGAAGGAGGACCTCCAGCGCCCCGGACAGCAGGTCGTCGTAGGCCGACCGCTGCGGAAGCAGACCGATACCGCGGCCGTGGACGGCGGCCTTCTGCAACGCGATGTAGGAGTTGGACGAGAACGCCACGTTACGGATCTTGTGCAGCGTGGAGGCGTGTCCGTGGCCGATGCGCCAGACCGGGTCATTGACGTGCACCAGGCAGTCATGGGAGGCGACGCCGTTGGGTTCGGTCAGAGCCCCGTGCCGCTTCAGGTACGAGGGGGCGGCACACAGCATGAAGGGCAGCGAGGCGATCTTCTTGAGGCGTACGCCGGAGTCGCGCAGGTCCCGGGTGTGGAACGCGACATCGAAGCCGCCCTCCAGGAAGTCATAGGTACGGTCGGACATTCCGCCGAGTTCGAAGCGCACCTGAATCTTCGGATGCGCCGCGGAGAAGGCCGCGATGGCGTCACCCAGATCGAGACTGCCTATCCATTTCGGACAGCTGATGCTCAGCGCCCCTTCGGGGCGGTCGTGAAGATGGGCGATCGAGGCGTCCTCTGTCTCTATCTCCCCGAGAATGCGTATGCAGAATTCGGCGTATCTCTGGCCCTGCTCGGTCAGGCTCACCGAGCGCGCGGTGCGATGGACGAGGCGTACGCCCACCTGTCGCTCCAGCTCCGCCACATGCCGTGACACCAAGGATCCCGAGGAACCCAGTTTCTTGGCGGCACCGTTGAAACTGCCGGTCTGGGCGACGGTGACGAAGCTGTGCATGACGAGCAGGCGGTCCATGGATCCTCCGGACGGCCCCGGGGCCGGTGGACCCGGGGCCGGTCGTGCGTAAGGGCGGGTGTTGCCGCTGCCGCCGGCCGCGCGGCCGGCGTAAGGGCGGGTGTTGCCGCTGCCGCCGGCCGCGCGGCCGGGGTGGTGGTGCGGCGAGGGTACGGGCGTTTGCTGTGACCGAGCCGCAGCGTGGGCACCGGAAACCGGCCCGTCCGGGTTACTTGGGGCAGTATTGAGGAGCTTGCGCCACGTTGTCCTTGGTGACAAGAGTCAACGGAACATTGCTGATCTTGTCGCCCTTCTTGTCGGCGAGCAGGGCCAGCGTCTTCTCGACGGCGGTCTGGCCGATCGTCATGGCCGAGTTGGCCACGGTCGCGGAGAGCGTGCCGGCCCGGACGGCGGCGATCCCCTCCTCCGTACCGTTCACCGAGACGATCTTGACGTCCTTCGCGCCGGCGGCATCGAAGGCCTTACGAACGGCGAAGGCCATCTCCTCGTTGGCGACGAAGGCGTAGTCGAGGTCGGGATGCGCCTGGATCATGTTCTCCGCGACGTCCTGCGCCTTGGCGGGGTTGAACATGCCGGGCTGGTTCGCCACCACCTTCGCGGTGGCCGGGAGCGCCGCCTTGAAGCCGCCGACCAGCAGGTCGGATGCGGCACCTGGCGCACCGGCGACCACGCCGACCTGCACCTGCTTTCCGGCAGCGTCCTTCTCGATCCAGCCGGCGTCCATGGCGCCGACCTTCTTGAGGTCCACGACGGCGGCACCCAGGATGTCGGAGAGGTCGTCGGTGGCGACCGAGGTGAGATAGATCGGGATACCCGCGTTCTTCGCCTTGGTGATGTCACCTTCGAGCGCGTCGACGTTGACGGTCTGCACGATCAGCGCGCTCACGTTCCGGGCGATCATGTCCTCGATGTTGGACAGTTCGGTGCCCGCGTCCTGCTTGGAGTTGGCGGAGTACAGCTTCGCCCCCTTCACCTTGGCCGTCTGCTCGACGGCCTTGAGCAGACAGGTGTGGAAGTGGGTGTTGGCGCCGTTGACGAACCCCAGGGAGCTGGCGCCGTCACCGGATCCGCCGTCGCCGCTGTCGGAACATCCGGACAGGACGAGCGCGGCGACGCCGGCGAGCGAGGCCGCGAGGACGCGACGGGAGCGGGTGGTCGATGGCATGGAGGTATGACCTTTCCTGCGACATTGACGGGAAGGGTGTGGGGGGAGCCGGCGGGGCCGTGGGTCAGTGACCGGGCCCGGACCTGCGGTTGAACTCGTTGACCACGGCCGCGACGAGGAGCACCGCACCGGTGACGACGGGCTGGTAGTAGCTGTTGACCTGGAGCAGGTTCAGCGCGTTGGCGACGACGCCCAGAAGGATCACACCGAGCACGGTGCCGGGAATCGTGCCGTGCCCGCCGGACAGCAGGGTGCCCCCGATGACCACGGCGGCCACTGCGGTGAGCTGGAGCTGAAGGCCTCCGGTGTTGGGTGCGCTGGCGCCCAGGCGGGAGAGGAGCATCAGTCCGGCCAGACCGGACAGACCTCCGGCGAGAGCGTAGAGGGCGAGCTTGCGGGCGGGTACGTTGATGCCGCTCAGCCGGGCGACGTGTTCGTTGCCGCCCATCGCGAAGGCGTCCCGCCCGAAGGTGGTGAACCGCATCGCCAGACCGACGGCCGCCAGAACCACGACGGCCACGATCAGCAGCCAGGGAATGCCGAGGACCTTGGAGTTGCCGAGCGCCGACATCCGGTCCCCGATGGAGATGCTCATGCCGTTCAGGACGAGCAGGGCGACCCCGTCGAGCAGCATGGCCGTCGCCAGTGTCGCGACGAACGGCGCCACCCGGGTGAAGGTCACGACCAAGCCGTTGACCAGGCCGATCACCGTGGCCAGCAGGAGCGTGACGACCACCGTGACGGTCGTGGACTGGCCGTGGGAAAGCAGCTGCGCGGCCACGGCTGTGGTCACGGCGGCATTGCTGCCCATCGAGAAGTCCATGCCGCCCGCCGTCATCAGCAGGGTGAGTCCGCCGGCGATGACGGCGGTCACGCTGATCTGGCGGAGGATGTTGAGGAGGTTCTGCGAGGTGGTGAACGAGTCCGCCCGCAGAGCGGTGAAGACGATCATCAGGATCAGGACGGCGATCAGTCCGCCGTGGGGTATCCGGCCCAGCGACCTGATCGTCGGGCGGGGCCGGCCGGCGGCCGGAACGGTCGCCCGGCCAGGGGCGACGGAGGGGGATTTCAGGCTCACTTCGGCGCTCCTCCGAGGGCGGTGGCGACGAGTTCGTCGCGGGTGATGGCAGTGGTGTCGTACTCCGCGACGGTGCGCCCCGCCCGGACCACGAGGATCCGGTCGGCCAGGCGCATCGCCTCCTCCGCGGACGAGGAGGCGAGCAGAACCGCGACCCCTCGCGAGGCGAGGGCGTCGATGAGGGTGTGGATGTCCGCCACGGCTGCGACGTCCACGCCGTTGGTGGGGTCTTCGAGGAAGCAGGCCGTGGGGGCGGTCTCCAGCCACTTGGCAAGGAGCACCTTCTGCTGGTTGCCGCCGGACAGACTGCCGACCGGCGGGTCACCACCGAGCGTCACGACCCCGTAGTCCTTGCGGCGGGTCGCCGAACGCCGGGCCAGGTCGCCCCGGCGGTGCAGCCGCCTGCGGTGGAACCGGTCGTCGGCGAGCATCAGGTTCTCGTCCACGGAGAGTCCCGGCACGAGGCCCAGGGCGCGGCGGTCCCCCGTGACACAGCGCAGCCCGCTCGCGAGCGAGGCCGGCACCCGTCCCAGCGGCACGGACCGAGCGTCCACGTGGAGCTCCCCGCCCTGCGGCCGCTGCCGTCCGGAGAGCAGGTCGAACAGGCACGACTGGGCGTCCCCGGCGGGACCGAGCACGGCGACGACCTCGCCCTTGCGGACCTGCGCGGTGAAGTCGCGAATGGACCTGCCGTGGGTGAGACCGCGGATCGCGAGGCCGACCTCGTCCCCGGGGGCGGGCCGCTCCGGCCGGTACGACACCACGTCCCGGCCGACCATGCCGCGTACGAGCTCCGCCGCGTCGAAGCCGGCGGCCGGTGCGCTGCGCACCACCGCGCCGTCGCGCAGCACCGTCACCCGGTCCGCGAGGCCCAGTACCTCGTCGATGTAGTGCGAGATGTAGACGACGGCGACACCTTCGTCGCGCAGTCTGCGGACCAGCTCCCTGATCCGTCCGGCGGCCTCCGCGCCGAGGCACGCGGTCGGCTCGTCGAGGATCAGCACACGTCCGCCGCGCCGGACCTCCCGGGCGACCTCGACCATGGTCTGCTCGGCGACGGTGAGTTCGCCCGCCATGCGCCGCACGTCGATGTCGATGCCCAGGCCGGCGAGGGCGGTCCGGGCCAGGGAGACCATCCGCGGCCGGCTCACGATGCCGCCCCGGCGGGGCAGGTCGCCGAGCATGATGTTCTCGGCCACGCTCAGGCCCATGACCAGCTCGCGGCGCTGCGGTACGAAGGCGATGCCGAGGTGGCGGGCCCTGCGCACGGTGAGGCCGCTGTGGTCGTGCCCGTCGACGCCGATGGTGCCGCCGTCCGCCTGGTGCACTCCGGAGAGGACCTGGACGAGCGTCGACTTGCCGGCACCGTTCATGCCCATCAGCGCGTGGATCTCTCCCGGATACAGGTCCAGGTCGACCCCTTTGAGCGCGGCGGCCCCGCCGAAGCTCTTGGTGACCCCGCGGAGCCGGACCAGGGGTGCGCAGCGGCCGGGGCCGGGGGCCTCGGTGGCGCCGGGACGGGTGGTCCGCCCCGTCACGGCCGGGGCCCGTCCCCGTCACGGACGACCCGCTCGAATCCGCGGATGTCCGGGAAGGGGGGCTCGCGGTCGGCCTGGAGGTCGACCTGGAAGGCGTTGAGACACATGCCGAGCATGGTGAAGTTGCCGAGCGCCCCGATGGTGTCGACCAGGCCCTGCGAACCGAAGTGCTCGTGGGCGCGGGCGAACGTCTCGTCGGAGACGAAGTGGTCCTGGAGGATCTCCCGGCAGAACTCGTAGAACGCCTGGTCCGGCTCGTTCCCGAAGTCCGGCCGGCGCCGCTCGGCGATGGCCTGCACCGCTTCCTCGGGCACCCCGGACGCTATCGCGCTGCGCACGTGCGCGTTCCATGAGTACTGGGCGTCCCAGTTGCGGGCCGCGAGCAGCAGGGTGAGCTCGCGCAGATGCTCGGGAAGGCTGCAGTCGAAGCGGGCGAAGGCACCGAGCGATTCGGCGCGTTCACACATCTGCGGGCTGTGCAGCCAGACCCGGAACGGCCCCCGCACCGCACCGCGGCGGGCCGTGATGCGGTCGGCCAGCTCCTTCTGGGGCGGAGTCATTTCGTGTTCGGTGAGTACGGGGAGCCTCATGTCGGCGATCCGCCTTAGCCTCGGGCACGGTCCGGTTTCGCCGTGCAATGGTGGCCGACCGTACCCGCGTATCCGGCAACCACATCCCTCCTGACGTGCAATGTAAAACTGCATACCGGAGGGCATCCCTTCCCGGTTCCTGGCCCTAGCCTCGTTCGGCGCAGCCCTGCCGAAAGGAACCCCCCTGATGTCCACCGTCATCAAAGTCGCCGACGTCCCCCTCCTCGACCGTGGCGGCGCGGTCGTCACGACGCCCTTGGTCACCACAGCCTCCGCCGGTGGCGAGAACCGGATCACCAGCGGAATCAGCGTCTATCCGGTCGGCTCCGGGGCGCCCCTGCACTCGCACAACTGCGACGAGCACGTCACGGTCCTCGACGGTGACGCGGAGGTGGTGATCGATGGCGAGGTGACCCGTCTGGAGAGGTACGACACCACGTACGTCCCCGCCCCCGTACCGCACCTCTTCCGAAACGTGGGCGACACGCCGTTGCGCATTCTGTGGGTCTACAGCTCGGGGCATGTGACCCGCACGTTCACCGACACCGGCGTGACGGTGGAACACCTGTCGCCGCAGGACCAGATGGGCTGAACAGCCCCACGAAAGGCGGTACTCCCCCGTGCTCCTTCCTCATGACAGACCGGACGAACCGAAGAGACCGCGCACGTCCCGCAGAGCACTGACCGCATCGGCCGCCGGCGCCGCTCTCGTGCTGAGCGGCTGCGGTGGCGGCTCCGGCGCGGGGCACGACACCACCGTCACGCTCGGATTCGTCAACGGGGCCCACACCGATTTCCACACGTGCCTCCAGGGTGCCGTCGAACTCTCGGCGGAGAACGAGGGCGTCAGGCTGTTCACCGCGAACTCGCAGCAGGACGCGGCGAAGGAGCTGGAGAACATCGGGAAGATGACGTCGTGGAAGGTGGACGCGCTGATCGTTCAGCCCGTGGACATCGACGCCCTGCCGGGCGACATCGCCCGGGCCCGGAGCGCCGGCACGCCCGTCTTCCTGACCTCGGTGGTGCCGAAGGACACCTCGGACATCCTCGGGGCGGTCGTCGTGGACCTCGAACAGGCAGGCCGTCTCGACGCCGAGTGGATCGATAAGGACGCGAACGGGAAGCCGGCCGAGGTCGGTGTCGTCGCCGGCGCGCCGGGCGCAGCCTCCGATCTGCTCGTCTCCGGTTTCACTGCCGGGCTGCCCGACAACGCAGAGATCGTGGCCGAAGGACCCGGCATGTTCGACCCGGTGCGGGCGCGTGATGTCGCAGCCACGATGATCCGTGAACACCCGGGCCTCGACTACGCCTTCGTCGCCAACGAGGAAATGGCCTTCGCGGTGCGCAATGCCTTCGACGCGGCCGGGACGAAGGGCGTCAGGATCGTGACGGTGAACGGAACCGACAAGGGCCTGGCCGCGATCAGGAGCGGTCGGCTGTCCGCCACCGTCACCAACTCCCCCTTGGTGAACGGGACCATGGCCGTCAGGAACACCTTGGCGCTGCTCGCCGGGAAGAAGGCTGCCCGGATCGACTCCGTCCCCCTGGTCCTCGTCACGGAGAACAACCTGGACCAGGCACCGCAGTACTGTCCCTGACCCGCTACGGGTCCGGGGAGAACGCCTGTGGCCCCGTAACATCGGAGGATCCACTTCCGCACCGATGCGTACGACATCAGGTCGGCACGGTCGCAGACGGTTACAGGAGTCGCCGGCCGGCCCTAGGCTGTTCCCGCAGAGACATCCGCCGACCTGGGAGAACGCAGCCCCGGAGCCGATCCGGCAGAGCTTGGAGCCGCCCGTGTTCTATTACGTGCTCAAGTACGTCGTCCTGGGGCCGCTGCTGCGGTTGTTCTTCCGCCCCGTCATCAAGGGGATGGAGAACATTCCGGCCGACGGCGGAGCGATCATCGCCGGCAACCATCTGTCCTTCTCCGACCACTTCCTGATGCCGGCCATCATCAAGCGGCGGGTCACCTTCCTCGCGAAGGCGGAGTACTTCACCGGACCCGGTGTGAAGGGCCGTCTGACCGCCGCGTTCTTCCGCAGCATCGGTCAGATCCCGGTGGACCGGTCGGGCAAGAACGCCGGGCAGGCGGCGATCCGCGAGGGGCTCGGGGTGCTGGGCAGGGGCGAGCTGCTGGGGATCTATCCGGAGGGCACCCGTTCGCACGACGGCCGGCTCTACAAGGGCAAGGTCGGTGTGGCGGTGATGGCCATCCGGGCGCAGGTTCCGGTGGTGCCGTGCGCGATGGTCGGCACGTTCGAGATCCAGCCGCCCGGGAAGGTCGTCCCGCGCATCAAGCAGGTCACCATCCGCTTCGGCGAACCGCTGGACTTCTCCCGCTACGCCGGTCTGGAGAACGAGAAGGCGGCGATCCGGGCGGTCACCGACGAGATCATGTACGCGATCCTCGGTCTCTCCGGTCAGGAGTACGTCGACGAGTACGCGGCCAAGGTGAAGGCCGCCGAACAGGAGGACGGTGCGGGGAAGTTCCCGAAACGTCGACGCTGACGGCGGATTCGCGGTCGGTGAACCCCGCTGGTCGGGACGGTGCGCAGGCTCTAGCGTCCGGTGTATGAGCAAGGGACATGCATGGGTGCTGGGAGCGACAGGTCAGATCGGGCGGGCGGCGGTGCGCTCGCTCGTCGAGGACGGCTGGGACGTCACCGCCGCCTCGCGCGGCGGTGGCCGTGACACCAGCTGGCACGAGGACGTCCGGACGGTCGCACTGGACCGCGACGAGGACGGTGCGCTCGCGGCGGCGCTGGGCGACGGCTGTGACGTGCTGGTCGACATGGTGGCGTACGGAGAACCGCATGCCCGGCAGCTGACGGCGCTCGCGGACCGGGTCGGCTCCGCGGTGGTCGTCTCCAGCGGTGCGGTGTACGAGGACGACCACGGTCGCAGTTTCGACACGCAGGGCGAGCCGGACGGGGCGCCGCGCTACCCGGTGCCGCTTCCGGAGTCGCAGGCCACGGTCGCGCCGGGCGGGGCCACGTACGCGACACGGAAGATCCGGCTGGAGCGGGACCTGCTGGCGGCGGGTGAGTCGCTGCCGGTCACGCTGTTGCGGGCGGGCGCGGTCCACGGTCCGTACTGCCGCTCGCCTCGGGAGCTCTACTTCGTGAAGCGGGCCCTGGACGGCCGCACGCGGCGGGTCCTGGCGTACGGGGGAACCTCGCGCTTCCATCCCGTCCATGCCGCCAATGTGGCGGAGCTGATCCGCCTCGCCGCTCTGAAGCCGGGCTCGCGGGTGCTCAACGCCGCCGATCCGCAGGCACCGACGGTCGCGGAGATCGGCGAGGCGGTGGATGCGGTGCTGGGCCGGAGCGCGCAGACCGTGCTGATGCCGGGGGACGCCACGCCGGAGGGCGTGGGTGGGACACCCTGGAGCAGCCCGCATCCCATCGTCTATGACATGAGCGCGGCTGAGCGGGAGCTCGGGTACCGGGCGGTGACGGACTATGCCGAGTCGCTGCCGGAGACGGTCGAGTGGATCGCCGGGCAGCTGGCGGGCCGCGACTGGACGGACGCCTATCCCGCGATGGTGCGGTCCTACGGCACCGGGCTCTTCGACTACGCGGCGGAGGACGCCTGGCTGGAGCGGTACGACCGGGAGGCGTGAACCGGGCCCCGCCCCTGCGGACGGGCCGCCGGAAACCTGCCGGCGGCCCGTCCTGTCAATCAGGTGCTACGGCTTCGGCGTGGCGTGCGGGGTGCACGTCACATCGCGCCGGTCGGTCTTCCCGGTGAGCAGGTAGTTGTCCACCCGCTCGTTGACGCAGGGGTTGACCAGGCCGGTGACGCCGTGCGATCCGGCCCCCTCCTCGGTGATGAGGCGCGAGCCGCGGAAACGCTTGTGCAGTTCGACGGCGCCCTCGTACGGAGTCGCGGCGTCGCGCGTGGACTGCACGATCAGCACCGGGGGCAGGCCCTTGCCGGTACGGACGTCCAGCGGGGTCTGCTGCTTGGCCTGCCAGGTCGCACAGGGCAGGTTCATCCAGGCGTTGGCCCACGTCATGAACGGGTGGTCCTTGTGCAGCCGGGTGTTGTCGCGGTCCCACTTCTGCCAGCTGGTGGGCCACTTGGCGTCCGCGCACTCGACCGCCGTGTACACGGCATTGCTGTTCTCGGCACGGATGTTGCCCGCCGTGTCCGACAGGTCGGGGGCGGCGGCGTCGATCAGTGCCTGGGTGTCGCCGGCCCGGTAGGCGCTCCAGGTCCGGGCGGTGGGCGCCCAGGCGGAGTCGTAGTACGGGGCGCTCTGGAAGAACCCGATGAGTTCGGCGGGTCCGAGGACGCCGCCGATCGGGCTCTTCTTGGCGGCCGCACGCAGCGCCAGCCACTCCTGCTCGACCTTCTGGGGCGTGTCGCCGATGTGGAAGGTGGCGTCGTTGGCGGCGACCCAGGCCTTCCAGTCGCCCCAGCGCTTCTGGAAGGCGATGTCCTGGTTCAGGTTGGCCTGGTACCAGATGTTGTCCTTCGACGGGTCGACGACGCTGTCGACGACCATGCGGCGGACGTGCGACGGGAAGAGCGTGCCGTAGACCGCGCCGAGGTAGGTGCCGTAGGAGACGCCCAGGTAGTTGAGCTTCTTCTCACCGAGCGCGGCACGGATGACGTCCAGGTCACGCGCGGTGTTGGGGGTGGTCATGTGCGGCAGCATGTCGCCGCTGCGTTCGGCGCAGCCGTCGGCGTACTCGGCGGCGAGCTTGCGCTGGGCGCGCTTGTCGGCCTCGGAGTCGGGCACCGGGTCTGCCTTGGGTACCTTCACGAACTCCTGCGGGTCGATGCAGGAGATCGGCGCCGAGTGGCCGACGCCTCGGGGGTCGAAGCCGACGAAGTCGTAGGCCTTCGCCGTGTTCAGCCAGAGCGGGCTCTTCGTCGCGATCCGCTTGGGGAACGCCATGCCCGAGCCGCCGGGGCCGCCCGGGTTGTAGATCAGGGCGCCCTGGCGCTCACTGCTTGTTCCGGTGCTGACGTGCCGGTCGACGGCTATCTTGATCTGCTTGCCGTCGGGCCTGGCGTAGTCGAGCGGGACGGTGACCCATCCGCACTGGATCGGCGCGGCGATGGCCCAGTCGGCCGGACAGTCCGCCCAGTCGATGCCGGCCCCGGCCGCGCGTGCCGCGGCCAGCTGGACGCCGCGCGCCTCGGAGCCGTTGTGGTGGCGGCCGCCGGCGGTGGCAGCCGGTGCGGCTATCGCGCTCGCTATGAGCGTGCCCGCGATCAGAGCCCCGGCCGAGCCGAGCGCTGCTGTGCGTCTCAAGTGGAACCTCCCCCATGGTGAAGCGCCTTCGGGTGCGGCGCTGTTCAGTAGGTGCCTCCTGCGGATCCTGTCTCCTGTGAGCCGCCTGAGAACAGGTCGCGCCCCTACTTCTTTACCGAATCGATAACCGGACATCGGTGTCCTGACAGCGGTGTTCAGCTGATCGCGTGGCCGGCCAGTCCGGCCGCCGTCCGGTCCAGCACGGAGCGCAGGTCCCTGGCGTCGGCAGCGAGAGCGGTCACCAGGACTGCGGGGCCCTGGAGCCGGGTGAGTACGGCGGTGGATCCCAGCAGCCGGGTCTCCGGGCCCTTGTCGTCGAAGGCCGGGTCCACGACGAGCAGTTGGCCGATGGCTCGGTGCCCGCCGAGCACGGCCGGGCCGTCCCAGCCGCCGGGTGCGCCCGGCCCGTACGCCAGTTGCTGATCGAGGAGCGGGCGTCCGCAACGGCGGACGGTGAGCCTGCTCAGGAGTGTGCCGGTGGCCTCTCCGTGCCGGCCGAGCACCTGTTCCTCGCGCAGCATCAGCCGTGCGGTGGGGGCGAGTTCGACGGTCGTGGTCATCAGGAGTTCACTGCCGTGTGCCGAGATGAGCTGTTCGGGAAGCCAGTTGAGCTCGGCTCCCTCCTCCACGTTCAGCGCGATGCCGTAGTGGGCCGGTACGTCTTCGGGGCCGGGAAGGGCGACCGTGGCCGCCGCCGAGTCGACGGTGAGCCGGGCGCCCTGCCCGGCCCGCACCTCGACGGCGAGCCGGTCACCGCCGAGCGGGGCGCTCATCGCGCCGACGACAGTGACGCGCGCGGTCCCGGGTAGGGCGGCCCTCGTCCGTCGCAGGGCGAGCGGACCGTCACTCTCCAGGACGGGGAGCGTGGTGACACCGCGCCCGTCGCGTACGGCGGTGATGCGGGCGTCGGCCCGGACGCTCATGCGGTCCAGGAGGCGAGCCGCCCCCGTACCCAGTCCGCGACCGGCCCGACCCCTTCGCCCGAGGTGAGCGAGGTGAAGGCGACGGGCAGGTCGCCGCGCTGCTGTGCGGCGTCGCGGGCCATCCGGCCGAGGTCGGAGCCGACGTACGGCGCCAGGTCGGTCTTGTTGATCACCAGCAGGTCGGATGTGGTGACGCCGGGGCCGCCCTTACGTGGGATGTCGTCGCCGCCCGCGACGTCGATGATGAAGATCTGGGCGTCCACGAGTCCCTTGGAGAAGGTGGCCGTGAGGTTGTCACCGCCGGATTCCACGAGGATGAGGTCGAGTGGTCCCACGGTGTCCTCCAGGTCCTCGACGGCTTCGAGGTTGGCGGATATGTCGTCGCGGATGGCGGTGTGCGGACAGGCTCCGGTTTCGACGGCCTGGATCCGCTCCGGCGGCAGCACCGCGTTGCGCAGCAGGAAGGCCGCGTCCTCACGGGTGTAGATGTCATTGGTGACGACGGCCAGGGACAGCTGGTCGCGCAGGGCGCGGCAGAGCGCGGCCACGGTCGCGGTCTTCCCGGATCCGACCGGCCCGCCGAGGCCGATGCGCAGGGCCCGGCGGGTGCCGTCGGGGCGTGCGGCATCGGCGCCGACAGCGGCCGGGCCCGGGTGGGAGTGGTCGAGGTGCATGGTGCGGCTCCTGTGCGGTTCGGGCGGCGTGCCGTTCGGCGCGCCGGGGGTCATGAGGCGAAGAGCCGGACCGGCCGTACGGCGTGGACCTCGGCGGAGATGTCGAGCAACGGGGCTGAAGCGGCGGGCAGTTCATCAATGGATCCGTGCGCGGCGGCAGCGGCCCGCTCGGCAACGCGGTCGAGCTCGGGGGCAAGCCGGGCCAGGACGGCGGTGGCGTCGTACGGGTTGAGGGAGAGCAGCCGGACCACGGCTGTGGCCGGTCCGCCGACCGTCTCGTACGCGGCGCAGTGTGCGGCGTCCTCGGGCCCGAGCCCTGCCGCACGTGCGGTCAGGCCGAGCACGACCGGCTGATGGCCGCCGCGCGGCCGGGCCAGGGCGAATGCGTCGAGTTCCTCGCCCGGCCAGGTCGCACGGGCGGCCCTCATCAGTTGCCGGCCGAGCTTGCGCGCGGTCGCCCGCAGCGCGGGTGAGGGCGTACGGGCGTCTGCCGCCTCGTCCAGGGCCAGTGGATCGTGCCCGTGGGCGGCCGCTGCGGCGAGCGCGGCGGCGGTGAGCCCGGCCGTGTGCAGACGGCCCCGGCAGAATTCGGCGAGGTCGTCGGCGTTGCGGATGCGTCCCGCCACCACGGCGGCCTCGGCACCGCCGGAGTGGGCGTGGCCACCGGCGGGAAACCGGCCGTCGGCCAGAACGAGCAGGGCGGCACGGCTCATCCGTCGTCCGTTCTCAGAAGAGGAAATAGCGCTGGGCCATGGGGAGTTCGGCGGCGGGGGCCGGTTCGACCGGATCGCCGTCGATCGTCACGGCGAAGCTGTCGGGGTCCACGTCGACCCGGGGCAGCGCATCGTTCTCCCGCATATCGGCCTTGGTGACGCCCCGGGTACTGGTGATCGGCACGAACCGCTTCCCCAGCCCGAGCCGCTCGGGCAGCCCGTCCTCGATCGCCGCACCCGACACGAAGTTGAACGAGTTGGCGGCCGGGGCCCTGCCGACCGCACCGAACATCGGACGCGGCAGGACGGGTTGCGGGGTGGGGATGGAGGCGTTGGCGTCGCCCATCTGTGCGTACGCGATCTGGCCGCCCTTGATGACGGTCTGCGGCTTGACCCCGAAGAAGGCGGGTTCCCACAGGACCAGGTCGGCGAGCTTGCCGGTCTCCACGGAGCCGATCTCCCGGTCGAGCCCCTGGGCCACCGCCGGATTGATGGTGTATTTGGCGACATAGCGACGGACTCGGTGATTGTCGGCCCGCCCGTCGCCCGGCAGTGCGCCGCGCCGCCTCTTCATCACGTGGGCGGTCTGCCAGGTGCGCAGGACGACCTCGCCGATGCGCCCCATGGCCTGTGAGTCGGAGGAGATGATCGAGATGGCACCGAGGTCGTGCAGGATGTCCTCGGCCGCGATGGTCGAGGGCCGGATCCGGGACTCGGCGAACGCCAGGTCCTCGGGCACGGCAGGGTTCAGGTGGTGGCACACCATCAGCATGTCGAGGTGTTCCTCGATGGTGTTGACGGTGTGCGGCCGCGTCGGGTTGGTGGAGCTGGGCAGGACGTACGGCTCCGAGACGACGCTGATGATGTCGGGTGCGTGCCCGCCACCCGCACCCTCGGTGTGGTATGCGTGAATGGTGCGCCCGGCGATGGCGGCCAGGGTGTCGGCGACGAACCCGGCCTCATTGAGCGTGTCGGTGTGGATGGCGAGCTGAGCCCCGGTCTCCTCGCAGACGCGCAGGCAGGCATCGATGACGGCGGGTGTCGCACCCCAGTCCTCGTGGATCTTGAACCCGAGTGCTCCACCCCGCAGTTGGGAGTGCATGGCGTCATGGGACATCGTGTTGCCCTTGCCGAGCAGTCCGATATTGACCGGGTACGCCTCCAGCGACTCGAACATCCGGGCAAGGTGCCAGGGACCCGGGGTGATGGTGGTCGCCCTGGTGCCCTCGGCCGGTCCGGTGCCGCCGCCGACCAGGGTGGTGATGCCGCTGGAGAGCGCCTGGTCCACGAGGGTCGGCGAGATGAAGTGGACATGGGCATCGATGGCGCCTGCGGTCAGGAACTTCCCGTTGCCCGAGATGATTTCGGTCTCGGGTCCGATCACCAGGTCCGGATGGACGCCGTCCATCGTGTCCGGGTTGCCGGCCTTTCCGATCCCGGTGATCCGGCCGTCGCGGATACCGATGTCCGCCTTGACGATTCCCCAGTGGTCGATGACGACGGCGCCGGTGATGACCGTGTCCGGGGCGCCTTCGGCGCGGGTGGTCCGCGCCTGCCCCATGGATTCACGGATCACCTTGCCGCCGCCGAACACCGCCTCGTCGCCCGCGAGTCCGGGTCCGCCGCAGCGGTCCTCCTCGATCTCCACGAGCAGGTCGGTGTCGGCGAGACGGATCCGGTCGCCGGTGGTGGGGCCGAACAGGTCGGCGTACACGGCGCGGTGGAGCTCAGTCATCGAGGGGGCCTCCGGTCTCGCCGCGCAGGCCCGGGACGATCCGCCGCCCCGCCAGCGGGACGAGTTCGATGTCGACGGGGATGCCGGGTTCGAACCGGACGGCGGTTCCTGCGGCGACGTTCAGCCGCAGTCCTCGGGCGGCCGCGCGGTCGAACGCGAGGCCGGGGTTGGCCTCGGCGAAGTGGTAGTGCGAACCGACCTGGACCGGCCGGTCGGCCGCGTTGAGGACGGTGAGGCGGACGACGGGCCGTCCCGCGTTGAGCGGCACCGGCTCGTCCGCGTACAGGATCTCTCCGGGGATCACGAGCGCCGCCCCGTCAGACGATCGGGTCGTGGACGGTGACGAGCTTGGTGCCGTCGGGGAAGGTCGCCTCGACCTGCACGTCGTGGATCATCTCGGCTATGCCGTCCATGACGTCGTCGCGGGTGAGCACCTTGCGTCCGGACGCCATGAGTTCGGAGACCGTACGACCGTCGCGCGCCCCCTCCAGCAGGTGGGAGGTGATGAGGGCTATGGCCTCGGGGTGGTTGAGCCGCAGTCCGCGCGCGCGGCGCTTCCCGGCCACGTCCGCAGCCACATGTATGAGCAGGCGTTCCTGCTCGTGCGGGGTCAGTTGCACGTGTCCACCTCACAGTCGTCCGCCCAGTACCGGCCCTGGGCGCAGCGAGACACTAGCCGCCTTCAACAGTCTGTTGAACGTCGAACCGGTGCCGCACGGCGAGGTATTGCACGTTAGAGCCGAAGTTTTTCCGGCGCGTTAACTGGCCCTTTGCAGATCCATGGACATCAGCCCGCGCAGACCGCTTTCGAGGAGCTCGGGCGTCGCGTCGCCGAACATGGCGAGCTGGGTGATGAACCCCTGGGCGGTGGCGATCAGCGTGCGCGCGATGTCCTCGTCGGGCACCTCGGCCGAGAGCATCCCGCTCTCGCGGTACACCCCGACCAGTTCCGCCCAGGAGATCCGCAGACCTGCGTAGGCCTCGCCCAGGGTGGCCGCAAGCCGCTCACTGCGCAGCGTCTCGGACCACACCTGCACGATCAGTCCGGCGTACGCCCGCCGGTCCAGCCCGCCCCTGCCGCCCGCCTCCTCGCCGAACAGGGTGCGCACCACCCGGCCGATCAGGACGTCGGGGGTGGGCGGCGGACTGACGCGGGCGGCACGCTCGAAGGCCAGCCGGACACCGCCGACCGCCTCCCCCGCGATGGCGGCGATCAGGTCCTCCTTGCCGGTGAAGTAGCGATAGACCGCACCGGCCGACAGCCCGACCTCCTTCAGGACGTCCTGCATGGAGGTTGCATGGAATCCGTCACGGGCGAAGCAGCGTGCGGCGCCGTCGAGGATCTGCCGACGGCGGGCGTCGAGGTGTTCCTGGGATACGCGAGCCATGCCCCCCAATCTAAAACGAACATTCATTCTTGACAACCGTGACACCTCGGGGGACAGTGACGCCATCACGTAAAACGAACGATCCTTCTCTTTGAATCGAGGTTCCCGTCATGCCCGCTGCCCCGAACCGCCGTTTGGTGGCGGTCGTCCTCCTGGTCCCCGTGGTGGTGGCGCTCGCCCTCTGGGCCTTCGCCTGGCCCGCCGCCCGGATGGCCCCACGGGATCTCCCCGTCGGCGTCGCCGGTTCCGCACCCGCGGCCGATCAGCTCCAGCAACGCCTCGAACAGCAGGACGGCGCCTTCGAGATCCACCGGTACGACTCCGCGAACGCCGCCCGGACCGCGATCAAGGACCGGGCCGTATACGGCGCGGTGGTCGTGAGCGCGAAGGGCCCCGAACTGCTGACCGCGTCCGCGGCCGGCCCGGTGGTCGCCCAGCTCCTGCACGACGCGGTGACGGCTTCGGCCCCGGCCGGTTCCTCCGTGCCGGTCACCGACGTGGTGGCGGCGCCTTCCACGGATCCGCGTGGCAGCGTGCTCGGCGCGAGCATCCTGCCCCTGGCGATCGCGGGCGTGGCGGCCGGCTCGGCCGTGACACTGCTGCGCCTGCGCGGCGGGCGCGCGGCCGTGGCCCTGCTCGGTGTGGCCGCCCTGGTGGGTGTCATCGCCGCCGCGCTCACCGACAGCTGGCTCGGAGTGCTCACCGGCGACTGGTCGAGCGAGGCGGGCGCCCTCGGCCTCACCGTGCTCGCCATCGGCGGCACCGTGGCGGGGCTCGCGGCCCTGATCGGACCGGCGGGCATCGGCCTCGGGGCCCTGCTCATGGTCCTGATCGGCAACCCGTTCTCCGGCGTCACGAGCGCGCCCGAGCTGCTCCCCCGGCCCATCGGCGCGCTGGGCCAGTGGCTGCCACCGGGCGCGGGCGGTTCGCTGCTGCGCTCGGTCGCCTTCTTCGACGGTCACGCGGCGGGCGGAGCGGCCCTGACCCTGACCGCGTGGGCCGTACTCGGCCTGACCGCGGTCCTCATCGGCGGCCGCCGCCGGGCCCGGGCCCCCGAGACCCCCGAGCCGGCACCCGTACGACAGGCCGCCCTGGCGGGCTGAGGCCGACCACCGGAAGGCCGTGACCCCGCCGCCGCGGGTGCACGGCCTCCCGGCACATCAGGTCAGCGTCCGGGTTCCGGATCCTGCTGCCCCCGGTGTTCCGCGGCGATCCCGAAGCGGCGCGGAGCACCGGGAGCGGACGCTGCGGAGCCGATCGAGGAGACCGAACTGATCACCTGCTCACGCTCGGCCTCCTCCTCGCTCTCCAGCCGCTCCAGGTCAGCGGCCGACACGAACGCCACCAGCGGCTTGCCGTGCCGCGTCACGACCACGCGCTCGCCGCCGTAGACGACTCGGTTGATCAGTTCGGCGAGCTCAGCTCGGGCTTGCGTCACCGGAATCTCGTAGGCCATGTCCTCCAGCCTATGCAATGTCCGCCCGGTCCGTCGTAGTCCCTGGCCACAGCGCTCATCCAGGTCAGAGGGCTCAGGACTCATGGAGCGGGCGGGGTCGGCAGATCCTGGAGAGCCGGCCGCAGGATCTTGCGCGTGGCCGTTCTCGGCACCGTGTCGACCCGCACGATCCGGGTGGGAAGCACGCATGCGGCGAAGTGCCGGCGCAGATAGTCCCGCAGCTCGCTGTCCGTGAGTTCGGCCGGGGTGTGCGCGCAGCACACGTTCCATCTCCTCCAAGGACACCGTTTCACCCCGCACCTTGGCGACGTTCTTGGTGCGACCGGTGAGGACGAACACGGTGCGGCCCGACTCGTCGTCGACCGTCTGATGTCCCAGGTCCTGCGAGTGGAACCACCCGCCGCGGAACGCCTTCGCGGTGGACGCCTCGTTGTTCGCGTACCGCGACATGACGTTGTGGCCACGGATACAGATCTCCCCCGTCGCGCCCGGCTCCGCGAGGCTGCCGTCCGGCAGCAGAACCGCCACCTCGTTTCCGTGCACAGGGATACCGACGGACGGGATGTCGGCGTCGAGAACCAGATGCCGGTACGCCTCGTCGGACAGGTCCGTCGGCATGGTCACGGAGAAGTTCGTCGTCTCCGTCAGGCCGTATCCCTGTATCACGCGCGCGCCGATCCGGTCGTGCACGGCGCGGGCGGTCATCGTCGACAACGGTGCCGCAGCCGAGACGAAGTAGCCGAAATTCCCGGGCAGTTCGCGGCGGCGCCAGGTCTCGGTCAAGGCGTCCAGAAGGCTGGGGACGACGCTGGCCACCCTCGGCCGGTACGTGGTCAGCAGCTCGGGACAGCCGAACGGCTCCCAAGCCGTGATGGCGACGGCGTTGGCGTGGGTCTCGGCCACCAGCTTGGACGCTGCGCGAGGTAGGAGCAAGACAGCAACGAGGCCCGAGGAGTTGAATCACCGAAAGGCGCGCGGGACACACCCCGCCCCGGGCGATACTCAGGCCGGAATGGATCAGTGGAGTTGTCATGGAGACCAGAGAGACAGTCAGGGCCGTTTTGCTGGACAGCGCTGATCGGCTTCTCATGTTCAGACTGGTGGACTCTGAGGGTGTACCAAGATGGACATGTCCAGGCGGTGGCCTCAAAGAAGGCGAGGGGTTGGACGAAGCTGTTCGAAGAGAGCTTCGGGAAGAAACCGGCTTGGTCGCCGTTCAGGTGGGACCGCTGGTGTGGGTGGGTACGCCTTGGATCACGCATCGACGTGGATACGCACAACTAGTCAAACAGTCCTACGTGCTCGTGCGCACGATTTCGACGCAGGTTGACCATCGCAGCCTCCAGGACCACGAGCGCAAGTCCATTAAGGGGTACAGGTGGTGGAGTCTCTCCGAGCTCAAGGCAACACCTGAGCGGCTCCTTCCGGACGACGACCTGGTTCCGCAACTGGAGTCGATCCTGAAGTACGGCCCCCCGCCCAAACCGGTAACCGTTTCCGGGTAGGCAAAGGTTCATGTGGCAACGGGGCGATAGATCCGCCGCTCTCCGGCGACATATCCGGTGCTCTCCGGCGCCCGGGCAAGGACCCTCGTTCACCGCCGACCGTCGCGGGCGCCGTATACGTACCGCATGTGGCGCTGGGAGCGCGCGTAGCCCTCATCCGGAAGAACCTTTCCACAAACGAGCTCGAAAGAGTCGTCATGGCCGAGGGAGCGACTCGGTTGAGCTCGCAGACCTTGCAACGAGGGGCATCGCTCCTCGCACCCTCCATTGACGTGGCGGCCCTCGTGGACAAGGTGCGTCTTGGAGTGCACGTACATCGGGCCGTACTCGCCGATCGGTGGTACGGCCCGCGTCGCACACAGCTGCGCAGCGGTTCGAGGGCGCGTGGTCCGGCGGTTTCGCTCGGGAGCGCAGAGAGCAGAGCGAGAGCAGATGTCGACGGACGCGCCCCGCCGGCGCTCTGGTCCTGTCTGTTCATCGCACCCCGGCCGGCCGTTCACGGCTCCCCCATCACAATCTTCTGTACGTCCTGTACATTTCTCACAGAAGCGTGCGCGGGACGCCTTCCGGGCCTCCGCGCGCCCCGGAGGAGAGGCCACGCCATGCACCGCCCTGCCGCCCGCCATGTACTTCCCGAGTTCACCGAGCGCACGTCCCAGGGGACCCGGACGCTCGACCCGTACTCCAAACTGCTGGCCGAACGGGTCGTGTTCCTCGGCACCCCCGTCGACGACACCGCGGCCGGCGACCTGGTCGCACAGCTCATGTACCTGGAGCACGACGCGCCGGACCGGGCCATCTCGCTCTACATCAACTCCCCCGGCGGCACGTTCGGCGCCATGACCGCCGTCTACGACACGATGATGTTCCTCACCTGCGAGGTGGAGACCTTCTGTCTCGGCCAGGCAGGGGCCGGCGCGGCCGTGCTGCTCGCGGCAGGCGCTCCGGGCAGGCGGCACGCTCTGCCGGGTGCCCGTGTGGTCGTGCAGCAGCCCGAACTCGCCGAGCCGGTGCAGGGACAGCCCTCCGACCTGGAGATCGAGGCACGGGAAGTGGCCCGTATGCGCGAAACGCTGACCGGCATTCTGGCCCGTCACACCGGCCGCCCCGCCACGCAGATCACCGCCGACACCGAACGCGATCTCATCCTCGACGCCGAGGGCGCCAAGGACTACGGGCTGGTCGACCACATCATCCGCAACCGCTCACTGTCGCTGCCTCCGCACCCGGCACGGTGAATCCCCGATGCCGTCACCGGAGTTCCCGCCACTGCCCGCCCTGACCCGCGCGGAGGGCGAGTTCATCGACCGTTACCTGCAAGTCCTCGACCAGGTGGGCCGGATCAATCCGGCCCACGGCGGCGACACCTACGGCGCGCTGCGCGCCGCCCAGGCACTGGCTTCGTTCGCGGCCGCTCTGCGGGACGCACTCGCCGTGATGCACGAGCGGGGCGAATCCCGGATCCACGCGGCCACGTTGACCCGGGCGCTACGCGTACTGGATGGCGAACGACGCTCCGGGCGGGTCACCATCCCGCCCGCCCCGCCGAGTTGATCAGCCCTCCGGCTCGACACGCCCGACGCGTCGACCGAATTTTCTCGCTCGTTCGGCGTAGACGTTACTTCGCACGAGGGACAACTCGATTTGCGCAATCGAGGTGGACGATGGGTGAAATCTCCCGTTCCGCCGCTGGTACGGCACTGGCCGGCGAGCGCCGGGAGTTTCCCGTAATGACACCTGTCCACCCGAACGGGTCAGTCGTGATGAGCCTCACATATCGCCGTTTCGCCTCGGAAATCCGGCACTCGGTGAGTCAAGATCCCTGGGACGACAAGCCCCCGCCACCGCGGCGGGGCGGTCCGGGCGGACGCCGAGTCCTGCCGCCGTCCGGATGCCTGGTCGACAGGAGTGGATCGGCAGGAGTGGAGGACCCGAGCACAACGGGCCGACCGGATTCCGGTCGACCCTCGGGGTGAAGCCGCATCTGCGGCCGGGCAACTTCGCCAGCCCGAACCCGACAGGTCATCCTTCACAGGCGGCTGACGAAGGGTTGCGCATGACTGCGCAGGTTCATGTCCCGTCTCTGCTCGCCCGGGCCACGACGGCCTCGGCCATGACTCTCGCCGCTGTCGGCGGCACGTTGTTCGTTCCCGGCGCCGTGACCGATGCCCAGGCCGCGACACATTCGATGAAGGCGCTCAACATCGCCGCCTCCAAGAAGGGGGCGCCCTACCGGTGGGGCGCGGCCGGGCCCAGCCGTTTCGACTGTTCCGGGCTGACGCTCTACTCGTTCAAGAAGGCGGGCAAGAAGCTCCCGCGCACGGCCCAGCAGCAGTACAACAAGACCCGCCACATCTCGTCCTCCAGCCGGCAGCGCGGCGATCTGGTCTTCTTCCATTCCGGCCGCAGCATCTACCACGTGGGCATCTACGCGGGCAGCGGCAAGATCTGGCACTCGCCCAAGACCGGGGCCGTGGTCCGCCTGGAGAAGATCTGGACGAAGAGCGTCTACTACGGCCGGGTCCGCTGAGGCCCCACCCCGGTCCGCGGCCGACGGGTCCGCCGAGGCCTCTCCCTCGTCCCTGCCCGCGCTCCCGCCTCAGTGCAGCAGCGGACCGGTCACCAGGACCAGCCCCAGTGCGGTGAGTGCCGCGCCGCTGCCGCCCTCGATCGCCCGGGCGGTACGCGGCCGGCGCAGCCACCGGCCCAGGCGGTCCACCAGGAGCGCCACGGCCGGGAACCAGATCAGCGCCAGCACCACGACGATCGCGGCCAGCAGCAGCGTTCTGGGCAGCGGCGCCGCCCCGGTGGGCACGAACTGCGGCAGAAGGCTGAGGAAGAGCACGGGCGCCTTGGGATTCAGCGCATTGGTGAGGAAGCCCTGGCGCAGAGCGCGCCCGGTGCCCCTCGCGGCCCGCGCGCCGCCCTCCTCGCCCGGCCCGGCCTCCGGTCCCGGCCGTATGCGGTGCCGGGCCGCGTACAGGGCGCTGATGCCCAGGTAGAGGACGTATGCGCCGCCCAGGAGCTGGACGGTCCGGAACAGCACGGGCACCGCCACCAGCACGGCCGCCAGACCGGCGACGGCAAGAGCGGTGTGGACGAGGAGGCCCCCGGCAACCCCCAATGCCGTCGCGACCCCCGCCGCACGCGAGGCGAGGGCGTTGCGTACGACGACGGTGAAGTCCGCGCCGGGCAGCGCGACCATTGCGGCGGCGACCCCGACGAAGGCAGTGAGCTGTGCGTCCATGGCTCCACCCTGGACCCCCGGAGCCTTTAGCATGTACTTGCAATCTTCTGGGTCTGCCAAAAGGAATGCTTAATGTACGACCCCACACGGCTCGCGGCGCTCGTGGCGGTCGCCGAGGCCGGCTCGATCACCCGGGCCGCCGCCCGCCTGGGGTACACCGCCCCCGCGCTCTCCCAGCAGCTCGCCAAGCTGGAGCGCGAGGCGGGTGCGGCGTTGCTGGTGCGCCACCACCGTGGCGCCCGCCTGACTGCCGCGGGCGAACTGCTTGCCGGGCGCGCCCGGCGGGTCCTCGACGAGATGGACCAGGCCCGCCACGAGCTGGCGCGCCTCGCCGGGCTGTCCGGCGGGCGCCTGCGGGTCGGCACCTTCACCACGGCGGGCGTCCATCTGCTGCCCCCGGTGCTGAGCGCGTTCCGCCGGGCCCACCCGGACGTGGAACTGGTCGTCACCGAATACGAACCACCGGGCGGGGTGGCAGCGGTGGCGGCGGGCGAGGTGGATCTGGCACTGACCCATGCCTATGAGCCGGCTGCCGCGACGGCACTGCCCTCGGGCATCCTGGCCGAGCCGCTCCTGATCGAGGAACTGGTCCTGATCACTGCTGTCGGGCAGGTCCTGGCCGACGGCAGCGGACGGCTCCCGGTCACGGAGCTGGCAGGCCGGCCCCTGATCAGCAGCGCGCCCACCCATCCGCCGCGCCGCGGGGTGGAGAGCGCGCTCGCCGAGGCGGGGGCGTTGCCGGCGGTGGTCTGCGAGTCACCGGGCTATGCGCTGGTGTGTGCTCTGGTCAGCGCGGGCATCGGCATGGCGGTCGTACCCGAGATGGTCGCCGCGATGTCGCCGACGCCGCTGTCCGTGAGGCGGCTGGAGCCGGCCGCGTTTCGCCGGACGATCTCGGTGGTGCACCGCGGTGACCGCACGAGCGCTGCGGCTGCGACGCTGCGGGCTCTGTTGCGCAGCGGATTCGGGCGGGCCGCCGCGCCTCAGTGACCGGAGTGCGCGGCGGGGCAGTCACTGCTGGACGGGTACGTGCCACGGCAGTGCGATCCAGACGGTCTTTCCGCCGTCCGGGGTGGGGGTGACGGCCAGCCGGCCACCGTACTCCTTGGCCAGCGAACGGATGATCACCATGCCGCGCCCGTTGTCCTGCTGCACGGCCGCCGGGAGCCGCTGGGGCCAACGGGGGTGACTGTCCGTCACCCCGAGGCGCAGCTCTTCCTCCCGTTCCAGCCGGAGGTCCACGGTGAAGGTGGGTGACTGTCCGAAGGTGTGCTGGACGGCGTTGGTCGCGAGCTCCGAGACGATGAGCCGGACCGTCTCTCCTGTGTCCGTACCTTCGGGCAGTCCCCATTCGGCCAGTACCCGGGCCACATACCGCCGTGCCGCGGAGACCGAAACCGGCTCGCTCGGCAGAGTGACGCTTGCTTCTTGATGGTCTGCCATGGCGAGTCCGTCCCTTTCCCACCCGGAAGCGACCCCGCGATCGATGGTCCGGGTTGTGCTTCGCGCCAGATTGCCACTGATGCTGCCCTCTGTGACGGCGATCCACCAAGATATGCATATATCTGTCGCTCAAAGCGGTGAACTCTGCCCCGGATACCCCGTAAGGGCGCCACACTGTCCGATCGGCAGGGAGCGTTCGACAGGAACGGGGAGGGAGCACGGCATGCAGCACGGCCCTGCGGTACGACGCCGCAAACTCGGGGAGGAACTGCGAAGTCTGCGCCATGCGTCGGGACTCACGAGCCGGGACGCTGCCCGTCTGCTCGGCTGGCACCAGTCGAAGGTCAGCCGGATCGAGACCGGCGTGAGCGGGGTGCAGACCGGTGATGTGACCCGGCTGCTCGACGCGTACGGCACGGACGACCCGAAGTTGCGCGAGGTCCTGGAGGCGCTCGCGGGTTCGGCGGGCGGCGGGGGCGCGGGGTGGTGGCACGCGTACCGCGGTCTGATCCCGCCGCAGTACCGCGACTTCATCAGCCTGGAGTCGCAGGCGCGCACAGCTCGCACACTGGAGACGTCAGTGGTTCCAGGCCTGTTGCAGACCGCCGACTACGCCCGCGCGGTGACCCGGGCCTCGCTCGACGGGCTGCCCACCGGACAGCTGGACTCGCTGGTGGAGGTACGGCTGGCGCGGCAGGGGGTCCTGCGGAGCGATCCACCGCTGAGGCTGAGCGCGGTGCTGGACGAGGCGGTACTACGACGGCAGGTCGGCGGCCGCCTGGTGATGCGGGAACAGCTGCGCCACCTCAGCCGGGTGGCACAACTCCCGCATGTACAGCTTCAGTTGCTGCCGTTCTCGGTCGGCGGCTATGTAGGCCTCACTGGACCTTTCGTTATCTTCTCCTTTCCGAACACTTCTGATCTGGATGTGGTCGTTCTCGACCATCTGATGAGTAGCCTCTACTTGGAGCGGAAAGAAGACCTTGAGGCGTACAGCTCGGCCTTCCGCACCCTGCAGGCACACGCGCTGTCGCCGGAGCACTCGTTGGAACTGATCGCCGCAATCGACCGCGACGGTCAGTGACCCCGGACTGCCCGAGGGGGGCGTCATGTCGGATTGCCTCGCACAGCACGCGTTACGGTGGCGGCGCAGCAGCCGCAGCACGGGAATGAACAACTGCGTGGAGGCCGCACCGCTCGGCGGCCGGCGACTGGCCGTGCGTGACTCCAAGGACGTGTCCAGGCCGCCGCTGCAGTTCTCTGCCGCCGCCTGGACCTCCTTCGTCACCGCCCTGAACAGCGGTCCGGTCGGCTGACCCGCCGGGCGGGCCGACGCTCGGACCACCGTCCACCGGCGGGTCAGCCCGCCGGCGCGGTCCGCCGTACGATCGCCACCGCCCATGCGATCTGCTCGTCGGTCAGGTCGGCCCGCGCGGTCAGCCGGAGCCGGGAGATGCCGTCCGGTACGGACGGCGGCCGGAAGCACCCGACCGCGATGCCGGCCGTACGGCAGTCCGCCGCCCAGCGGACGGCCGCCTCGGCCGAGGGCGCGCGCACGGAGACCACGGCCGCGTCGGGACGGACCGCGGTCAGACCGGCCGCGGTCAGCTGCTCGTACAGTGCGGTGGCGACCGTACGGGCCCGGCCCGCCCGTGCCGGCTCGCGGCGCAGCAGCCGCAGGCTGCCCAGTGCGGCGCCGACCGCGGCCGGTGCGAGACCGGTGTCGAAGATGAACGTACGGGCGGTGTTGACCAGGTGGTCGATGACGCGCGCCGGGCCGAGGACCGCGCCGCCCTGGCTGCCCAGGGACTTGGAGAGGGTGAGCGTGGCGACGATGCCGTCACTGCCCGCCAGGCCCGCCGCCGCGAGCGCACCGCGGCCGCCGTCCCCGAGCACTCCCAGGCCGTGGGCGTCGTCGACGAGCAGCGCGGCGCCCTCCGCGCGGCAGGCGTCGGCCAGTTCGGCCAGCGGCGCGGCGTCGCCGTCGACCGAGAAGACCGAGTCCGTGACCGCCAGGGACCTGCCCCGGTGCGTGTGCAGGGTCTTGCGTACCGCTTCGGGGTCGGCGTGCGGCACCACGGCCGTCTCGGCGCGGGAGAGCCGGCAGCCGTCGACGATCGAGGCGTGATTGCCCGCGTCCGACACGATCAGCGAGCCCCGGGCGGTCAGGGCGGTGAGCGCCGCGAGGTTGGCGGCATAGCCCGAGGACAGCACCAGGGCGGCTTCGAAGCCGCAGAATTCGGCCAGTTCGTGTTCGAGCTCGGCGTGCAGCGCGGTGGAACCCGTGACCAGCCGGGAGCCGGTGGCACCGCCGCCCCAGCGGCGTGCCGCGTCGGCCGCCGCGGCGGTCACCTGCGGATGCCGGGTCAGGCCGAGGTAGTCGTTGCTCGCGAGGTCCAGCAGGTCCGGATCGACGGGCCGCGGCCGGAGCGTCCGGACGAGTCCGGCGTCCGCGCGGCGGCGCGCCTCGTCGTCGATCCAGTCGAACGGGGCGAAGGGCATGAGCGGGTCCCTTTTGTAGGCAGCTCACAGACCCTAACCGGGGGCGCAGCCGGGCATGGTGTGGCAATGCACACACCCTCAGCAGGCTCTCTTGTCCGGTTCCTCCTTGGCTCAGGGCGGTGCCGTGCGTCAGGATCATCGCCATGGACCTCCTGAACACGCTGGTGGACAAGGGGCTGCGGCGCGAGCTGCCGACCCGTGAAGAAGCGCTCGCCGTGCTGGCGACCCCGGACGACGAACTGCTCGATGTGGTGGCCGCGGCCGGAAAGGTGCGCCGTCAGTGGTTCGGACGGCGGGTGAAGCTGAACTATCTGGTCAATCTCAAGTCCGGGCTCTGTCCCGAGGACTGCTCGTACTGCTCCCAGCGGCTGGGATCCAAGGCCGAGATCCTGAAGTACACCTGGCTGAAGCCCGACGAGGCGTCGAAGGCGGCCGCTGCGGGAGTGGCCGGTGGCGCCAAGCGCGTCTGCCTGGTCGCCAGCGGCCGGGGCCCGACCGACCGGGACGTCGACCGGGTCTCACAGACCATCGAGGCGATCAAGGAACAGAACGAGGGCGTCGAGGTGTGCGCCTGCCTCGGCCTGCTCTCCGACGGCCAGGCCGACCGGCTGCGGTCGGCGGGTGCCGACGCGTACAACCACAACCTCAATACGTCCGAGGGGACGTACGGGGAGATCACCACGACCCATACCTATGCCGACCGGGTGGAGACGGTGCACCAGGCACAGGCCGCGGGGCTCTCCGCGTGTTCCGGGCTGATCGCCGGCATGGGGGAGAGCGACGCCGACCTGGTCGACGTGGTCTTCGCCCTGCGTGAGCTCGACCCGGACTCGGTGCCCGTCAACTTCCTGATCCCGTTCGAGGGGACTCCGCTCGCCAAGGAGTGGAACCTGACGCCGCAGCGCTGTCTGCGCATCCTGGCGATGGTGCGGTTCGTCTGCCCGGACGTGGAGGTACGGCTGGCGGGCGGGCGTGAGGTGCATCTGCGCTCGATGCAGCCGCTGGCCCTGCATCTCGTCAACTCGATCTTCCTGGGCGACTATCTGACCAGTGAGGGCCAGGCAGGGCAGACGGACCTCGACATGATCGCGGACGCCGGCTTCGAGGTGGAGGGCGCCGGTACGACGACGCTGCCCGGGCATCGTACGGACGCGGGTGGCGGCTGCGGTTCGCATGCCGGCGGATGTGCGCCCTGCGGCGACGCCCCGGAGCCGGAGACCGCTCCCGTGGAAGCCGCCGAACCCCAGGCGGCACGCACGGATCTGGTGGCGGTCCGCCGTCGCGGCGCGGGTACGGATCTCGCACCCAATGCCTGAGCCGCTCTCCCCCGCCGGGCTGCGGGCCCTGGACCGGGCGCACGTCTGGCATCCGTACGGTCCCATGCCTGGCCGGCAGGAGCCGCTGGTCGTGGAATCCGCGTCCGGCGTACGGCTCCGGCTCGCCGAACCCGCGCACGGGCAGCGCGAGTTGGTCGACGGCATGTCGTCGTGGTGGTCGGCCGTGCACGGGTACAACCATCCGGTGCTGAACGAGGCGGCACGCGGCCAGCTGGACCGGATGAGCCATGTGATGTTCGGCGGGCTCACGCACGAGCCCGCCGTGCGGCTGGCCACGAAGCTGGTCGAGATCACCCCGGAGCCGTTGCAGCACGTCTTCCTCGCCGACTCGGGCTCGGTGTCCGTCGAGGTCGCCGTGAAGATGTGCCTCCAGTACTGGCATTCGGCCGGACGGCCGGCCAAGCAGCGTCTGCTGACGTGGCGCGGCGGATACCACGGGGACACCTGGCAGCCGATGTCGGTGTGCGACCCCGAGGGCGGCATGCACGAGCTGTGGTCGGGGGCGCTGCCCCGGCAGGTCTTCGCCGACGAGCCGCCGTCGGGCTTCGACGCGGAGCCCGACGCCGCGTACGCGGCACATCTGCGCGAGCTGATCGCGCACCACGCGGACGAGCTGGCCGCGGTCATCGTGGAACCCGTCGTGCAGGGTGCGGGAGGCATGCGCTTCCACTCGCCCGCGTACCTGCGGGTCCTGCGCGAGGCCTGCGACGCGAACGGCGTCCTGCTGGTGTTCGACGAGATCGCGACGGGCTTCGGACGGACGGGCAAGCTGTTCGCAGCCGGGCACGCCGGAATCTCGCCCGATGTGATGTGTGTGGGCAAGGCCCTGACCGGCGGCTATCTGACGATGGCCGCGACTCTGTGCACGACAGCGGTGGCCGAGGGCATCTCGCGCGGCGAGGTCCCGGTACTCGCCCACGGGCCGACGTTCATGGGCAATCCGCTCGCCTCGGCGGTGGCCTGCGCCTCGATCGATCTGCTGCTCGGCCAGGACTGGGAGCAGGAGGTCAAACGGATCGGAGCCGGTCTGCGCGACGGTCTGGCCCCGGCCGGGGAGCTGCCCGGAGTCCGCGACGTGCGCGTTCTGGGCGCCATCGGCGTCGTCCAGCTCGACCACGAGGTGGACATGGAGTCCGCGACGCGGGCGGCGGTACGCGAGGGAGTGTGGCTGCGGCCGTTCCGCGACCTCGTGTACACCATGCCGCCGTACGTCACGGGTGACGATGACGTGGCGCGGATCTGCCGCGCCGTGTGCGCTGCGGCGCGGGAGGGCTGAGATGGGCATTCTGGTGGTGACGGGGACGGGCACCGAGATCGGCAAGACGATCGTGACCGCGGCCGTCGCGGCGGCTTCCGCGGGCCGTCGGGTGGCGGTACTCAAACCGGCCCAGACGGGCCTGGAACCGGGTGAGCCGGGTGACGCCGCCGAGGTCGCACGGCTGGCGGGCCGTCATGTGACGGCGGTCGAACTGGCCCGCTTCCCGGAGCCGTTGGCGCCTGCGACCGCCGCGCGGCGGGCCGGGATGGCGCCGGTCAGGCCGTACGAGGTCGCCGAGGCCGCCGAGAAGCTGGCGACCGAGCACGATCTGGTACTGGTCGAGGGCGCGGGCGGGCTCCTCGTACGGTTCGACGACGACGGCGCGACCCTGGCGGACGCCGCACGGCTGCTGGCGGCGCCGGTCCTGGTGGTGGCGCCTGCCGGGCTCGGCACGCTCAACTCCACGGCGCTGACCTCGGAGGCGCTGCGTGCACGCGGGCTCGACTGCCTCGGGGTGGTGGTCGGCAGCATGCCCGCCGGGCCGGGCCTGGCGGAGCGCTGCAATCTGGCGGATCTTCCGGTGGCGGCGAATGCGCCGCTGCTGGGAGTGGTCCCTGCGGGCGCGGGATCCCTCGACCCGGTGGACTTCCGCGCCCGGGCCGGGAGTTGGCTTGCGGAGCGGTTGGGCGGGACCCGGCCGCCGGAATGACGGTGGGTGCCGCAGGACGGGGGTGCCCCGAAGAGGCAGAATCGAGGTAGCCGAACCTTTCCGGCCGAGCGGGGCGGCGGGGCGTACACCCGCACCCCGGCCCGCGCGGACCGGCCCGTCGAGGAGGTCCGTCATGCGGTTGCGGAGCACGAAGGTCCAGAGGGATGCGGTGCACCACCCCGTCTTCGCCCGTTGCTACGCCCGCCTGAGTGTGGCCGCGGAGTCCGCGGCGGGCATGGCCGGGGTGCGGGCGGAGCTGCTGTCGGGACTGTCGGGACGGGTCATCGAGATCGGGGCGGGCAACGGGCTGAACTTCGCCCACTACCCCCCGGCGGTGTCCGAGGTGGTGGCGATCGAACCCGAGCGCACGCTTCGGCAGTTGGCGGTGCGGTCCGCGCTGCGCGCGGGAATCCCGGTGGACGTGGTGCCGGGTACGGCGGAGGCGCTGCCGGTGAAGAGCGAGGCGTTCGACGGAGCCGTCGCCTCGCTCGTGCTGTGCACCGTACGCGATGTGCAGCAGTCGCTCGCGGAAGTCCGACGGGTCCTGCGGCCGGGTGGCGAGTTGCGCTTCTTCGAGCACGTGCGGGCCGATGGCCGGGTCATGGCCGCCACCCAGCACGCACTGGACCGGACCGTCTGGCCGCTGATGGCCGGTGGATGTCACACCTCGCGCGACGCGCTCGCCGCGATCGAAGCGGCCGGCTTCGTGGTGGAGACGTACCGGAAGGTGAACATGCCGGAGGGCGGCATCAGGCTTCCCACGTCCTCGTGCGTGCTGGGTGCGGCACGACGGTCGACCGTGGTGGACCGGCGGCGGGAGGGACTCCGCTGACGGCCACGGACACGCACGGCGGATTGCCACCCGCGCCGAGCAGGGCGTAGGGCGGGTTGTCGCCAGCCGCGCACCGGTGTGGTCACGACGTCCCGGTCACAGGCTCCACTGGCGCAGCTCGTCGGCGATGGCCCGGACGTCCGCCTTGCCCTCCTTGACCAGCAGCGCCAGATCGCGCACCTGTTCCGGCGAGGTGATGACCTTGAGTCCAGACGCGACGAGATAGGCGTAGGCCACGGCCGAGGCGAACATCGCGTTCGAGCGCTCCAGCGCGTGCACGTGCAGCAGCAGTTGCAGCAGTGCGGCGGCCCTGGAGTGCGGGTCGCTGTAAACGGGGCTGCCGAAGATCTCCGCCTCGTGCCGTGCGACCGCGGCAACCAGCGCGCCCCAGTCGGTGACCTGGGGGTCACCGGGGGTCTTGTGCTCGGCGACCATGAGCAGCCAGGAAAGATGGATCCGGAGGTTCAACGGGTGCCTTTGCGCTCCGGGCCGAACTCCTCGGCGAACACCGATTCGTACTGCTTCATGAAGTCGGCGGCGGCCTCGACGAAGGTGTGGCCGACTTCGCCCGCATCCTGTTTGACGAGTTCCTCTATGTAGCGGTTCACGCTCATCCCCCTCTGGAGCGCGCGTTGCCGCGCGGCCTCGGCGGTGGCCTCGTCCACTCGAACGTTGAGCTGCGTCTTGGGCACTCCCTCAAGCTAGCGCGGGATTGCTAGCACCGGCAAGGGGAACGGGACACGGCAAGGCCGAAGGCGGCCTTCCGGGACCGGCCTCCGCGCACTCCGCAAGTCCGGCGCAACGCCGCCACCTGGCATATCACCGCAATCGGCCGCCCCGGGCGTGGGGGCCCCGGCAGCCGTACCGTCGAAGCATGAATGACCGATACCGCACCCGGCCGCCCCCTCTTCCGAACAAGTGGTCATAATTCCTGGTCAGGCAGCCGAAGTCAGCGCAGTCGGCCACGTCCTGGCGGCGAACGCCTGCCAACCGACCAGATCTCGCGACGACTCATGGAGTGCACATTGAGTACGACGTTCCGTTCCCGTATCACCGCCCGGCTCGGGCGCACCTACCTGGCCAGGATCCAACGGCACGGAATCGGCTCCTCCACGATCAGGCTGCTGCCGGAGGAACTGCTCATGCTCCTGCGCCGCGACGGTCTCGATCCCGTGCGCCAGGTGGCCACGACCCGGGCGAGCGCCCCGGTGTCCAGGGTTTCACTGCCGTTCGGCATGGACGCCTGGGTGGTCACCGGGTACGAGGAGTCGAAGGCCGTACTCGGATCCGCCGAGGGGTTCAGCACCGACTTCGCCAACCTCGCGGGCAACGCCGGGATCGCCGCCGAGCAGAGCCCCGGCGGGCTCGGCTTCAGCGACCCGCCGGTTCACACGCGGCTGCGCCGCATCCTGACCCCGGAGTTCACCATGCGCCGCCTCCGGCGCCTGGCACCCCGGATCGAAGCGATCGTCGAGGAACGTCTTGACGCGATGGAGGCCGCCGGCGGCCCGGTCGACCTGGTGCACGAATTCGCTCTGCCCGTCCCTTCCCTCACCATCTGCGAACTGCTGGGTGTGCCGTATGAGGACCGGCACGACTTCCAGCAGCTCGCGATGGACCGCTTCGACCTCTTCGGCGGGACGACTGCGCCCTTCGGGGCCATGTCCGCTTCGCTGGACTATTTCAGGGAGGTCGTCAGGGCGCAGCGCCACAAGCCCGGGGACGGGCTGCTCGGCATGATCGTGAGGGAGCACGGGGACAGCGTCGACGACGAGGAACTGGCTGGTCTCGCCGACGGAGTCCTCACCGGCGGCTTCGAGACGACCGCCAGCACGATCGCGCTCGGCTCGCTGGTCCTGTTGCAGAACGAGGATGTCCTCGACCGGCTGCGCACGGACGACACGATGACCGCTCCGTTCGTCGAGGAGGTGCTGCGGTATCTCTCCGCGGTGCAGATGGCGTTCCCCAGGTTCGCGCGTGAGGACATCGAGATAGCCGGGGTGGTCATCCCACGCGGCGACATGGTGCTCTGCTCCCTGAGCGGCGCAAACCGCGATCCGTCGTACGTCACGGACGACGGAGGCTTCGACCCGCACCGCACCACCCCGGCCGGCCATCTGGCCTTCGGCCACGGCATCCACCGCTGCATCGGCGCCGAGCTGGCGCGCATGGAACTGCGCGTGGCGTACCCCGCACTGGCCAGGCGGTTTCCCGGCATGCGGCTCGCCGTGCCACCGCAGGAGCTCGGCTTCCGGAAGCTGTCGATCGTCTACGGCATCGAGTCACTCCCGGTGCATCTGCGCTGAGGCACCGGAGCCACCCCGCACGAACGAACGGCTTCGGAATTCGTTCGCCCATCCGGATGACGCTCTGCTTGGCTCGTCCCATGAGTGATCTCCGCATCCGCTGCGCCGCCCTCGCCGATGTCGACAACGTGTTGACGTTCTGGCGCGAGGCGGCAGAGGGAACAAGCATCAGTGATGACCGCGCCGGGGTGTCCCGGCTGATCGGCAGGGACCCGGAGGCCCTGCTCCTCGCCGAGCGGGACGGCCTGCTCGTGGGCACCGTCATCGCCGGCTTCGACGGATGGCGCTGCCACGTCTACCGGCTGGCAGTGCATCCCGGATTGCGCAGGCAGGGCATCGCCACGGCTCTGCTGGAAGCGGCGGACGCCCGCTTCGTCGCGCTCGGCGGCCGCCGGGCCGATGCCATGGTCCTGGAGGCCAACGAGCGCGCGCACCACGCATGGGCCGCGGCCGGGTACCACCGTGAGGACCACTGGCGGCGCTGGGTGAAGCCGCTCTGAGACAGGGACGGGGCGGGCCCGCCGGATCCGGGGTGGTCGTCCGGGAGCCGGACGACCACCCCGCCTCGCCACTTTGCCGATCCTTTACTATAGGTACTCCCCCGTCGATCCATAGGAAAGGTGTGAGCGTCCGTCCCATGGGCGAGCCTCCCAGTAGCCGATATCGCCGACATCGCGCGATCCTCGTGTCCCTGCCCGATCATGGGACGGAGGTGAACCGATGACCGAAGTGCTTCTGCTGCTCGTGGCGGTACTGCTCTCCCTCGCGTGCGGCGCTTTCGTCGCGGCGGAGTTCTCCCTGACCACGGTCGAGCGCGGCCAACTCGAACGGGCTGTCGAGCGAGGGGAGCGTGGCGCCGCGAGCGCCATGAAGGCGGTACGCAGCCTCACCTTCCAGCTCTCCGGGGCCCAGCTCGGCATCACCGTCACCAACCTGGTCGTCGGCATGCTCTCCGAGTCGTCCATCGCGAAACTGATCCGCGGCCCGGTCGAGGCCGTCGGACTGTCGCCCAGCGTGTCGTCGTCCGTGGCCCTGGTCATCGGCACCGCTCTGTCCACCGTGTTCCTCATGGTGGTCGGCGAGCTCGTCCCGAAGAACTGGGCCATCTCCTCGCCCCTCACCGTGGCGAAGAAGGTGGCCACCCCGCAGCGGGCCTTCACCGCTCTCTTCCGGCCCTTCATCAGCCACCTCAACAACACGGCCAACCACATCGTGCGCCGCTTCGGACTCGAACCGGCCGAGGAGCTGGCATCCGCCCGTAGTCCGCAGGAGCTGGTGGCGCTGGCCCGGCACTCCGCCAAGGCGGGCGCCCTGGAGGCCGACACCGCGGAGCTCTTCGTCCGCACGCTCAATCTGGCGGAGCTGACCGCGGAGAACGTGATGACTCCCCGGGTCCAGGTCACGGCACTCGACGTGCAGGCGACAGCGGAGGACGTCGCCAACGCCACCCGGGCCACCGGACTGTCCCGGTTCCCCGTGTACCGGGGCAGCCTCGACACGGTCGTCGGCGTCGCCCACATCAAGGACGTCCTGGCCATCCCCGCCGAGCAGCGGCCTCGCAAGCGGGTCTCGGACATGCTTCGCGAGCCACTGCTCGTACCGGAGACCCTGACCGTGGACCGGCTGCTCGACCGGCTCTCCGGCAAACTCGCGATGGCGGTCGTCATCGACGAATACGGCGGCACGGCGGGCGTCGTGACGCTGGAGGACATCGTCGAGGAAGTCGTCGGCGAGGTGCGGGACGAGCACGACCCGCACGAGACACCCGATCTCGCACCGGCCGGCGAGGACGCCGACGGACGCACACTGTGGTCGGCCGACGGCGCGGCCCGCACCGACCAGCTGGAGACCATCGGACTGCGTGTGCCGGACGGACCGTACGAGACCCTTGCCGGGCTGATCGCCACGGAGGTGGGCCGCATCCCCGCCGTAGGTGACACGATCGAGCTGGCCGGCTGGCGGATCGATGTGGTGGACGCCTCCGGACGCCGCGCCGCACGGGCGCTGCTGCATGCGCCGCTGCCCGGTTCGGACGAGCCGTCGGAGGACGAGCGATGACCGCTGTACAGCTCTTCATCGGGCTGATGACCCTGGTCGTGAACGCCTTCTTCGTCGGTGCGGAGTTCGCGCTCATCTCCGTGCGGCGCAGCCAGATCGAGCCGCAGGCCGAGGAGGGGAACCGGCGGGCGCGCAGTGTCATCTGGGGCCTCGAACACGTCTCGGCGCTGCTCGCGGCGGCGCAGCTGGGCATCACGCTGTGCACCCTGGTCCTCGGTATCGTCGCCGAACCGGCCATCGCGCATCTGCTGGAGCCTGTTTTCGACGCCGTGGGGGTGCCGCACGGGCTGGTCCATCCGATCTCGTTCGTGATCGCGCTGTCGGTGGCGACCTATCTCCACATGCTGCTCGGCGAGATGGTGCCGAAGAACATCGCGCTGGCCGAGCCCGTGAAGACCGCGCTGCTGCTCGGGCCGCCGCTGGTGACGCTGGCCCGGACACTGCGTCCGGTGATCTTCGCGATCAACGCCTTCGCCAACGCGCTGCTGAAGCTGTTGCGGGTGGAGACGAAGGACGAGGTGTCGGCCACGTTCTCGGACGACGAGCTGGCCCGGCTCGTCAAGGACGCGGGCGACGCCGGGCTGGTCGACGACCGCGCCGCCGAGCGACTGCACCATGCGCTGGAACTGGGGCGCAGGCCGGTGCGGGATGTGGTGCTGCCGGTGGACCGGGTGATGTACACGAGGGTCGGGACGACGCCCGAGGAACTGGAGCGGCTCTCGTCCGAGACGGGGTTCTCGCGGTTCCCGGTCATGGACAGCGAGCAGCGGATCCTGGGCTACCTCCATGTGAAGGACGCCCTCGACGTCACACCCCGCGACATGCCGTTCCCGGTGACCGCGATGCGTCCGATCGCCCGGGTTCGGGCGGCGACGCCGCTCGATGACGTACTGACCGCGCTCCGGCGCAGCCGTACGCACCTGGCGGCCGTCCTCGACGAGGACGACCGGCTGGCCGGCATGGTGACGATGGAGGACGTGCTCCGCGAGCTGGTGGGCCGGCCTCAGCCGCGCTGACCGCGGCTCCCGAGCCCGGTTCCGCGCCCCTCTCGGGGTGCGGAACCGGGCTCGGGTCCGGGGACGGTGCTGCCGCGGTCTTCCGCGAACGGTGGGACCGCACCGCGATACGATCGCAGAGCCATGGAAATAGATGCCAAATACACTAGTCTCGTCGCGGTAGGCGATTCGTTCACCGAGGGCATGTCGGACCTGCTGCCCGATGGTTCGTACCGGGGCTGGGCCGACGTTCTCGCCACCCGGCTGGCCACCCGCACCCCCGGATTCCGGTATGCCAATCTCGCCGTGCGCGGAAAGCTCATCGGTCAGATTGTGGACGAGCAGGTGGACGTGGCGGCAGCCATGCAGGCGGACGTGGTGACACTGGTGGGCGGTCTCAACGACACCCTGCGGCCCAAGTGCGACATGGGCATGGTCCGCGGTCGTCTGGAAGAGGCCGTGGAACGTCTCGCGCCCTCGTGCAAGAAGCTGGTCCTGATGCGCAGTCCCGGTCGCAACGGACCGGTGATGGAACGGTTCCGGCCGCGGATGGAGGAGCTGTTCTCCCTGGTAGACGACCTTGCCGCCCGGCACGGTGCGGAGGTCGCCGACCTGTACGGGGCACCCGTACTGGGCGACCCCAGAATGTGGGACGTGGACCGGCTGCACCTGACCGCCGAGGGGCATCGCCGGGTGGCGGAGGCGGTCTGGCAGACGCTGGGGCTGCCCCCGGAGAACGACTGGCAGGCGCTGTTGCCCGTGGCAACCCCGCCGCGCTGGACCACCCGGCGCGTCGACGACGTGCGCTTTGCCCGCCGGCACCTGTTCCCCTGGATAGGACGGCGTCTGACCGGACGCTCGTCGGGCGACGGCCGTACGGGAGCGCAGTTCAGCACCGAGCTGGGGCGGCCCTTCTGGGTCACCCCCGTGGACGGCAAGGCCCCGGGCCCCGTCGCCACGTGGCGACGGGTGGACGCCGGCGAGTAGCCGAGCCACCGATGACGGATGCGCCCGGGCACATGCGTCCACGTCCGTGCGCTCACACACGCTCGTGCGAGTACGAGTGCGCGTACGAGTGCGAGTGCGAGTGCAAGTGCGCGTACGCCCGCTCGCACTCGTAGCAACGCACAAACCGGGGGCGGCGCCGACCTGCACAAACCGCCAGTAGAATCTGGACACGTGACTGCTGTGTCTGCGAAGCCTCGCATCCCCAATGTCCTGGCCGGCCGCTACGCCTCTACGGAGCTGGCTGTCCTCTGGTCCCCCGAGCAGAAGGTGAAGCTGGAACGTCAGCTGTGGCTGGCGGTGCTGCGCGCCCAGAAGGACCTCGGGATCGAGGTACCCGACGCGGCCCTCGCCGATTACGAGCGCGTCCTCGACCAGGTCGACCTGGCCTCGATCGCCGAGCGCGAGAAGGTGACCCGGCACGACGTCAAGGCCCGAATCGAGGAGTTCAACGCCCTCGCCGGCCACGAGCAGGTCCACAAGGGAATGACCTCCCGCGACCTGACGGAGAACGTCGAGCAGCTCCAGATCCGACTGTCGTTGGAACTGATGCGCGACCGCACGGTGGCGGTCCTGGCCCGGCTCGGCAAGCTCGCCGGTGAGTACCGCGAACTGGTCATCGCCGGCCGGTCCCACAATGTCGCCGCTCAGGCCACAACGCTCGGCAAGCGCTTCGCCACCGCGGCGGACGAGCTGCTGGTGGCCTACGGACGGCTTGAGGACCTGCTGGGCCGCTACCCGCTCCGCGGAATCAAGGGCCCCGTCGGCACGGCCCAGGACATGCTCGACCTGCTGGGCGGGGACGCCGCGAAGCTCGCCGAGCTGGAGCAGCGCATCGCCGGACACCTCGGCTTCGCGCAGGCCTTCACTTCGGTCGGCCAGGTCTACCCGCGCTCGCTCGACTATGACGTGGTGACGGCCCTGGTGCAGCTGGCCGCGGCCCCTTCCTCGGTCGCGAAGACCATCCGGCTGATGGCCGGCCACGAACTGGTGACCGAGGGCTTCAAGCCGGGCCAGGTCGGCTCGTCCGCCATGCCTCACAAGATGAACACCCGCTCCTGCGAGCGCGTCAACGGCCTGATGGTCATCCTGCGGGGTTACGCGTCGATGACCGGTGAGCTGGCGGGCGACCAGTGGAACGAGGGCGATGTGTCCTGCTCCGTGGTCCGCCGGGTGGCACTGCCGGACGCGTTCTTCGCGTTCGATGGTCTGGTGGAGACCTTCCTGACGGTGCTCGACGAATTCGGTGCGTTCCCCGCCGTCGTCGCTCGCGAGCTGGACCGTTACCTGCCCTTCCTCGCCACGACCAAGGTGCTGATGGGCGCGGTTCGCGCCGGTGTCGGCCGCGAGGTCGCCCACGAGGCCATCAAGGAGAACGCGGTCGCGTCCGCGCTCGCGATGCGCGAGCAGGGCACGGAGCGCAACGAACTGCTGGACAAGCTCGCGGCAGACGAGCGCATTCCGCTCGACCGCGCGCAGCTGGACGAACTCATGGCTGACAAGCTCTCCTTCACGGGCGCTGCGGGCGATCAGGTCACCGCGCTCGTCGGCCGGATCGAGGAGATCACCAAGCAGCACCCGGAGGCCGCCGGTTACACACCGGGCTCGATCCTCTGATGCACCGGACCACCGACCGGTGACACCCGAACAGCTTCTGGCCGCCCGCGACCGCATTGTTCCCGATGTGGTCTCGGGCGGCCTGCGCGTACTGTTCTGCGGAATCAACCCGAGCTTGATGACAGGTGCCACGGGCCATCACTTCGCCTTCCCCGGTAATCGTTTCTGGCCGGTGCTCCTTCTCTGCACTTCACTCGTTCGTGTTATGCCTCGCAGGTAGTTCGTCAATGAGTCTCCTGATTCGGTTTCAACGGCTCAGGCCGGTGGCCGCAGCCGGGATGGGAAAGGGGCTGCGGCCGTAGGCCGGAGCCGGTAACGTTCTGAACGTGCGTTGATCTTCAGGGCGGCGGCATTGCGGCCGTCGCAGACGGAGTGACCGCTCTCCCGTCGGTGTGGCGGCGAGGGCTGTTCGGCCTGTGCAGTCCGTCCAACTCACTGGAGATCACGGCATGATTCCCAAGCTGACCTATGAGGCGTTGCTCGCCCGCGCAGCAACCGACCCCGCAGTCGTCGGACTCGTCCTCAAGGGCTCTCACGCTCACGACGGCATGGCCACCGAGCATTCCGACCGCGATGTGTACGTCATCGTGGCAGAGGGGCTGGATACCGGCCTTTTGGATCTCGACGGTCACCGTTCCGCTGAGGTCGATGTCGTCGTCACCACGGTCGACGATTTCCGTCGGCTCGGCGGCTATGAGCGTTATGCCCTCAGTCGCGCCCAGATTGTGATCGACCGGCTCGACGGCGAAATCGCCAAGCTCGTCGCTGCCAAGGGGCAGCTTGACAGCGACGAGGCGTTTCAGGCGGCGGCTGGTTGGCTGGATGCCTATGCCAACTCTCTGTATCGATCAGTCAAGAACGCCCGAGACGGCCACCTGCTGGCCGCCCGTCTCGACGCAGCCGACAGCGTGGGCTTCCTCCTGGACCTGTTGTTCACGCTGGATCGTCGCCCGCGTCCCTATAACAAGTACCTGGAGTGGGAGCTGGAGAGATTCCCCCTGCCGGGATGGGAAACAGGCATGCTTCTGGACGCGATCGGACGGATCTCGGGGACTGGTGACCTGGACTTCCAGCGGCGGCTCTTCGGACGGGTCGAGGCCGTGACACGAAAAGCCGGCCTCGGGCCCACGCTGGATGCCTGGGGCGAGGATCTGCTGTTGATGCGTCCGGGGCCGGACCACCGGCCGAAGTGATCATTCTTTGCCCCCCGTCGCGCGGGGCCGGGGCTGCGGGATGCCCAGATCGACGGCGGGACGTCGTGTCCGGCGTTGGGTTTCGTCGCGCTTGGCGCGGAGGAAGGTGAGTGTGAGGTTGATGCCCTCGACCTCACCAAGCCAGTTCTCTTCCTCGGCCCGCCGTAGGCGGGCGAGGAGGTCGGCTTCGAGTTCTTCGAGGCGGCCGAGCATCTTCGGGCTGATGTGGAGCACCGGGCAGCGGATGCATGCGTGTTCGTGTTGGCAGGGGGTGCCGTAGGGACGTCCGCAGGAGCCGAGTTCGACTTTGCGCCGGTCGAAGTGTTCCTCGAATTCGGACCACTCCTCGTTGGTCGCGTCGCGGTACTCGCCTTGGGGACGGATATGGCGTCGGTGCTGGAGGTGCTCCTGGTAGTGGCGGACGACGTCCTCGTCGAAGACCGCGACGTATCCACGAGTGGTTTGGATGTTGAGGTGGCCCAGCAGGGCGGCGCCGATGTGGATGGGCAGTCCGCTGTTGACGAGTTCCGTCGCGAAGATCCTTCGGAAGTCGTGCGGGGTGAACTTCAGCCCTCGGAATTCGTGGTGCGTCTCGGCGAGCTGTTCGCAGAGCCTGGCGAGCATGACCTGGAAGGTCGCGCTGCTGAAGACCATCGGGGTCGTGCCGTTCTGCCGCTGGAAGAGGAACGGCATCGGTGCGCTCCACACCTTGTCGTGGTAGTCGAACCGGCTGACCAGCGGGATCGGCCGGCCGGTGCGGGTGTGGCGGCGGATGACCGAGGCGACGACGTGGAAGAGCTCGGCGGACATCGGGATGACGCGCTCGCGGTCGGTCTTCGAGGGCGCGATGACCAGGAGCGCGATGACCTCGCCGTCTGCCCGCTGATATTGGCGGATGCCCAGGTGGGTCAGTTCGCAGAGCTCTTCGATGCGCACGCCTGAGTGCCGCAGGGTCTCGACCGTGGCCCATTCCCAGAAGGCGGCCTCCTCATCGGTGCCGATGTGGATGATCCGCCCGCTGTCGACCTCCCGGACGCGGGTGGGGACCGCGTCGCCGTGACGCAGGAACTTACGGTCTGATTCGCTGATGACGCGCCGGTACTCGGTGCCCTCATGGGTGAACACCTCGTCCTCGGCGGCCTTGTCGGCCCGTTCCAGCAGCAGGCGGGCCCGGTCGTATCGGGTCTCGACGTGGTTGACCAGCAGCGGAAGCAGCGGCTGGCGCTGACGGGTGCGGTCGGCGGAGCGCTCGTTGACGCGCCGGCGCCGGGCGCCCAGCCCGCGCAGTTCAGCGGGAGGGACCGGGCAGGGGGCGACCCAGACCGCCCAGCGTTCGGGCTCCTCGGCGGCCCAGGTGTGCAGGTCGTAGTAGAAGCTGCGCAGTGCGATGACGATGCTGTCCTGGCCGACGCGGGGCTTGCCGTCGTCCTTGACGGTGATCATCTGGCGCCAGGTCGTGTAGTCCTCCGGTGAGATCCGCAGGTCGGTCTGGTCCGGGTTGATCGTTTCGATGTTCTTCCAGAAATGGCGGGTGAGCTTGCAGATGAGGTCCTTGAGGGTGGCGTAGTCGGTGTCGGCCTTGCGGCGGGCGAAGTAGTTGATGAGCAGGCCGCGCACGGCCTGGTTGGAGATCTCGTACTGATCGACGAGTTCCTCGATGCTGCGCTGTCCGCGCAGCAGGGCGGCCCGCATCGACTCGGGCGTGGAGGGAGGAAAGTGCCCCATCGCGTGCAAGACGTTCCAGACGCCCCGGCCGATCAGGCGGTTGGACACCGGACTGCCCGGTTTCAGGCTGGAACGTGCCTTCCGGTTCTCATGGGTGAAGTGCAGCAACGCGGCCGGGGTGACATCGCTGAGGGCGACGCCCTGGATGGTCAGCAGCATGCACAGCTCGTTGATCGCGTCGCGGCGGTGCACCTGGCGGAACTGGTGGGCGCGCACCTGCTCGGCGTATTCGTGCAGGAGCGGATCCTCCTGGGCGGCCATGAACATCGCCCCGTAGTTCGGCAGAGGATTGCGCCGGAAGGCGAGCGGTGTCGGCTGGATGACTCGCAGGCAGTACAGAGCCCGGATTCCAGCGACGACGCCGTTGCCCGTAGTCCGGCGCGATCCCACCTCTTCCGCAGCGATCTGCCCCTGCCCCAGCGGGCTGGCGTCCCATCGCTCCTGCCACCTCTTCCCGGGGAAGGTGAGGAGGTACTCCAGCAGCACGCGCGTGGAGTCTTTCCAGTTCAGGCGGGTGGCGCGGGGCCTGTCGGGCCAGATCGAGGAGGAGCCGGCCACCTGCGACAGGGCTGAGACGGAGGCGGTTGCAAACTCTCCATGCGGCCGCGGAGGCGTAGCCGCGACGGCGGGCTCCGGTGTGATTGGGCCGCCGACGAAGCGGCTGGGGAACTGGAGGCCCTCGGCGACCGGGCCGTGGCGGCGGCTGAGGCCGGTGGTACGGAGCTGCGTCTCAGGCACCGAACACCGCCGCGATGTCGTCGGCGGCATAGCCGGTGGGGTAGCTCCGCTCAATGCGCGGGGCGTTGTAGTGCTCGGTGAGCTTGTCGAAGATCTCCTCGACGCGGACCGCCAGGTAGCGGCTGGTGGTCTGGATGTTGGCGTGGCGCAGGACGGCCTGGACCTCGGGCAGGGTGAGCTTGCCGCCGTTGGCCATCCGGTTGGCGGCGGTGTGCCGCAGGTCGTGCAGGGTCCAGTTGGTGCCCAGTGCCTCGTTGGCGCGCTGGAGGACGCGGCGCATCGCCCAGTAGGACATCGGCCGGTCCGCCCCGCGACGGGTCCGCCACAACGGCCCGTCCGTCGGCGGGGTGCCGATCTCATCGAGGTAGCGGGCCAGGCGCACGAACGCCTGCGGCGAGGCCGGAACCGCCTGGCGTTCCCGCGTGCCCTTGGAGATCACGTAGATCTTCTGGCCCGCCCAGTCGAGATCGCCGATGCCGACGCCGAGCAGTTCCTCGGCGCGGGCGCCGCTGGAGACGTAGAACTCCAGCAGAGCGCGGTCGCGCTCGCAGCCCATGCGCTCGAACAGCTCGTCCCACAGCTGGTCGGGGATCGACCGGGGCGGTCGGTCGGCGACCTTCTGCCGCAGCCGGGCCCGGCCGAGCACCGGCTTGGGCTCCAGCGGGCTGCGGTGGGCCAGCGCCCGGCGACGCTGCGGCGAGACGGGGACCGGGTTGGTGACCGGACCGTTGCCCTGGTGGGCGTGGAACTCGTAGAACCCGCTGACCACCGACAAGGCGTGGTTGATCGTCCGCGGTGCGTACCCGGCCCGCAGCACCGGCTTCCCGGTCCGCAGATTCACCGAGCCCGGGGCCGGTCCGTCCGCCGATTTCCGTCGGCGCTGCGGGTTCACCGCCGAGCGCAGCCAGCCGGTCAGAGCAGCCGTCTCGGCCTCGGTCGCCTTCTCCCAGGTCACACCGAGCAGCCACAGCAGCCGGAACCAGCGCAGCAGCCCGTACCCGTAGCTGCGGACCGTCAGCGGACTGCTGTCGTTGAGGGCCAGGTCCCGCAGGTACGCGGTGACCGGCTTGATCTCGTCGTCGTACCCGTTGACGACGATGTACGGCGGATGGACGCCTCGCGCCGGGAGCACAGCCCCGACGCGGGGAATATCCGCCCGTCCCTCCATGAGTTCGTGTCGCAGGTCCACTTCCACTCTCCTCGTTGATCTCGGGGACCGTCACCGCGATCAACGAGAAGAGATGGTGCAGATAACGGTGCATCGGTCGGGGTTCACCCCGCGGCAACTGAAGCCCTGCGAGCAGTCCGAACTGCTCCTCCACGGACTGGGCATCACCAATGTGGTCGCCCGAGCCACAGCCCGGGCCGACGAACTGTCAGCTGAGGAATTCCGCGCCGGAGGCCGGCTCCTCACCTCGAAGGTCGAGGAGCTGCGACCACAATGGCTGGCCGTCGTCGGGATCACGGCCTACCGGACGGCATTCGGCGAGCGACAGGCCCGCATCGGGCCGCAGGACCGGCGGATCGGCGGGGCCCGCGTCTGGGCGCTGCCCAACCCCAGCGGCCTGAACGCCCACTGGACCATCAGCTCCATGGCCGATGAGTACGGACGTCTCCGGTCGGCCGTCGACTCGGACCCCACGAGCCCCACCACTGAGGCCTGACGACCGAACGCGCCTTCCGGCGGCGCTGTCGCGCCGGACACACGTCCGTCGCGACAGCGCCGCCGACGCCCGACCTCCCTGCCGGAACGGTCCCGGGCCCCCGTTGTCAGACAGCGCCACGACCCCAGCAGGGCCGGACCCGGCACAGGCGCGGGACGGGCACTGCCCCAGGGACTCAACGGGGTGAATCGCGCCTCACGCTACGGCTACGCTCCTGCACGCCCCTGCACGCCCTCATGCCTTCATGCCCGCAGCACCTCGCGCATGCCCTGGCCCCGCACTGCTACCCCGCCCCGCCGCCCCGCGACAGAACTCACGGAGGATCGATCTCCGTCACCACCACGCTGAGCTCGCACCCGAGGCCCTCCTCCTCCAGATACAGCGCCAGGGCGATCCACCGACTCTCTATGTTCCAGAGCCGGAGATACTCACAGCCCGCAATGGTTTCGGCCCACGGGTCGGGTATCTCCTCACCCGACATCATTCGCTCCTGGGCACTCCACAAGCTGATCAACTGCGGCTCGCCCCAGCGTGCGCCAAGCACGGTGATCAGGGCCTCATGCTCCGCGAGACACTGCGCACGGTGCTCCAGCCGCCCCACCTCGTCATCGTCCCAGTGATCGTCGTCGGCGTGCAAGGACGCCCTGTGGTAGCCGGGCCCGCTGACTCCCGAACCCGATCGGATGTGATCCGCGGGAAACTCTCGGGTGCGCATCCCGTCGATGAGGCGGAGGTGATGTGCGGTGGTCATGCCGTCAGTAAACCGTCCGGCACTGACAACGGGGCCCTCGCCCTCCAGTGTGAGACGTTTTCAGCTGCCCTTCGGCCACCGCCTCGATCACCGCCTTCGGCTTCCACCGCCGGGTTCCGATAGTCGAGCGGGCTTCGCCACTCCCGACATACCTGACATACCTGTGAGCAGCTGACCGAGCCCACGAGGCGCTGAACGCAGGAGCAGGGCTTCTGGGTTCCCGCGGACGGATCCGTCCTATGGCTGAAAGTACTCCGACATCAAGCGGCTCACCCATTCCGGCTGTTGGATGTTCACTGCGCAAAACTCCGCCATCGTCGGCTTCAGGTCGATGACCGGGGTGCCGGAGACCGCGTCGAGGCCCACCACCGTCAGTTCGCGGCCATCGACGGATTCGATGGCGCAACACGTCACCCCGATGCGGTTCGGCCTGCGGGGGCCGCGGCCGGCGAAGACACCAACGGGCGGGAGGTCGGGGCGGCCGCGATACGGGTGGGGCTCACGGTAGTCGGCGCTTTCCGGGAACCGGTCGAAGACGAAAAGGACCTCCACGTGGGAGAAGCCCTCCAATCCCTGGAGGCACGCATCGCCGAAGCGCTCGTCGACGGTGATCGTGCTGCGGACGGAACCCCAGTTGTCCGTGTGCTGGACGTCCGTCCGGTCGTTGCGGACCGTACCTATCGGTGTGACCTCGAAGCGTGACATGGAAAGGTTCTATCTCCTCGGCCGGCCGCGTCGTGCCCAGATGAAGACAAGCATGTTCGATCAACTGAACACGGCGCCCGAACGGCACCAACTAGGCATCTCTGCGTCGCAGTGCCCACCATCCGGCCAGCAAGGCCACTCCGGCCCACGCAGCCGTAACACATAGCCCCGTCCAGGGCCCCAGGCTGCTGTCCGGATGCTGGTGCAGCACCAGCTGTCCGGCTCGATCAGGCAGATAGTCAGCCACTCCGCCTGCGATGTCTCCGACGACGAACGAAACGATCAAGATGAATGGGATGAGCAGGCTGAGCACAGCAACCGCGCTGCGAAAAAGGACTGTCAGCCCAGCGGCGAAGAGAGTCATCAGAGCGAGATATATGCCGCTGCCGACGGCGGCCCTCAGAGCGCCGGGTTCTCCCAGCCCGATGGCGTACTCCCCCATGAACAACTGCCCGACCAGAAACGAACTGAAGCTCGTGACAAGGCCTACGGCAAGAGCTGCTCCTCCGATGAGCGACATCTTGGCTGTGTAGAAGAGGGTGCGGCGCGGAACCGCAGCCAGCGACATGCGCAGCGCGCCGCTGACGTACTCGGACGAGATCGCTGTCGCTCCAAAACTTATGGCCGCGATCTGACCGAAGTTCAGAGCGTAGAAGGCACCGAACACGAGGTCGGCATCCGCATTGTCCGCCTCGGCCTGTCCGACAGTGGCGAAGGTGAGCACCGTGACGGCCATCGTGGCGAGGAATACAGCCGTCAGGGATCCGGCGACGGAGCGCACCGATCTGATCTTGATCCACTCGGAGCGCAGAACTGCGGTGGTCGACATGGTCAGGCCTCCTGTCGGGTGGTGGATGTGGAAGCGGCGGACTCGAACTCCGCTGCCCCGGCCGTGAGATCCAGGTAGGCCTGTTCCAGCGTGGGCTGCTCGTCCACGAGTTGAAGAACCGGAACGCCTTCCGTGGCGGCGAGTGCCCCGATCTCGTCCGCTCGCGCCCCGTCGACGGTCCAGTACCCGTCGTCACTCTGCTGGGCCCGATACCCCTTGCGTGTCAGGAGCTCACCGAGCCGGGGTGATTCGATCGTGGGAACCCGCACTCGTACCCGGGGCCGGCTCCGGGAGTCGAGGAACTCCTGCATCGGGAGGTCGACGAGCAGACGTCCTTGCCCGAGGACGATCAGATGGTCGGCGAACGACGATGTCTCGTTCATCAGATGGCTGGAGACCCATACTGTGCGGCCCTCCCGTGCCAACCGCTTCATCAGCTCGCGGATCCAGATGATGCCCTCCGGATCCAGACCGTTCGACGGCTCGTCGAGCATGACCACTTCGGGATCGCCGAGCAGTGCCGCCGCTATCCCGAGGCGCTGGCGCATGCCGAGGGAGAACGTCTTGATCCGCCGGCCCCCCACGTGACCGAGTCCGGCCTCCTCCAGTACCTGCTCGACTCTTGCCCCGCTCAGACCGTTGCTCGTGGCCAGGGCGAGCAGGTGATTGCGCGCCGTCCGCGAGCCGTGGGCGGCCTGCGCGTCAAGCAGTACCCCGACATGGCGAAGTGGATCACCCAGAGATGCGTACGTCCGCCCGCCGATAGTGGCGGTGCCGCCGGTGGGCCGGTCGAGGCCGAGAACCAGTCGCATGGTGGTGGACTTGCCCGCGCCGTTCGGTCCGAGGAATCCGGTGACCCGGCCGGGACGCACACTGAACGTGAGACGGTCCACGGCGCGGGTGGCGCCGTAATCCTTGGTGAGGTCGTTGACGTCGATAGTGGTCATGTGCTCAGCCTGGCCGCCGGACCGGGCAGCGGTCCTCCCCCGCCGGTGTGGATCATCTCCCCCGCGCGGGGGAGCCGTCGGGTCGAGCGCGCTGGCACGATGACAGCATGCTCAGCTTCCTCCGCCCGTTGACTGCGCCAGTCACCTACACCCGGTGGCTGCATCTGCTCATGCCTGGCGCCGCAGTGAGCGTCTGGCTGTTCATCTCGATGGACACGCCCTGGGTTCCGGTCGTCCTCGCGGCCCTGGTGGGGCTGATTCCCGGCATGCGCCTCGCCGAGGGGATCCAGGCGCAGCTGCTGCTGACGCCCGAGGAACGGGGCCGCCCCGAGGCAACCATTTCAGTAGCCCCCTCCGCCTCGTGGTCCGAACGATGGCGGACTGCGCTCTGGCTGGAGATACGGCTGGTGTGTGCCGGACTGGCCGGTATGGCGACGGTGTGGCTGCCGGCGACGACGGTTGATCTCGTCCGCTCCGCGGCCGGTTCGGAGCCGAGCGCCGAATGGTTCGCCGCCGGGCTGGGCACGCATTGGTGGGCCGCGCTCCTCGCTCCGGTTCCCCTGGTGATACTGCTGGCCGTGGTCGTGGGATGCGGGGAGCTGATCACTGCTGCCGCCCGGTGGCTGCTCGGCCCCACTCCGAAACAGCGGATGACCGCGTTGGAGGAGCGTACGGAGCAGCTGCTGGAGCGCAACCGGATCGCGCGCGAGCTGCACGATTCGATCGGGCACGCCCTGACGATCGCCGTTGTTCAGGCGGGTGCGGCCCGCGCCGCGCGCGACCCGGCGTTCACCGAGAGGGCACTGGCGGCGATCGAGGAGACGGGCCGTGATGCGCTTGACGACCTGGAACGAGTGCTGAGAGTGCTGCGCGAATCGGGCACGCCGTCGGGGCAGCGGCCGTCGCTGAGCGAGGCAGGCCGTCTGCTGGACTCCGCACGCGGTTCCGGTGCCGAGGTCGATGCGAATGTTTCGGGTCCGCTGGAACAGGTACCGCCGTCGGTGTCCCGAGAGGGGTACCGCATCCTCCAGGAGGCCCTCACCAACGTCCTGCGTCATTCCGGATCGGTTGCGGTCCGCGTCCGCATCACCGTCGCCGACGGCCGACTTGACCTGGAAGTATCAAATCCGCTCGTGGGTTCGACCGCCGCCCCTGGGGGTGGAAGTGGTCTGAGGGGCATCAGGGAACGAGCCGCTCTGCTGGGCGGCAGCGCCAGGACGGGACCGTGCAAGGGGGAATGGATGGTGCACGCGAGCCTTCCTCTGCACCGCATAGGCTGACCAGCCCACCGCATACGCTGACCGAATGCCGGTTACCGTTCTTCTGGTCGACGACGAACCCCTGGTCCGTGCAGGACTGCGCGCGGTCCTGGAGGCCCAGCCCGACATCAAGGTGGTGGGAGAGGCGGGTGACGGCGCCGCGGTGATTCCGTTGGTGCGTCAGCTGCGTCCTGATGTGGTGGCCATGGACGTCCGCATGCCGCTGATGGACGGCATCGAGGCGACTCGGGTGGTGCTGCGCACGGTGCCCGACCCACCGAAGATTCTGGTGGTGACGACGTTCGAAAACGATGAGTACGTCTACGAGGCGCTGCGTGCGGGCGCGGACGGCTTTCTCCTCAAGCGGGCCCGGCCGGCCGAGATCGTGCACTCGGTGCGGCTCGTGGCAGAGGGCGAGTCCCTGCTGTTCCCGGCCGCGGTCCGCCGGCTCGCCGCCGAGTACGGCACGAGCAAGGCTCGGGAGGCCATGGAAAAGGCCTCGCTCACCGAGCGCGAAGCGGCCGTGCTGCGGCTGATGGCCCGAGGTCTGTCCAATGCCGAGATCGCCGCCCGGCTCGTGGTGGGCGTCGAAACGGTGAAGACCCATGTCAGCGCCGTGCTGGCGAAGTTGGGGGCGCGGGACCGCACCCAGGCGGTCATCGCCGCCTACGAGTCCGGATTCGTCTCTCCGAGCTGAGACCGCGGGTGTTCCTGGCGGCCACGCCACCCAGGGATTCCGGGGCTTGTCCATCCAAGGGTTGGCAGCCTGGCCACCCGAGTCCGGCGACTTGCCGCCCACGCTCGCCCAGTCCCTGAGCAGCGAGTACGATCCGCCTGACATGCGCACGAGCTGGGAGGACACACCGTGGGCCGGCTGACCGGTGGGGACCCGTCGTTGCTGCGTCGGATCAATTCTGCGGTGGTTCTGCATGCCCTCCGGGGTGCGGAATCACCGACCCTCACGGACCTGACCCGGATCACGGGCCTGTCCCGGCCTACGGTCGAGGGCGTCGTGGAGGGGCTGTTCGAGGCCGGGCTGGTCGTCGAGTCGGCCCCCGACGGTGCCGAGGCACGTCGTCAGGGCCGCCCCGCCCGCCGGTTCCGGTTCCGGGCCGAGGCGGGACATCTGCTGGGCATCGAGATCGGCCCGCACCGGGTCTCGGCGTTGCTGTCTGGGCTGGACGGCCGGATCATCGGCGCCGGCTCTCGTGAGGTTTCGGAGACCGCCTGCGCGGACGACCGCCTCGACAGGGTACGGACCGTGGTCGCCGATGTCCTTCGGCGCACGGGCGTGGCCCGCAGCAGCCTGCGCGCGGTCGGCGTGGGCAGCCCCGGCATCGTGGAGGCCGACGGCACCGTCCGGCTGGGCACCGCTCTTCCGGACTGGACGGGCCTGGCGCTCGGTGAGCGCCTGCGGCGCTCGTTCCGCTGCCCCGTCCTCGTGGAGAACGATGCGAACGCGGCGGCCGTCGCGGAGCACTGGAAGGGCGCGGCCACGGAGTCCGACGACATCGTGTTCGTACTGGCGGGCCTGAGCCCGGGGGCGGGCTCGCTGATCGGCGGACGGCTGCACCGCGGTTTCGGCGGGGCGGCCGGCGAGATCGGTGCGCTGCATCTCCTGGGACGTGACGTCACACCGGAGCGACTGCTGTCGACGACGGACACCCCCCTGGACCCGCTGGACGAGCACGCGGTCGCCGCAGTGTTCGCCAAGGCCCGGCACGGCGACGAGCAGGCGCAGGCCGCCGTCGAGCGGTTCATCCAGCGCCTGGTCCATGATGTGGCGGCGCTGGTCCTGGCGCTCGATCCGGAGCTGGTGGTCATCGGCGGCTGGGCCGCCGGGCTGGATGGGGTGCTGGACCCTCTCCGCGGTGAGCTGGCCCGGTACTGCCTGCGGCCCCCTCGGGTGACGCTGTCACTGCTCGGTGAGGCGGCCGTGGCCACCGGTGCCCTGCGGCTGGCGCTCGACCATGTCGAGGAGCAGCTCTTCGCCGTGGAGGGAACGGTGACGGCCCGCCGCTGAGTGCGACGGGCCGTACGGTGCACGCCCCGGGCGGGCGGTCATTCGGTCAGGATGCCTGGCGGGTCTGATCGTGGTGACTGATCTCCAGATCGCCCGAGTCGCCGAAGGTGAGCCGGCAGGTGTCGGCCCGGTACGTGGCGACGGAGACGGCAGCCGTGCCACCGGCCGCGAGGTAGCGGGTCGTCACGACGAGCACGGGGGCGCCGGGAAGCCGGTCGAGTTCCTTGGCGTCGTCCGCGCGAGCCGAGCCGAGCTCCACGGATCGGTCCTGTCCGTCGAGGCCCAGCCGGTGCAGTTCACGGACGACGCTGCGGGCCCTGGCGGGGCCGGACGGGGTGTCTATCGCGGAGAGATCCGGGACAGAGGACGCCGGTACGTACAGCAGCTCCGCCGCGACCGCCTGTCCGTGGGTGAGTCGGATCCGGCGCACGATGTGGACGGGCTCCTCGCCTGCCACGTCGAGCAGGCCGGCCACGGCGGCCGGTGCGGCGGCCGTCCGGCAGTCGGCCGCCTGCCATGCCTCGCCCGCACCGCCTCCGGTCCAGTCGTGCTGAGCGGTGGAGACGGCGACGCCCACGCGCGGCGGGGCGACGGTGGTACCCACTCCTCGGCGGCGCTGCAGCCTGCCTTCGAGTTCGAGCTGCTCCAGGGCCTGCCGGAGCGTGGCCCGGGCGACGCCGAACCGGGCGGCGAGCTCGCGCTCATTGGGGAGGATCTCCCCCACCGCAAAGTCCGAGTCGAGTGCCTCACTGAGCACGGTCTTGAGGTGCCAGTACTTCGGCTCCTGTACCGATTCCAGCTGCGTGGTCCCCACCCTGTCCTCCGCATTCGCCCAGCGGCTTTTCCGCGACGTTATTTATTAAAGGTTCCTGTCTTAACGTTGAGACCATAGGACGGCGCATCCCCTTGGTCAAGACCAATCCTCCGGCCGAAGGGCCGCGAACCGGCGATCCGCCGCACAGCGTTCACAGGACGTTCGCGGAAGAAGGGCCGTACGCAGCACAAAGCCCCACGTCCGAGCGGGTCCGTGGGGCTGAGGCAGTCGGTTGGGCAACTTCCCGGCACGAGCAGTCGGGAGCCGATTCCGGAGAAGCGGCCCATCGGCTCCGGTCACCTACTCGCGGGCGAAAAAAGTGAGCTTGTCAGGGTTACGGACGATATATACGCATTGAATGACTCCACCCCGTACGTCCACCTGGACTGCGGAGTCCGGCTTGCCGCCGGAGAGCACCAGCACCGCCGGACCGCCGTTCAGCTCCAGGAAGCGGATCGTCAGGTCGGGGATCTGACCGGCGACGGCGAAGAGGAACCTGCCGACCTTGTCCGCACTCTGCAGGATCCGCAGGGGCGCCTTCGACTTTCCGCCGCTGTCGCCGACGAGCCGCACGTCCGGTGCGAGCAGCGTGAGCAACGCGGCAATGTCACCGCCGGCAGCCGCGGCCAGAAAGCGTTCCGTGAGGTCACGGCGCTGAGCGGGGTCGACGTCGTAGCGCGGCTTGCGTTCCTCCACGTGACGGCGGGCGCGCCCGGCGAGCTGGCGCACGGCTGCTTCGGTCCTGTCGAGCGTCGCGGCGATCTCCGCGTAGGGAAATCCGAAGGCCTCGCGCAGGACGAAGACGGCGCGCTCCAGCGGGGACAGCGACTCGAGGACGACAAGGACGGCGACGGACACGGAGTCGGCGAGCACAGCCTGCTCCGCCGTGTCGGGCGCGGTCGGCCCGAAGTCGGTGACCAGGGGCTCCGGCAGCCACGGCCCCACGTACGCCTCGCGTCGCGTACCGAGCTGGCGCAGCCGGTCGATGGCGAGGTGGGTGACGATCCTGACGAGGAATGCACGCGGTTCACGCACGTCCTCCCGTGAAGCGGCCGACCAGCGGAGCCAGGCCTCCTGGACCACGTCCTCGGCGTCGGCGATCCGGGCGAGCATGCGATAGGCGACCCCGATGAGTACGGGCCGGTGCTCTTCGAAGACGTCGGTCACGGTTTCGGCTGCCACCTGCCCATCCCAGCCGACCCGCAGCACGGTGTCCAGTTCCCCGCCGTCGCCCTCTTGAACTACAAGCTACCTGCGGTAATTGTTGTTGACGGAATGTCTAAGCCGCTTGCAGGCACGGTTCGTACGTGTCGCCTCACCCGGGAGCACCCTCCATGGCCACCACGGTCTCGTTCACCGTCGAGTCACCCCGAGGACGACCGCGGACCGTGTCCGTCGCCTACGAACGTGCCGGTTCCGGAGAGCCGTTGCTGCTGCTCCACGGCATCGGCCACCACCGTCAGGCCTGGGACCCGGTGATCCCGGTCCTGGCCGTGGAACGGGATGTCATCGCGATGGACCTGCCGGGTTTCGGCGCCTCCCCCGGGCTTCCCGACGACCTTCCGTACGACCTGACCACCGTGGCACCGCTGCTCGGGACCTTCTGCGAGGCGATCGGCGTGGACCGCCCCCATGTGGCGGGGAACTCGCTCGGCGGCCTGCTGGCACTGGAGCTCGGGCGCGAGAAGCTCGCACGCTCGGTGACCGCGCTCTCCCCCGCCGGGTTCTGGACGGACCGCGAACGCCGGTACGCGTTCGGTACGCTCCGCGCCATGAGGCTGGCAGCGGAGTCGATGCCGCTGCCCCTCATCGAGCGACTGTCCCGTTCCGCGGCCGGCCGCACGGTCCTGACCAGCACCATCTACGCCCGGCCCGGGCGGCGTTCACCGGAGGCCGCTGTGTCCGAGACCCTGGCCCTGCGCCGGGCGACCGGCTTCCACCGGACGCTGGCCGCCGGCCGTGACGTCCTGTTCGCCGACGACGTGCCGGGGCTGCCGGTGACCATCGCCTGGGGCAGCCGCGACCGGCTGCTCCTGCGGCGCCAGGGCATCCGGGCCAAGCACACCGTCCCCGGCGCCCGGCTGGTCCGGCTTCCCGGCTGCGGCCACGTCCCGATGAACGACGACCCGGCTCTGGTGGCGCGGGTGATCCTCGACACCAGCCGCTGAGTCCACCGCCCGCTCGCGGCCTCGTCGGTGCAGGATGCCCGAGCCGATCGCCACGCCGAGCCCGACCAGACAACTGCCGGCGGCCTGGGCGGGACCGTACGAGCCCGCACCGACCAGCGGGGCCGTGAGCGCGGCAGAGACGGGGATCAGACCCGAGAAGAGCGTGGCCCGCTCGGCTCCGATCCGCTGCACACCCCTGTACCAGCAGACGAAGCCGACCACGGTGACCACAGCGGCCTGCCAGATGAGCGCAGCCGCCTCGCCCGGCGTGGGCAGCCGCAGGAATCCCGCGCCGTCGACCAGTACGCCCAGCACCGCCGACTCCGCGGCCGCGATCGCGCACACCGTGGCGGACAGCAGCTTGGGCCCCAGCGGACGCAGCACCGGAACGGCGAGCACCGCGAAGCCCACCTCGCCCGCCAGCGCACCGACGGAGCAGACGATGCCGGCCGTGTCCGTACGCCCCCAGCCCTGGACGGTGACGGCTCCCGCGGCAACCAGCACCGCGGCGTAGAGCACGGCCCGCGCCGGCCGGCGCCTCTCCAGCAAGGGTGCGAGAACAGCCACGAGGATCGGCGCGCACCCGACGAACACTCCTGGAACCGCCGGTTCCGCGGACCGCTCCGCGGCAAGGACCGCCAGGTTGAAGCCGACCATACCCACAGCGGCGAGCAGGGCGAGCCGCCCCCACTGCCTGCCGGTGAGCCCCCTCAGCGTGGCGACGGGCCGGGGCTCCCCGGCCCGTGTCAGGAGAGGCACGAGCAGCAGGCCCGCCAGACCGTAGCGCAGGGCCTGACCACCCGCGTAGGGATAGTCGCCGAGAACGCTGTTGGCGGTGAAGGAAGCACCCACGAGGATGCAGGCGAATGCGGCGAGGAGCGCGCCGCGCAGGTAGGTCACGTTCATGGCAACGACGCTAGACAGCCGGGCGGTCCGGTTTAAGGTCCACCTTCATGACGTCTTCGGGGACCAGTTCAGTGTCCGGCAGTGGTGGCGGTGCACAGGAATCCGTTTCGGCCGCCTGGGAGTTGTTGCTCCCGGCCGCTTCGGCACCCGTCCGTGGGCGCGGACGCGCCCTGCAGTCGGCGCTGCGTGAGGCGGTCCGCTCCGGTCGGCTGGTGCCGGGCACCCGGCTGCCCTCCAGCCGCGCGCTCGCCGCCGACCTGGGCGTCTCACGCGGCCTGGTCACGGAGGCCTACGAACAGCTGACCGCCGAGAGCTATCTGCGCAGCGGACGCGGGGCCGGTACATGGGTGAGCGGATCGGTTCGTGCGGCGGCCGGTGGTGCCCGCGATCGCGCTCCACGCGCCCGATGCACCCGTATCGACTTCCGCCCCGGCACCCCGGATCTCTCGCTCTTCCCCCGCAGCGCCTGGGCCGCCACCTACCGTTCGGTTCTCGGCCGGCTGCCGCACAGCGCCCTGGGATATCCGGATCCGCGCGGGCTTCCCGAACTCCGCGACGCCCTGGCCGCCCTGCTGACGAGGCGCCGCGGTGTGGTGGCCGACCCTGAGCGCCTGCTGGTCTGTTCGGGCGTCGCCCAGGCGACGACACTGCTCGGATTCGTCCTGCGCGGCCGTGGACTGCGCACGGTCGGTGTCGAGGACCCGGGAAGCCCCGAACACGCCTCGCTCTTCGCGTCGGCTGGCCTGACCACGACGCGACTGCCGCTCGATGACGAAGGACTGGAGGTCGGCCCTCTCGTGGGCTCCGGCGTACGCGCCGTCGTGACGACGCCGGCCCACCAGTTCCCCACCGGAATCGCGTACTCCGCTGCCCGCCGCAGCCGACTGCTCGACTGGGCCAGGGAAACCGACGGGCTGATCATGGAGGACGACTACGACGGTGATTTCCGCTACGACCGCGCGCCCGTCGGCGCCCTGCAGGGACTCGACCCCGAGCGCGTCGCGTACACCGGCTCGGTGAGCAAGTCGCTTGCGCCCGGCCTCCGGCTGGGCTGGCTGCTGGCACCGGCGTCGCTGACGGACGAACTGACCGACCGCAAGCGCACCATGGACCTGGGCAACCCCGCCGTCGACCAGGCGGTGCTCGCCGACTTCATCGCCCGGGGCGGCTACGACCGCCAGCTGCGCCGCTGCCAGCGCGCGTACCGGGAACGCCGTGACGTCCTGACGACGGCACTTGCCGAACACTTCCCGGGCACCCAGGTCAGCGGAATCGCGGCAGGGCTGCACATCATCGCCCGGCTGCCCGAACGGTACGGCCCCGAGGCGGAGTTCATCGCCCGCGCCGAGGAGGACCGGATCGCCCTACGGCCGCTGAGCGACTGCGGTGCCACGCGAAGCGACGACGGATCCGTCGGTCTGGTGCTGGGTTATGCGCACCTGTCGCCGGCGGACATCGCACACGGCGTGCAGCGGCTGGCCGCGGCCTGTCAGGGAAATCGCTGAGGCGGCGGGCCGGGTATTCACCTCGCGTTGGTGTGCACGACTCCGGCGGACGCGAGGGTGGGCCCCTCGCTCATCAGTCCGCGCGTCCGACCCGCTGCCCCGGAGGCCCTTCGATGCCGTCCCGTCCGCGATTCCCGTCCCCCGACCGACGTACCGTGCTGCGCGGTTCGCTGGCCGCCTCGGCCGCTCTCGCACTCCCCGTGGCGGGCGCGGCGGCCCCGGCCTTCGCACGGTCCGGCCGCCCGGACGCGGCCTGGGGTGTGCAGGTGGGCGATGTCACGTCCTCCTCCGCACTGGTCTGGGTGCGCTCCGACAGGCCGGCCCGGATGGTGGTGGAGACATCGGCGACGGAGTCGTTCCGGCGTGCCCGCACCTGGCACGGCCCGCTGCTGGGTCCCGGTACGGACTTCACCGGGACGACGCCGTTGTACGGGCTGCCGCCCGGCGAGCAGGTGCACTACCGGGTGACGCTCGCCGCTCCGGACGATCCCCGCCGCACCGGCGAACCGGTGTACGGCACCTTCCGGACCGCGGCCGCACGCCGGCGGGACGGTGTGCGATTTCTGTGGTCCGGCGATATCGCGGGCCAGGGATGGGGCATCAACCCGGACATCGGGGGCTACCGGGTGTACGACGAGATGCGCCGCCTCGACCCCGACTTCTTCCTCTGCAGCGGGGACAACATCTACGCGGACGGGGTGATCGAGCCGCGTGTGACGCTGCCCGACGGGCGTGTCTGGCGCAACGTCACCACCGAGGAGAAGGCGAAGGTCGCCGAGACACTCGCCGAGTACCGGGGGAACTTCCGCTACAACCTGCTGGACGACAACCTCCGAAGGTTCAACGCGCAGGTTCCCTCGGTGATTCAGTGGGACGACCACGAGGTGCGCAACAACTGGTATCCCGGGCAGATCCTCGATGACGTCCGGTACACCGAGAAGAACGTGGACGTGCTGGCCGCGCGCTCGATGCGGGCCTTCCGCGAGTACTTCCCGGTGTCGACCCTGCACGGAGTCACGGGCGGGGACAGGGTCCACCGGGTCGTGCGGCACGGACCGCTTCTCGACCTGTTCGTGCTGGACATGCGGACCTTCCGCAACGCCAACTCCCCCGGCCGGCAGCCCGACGACACCACCGGAATCCTCGGCGCCGAGCAGTTGGCCTGGCTCAAGCGGGAACTGTCGAGGTCCCGGGCGGTATGGAAGGTGATCGCCGCGGACATGCCGCTCGGGCTGGTCGTCGCCGACGGTGCCACGGACTTCGAGGCCGTGGCGCAGGGCGATCCAGGGGCTCCGCTCGGCCGCGAACTGCAGATCGCCGAACTGCTGCGGTTCATCAAGCACCGCCGGATCACCGGCACCGTGTGGCTGACGGCGGACGTGCACTACACCTCGGCCCAGCATTACGCCCCCGAGCGTGCGGCCTTCAAGGACTTCGCACCCTTCTGGGAGTTCGTCACGGGGCCGCTGGCGGCCGGACAGTTCCCGTCCAACGCGCTGGACGGCACGTTCGGACCCGACCAGGTGTTCGTTCAGGCGCCCGACCGGGCGAACGTCTCGCCGATGGAGACGCCTGCGCTCTTCGGCGAGGTGGACATCGACGGTGACAGCGGCGAGTTGACCGTGCACCTTCGCGAACAGGGCGGGTCCGTCCTGTTCAGCACCACGCTGCAGCCGGGGCGCGTGGGGCAGTGAGCCCGGCGGCTCGGCCTGCCGGCACCGGGCCGGGGTGAGAAGCAGGCACCTCGCGCCGATTCCCGTTCCAACCTCGCTCAAAATCGGCTTGCCAACCGGCCAAAAACAGACGATAGGCGACTAGATCCACACTTAACCCATCGGTCACAAGGAGTTCGTGATCAGGCAACACCACTCGGTCACAGTGGGGTCATGACTGATGTGACCTCCGCGAAGAGTGCTCGCCGCCCCCACCACTGGCGGCGGGACCTCATTGAACTCGCCGCCCTGTTCACCGCCGTCGCCGTCGCCGACGCGATCGCGAACCTGATCGGACACCAGCCGGACGGACCGTATCTGCTCATCGCCTCGGCCGTGGCGCTCACCGCCACCGCCGCGTTCCACACCTGGTGGGCACGGCGCCACAGCCACGCACCACCGCCGGATGCCGACGGTACGGGGGCCCCGGCCATACGGACGGCCCCCGGGTCCGATGCCCCGTCGCCGGACGCCGCCGCCACCGAGACGGTGCTGTGGCGGATGCGCACGACGGTCCGGGACGCTCCCGGCAGCCTGGCAGCGCTCTGCATCGTGCTGGCCCGCCACCGGATCGACATCCTGACCCTTCAGACCCATCCACTGGCCGAGGGCACGGTCGACGAGTTCCTGCTGCGCGCCCCCGCCACGCTGCCGGCCCCGCAACTGACCCGGGCGATCTCCGAAGCCGGCGGCAGCTCCACCTGGATCGAGCGCGCCGACGCCCACGATCTGGTGGACGCACCCACCCGGGTGCTCGGCCTCGCCACCCGCACCGCCCTGGACGCCGCCGAACTCCCCCTCGCGCTGCGCCAGCTGCTCGGCCGGTGCACGATTCACTCGCTGCCCGCCGTGTCGATCACCGGGCGCGCCACCGGGGAGACCGCTCCCGTGGAGGGTGTGCTGGAGGAGACGGTGATGCGGCTGCGCGATCCGTCGGGCGGCGTCATCACCGTCGAGCGCCCCTATCTCCCGTTCACGCCCACGGAGTTCGCCAGGGCCCGCGCCCTGGTCGAACTCGATGCCCGGCTCGGCCCCCGCGTCCCGCGCAGCGAGCACGTACTCACCCTTCCCGAGGGCAACGCGATCACCGTGCGCCGGGCGGACCGCAGCGACCTCGAAGCGGCCAGGGCCATGCACGACCGCTGCTCGGAGCAGACCCTGCGACTGCGCTACCACGGGCCGGTCCGGGACGCCGACCGCTATCTCGAACACCTGCTGAGCCCGCGCTTCGGGCGCACTCTCGCCGTGCAGACGGCCTCCGGCCGGACGGTGGCCCTCGGCCATCTCCTCTGGGACGGCGACGAGACCGAGGTCGCCCTGCTCGTCGAGGACGACTGGCAGCGCCGCGGCATCGGCTCCGAGCTGCTGGGCCGCCTGGTGGCGCTCGCCCTGGAGGCGGGCTGCGAGAGCGTCTACGCCGTCACCCAGGCGTCGAACACCGGCATGGTCGCCGCCATGCGGGCGCTCTCGCTGCCCCTCGACTACCAGATCGAGGAGGGGACTCTCGTGATCACCGCCCGACTGGCCGCGACACCGGCACTGCCCCTGCCGCCGTACGAGCAGGCGGAGCGCTGACCGCCTGACGTACGGGCTCCTCGCCGCTCAGCGCCTGGCACAGATCGGCCCACAGGTCCTCCACGTCCTCCAGCCCGACCGACATGCGCAGCAGCCGGTCGCCGACCCCCGAGGACTGACGGTCTCCCTCATCCACAATGCGGTGGCTGATGGAGGCCGGGTGCTGGATCAGGGTGTCCACACTGCCCAGACTGACCGCGGGAGTGATCAGCCGTACCGCGGCGATCACCCCGTGCGGGTCCCCGTACACCTCGAAGGAGACCATCGCACCGCCCAGTTCCGGGTAGTGCACACGGGCGATCCGCGGGTCTGCGGAGAGTCGGCGGGCGAGTTCCGCGGCGTTCGCCGACGCGGCCCGGACGCGCACCGGCAGCGTGGCGAGACCGCGCAGCAGCAGGTATCCGGCCATCGGATGAAGCACCCCGCCGGTGGCGAAGCGCACTTGGCGCAGCCGGGCCGCGAACTCCTCGTCGCAGGCGACGACTCCGCCCATCACATCCCCGTGGCCCCCCAGGTACTTCGTCGCACTGTGCAGCACGATCCGTGCCCCGTGTTCGACGGGCCGCTGGAGAACCGGCGTGGCGAAGGTGTTGTCGACCAGCAGCGGCACCGAGCCGCAGGAGTGCGCGACCGCCCGGATGTCCACTTCCGCAAGGGTCGGGTTGGCGGGCGTCTCGACGATCACCAGCCCCGTGTCGGGGCGGATCGCGTCGGCGATGCCCGCGGGGTCCGTCCAGGTCACCTCCGTGCCGAGGAGCCCGGCGCCCAGGAGATGGTCGCTGCAGCCGTAGAGCGGGCGGACGGCCACCACATGGCGCAGTCCCATGCTCGCGCGCGCCAGCAGGACGGCGGTGAGCGCGGCCATCCCGCTGGCGAACGCCACAGCGCTCGCGGTCCCTTCGAGGCGGGCCAGGGCCGTTTCGAATCGGGCAGTGGTCGGATTGTCGAGCCGGGCGTAGACGGGCGGCCCGTCGAGCCGGGCGCCGGTGGCGGCGAAGGAGTCGATCCGTTCCGCCTCGCCCCTGGAGTCGTAGCTGGGGTAGGTGGTGGACAGGTCGATCGGCGGGGCGTGCAGGCCGAGTGCTGCGAGGTCTTCGCGTCCGGCGTGCACGGCTTCGGTGGCCGGTGCCCGGTACGGGGGTGTCGTCGAGGGCGCCGTCGAGGAGTGGATGTCCATGCCCCCACTCTGAACAACCGCCGGGTCAGCTACGCAGTACGCCGTGCTACGTTCGGCAGATGACCGATTCTGTCGCTCTCGACACGGTGGATCTGCATATTCTGCGGCTGCTTCAGAACGATGCCCGGACCACGTACCGCGAGCTCGCGGCCGAGGTCGGGGTCGCCCCGTCAACGTGTCTGGACCGGGTGACCAGACTGCGCCGCACCGGCGTCATCCTCGGCCATCAGCTGCGGCTGGACCCGGCCAGGATGGGCCGCGGCCTCGAGGCATTCCTCTCCGTGCAGGTCCGGCCGCACCGCCGGGAGCTCATCGGCCCGTTCGTCGACCGGATCAGGACACTGCCCGAGTCCCGTGCGTTGTTCCACCTGACCGGCCCCGACGACTATCTGGTCCATGTGGCGGTGACCGACACCGCCGACCTCCAGCGGCTGGTCCTGGACGAGTTCACCTCGCGGCGCGAAGTGGCCCGCGTGGAGACGCGGCTGATATTCCAGCAGTGGGAATGCGGTCCGCTGCTGCCGCCCTCGGGCCGGACGGCCGATGCGGGTCCGGGTCAGGTCCACGGTGCCGATCGGTAGTGACGCGGAGCCCCTCTCCGTACGAGGATGTCCATATGTCAGACACTCCGAGCAGCGCGCTGCCCCGCCAGGTCGCCGACACCTACGTCGACGCATTTATCGAACTCGACCCGATCTCCGGCACCTATCTGGGTGTCGCGGAGAGCTCGCGCCGCCTTCCCGACTTCTCCCCCGCCGGCCAGGAAGCACTGGCCGAACTGGCCCGCACCACGCTCGCGTCGCTCGACCGCGCCGAGCAGCTCCCCGGCGCCACCGATGACTCCGAACGCCGCTGCGGCCGCCTCCTCCGCGAGCGCCTGACGGCCGAACTGGCCGTACACGAAGCCGATGAGGCTCTGCGGGCCGTTTCCAACCTGCACTCTCCGGCCCACTCGATCCGTGAGGTGTTCACGGTGACGCCCACCGAGACGGACGAGGACTGGGCTGCCGTCGTCGAGCGGCTCAAGGCGGTTCCGGGCGCGCTGGCCGGCTACCGCGAGTCCCTCGCGCTCGGCCTGGAGCGGAAGCTGTACGGCGGTCCGCGCGCCACCACCACCTTCATCGGCCAGCTCGACGAGTGGATCGGCGACGGCACGACGGGGTTCTTCCAGGACTTCGCCGCCTCCGGCCCGGACACACTGCGGACCGGACTGGTCGCCGCCGCGGCGCAGGCCACCCGGTCGCTGGAGGAGCTGCGTAACTGGATGCGCGAGGTGTACGCCCCCGCGATCGAGGGCGCGCCGGACACGGTGGGCCGCGAGCGGTACGCCCGGTGGTCGCGCTACTTCAACGGCACCGATCTGGACCTCGACGAGGCCTACGCGTACGGCTGGTCGGAGTACCACCGGCTGCTCGCCGAGATGCGGGCCGAGGCCGAGAAGGTGCTGCCGGGCGCGGGTCCCTGGGAGGCGCTGGCCCATCTCGACGTGCACGGCAAGCACATCGAGGGGGTCGACGAGGTCCAGGTGTGGCTGCAGAGCTTGATGGACGAGGCGATCGAGGCCCTGGACGGGACGCACTTCGAACTCGCCGAGCGGGTCCGCAAGGTGGAGTCCCGCATCGCTCCGCCCGGCGGCGCCGCGGCGCCCTACTACACGGGTCCGTCCGAGGACTTCTCGCGCCCCGGACGCACGTGGCTGCCGACGATGGGCGAGACCCGGTTCCCGGTGTACGACCTGGTCTCCACCTGGTATCACGAGGGCGTGCCCGGCCATCACCTCCAGCTGGCCCAGTGGGCCCATGTCGCCGAGAGCCTCTCGCGCTACCAGGCGTCCATCGGCATCGTCAGCGCGAACGCCGAGGGCTGGGCGCTGTACGCGGAGCGGCTGATGGACGAGCTGGGCTTCCTGCCCGACGCCGAGCGCCGGCTGGGTTATCTCGACGCCCAGATGATGCGGGCCTGCCGGGTGATCGTGGACATCGGCATGCACGCGGAGCTGGACATCCCGGCCGACTCGCCGTTCCACCCCGGTGAGCGGTGGACGCCGGAGCTGGCCCAGGAGTTCTTCGGCAACCACAGCGGCCGGCCCGCGGATTTCGTGGAGAGCGAGCTGACCCGCTATCTCTCGATGCCGGGTCAGGCCATCGGTTACAAGCTGGGCGAGCGTGCCTGGCTGCTCGGCCGGGAGAACGCCCGGGCGGCGCACGGTGACGCCTTCGACCTCAAGTCCTGGCACATGGCCGCCCTGTCCCAGGGCCCGTTGGGTCTGGACGATCTGGTCGACGAGCTGTCGAAGCTCTGACCGGAGCGCCCGGCCGGTCCCGGACGCGGTGTCCGGGACCGGCCGGGCGGGGTCAGCACTCGCAGTCGCCGGACGTGTCCGGTGCGGTGAGCGGGTCGGCGGTACGACGCTCACGCCCCTGCCAGGTCTCGAACTCGAAGCCCTCTCGCGCCCAGTACTCGAAGCCGCCGAGCATCTCCTTGACCTGGTAGCCGAGTTCGGCGAGGGCGAGTGCGGCACGGGTGGCGCCGTTGCATCCGGGTCCCCAGCAGTAGGTGACCACGGGCACCGCGGGGTCGAGCAGGTCCCGTGCCTGCGCGGCGATGAGCGCCGTCGGCAGATGTACGGCCCCGGGGACGTGCCCCTGGTCCCAGGACGCGGTGGAGCGGGAGTCGAGGAGTACGAAGCCGGGGCCGCCCTCGGCCGCCAGTGCCGCGGCGACGTCCGAGACATCGGCGTGGAAGGCGAGCGAGGCACCGAAGTAGGCGGCGGCCACGGCCGGAGCCGCCGGCGGAACGCGCAGTACGGGGTTCGTGGCGGTGGCGACCGCGGTATCGGTGGCGGTGGCGGTGGCAACCGCGGTATCGGTACGGGTGGCGACCGCGGTGTCGGTGGCGGTGAGCTGCGAAGTCATGGTGAAAATCTACGATCGGCGAGGGTCCGCCGGAAGATGAGATCCCCGGCACACCTCTTGTTCCGCCGGGGAATTCCCTGTTTCCTCTTCCCATGACCGACTATTCCCCGGACGACACCGACTGGCGCATTCTCGACGTCCTTCAACGCGACGGCCGTGCGACGTTCGCCGAGCTCGCGCGGGCCGTCGCGATGTCGTCGAGCGCCGTGACGGAGCGGGTGCGCCGGCTGGAGGAGGCCGGAATCATCAGCGGTTACGCGGCGGTGGTCGACCCGGAACGCCTCGGTCTGCCGGTTCTCGCCTTCGTACGGCTGCGGTATCCGAACGGCAACTACAAGCCGTTCCACGACCTTCTCGACACGACGCCGGAGATCGTGGAGGCCCACCACGTCACCGGCGACGACTGCTTCGTACTGAAGGTGACAGCCCACTCCATGCGGCATCTGGAGGCCGTCACCGGAAAGATCGGCGCCCTCGGATCCGTCACCACCAGTGTCGTCTACTCCTCGCCGCTGCCGAGGCGGGCGGTCAGTCGCTGATCCCGTCCGCGGTCCGGTGCCGCACGGCCGATCCGTGCCGTTCCTTCACCACTTCGAGCTGGGCGGGAATACGCCGGCGCAGATCGCCGACATGACTGACGATGCCGACGCTGCGGTCCCGCTCACGCAGGGAGTCCAGCACGTCGAGCACCTCGTCCAGGGTCTGCTCGTCGAGGCTGCCGAAACCCTCGTCGATGAACAGGGTGTCCAGCCGCACGCCGCCCGCCTCGTCGGTGACCACGTCGGCGAGGCCCAGTGCCAGGGCGAGCGAGGCGAAGAACGTCTCGCCGCCGGAGAGTGTGGCCGTGTCGCGTTCGCGCCCCGTCCAGGCGTCGATGACGTGCAGTCCGAGGCCGGCCCGGCGGCCTCCCGTACGGGCGTCGGAGTGGACCAGCTGGTAGCGGCCCGACGACATCCGCCGTAGCCGGGCGGTGGCGGCCTCCGCCACCTGTTCGAGACGGGCCGCGAGCACGTACGACTCCAGCCGCATCTTGCGCTCGTTGTCCGCGGACGTGCCCGCGGTGAGCCCGGCGAGCCGGGCGACCCGTTCGAACTCCTCGCGCACCGGCCCCAGGCCGCGCACCTCGTCGGCCGCGCGGCGGGAGAGCCGGCCGAGTTCGGCGCAGCGCTCCCGTGCCGACGCGAGGGCTGCCGACGCGTCCCGCAGCAGGCGCTCGGCCGCGTCGTAGGCCGGCTGCGCGACCTCCGGTACGGCCGGGGCCCGGTCGGCGGCCGCACGGGCGTCGGTCTCGGCCAGCCGGTCGGCCACCGCGGCCGCCTCGGCCTGCCAGGCGTCAATACGGTGCTGAAGCGCACGCTGTCCGGCGTCGGCGAGCAGGGTGTCCGCCGCGGCTTGCGGTGTGTCGAAGCCCGCCCGGAACGCGGCGTCGGCGAGCCGGTCGTCGGCATCCTTGAGCCGCGCTGCCGCGCTCTCCTCCTCGCGCACCGTCGTGGCCGCCTCGACGAGCAGAGCGACCCTGTTCTGCAACAGTGCCGCGTGTTCGGTGACGCTGCCCGACTCGCCGCGTGCCTGCGCCAGCACCTCTTCCAGCGCGGCCTGTTCACCGTCGAGGCCCTCGCGCCGGGAGGTGCGGGCCGCGGCCCGGCGTTCGGCGTGCTGCCGGTCCTCGGCCCGCTGCGCCTGTTCCCGCTCGGCTGCTGCGAGCGCCTCGCGTGCGGCGTGCATCCCGGCGGCGGTCCGGTATGCCTGCGCGTGCTCACGGGTCAGCGTGTCCACGAGCGCGGCCAGTGCGTCGGCCGTCGGATCGGCCGCCGCGCTGTCGGTGACGGCCGCTTCCGCGCCCTCCACTGCCTCCGCACGCGCTGCCGCATAGCGTTCGCGTACGGCTCCGAGCGCGTGCTCCGCCTCGGTGCGCGCCTGCTCGGCACGCCGGTGGGCGCCCTCCGCGGCGTCCTCCGTCGCCTGGTCGACGTGCCCCTCCCCGGCGCGGGCCGGCCGCGGGTGGTCGGCGGAACCGCAGACCGTGCAGGCCTCACCCTCGACGAGTTCCCGCGCGAGTTCGGCCGCGATGTCGCGCAGCCGTCGCTCGCGCAGGTCGAGCCAGTGCTCGCGGGTGCCCAGGGCGCGCTCGCGGGCACGGGCGAGCCGGTCCTCGGCGCAGGACGACTCGTCCGCCAGCTCATCCCTGCGGCGGGCCGCTTCCAGCCGTCGCCGGGCCGGATCCAGCCGCCCGGCCAGCAGTTCGGCACGGGTCGCGGCCTCCTGCGCCGCTTCGATACGGGCGTGCAGTCCGCTGCGGGTGGCCTCCCAGCCGGTCAGCCAGCCCTCGGCGTCGCGGATCAGTTCGTCATCGGCCCGCGCCTGCCGTTCCAGCGCGGTGCGTTCGCTGTCGATCTCCGCGCTGCGCCGCTCGGCACGGCGCGCGGCGTCAAGGCCGCCGAGCTCCTCGCGCAGTCTGCGTTCCAGGGCTGCCAGCTGCTCGGCGCCCGCGTCGGCCAGGCTGCCCGGCAGCCGGGACCGCGAGCGGTCCCGGGCCGCGCTCGCGCGCCGGTACGCCCGCTCCGCTTCGTCGCGCAGTTCCAGTGCCGGGGCGACGCGGTCCGCCTTGCGGGCGCGGCTCAGCCGTTCCCGGGCGTCGTCGTGTCCGGGCCGGCCCGCCTCCGACGCGGCGGCGCGGCGCCGCGTCTCCGCGTACCGCTGCTGAAGCGCGGCCAGTTCCCGTTCGGCGTCCAGAGCGAACCTGGCTGCCGCATGGCGGCTCTCGGCCGCGGACAGCACCTCGGCGGCGATGTCGAGCCGCTCCCGGGCGCTGCTGCGGGCCGTCGCGGCCCATGCCAGTACGGCGTCCGCGAGCCCCGGTTCGCCCGGCTGGACGTCCGGCAGCGGGCATTCGCGCCCGGCAGGCCCTGCGGCCTGGGCGATCCGCTGGGCGAGGGCGAGGGTCTGTTCGTCCCCGGCCCTGACCTGGTTCTCGGCGGCCCGGCGCAGGTCGGCGAGGCGCTCCTCGACGGCAGCGAAGCGGCGGGTGTCGAAGAGCCGGCCGAGCAGCTTGCCGCGGGCTTCCGCGTCGGCCCGCAGGAAACGGGCGAAGTCGCCCTGCGGCAGGAGCACCACCTGGCAGAACTGTTCCCGGCTCATCCCGATGAGCTGCGTGATCTCCTCACCGATCTCCTGGTGCGAACGGCTCAGCGCCTGCCAGCCCTGCTCGGTGTCGTACACGCGCAGCCCGCTCTGCGCCTTCTCGACGGTGTGGCCGCCGCCCCGCTTCTTGGGCCGGGGCTGGGCCGGGCGCCGGGTGATCTCCAGACGGCGCCCGGCAACGGTGAGTTCGAGCCGGACCTCGGTCGGCAGGTCCGCGGCGGCGTGGTCGCTGCGCAGCGAGGTGCCGGGGCTCTGCCGGGCGCCGGGCACGGCCCCGTACAGGGCGTAGCAGACGGCGTCGAGGACCGAGGTCTTGCCGGCGCCGGTCGGTCCGTGCAGCAGAAAGAGCCCGCCCGCCGAGAGCGCGTCGAAGTCGATCTCCTGAGTGGTGCCGAAGGGGCCGAAGGCGGTGATGCCGAGCCGGTGGAGCCTCATCGGTTCACCTCGCGTACGCCGTCGTCGACCCGTACGTGGTCGAAGGCGCTGCGCAGTACGGTCCGCTCGTGTTCGTCGATGCCGTATCCGCCGCGGACATGGGCCACGAAGTCCTCCGCGATGCTCTGGTCGTCGCGTCCCCGCAGCCGCTGGGCGTAGGAGGTGTGCGGGTCGTCGGGTGCCCGGTCCGGTTCGAGGACGAGGCTGAGCGTGTGCGGGAAGCGCTCGACGAGACGGGCCATCGGCTCGGCCGGCCGGACCGGGTCGGTGAGGGTGGCCTCGACCCAGCAGTGTTCGTGCCGGTCGAGGGCCGGGTCGTCGAGGAGGGCGTCGAGCCGGCCCCGGAGCCGGGCGAGCGGTCGGGGCACCGGGCAGTCGATCCGCTCGGCGGCGATCGCGCCTGTGGCGTCGAGGTCGATCAGCCACATCGTCTTGCGGTGGGCGGTCTCCGAGAAGGAGTACGCGAGCGGGGAGCCGGAGTACCGGACGCGCTCGGCGACGGTCTGGCAGCCGTGCAGGTGCCCGAGTGCCACGTAGTCGACCCCGTCGAAGACTCCGGCGGGGACGGCCGCCACTCCGCCGACGGTGATGTCGCGTTCGCTGTCGCTCGGCTCGCCGCCCGCGACGAAGGCATGGGCGAGGACCACGGACCGGGTGGCGTCCGGCCGCTCGGCGAGATCGGCGCGGACCCGGTCCATGGCGGCCGTCAGCACGGCCTCGTGCCCGGCCCGCTCCGCCTTGAACACGTCCTTGACGAGGGCGGGTTCGAGATAGGGGAGGCCGTAGAACGCCACGTCGCCGTGTGTGTCCGGAATCACGACTGGGGTGGCGCAGTCGGCGGGGTCGGTCCGCAGATGGATGCCGGCCCGCCCCATGAGTCCCGCGCCGACACCGAGCCGCCGGGCCGAGTCGTGGTTCCCGGAGATCATCACGGTGGGCACCCCGGCGGCGGCGAGCCGGTGCAGCGCGTCGTCGAAGAGCTCCACAGCGGAGAGCGGCGGCACTGCTCTGTCGTACACGTCACCTGCCACGAGCACGACGTCGACCTCGTGCTCCTGCACGGTGGCCACCAGGTGGTCGAGGTAGGCGGCCTGCGCCTCGTGCAGCGAGACACGGTGGAACGACCGGCCCAGGTGCCAGTCCGATGTGTGCAAAATCCTCAAGAGCCGGCTCCGACCTGCATGTTTCGCTTCCTCGTCCCCCGGGTCCTGTCCGGCCGTGCAGCGCGCCCGTTCAGGGCCCCGGCACCGGGGCCCGCCACTCGTGCGCCCCCCGCCCCTGTTCCCCCACGCACCACAGTCTCCCACCACCCGATACGCCGCCGGGGCAACAGCCGGGAAGACGGCCACGGGCAGCTCGCCGGGTCCGTCCGCTCAGGCGTCCCCGTACGCCTCCGCGCCCAGCTCCAGCTCCGCCTCGCCCGCCGTGGCGTCGGCCAGCCAGCGCCGGAACTCCTCGACCTCGGCGTCCGGCAGGCCGATCTCGATGGTCACGGCCTCCGCGTAACGGACTTCGCGCACGGTGCGTCCGGTGGCCCGCAGTTCGTTCTCCAGCCGGCCGGCGCGCTGATGTCCCACCGTGACCGTCGCGATCCGGAACCGCTGCCGGGTGAGCGTGCCGATGGCGTCGAGGGCCTCGCCGACCACACCCCCGTAGGCCCGGATCAGTCCGCCTGCGCCGAGTTTCACCCCGCCGTAGTAGCGGGTCACGACGGCGACGACGTACCGCATCTCGCGGCGGGTGAGCATCTGCAGCATGGGGACGCCGGCGGTACCCCCCGGCTCGCCGTCGTCACTGGCCTTCTGTACGGAGGCGTCGGCGCCGATCACGTACGCGAAGCAGTTGTGGGTGGCGGTCGGGTGTTCCCGGCGGACGCGTGCGACGAAGTCCTGGGCGTCCTGTTCGGTGGCGGCGGGGGCGAGCGCGCAGAGGAAGCGTGATCGGTTGATCTCGGTCTCGTGCACGCCCGCGCGGGCGACTGTCCGGTACTGCTCCTGCATCCGGCCAGCCTATGCGCAGCCGCGGGAATGGTCCGGAGCGGCCGTCCGTTGTGCGGATCATGTACGCAGACACGGAGACGATCCGCAGGATTCTCGAGGAGACCGGCGACACCTGGGCGGTGGTGGGGCTGTCCGGCAACCGCTCGCGCGCGGCCTACGGCGTGGCCGAGGTGCTCCAGCGCTTCGGCAAGCGGGTGGTACCCGTCCATCCCAAGGCGGAACGGGTGCACGGCGAGGAGGGCTACGCCTCGCTTGCGGACATCCCCTTCCCGGTCGACGTGGTGGACGTCTTCGTCAACAGTGAGCTGGCCGGTGCGGTGGCGGACGAGGCGGTGGCGATCGGTGCCTCGGCGGTCTGGTTCCAGCTCGGGGTGATCGACGAGAAGGCGTACGAGCGCACGAGGGCGGCCGGGCTCGACATGGTCATGGACCGCTGCCCCGCCATCGAAATTCCCGCGCTGAACCGCTGAGGCGCGGTGGGCCCCGCTCGCATGTGCGGGGTGTCACACGCCGCTCCGGACCGGGACAATGACGTGCTGTGAGTACTGCCCGCATCCCGAGGGTGCCGACCGTTCCGCACAGCAGGGCCCGCCTGGCCGGAGAGCTGGCCTCGCTCGGTGTCGAGCGCGGCAGCGTGCTGATGGTGCACGCGTCGCTGCGCGCGGTGGGAGCGGTGGACGGCGGCGCGGATGCGGTCGCGGCCGCGCTGCGGGATGCGCTGGGCCCCGAGGGCACGCTGGTGGTGCCGGCTTTCACCCCGGAGAACTCCGACACCTCCGCGCTGTACCACGCCCGGGTCCGTGGCCTCGGCGAGCAGGAGCGGGAAGCCGTTCGGGCGGCGATGCCCGCGTTCGATCCGGCCACCACGGCGGCCCCGTCGATGGGCCGGCTCTCGGAGGCGGTGCGCCGGACCCACGGCGCCGCCCGCAGCGCGCACCCGCAGACCTCCTTCGCCGCACTCGGCCCGCTGGCCGGCCACGTGGTGGCGGACCATCACCCCGACTGCCACCTGGGCGAGGACTCCCCGCTGGCCCGTCTGCACGAACTGCGGGCCGGGATTCTGCTGCTCGGGACCGGCTTCGGCTCCTGCACGGCTTTCCACCTCGCCGAGTACCGCGTCCCGTCCCCACCCCGCCGCACCTACCGGTGCGTGGTGCGGGACGGAGGCCGCCGCCGGTGGTGGGAGTACGAGGACGTGGCGCTGGACGACAGCGACTTCACGGCGCTGGGCGCGGACTTCGAACGATCGGACCACGGCACGGCGGTCCGTACCGCTGCGGTGGGCTCCGCCACGGGCCGCCTGTTCCGGTTCCCGGCAGCGGTCGCGTTCGCCGTGCGATGGCTGCCGTCGCATCGCCGCGGTGCCGTCGCAAGCGAACCGTGCACCCCGGCCACCTGACGTTCCGCCGCCGTGACCCGGCGGCGGTCGGCGGTCGGCGGTCTCAGCCGGTGATCCCCAGTCCTTCGACCACAACGGCGCCCGGCAGGGCCGCCAGCGCCTTGCCCGGCATGATCAGCTTGCCTCGGCGGGAGCCGCTGCCGATGAGGACCCACTCCTCGTCCACCACGGCGGAGTCGATCAACAGGGGCCAGCCGTCCGGGAGTCCGACGGGCGTGATGCCGCCGTACTCCATCCCGGTCTCGCCGACCGCCTTTTCCATCGGGGCGAACGAGGCCTTGCGGGCGCCGAGGTGCTTGCGGACGGCGCCGTTCACGTCGACCCGGGAGTGGGACAGGACCAGGCAGGCGGCCAGGGTGACCTCGCCGCCCCGCTTGCCCGCCACCACGACGCAGTTGGCCGAGCGGCTCAGCAGATCGGCCCCGTGGTGCTCGACGAAGGCCGCCGTGTCGGCGATCTCCGGGTCCGTGTCGACGTAAATGATCTGTTCGGCAGGAACGCCGCCCCAGCCCTCCCGTACCGCTCGCGCCACCGGGGCGGTGAGAAGTCCGAGACGGTCGGCAGCGGGGTGGGCATCCTCGAAGGAGCCGATGGGGGCGCGCATGCGCGCCACGCTAACAACCCCTCATGCCTTCCCGGTTGGACGTCTCATCTGGCGGGCGGGATGGATACGGCCATGGTGACGCCGACGGGCTCGGAACCTTCGTTGCGGTAGGCGTGCGCGTGGTGCGCCTCGAAGGTGGCGGAGGCGCCGGCGGGCACGGAGTACACGGTGTCGTCGACGACGAGGGTGAGGGTGCCCGCGGTGACGTGGAGAAGTTCCACGGTTCCTTGGGGGTGCGGGTCGGACGCGCTGCCGTCGCCGGGCATCAGCTGCCAGGACCAGAGCTCCAGCGGGCCCCTGGCCTCCGTACCGACCAGCAGGGCGTTGAAACTGCCCGCCTCCGTGGACCACATGCGGACGGCCTGGCTCTCGGGGACCAGGCGGACCGGTGCACCCTGTTCGTAGTCGAGCAGCGTGGTGATGCTGATCCCCAGGGCGTCGGCGAGCTTGACCGTGGTGCCGACGCTGGGGTTGGTGCGGGCCTGTTCGATCTGGATGATCATTCCGCGACTGACCCCGGCCCGGGCGGCAAGTGCGTCCAGGGTGAAGCTCCGCTCGCCGCGCCAGCGCTTGAGGTTTCGCGCGAGGGACTGGGTCAGCTGGTCGAGATCAGTCACTTTCCGTCCAATATTCTGGATGAAGGGGTCGAAAATATCGCACTACGGTGTGGTGTACCCCACCATTCATCGCACTGTACTGCGAGGCCCCCTCATGACCTCGCGCTCCGCCCCGGTCCCTCAGCTCTCGTCGAGCTCCGCCACGGCCAGGAGCTGTTCCGGGGTCACACCTGCGGGAATCGGTACCGGGGCCGGCGTCCGCAGGGGCGGCTGCCACCCCTTCTCGGCGTCCCAGCTCCGTACGACACGGGCCGGGGCCCCGGCCACCACCGCGTGGTCGGGCACCTCGCCGCGCACCACCGCACCGGCGGCCACCACGACGTTGCGGCCCAGCCTGGCGCCCGGCAGGATCACCGCGCCGGTGCCGATCCAGCAGCCGGGGCCGATGGCCACCGGCTCCATCCGTGGCCACTGCTTGCCGACCGGCTCCTGCGGGTCGTCGTAGCTGTGGTTGGTCGAGGTGATGTAGACGTACGGTCCGCAGTACGTGTCCGAGCCGATGGTCACCGTGGTGTCGGCGACCACATGGCTCCCGCGGCCCAGCACCACGCCGTCGCCGAGCGTCAGGATGGGATCGGATCCGAGATCCAGATCGGGCATGAGCCCCGCCGTGAGGGTGACCTGCTCGCCGATGACGCAGTGGTCTCCCAGCTCGATCCACCGCTCCCCGAACACCGTTCCCTGCGGGAAGGCCAGCCGGGTACCCTCGCCGATCCGGCCGAACCGCAGCCCGCCGGGGTGTGATGCCGTGACCGCGCCCGTCTGCTGCACCCAGCGCCAGCAGCGGTGGACGGCCCCGGACAGGGCGCGCCGCCGCCAGGCGGTCAGGGAGGAGAACGTGTTTCTGTTCTTCGGCACTCGCACACGGTATCGGCAGGCCCGCGGGCGGCCGCCGCGCCGGCCTGTGATCTTCACCCCACCGCACCACTGAGCGGCGCACCCGTCGCTTACCGTTTCCCGGGCGGGGCCGTCCGGCGACGATCGGACGATCGCGCCCCACAGCACCGGAGCAGGGAAGGACGCGCGATGGCAGAGCAGGCGTTGATCACGGCCATGGGCGGCAAGGAGCCGGTCATCCACGCGGATGCCTTCACCGCACCGACGTCGGTCGCGATCGGTGAGATCACGATGGCCGCGGGTTCCAGCCTCTGGTACCACGCGGTGCTGCGGGCGGACTGCGGCCCGATCGTCATCGGCGCCGCATCGAACATCCAGGACAACTGCAGCGTCCACGTCGACCCCGGCTTCCCCGTCACGGTCGGCGAGCGTGTCTCGGTCGGGCACAACGCCGTGCTGCACGGCTGCACCATCGAGGACGACGTCCTGGTCGGCATGGGTGCCACCGTGCTCAACGGCGCCCACATCGGTGCCGGTTCGCTGATCGCCGCCCAGGCCCTCGTCCCGCAGGGGATGCGCGTCCCCCCGGGCTCGCTGGTCGCGGGCGTGCCCGCCAAGGTCAAGCGGCAGCTGACCGAGGAGGAGCTGGAAGGCATCAAGTTCAACGCGGTCGGTTACGTGGAGCTGGCCAAGGCCCACCGGCAGGCGCACGAGGGCTGAGCGCGAAGGCCCCGGCCGGTCCCGGCCCGTCAGTCGGCGACCGGCACGGAACCCGCTTCCGGTACGGCCTCGGCGGTGGAGTGCGCGGCCGCCTTCTTGGCCCGGTTCTTGATGATCAGCATCGAGGCCAGCCCGATCAGGACCGCGATCGCCAGCCCCAGGTACGAGAACCGCTTGAGCCACTCCTCGGCGACGACACCCACGGAGTAGATGACTGCCGTGGTGCCGCCCGCCCAGGCGATCCCGCCGAGCACGTTGGCGATCAGGAACTTCCAGTACGGCATGTGCAGGACGCCCGCGAGCGGTCCGGCGAAGATCCGCAGCAGCGCGACGAAGCGGCCGAAGAAAACGGCCCACATGCCCCATTTCTGGAACGAGCGCTCCGCCATGGCGATCTGGCCCTCGCCGAAGTGCCGGGGGAACTTCCCGCCGAGCCAGGCGAGCAGCGGCCGTCCGCCCTTGCGGCCGATGGCGTAGCCGATCGAGTCGCCGATCACCGCCCCGGCCGTGGCGCAGGCGCCCAGGACCCACGGGTTGATCCCGTCGTGTCCGGCGGCCAGCAGCGCCGCGCTGATCAGGACGATCTCGCCGGGCAGCGGGATGCCCAGGCTCTCCAGTCCGATCACGACGCCCACCAGGACGTACACGCTGATCGCGGGGACGGTCTCCAGCCACTCCTGGATGTGCAACGCCGGTTCCTCCGTAGTGATGTCCTCATCGCCCGCCGGACAACTCCTCGGCGCACGGCGGGAAGCCTACCGGTCGCCCCGTCGGCCCGGACAGCGCGAAGGGCCGCCCGCTCCCTCCCGGGTGCGTGGCGGCCCGTGGGGGCGCAGGCCGGAATCAGGCGTTCGGCCGCAGCGTCCAGAGCACCGTCATCTCACCGGTCACACCGCCGTCGGCGCGCTGGATCCGGATGTCCACCGGGAACTCGGGGCGCTTGCCCGCGTCGAGCTCGGCGACGACGTCGGCCACCGGGCGGCCGAGTGTGGCGGTCGCGGTGACCTCGCCCATCGCCAGCTTCTTGTAGTCGATCCGGGCGTTCACCGCGAGCGGCACGGCCCGCGTCAGCTGGTCGCCGAACGCGGCCATGACGATGGCGCCGCTCGCCGACTCCGCCAGCGTGAACATCGCGCCGGCGTGCGGTCCGCCGAGGTGGTTGTGGTAGTCGGCCTGGTCCGGCATGCGGACCACCGCGCGTTCGGCGGTGGACTCCAGGAATTCGAGGTTGAGGGTCCGGACCATCGGAACCGACGCGGCGACCATCTCGCCGGCGGTCATCTGTTCAGCGCTCATGAGCCTGATGTTACTCATGAGTAGAGAGGTTTGGCCATGGCTCCGCGGCCACGCACCTGCGCCCCGGCCGCATCCTTCACCGTCCGCTCACGGGGGCGGCCGTAGCCGCCCGGGCGCCGCACCTCTATCGTTACTCGCCATGTGGCCAGGACAGCAGCCGCCCGGGGGCGAGCAAAACCCGCAGGACCAGAACCAGAACCCGTACCAGCAGCCGGGGTACCAGCAGCCGAACCCCTATCAGCAGCCGGGGTACCAGCAGCCCGGTCCCGAGCAGCAGCCCGGGTACGGCTACCCGCAGCAGGGCCAGCCCGGGCAGCAGCCCGGGTACCCGCAGCAGGGCCAGCCGGGATACCAGCAGCCCAATCCCTACCAGCAGCCGACCGTCCCGCAGTACGCGGTGCCCGGTCCGCCCGGCGGGCCCCAGCCCGGCAACGACAAGAAGAAGACGACCGTCGTCGCCATCGTCGCGGCCACCGCGGTCGTGGTGGCCGCAGCGGTCACCGGCGTCGTCGTGCTGAACAAGGACGATGACAAGGACGGCAAGAACGTCGCCGACGACAAGAAGTCGTCCGCGCCCGCCAAGCCCTCCGAATCCGCGTCCTCGCCCGAGGCGAACCCGCGCGGCGCCGACGGGGACGCCAAGCCGCTCATCGCGGGCTGGAAGGTCGTGACCAACCCCAAGTGGGGCACCCAGTTCGACGTGCCCGGCGACTGGGAGGTGGCGGCCCCCGGCATTTTCTCGTACTTCGAGGACGAGTCGAAGGAGAGCAAGCCGCCGCTCATCGGCTTCTCCGCGCCGGCGGACTACAAGAAGAAGTGGTGCGTCGACGACGAGGACAAGGACGGCACCAAGGAGAACTACAGCCTGGCCGGCACCGGCACCCGCGGTGCGGAGGGCGCCACGGACGCCGCTCTGAACGCCCGGAACGAGGCGGGCACCTGGGCGTGGGGCGCGTACGCGCAGCACATGCCGAAGAAGACCATCAAGATCAGCAAGGCCAAGCAGTACACCACCAAGTCGGGACTGACGGGCAGCGTGGTCACCGCCACCGCCCCGAACGTCACCAAGAAGACGAAGTGCGACAGCGACGGCAAGACCATCGCCTTCACCTTCAAGAACAGCAGCGGTGCGTTCTCCTCCTGGGTGCTGTACGCCGCGGCCGGCGTCGAGGGCGAGCTGCCGGACGCGACGATCCAGAAGATCCTGAGCACGGTGCGGCTGGTGGAGATCACCAAGTCCTGACCTCGGCCGGAATGCATTTGGCACAACGGGGTCACTGCCGCGATAGTCCCTGAGTGACTGACGCAGCCGACCCCGCATCCCGCTCGGACCGCCCCACCCCGGCGGGCCGCAACTACCGGCTGCTGACCGCCGCCGCGATCATCACGGGCCTTGGCACCCATGGCGCGCTGATCGCGGCGGCGTTCGCGGTTCTGCAGTCCGGCGGGGACGGCGGGGACGTCGGCCTGGTGGCCGCGGCCAGGACCGCGCCGCTGGTGCTCTTCCTGCTGATCGGCGGAGCGATAGCGGACCGCCTGCCGCGCCACCGCGTCATGGTCGCGGCCAACGCGCTCAACTTCGTCTCGCAGGGCGTCTTCGCCTGGCTGGTCCTGGCCGGTGACCCCCAGCTGTGGCAGATGATGCTGCTGACCGCTCTGTGCGGCACCGGGCAGGCCTTCTTCAACCCGGCGGCCGAGGGCATGCTGATGTCCAGCGTCAGCGGCGAACAGGCGAGCCGCGCCTTCGCCCTGTTCAGGATGTCGATGCAGGGTGCGGCCATCGGCGGCGCGGCGCTCGGCGGCGCCATGATCGCGGCCATGGACCCGGGGTGGGTGCTGGCCGTCGACGCCGTCGCCTTCGCGGTGGCCGGGGCGCTGCGCGCCTTCCTCGACGTGAGTCACATCCCGTCGCGGGAACCCGGCGGCGGTCTTCTCGCCGATCTGCGGGACGGCTGGCAGGAGTTCATCGGCCGTCCCTGGCTCTGGGCCGTCGTGGCCCAGTTCTCCGTGGTCGTCGCGGCGGTCGGGGCCGCGGAGGCGGTGTACGGGCCGCTCGTCGCCCGGGACGAGCTCGGCGGCGCCCGCCCCTGGGGTTTCGCGCTCGCCGCGTTCGGCGTCGGCACCGTGGCCGGGGGTCTGCTGATGGTGCGCTGGAAGCCTCGGCGGCTGCTGCTCGCCGGGACGCTCTGCGTCTTCCCGCTGGCCCTGCCTTCGGCGGGGCTCGCCATCCCACTGCCGGTGACGGGACTCTGCGCGGTGATGTTCGTCAGCGGGGCGGCCATCGAGGTGTTCGGCGTCTCCTGGATGACGGCGATGCACCAGGAGATCCCGGAGGAGAAGCTCTCACGGGTCTCGGCGTACGACTGGTTCGGCTCGGTGGCCATGGTGCCCCTCGCCACGGCGCTCGCCGGCCCGGTGGAGTCGCTGGTCGGACGCAGTCAGGCGCTGTGGGGCTGCGCGGGTCTGGTCGTCCTGGTCACCGGAGCGGTGCTGTTCGTGCCGGACGTACGGAATCTGACCCGCAGGACCGCGTCCACCGAGGTGCTGTCCAAGGTTCCGCCCGTGTCAGCCGATGCTGAAGGCGCCGTCGGGCGGCTCGGGTGAGGCGACCGCCTCGTCATCGCCGACGGGTCGGGCACCCTTGATGAACGCGGCCACCGCGTCGCCGTACTCGACCCGGGCAGGGAACGCGTCGGCCGCGCAGCGACGGATCAGGGCGGCCGTGTCGATGGGAGCCCGCGAGGCGACGAGGACCACGTTGCCGAAGCGCCTCCCGCGCAGCACGGCGGGCTCGGCGATCAGTGCCAACTCCCCGAATACGGTCGCGAAGGTGGCCAGTTGCGAGCGCAGGAAGCCGAAGGGCGCCCCGTCCGCCAGGTTGGCCGCGTAGACGCCGTCCGCGCGCAGAGCCCGTACGGCAGCCTGCGCATAGGGCACGGAGGTGAGGTGAGCGGGCACCCGCGAGCCGCCGAAGACATCCGCGATCACCACGTCCAGCGAGCCGGCTGCGGTCTCCTCCAGCTGCTTGCGGGCGTCCTCGGCACGCACGGTGATCCCACTGCCGTCCGGCAGTGGCAGGTGTTCCGTGACGAGGTCCAGGAGCCCGCGGTCCGCCTCGGCGACCTGCTGCCTGGAGCCCGGCCGGGTCGCGGCGACGTACCGGGGCAGCATGAGGGCGCCGCCGCCGAGGTGCAGGACGTCCAGCGGTGCGCCCGCTCCGGCCGCGCAGTCCACGACGTGGGCCAGCCTTCGTGCGTACTCGAATTCGAGGTGCTCCGGCGCGTCCAGATCGACGTACGACTGGGGTGAGCCGTCGACCGTGAGCAGCCAGGCCCGCTCCTGGTCCACGTCGGGGAGCAGTCTGGCGGTGCCGTGGTCCACATCGCGGACGACGGGTATCGACTCGTTCACGCCCCTATTGTGCGGCGTGGGATCAGCTGTTCCCGACCACGGCGAAGGGTCCGCCTCCCGTGGGTACGGGAGGCGGACCCGGGAACCGCCGTACGCCTCAGAGCAGTCCGGTCACGGTGCCCGCGCCGACGGTGCGGCCGCCCTCACGGATGGCGAAACCGAGGCCGGACTCCAGCGGTACGTCCCGGCCCAGCTCCACGGTCATGGTGACCGTCTCGCCGGGCCGCGCGACCGCCGCCGCACCGAGGTCCACGTCGCCGACGACGTCGGCGGTGCGGATGTAGAACTGCGGCCGGTAGCCGGTGGCGACCGGAGTGGTGCGGCCGCCCTCGCGCCCCGACAGGACGTACACCTGCGCGGTGAAACGCCGGCTCGGGGTGACGCTGCCCGGCGCCGCGACGACGTGTCCGCGGCGTACCCGGTCGCGCTCCACCCCGCGCAGGAGCAGCGCGACGTTGTCGCCGGCCTCGGCGGACTCCATCGGTTTGCCGAAGGTCTCCAGACCGGTGACGACCGTCTCGATGTCCGCGCCGAGCACCGACACCCGGTCGCCGACGCGCACGGTGCCGCGCTCCACGGCACCGGTGACGACCGTGCCCCGGCCGGTGATGGTCAGGACGTTCTCTACCGACAGCAGGAACGGCGCGTCGGTGTAGCGCACCGGCATCGGTACGTATGTGTCGACGGCGTCGAGCAACGCCTCCACCGCCGCGGTCCAGCGTGGGTCGCCCTCCAGCGCCCGCAGACCCGACACCCGCACGACGGGCACGGTGTCGCCGCCGTAGCCGTGGGAGCTCAGCAGCTCACGTACCTCCAGCTCGACCAGGTCGGTCAGCTCGGGGTCACCCGCGTCCGCCTTGTTGAGGGCGACCACGATGTGGTCGACACCCACCTGACGGGCGAGCAGCACGTGCTCCGCGGTCTGCGGCATGATCCCGTCCAGCGCGGAGACGACGAGGATCGCCCCGTCGAGCTGGGCGGCGCCGGTCACCATGTTCTTGATGTAGTCGGCGTGTCCTGGCATGTCGACGTGCGCGTAGTGGCGGGTGCCGGTCTCGTACTCGACGTGCGCGATGTTGATGGTGATGCCGCGCTGCGCCTCCTCGGGAGCCCGGTCGATGCGGTCGAAGGGGACGAACGTGCCGGTGCCGCGGTCGCTGAGGACCTTGGTGATGGCGGCGGTCAGGGTGGTCTTGCCGTGGTCGACGTGGCCCATGGTGCCGATGTTGAGGTGTGGCTTGGTGCGCACGTATGCCGTCTTGGGCATGGTGAATTCCTTGGGTGCGAAGCTGAGGAACGAAGACCCCGGGGCCCGGCCGACCCTCCCCTTGCGGGGTCCGCCGGACAGTCGGAGGAGGGTCAGCTTCGGGCGCCGCCGATGGGCGCTGCGGCAGCGGTGAACGCTGCTGCGACAACTGCTGCGAGGGGGCTCACGGCAGCCTTCGGCGTGTCCGCGACTGCGGACTGCGCTGCGAGGAAGGCGTACCGGAACATGGCTCGATCATGTCCGACGCCTGCGGGCTCGTCGAGCGAATTTCTCTGGGCGGTACGGGGGCTGGGCGGTACGGGGGCTGGGCAGCCCCCGTACCTCATCGGAGGTGCTTGGTGGCCTCTCGTACGGACAGCGGCGCCAGCCGGTCCCGGGCGCCGTCGACGAAGTCGCGTACGGCCTGCGGGTCCGTCTTGGAGTGCTCGCGCAGGCACCAGCCGATCGCCTTGCGGATGAAGAAGTCGGGGTGGTCCGCGCGGCGCAGGCAGTAGGCGAAGAGCCGCTGCGTGTCGGTGGCTTCCTTGAAGCGGAGCTGGTGCAGCAGTGCGGTGCGGACGATCCAGAGGTCGTCGTCCTCGATCCACGCGTCCATGGTCCGCCGGAGCTCCGGGTCGGCGGCCACCAGCGGTCCTGCGACATGGGCTGCCAGCAGGTCGACGGTGTCCCACCAGGAAACGGTGGTGACCAGGTGGCGCAGTACCGGCACGAATCCGGACGAGCAGCGTGCGACGTGGCGGCGCAGGTAGTCGGCGGCGAAGTAGTGGTACTCGCGCTCGGGCAGCGCCCAGCAGCGCACCGCGATCGCCACGCAGTCCGTCTCCTCGGGGCGTGCGGTGCCTTCGAGGACCGTACGGGACAGCGCCCGGCGGCGGGGTGTGGGAATGCCGAGGAACGGCGCGACGTGCTTCATGTACGCGGCGGCCGAGCGGGCGCGCACGGGGTCGGCGGCCGTGGGGTACAGCACGGTCAGCCGGTCCAGCACCGTGTCGGCGAGCACGCTGCGGGGCAGGCCGGGTCCCGGTTCGGCGGTCTCCCTGTCCGGTTCGGCTCCATGGCTCATCACGGTCACATTACGGCGATCACACATGGGTGTCGGTTACTCTCCCCGCATGCTCGACCCCGTCCCCGCCACCCGGCCCGCCGGTGGCCTCGCCGTGCGCTGCACGCGGGTGCTGCTGTCGCCCTGGTCCCGGTTCTCCCTGCTCGTCGCGGTGCTGCTGGCCGCCGCGACGACGATGCTGCTCCTGGAACCCCAGCGGCTGCTGGCCTCCGGCTGGCCGGCCGAGCTGAGCGGCGGGGCCGCCGCGGTCGTGCTCTTCGGCCTCGCGTACGGGGTCTGCACGGTGGCCTTCGTGCCGAGACCGCTGCTCAATCTCGCCGCCGGTGCGCTGTTCGGGTCGCAGGCGGGGCTGGCGGCTGCGCTGGCGGGCACGGTGCTGGGCGCGGGCATCTCGTTCATGCTCGGCCGGGTGCTGGGGCAGGATGCGCTGCGTACGCTGCTGCGCGGGCGCTGGATGCGGGCGGCGGACGGCCAGCTGAGCAGGCACGGATTCCGCTCGATGCTGGCGCTGAGGCTGTTCCCCGGGGTGCCGTTCGCCGCCGCCAACTACTGCGCGGCCGTCTCGCGCATGGGGTATCCGCCGTTCCTCGTCGCGACCGGCCTCGGGTCGATCCCGAACACAGCCGCGTACGTCGTGGCGGGGAGCTCGGCCTCCTCGCCGACCTCGCCCGCCTTCCTGGCCGCGATGGGCTTCATCGTGCTGACGGGCGCCGCCGGAGCCGTGGTCGCCTGGCGCCGGCGTCACCGGCTGGGCGCGGAGTGATGCGACGGGCCGCACGGGGGTTGTCGTAACTCTGTTCATCCGGGGGCGATACGCTGCCCGCGACCGACAGACGATCTCCGGGCCCGGCGCGGCCCTGTCATCGCACGACCGCAATCCGCACGCAGCCGACGGCGCCACGCCGTCGGCCGATGCATGATCACTCCGGGATGGCCCAAGCCCCATGAGCTGGTTCGAATCGTTCGTCCTCGGCCTCGTTCAAGGACTGACCGAGTTCCTGCCGATCTCCTCCAGCGCGCATCTGCGGCTCACCGCGGCGTTCGCCGGCTGGCACGATCCTGGCGCGGCGTTCACCGCGATCACCCAGATCGGCACGGAGGCCGCAGTCCTCATCTACTTCCGCAAGGACATCGTCCGCATCGTCTCGGCGTGGTTCAAGTCGCTGACGGACCGTTCGATGCGAGGCGACCACGACGCGCAGATGGGCTGGCTGGTCATCGTCGGCTCGATTCCCATCGGCGTGCTCGGGGTGACGTTCAAGGACCAGATCGAGGGCCCGTTCCGCGATCTGCGCCTGATCGCCACCACGCTGATCGTGATGGGCATCGTCCTCGGCATCGCCGACCGCCTTGCCGCACGCGACGAGAACGGCGGCAAGCACCGTGCCATCAAGGAGCGCAAGTCGCTCAAGGAGCTCGGCGTCAAGGACGGGCTGATCTTCGGCTTCTGCCAGGCGATGGCGCTGATCCCGGGCGTCTCCCGGTCGGGCGCGACCATCAGCGGTGGTCTGCTGATGGGCTACACCCGTGAGGCGGCGGCACGTTACTCGTTCCTGCTTGCCATTCCGGCGGTGCTCGCCTCCGGCGTCTTCGAGCTGAAGGACGCGGGTGAGGGCCATGTGTCGTGGGGCCCGACGATCTTCGCGACCTTCATCGCGTTCGGTGTGGGGTACGTGGTCATCGCCTGGTTCATGAAGTTCATCACGACCAAGAGCTTCATGCCGTTCGTGATCTACCGGATCATCCTGGGCATCGTCCTGTTCATCCTGGTCGGCGCGGGGTCCCTGAGCCCGCACGCGGGTGAATCTGCGGGCTAGCCGAGTGGCCGCACCCAGCGCGATCCGACACTTTGGCGCGTCTGCGGGTCATGACGCAGCCGGCGCACCCCGCGCCCCCCGGGGAATCGCGTCCCGGGAGCGCGGGGTGGTGCGGGTGCGAGGTGCACTCCTAGCCGACCTGCTGCAATGCCCAGTAGTGCGGCTCGATGGGGGCCCGCCTCACCACGATGTGACCGTTTACGCCGGGGTCGTCCACCAGCTTGCCCCATGAGTTGGACTGGTCGCTGGGGGTGTGCTCGATGTCGGCCCACACCACGCTGCCGGGTCCGGCGGAGCCGTAGGAGACGGTCCACTCGGCGTACTTGCCGGCACAGTCGTTGGCCATCACCCGGTAATCCGTGGCCAGGCTCAGGCAGGTGCGGGGGTTCGAGCCCGGCGTGGAGACTTCCATCGTTCCGTTGGGGCGTTGCCGTACCTGCCAGTTCGCCGAGGTGTTCGCGTTCTCCGTGCAGTCGCCCAGCGACACCATGCCCCTGTTTCCGTTCGGTTTGGGCCAGATCAGGCACTTGCCGTCCTGGAGAGCCGCGAACCGGTACACCCCGTCGACGAGCGGGGCGGCGTGGGCGGGTTGCGCAAGTGCCGCGGTGGCGGCAACCGTGGCGGCCATGACAGCGATGATGCGTGAACGCATGGGATGGGACTCCTCGAACAGCCTTGGTCGCGCCGCTCGCACGGCACGGACCCCGGTCGATGCACATTCCGCCGGAGACGGCGGAGGCATCGAATCCTGGAACACCGGCCCGCCCGGCAGCAGCCCGCGGCAGCCGCTGTCACTCCCCTGGCTGAGCCGCATCACCCGATGGCGTGGCGGCTCCGGGCTGTGGCCTCACCGAGAACAACCCCGCACGCACGCAGGCGGGTTGCCGGTTACCGAGACGCGCTCCTAGGCTGCGCCACTCGGGGGCTCGACGGCCGGACAGTCCCTCCTGTCATGAGTCGATGCGCCTCGGGAGTTGCCGCCATGAGCCCCACGCCAACCCCTGCCCCAGCCCCGTCACCGGGGCAGATCTGCGGCTACGCCGTAAACCTCAACGCCGGATTCGCGGGCTGCTCCGGCACCCTGGTTCCGGGGCAGACCAGATGCCTGGCGCACATCGCCGACGCCGGTCGCGACGCCTACCTCGCGGGGCTGACCCCCGGCGACGACATCGACCACCGGGACACGCCGTTCACCGAATCCCTCCTCGATGCCCTTCGCGAAGCTCTCTACGACCCCGCAGCCGAGAGACCTCGCTTCGGCAACGCGGACTTCCGGGGGGCGCAGTTCGCCGATGTCGCCCGGTTCAACGATGCGCACTTCTCCGCACTTGCCGACTTCGTCGGGGCGAAGTTCCGCAGCGGCGCCATTTTCAGCCAGGCCCAATTCGCCGCAGGAACCGACTTCAACAAAGCACAGATCACCGGCAGCGCAAATTTTGATCGTGCACATATTGCCGAAGGTGCGAATTTCCATCGGGTCCAGGTCTCCGGCGGCATCTCGTTCTACGAGACGCAGCTCTCCGGCAGTATCTGGTTCAGCGACGCCCGGCTAGCCGGCGGCGCCTACTTCACCAGGGCACAGTTCTCCGGTGAAACCCTGTTCGACAGGGCAGAGTTCTCGGGCGATTCCACATTCCACGGAGCAAAATTCCTCACGGCCTCCTCATTCGTTGACGCGCAGTTCTCCGATACAGCCATTCTCGACGAGGTGCGGTTCTCTGGCAAAGCCTCATTCTCCGGGACTCACTTTGCAAGCAACGCCTGGTTCCACGAGACAACATTCCTCAGCGACGGCGATTTCACCAAGGCGCATTTCTCCCACAACTGCAAGTTCGACTCGGTTGAATTCTGCGGCACTGCAGACTTCCAAAAGGTGATCACATCCGGGGAGGTCAGCTTCATCAGTGCACAGTTCTCCGGTGCCGCCAGGTTCGACGCAGCACAGTTTTCCGGCGCCACCTCGTTCGACTACGCACATTTCACTGGAACTTCGCATTTCAGTGCCTCGCAATTCTCCGGCGTCGCTCGTTTCAATGGGACGCGATTCTCCGGAGACTCCCACTTCCACGAAGCACAGTTCACCGGTTACACCTGGTTCGACGACGCGCAGTTCACCGGCGACGCCCACTTCGACGCGGCACAGTTCTCCAGCAGTACCTCCTTCATGAACAACCAGTTCTCCGGCAACGCGCTCTTCCCGGCTGCCCGGTTCTCCGAACTGCCTCGCTTCGGACCGGTGGTGTGCGCGGGGACGCTCGACCTGTCGGGGGCGGTCTTCGAGGTTCCCGTGACGCTGGAGCTCGCTGCACGGAAGCTGGACTGCGAGCGGACGCGCTGGGAGTCCACAGCGACCTTGCGCCTGCGGTACGCGAGCGTGGACCTCAGTCATGCGGTGCCGCATTTCCCCGTCTCGGTCACCGCCCATCCAGCCCCGTTCGTCACCGAATCCGGTACGGCGGTGGTGGAACACCTCCTGGCAGGCCCGCCGGGAGTGCGGGTGACTTCGGTGCGCGGGGTGGATGCCGCGCACCTGGTTCTCAGCGACATCGACCTGGTCGGTTGCCTGTTCGCCGGGGCGTTCCATCTGGACCAGCTGCGGCTGGAAGGCCGCTGCACCTTCGCTTCCACCCCCACCGGCCTGCACCGCCGCCACCTCATATGGCCACACCGGTGGAGCAGCCGGCGCACCCTGGCCGAGGAGCACCACTGGCGCGCGCAGACGGCCGGCCAACCCGCCCTTCCGGCGCAGCAGCAGCCCTCTCCTCGGGTCTGGCGCCCCGGTCCGCACCACCCCGACCCGGCCCTCACCCCCGACCCGGAGGACGTGGCCGCTCTCTACCGGCAGCTGCGCAAGGCGTTCGAGGACGGCAAGAACGAACCGGGCGCTGCCGACTTCTACTACGGCGAGATGGAGATGCGCCGACACGACCACGTCGACACCCCCGCCGGCGAACGGTTCCTGCTGTGGGGGTACTGGCTGCTCTCCGGATACGGCTTGCGTGCCTCGCGAGCGCTCGGCTGGCTGCTCGCCGCTGTGGCGGCCACCATCGTGCTCATGATGGGTCTCGGTCTGCCTGACTCCTCACCCCAGCAGGTCGCCACGGGTGCTGTCCCCGCCGGTGGCGGGCAGGTGACGTTGACAGTGGACAAGGAAGACCCCCGGCTGACGTTGCCTGCCGGTGAGCGGTTCACCGGGGAACGCGCCGACAAGGCCGTGCAGGTGGTGCTGAACTCCGTTGTGTTCCGTGCCAGCGGCCAGGACCTCACCACCTGGGGCACGTACACGGAGATGGTCAGCCGCTTCACCGAGCCCGTGCTGCTCGCCCTTGCCGTCCTCGCCATGCGTAGCCGCATCAAACGCTGACTCACTGCACGCCGGAGTCTCCGCAGCATCTCGGACCGGCGGATGACGGCCGATGGTCCCGAGCCGTAGGCACGCGAGTCCGCCGGCTGACGAGTTCGTTCCCCGGGTCCGGGGCCCCCGTTTCCCCGCCCGCGCGCCCCTGCCACAGCCGAACCGGATGCGGGCACGTGCGCATGGGGCCAGGCTGGACATATGGCTACTCCCCCGATTGTGATCCACCGACCCACACCGTCCGGCGCGCGGCTCGTCACCGTGCACCTGGCCGGCCGCGAAGAGAGGCTCGGGCTCGCCCACAGCGATCACGATGTCATCGTGTTCCTCGCCGACGCAGGCATGGCGGACCCGGCACGTGCCCTCGACACCCCGTCCCTCGTCGAGTGGCAGGGCGCTGCCGCCCACGACTTCGCAGCAGCCTGAGCGGCGACCGCCCCGGCAGACGGTCCGTCCGCGCCTTCAACGCTGTCCGGCCCCGGACGCCGCGCTGCCCCCGTCTCCGCAAAAGCGGGTACGGGGGCAGCGCGGGCCTCGGCGCGGGTGGTGTCACTCGGTCTCGACGAAGGGCGGAAGATCGGGTTCGACGAACAGCCCCTGGTAGCGCGGTGTCGGCACGGCCTCGACACGGCCCGGGGCCTCGGACGCCGAGCCCGCCGCGCTCTCGTCCGAGCGCCGCTGAACCTGGCGGGGCGGGGTATCAGCCATCGGGTCTCCTGTTATTTCGCAGTTGCTTCTGGGGGCCCCGGGGCGCCGTCCGGTCCTCGGACCGCGGCGGCGACGGGGTAAGGCACCGTCCCGGTCCCACACCCACCAGGGCACCGGTATCCGACGAGGCATGCTGAGAGTATCCGTTGTCCCAGCTCCGGCGGTCGGCACCGTCGCCCGGTCCGCTCGTCATTCGCCTGCACAGCCGCGTCAGCGTGCCTCGCGGTCCTCCTGCCAGCGGGTGTACGGGACGCGGGAGATCTCCCGTACGCCTCCGAACGTTCCCCATTCGTCCTTGCCGAGCCGGGTCAGCGGGCGCAGCGCGGTGACCTCCGGGTGGCCGTCCGTCATGACGTCCTCGTCGACCGCGGCATGCACCACACGGCCGAACACGACGGTGGAGTCGCCGAGCAGGACCGTGCTGTGCAGTTCGCATTCCAGCGCGACCGGCGAGCCCGCCACGCGCGGCGGCTTCACCCGCAGGCTGGGTTCCTGCTCGACGCCCACGGCCTCGAACTCGCTGATGCCGCGCGGGAAGTCGGTCGCTGTGGCGTTGATCTGCTCGAAGAGGTGCTCCGGGGCGAAGTTCACCACGAAGGAGCCCGTCGCCTCGATGTTGAGCAGCGTGTCCTTGCGCCCCACCGAGGTGAACTGCACGACGGGCGGGCTGACGCAGGCAATCGTGAAGAAGGAGTGGGGGGCCAGATTGGCCGTCTCGCCGTCGGGGGTGACGGTGGAGATCCACGCGATGGGCCGGGGCACGACCACGGCGGTGAGCAGTCGGTAGAACGTGCCGGTGTCGGTGGCCCCGGGGTCGAAGTCGATGCGCATGACGCCGAGTATGGCGTCCGGCCCTCCCGCCTTCCTACGCCTCCGTCTCCCCCGGGCCTCCCGGCCCCTCGGAACCGAACTGCTCGGCCCGCAGGGCGAGGTCCTGGAGGACGTCGGCGGACGACACATCCGTCTGCCCGGAGTCGTGGACCTGCGCCAGCATCGCGAACGCCAGGGTGAACGCACCGACGAGTTGCTCCACCGCGCCGCCGACCTCCCGTCCGACCAGGGCCACCACGTCCTCGATCGTGGCGTCCTCGGGAATCGCGATCCGTGGCATCGTCTCGTTGAGAAGCGCGGTCACCACGGTCGAATCGGTGCTGGGGTCGTCACGGTCCGGGTTCTCCTCCAAGAGGCGGCGCATCTCGCCCGCTTCGGTGAGGATGCCGATCACACGTTTCACGACTTCGCTCTGCTCCATCCCGCGAGCATAGGTGCAGGCGCACCGGCCGACGAGGACAACGGTCCTGGCCGGTCCGCCGTGCCGGTCCCCAGGCGACGCCTCCCGCCGGGCGACCCGGCCGGGCAGCGGCAGCCGACCGGCCGTAGCGTACGGGGCAGGGCCCGGCAGGCCGGGGCGCTGCCGCGCGCCACGCGGACGTACCGGCCCGAAGGACGCACCACCTCACTTCAGGAGGTACGCATGACCAGTACAGAGCTTCCCGTGATCGCCGCAGTCGACGGGTCCACGCACAGCCGCGACGCGCTGGACTGGGCGGCCCGTGAGGCGGCCGGGCGGGGGCTTCCCCTGGTGGTCGTGCACGTCCGGCTGCTGACCAGGCGTACCGGCCAGGAGGCCCAGGAGCGCGAGGCGCAGGAGCTGCTTGCCCAGTCCGTGCGTCGCGTGAACCGGATCGCGCCCGGGCTGCGGGCCACGACGCTCGCACCGCTCGACTTCCCTTCGGCAGCGCTCGTCTCGCTCAGTCGTGATGCGTCGCTGGTGGTGGTCGGCTCACGCGGACTGGGCGGGTTCCGCTCCCTGATGCTGGGCTCCAACAGCCTGGCGACCGCCTCGATGGCCAAGTGTCCCGTGGTTGTCATCAACGGCGGGCGGGCGGACGAGGAGCCGGACGAGAGCCTCCAGGATTCCTTCCGGGACGTCGTCGCGGGGGTGGCCGCGGACGAGAGCAGTGAGGCGGTGCTGGAGTTCGCCTTCGAGACGGCGGCGGCCCGTCCCGGTGCGCGGCTGCGGATCGTGCACGGCTGGACGATGTTCTCGTCGATGCTCTCCGGCGGCCCCGTCTTCGACCGGGATGCGGCGGCCGACGCGGCCGAGCGGTCCCTCGCCGAGCTGACAGCGGGCCGGCGCGAGAAGTATCCGCAGGTGGAGGTCGTGAAGGAGCCCGTCAACGGCTCCGCGTCGCGCACCTTGGTGACCGCGTCCGCGACCGCGGCCCTGACGGTCATCGGCCGGCGCAAGGGCGGCGAATCCCTCGGGCTCGGTCTCTCCCCGGTGGCGCAGACGACGCTCACGCACGCGCTCGGTCCGGTGGCCGTGGTGCCCTGCTGAACTGCCTCGTGGTCCCCGGCCGCCGGGCCCTTCGGCGGCCGGTTCCCGCCTTTCCCGGCCCGCCGCGGGTGCACGGCACTTGGCCCCTGACGTCCGTGGGCCCACACTGACCCGATGACGCAGCGCGTGGATCTCTCGACCGTGATGGACCGGCTCTCCATCGATGCAGTGATCACCGGCTACGCGGTGGCGGTGGACGACGGCGCGTGGCCGGACTACCGGGCCCTGTTCACCACGGAGGGGCGCGCCGACTACCGCACCGCCGGCGGCATCGAGGGTCCCGCCGCCGAGGTGGCGCAGTGGCTCTCCGAAACCATGCTGCTCTTCCCCGTACGGCAGCACCTGATCGTCAACCGCCGCCTGGACCTTCAGGACCTCGGCGGCTATCCGGGCGACCGGGCCCGGGTGCAGGCCGACTACATGAACCCGATGCGGCTCGTGAGCGGACCGGACGGGGACCCGGGCTCGGCGGACCGTCCGACCGCACCCAACTTCGTCTCCGGCGGGCGGTACGCCTTCGAGCTGCTCCGTACCGACGACGGCTGGCGGATCCAGGGCGTGACGGTCCACGAGAAGTGGCGGAGCCTGTCGGACGTCCTCACCGCCAGGTGATCCGCCCCGGCTCGCTTCGGCTGCCCCACACTGGGGGACAACAGGGCGAACGGATTCAAGGATGATGCCTGCCACCTGGCAGGACGAGGAGGCGCGGCATGCCGAGCGGGGCCGTGGGGCGCGAGCGGGGCGAACGGATACTCGGCTCGGCCCTGGGACGCGGATGCGCCGCGCTCCTGGCCGGCGCGCTGCCCGCGCTCGCGTTCCCCGCGCCGGGGCTGTGGTGGTTCGCGTACGTCGCCCTGGTCCCGTTGCTGCTGCTGATCCGGTCCGCCGGTACGGGGCGCAGGGCGGCGCTCGACGGCTGGCTCGGCGGAACGGGCTACATGCTGGCGGTGCACCACTGGCTGATGCCGAGCCTGCATGTGTTCATCGTGGTGCTGGCGGCCCTGCTCGGTCTGCTGTGGGCCCCCTGGGGGCTGCTGGTCAGCCGGCTTCTGCGCGGACCGGTCTCCGGCGGCAAGGTCGTGGTGGCTGTGGTCGTGGTTCCGTGCGGCTGGCTGATGATCGAGACGGTCCGCTCCTGGGAGGGTCTCGGCGGCCCCTGGGGGCTCCTCGGCGCGAGCCAGTGGCAGGTGCCGCCGGCGCTCCGGCTGGCGTCGGTGGGCGGGGTCTGGCTGGTGAGCCTGCTCGTGGTCGCGGTGAACACGGCCCTCGTCCTGCTGCTCACGCGCCCTGCCGCCCGCGCGATGGCTGTCGTGACACTCGTGGTGGCCGCCGTGGCCGTGGGATCGGTGTGGGTGTGGGCGCCGCAGCCCGAGCGGACCGGGACGGCGCGGATCGCCGTCGTGCAGCCCGGCGTCGTCGAGGGGCCCGGCAGCGTGCAGCGCCGGTTGGCGCGCAGTGAGGAGCTGACGCGCTCACTGGCGGGCCGGGACCTCGACCTGGTCGTGTGGGGTGAGAGCAGCGTCGGCGTCGATCCGGCGAGGCGGCCCGATGTCACCGCCCGGATCGCCGCGCTGTCGCGCCTGGTGGGTGCGGACGTGCTGGTGAACGTGGATGCCCGACAGACCGATGCGTCGGGCCGGACCGGGATCTTCAAGAGCGCTGTGCTGGTGGGTCCGCAGGGGCTGACCGGGGACCGCTACGACAAGATGCGTCTGGTTCCCTTCGGCGAGTACGTCCCGGCCCGCTCGGCGCTCGGGTGGGCCACCTCGATGGGCAAGGCGGCGGGCGAGGACCGCCTGCGCGGCACGGGTCCGGTGACGATGACGCTGCCCGGCGCGCACGGCCTGCGTATCGGTCCGCTCGTCTGCTTCGAGTCCGCGTTCCCCGACATGAGCCGGCGGCTGACCCGTGACGGCGCCCGGCTGCTGGTCGCCCAGTCGTCCACGTCGTCCTTCCAGCACGGCTGGGCACCCGGCCAGCACGCCTCGCTGGGTGCGCTGCGGGCCGCCGAGAACGGCCGCCCGATGGTGCACGCCACGCTCACGGGCGTCAGTGCGGTGTACGGCCCGCAGGGGCAGCGCGTCGGGGCTCCGCTCGGTACGGACACGAGCGGGGCGGCGGTGTACGGCGTGCCGCTGGCCCGGGGCACGACGCTGTATGTGCGGCTGGGCGACTGGCCGCTGTACGGCGCGCTGGGTGTGCTGGCCGCCTTCGGCGCCTTCGAAGGCGTACGTTCCGTGCGCAGGCGCGACCGGGCGGAGCCGGCGGGTGCGGCCGCAGCGGTTGCGGCATGTGGTGCGGGGTCGGTGGGCTCCGCCCGTACGACCGGGGAATCCCCGGCAGAGTCCGCGCCGGAGTGAGTCACGGTGGCCGGGCCGTGGGACCGCGGTGAGCCACCGTGGCCGGGCCGTGGGACCGCGATGCGTCCGGGTGACCGGGCTGCCATGGGACCGCGGTGAGTCCGGGTCTCAGGCGGCGGCGGTGCGGCCCGGTCCGTGCACCGTGACGATGTCTCCCATGGCGTCGACGGTGAGCGCGACCCGTTCGACCTTGTTGGTCACGCCGAGAACCAGCCACACCGCGCCCCAGAGGAAGCAGGTGAGGGCCGTCAGGACGGCGTGCAGCACATGGTTCAGCGGCCGGCCCCTGACCATGACGACCTGGGTCTCGGAGCGGGATTCCACGCGCCAGCCGCTCGCGATCCGCTGATTGACCGCCCAGTCCAGGATCAGGGCACGCTGCATGGTGTCGGGCGGGCGCCCGTCGGCCGAGTAGTAGCCGGGAGGGGGCTGGAGCGCACCCCAGCCCGGTGGCTCGCGGTGGGGCTTCACCAGGTCACCTCCACGGGCCGGCGGTCCATCCAGCCTGCATCGGCGCCGGTCCGCACGCATCCGGAGCCGTCAACGGCACCGGCGGCGGGTGCTGGCTAGGCGCAGTCGAGGTCCCGCAGGACGCGCTCGCACAGTTCATGTGTCTGGAGGGCGTCCCGGGCGCTCAGCGTCTTTCCGGCCCGGACGGCGTCCAGAAACGACAGGACGCTCTGCTCGATGCCGCGCTGCCGGGCCACCGGCACCCAGTCGCCGCGCCGTCGCACGCTCGGCTGGCCCTTGTGGTCGATCACCTCGGCGAGGTTGAGCACTTCGCGCTTGGAGTCCTGGCCCGAGATCTCCAGCCGTTCCTCGGTCGAGCCGCTGAGCCGGTTCATCGCCCCGATGGCGGTGAAGCCGTCCCCGGACAACTGGAGCACGACGTGGTGCATCAGGCCGTCGCGGATCCTGGCCCGGACGAGGGTGTGCTCGACGGGTCCGGGCGCCAGGAAGCGCAGCGTGTCGACCACGTGGATGAAGTCGTCGAGGACCATGGTCCTCGGCTCCTCGGGCAGCCCGACCCGGTTCTTCTGCATGAGGATCAGCTCGCGCGGGTGCTCGAGGCACTGCGCGTAGCCGGGCGCCGTCCGTCGGTTGAAGCCGACGGCCAGCGTGACACCGCGTGCCTCGGCGAGCTCCACCAGCCGTTCCGACTCGGCGAGTTCGTAGGCCAGCGGCTTGTCGACGTAGGTGGGGACGCCCGCTTCGAGCAGCCGGCCGGTGATCTCCGGGTGCACGGCGGTCGGGGCGTGCACGAACGCCGCGTCCAGGCCCTGGGCGAGCAGCGAGTCGAGGTCGGTGTGGCACTGCCCGGCCGGGATGCGGTGGGCGGCGGCGACCGAGGCCAGGGTGGCGGGGGTGCGGGTCTGCAGATGCAGTTCGACTCCCGGCAGGGTGGTGAGTACCGGCAGGTACGCCTTCTGCGCGATGTCGCCGAGCCCGATGCAGCCGACCTTCACAGGGTCTCCTTCTCGCTGTTCAGCGTCGCACGTCGCGGTCCTCCTCCGTGGAGGCCGACCGCGGCCGGGCAGGCGCGTCCTTCGTCCCGGCAGCATACGTGTGCTGCGGTGGCCGCCAGTCGGCGATGCCGTCGAAGGTGCGCAGGACGAGCCCCGGCCCGAGCCGGGAGACCGTGGACATCATGAAGTCCCGTACGGCGACGGCCGGGGCGGAGCTCAGCCGCACCAGCCGGGTGATCTGTGCGGCCTTGCGGACGACGGCGGTGGTCCGCGGCAGCCGGTCGGCGGTGTACCCGGCCAGACCCGCGCCGAGGTCCCCGCCCGGCGCCACGTGGTGGGCGAGCACGATCCCGTCCTCGATCGCCTGGTTTCCGCCCTGGCCCAGGGTGGGCGCCATCGCGTGGGCGGAGTCCCCCACAAGGACCGTGCGCCCCCGGTGGAAGGCGGGCAGCGGTCGGGTCATCTGGTACACGTCGTTGCGCAGGACGCCGTCGGGCCGGGTGGCGGCGATGATCTCCGGGACCGGGGTGTGCCAGTCGCCGAAGCGGCGCAGCAGTTCCGCCCGTTCGTCGTCGGCGCGCTCCCCGGCCGGCGCGGCGGCCGCGGCGTACGCGTAGATGCGGCCGTCCTTGAGCGGCTGGGTGCCCCAGAGGGCGCCGCGGCCCCAGGTTCGTGCGGGGCGAAGGGTTCGGGGGATGCGGGGACGACGACGCGCCAGGTGGTGAGTCCGGCGTAGGAGGGTCCGGGGTGGTCGGGGAAGAGGGCTCCGCGTACCGCGGAGTGGATGCCGTCGGCGCCGACGACGAGATCCGCCTCGATCGTCCCGTCCGACGTCCGGACCATGGCGCGCCTGCCCCCTGCGACGCCCGGGTCCACGAGGTACGCGGGGCAGTTGGCGCGGATGGCGGATTCGGGCAGCCCGGCGGCGATGCGGTCGATCAGGGTGGCGCGGTGGACCAGGACGAGCGGGCCGCCGAACCGTTCGGCCGCGGCGGCGTTGTCCGTCCGGGAGAGCCAGCGGCCGTCCGGGCTGCGCAGGCCTCCCTCACCCTGCCAGGCGGCCAGGGACCTGATCTCGTCGCCGAGCCCGATGACGTCGACCGCGCGCTGGGCGTTGGGAGCGAGGCCGATGCCGGCGCCGACGGGCTCCAGGGAACCGGCCCGTTCCAGGACCGTGACCTGCCAGCCGGAACGGTGCAGCGCCACCGCTGCGGTGAGACCACCGATTCCGCTGCCGATGACAACCGCGCGCGGAGCGTCCATGGCTCCTCCCAATCTCTCAGGACTACACCTGTAGTGACACGACCAAGCTACTACAGGTGTAGTGAAAGCGGTAGGTTGATCCCATGGCCACACGCACCGCCGCCGGTTCCTCCCGGACCGCGCTCATCACCGACGCCGCACTCGCGCTCCTCGCCGAGCGCGGCATGCGGGGACTGACCCACCGCGCGGTGGACGAGCGCGCGGGCCTCCCCCAGGGGTCGACATCCAATTACGCCCGCACCCGGCAGTCCCTGCTGGAGGCGACGGTGCGACGGCTGGCCGAACGCGAGGCACGGGTCCTCGCCCCGGGAGACCTTCCGGCACCGGGCGCGACAACGGACCGGTCCCCGGGAGCCGCCGGAGCGGCAGCTGAGCCCGCCACCGGAGCGGCCGCGCCGGGCGATTCGTCCGGTGCGGCCGCACCCCCCGGACCCGACGCCCTGATCGCAGGTCTCGCGCTGGCCCTCCACCGCTATCTGACCCGCCACCCCGACCTGCTCATCTGCCGGTACGAACTCGCCCTGGAGGCCACCCGCAGACCCGAACTGCGTGCGTTCTACGACGCGACGGGACGACAGTTCCGCGAACCGCTGGAAGCACTGATGACGGCGGCCGGATCGCCGGAGCCGGAACGGCACGCCTTGTCCCTGGTGGCCTGGTGCGAGGGGCTGATGTTCTCCTGCGCGGCGGGCTCCTACCACCGCTCCGTCCCGACCGAGGCGGAGCTGCGCACCGGCTTCGGCGAACTGCTCCGCGGGATGCTGGGCGACGGTTGACGAGCACGGCCGGGCGGGGTGGCGGAGACCGGCGACACGCGGGGCGTCATACTGACCGGGTCACTCGTGCGAGCCAATCCGGGCTTCCCTGCTCGCCCGACGGCCGGTCCGCACCCCAGAGTTGATCAGGTGCATCGAACCAGAACCACCGTGAGTCTCCTGGTCGGCGTGGCTGTCACGGCCCTGTCCGGGTGTGTGTCCGTACAACCGCAGCCGAGCGCGCCGACACGCCCGGAGAGCAGCCGGCCCGCCCAGGAGCTGGACCCGCAGATCGGCCGGCCTCCGGTACGCGACACGCTGGAGGCGCTGCCGGACCCGAAGCCCTCGGCCTCGGCCTCCCGCCGGGAAGCCCCGGCGCCCCCGGCAGCCCGGCGCGACGGGCCACGGCCCCCGCAGCAGCAGCGCCCCGGCCACGCCCGCCCGCAGCCACGCCCGGCCGCTCCGCCCGTCCCCGCCCCGGCTCTGCCGGAGCCGGTGACCGGGGCAGACGTGTGTGCGCTCGGACGGGGGTACGGGCACTGGCCCGCGGGCAGCCCGCAGTCGCGAATCTGCGACGACACCTACGGCCGCTGACGCGGCCGGACAGCCGGCGCAGGGAAGCCGGTGGCCCACCCGGGCGGCCACCGGCTTCCGCGCTCCCCCGCACCGGCGCAAACCGCCGGCCGGTGGTCAGAGCTCCCGCAACCGCCGCTCCAGCCGGCCGATGGCGGCCCGGACGCCTCCTCCGTACCCGTCATCCGCACCGTCCTCCGCGAGGACGCCCGAGGCTTCCCGGGCCCGGTCCAGATGGATCCGGGCGGCGGCCGGACGCCGGAGCTTCACATAGTCCGCCGCGAGGTTGAGGTGCAGCGAGGGATAGAAGGCGCGCACCGCGAGCGCGTCCCGGTGCTGCGCCGCACGCCCTGCCGTCAGCGCCTCCGCGGCGGTGAGCGCCCGCAGATCCCACGCCAGTTCGTCGCCGGGGTCGTCCTGGGTGTCGGCCATGTAATGCGCGAGGGTGACCCGGTGCAACGCGTCACCGCTCTCGGCGGTCTCCGTCCAGAGCGCGCCGAAGCGGTTGCGGGCCTCCTCCCGGTCACCGCCGTGGAGCAACATGATCGCCTGGCCGATTCTGGTCATGACGACGTCCGGCGACGCCTCCTGCTGCTCCGTCACTGCGGTCTCCCTCGCACCTGTCCGCCCACGCCCGGCCGATCGCTTTTCGGCTGCTCCGGTTGAATCCCGACGGAACCTGACAGTTCCTGCTGGTTCCCTCCGGTTACAGCCGGTTCGACGCTAGCCGCCGCAACGGACATTCGCACTCAGGCTCGGGCGCGCCCTCAGCCCAGGTCGGGGATGCGCCAGTCGATGGGCTGGTGCCCCTGCGCCGCGACCGCCTCGTTGATCTGGGTGAACGGACGCGAGCCGAAGAACTTCTTCGCCGAGAGCGGCGAGGGGTGCGCACCCTTCACCACCACATGGCGCTCCTCGTCGATCAGCGGAAGCTTCTTCTGTGCGTAGTTGCCCCAGAGCACGAAGACCACCGGGTCGGGCCGGGCGGAGACGGCGCGGATCACGGCGTCGGTGACCTTCTCCCAGCCCTTGCCCTTGTGGGAGTTGGCCTCGCCCGCGCGCACCGTCAGCACCGCGTTGAGAAGGAGCACACCCTGCTCGGCCCACGGCATCAGATACCCGTTGTCCGGGACCGGCAGGCCGAGCTCCTCCTTCATCTCCTTGTAGATGTTGCGCAGGGAGGGCGGCGTCTTCACGCCCGGCCGCACGGAGAAGCACAGGCCGTGCCCCTGGCCCTCGCCGTGGTACGGGTCCTGGCCGAGGACCAGGACCTTCACCTTGTCGTACGGAGTCGCCTCCAGAGCCGCGAACACCTGCTCCCGGGGCGGATAGACCGGCCCGTCGGCCCGCTCCTTCTCGACGAATTCGGTGAGCTCCCTGAAATAGGGGCTCTCAAGCTCCTCGCCGAGGACGCCGCGCCAGGATTCGGGCAGCGGGTAGGTGTCGGTCACGTCAACAACCTCCGGTAAGCAATCGGTTCCAGACCTCAGAACCTACCGGGGGCCACTGACAACGACTCCGGGGAGCCCTCCGCGAGGCCCTGGGGACCGCTACCAGCTGGCCTTGCGGTACAGCTCCCACATCTGCATGACCGTCTGCGGGTCCAGCGCACGCTCGCCGCCGCCGATGTCCTCGCCCGCGGCAACGTAGAGCTTGCCCTGCCACAGCGGCAGCATCCGGACGTCGCCGACCAGGATCTCCTGGGCGCGTTCGAACTGCTTGCTGACCGCGCCGCGGTCGCTCTCCTTGCGGGACTGGGGCAGCAGCTCCGTCGTGATCTCGTTCTTCAGGTAGGGCATGCCGGTGACGCTTTCCTTGCCCACGAACGGGGCGATGAAGTTGTCGGGGTCGGGGAAGTCCGGGAACCAGCCTCGCCCGAAGACGGGGAAATCGCCCTTCTTGAAGCCCTCCTGGAAGGTCGTCCAGGGCTTGCTCTTCAGGGTGATCCTGAACAGCCCGGAAGCCTCCAGCTGGCGCTTGAGCTCGGCGAACTCGGGTGCCGTCGACGATCCGTAGCGGTCGGTCGTGAACCAGAACGTCATCTCGACCGGCTTGGTGATGCCCGCGTCGGTGAGAATCTTCCTGGCCTTCTTCTTGTCCGGGTCGCCGAACGTGTCGAAGAAGCTGGTCGTGTGCGCCGCGATGCCCTTGGGGATCATGGAGTAAAGCGGCTCCGCGGTGCCCCGGTAGACCTTTGCCACCAGGGCGTCACGGTCCACGAGCTGCGCTATCGCGCGGCGGACAGCGGGGTTCCCGGCGGCCGGGTCCTTCGGGTTGAAGACCAGGAAGCGGATGTCGGCGCCGACACTCTCGATGATCTGGAGATCGCTGTCCTTGTCCTTGCTGTCCTCCAGGGCGACGACGTCCTCGGCGGACAGCCCGCGGTAGGTGGCGTCTATCTCGCCCTTCCTGAGGGCCGGGACCAGGGCGGCGGACTCCTTGAAGTACCGAATGGTCACCGCGTCGTTCTTGCGGTCGGCGAAGCCCTTGTAGTGGGGGTTCTTCACCAGCTCGGAGCGGTCCCCCGGCTTGTACGCGTCCAGCAGATAGGGGCCGGACCCGGTCACCTTGCCGTCGTCGCGGACCTTGTGCTTCGAGTACTCGCCGGGCGCCACCAGCGACATGGCCGGGGTGGCCAGCACGAACGGGAACGTGGCGTCGGGCTTGACCAGATGGAAGATGACGACGTCGTCGCCCTTGGTCTCCACCCGGTCGAGCGAGCCCAGCATCCCGATGGGGCCGCCCTTGACCCCGATCGACCTGATCCGGTCGATGGAGTACTTCACGGCCTCGGCGTCGAGCGTCTCCCCGTTGGAGAACTTCAGCCCCTTGCGGAGTTCGCAGCGGTAGGCGGTGCTGGTCAGGTCGGTGAACCTGCAGTTGTCCGCGGCGTCGGGCTCGGGGCTCGTACTGCCGGTGGGGAAGCTCACCAGGGTCTGGAACACATTGCGCATCAGCTCCCAGGAGTTGTCCCAAGCGGCGGCGGGGTCGAGTGTGGACGGAGAGCTGGTGGTCCCGACCGCCAGCTTCTGTTCCACGTCCGAACCACCGCCGGGAAGCAGACCGCAACCGGCCAGCAGAGACAGGGAAGCAAGGGCTGCAGCAGCCTGCAGACTGGCCCGGTAGAACACGCGCACGCTCCTCGATCAGCCATGGGTCGGCAGACCATACCGCAGTGCCCCACCAGGTCAATCCGCTGGCCCGGCGGGGCACTTGAGTCAATCAGGGCCAAACCGGCCCAGGCCGTTCTCAGCCCACGCCGGCATTCAGGAAAATCCCGCCGTCGACGACGAGGGTCTGCCCGGTGATCCAGTCGGACTGGCTCGACGTGAGGAAGGCCGCGGCCCCGCCGATGTCCGCCGGAACGCCGAGCCGCCCGAGCGGGTAGGCAGCGGCCGCCTCCGCCTCCCGGCCCTCGTACAGCGCCTGCGCGAACTTCGTCTTCACGACCGCGGGTGCGATCGAGTTGACCCGGACGACCGGCGCGAACTCGTGCGCGAGCTGCAGGGTCAGATTGACCATGGCCGCCTTGCTCATGCCGTATGCGCCGATGAAGGGCGAGGCGGAGACACCCGCGACGGAGGCGATGTTGACGATCGCCCCGCCGTTCTCCTTCTGCCAGGCCTTCCAGGTCTGCTGGGCGAAGCCGAGCGCCGAGATCACGTTCGTCTCGAAGACCTTGCGGGCCACGTTGAGGTCGAGCTCGGCGATCGGCCCGAAGACCGGGTTCGTACCGGCGTTGTTGACCAGGAAGTCGACCCGGCCGAACGCCTCCATCGTGCGCTCGACGGCGATCGCCTGGTGCGCCTCGTCGTGCGCCTTGCCGGCCACGGCGATGACCCGGTCGGAACCGAGCGCCTCGACGGCCTCCTTCAGCGCGTCCTCGCCGCGTCCGGTGATGCACACCCGGTCGCCGCGGGCGACGAGCGCCTCGGCGATGCCGTAACCGATGCCCCGGCTCGCACCGGTGATCAGCGCGACCTTGCCACTGTCCTGCACAGTCATGATGTCCGTAGCCCTTCGGGTCAGTTGAGCGGTCCGCCGGCGACGTACATGACCTGGCCCGAGACGAAGCCGGCGTCGTCACCCGAGAAGAAGGCGATGGCGTTGGCGATGTCCTCGGGGAAGCCGACACGCTGCACCGGGATCTGGGTGGCGGCGGCGGCCTGGAACTCCTCGAAGCCCATGCCGACGCGCTCCGCAGTCTGCGCGGTCATCTCGGTGACGATGAAGCCGGGCGCGACGGCGTTGGCGGTGATGCCGAACTTGCCGAGCTCCTTGGCCAGGGTCTTGGTGAAGCCCTGCAGACCCGCCTTGACCGCGGCGTAGTTGGCCTGGCCGCGGTTGCCGAGGGCCGAGGAGGAGGACAGCGAGACGATCCGGCCGAACTTGGCGTCCACCATGTGCTTCTGGACGGCCTTGGCCATCAGGAACGCACCCTTGAGGTGCACGTTCATCACGATGTCCCAGTCGGACTCGCTCATCTTGAAGAGCAGGTTGTCGCGGAGCACGCCCGCGTTGTTGACGAGGATCGTCGGGGCACCGAGCTCGGCGGCGACCCGCGCGACGGCGGCCTCCACCTGAGCGCTGTCCGACACGTCGCAGCCGACGGCGAGGGCCCGGCCGCCGGCGGCGGTGATCTTCTCGACGGTGTCCTTGCAGGCCGCCTCGTCGAGGTCGAGTACGGCGACGGCGCGGCCCTCGGCCGCCAGGCGTACCGCGGTGGCGGCACCGATGCCCCGTGCGGCTCCCGTCACGATGGCTACGCGCTGCTCGGTGGTGGACATGCTTGGCTCTCCTCGCCCTTGGATCGCGGCTCAGCGGACGTCGGACACATTCCCGCGAGAACGCCCCCGATAACTGAGCAACCGCTTAGTACCTTCAGCAGACGAGACGCTAGAAGCCCTGGCACCCGGTGTCAACGGCCCACGGACGCAGCGGCGCATGTCACACCGGACGGCGCCGCCCGCGCACCGTGCGAAGGCGGCGCCGGAGGGGGCGGCGAAGAGGTGCGGTCAGCGCACCAGCAGGTCCAGCAGCCGCTCGACCTCGGCGGCGGGGTCGGTGGTGAGGCCGCTGTGCACGGGGCTCGGCTGGATGACGGTCGAGCGCGGCGCGATCAGCCACCGGAACCGCCGCCCCGCATCGTCACCGGCCGCCTGGCCCGCGTCCGTACCGCCGCGGCAGACGCCCTCCACGGCGTGCAGGGCGGCCCGCACCCCGGTCACGTCGGCGCGGGGGTCCAGGGCCCGGAGCTTGGCCTCGTCGAGCTCGGTACGGGCGGCGACGAACCCCTTGGCGCGGCAGTAGACCACCACACCGGCGTTGAAGAACTCGCCGCGCTGGACCCGTGGCACCACGCGCAGCAGGGCGTACTCGAAGACATCGCGCTTGCTCACGGCCGGCCGCCCTTGTCGCTGTTCTGCTTGTCGTGCCGCGGGGCGAGGCGTTCGCTGAGCCAGCCCGGGGCCTGGGAGGGCTTGGACGCGGTCGGCGCGTCCAGGGTGATCCGCTCGTGAATGGTGGCGGCGCGCGGCAGCAGCGCCGCCACATAGGCGCGGCGCAGCTCGTCCGTCGAATCGAAGCCCGGCTCGTCCACCAGCCACTCGTCGGGGACGTCGGCCGCGACCTCGGTGAGCAGTTCCTCGGTGACCAGCGGGGCCAGCTCGGCGGCGGCTGCCGCGATGTCGGGCCCGAAGGGCGCCAGCGCGTGGTCGGACGCGTTGTACGGCTTGGCGGCGGACGTTTGGGCACCCGGCCAGTTGTGGTGCCAGATCATGGTGGCGCCGTGGTCGATGAGCCACAGGTCGCCGTGCCAGATCAGCATGTTGGGATTGCGCCAGGACCGGTCGACGTTGTTGATCAGCGCGTCGAACCAGACGACGCGTCCTGCCTCGCGCGGGTCCACCTGATAGGCCAGCGAGTCGAACCCGAGGGAGCCGGGAAGGAAGTCCATCCCGAGGTTCAGCCCACCGCTGGCCTTGAGCAGCTCCTGCACCTCCTGGTCGGGCTCGGCGAGGCCGATCACCGGGTCCAGCTCGATCTGTACGAGATCGGGGACGCGCAGTCCGAGCCGCCGCCCGAGCTGCCCGCAGATCACCTCCGCGACAAGCGTCTTGCGGCCCTGTCCGGCCCCGGTGAATTTCATGACGTACGTACCCGAGTCGTCGGCCTCGACGATCCCGGGGAGCGAACCGCCCTCACGCAAGGGCGTGACGTAGCGGGTCGCGGTGACTTCGGTGAGCATTTCGCCAGGCTATACGGCACCACATCCCGCAGATCGACGGACCGGGGGCAGGGCCGTACAGCGTTCACCCGATGCCATGGCGGCCTGAGGCTCACCCGCCGGGCGGCGTCCCCCAAGGCGCCTCCCGTTCCAGCTGGGCCGCGAGCGTGAGCAGCGTGCCCTCGCCGCCGAGAGGCGCGGCGAACTGGACGCCCAGGGGCAGGCCTTCGCTGTCGTGGCCGAAGGGGACGGACATGGCCGGCATCCCGGTGATGTTGTACACGCTGGTGAAGGCGGAGTAGACGGACGCGTGCCGGTAGATCGACTCCGGGGCCGTGGTGTCGAGGGTGCCGAGCAGCGGAGTGGGCTGGGCCAGGGTGGGACTGAGCAGGACGTCGAACTCGCCGAACGCCGCACCGACCTCCCAGCCGATCTCCTGTACGCGGCGCAGCGCCCGGCTGACGTCGGCGGCGGGCAGGGCGCGGTAGGTGTCGTACACGACCCGGGTGAAGGGCTCGATGTCGTCGTCGGCCAGGGGCCTGGCGAGCCGGTCCAGCCGGGCCTCGATCTGGGCGACGAGGTCGGCGCCCATCAGGACTCCGGAGGTGCGGCCGACATCGGCGGGGCGGTAGCGGGCGGTGGTCTCGACGACGTCGTGGCCGAGCCGTTCGCACAGGAGGGCCGCGGCGCGTGTCGCCCGTTCGCAGTCCGGGTGGACGTCCGGGCCTTCCGGGAGTGCGGTGATCAGGCCGATCCGCAGGCGCCCGGGGTCGCGGCGGGCCAGTTCGGCGAAGGGGGCGGCCGGGGCCGGAGCGGCGTACGCGTCCCCGGGCAGGGGGCCGGCGACGACGTCGAGGAGCAGGGCGCTGTCCCGGACGGTCGTGGTGACGGCGTGGTGGCCCGAGGCCAGGCCCGACAGGGTGGTGGGGCGGGGTGCCGGCGAGACGCGTCCCCGGCTGGGCTTGAGGCCGAAGAGTCCGCAGGCGGCGGCCGGGATGCGGATCGAGCCGCCGCCGTCGCTGGCGTGGGCGACCGGCACCATTCCGGCCGCCACGGCGGCCGCCGAGCCGCCGCTGGAGCCACCCGTTGAGCGGGCGGTGTTCCAGGGGTTGCGGGTGGGGCCGAAGAGGACCGGTTCCGTCGAGGCGTTGAGGCCCAGTTCGGCGGTGTTGGTGGTGCCGAGGACGACGGCTCCGGCACGCCGGTAGCGGGCCACCAGTTCACTGTCGCGCCGGGCGGTGGCGTCGGCGAAGAGACGGCTGCCGCCCGTCGCCGGCAGACCATCGACCTCGGTGCCGAGGTCCTTGACCAGCACCGGGACGCCGTGCAGCGGGCCCTGCGGCAGGCCGGCCGCCACCTCGGCCAGCGCCGCCTCGAACCGGCTGTGGACCACGGCGTTGAGGCGTGGGTTGTGCTTCTCGATGCGGGCGATCGCCTGCTCGGTGACGGTACGGGCGTCGGTCTCGCCGCTTCGGACCGCGGCGGCCGTGGCGACGGCGTCCGGGGCACTCACGCCACGTACCCTGCGGGCTTGCCCCACGTCTCGCGGCGGGTGGTGCCCCGGTCGACGAGTACGCAGCGGGTACCGGTGAAGTTGGTCGGCATGCACTTGTTGCAGTGGATGCACAGGGACGGGGTGGTGGCGTCCTCCCGGATCCGGTTCACGAGGTCGGGCTCGCGCAGCAGGGACCTGGCCATGGCCACGTACTCGAATCCCTCGCGCATGGCGAGGTCCATGGCCGGCTTGTCGGTGATGCCGCCGAGCAGGATCATCGGGAGCTTCACGGCGGCACGGATCTGGCGGGCGTCCTCCAGGAGGTAGGCGTCCCGGTAGGGGTAGCTGTGCAGGAGGCGCTTGCCGACCAGCTTCACGCCGAGCTTGATCGGCTGCGGCATGATCGCGGCGAAGTCCTTGAGCGGGGCGTCGCCCTTGAAGAGGTACATCGGGTTGAGGAGCGAGCTGCCCGCGGTCATCTCCAGGGCGTCGACGGTGCCGTCCTGTTCGAGCCACTGCGCCACGGGGATGGCCTCGTCGAGCCAGAAGCCGCCGGGGACGCCGTCGTCCATGTTCATCTTGGCGATGACGGCGATCCTGCCGGCGACCGCGTCGTGGACGGCCCGCATGATCTCCCGGGCGAACCTGGCCCGGTTCTCCAGGCTGCCGCCGTACCGGTCGGTGCGGTGGTTGATCTTGGGGCTGAGGAAGGAGCTGGCCAGGTAGTTGTGGCCCAGGTGGACCTCCACTGCGTCGAACCCCGCGTCGATGGCGCGGCGGGCGGCCTCGGCGTGCGCCTCGGTGATGCGCCGGAGGTCGTCGATGGACGCCTCCTGCGCCCAGCTGATGGTGGTGGCGTGGAAATGCCGGGACGGGGAGAGGGCGGGGGCGCCGTTGCCCTTGGGGTTGGCGACGGGCCCGCCGTGGCCGATCTGCGCGGAGATCGCGGCGCCCTCGGCGTGCACGGCGTCGGTGAGTACGCGCAGTCCCGGCATCGCCTCGTCGGTCCAGTGGATCTGGTGCCGGTCGGTCCGCCCTTCCTTCGATACGGCGCAGTAGGCGACGGTCGTCATGCCGACGCCTCCTCGCGCGTAGGCGACGTGGAAGTCGACGAGGTCCTGGGTCACCAGGGACTTGTGGCTGAGCCCCTCGTAGGTCGCCGCCTTGATGACGCGGTTACGGAGCTTGAGCGGGCCCAGCTGGGCGGGGGACAGGACGTCGGGTGTCTCGGTGGGGGTCACGCGTGGTTCCTTTTCGGTTCGACGTGGTGGCAGGCGACCCGGTGGCCGGGCCGGATGTCCCTGAGCGGTGGCTCCGCCTCGGAGCACAGGTCGGTGGCCAGCGGGCAACGGGTGCGGAAGCGGCAGCCCGACGGCGGGTCGAGGGGCGACGGGAGCTCGGCGGCGGCACCGGCGGCGGCCGGGTCCCCGACGGTGCCGGGGCCGCGCTGGGCCTCGGGGAGCGAGGCGAGCAGCAGCCGTGTGTAGGGGTGGACGGCCTCGTGCTGCATTCCGTCGGAGGGCAGTACCTCGCAGACCTTGCCGAGGTACATGACCATGACGCGGTCGCTGATGTTCTTCACCACGGACACGTCGTGGGCGATGAAGACCATGCTCAGTCCGCGCCGCTGCGTCGCCGTCTCCAGAAGGTTGAGGATCTGCGCCTGCACGGACACGTCGAGGCTGGAGACGGGTTCGTCGCAGATCAGCACCTCGGGGTCCAGGAGCAGGGCGCGGGCGATGCAGACCCGCTGGCACTGGCCGCCGGAGAGTTCGTGCGGCCTGCGGTCGCGCACGGTCGCCGGGTCGAGGCCGACGTCGCGCAGGGCCGCGTCGATCCGGGTGTCCTTGTCGCGGGGGTCGTCGCCGCTCCCCCAGATCGACAGCCCCTCCCACACCAGGTCCTTGACCTTGCGGCGCGGGTTCAGGGCGGAGACCGGGTCCTGCATGATGATCTGCATCCGGGCGCGGGCCCGGCGCAGTTCCGCGGGGGCGAGGCCGGTGAGGGTCACCTCGCCGAGGCGTACGGTCCCCGAGTCCGGGGGCGGCAGCTGGATCAGGGAGCGGCCGACGGTGGACTTGCCGCAGCCGGACTCGCCCAGGATGCCCAGGGTTTCGCCTGCCGCGACCTCCAGGCCGACACCGGAGACGGCGTGTACCTTGCGGCCGCCGCCGGCCGGGAACTCCACCACGAGGTTCTCCGCGCTCAGTGCGGGCCGCAGCGGGTCCCGTTCGGTGGTGCGGGTGGTCGTCATACGGCGGCCTCCTCGACGGCGCCCAGGGGGTGGTGGCAGGCGACGAGGCCGCCCGCGTCGCGGTCGCCGTCGTATCCGGTGAGCGGGGGCGGCTCGGTGGTGCAGTGGTCGGTGGCCATCCCGCAGCGCGGGGCGAACCGGCAGCCGGGGGGCGGGTGGAGCAGGTTGGGCGGGCGGCCCTCGATGGTGGGCAGCAGCGTGTGCGGGGGCAGGTCCAGGCGCGGGATCGAGGCGATCAGGGCGCTGCTGTACGGGTGCCGGGGGCGTTCGAACACGGCCTCGGTGGGCGCGTACTCGACGAGGCGGCCCGCGTACATGACCGCGACCCGGTCCGTGCGGCCGGCGACGGTGGCGAGGTCGTGGCTGATCAGGATAGTCGCCATCCTCAGGTCGCGGGCGAGCGACTGGAGGAGGTCCAGGATCTGCTTCTGCACGGTGACGTCGAGCGCGGTGGTCGGCTCGTCGGCGATGAGCAGGCGCGGACCGCAGGCCAGGGCCATCGCGATGACGACGCGCTGGCGCATTCCGCCGGAGAGCTCGTGCGGGTACTGGCGGGCCCGCCGGGCAGGTTCGGGGATGCCGACCTGGCGGAGCAGCTCGACGGCGCGTTCCCGGGCCTCGGCACGGCTCAGACCGAGGTGGGCGCGGACGCTCTCGGACAGGTGCGTGCCGACCTTCTTCACCGGGTTCAGGGAGGTCATCGGGTCCTGGAACACCATGGCGACCTCGGTGCCCCACAGGGCTCTGCGGCCGGCCGGGCTCAGCGCATGGACGTCCCTGCCGCCGAGCAGGACGGTGCCGGAGACGGTGGTGCCGGGGCCGTCGGTGATCAGGCCCATGAGGGTGCGGCCGAGCACCGACTTGCCCGAGCCGGACTCGCCGACGATGCCGAGGGTCTCGCCCTCGGACAGCGACAGGCTGACTCCGTCGACGGCCTGCACGGGGCCGCGTGGTGTGTGGAAGGCGGTGCGTACGCCGGTGGCGGTCAGCAGCTCGGACGCGTCGGGGCCGGCGGGTGCCGTGCCGTCGGGCAGCGGTGTGGTGGTCACAGTTTCACGCTCCGGGAGTCCCAGCGCCTGCGAGCCTTCTCGCCGACGATGTTGAAGGCGAAGACGGTGAGGAAGAGGAACGCACCGGGTACGAGCACGATGTGCGGGTGCTGCTCGAAGACCTGTCCCTCCCCCTCCGCGATCATGTTTCCCCAGGTGGGTTCGGGTGGCTGGATGCCGAGTCCGAGGAAGCTGAGCGAGGCCTCGGCGACGATGAGGACCGAGATCATCACCACCGCCAGGGACAGCAGCGGGAGCAGGACGTTGGGCAGCAGTTCGCGCAGCATGATCCGGGAGCGGGTGGCGCCCATGGCGCGGGCCGCGACGACGAACTCCCGGTTGGCGTAGGCCATCGTGGTGGCGCGGGCGAGCCGCACCATGCCGGGGATGGTGAGCAGGGCCAACGAGAGGGCGACATTGCGCAGATGCGGCTCCAGCACGGTGGCGAGTGCGATGAGCAGGATCAGCGGGGGCACGGCGAGCAGCGAGTTGGTGGCGATGCCCACCGCCCGGTCGACGCTCTTCCGGAAGTAGCCGGCCACCATGCCGATCGCACCGCCGAGGACGGTGCCGACGGCGACCGCGGACAGCGAGATGACCAGCGAGGACCGCGCCCCGTACAGGGACCGGGCGAGCAGGTCGAGACCGAAGCCGTTCGTGCCGAGGGGGTTGGCCCCGGTGAACGTCGGGGTGGCGAAGGCCGGTTCGAGGACGGTGCTCGCGACATCGCGGTCCTCCCCGAGAGGCAGCCACGGGGCGAACAGGATCGCGAGGCCGAGCAGGATCAGCCAGCCCGCGCCGAACCAGAACACCAGGTCGAAGCCGGGGCCGGCCCAGAGCTTTCCGAGCCTGGAGGCTCCGGCGAACGTCATGCCGAGGCCCAGGAGGGCGAGGGCCACCTTGCCGGGCGTGACGATGCTGGGGGTCGTCGCGCCGAACCCCAGCAGGACGAGGCCGACGACGGTGAGGGTCAGGGCGGTGAGCAGAGGCAGTGGGAAGGCGGCCCGCGTGCGCGGGGCGATGTCAGATATGGACACGTCGCGTCCTCGGGTCGAGGTAGCCGTAGGAGAGGTCGATGCCGGCGTTGATCACCACGTAGATGACGGCGATGGTGAGCACGGCGCCCTGGACCATCGGGTAGTCGCCCTGCCCCGCGGCGTTGACGACGAGGGTTCCCATGCCGGGCAGCGCGAAGAGGTACTCGACGACGACGGTGCTGCCGATGAGCCGGCCGAGGCTGAGGCCGAGCAGGGTGACCAGGGAGAAGGAGGAGGGGCGCAGGGCGTCGGTGAACAGGATGCGCAGCGGATTCATGCCCTTGGCGCGGGCGGCGAGGATGTAGTCCTCCCGCAGGGTCACGATCAGGTCGCCGCGCAACACCCTTGTGAACATGGCGAGTTCGGCCAGGGCCACGGTCAGTGCCGGCAGGAAGGCGTGGTGCAGATTGCCCAGCAGGTCGCCGTCGCCGAGCCGGATCCATTCGGAACGCGGAAACCAGCCCGCCGAGTTGACGAGGAGCATGATGAGCAGCAGTCCGGCCAGGAAGCTGGGCACGGACAGCACCCCGAAGGTGCCGGCGCCGATGATCCGGTCGGCGGTGGAATTCTCCCGGTACGCCGACCACATGGCCAGCGGCACGGCGATCAGCAGGGCGATGAGCAGCCCGAGTGCGGCGATCTCGAAGCTGACGGGCAGGGCGGACATGACGCGGTCGGTGACGTCGCTCTGCGGCGGTACGACGGACTGGCCGAGGTCCCCGGTGAGGACGCCGCCCAGCCAGTCGAGGTAGCGGGTGACCAGCGACTGGTCGAGGCCGAGTTCCGTGCGGAGCTCGGCGTACTCGGCGGGCGACCGGCCGCCGCCGAGGATGTCGACGGCGGGGTCACCGGGCAGCAGGACCACCAGGGAGAAGACCCCCATGCTCGCGATGAGGAGCACGCCCAGCAGTTCCAGGACTTTGAGGGCCGGTCGGCGCAGCGCAGCGAAACTCATGGGTTCCTCCAGATCTGCCCGGTGGCGGTACACGGGTCTACGGGATGCGCACCACGGTGCGGTGAGGCTATGGGCGGGCGGGCCTCCCGGCCCAGGGCGGTGTCCCGGTGAGCGGGAACGGTCCGGCCGACGGGAGCGGCCCGGCTCGCTGCGGATTCGCTGTATCCGTCCGGGCAGGCCGGGCCGCCGGCGGTCACTTGCTGATCCACGCCTCGCCGAAGAGCGTCATGGACTCGTCGGTGGGGACGACACCGTGCACGTTCTCGCCCCAGGCGGTGAGTGCGGCGCTGGCACCGAGGTTGATCATGGGGACGTCCTCGTTGAACAGGGTCTGGATCCGGTCGAGGACCTTCTGGGTCTCGGCGTCGCCGTCCGCGCGGTGGAGCCGGTCCAGCAGGGCGTCCATCTTCGGGTTGGCGTAGGCGCCGGGATTGCCGTAGCTCGTGGAGTTCAGGACGCTCTGCAGCCGGTGGTAGGGGTCGTTCTCGGAGATGCTGGCGGCGCTTCGGCTGATGTCGAAGTCGTGCTCCACATACGTCTTGGCCACCCGGTCGGCGATGGAGGAGACCAGGTCGAGCTGGACCGTGAATCCGACGCGTTCCAGCATGGCCTTGATGACCACGCCCTTGGACCTGGCGACGGGGTCGCTGCCGTCCATGTAGGTGATCTTGCCGTCGTAGCCGTCCTTCTTGGCCTCGTCGAGCAGCTTCTTCGCCTTGTCGAGATCGACGCCCAGGGGTTTCACGTCGGAGTGCAGGCGCGATTCCGGCGGGAAGATCTCCTTGCCGGGCAGGCCCTTGCCGGCGTAGGCGCGCTCGGTGTCGAGCTTGGGGTCGAGGGCCAGGGCCATCGCCCGGCGGACGCGCAGGTCGGCGCCGGGCCGGCCCTTGCGGGTGTTGACCGTGATCACGTTGCCGAGACCGGTGAGGGTCAGTTCGCCGAAGTGGCCCGCCTTGACGGCTTCGTCGACCACGTCGGGGCCGCGCATGTGCGCCACATCCACGGTGCCGTCGTCGAGCGCCTCCAGTTTGGAGCGGTCGGACTGCGGCCAGGTGAACCGGAGGGCGTCGAGGTGGGGCTTGCCCTTGAAGTACTTCTTGTTGGCGTTGAGGATCAACTCCTCCTGGGGGGCGTACTTGCCCAGGACGAAGGGCCCGGCCCCGACGGGCTTGAACGTCTTCCCGGCGTACGCGGCGGGGGCCACGATCATGCCGGGCGCCTGGGCGAGCATCGCGGGGAACGTCGCCCAGGGACTGCGGAGGGTGAACACGACGGTGGAGTCGTCGGTCGCCTCGGTCCTGGCCAGGTTCGGCGCGAGCAGCGCGGTGTCGGCGCCCTTGTTCTCCTGGTACCAGGCGAGGGAGGCGGTCACGGCGTCGGCGTCGAGCGGGGTGCCGTCGGAGAACCTCACCCCGTCGCGGAGCTTCAGCGTCCACGTCTTCTTGTCGTCGCTGCTCTGCAGGGACTTGGCGAGCTGGGGCTCGTACTTCTTGGCGGCGGTGTCGTACCGCATCAGTACGTCGTACACGGCGGCGAGCGCGGAGCCGCCGGAGGACCCGGTGGCATAGGTGACGGCGGGGCTGAGGCTGCGGGCCTCGGCGTAGTCGGCGATGCGCAGCGTGCCGCCGTCGACGGGAGCGCCGCCGTCCGGCTGGTTGCCGATGAGGCCGAAGGTGTACCGGCCGCGTTCGGTCTTCTGCGTCTTCGCGCCGTCGGACTTCCCGGTGTCGGACGATACGCACGCGGAGGTGAGCATCGCCGCGACGGCCAGGGTGGCGGCGAGACGGAGTTGCGGCCGTGGTGCTCGCTTCATTTCTTCCTCCATGAGCCCGGGCCGGTCGGACCGGTGCCGGAAGGTGGGAAAGACGGGTGCCGGAAGGCAGATGGCACCGGGGGAATACGGCCCGGGGCCTGAGCAGGTGGGGGGACGTTATGGCCGGCGAAATCCGGCCGACGTGACGCATCCCACTCACTGGGAGCGCCCGGTGGGGCCTTGTCTGCCCGCTTGTCGCCGTCGTTGTCGCCGGGTAGCCGCCGTGACACGGTGTCCCAGTGACCGGAATCAGCCATGAGAAGAGGGCCCGGTCCTGCTGACACTGACCTCGACCGCGATCCCAGTGGAGTTCGAGACGTACCAGGAGTCACCTGATGTCCAGCGATACGGATCACCGCTCGGCCGCTCCCGCCGGAGCGGCCGAGATCATCGGCCGGCTCACCGGCCCGGGCGGCCGTTTCGAGCTGTCCGACGCCGATGTGCTGGGTGCCCGTCTACCGGTGTTCACCCACCGGCAGCGGGCCCTGCACGAGGTCCTGCACGATTCCGTCGCCCACGGCGACCGTGACTACATCGTCACCGCTGACCGGCGGATCACCTTCGCCCGGCACGCCGCCCAGGTCGCCTCGCTGGCCCAGGTGCTGCGGGAGGAGTACGGGATCGCCGAGGGCGACCGGGTGGCGATCGCCGCCGCCAACTCCCCCGAGTGGATCCAGACGTTCTGGGCCACGGTGTCGATCGGTGCGGTGGCGGTCGGGTTCAACGCCTGGTGGTCGGCGCGGGAGATGGCGCACGGCATCGACAACGCGGAACCGGCGCTGGTGGTGGCCGACGCCAGGCAGCGGGCGAAGCTGGCCGACTGCGCGGTGCCGGTGCTGTCCGTGGAGGACGACATCGCCCGCTTCCTCACGGCACACCCCGGCGCACCGCTGCCGTCAGCCGATGTGGCGGAGGACGATCCGGCGGTCATCCTCTACACCTCGGGCACCTCGGGCCGCCCGAAGGGGGCCGTGCACACGCATCGCAACCTGCTGGCCGTCGTCGAGTACCACCGGATGAACGACGCGCTGCTCCAGGAGTTCGGCGACCCGCTGTCGCCGCAGGACCGCGTCTACCTGCTGACGCTGCCGCTGTTCCACATCGCGAGCCTGCACAATCTGGCCGTGCCCCGGCTCGCCACCGGCAGCCGGATCGCCCTGCACCAGGGCTCGTTCAAGGTGGATGCCGTCCTGGGCATGGTCGAGCGCGAACGGGTCACCAACTGGGGCGCGGTGCCGACCATGGCCCATCGGATGCTCGAACACGGCGGGGCCGACCGCTACGACACGTCTTCGCTGACTTCGTTCTCGCTGGCCTCCGCGCCGTCGTCGACCGCGTTCAAGGAGCGGCTGCGCCAGGGCCTGCCGTTCGCGAAGGACTCGCTGGTGGACAGCTACGGGCTGACGGAGACCTGCACCGGCGTCGCCGCGGCGAGCGCGCAGGAGCTGGCGGCCGCTCCCGGGACCCTCGGCCGGCCGGTCACCGGTGTGCAGTTGGAGATTCGTGACCCCGTCGGTGAGGTGCTCGGCGAGGGCGAGGAGGGCGAGGTCTGGGTCCGCAGCCAGTTCAACATGCTGGGCTACTGGCGCGATCCGAAGGCCACCGCCGGCGCCATCGGCGCGGACCGCTGGCTGTGCACCGGGGACCTGGGTGAGTTGCGCGAGGGCCGGCTGTATCTCAGCAGCCGCCGTTCGGACCTGATCATCCGAGGCGGCGAGAACGTCTACCCCGCGGAGATCGAGACGGTTCTGGTCGAGCACCCAGACGTCCGCGAGTGCCTGGTGATGGGGGTGCCGCATCCCGACCTGGGCCAGGAGGTCGCCGCTGTCGTGGTCCTCGCGGCGGGCTCGGCCGTCACCGAGGAGGCGCTGCGGGAGTACGCAGCGGACGCGCTGGCCTACTTCAAGGTGCCCAAGCAGTGGCGGCTGACGCGCGACGAGCTGCCGCGCAATGCCACCGGCAAGGTGATCCGTAACCAGGTGCGTGTCTGACGCCCGCAGAGAGGCGACGGTGCCCCGGCCGCGTGACGCGGCCGGGGCTCCGTGCGTACGGCTCAGAAGTGGGCAGGCCCGCGCAGGGTCGCCTCGGCGCCCCCGTCGACGTACACCACCTGCCCGGTGATGTGGCTGTTTCCCTCGGAGGCCAGGAAGAGCACGGCCCTTGCGACGTCCTCGGGCTCCAGATAGCCGTTGAGCGGCATGGGGACCGCCGCGTCCATGACCTTCTTCATCTCCGGGTCGTCGAAGAGTCCCGCGCTCATCGGGGTGAGGACGACGCCGGGCGCGACGACGTTCACGGGGATTCCGGCGTCGGCCCAGCCCTCGGCGACCGCGGTGCGCCGCGCCCACTGCGCGAGAGCCGCCTTGGACGAGGGATACAGCTGCCGGGCTCGGCCGTCGGCCACCGCCCGCTCGGCGTGCTCCACGGCCGTGGTCTCGTCGCCGGCCAGGCAGGCGGTAACGACCTGCGGGTCGTGGGGCTGGGTGCCGGAGATCGAGCCGATGGCCACGACCCGGGGCCGCTCGGCCGCGGCGAGGGCCGGTCGCAGTGCTGTCAGGAACTCGGTGGTGCCGAAGTAGTTGACGGTCACCATCGCGGTTCCCGGTACGGAGGTGCCGGCGCAGGTGACGACCGCGTCCACGACCCCGCCGGCCGCCTCGGCGGCCGCCGCCGCGGCAGCGCCCCGGCCTTCGGGCGTGGACAGATCGGCGTCGACCTCGCCGCCCCGGAGGTCCACGCCGATCACACGGTCCCCCTGGGCTCGGAGCAGGGTGGTGAGAGCGGCACCGATCCCGGAACCGGATCCGGTGACGACGACATTGCGCGGCATGAGTACTCCTCGGGTGGGTCGGTGCTGCTGGCACGTGAGGGCCGGTCCCCTCGGCACACGCGGAAACCGCCCTCCCGCGCACCGTAGGAGCTCCGGCACGCAACGGGCACCCGCCGTCCCGCTGACCGGACGCGGGCGAGGCGTCACGCACGCCCTCAGGCGGGCCGTCCGGCCAGGACCGGGCCGAGGAGGAGGCGGCAGGCCAGCCGGATGCCGTCCTGCGCCGCCTCGGGCGAGGAACGCTCGTACAGAACGGTGGTGAGCAGTCCGTACCAGGCCTGTTCAAGGATGCGGACCACCCGCCGGTCCTGCTCGCCGGGATCGGTCACCCCCGCCGTGCGCAGGACCAGGTCCACGAGGATCTCGTCCGTGCGGCGGACCGGGCTGCCGTCGCCCACGTGGGAGACGTTGTTGGACTGGAGCATCGCCAGGGCCAGCAGCGGCTGCTCGAAGAGCTGCCGGCTCGCCCCGGTGAGCAGCTCGCTCACCGCTTCCACCGGGCCGGCGCCCGGCGACGGCGGCGGAGCGCCGGCGTCGAGGCGGCTCACCTGGTCGTGGAGGACGGCGGCGAACAGGTGGGTCTTGGACGGGAAATAGCGGTACAGGGTGGCGATCGCGACGCCGGACCGCCGGGCCACGTCGTGCATCTGCACGCCTTCGAGGCCGTGTACGGCTCCGAGGTGCGCCGCGGCCCGCAGCATGCGGGCGTAGCGCTGGCGCTGCTTGGCCGAGCTGGGTTGCGCGGGGGTTCTCTCGCAGTTCGTTCGGGGCACGGTACTGACGTCCTTCCGCCGGCCGCCGATGTTCTCGTGCGCCGCACGGGCCGGTGGGCGTCGTTCCGTTGAGTGGGACCCGGCCGGAACCCGTGGTCCCGGGTGCTTCCCGCCCACCGGGACGCGGCCTGCGCGGGCCGGGGCGGCGGACTTGGATGGACTCTTCCGTTCCGTCCCGTCCCGTTCTGCCCCAGAGAGGTGCCCCCATGCGGCTCGGCATCAACAGTCCCGTCGTCACGGCCGTCCCCGGCGTCCATTCCCCGTGGGAACGCGGCGCCGGCATCGAGGAGTTGGGGGCGGTCGCCGAGGCCGCGGACCGGCTCGGCTTCGATCATCTGACCTGTTCGGAACATGTGGCGGTGCCCGTGGACATCGCCGGACAGCGTGGCGGAACCTACTGGGATCCGCTGTCCGTCTTCGGCTACCTGGCCGCCCGGACCCGTCGGATCCGGTTCGCCACCCAGGTCCTGGTGCTCGGCTACCACCACCCGCTGGAGATCGCGAAGCGTTACGGCACGCTGGACCGCGTCTCGGGCGGGCGGCTCATCCTGGGCCTCGGTGTGGGCAGTCTGGAGGAGGAGTTCCAGTTGCTCTGCGCCGCGTTCGAAGGCCGGGGTGCGATCGCCGACGACGCCCTCGCGGCCCTGCGCGCGTCCCTGTCCCGGCGCGAACCCGCCTACCACGGGACGCACTTCGACTACGAGGGTCTCGTGGTGGAGCCGCACTCCGTGCAGGACCGGGTGCCGCTGTGGATCGGAGGCCGCACACCGCGTTCGCTGCGCCGGGCGCTCGCACACGGCGACGGCTGGGTGCCGTTCGGACTGCCGCTCGACCGGCTGCGCGAGATGGTCGGCGCGGCCTCGCTGCCCGAGGGCTTCGAGGTGGTGCTGAGCGCAGGGCGCCCGCTCGATCCGTCGGGCGATCCGGACGGCACGTCCGAGGCGTTGCGGAAGGTGTCCGAGGCCGGTGCCACGCTGGTCAGCGCGTCCCTGACCGCCGGTTCGGCGAGTCACTACGCCGAACAGCTGGAGGCCCTCGCCGCGATCGCGGGCCTCACGGTGGACGCCGAGGTCCGGGCATGATCGAGGACCGGCTTGCCGCGGTCGAGGCGCGGCTCGGGCTGCTGGAGGACGAGCGCGACATCGCGCGCACGATGGCCTCGTACGGGCCTCTGGTGGACGGAGGCGACGCGGAAGGGGTGGCTGCCCTCTGGGCACCGGACGGCGTGTACGACATCGACGAGATCTTCCTCGCCGGCCGGGAGCAGATCCGCGAGATGGTCCGCTCCCCCGCGCACCGGGGCTGGATCCGGCAGGGCTGCGCCCATGTCGTGGGCCCGCCGCACATCACGCTCGACGGCGACGAGGCGGTGGCGGTGTGCCATTCGCTGATGGTGGTGCACGAGTCGGGGCGGTACGTGGTGCGCCGGGCGACGGCCAACCACTGGCGGCTGCGCCGCACGCAGTCGGGGTGGGAGGTGGTCACCCGGACCAACCGGATCCTGGACGGCCGCACGGAGTCCCCCACGCTGCTGGTGGCCGGGGTACGGGGAGAGTCGGCCGGAGCCTGAACAGGCTTCCTGCGCGGGGTGGTGACGACTGGTCACCACCCCGTGCCGCGGCGTCTCAGGAGGCGCCGTACACCGGCTGCGGGGTCTCGGCCGCGGCCAGCAGACCGGTCACCGCCGCTCCGGCCTCGGCCGGGGTCCAGCGGGCACCCTTGTCGGCGGTGGGGCCGGGCCGCCAGCCCTCCATCACGGTGATCCGCCCGGCCTCGGTCTCGAAGACCCGGCCGCTCACCCCGGCGGATGCGGCGGAGCCCAGCCAGACGACGAGCGGCGAGACGTTCTCCGGGGCCATCGCGTCGAAGGCGCCCTCCCCGGGGGCCGCCATCGTCTCGGCGAAGGTCGCCTCGGTCATCCGGGTCCGGGCGGCCGGGGCGATGGCGTTGACCTGGACGCCGTAGCGGCCCATCTCGGCGGCGGCCACCAGGGTCAGGCCGACGATGCCGGCCTTGGCGGCCGCGTAGTTGCCCTGGCCGACACTGCCCAGCAGCCCGGCCCCGGAACTGGTGTTGACGACCCGGGCGGCCGGCGTCCGGCCTGCCTTGGCCTCGGCGCGCCAGTGCGCCGCAGCGTGCTTGAGCGGCAGGAAGTGCCCCTTGAGATGGACGCGCATCACGGCGTCCCAGTCGTCCTCGTCCAGGTTGACCAGCATCCGGTCGCGGAGGAATCCGGCGTTGTTGACGAGTGTGTCGAGCCGGCCGAAGGAGTCGAGCGCGACGGCGACGAGGGAGGCGGCGCCCTCGGACGTGGCGATGTCACCGTTGTGGGCGACGGCCTCACCCCCGGCCGCGCGGATCTCCTTCACGACCTGCTGTGCGGGCCCGGTGCCCGAGCCGGAGCCGTCGAGCCCGACGCCCAGGTCGTTGACGACGACTTTCGCGCCCTCGGCGGCGAGAGCCAGGGCATGTGCGCGGCCGAGTCCACGGCCGGCGCCGGTGACGACTGCGACGCGTCCGGCACACAGGGCGGTCGGTGAGGTCATGACGAGTGTCCTTTCGATGGGGGCCGGGCAACGAGCGACGTCCGGTGCGCGGGGGGAACGGGGTGCCGGTACCGCTGAGTGGCATGACACCCTCCCGCGGCGTTCGTATCGCTGCTACCTTTTGGGCCTAACAAACGTTTGGTGGAAAGGTAGCTGATCTGCTCATGGGTGTCTCCACCTCCGTCCCACGCGAGGGCGTCGCCGTCGTCACCGTGGACTACCCCCCGGTCAACGCCCTGCCCGTACAGGGCTGGTACGACCTGGCCGCGGCGGTACGTGCCGCCGGGGCCGACCCGGACATCCGCTGTGTGGTGCTCACCGCCGAGGGACGCGGCTTCAACGCGGGCGTGGACATCAAGGAAATGCAGCGCGCCGCCGGACCCGAGGCGCTGATCGGCGCCAATCGGGGCTGCTTCGAGGCGTTCGCGGCGGTCTACGAGTGCGAGGTCCCGGTCGTCGCCGCCGTGCACGGCTTCTGCCTGGGCGGCGGCATCGGCCTGGTGGGCAACGCGGACGTGATCGTGGCAGCGGACGACGCCTCCTTCGGCCTGCCGGAGCTCGACCGCGGCGCACTCGGCGCGGCCACGCACCTGGCCCGGCTGGTTCCGCAGCACCTGATGCGGACCCTGTACTACACCTCGCGCACCGTGTCGGCCGAGGAACTGCACCGGCACGGCTCGGTGTTCAGCGTCGTGCCGCGCGAGCAGCTCACCGGGGCCGCCCTGGAGCTCGCCGGGGAGATCGCCGCCAAGGACGGCTATCTCATCCGGCTGGCCAAGGCCGCCATCAACGGCATCGACCCCGTCGACGTACGCCGCAGCTACCGCTTCGAGCAGGGCTTCACCTTCGAGGCCAACCTCAGTGGCGTCGCCGACCGTGTGCGCGACACCTTCGGCACGGACAAGGAGCAGCAGACGTGACACAGGACAAGACGATGACGGCCGACGATGTCGTCGGCCGGCTGGAGAGCGGAATGACGATCGGCATCGGCGGCTGGGGGTCGCGCCGCAAGCCGATGGCTCTGGTGCGGGCGCTGCTGCGCTCGGACGTCACCGACCTGACCGTGGTGTCGTACGGCGGCCCGGACGTGGGTCTGCTCGCGGCGGCGGGGAAGATCCGCAAGCTGGTCGCGGCCTTCGGGACGCTCGACTCGATACCGCTGGAGCCGCATTTCACGGCGGCCCGGCAGCGCGGCGCCTTCGAGATGGTCGAGATGGACGAGGCGATGATGATGTGGGGCCTGACGGCGGGGGCGCAGCGGCTGCCGTTCATGCCGGTGCGCGCCGGCCTGGGCTCGGACCTGATGAAGGTCAACCCCGCTCTGCGTACGGTCACTTCACCGTACGAGGACGGGGAGAAGCTGGTCGCGGCCCCGGCGCTGCGGCTGGACGCGGCCCTGGTCCACCTCAACCGCTCCGACGTACAGGGCAACGGCCAGTACCTGGGCCCCGACCCGTACTTCGACGACCTGTTCTGCGAGGCCGCCGACCAGGGATTCGTCTCCTGCGAGCGGATCGTGGAGACAGCGGATCTGCTCAAGGAGCAGGGGCCGCAGACGCTGTTGATCAAGCGGATGTTCGTCGACGGGGTCGTCGAGACACCGAACGGCGCGCATTTCACCTCCTGCGTGCCCGACCACGACCGGGACGAGGCCTTCCAGCGCGCCTATGTCCGGGCCGCCCGCGACCCCGAGGCCTGGCCCGCCTTCGTCGAACGGTTCCTGTCCGGCGACGAGGCCGCATACCAGGCCGCAGTCACCGCGTTCCACCAGGAGGAAGCATGAGCGGCACCGAGACCACCGCCATCCAGGCGCCGACCCGCGCCGAGTACTGCGTGGTGGCCTGCGCAGAGGCCTGGCGGGACGCGGGCGAGATCCTCGCCAGCCCCATGGGCACCGTCCCGGCGATCGGTGCGCGCCTGGCGCGGCTGACCTTCTCCCCCGAGCTGCTGCTGACGGACGGGGAGGCGCTGCTGATCGCCGACACCCCCGCGGTGGGGGCGAAGCCGGGAAGCATCGAAGGCTGGCTGCCGTTCCGCCAGCACCTGACGCTGACCGCCACGGGCCGCCGGCACGTGATGATGGGCGCCAGCCAGATCGACCGCCACGGCAACCAGAACATCTCCTGTATCGGCGACTGGGCCAGGCCCACGCGCCAGCTGCTCGGGGTGCGCGGCGCTCCCGTCAACACCCTCAACAACCCGACGAGTTACTGGGTGCCCAAGCACTCGGCGCGGGTGTTCGTGGAACACGTCGACATGGTCAGCGGGGTCGGGTACGACCGGGCGGCCGAGGCCGGTACGTCCGCGACCCGCTACCACCGGATCCCCGAAGTCGTCAGCAATCTGGGCGTCTTCGACTTCGAGACCCCCGACCGGACGATGCGGCTGCGCTCCCTGCACCCCGGCGTCAGCCTCGAACAGGTCATCGAGGCCACCGGGTTCGCCCTCACCGTCCCCGACGCGGTGCCCTTCACCCGGGAGCCCACGGGGGCCGAACTCCGGCTGATCCGTGAGGTCATCGACCCCAAGGGGCTCCGCGAACGAGAGGTCCCGGCGTGAGCGGGCCCGTGCCGATTCCCACCGCGCTCACCGAACTGACCGGGGTGCGGTACCCGATCGTGCAGACCGGGATGGGCTGGGTGGCCGGTCCCCGGTTGGTGTCGGCCTCCGCCAACGCCGGGGCGCTCGGCATCCTGGCCTCCGCGACGATGACGGTCGAGCAGCTCCGCGCGGCCGTTCGCGAGGTCAAGTCCCGTACGGACGCGCCGTTCGGCGTGAATCTGCGGGCGGACGCGGGCGACGCGGGCGAGCGGGTCCGGATCATCATCGACGAGGGGGTGCGGGTGGCGTCCTTCGCGCTCGCCCCCTCCAAGGACCTGATCGCCCGCCTCAAGGACGCCGGCGTCGTCGTCATCCCGTCCATCGGCGCCCGCCGGCACGCGGAGAAGGTCGCCGCGTGGGGAGCCGACGCGGTGATGGTGCAGGGCGGCGAGGGCGGCGGCCACACGGGCGAGGTGGCCACCACCGTGCTGCTCCCCCAGGTGGTGGACGCCGTCGACATCCCGGTGATCGCGGCGGGCGGCTTCCACGACGGCCGCGGCCTGGTCGCCGCGCTCGCCTACGGGGCGGCCGGGATCGGCATGGGCACGCGCTTCCTGCTCACCTCCGACAGCACCGTCCCCGACGCGGTGAAGGCGAAGTACCTGGACGCCACCGTCAAGGACGTCACGGTCACCACACAGGTCGACGGTCTGCCGCACCGCATGCTGCGTACCACCATGGTCGACTCACTGGAGCGCTCCGGCCGCGTCACCTCGACCCTGCGGGCGCTGCGGCACGCCTCGGCCTTCCGGAAGGAGTCCGGTGCGAGCTGGCCCCAGCTGGTCCGCGACGGACTGGCGATGAAGCACGGCAAGGAACTGACCTGGAGCCAGGTGCTGCTGGCCGCCAACACCCCCATGCTGCTGAAGGCCTCACTGGTCGAGGGGCGTACGGACATCGGGGTGATGGCCTCGGGCCAGGTGGCCGGCCTGATCGAGGATCTGCCGTCCTGTTCGGAGCTGGTCGAGCGGATCATGGACGAGGCACGGGCGACGCTGAAGTCGCTGCCGGCGGCGGGTTGACGCGCCTGCAGTCCTAGGGCCTCCCGGCGAAGCGCAGGAGCAGATCACTGGTCGCCTCCGGCGCTTCGAGCAGCGGTATGTGCCCGACCCCGGGCAGCAGCTCGACGTTGCTGCCCGGCACCGCCTCGTACCGGTGCGCCGACGACGGCTCCCAGCGGGGGTCCGCCGCGCCGAAGACCACCAGCAACGGAACCTTGAGGGCGGCGAGACGTTCGGGCACGCTCCGCTCGTCGATGTAGGCGATGTTGCAACGGGACACCGCCCGGAACGCGCGGTACGTGGTGCCCCGTACGCCGGCGACGAGGTCGTCCGGGATGTCCACCTGCCGAACGGTCGTCGCCCTGATCCCGCTGCGGATCGCCGCGTCCGAGCGGAGCGACCAGAGGAGCGGGCCGAAGGGCGGGCCCAGCAGGAGGCGGAGGATGGCGGGCTGCGGAAGGAGCGCGTCGAGACTCGGTCCGGTACTGACCAGCGCGAGCGACCTCACCAGGTCCGGGCGCCCTTCCGCGAGCGCGGTGGCGACGTAGCCGCCACTGGAGTGCCCGGCCACGGCGACCTGACGGAGGCCGAGATCGTCGAGCAGCGCCGCCACCCGGCCCGCCTGCACGGCCACGTCGTACGACGCCGCGGGCGGGGACTGGCCGCAGCCGGGGAGGTCGACCCGGATGACGTGGTGGCGGGCGGTCAGGGCCGGCATCATCGGGCTCCAGGTGGAGCCCGAGGCCCCTGATCCGTGGATGAGCAACATCGGCGGCCCCTCCCTCGGTCCGTCGTGGACCACATGCATGCCTTGCGCGAGTTCAACCTCGAATTCACTCATGCCGGGATGATGCCGGGGCCGTCCGGCGTAGGTCTTGTAAGAATGTCGTCGCTGGGGCGACGGCAGTTGCCGGGCCCTCCGTCAGACCCAGCGGCCGAACGGCGGCCGGGCAGGGGCGGGGCCGAGGGTGGTGGTACCCGGTTCGGCGCGGTGTCCGAGGCCGGTCCGGTAGGCGTTCAGCGCCGCTTCCGTCCGCCCCTCACCGCGCAGCAGGTCTCCCAGCAGCCGGCAGATGTCGGCGAGATCCCCGGCGGCTCCCGTCTGTTCGAGCAGGGAGAGCGCGGTGGCGTAGTGCAGCTCGGCCGCCTCGGCGTCACCGGCCTCCTCGGCGATCAGCCCGAGCAGCCGGTGGGCGCCGCCGGCGTGCAACGCACCGCGGCCGGGCTTGAGTCCGGCCAGCAGGCGTTCCAGAAGTTCCGCGGCCTCCGCCGACTTCCCGCCCCTTCGCAGGACATCGGCGAGTTCGACCTCCACCTGTGAGACGTACAGGGCGGCCCGCTTGGACACCAGCATCGAGTGCGCGATGCGCAGTTCCGTCTCCGCCCGGACAAGGTCGTCGTGCTGGGCACAGACGTAGCCCCGCATCCAATGGCAGTGAGCCAGTTCGGTACGGATCTGGAGCTGCTCGTAGAGCTCGGTGGCCCGTGCCAGCGACGCCTGTGCGGCGTCGACCCTGCCCTCGGCCAGCAGCGTGCGCGCCACCGTCCGGTGCATCGTGGCGACCAGGGCGGGGTCGGACACCTGCGGTACCAGGGCGAGGGCGAGTTCGGCCGCCTGCGCGGCACGGGCGTGGGCGCCCATGTCCATGTACGGGGCGATCGAGGCCGTGTAGAGCTGGAGCAGCGCGCCGGGGTCGTGCAGCCCGGACGTGTTCAGTCCGTCGATGGCGCTCTCCAGCAGGTAGCACGCGTAGCGCAGTTCACCGGCCAGGTAGTGGGCGACCGACCTGCCCCGGACCGCCCGCGCGCGGGCGGGGAGCGGATCGTCGGCCAGTGCATGCTCGGCCGCTTCGAACCGGGCCAGGGCCTCGGTGAGTTCGCCCGTCTCCAACGCGCATTCCCCGAGGCCCACAAGCGCCACCGCCCGCTCCTGGGTGAGCCCGTACTCCTCGGCGCGGCCGAGGATCTGCTCGTAGGCGGCCCGTGCGTCGGCGGCGTCCTCGACGGCCAGTATCCGCTGGGCGTCGGCCAGTTCCATCCGGAGCGCCGTGGTGATGTGGGTGGGCCTGCCTGTGGCGACCTCGTCGTAGGCGACACCGAGGCGGCCGGCGATATGCCGGAGAGCGGCCTCGGAGGGCTGCACCTTGCCGGCTTCCAGAGTGGAGACGTACGCGGCGGTGTACGCGGGCTCGGCAAGTTGCCGCTGAGTCAGTTCACGGGCCTTGCGCAGCCGTTTCACCCGGAGGCCGATCGCGGCCGGCGCGTCCCTCTCGTCGCCATGGGCCCGGTGCGGCCGGGGCGGAACTCCGACCCCGGGCGACCGCTCCGGTTCGCCGGTCGCCCTGCTGGTTCCCGCCATGGCCGCCCCTCGTGCCGCGTCTGCCGGTGGTCACCGGCTGGATCATTCTGTGGTCCGGACTCCGCCGCGGGCACCACGGAGGTCTGATCCCTTCCCCGGAGCCTGCGGGACTGTTGCCAACGGGCCCACCACCCACCTAGGTTATGCGAAAAGTTAAGCACATTTACATCTTTCCTTTACACCACTTCCGGCCGGACACCAGAGCGAGGTTTGGCATGCGCACTTCCAGAGCAGCCGCAATATCCATGGGCGTCGCGCTCACGGCGATCATGGGGGCGGCCCTCGCCACTCCCGCGGTCGCCGTGGACCCGGAGCCCGCCCCGGAACCGCGGGTGGCCGTGGAGTACTTCCCCCAGCCCGGCGGCGAGGGCCGGCGGACCGAGGTGCCGCTCACCACGGAGACGGCGACCGGCCGGGCCACCGCCCGGAGTGCGGCACCCTCCGCGTCGACCACGGACGGGGAGGTCGGCGAGCTCGCCGTGACCGGCCCTTCGGCCGACCGGCTCGACGTGGTCATCGTCGGCGACGGTTACACCGCCGACCAGCAGGACGCCTTCCACGCCGCGGCAGCCGCCAAGTGGGCGGACATCACCGGCATCGAGCCCTATGCGAGCTATCAGGGTCTGATGAACGTGTGGACCGTGGACGCGGTGTCCGCCGAAACCGGCATCACCGGCGACCCCACCCCCGACGTCACCAAGGACACCGCCCTCGGCAGCTACTTCTGGTGCTCCGAGACCGAGCGCCTGATCTGCGCCGACATCGACAAGGTCGCGTCCTACGCCGCCAAGGCCCCCGAGGCCGACCTGGTCGTCGTCGTCTCCAACTCCGCCAAGTACGGCGGCGCCGGCTACTCGGGGCTCGAAGCGGAGGGATACCCGTTCGACGGCGTCTCGACCCTCTCCTCGGACAACGCCCAGTCGAGCATGATCGCCGCCCACGAGATCGCCCACTCGGTGGGCCTGCTGGCGGACGAGTACACGTACGACAGCTACGGCACCTGGACGGGCGGCGAACTCCCCGACATCAACTCCAGCGTCCTCACCGCGGAACAGATGGCCGCGAACCAGTCCAAGTGGTACCGCTGGCTCGGCGAGAGCGACCCCACGGGCGGCACCGTCGGTACGTACGAGGGCAGCAGCTACTACCCGTTCGGGATCTACCGCCCCACGTCCAACTCCATCATGCGGGCCCTGAACATCAGCGAGTTCAACCTCCCCGGACGCGAGGCCATGATCGCCGGCTTCTACCGCGAGGCCAACGCGTTGAGCAGCGAGGTCGGCACGAGCAGCGCGATCCTCAGGTCCAGCCGCATCAAGGTCTCACTGGCCGGACTCACGGGCCTCGCCGCACCGGAGCTGCGCTGGTACGTCGACGGTGTGCGGGTGAAGCGGGCGCAGGGTCTGACCGCTGCCGTCCCCGCCGCACTGGGTGTTCCCGCGGACGGCAGGAAGCACACCGTCACGGCCGAGGCCGCAGACCGGACCGAGTCGGTCCGCGACCCGCTGGTCCGCGCCGAGGCCACCGAACGCCTGACCTGGACGGTCAAGGCCTCCGGACCCAAGGCCCCGAAGCGCCGCTGACGGCCGACCGTGCGGCGTCGCACACGCTCCCGCTCACAGCCCCGGCGAGTGCGGCGCCGGGGCGGCACCGCACTCGGCCACGAGCCGCATGACGCGGCCCACCATCGCGAGCCGCTCGTCTACCGCCGCATCGCCGGGAACCTGGATCTTGGCGCCCGCGTAGGAGATCGCGCCTTCGGCCGCACGGAGGCAACGGCGTACCTCGTCGGCGTCCATGAGCGAGGTGGGCTCGTCCTCGGCGAGGGGCAGGTGCGCGTCCGCCCACGGCCCCCCGTACCGGTTGGCGGTGGGGCCTGCGCCGGAGAACATGACGCCTGCCAACAGGCCCTCGGAGGCGAGCCGGGCAATCTGGGCGAGGGGCCGGCCGGCGTCCTGCGCCTCGATCGCCGAACGGCCCCAGTTGACGGCGACGCCGAGCCCTGCGTCGCGCGCGAGGGGGATCTCGTCCTCCAGCGACAGGAACCGCTTCTCACCCGGGACGGCCGGCGCGTACGCGTCGCAGTGCTCCAGGACGAGCCGGGTGGACCAGGCGACCGAGGCGGGTTCGCTCGCCACCATCTCGTCGATCGAACGGGCGAACTTCTCCGCGACGGCCGTCACCGAAGGCGCGGTGTGGATGTGGATGACGGAGACCGACTGCTCGCCGGTGAGCTGGTTCAACTCCTCGGCGGCGATGCGCGCCTCGCGCACGAACACCAGCGCCGCCCGCCGGCCGTCCTCGTCCCCGGAGGCGAGCCCGAAGGTACCCGAGGCACCCACGCGCGCCATCGTCCCGGGAATCAGCGTGATCACCGAGCGGGCGAAACGGCCGCGCATCTGCGTGGCCAGCCAACGAACGTCCTCGCCGAGGCCGTCGCGGAACGGGATCTCCAGCCCGTCGGCGATATCCCGATCGGCGAGGCCCTCGTAGAAGCGTTCCTGGTCGGCACGCAGGGAGGGCAGGGCCGCATAGGCGCCGACGAGAGCGGCGGGCCGTTCGATGTTCATGGGGTCGCATTCTACCTAAGATCAGACATCAGATGTCTAGGTTCGGCGCACGGTTCCTCTTGACCCTCGTACTCGCGGCAGGCCCGAGGCCGGGCGACGCGGCGACGACGTGCGAGCACAACTCCAAGGCCGCAGGCGACGGCCCCGCCCTGCGGGGCGGCCGTGAGGAGTGGGCGGCGTTCGTTTCGCTCGCCCGGGGACAACGGCGCGCGCCGGACCGTCCCCGCGGAGCGGAGCCGGTCCGGCCGGCCGCCGGTTCCGTCAGAGCCGTTCGATGATGGTCACGTTGGCCTGGCCGCCGCCCTCGCACATGGTCTGCAGGCCGTAACGGCCGCCGGTGCGCTCCAGTTCGTGCAGCAGCGTCGTCATCAGCTTGGCACCGGTGGCGCCGAGCGGATGGCCGAGCGCGATGGCGCCGCCGTTGACGTTGACCTTGTCGGGGTCGGCACCGGTCTCCTTCAGCCAGGCGAGGACGACCGGTGCGAACGCCTCGTTGATCTCCACGAGGTCCATGTCACCGATGGACATTCCGGCCTTCTTCAGCGCGTACGCCGTCGCCGGGATCGGGGCCGACAGCATCCGGATCGGGTCCTCGCCACGCACGGAGAGATGGTGGATGCGGGCGCGCGGGGTGAGGCCGTGTTCGGCGACGGCCCGCTCGGAGGCGATGAGCAGCGCCGAGGCCCCGTCGGAGACCTGTGAGGAGACCCCGGCCGTCAGCCGGCCGCCCTCGACGACCGGCTTGAGGCCGGCCATCTTCTCCAGGGAGGTGTCACGGCGCGGCCCCTCGTCCACCGCCACCTCGCCGTACGCGGCGGTCTCGCGGGCGAAGCGGCCCTCGTCGATGGCGCGGGCGGCCCGCTGGTGCGAGCGGAGCGCGAAGTGCTCCATGTCCTCACGGGAGATGCCCCACTTCTCCGCGATGAGCTCGGCGCCGTGGAACTGGTTGACGGGCGCGTCGCCGTAGCGGGCGCGCCAGCCCTCGGAGCCGGCGTACGGGCCGTCGGTCAGGCCCAGGGGTTCGGCGGCCTGGCGGCTGGCGTAGGCGATAGGGATCATCGACATGTTCTGCGTGCCGCCCGCGACGACCAGGTCCTGGGTGCCGGACATGACGCCCTGGGCGGCGAAGTGGACGGCCTGCTGGGAGGAGCCGCACTGCCGGTCGACGGTGGTGCCGGGCACCTCCTCGGGGAGGCCCGCCGCGAGCCATGCGGTGCGGGCGATGTCCCCGGCCTGGGGGCCGACGGTGTCCAGGCAGCCGAAGACGACGTCCTCCACCGCGGCCGGGTCGATCCCGCTGCGCTCGACCAGTGCCTTGATGACGTGGGCCCCGAGGTCGGCGGGGTGGACGGCGGAGAGACCGCCCTTGCGCCGGCCGACCGGGGTGCGTACCGCTTCGACGATGTAGGCCTCGGCCATGACTGCTCCTTCGTAAGTGAGGTGAGGGTGTATCAGGTCTTGGTGGTGATGCCGGCGAGGACCATCGACAGGTACTGGCGGGCGATCTCCTCCGGGCTGTGGGTGCCGCCGGGGCGGTACCAGGAGGCGGCCACCCAGACGGTGTCGCGGACGAAGCGGTAGACCAGCCGGACGTCCAGATCGCTGCGGAAGGCGTCTTCGGCCACTCCGCGTTCCAGCGTGCGCAGCCAGGCGTTCTCGAACTTCAGCTGGGAGTCGGCGAGATAGGCGAAGCGCGGCTGGGCGGAGAGATGCCTGGACTCCCGCTGGTAGATGGCGACCGCGGGGCCGTGCCGGTCTATCTGGCGGAAGGACTGGGTGACGAGCGCCCCGATCGCCTCGCGCGGCCCCAGTCCGGCAGCGAGGACCGTGTCATAGCCGGTCCACAGTTCGTCGAGGAAGGCCGAGAGGATCTCGTCGAGCATCGATTCCTTGGAATCGAAGTGGTAGTAGAGGCTGCCCGCGAGCATCCCGGCAGCGTCCGCGATGCGGCGGACGGTGGTGGCGTTGTAGCCCTGGGCGGCGAACACCTCGGCGGCGGTCGCCAGGAGTTCGGCGCGCCGTTCGGCATTGGCGGTCCCGGTGATGGCCTTCACGCCCTCTGACTGCTGACGGAGACGGTCTCCCCCGTCATGTACGAGGAGTAGTCGCTGGCCAGGAAGACGATGACGTTGGCGATCTCCCAGGGCTCCGCGTACCGGCCGAAGGCCTCGCGTTCGGTGAGTTCGGCGAGGAGCTCCGGGGTGGTCACCTTCACCAGGTGCGGGTGCATGGCGAGGCTCGGGGCGACGGCGTTGACGCGTACACCGAAGTCGGCCGCCTCCAGGGCGGCGCAGCGGGTGAGGGCCATGACTCCGGCCTTGGCGGCGGCGTAGTGGGCCTGGCCGCGCTGGGCGCGCCAGCCGATCACGGAGGCGTTGTTGACGACGATGCCGCCGGTGTCGCGGTCCTTGAAGTGGCGCAGGGCGGTGCGGGTGCAGCGGAAGGTGCCGTTCAGAGTGACGTCGAGGACCTTGGACCACTGGTCGTCGGTCATTTCGACGAGGTCGGCGGTGCCTCCGAGTCCGGCGTTGTTGACGACGATGTCGAGGCCGCCGTGGCGTTCGGCGGCGAGTGCGAACAGGGCGTCGACCTGCTGCTGGTCGGTGACGTCGCAGGGCAGTGCGGCGACGTTGTCCGCACCGAACTCCTCGGCGAGGGCGGCGGCGCTCTCCTTGAGGCGGCGTTCGTGGGCGTCGCCGATGACGATCCGGGCGCCCTCCTCCAGGAACTTGCGGGCGGTGGCTCCACCGATTCCGGCGCCCGCGGCGGCGGTGATCACGGCGGTGCGTCCGGCCAGGAGGGAGTGGCCCTGTACATAGGGCGGCTGCGGGGTCACGGGCGGATCTCCTTGGGCAGGCCGAGGACGCGCTCGGCGATGATGTTGCGCTGGATCTCGTTGGATCCTGCGTAGATGGTGTCGGAGCGGGAGAAGAGGAACAGCCGCTGCCAGTCGTCGAGTTCGTAGGGGGCCTCGGGGGCGGTCATGCCGCCGGCGCCCAGGACGCTCATGGCGAGTTCGCCCAGTTCACGGTGCCAGGTGGCCCAGAAGATCTTCCCGATGGACGCCTCGGGGCCGGGTGCGCCGGCCGCCACACCGTCGAGCATGCGCAGGGCGTTGCACCGGATGGTCTCAAGGCCCGTCCAGGCGCGGGCGAGCCGGTCGCGGATCAGTGGGTCGTCGGCGGCGCCGTTGCTCCGGGCCAGGGCGATCAGGGTTTCCAGTTCGCGCCGGAAGCCGACCTGCTGGCCGAGGGTGGAGACGCCGCGTTCGAAGCCGAGGGTGGCCATGGCGACCCGCCAGCCGTCGCCGGGTTCGCCGACGATGTGTGCGGCGTCCGTGCGGGCGCCGTCGAAGAAGACCTCGTTGAATTCCGAGGTGCCGGTCAGCTGCTGGATCGGCCGTATCTCCACTCCCGGCTGGTCGAGCGGGACCAGGAGATAGGAGAGACCCGCGTGGCGGGTGGAGCCCGCCTCGGTGCGGGCGACGACGAAGCACCACTGGGCGTCGTGGGCGAGTGACGTCCAGATCTTCTGTCCGGTGACCAACCAGCCCTCGCCGTCCCGCTCGGCCCTGGTCCGCACGTTCGCCAGGTCGGACCCGGCGTCCGGCTCGCTGTAGCCCTGGCACCACAGCTCCTCGACGGCGACGATCGGCGGCAGGAAGCGGGCCCGCTGCTCGGGTGTACCGAAAGCCACCAGGGTCGGGCCGAGCAGTTGCTCCCCGATGTGGTTGACCCGGGCGGGGGCGTCGGCCAGGGCGTACTCCTCATGGAAGGCGACCTGCTGCTCGATGGTCGCGCCCCGGCCCCCGTGCTCCTCGGGCCAGCCCACGCAGGTCCACCCCTCGGCCGCCATGTGCCTTTCCCAGGCCAGCCGTTCGGCGAAGGCCTCGTGCTCACGTCCGGGCCCGCCGCGGCCTCGAAGGCCCGCGAAGGCACCGGTGAGATGGGCGGCCAGCCAGCCGCGGATCTCGGTGCGGAACTCCTCGACGCTGCTCATGGGGGTACGTTAATCTACCAAACACTTGTTAGGGAAGGAGGGGCCGATGTCCGCTGCCCACGACGAACCGGTGCGCTACGAGAAGCGGGGCCCTGTCGCGACGGTCACCATGAACCGGCCCGACTACCGCAACGCGCAGAACTCTGCGATGACCTACGCCCTGGACCGGGCGTTCTACCGCGCGGCCGACGACGGCGAGGTGAAGACGGTCGTCCTGGCCGGGGCGGGCAAGCACTTCTCCGCCGGTCACGACATCGGAACCCCGGAGCGGGACGCGCATCTGCCGTTCGAGCGCAGGGCGGGGCTCTGGTGGGACCACTCGGACAAGCAGGGGGCGGAGAGCCGCTTCGCCCGTGAGTCCGAGGTGTATCTGGGGATGTGCCGCCGCTGGCGGGAGCTGCCCAAGCCGGTCATCGCGTCCGTGCAGGGCGCGTGTGTGGCGGGCGGTCTGATGCTCGCCTGGGTGTGCGACCTGATCGTGGCCTCGCAGGACGCGTTCTTCGCCGATCCCGTGGTCCGGATGGGCATCCCGGGCGTCGAGTACTTCGCCCACCCGTGGGTGATGCCGCCACGGATCGCCAAGGAGTTCCTCTTCACCGGTGACCGGATGAGCGCGCAGCGCGCGTACGAGGTCGGCATGGTGAACCGGGTCGTCCCCCGGGAGGAACTGGCCCACCGTACGGAGGAGTTGGCGCTGCGCATCGCGGAGATGCCGCGCATGGGCCTGGCGCTGACCAAGCGCGCGGTCAACCAGGCCGAGGACCTCCAGGGCATGCACACCGGAATGGACTCGGTGTTCGGCCTGCACCATCTGGCGCACGCGCACAACGCCGAGACAGCGCCGGACGCGCTCGGCGGCATGGACATCCGGGCGATGAAGAAGGCGGGCGCCTGATGGATCTCGATTTCGACGCGGCCGACGAGTCGTTCCGTACCGAGGTACGCGACTGGCTGGCCGCCCACGTCCCGGCCGCTCCCCTGCCGTCCCTGGAGACCGCCGAGGGCTTCGCCGCCCACCGGGAGTGGGAGGCGACCCTGTCCGCGGACCGCTGGTCGGTGGTCTCCTGGCCCGAGGAGTTCGGCGGGCGCGGGAGTTCCCTGCTGCACTGGATGATCTTCGAAGAGGAGTACTACGCCGCCGGGGCGCCCGGCCGGGTCAGCCAGAACGGCATCAACCTGCTGGCCCCGACCCTCTTCGAGAACGGCACCGCCGAGCAGCGGGCCCGGATCCTGCCCGCCATGGCGCGCGGTGAGGTCATCTGGGCGCAGGCGTGGTCCGAGCCGGAGTCCGGCTCCGACCTGGCCTCCCTCAAGTCGACGGCCGTACGGACCGAGGGCGGCTGGCTGATCAGCGGCCAGAAGACCTGGTCCTCCCGGGCGGCCTTCGCCGACCGGGCCTTCGGCCTGTTCCGCAGCGACCCGGACGCGGACCGGCCGCACCGCGGGCTCACGTATCTGATGTTCTCGCTGGACGCCGAGGGCGTGACCGTACGGCCCATCGGACGGCTCGACGGGAAGCCCGCCTTCGCCGAACTCTTCCTGGACGAGGTGTTCGTACCCGACGAGGACGTCATCGGCGAGCCCGGCCAGGGCTGGCGGGTCGCGATGAGCACGACCGGCAACGAGCGCGGGCTCACCCTGCGCAGCCCGGGGCGCTTCACGGCCGCAGCGGACCGTCTGACCGCTCTGTGGCGGGAGCACGGCGACCCCGCGGACACGGCGCTGCGCGACCGGGTGGCCGACGCGGTGATCGGAGCCCGCGCCTACCGCCTGTTCTCCTACGCGGGCGTCTCCCAGGTCCTGCACGGCGACGGCGGACCCGCCGGGGCCGTCTCCAGCCTCAACAAGATCTACTGGTCCGAGCTGGACATCGCCCTGCACGAGACGGCGCTCGACCTGCTCGGCCCGTACGGCGAACTCGCCGACCACGCGGGCGAATCGCCTTCGGGCGGCTGGGCGGAGGGCTACACCTTCTCGCTGGCCGGTCCCGTCTACGCGGGCACCAACGAGATCCAGCGCGACATCATCGCCGAGCGGCTGCTCGGCCTGCCGAAGGGACGCCGCTGATGCGTTTCCTCCTGGACGCCGAGCAGCGGGACTTCGCCCGCTCCCTCGACGCCCTGCTCACCTCCTGCGACACCCCAGCCGTCGTACGGTCCTGGGCGGCCGGCGACCACGGCCCGGGGCTAGCCGTCTGGGCCCGGCTGGCCGAGGCCGGGGTGTTCGCACTCGCGGTACCGGAGAAGCACGAGGGCTTCGGCCCACTGCCCCTCGAACTCACCCTCGCCTTCGAGGCCTTGGGACGGCACGCCGTCCCCGGACCGCTGGTCGAGACGGTTGCCGCGGCGGCCCTGCTGGACCGGCTCGGCAACGACCGCATCGCCGCCGACAGGCTGCCCCGGATCGCCTCCGGGAAGTCGGTCGTCTCCCTCTGTCCGACCTCGCTCGGCCCGTACGCCCTGGACGCCGACATGGCCGACGCGGTGTTCGTGGTGGACGGCGACACCCTGCGCCTCGCCGCCGGGACGGGGACCGTTCAGCCCTCGGCGGACCCCGCGCGCCGACTGTCACGGCCGTCCGGCGGGACGGTCCTCGCCCAGGGCCCCGCGGTCGCCGCCGCCGCCGGGTACGCCGCCGATGTGGCCGCGCTCGCCACGGCCGCCCAGTCCCTCGGGGTCGGCCGGACCCTGCTGGCACGCACCGTCGAATATGTCACCCAGCGCACCCAGTTCGGGATGCCGATCGGCTCCTTCCAGGCGGTCAAGCACCGGCTGGCCGACACCCTGCTGGCCCTGGAGTTCGCCGGGCCGCTGGTGCACGGCGCCGCGCTCGCGCTCGCCGCGGGCGACGAGGGGGCGGGCGCCGACATCGCCGCGGCCAAGGTCACGGCGGGCGAGGCCGCTTACGCGGCGGCGCGCACGGCCCTGCAACTGCACGGCGCCGTGGGCTACACGGATGAGCTCGACCTGTCCCTGTGGATCCGCAAGGCCCGGCCGCTGCGCGACGCGTGGGGCACACCGGCCGCGTGCCGGGCCCGCGTCATGGGAACGGACCGATGAGACTCACACAGGAGCAGGAAGAGCTGCGCACGGCCGTGCGCGACCTGTTGACGCAGCATCAGGACGAAGCGGCCTGGGCACCGTTGACCGCACAGATCGGCGCGGGCGGTCTGACCGTGCCGGAAGAGTACGGCGGGGCCGGCGGCGGCGCCCGTGATGTCCATGTACTGATGGAGGAGCTGGGCCGGACCCTCAGCCCGCTGCCGTGCCTGGGCTCCACGGTGCTCACGACGGGCGCCCTGCTCGCCTCAGGTGACAAGGAGGCGTGCGAGCGGCTGCTGCCGGGGCTCGCCGAGGGCACCTCGGTGGGCACCCTGGCCTGGGCCGAGCAGGGTTCCTGGGATCACGAGGTGATACGCGCCGAAGCGGTCCGGCCGTCCGGGGGCGCCTGGCGGATCACCGGAACCAAGGAACACGTGCTGGACTGGCCCGGCGTGGACGTCCTGATCGTCGCCGCCCGTACCACCCACGGGGTAGCGCTCTTCGAGGTGGCTCCCGGCGCCCCCGGGGCCCGGCGGGAACCCGTCGTGACCATGGACGGGACCCGGGCCCAGGCCCGATGGGTGCTGGACGATGCCCGGGGACGCCTGCTGGGCGTCGACGGTGACGGCGGGCGGTATCTGGACCACGTGCGGGATCTGGCCTGCACGGCACTGGCCGCGGAGCAGGTGGGCGCGGCCGAGCACTGCCTGGAGCTCACCGTCGCATACGCCAAAAGCCGGGTGCAGTTCGGCCGGCCCATCGGATCGTTCCAGGCGGTCAAGCACCGGCTGGCGGACGCCTATGTGCTCGTGGAGTCGGCGCGTTCGGCGGCGCTGGGCGCCGCGTTCGCCGCCGACGAGGACCCGGGCGCGCTGCCGCGGGCCGCCGCCGTCGCCAAGTCCGTCTGCTCCGAGGCGTTCTCGGCGGTGGCCGGCGAGATGATCCAGCTGCACGGCGGGATCGGGATCACCTGGGAGCACGACGCGCACCGCTACTTCAAACGGGCGCACGGGACGGGCGAGCTGTTCGGGCCGCCCGCCCGCCATCGGGCACGGCTCGCCACCGGGCTGGGCCTGACCACCCACTGAGCAGGATCCGGAAGACGGAGAGAAGGCGCAACGCATGGACATCGGCAACCCGCTGGACTTCACGGGGCACGTGGTGCTGGTCACCGGCGGCACCAAGGGCATCGGCGCCGCCATTGCCGGGGCATTTCTCGGCGCAGGGGCGGAGGTGGTGGTCTGCGGCCGCACCACACCGGACACCCTGCCTGCCGCCGGGGGCCGGGAGGCGGTCTTCGTCCCGGCCGACGTACGCGATCCGGCGGCGGCGTCCTCGCTGGTGGATGCCGCGGTGGATCGCTTCGGCCGGCTCGACGTACTCGTCAACAACGCGGGCGGCTCCCCGGACGCCGACGCCGCCACCGTCTCGCCGCGTTTCGTGGAGAAGATCGTCGCGCTCAACTTGCTCGCGCCCTTCTATGTGGCCCAGGCGGCCCACCGCATCATGAGGGCCCAGGACGGTGGCGGTTCGGTCATCAACATCGGCAGCGTCTCCGGCCAGGACCCGCAGCCCGGCACCGCGGCCTACACGGCCGCCAAGGCCGGCCTGCTGGCCCTCACCAAGGCGCTGGCCCTGGAGTGGGCACCGGCGGTCCGGGTCAACCACATCACCACGGGGCTGATCCGCACCGAGAGCGCCGCGTCGGTCTACGGCCCGGACGGCGGCGCGGCGGTGGCGGGTGTCATTCCCATGGGGCGGATGGCGGTCCCCGACGATGTCGCCCGCGCCTGCCTGTTCCTCGCGGGCGGGCTGTCCGAGTACATCAACGGCGCGGACCTCGCGGTGCACGGCGGCGGGGAGTTCCCCGCCCGCTACCTGGCGGCGAAGTCGGCCGGCGGGCAGTACTGAGCACGCGAAGCGGTCCCGGACCCTTCCGGGGTCCGGGACCGCTTCGCGTAACGCTCGATCAGACCAGGTTGTCCTCGACCGTCAGGCCGAACGCTCCGCGCCCGTACATCGCGAGGGCGCGTTCCACGTCGTTGGCGACATGGACGCTGCCCGCGTGGGCGTCGCGCCAGGCGCGTTCGACGGGGTTGCCGCGCCGCAGCGCGTTGCCGCCGGCGGTCTTGAAGAGGAGGTCGATCGCGGCGACGGCACGTTCCGTGCCCCGGACCTGGTCGCGCCGGGTGCGCAGCCTCAGCTCCATCGGTATCTCCTGGCCGGCGGCGGCAAGTTCGAGCAGCTCGCTCATGTTCCGGTCCATCTGGAGCACGGTCGCGTCGATGTCGGACGCGGCGCGCGCGATGGCGACCTGGGCGAACGGGTCTTCGGCGAAGTTCCCGCCGCCCAGGCTGAGCCGCACCCGCTCCTTCATCCGCGCCACGTACGAGCCGTATCCGCCGGAAACGGCGCCGAGCACCGGTGCGGTGACGGCGCTGGTGAAGATCGCGCCGAACGGCAGCCGGTACAGCGGTCCCGGGTTGACCTGCTGACCCGGCACCTTCAACTGCGCCTGTTCGTAGTTGCGGAGCACCCGGTGCGCGGGGACGAACGCCGTCTCGACGACGACGTCGTTGCTGGCGGTGCCGCGGAGCCCGACCACGTCCCACATGTCTTCGATGCGGTAGTCGGAGCGGGGCACCAGCACGGTGAGGAAGTCCACGGGCCGCCCCTGCGCCCCGACGACGAGGGCGCCCAGCAGCGCCCAGGAGGCGTGCTCGCAGCCGGAGGAGAAGCTCCACCGGCCGGCCAGTTCGTAGCCGCCGTCGACGGGGGTGAGCCGGCCCACGGGTGCGTACGACGAGGAGATGCGGGTGTCCGGGTCCTCGCCCCACACGTCGTGCTGCGCCTGCTCGGGGAACAGGCCGAGCTGCCACGGGTGGACGCCCAGGACGGATGCCACCCAGCCCGTGGAGCAGCACACGGCGGAGATCTCCCGGACCACCTGGTAGAAGTCGACCGGATCACTCTCCAGGCCGCCGAACCGGGTCGGCTGGAGCATCCGGAACACCCCGGCCCCGGACAGTTCACGGATCGTGGCGTCCGGGATGCGCCGTGCCTCGTCCGTGGTGACGGCCCGCTTCTCGATGGCCGGCAGCAGGGCGCGTACCGATTCCAGAACCTCGTTGCCCATAGTCCGTCCTCCATACCCTTGTCGCCCGGTGAGGCGTGTCGGTCAGACCGTCCGCAGGACGGTCTTGTCCACCTTTCCGGTGGCATTGCGGGGAAGGGCCCCGAGGATGACGACCTCGCGGGGGACCTTGAAATTGGCGAGCCGCTCGCGGCAGTGGCCGACGAGTTCGTCCGGCTCCGTCCCGGTGCCCGGCCGGACCGTCACGTACGCGCGTCCGACCTCGCCGAGGCGCGCGTCCGGAATTCCGACCACGGCGGCCTCGGCGACGGCGTCGTGGCCGGTGAGCACCTGCTCGACCTCGGCCGGATAGACGTTGAACCCGCCGACCACGAACATCTCCTTGGACCGTCCGGTGATCACCAGATTGCCGCGGGGATCGAGATGGCCGATGTCGCCGGTGTCCAGCCAGCCGTCGGCGTCGACGGCCGCCGCGGTGGCTTCGGGATCGTCGAGGTAGCCGTGCATCACGTGGTAGCCGCGTACCAGGATCCGGCCGTCCTGCCCGGCCGGCAGCGGACACCGGTCGCCGTCGGCGACGAGCACCTCGGTACCGTCGATCGGACGGCCCGCGGTCAGCGCCACGGTCTCGGCGTCGTCGTCCGCCGAGCACACGGTGACCGTGCCGCAGGTCTCGGTCAGACCGTAGGCGGTGAGCACCTCGGGGAAGAGCTCGGCGCGCATCCGCCGCACGAGGGCGACCGGCACGACGGCCGCACCGGTGACCGCCAGCCGCAGCGACGACAGGTCGAAGCGGTCCCGGCCGGGCGCGTCCAGCAGTTCCGTGTAGATCGTGGGCGGGCCGGGCAGTACGGTGATCCGCTCGGCCTCGACGGCGCGCAGGGCCCGGTCCACGTCGAACACCGGCTGCAGCACCATCGTGGCGCCGCGCAGCAGGCAGGCGAGTACGCCGGCCTTGTAGCCGAAGCAGTGGAACATCGGGTTGATGACGAGGTAGCGGTCGTCGCCGGTGACTCCGGTCCGGCCGCTCCAGGCCCAGTAGGTGGCGAGGTTCTGCCGGTGCGTGGTCAGGGCGCCCTTGGGGCGGCCCGTCGTACCCGAGGTGAAGAGCAGGTCGGAGGGGTCGTCGGGGTGTACGGCGGCGGTACGGGCCGTGGCCTCGGCGTCCGGGACGTGTGCGCCGCGTCCGAGGAACTCCTCCCAGGGCAGGGTGCCGGGCGGGGTGGTGGCATCGAGGGTCACCACCTCTTCCAGCGCGGCCGGCCGGGGCTCCGCAGCGCCCTCGTCCCCGGTGGTCAGCATGGACACGTAGTCCTTGCCGAGGAAGCCGTTCTCGACGAACAGCAGCCGTGCACTGCTGCGTTGCAGGAGCAGGCGCGCCTCGGCGCCCTTGTAGCGGGTGTTGACGGGGACCAGGACCGCACCCGCCGACGTGGCGGCGAGTGCCGCGACGATCCAGCGGTGGCTGTTGGGCGCCCAGACGGCGATCCGGTCGCCCGGCCGGATGCCGAGCGCAAGGAGCGACTTCACTGCCGCCCGTACCGCTGCGTGCAGCCGGCTCCAGGTCAGCCGTACCTCACCGTCGACGACCGCTTCCCTGTCGGGGTGCCGGCTCGCGGCGAGGGCGAGGGCGCCGGGAAGGGTGAGAGGGTGCTCGGTTTCGCTCATCTGCTCTCCGGGAGGGGGCGGTCGGCCAGCGCGGACAGAATCTGACATGCCGTCAAGACGACGGTGGCAGCATCTTCTTGGATGCTTCGTGTGCGGCGAGAGCGAGATCCGCCCGGGGGAATCCGCTGCGCTTCTGCGCGGCCGCCGCATTGCCGCCGGCGACCAGAACAGGGCCGTCGGCGAGGTGTTCCAGCCCTTCCCGGGCGACGTCGTCCGGTTCCGCGACCCGCAGACCGGGCAGGTCCATGCGCAGCCCGGCGCGCTCCATGGCGGGGGTCCGGGTCACTCCGAGGACGAGCTCCAGGACGTGCACACCGTGCGGCCGCAGTTCCAGCCACAGCCCCTCGGCGAAGACCCGGCTGAAGGCCTTGGCCGCCGAGTAGATGCTGATCTGCGCCTGGCCGAGGTATCCGGAGAGCGAGCCGACCAGCATGATGCCGCCCCGGCCGCGCTCCTTCATCAGCGCGCCGAAGTGGTGGGTGAGGGCAAGCTGCGCGGTGATGTTGAGGTCGAGGACGCCCTGGACGCGGGTCAGGTCGCCGGTGACGAACTCGTGGCCGTAGCTGTTGGCTCCCGCGTTGAAGATCAGCAGACCGACCTCCAGACCGTCGGTGACCGCGCGGACCGCGGCCAGGGCCCCGGGGTCGAGCAGGTCCAGTTCGAGTGTGCGGACCTCGACGCCCTTGGCGCGCACCTTGTCGGCGGTCTCGTTCAGGGGGCCCGGCTTGCGGGCGATGAGCACCAGGTTGATCCCGGCGTCGGCGAGCTGGTCGGCGAACGAGGCGCCGACCCCTTCGGAGCCGCCGGCGACGACCGCCCAGGGCCCGTACAGATTCTTGTCGATCATCGCGTGCCTCTCGTGTGCCGGACGGAGCGGTGCCGCGACCGTAGAGCGCCGCTCCGGGGACGCGCCCCGGGCATCCCACTGGCCGGGATGCCCGCAAAGCCCTCCTCAGACGGCTTCGGCGGGCTGCCCGGCCATGTGCCGGACGGCGAGGGAGGCGAAGACCATGGCGGTGCCGATCGGGACGCCTGGGCCGGGATATACGCCGCCGGTGAACGAGGCGCTGGTGTTCCCGGCGGCGTACAGGCCGGTCAGCGGGCTGCCGTCGGTGTCCAGGACGCGGGCGTCCATGTCCGTGCGCAGACCGCCCTTGGTGCCGAGGTCGGCGAGGACCACCCGGGCCGCGTAGTACGGCGGCCGGTCGAGCGGGACCAGGCACGGGTTGGGGCCGGGGGCGTTCTTCCGGTCGGCGAAGAACAGGTCGTACGGGTCCTCGCCGCGGTGGTGGTCCTCGTCGGTGCCCGCGGCCGCGAAGCCGTTGAACCGGCCGACGGTGTCCGCCAGGGTGTCGGCCGGCACCCCGATGAGCCGGGCCAGCTCCGGCAGCGATTCCGCCCGCACCCAGGTGCCGGCCGCCAGGTGGTCCGCCGGGTCGGCGGGAGGCACCGTGATGGCGGGCAGGGCGCCGCCCTCGCGGGAGTCGAAGATCAGGTGCACGGGCGCGTCCGATCCCCCGTTGGCGGCGATGGCGCGGCCCATGCGGTCGTACGGCAGCGACTCGTTGGCGAACCGCCGCCCCGAGCCGTCCACCATCAGGCCGCCGCGCAGACCGAGGGTGAACGCGGCCGAACCGTCCGGGAGCTCGGTCCCCGGGCACCACCATGCCTCGCCCATGAGGCCGGTGGCGGCACCGGCCGCGACGGCTGCGCCGAGCAGCTCTCCGGTGTTGGTGCCGCGGGGCGCCATGCTCCAGGCGGCCCCGCCGGGCACGTTGTGCTCGGTACGCAGGGCGTCGTCGCCCTCGAAGCCGCCGGCGGCCAGAAGCACGCCGCGGCGTGCCCGTATCCGGACCGTGCCGTGCGGTGTGCGTGCCTCGACGCCGGTGACCCGGCCGTCCTCGGTGACGAGAGCGGTGACGTGGTGCCCGGTGCGGACGAGCGCGTTGCCGGTGCGGGTGGCCGCGAGCAGGAGGCGGCCGATCAGGGCGCGGCCCGCGGTCAGCGGTGCGCCGGCGGGGTGGCCCTGTCCCGCACGGTCCCGGTCGATCGTCGGACGTACCAGGGTCAGGAGCTCGCCGAGCAGCTCCGGGTCCAGGTCCAGGGGTACGAAGGAGCGGCCGGCGTCCATCCGGCCGGGGGCGGCGACGTAGTCGGGGAAGGCACGCCACTCGAAATCGATCGCCGGGTCGCGCTCCAGCCGGGCCACCAGTTCGGGAGCGTGGCGCAGGAACGCCTCCCTGCGCGCCGCTTCGGAATCGCCCGTGAGGGCTCGCAGATAGGTGTCGGCCGCTTCGGTGGAGTCGCCGAGCCCGGCGCGTTCCTGCACCTGGGTCCCGGGCAGCCAGCAGGCGGCTCCGGAGTACGCGGAGGTGCCGCCGAGCAACGCCGTCCGTTCCAGCACGACGGTGTCGAGGCCGTCGCCCGCGGCCACCAGGGCCCCGGTCATCGCTCCCGCCCCGGATCCGACGACGATCACGTCGTGGGTGGCGTCCCAGTCCTGCCGGCCGTCCTGCATGGGATGACCCCTCCTGCCGCTCGGTGGTGTGCACCCTCAGCAGACCCGTTCGGGGCCGGGGTCAGCGGGTCCGGTCCCGCTGAGCGGTACTGCGGGGTGAGTGGCATCCGGGGCACCGGCCTCGCCGGCCGCATGCCGGGGCGAGCGCACCTGACGCGTGGCCGGGCCCGGCGTATTGTCTGTACAGCTGTAGACACCACCGAGCTCCGGGAGAGAGCGCGTGCCCAGAATCGCCGAGGCCAGGGCCGGGGCCGAGCCCAGTTCGCCCCGGCAGCGCGCACGCCGTCAGAGCATCCTGAAGGTGGCGGCGGACATCGCCGCCACGACGGGACTCGAACGGGTGCAGATGCAGGAGGTCGCCAAGTCGGCCGGCGTCGCCATTGCCACCCTGTACCGGTACTTCCCGTCGAAGACCCATCTGTTCACCGCGTTGATGGCCGACCAGATCGAGGGATTCGCGGCCCGGGTGCCCGAACGCCCGACAGGCACCTCGCCCGAGGACGCCGTCTTCGAGACGCTGGGCAGCGCGACACGCAATCTGCTGCGCAGGCCGGCCCTCGCCACGGCGATGATCCAGTCGGCGAACGCGGCCCGTGCCTCGACGGTCCCGGACCTGGCGCGGATCGACTCGGGGTTCATCGATCTGCTGGTGCGGGCCTGGGGTGTGGAGGAGCCCACGGACCACCACATCACCCGTCTGCGGCTGCTGATCCTGCTCTGGTACGGGGTGCTGCAGTCGCGGCTCAACGAGCGGCTCACCCCGCAGGAGGCCGACGCCGATCTGCGGATGGCGTGCCATCTCCTGCTCGCCCCGGAGACGGACGCCGGCTGACCCCGGTCACGGTGGGGCCGGCCGGGCGGCGGGCACGCTCATCGCTTCAGCGGGTCTGCTGCGTCCCCGTCGTGTCGAGTCCGGCGACGCTGTAGGCGGCGTACGTCCGGTGCGGGTCACGGCCGCGGAAGTACGTCGTCAGCTGCTCGTCGAGTTCGGCCGGGGTGAAGGTGCCGTCCGCGGCGGTGAACTTCTGCTCCACGGTGGGCGGGGCGAGCAGCGCGACCATGTCGCCGTAGACGACGAAGACCTGCCCGCTGATCTCGTCGGCGGCCGGTGACGCCAGGTGCCCGACGAGAGTGGCGACGCGCTCGGGGGCCATGATGTCGAGGCCTCCCGGTGCGGTCGAGCCCGCACCGAAGGCCTCGGCCGTCATAGCGGTGCGGGCCCGGGGGCAGATCGCGTTGGCGCGTACGCCGTAGCGGGCCAGGCCCTGCGAGGTGGCGAGGGTCAGCGCGACGATGCCGGCCTTGGCGGCGGAGTAGTTCGGCTGGCCGGGCGCCCCGAACAGGAAGGCCTCGGACGAGGTGTTGATCACGCGGCCGTAGACCGGGGCGCCGGAGGCCTTGCTCGCCGCGCGCCAGTGGACGGCCGCGGCGCGGGAGACCGCGGCGTGCCCCTTGAGGTGGATCCGCAGGACGTCGTCCCAGTCGGACTCGGTGAGGTTGAACAGCATCTTGTCGCGGAGGACGCCCGCGTTGTTGACGACGATGTCCAGGCTGCCGAAGCTCTCCACGGCGGCCTCGACCAGGCGGTCGCCCATGGACCAGTCGCCGACATCGCCGGTCACCGCCACGGCCCCCGTGCCGAGAGACTTGATCTCCGCGGCCACATCGTCGGCGGCCGGGCCGATGTCGTTCACCACCACATTGGCGCCGAGCGCCGCGAGTGCCAGTGCCTCGGCGCGGCCGAGCCCCGCTCCTGCACCCGTGACGACGGCGGTGCGCCCCTGAAGGGTCTTCGCCGAGGGGGTGTGCGTCGCGCTCATGCTGCCTCATTCCGTGTTCCGTCGATCCGCTGGATACGCGGGCGCACCCCGGGGAACTGCCGCCGGGGTGCGCCACACACACGAAACTAGTATTGATTTCAGTTCCGGGCCGGGTGGTGTCCCGTTGAGTGGACGAAGTCGACGGAGACGGACCCGAGACCTTCGAAGTCGGCCCGGTAGGACTCCCCCGGCTTCACGTCGACGGCCTTGGTGCACGACCCCGGCAGGATCACGTGACCGGCTTCCAGCCTCACCCCGAAGGACGCGACCTTGCGGGCCAGCCACGCGACGGCCTCGGTGGGGTCGCCGAGCACGGCGCTGGTGTTGCCCCGGGCGATCTCCGCACCGTCCCGGTACAGGACCGCCTCGATGTCGGCCGGGTTCAGGTCGGCCGGCCGTACCCGGGCGGAGCCGAGGATCACCCCGGCGGACGAGGCGTTGTCGGCGATGGTGTCGGCGAGCCCGATCCGCCAGTCCTTGATCCGGCTGTCGATGAGTTCGAGGCTCGGGACGACGTACTCGGTGGCCGCGAGGACATCCTCGGTGGTGCACCCCTCCCCCGGGAGACTCCGGCCGAGTACGTAGCCGATCTCGACCTCGATCCGCGGACAGCAGTAGCGGTCCGCCTCGACGGGGGTCTCCTCGGCCAGCACCATGTCGGAGAGCAGATGACCGTAGTCCGGCTCGTCGACGCCCATCATCTGCTGCATGACCTTCGAGGACAGGCCGACCTTGTGTCCGTGGACGGTACGGCCCTCGGCCAGTTGCCGGCGGATGTTGATCAGCTGGATCCCGTAGGCGTCGCTCGCGTCGATGCCCGGCCAGGTGGTGGTGAGCGGCTCGACCGGGCTGCGGTCGCACTGGGCGGCCCACAGCTCCGCGGCGGCTTCGGCGCGCTGCGCGGGTTCAAGCATCGGGGTTCTCCGTCCGGTCGGGGGTGGTGGTGCGGAATCGAGCGCGGCCGCCGGTGAGCACCGCACGGCCGTCGCCGGCCGTCGCCTCGAAGCGCACGGCACGGTCACCGGGGCCGTCCGGGCCGGGGGTGTCGGTCCAGCCGGCCAGGTCGAGCCGGTCGCCGGGGAAGGCCGGTGCGGCGAACCGGGCTTCCAGCTCCACCAGTTCGGCCGGGTGCGCGCCCAGGCTGTCGGCCAGGGGCAGCAGGCTCGCGGCGAGCGTGCACAGCCCGTGCAGGAACGGCCGGTCCATCCCGGCCGCCTTCGCCGCCTCGGGGTCGATGTGCATGGCGTGCCGGTCGCCGAGCAGCCGGTAGAGGGCCGCCTGCCGGTCGTGCGTGGAGACGGTGAGGGCGTGTTCGGCCGGCCGGTCCGGGCGGCGCGGGGCGGACGGGCCGCGTTCGCCGCCGAAGCCTCCGCAGCCCGGTGCGAAGATGGACCAGGTGGCCGTGAAGCGTTCGCAGGACACCTCCACGTCGAAGACGGCGGCTGCCCCCTTGTCCCGGACCGCGGAGACCCGTGCGGTGGTGGTCAGCTCACCGGATGCCGCCAACAGGCCGTGCACCACGAGGTGTTGGCTGCCGTGCACGGCAGTGGTGACATCGAAGGCGCCGAGTGCGCCGAGCGCGTCGGGCGCCCACTGGGCCAGGGTCAGCGCGAAGGTGGGCAGCACCCGCAGCCGCTCCTCGTACACGAGGTCGAGCCGGTCGGCGGGGGCGCCGACCGCGAGCGCGTACAGGATCGCGTCCCGCTCGGTCCAGGAGACGGTACGGGTGCCGAGTTCACGGCCCTCCCACGGCGACGCGGTCATCGGTCGGCTCCCAGGATCAGTCCGCTGGTGGGCACCCCGGTGCCGGCGGTGACCATGACGTGGTCGGCCTTGTCCGGCTGGTTCACCGAGGTGCCGCGGACCAGCCGGACCCCCTCGGCGATGCCGTTCATGCCGTGCAGATACGCCTCGCCGAGCTGCCCGCCGTGGGTGTTGAAGGGCAGCCGGCCGCCGAGCTCCAGGTGGCCGTCGGCGATGAAGTCCTTCGCCTCGCCGGGCTTGCAGAAGCCCAGTTCCTCCAATTGCGGCAGGACCAGAGGGGTGAAGTGGTCGTAGAGCACGGCCGCGTCGATATCGTCCGGACCGAGGCCGCTCTGCGCGTACAACTGCCGTCCGACCAGCCCCATTTCGGGAATGCCGGTGATCGTCGGCCGGTAGTAGCTGGTCATCATGTGCTGGTCGGCGCCGAGCCCCTGGGCCGCGGAGCGGATCATCGCGGGCGGGTGCGGAAGGTCGCGCGCGCGTTCCGCGGAGACGACCACCAGGGCCTGGCCGCCGTCGGTCTCCTGGCAGCAGTCCAGCAGCCGCAGCGGTTCGGCGATCCAGCGGGAGTCCCGGTGGTCCTGGAGGGTGATGGGACGGCCTTGGAACCAGGCGGCCGGGTTGTTCGCCGCGTGCTTGCGGTCGACGACGGCGACCCGGCCGAAGTCGTCGGTGGTGGCGCCGTATTCGTGCAGATAGCGCCGGGCGAACATCGCCACCCACTGGGCGGGGGTGCTCAGCCCGAAGGGGGTCATCCAGGCGTACGCCGCCCGGTCGGCGGTGGTGTCCATGGGGCGGGCCGCCTGCCCCAGCCCGTAGCGCTCGCCGGAGCGTTCGTTGAACGCCCGATAGCAGACGACCACGTCGGCGACCCCGGTGGCCACGGCCATGGCCGCCTGTTGCACGGTGGCGCAGCCGGCTCCGCCGCCGTAACCGATACGGGAGAAGAACGTCAGGTCGCCCATGCCCGTGTTGCGGGCCACGTGGTTCTCCGCGTTGGTCTCCGCCGTGAAGGTGACAAGACCGTCCACGTCGGACGGTTTCAGGCCCGCGTCCGCGACAGCGGCGAGCACCGCCTCGCAGGCGAGCTGGAGTTCGCTGCGCCCGGAGCTCTTGGAGAACTCGGTGGCTCCGATCCCGGCCACCGCCGCGGCCCCGGACAGCGGGACGATGCTCATCGGTCCTCCCCAGACAGCTGTACCGAGACGCTCCCGGTGACATGGGCACCCAGGCTGTTGGCGCCCGTGACCGCGATCTCGACGCGGTGGTCGGCGTCCGACTTCGCGGTCACCGTGCCGGTGAACACCATGGTGTCGCCCGGGTGGTTGGGGGCGCCGAGCCGGATCCGGATGGCCTTGACGACGGCTGCCGGGCCGGCCCAGCCGGTGACGTACCGGTCGACGAGACCGTTGCTGGTCAGGATGTTCATGAAGATGTCCTTGGAGCCGCGTTCCCGCGCCAGTTCGGGGTCGTGGTGCACGTCCTGGTAGTCCCGGCTCGCGAGGGCGGTGGCGACGATCAAGGTGCGGGTGACCGGGATCGGCAGCTCGGGGAGTACCTCGCCGACGGCCACCGACGCGTAGGTACGTGAGGGCGGGAGGGCACCCGGCGGCAGGGTCATGAGGTCACCGCCGCACCGGCGAGAAGGGTTCCGAGGCGTTCGAGGTCGGCACCCGCGCCGCCCAGGGTGGTGGAGATCTGCTTGCCCCACAGGAAATGGCGGTGCACCGGGTAGTCGGTGTCGACGCCGATGCCGCCGTGCACGTGCTGGACCCGGTGGACGGTGTTCAGGCCCCCTTCGGTGGCCCACCACTTGGCGACCAGCGCCGCCCGGTCGGCGCTCTCCGCGTCGAAGGGCTCCGCCAGTGCGTCCACCGCCTGCCACAGCGTGACCCGCATCGCCTCGATGTCGATGTAGCAGTCGGCGAGCTGGTGCTGCACGGCCTGGAAGGTGGCGAGCGGACGGCCGAACTGCTCGCGCTCGCGCAGGTGCCCGGCCGCGTGCCCCAGCGCCCCGTCGGCCACACCGGCCTGGACGGCGGCCAAAGCGACGAAGGCGATCCGTACGAGATGGGCGGCGGCCCCCTCGCCCGGCGTGCCGACGGCCTCCGCCGGGGCGCCGTCCAGGGTGAGGTGGGCACTCATGTCGTGGCTGGTGGTCTCCGCGTACTCCCAGCTCACACCGGTGGCGTCCGAGGCGACGAGGAAGAGTCCCGGCCCGGTACCGGTCGCGGCGGTCACCAGGACGTGGCGGGCACCGGCGGGCGCGGGCACCACGGCCTTGACCCCGGTGAGGCGCCAGTCCGGTCCGTCGGCGACCGCGGCCGTGCGGGGCGTCAGGGGCTCGGCGGGGCCGAACTCCTCCAGGGCGACGGTCAGCCGGTTCGTACCGTCCATGAGGTCCGGCAGCAGCGTCGACCTCTGGGCTCCGGTGCCGTACGCGGCGACGGTGAGCGCGCCGGTCAGCGCGGGCCACAGCGGCAACGGGGCCACGCGCCGCCCCTGTTCCTCCAGGAGGACGCAGAGCCCGGCCATGCCGAGTCCCGCTCCGCCGTCCTGTTCGGGCAGGACGGCAGCGAGCAGCCCGGCGGTGGCGAGGTCCGCCCACAGCCGTTCGTCCACGCGGCCCGCCGAGGTCTCCACCTCGCGCAGCCGCTCGGGCGTGACACGGTCGGAGAAGATCTCCCGTGCCAGGTCACGGACCGCTTCGAGCTCTTCTCCCAGGGAGAAATCCATCAGGGCGCCTCCGTCGGGGCGGGCCGGAACACCGGCAGGGTCAGATCGGGGTCGGCGTCGAGCCAGTCGAGGACCACGGGCATGCCGATGGTGACCTCGTCGGGGGCGATGCCGGTCAGGTTGGTGATGAGCCGGGTGCCTTCGGCGAGTTCGACGACGGCGACGAGATACGGCGAGTCGAACGCGGGGTGCCGCGGATGGTGGTTCACGACGAAGCTGTAGACGTGACCGTGCCCGCCGGCCTCCACGGTGTCCCACTCCAGGGAGCCGCACTCGGGGCAGCACGGCCCCGGAGGGTGACGCAGTACGGAGCACGCGGTGCAGCGCTGGATGAGCAGCCGGTGCTGTTGCGCGCCTTCGAAGAAGAAGGCGTTGTCCCGGTTGACGGCGGGGCGCGGGCGCAGGGCGGGGGCGGGGGGCACGGCCTCTGCCGGCGCGGGCCGGAATCTCAGGGTTCGCCAGCGCTGGGTGGCGACCGTCTCGCCGTGCTGATCGGTGTAGGTCTTCAGGGTGGTGACGAACCGTCCGCAGCCGAGCCCGGTCCTCTTCTCCGCCGAGACCGACTCGACGGTCTCGCGAACGGCGACGTGGTCCCCCGGCGTCAGCTCCCGCAGGAAAGTGAACTCGGAGTCCGTGGCCACCACGGAGGTGTAGCCCCCCTCGTCGAGGAGGGCTACCAGTTCGCCGAAACCGTCCGGGCCCCCGGGCTGCGGGGCGACCGTGGCCGCGTATCCGCGCATCGTCCAGGCCTGGACCATCGACGCGGGTGCGACGACCCCCTCGCGGCCGGTGGCACGTGCCGCTTCGGCGTCGGTGTACACCGGGTTGGTGTCGCCCATCGCCTCGGCCCAGTGCCGGATCATCGGCTGGTTGACCGGGTCCTGCGCCGTTGTGGTGGCCCGCAGTTCGCGCCCGGTGAAGGCCCGCAGCCGCTCCTCGTACCCCGGCTGCGGCTGCTCGACGGCCCCGGTCATGCGCCACGCCCCTTGCGCGGCAGCCCGAGGCCCTGGGTCGCGACCATGTCGCGCAGGATCTCGTTGACGCCGCCGCCGAAGGTGTTCACAAGGCCCTGGCGGGAGAGCTGTTCGATCTGCCCGGCGAGGGCGGCTCCCGGCGATTCGGGCCGGATGCGCCCGGCGGCGCCGAGGATCTGGGTCAGCCCGCGCTGGACGGCGATGTGGGTCTCCGTTCCGTAGGCCTTGGCGGCTCCCGCGTCGGCTCCGGTCAGCGCGTTCCGGGCGACGGCGGACGTCATCTTCCAGTTCATCAGCCGCATCGCCTCCAGCCGGGCGTACGTGCGCGCGAACTCCTGCCGCACCCAGGGGATATCGGCCGTGCCGTTCTCCCGGGACCACTCCAGGACCCCTTCCCACAGCTGGATCATCCGGCCGCCGAGGGCGGCGAGGCCGATGCGCTCGTGGTTGAGCTGGGCGGTGATCAGCCGCCAGCCGCCGTCTACGTCGCCGACCACATCGGTGGCCGGGACGCGTACTCCGCTGTAGTACGTCGCGGTGACGGCCAGGCCGCCGACGGTGCGGATGGGGCTCCAGGAGAAGCCGTCGTCGGTGGTGGGCACGATGAGGATGGAGATGCCCTTGTGCTTGGGGGCCTCCGGGTCGGTGCGGGCGGCGAGCCACACGTAGTCGGCGGTGTTGGCGCCGCTGGTGAAGATCTTGCTGCCGTCGACGACGTACGTGTCGCCGTCCCGGACCGCGCGGGTGGTCAGCGAGGCGAGGTCGGTGCCGGCCGCCGGCTCGGTGTAGCCGATCGCGAAGACGATGTCGCCGGAGAGGATGCCGGGCAGGAACCGCTTGCGGTGCTCCTCGGAGCCGTACGCCATCAGGGTCGGCCCGACGGTGTTGACGGTGACGAACGGGAAGGGCAGACCGGCTCGTTGGACCTCGTCGAAGAAGACGTACTGGTCCTCCACCGAACGGCCCTGGCCGCCGTACTCGGTGGGCCAGCCGCTGCCCAGCCAGCCGTCGGAACCGAGCCTCTTGACGACCTCCCGGAAGCGGTCGCCCCCCACGCCCTCCTCGCCGACGCGACGGCGTTCGTCCTCGGGCATCAGGCCCGAGAAGTACGCCCGCAGTTCCCGCCGCAGCTCCTGGTGCGCGGCGCTCTCGCGCAGTTGCATGTGTGGTTCTCCTCGCTCGGTGCCACTGAAGTCGGTCGCCACGTCAGGGAAGGAATCGCGCACGCCCGTTGGCCAGGAACTCCTCGCGCAGCGCGGCCTTGTCCTCGTCGGTCATCGGCGTGTACGCGGGCCGGCCCCGGCCGGCCCATCGGTACACCGGGTCGTCGGTGCGCCAGCCGTCGAGCTGCATCTCCTTCTTGCGCAGCTTGTTGGAGCCGGTCGTCGGCAGCGCGTGCGAGACGCGGACGAAGCGGGGGGCTCCCTTGGTACCCAGGTCCTCCTGGCGCTCCAGGAAGCCGGGCAGGTCCAGGTCCTCGAAGCGAACCTCCTCGGCGATCTCGACGGCGGCCATGACCTGGTCGCCGGAGCGCGGGTCGGGTACGCCGAAGACGCCGGCGGCGATGACACGGGGGTGCCTGCGCAGGATGCGTTCGGTGAGCAGGGCGGAGATGTTCTCGCCGTCGACGCGGATCCAGTCGCCGGAGCGGCCCGCGAAGTAGAAGTAACCGGCCTCGTCCACGTATCCGAGGTCGCCGGTCCAGTACCAGCCGTGCCGGACGCGTTCGGCGTTCGCGGCCTCGTTGTTGTAGTAGCCCTCGAAGCGCGCGGCACCCTCGGTGTCGACGATCTCCCCGATGGCCTCCTCCGGGTTGCGCACCCGTCCGTAGGCGTCGAGTACGGCGGGCGGGCAGGTGGTCCGGTCCGTGGGGTGCACGATGCGGACGCCGTCCCGGGCCGGCCTGCCGAGCGCGCCCGTGGGCGCGTCGGGGACCCGCTTGAGCATGCCGGCGCCCTCGCTGGAACCGTAGCCCTCGACGAGACGACAGCCGAAGCGGTCAAGGAAGCGGGTCGCGTCCTCCGGCGAGGCCTCGGTGCCGAAGGCGTGGGTCAGCCGGTTGTCGGCGTCGTCGGGGGTTTCGGGGCGGGCCAGGATGTAGCCGATCGCCTTGCCGACGTAGGTGAAGAAGGTGGCACCGAAGTGGGTCACATCGGGGAGGAATCCGGAGGCGGAGAACTTGCGGGTGAGGGCGATCGTGGCGCCGGCGCTGAGGGCGGGGGCCCAGAGCGCCATCAGTGCGTTGCCGTGGAACAGCGGCATCGGGCAGTAGCAGGTGTCCTGCCGGGTGATGTCGTACTTGGCGCTGTTGGAGGCGCCGAGCGCGGCGAGCCGGCCCTGCGAGCAGATCGCCGCCTTGGACGTGCCGGTGGTGCCGGAGGTCAGAAGCAGCAGCATCCGGGTGGTGGCGGTGACGTCGGGGGCGGCGGCGCGAAGGCGGTCGTGCGCGGCAAGGCAGGAGGTGTACTCCGGAGTGTCGATGACGAGGAAGCGGTCGCGGTCCACGCCCACGTCCAGACCTTCCAGCAGGGCGAGACCCGCCCGGTCGGTGATGACCAACTGGCAGTCGGTGTGCCGCACTTCGCGCTCCAGTTCGGCGCCACCGCGGGTCGGATTGATCCCGACGACGGCGGCACCGGCGAGGGCGGCGGCGCCCAGCCAGAAGATGTACTCGGGTTCGTTGTCCAGGAGCACGCCGATGTGGAACGGTCCGTCGGTCCGCAGCTTCCGCGCCCACGCGGCGCGTGCCGCGCTCTCCTCGACCACTTCTCCCCAGGTCCAGGACCTGTCACGGGTCAGCAGGCCCGGGTGGTCGTCCCCGGTCCGGGCGAGCAGCAGGTCGGCAATCGTCTCGTGTGGCAACGTCGGTCCCTCTCACCCGGTGGCCGGGTCTGCCGGTGTCGGTACGGGGGCGGGCCGCGCGGCGCGCCCTGTGGTGGCCGCGGCGCGGTTCGTGGTGATCGTGGCGCCCGGCGTGGTGACGCTAGCCGCGGGCGGGACGGCCCGGTCCGGACCGTCCCGCTGACCGGGAGGGCTCCGGCCGGGCCGCCACGGTCAGTCGAAGTTGGCCTGACCGCCGTCGAGGGGCACCGTGGCGCCCGTCAGGTAGCGGGCGTCCGGGCCGCACAGCATCGCCACGGCCCGGCCGATGTCCTGCTCGCAGTCGCCGACGTACCCGAGCGGAATGGACGCGCAGAATTCGGCGGCCTCCTCCGGGTGGGCGGCCTGCCAGCCCGCGTAGGCGGGCGACACGGCGTGCGGGGCGATCGCGTTGACCCGGATGCCGTCGCGGCCCCATTCGTTGGCGGCGGTCCTGGTCAGGGAGCGCAGCGCGGACTTGGCCGCCGCGTAGGCACCGTACGTGCTCAGGTCCCAGCGGACCATGGCGGAGGTGACGAGGTTGATGACACTGCCACCACCGTCGCGCTTCAGGTACGGATGCGCGGCCTTCATGAAGGCGAATGCCGCGAACGGGGCGCTGTTGAAGCCCCGTTGGAACTCTTCGTCGCTCAGCGACAGAAGCGGTCCGTAGCATCCGGTGTAGGCGTTGTTGACCAGGATGCCGATGGAGCCGAAGCGTGCGGCGACATCCTCCACCACGGCGGGGATCCGGTCCGTTTCGAGTACGTCGAGGACGAACGGCTCGGCCTTCACCCCTCGTTCGCGAAGCAGTTCACACGTCGTTTCCAGCTTCGCCGCGGTCCGCCCGAGGACGGCCACCGAGGCTCCCTCGGAGGCGAGGGCCAGGGCGATGCCCTGACCGACGCCCTGGCCCGCGCCGGTGATGACCGCGACCTTGCCGTCGAGGTTTCCCATCTCAGCACGCTCCTTCAACTGGGCCTGGGCAGCTGCTTGTTGATGAACAGGGCTTCCGCGGTGACGCAGGCGCGGCCGCCGACCTGAATCTCGCCGACCGTACGGATCCGTGAACCGTCCACCGAGACCTGGCGTCCGATGACCGTCAGCGGCTGGAACAGCGGGGTGGGCCGCAGATAGCGCAGGGTCAGTTCCGCGGTCATGCCGGAGGGGCCGCCCCAGTGGTTGGCCACACCCAGCGTGTGGTCGAGGAGGAGCGCCGAGATCCCGCCGTGCACATGGCCGGGCGGGCCCTGGTAGGGCAGGTCGAGCGTGACGACGCCTTCGACGGAGCCGTCTTCCCTGCCGTGCAGGTGCAGCGGTGGCGCGAGGGCGTTCTCCGGGCCGGTGACGGGGTCGTGCCGGGTGACGCCCTCGCCGCGCCACATCTCGGCCAGGCGTGCCTCCGTGGACGGCGCTTTCGCGGTGAGCCCGTCGGCGACGGCGTCCAGGCGGGCGGCGATCTCGTTCATGTCGGCGCCGGTCCCGTCGCCCGCGCGCAGCAGGGCGGTGACCACCCGGCGGGCCGCGGCCACTGCCGCGTCGACGCCGTCCTTGTGCGGCTCGGCGACCAGACGGGGGCCGGTGACCTGTGCGGTGTTCTCGTCGCGGTGGCTGCTCATGCCGTCACCGTCGCCGTCGCGTGGGTGAGCACGGGCGCACCGTCGCGCTCGGGGCAGCCCGCGTGGAGCAGGAGTTGCTCCGTACCGTCGGCGTCCGGTCCTTCGCGCCATACGGAGGTGGTGAGGGACTCGCCGGGGACGAGAGGTCCGGCGAAGCGCACCGTGAGACCGGTGAGGCGGGTGACGTCGCCGCCGAGAAGGCCGTCGACGAGGGCCTTGCAGACCAGGCCGTACGAGGCGAGCCCGTGCAGGATCGGCCTCTCGAAGCCGGCCGCCCGCGCGAAGGCGGGGTCGGCATGCAGCGGGTTGAGGTCACCGTTGAGCCGGTACCACAGTGCCTGCTGGGGAGTGGTGGCGGAGGTGAGCACGGTGTCGGCGGGCCGGTCCGGCGCCGCCCACTCCTCCGTCGGGCCCGGCTCGCCGCCGAAGCCGCCCTCGCCGCGCGCCCAGATGCGCGTGGTGGACGTCCACAGCGGTTCGCCGTCGCCGTCCGTGGCCGCGGACTCCAGGACGATCAGTGCGGCCTTGCCCTTGTCCCACAGCTCGGCGACGCGCGAGGTGAGGGTGGCGGTGCCCGAGACCGGCAGGGGCCGGTGGACCCGGAGACCCTGGCCTGCGTGGAGCACGGCCCGCAGGTCGATGTCGATGCCGGGCAGATGGAATCCCGGCGGGCCCGCCTCACCGGCGGAGATGCCGGAGCCGGCCACCATGGCGAAGGCCGGCAGCACGCCGAGGCCGTTCTCGTAGGTCAGATGCAGCTCCGGACCGGTGGCCGCGTCGGCTCCCGCGCCCAGGCTGAGGTGGTAGAGGAGCACGTCGCGGGTGGTCCAGTGGATCTCACGGACCGATGGATCCGCGGTCAGCGCCTTGTCGCGGTCGATGGGCATGGTCAGCCTTTCGTGGGCTCGGGGTCGCGGGGCAGGCCGAGCATGCGCTCGCCGATGATGTTCAGCTGGACCTCCGTCGTGCCGCCCGCGATGGACAGACAGCGGGCGTTCAGGAACTGCCAGGTGGCGTCCAGGCGTTCGCCCTCGCCGGTGAGCGCGGCGGATCCCTGCCAGTCCATGCAGGTCTCCCAGACCCGCTGCTGGTGTTCGACGCCGAGCAGTTTGGCGACGGACGCCTCGGCGCCGGGCTGCTGCCCGGAGACGGTGCGCAGGGTGGTGCGCAGGGCGAGGACACCACCGGTCTGGGCGTCGCAGAGGTGGCCGCCGAGCGTGCTGAGCTGTTCGTCGTCGAGGCCGTCCGATACGGCGGCGATCTCCAGCAGGGCCTCGGCGCCCGAGCCGACCGAGTCGTGGGAGAGGGCGACGCGTTCGTTGGCGAGCGTGGTCCGGGCGAGCTTCCAGCCGGCGCCCGGGGCACCGACGAGCAGCTCGTCGGGGATGAACACCTCGTCGAGGAAGACCTCGTTGAACTCGGCGTCGCCGGTGATCTGGCGCAGCGGCCGGATGTCGATGCCGGGGCTCGTCATGTCGAGGAGGAAGTAGGAGATGCCCTTGTGTTTGGGCACGTCGGCGTCGGTTCGGGCGAGCAGGACACCCCAGCCGGCGAGGTGGGCCATGGACGACCACACCTTCTGCCCGGTGATCCGCCAGCCGCCGTCCACCTTCTCGGCGCGGGTGGTGAGGCCGGCGAGGTCGGAACCCGCCCCCGGTTCACTGAACAGCTGGCACCAGACGATGTCGCCGCGCAGGCTCGGGCCGAGGAAGCGTTCCTGCTGGCCCGGGTCGCCGTGCGCGATGATCGTGGGCACCACCCAGCCACCGATGATCATGTCGACGGGGGTGAGCTCCGCGGCCCGGAGCTCCTCGGCGATGACGAGCTGGTCCACCGGGCCCGCGCCCTTGCCCCAGGGGGCGGGCAGGTGCGGCGCGGTGTAGCCGTGGTCGGCGAGGTGGATGAGACGGTCCTTGCCGTCCAGGGCCGCGGCTGCGCGCAGTTCGGTGCGGATGCCCTTGCGTACGGCTTCGGCCTCGGCCGGCAGCTCCACGCTCAGTGTGCGGCGGGTTCCGTCCAGGGTGAGGCGGGCGACGCGGCGGCGCCAGGCGGCGGCCGGGCCCAGCGCGATCCGCAGGGTCTGGGCGCGGCGCAGCGCGAGGTGGGCGTCGTGCTCCCAGGTGAAGCCGATGCCGCCGAGGACCTGGATGCAGTCCTTGGCGACGGCGAACGCGGCGTCGACGCCGACCGCTCCCGCGACTGCGGCGGCCAGCGATGCCTCCGTGCGGTCCACGACGTCGTGCGCGCGGGCGGCGTCCCAGGCGCAGGCGCGGGCCTGTTCGGCCTGGGCGAGCATGCGGGCGCAGCGGTGCTTGACGCCCTGGAACTGGCCGATGCGGCGGCCGAACTGCTCCCGCACCCGGGCGTATTGCGCAGCGGTCGTCACACAGCGGTCGGCGAGGCCGGCCGATTCCGCGGCGAACAGCGTCGCGGCGAGGTCCCGGGGCGTCCGCGGGTCGAGGTCCAGCAGGTCGACGGCCGGTACCGGCACCGACCGTACGGTCACCCGGGACGAGCGGCGGGTGAGGTCGTGGCTGCGGAGGTCGGTGGTGTCCACGGCGGCGCGGGGCAGCACCAGCCAGGTGGTCCGGCCCTCGTCGGAGGCGGGCAGCACGAACACGTCGGCGAGGTGTCCGCCGATCACGAGCTCCGAGGTTCCGGTGACGGAGACCGTGCCGTCGGCGGCGCGGGTCAGGGCGAGGGTGCCGGGGGCCAGCCCCACCGCGCCGAGGGTGGTGCCGGCGGCGAGCGCGGCAAGGTACGTCCGGTGTCCGGCCGCGTGCAGGACGGCCGAGGCGAGCGTCGTCGGCAGGAAGGGTCCGGGGGCTGTCGCCCGGCCCAGTTCCTCCGTGACGACGGCGAGTTCGACGAGTCCGTACCCGGCGCCGCCGTCCTCCTCCGGGAGGTGGAGCCCGAGCAGGCCCTGTCCGGCGAGGCCGCTCCAGTGGGCGGGGAGGGTCTCCTTGTCGGCGTCGGCCGCCGCGCGGAGGGTGTCCTCGGTGATGTGCCGGTTCGCGAAGGCGCGTACGGCGTCGCGCAGGTCCAGGTGCTCCTGGGTGAGTCCGATGGTCATGGCGCGCCCCTCAGATGCGTTCGATGACGGTGGCGGTCGCGTGCGCCCCGCCGGCGCACATGGTGATCAGCGCGGTGGACTTCCCGGTCCGCTCCAGTTCGTACAGGGCCTGGGTGATGAGCCGGGCACCGGTGGAGCCGACGGCGTGACCGAGTGCGATGGCGCCGCCGTTGACGTTGACCTTGTCCATGTCGGCCTTGTGGACCTGCGCCCAGGACAGGACGACGGAGGCGAAGGCCTCGTTGATCTCGACGAGATCGATGTCGGTGAGGCTCATCCCGGCGGTGCGCAGGACCCGTTCGGTCGCGGCGACGGGTCCGTCGAGGTGGTAATACGGGTCGGAGCCGACCATGGCGGAGGCGACGATCCGGGCGCGGGGGCGCAGTCCCTCGCGGGCGGCGCGCTGCCGGCTCATCATCAGGACGGCGGCGGCTCCGTCGCTGATCTGGGAGGAGTTCCCGGCGGTGTGAATGCCGTCGGGGAGTACCGGCCGCAGGGCGGCCAGCGCCTCGGGGGTGGTGTCGCGGAGCCCCTGGTCGCGGCTGACGAGGGCGGTCTCGCCGGTGGGCCCCTCGGGTCCGGGGACGGGGGCCTGGATGTCGATGATCTGCCCGGCGAAGCGGCCCTCGGCCCAGGCGCGGGCGGCCTTCTGCTGGGAGGCGAGGCCGAGGGCGTCCGCGTCGGCCCTGGTGATGCCCCGGTTGCGGGCGATGCGCTCGGCGGCGGTGAACTGGTCGGGCATGTCCAGGGTCCAGCCGTCCGGCGCCGGGGAGCCGTTGTCGGGGGTGAGCGCGGCGCCGAGGAAGACCCGGCTCATGGACTCGACGCCGCAGCCGATGCCGGCCTCGACGGCGCCGGAGGCGATCAGGCCCGCGACCAGGTGGACGGCCTGCTGGGACGACCCGCAGGCACAGTCGATCGAGGTGCAGGCGGTGGTGTACGGCAGTCCGGCGTGCAGCCAGGCGTTGCGGGTGACGTTGTTGGACTGCTCACCGGCCTGGGTGACACAGCCGCCGATGACCTGTTCCACCGTGTCGGGGGCGACGCCGGCCCGCTCCAGCAGCCCCTTCTGGGCGAGCCCGAGGAGCTCCGCCGGGTGGAGCCCGGACAGGACACCGCGGCGCCGGCCGACCGGTGTCCGCGCGGCTTCGACGATGACGGCCTCGGTCATGACTCTCCAAAGAGTGTGAGGGGCCCGTGGGGGCCGGGACGGTGCGATACGAAAACTAGAATTCGTTCTCGAAATGCGCAAGGGTCAGTCCCGCTCAGTGGCCCGGCTCCCCCACGGAACGCTCGTGGCACAGTCAGATGTGGGATCCGCCGTCGGCCCGCAGCTCCGCCCCGGTGAGGTAGGCCGCGTCCCGCGAGGCGGCGAAGGCGATCACCGCGGCGATCTGCTCGGGCCGAGCGGCGCCGAACGGTGCGCGGATCCGCGCGTAGTACGAGGTGTCGAGGTCCGGCGGCAGCACGTGCGGCCCGACCAGGGGCGTGGCGACGGTGCCGGGCGACACGGGCACGACCCGGATGCCGCGGTGTGCGACCTCGGCGGCCAGGGACAGCGAGAAGCCGAGCACCGCACCCTTGGAGGCGGCGTACGCGGTCATGTACGGATTCCCGTGCGCCGCCGCCGACGACGCCACGTTGACGATGACACCGGAGCCGTCCGGCAGATGAGGCAGTGCCTCCCGGCAGAACAGGGCCGTACCCACCGTGTTGACCGCGAAGAGCCGCTCCATGTCGGCCACGGTCAGCCGGTCGATCGGGGTCGTCCGGTGGATCCCCGCCACATTGACCAGGACGTCGATGCCGCCGCGGCCGTCGGCCGCGGCCCGTACGCTCTCGACCACCGCGTCCTCGTCGGCGACGTCGGCGACCCGGGTCACGATCCGCCCCGGCCCCTCCGCCGCCGCGGCGGTGCCCGCCAGGCCCTCGGGTGACAGGTCGACGGCGAACACGGCCGCCCCTTCGGACACCAGGCGCAGTGCGGTCGCCCGCCCGATCCCTGATCCTGCCCCGGTGAGCAGGACCTTCACGCCGTCGAATCGGTTCATCACGGGCTCCTTGGCTGTGTCGTGCGGTGAGCAGGTCGGCGGACCGTACTGACGGGCGACAACACTGCGAAGCCTCGGTCCCACCGACCGGGATCGGCACGCGGAGCGGCCCACCGGCCGGCCCCGGAACGCCGGTTCCGGTCAGTGGGACTCCCCCGGCCGGGCACCGGCGTGCGGGCCTACCGTCCGGGAACCTGGAAACCATGCGTCCTTAAGGGGATGAGAGAACGTGAGCGCAGTCGAGTCAGCACCCGACGACGTCAGGGCCATCGAAGCCGCAGCGGCACCCACGCGTTTCGCGCGCGGCTGGCACTGCCTGGGCCTTTCGGAGAAGTACAGGGACGGAAAGCCGCACTCGGTCCAGGCGTTCGGCCAGAAGCTCGTGGTGTTCCAGGCGGGGGACGGCACACTCAGCGTCCTGGACGCGTACTGCCGGCACATGGGCGGCGACCTCTCGCAGGGAACCGTCAAGGGCGACGAGGTCGCGTGCCCGTTCCACGACTGGCGCTGGGGCGGTGACGGCCGCTGCAAGCAGATCCCGTACTCCAAGAGGGTCCCGCTGCGGGCCCGCACCGCGTCCTGGCCGACGCTCGACCAGGACGGCATGCTCTTCGTCTGGAACGACCCGGAGGGCAATCCCCCGCCCGCCGATGTGACCATCCCCCGGATCGAGGGCGCGACGAGCGACGAGTGGACCGACTGGCTCTGGTACGAGACCACCATCGACGCCAACTGCCGTGAAGTCGTGGACAACGTGGTCGACATGGCCCACTTCTTCTACGTCCACTACTCCTTCCCGACGTATTTCAGGAACGTCTTCGAGGGCCACACCGCCACCCAGCACATGCGCGCGACCGGCCGCCCCGACGCCCGCCCCCAGGAGCAGGGCGACAAGCCGAAGACCACCGGCAGCAACTCGCTGGCCGCGTACCACGGCCCGTCCTTCATGATCGACGATCTCACCTACCACTACGACACCGGTGACCAGCAGTCGGTACTGATCAACTGTCACTATCCCGTCGACGCCAACCGGTTCGTTCTCCAGTACGGGATCATCGTGAAGCGCTCGCCGTCCATGACGGGCGATGCGGCCGACGAACTCGCCTCGGGTATGGCGCAGTTCATCAAGCTCGGCTTCGAGCAGGACATCCAGATCTGGCAGAACAAGGCCCGGATCGACAACCCGCTGCTCTGCGAGGAGGACGGGCCGGTCTACCAACTGCGCCGCTGGTACGAGCAGTTCTACGTGGACGTGGCCGACATCAAGCCGGAGATGACCGACCGGTTCGAGTTCGAGCTGGACACGACGCGGCCCGTCGAGGCGTGGCAGCAGGAGGTCGAGGCGAACCTCGCCCACAAGGCCGCCGCTGCCGCCGCCGAGGACCGGCCGGTCTGATGCGGATCGACAACCGCCTCGCCGACGTCGCGCCGATGCGGCCCCTGGCGTGCGACCGGTGCGCGGCGCAGGTGCTCGTCCGCAAGAGCAGCCGGCAGCAGACGAGTGTGCAGTGGAACGGCGCGGCGGTGGCCCTCTGCGCGGAGCGCGACGGAGCCGGCGCGGCCTTCGAGGGCTGCGGATCCCTGCGCGACACGATCCGCGAGGCCGCGCTCCGGGGCACGATCGCGCTCGTGGACGGCGGCGAGGCCTGAACCCGGCACGCGCCGACGCACAGAAACAGAGGAGGCCGGGCACCCGCCCGGCCTCCTCTGTGCGAACTCAGGCACCCCCCGCCGCGGCAACACCCGCGCGGCGCCCGAAGAACGTGCCGTCGCCGAGGGACGTGCCGCTGACGTATCCCTCGCCGTGGATGCCGGAGGCGGCCCGCCCCGCGGCGTACAGGCCGGGGACCCGGTCGCCCGACACGTCGAGCACCGCCCCGTCCACGGTGGTGTGCAGCCCGCCCAGGGTGAACCCGGCGACCCCCGTCCCGGCGCCCGCACCGGGCTGCCCGCGCCGGTGGAAGCCGGCCCGCGGGTCGACCGCCGCGAACGGCCCCGCCAACGGCCTGAGCCAGCGCGGGTCCTTGTGGAAGTACGGGTCCCGGCCGCGCGCCGCATGCGTGTTGTACGTGCCGACCGTGGACTCCAGGGCACCCTGCGGCATCCCGAGTTCGGCCTCCAGCTCCGCCAGGGTCTCCGTGACGAACCGGGGTACCACGCCCCAGCGATCCGCCTCCGGAATCGACTCGTAGCCCTCCTCGTCGATGATCACCCAGTAGGGGGCGGGCTGCTTCAGCACGGCGGCCACGCTGAACAGGCCGGGGTACACGTCCTCGTTGACGAAGCGCTGCCCGTGGGCGTTGACCAGCATGCCCCGGGTGACCATCGCAGGCAGCGCGGTCAGCGCCAGTTCGACCACGCCCATCCGCCGGGTGGCGGCGCCGAGCGCGGCGGCCATCCGGATGCCGCTGCCGTCGTCCAGTCCGTCGCTGACCTTGTCGTGGCCGAGGAGGTGCGGGGCGTGGTCGGCGAGCATCTCCTCGTTGTCGGCGAACCCGCCGGTGGTCAGCACGACCCCCTTGCGGGCCCGGAAGGCGAGGTCCCGGCCGTGCCGGCGTGCGGTGACCCCGACGACCCGGCCGCTGTCGTCCACGATCAGTGCCGTGGCCAGGGTGTCGGCCTGTACGGCGGCCCCCGCGTCCTCGGCTGCGGCGACCAGCTTCTCCATCACCAGCCAGCCGCCGAAGGCGTCGGTCGCGCAGCGGTGGCCGCGCGGCGCCGGGCGGGCGATCTCGTTGTACGGCCAGGCGTTCTCGCCCAGCCACATCAGTCCGTCCTTGGTGGTCGGCATCCAGGTCGGCGCGTCCCACAGGGTCGGCTCGAAGGTCAGCCCGCGGTCCACGAACCACTGGAAGTGCGCGGCACTGCCCTCGCAGTACAGGCGCAGCTTCTCCTGGTCGGCATGCGGCCCGAGCGCGGCGTCGAGATAGGCGAACATGTCGTCCGCGCTGTCCTCGAAGCCGCACGCCCGCTGCACCGGGGTCCCGCCGCCGAGATACAGCTCACCGCCGGACAGCGCGGAGGACCCGCCGGGGCCCCCGGCCCGTTCCAGTACGAGGACGTCGGCGCCCGCCGCCGCGGCCTCGTATGCCGCGGCGGCTCCGGCGCATCCGAAGCCGACGACCAGCACGTCGGTCTCCCCGTCGTAGTGGCCGACGGTCCCGGCGGGCACCGGTGACACCGGACGGGCGGCTCTCATGCGGTCGTCCCGGGCGGGGTGAACGCCGCAAGGGGCTCGGAGCCGGACCAGTCGTGGCCCCAGTAGCTGTCGGCGGTGATCTCCTCGGCGGTGTAGTGCGCCTCGTCGACGCGCATCCCGTCGTATCCGTACTCGAGGTCCCAGCCGCCGGGAGCCCGCACATAGAACGACACCATCTTGTCGTTGGTGTGCCGCCCCAGCGTCGAGGAGAGCGAGAAGCCCTGCTCGGCCACGTTGTCGAGGGCACGGCCGACCGCGTCCAGGCTGTCCACCTCGACCATCAGATGTACGAGGCCGGGCGCCTCGCCGTGCGGGGCGGGGCAGACGGCCAGGCTGTGGTGGCGTTCGTTGACCCCCATGAAACGCACCCGGCGCGGCGACCCGCCGCCGAGCCGCATCGAGCCGCGGGGCAGGAATCCGAGCACTTCGGTGTAGAAGGCGATCGTCTCGTCGGGGCTGGTGGTGGGCAGGACGATGTGTCCCATCCCCTGACCGCCGGTGACGAACCGCTGGCCGAGCTTGGTGACGACGGGACTGTGGTCGAGGATCGGGGCGAAGAACACCTCGACGGGCACGCCTGCCGGGTCCTCGAAGGTGATGCCCTGCTCGACGCCCCGGTCGTCGGCCTCCTCACGGCTGAGCGGCTTCACTCCCGTACCGGACGCCTCGACGGCACGGCCGACGGCGGCGAGCGCGAACTGGTCCCGCACCTCCCAGCCGATCGACAGCACCCGGTCGGTGTCGCCGGGCAGGACGACGAGCCGGGAGCGGCGCTCGTCCATGCGCAGGTACAGGCCGTCGGGGTCCGGCCCGGATCCTTCGGCGAAGCCGAGGGCGTCCACGGTGAGTTCGCGCCAGCGCCCGATGTCACTGGACTGGACCCGGAGATAGCCGAGTCCGCGGATCTGTGTCATGAGTGTTCCTCTCTGAACCGGTCTGCCGTCGGTCGAAGGCGTCAGATCATCGAGCGCATCGGGCCGTGCGGCGGCTCGATGCCGATCTCGGTGAGGGCGGAGGCGTGGAAGACGGATCCCGGCACATGGATGGCGTGCGTGAGACCCACGTGCGCGTCGCGCCAGAAGCGCTGGATCGGGTTGTCCAGCCGCATCGCGTTGCCGCCGGAGCGGGCGACGATCTCGTCGACGGCTCGGACGGCCCGCCAGGCGGCGGCCGCCTGGGTGCGCCGGCCGACGGCGCGGCGCTCGAAGCTGATCTCCTGCCCGGCCGCGACCGCGTCGTGGAGCCGGCAGATGTTGTCCAGCAGCGCCGAGCGGGCCGCCGCGATCTCGGCCGCCGCCTCGCTGATGGCGTACAGGACGTACGGGTCGTCCTTCACGGCCTGGCCGGTGATCTGCACCCGGCCGCGCTGGTAGTCGAGGTGGTGCGCGAGAGCGCCCTCGCAGATTCCGATCACCGCGGCGGTGATGCCGAGCGGGAACGCGGCCGAGAAGGGCAGCCGGTAGGCGGGGTTGGCCAGCCCGGACTCGGCGGCCAGGGAACCGTCCACGACCTTGGCGTACTCGATCACGCGGTAGTCGGGTACGAACGCGTCCTTGACGATGACGTCCTTGCTGCCGGTGCCGCGCAGCCCGACGACGTCCCAGGAGTCCTCGACGATCTCGTAGTCGGCGCGGGGCAGGATGACGTGCACGGACTGCGGCGGGTTGAGCCGCTTGCCGTCCGCGTCGGCGAGGAAACCGCCGAGGAAGATCCAGCGGCAGTGGTCGGTGCCGGAGGAGAACTGCCAGCGGCCGTTGAAGACGTACCCGCCGTCGACGGGCCTCAGCAGGCCCATCGGTGCGTACGGGGAGGCGATCCAGGTGTCGGGGTCCTCGCCCCAGATCTCCTGCTGGACCCGGGGGTCGGCCATCGCCATCTCCCACGGGTGGACCCCGACGACACCGGTGACCCAGCCGGTCGCTCCGTCCAGAGCGGCGATCCTCATGACGGTCTCGGCGAACTCGCGCGGATGCAGTTCGAGGCCGCCGTACGTCTTCGGCTGGAGCATGCGCATCGCCCCGACGTCCCGCAGGATCTTCGCCGCCTGGTCGTCGAGCCGGCCGAGCGCCTCATTGGCGGGACCGAGGGCACGGATCTCGTCGGCGCGTGCCTCGACGGCTTCGAGTACGGGATTGGGCATGGTGGTTCTCACTTCCCCGAGGAGAGCTGGGCGGTCTCGGACCGGTTCCTCGCCGCGAGGGCGACGGCGATCTCGATGAGCTGGTCCTCCTGGCCCCCGACGAGCTTGCGGCGGCCCGCCTCCATGAGGATCTCGGCGCCGGAGACCTGGTAGGTGGCGGCCTGGCGGGCGGCGTGCTTCAGGAAGCTGGAGTAGACACCGGCGTAACCCATCGTCAGCGACAGCCGGTCGAGCAGGCACTCGCCGTCCATGACGGGCCGGACCACGTCCTCGGCCGCGTCGATGATCTTCAGTACGTCGATGCCGGTACGGATCCCCAGCTTCTCGGCGACGGCGGCGAAGCCCTCGACAGGTGTGTTGCCGGCGCCCGCGCCGAAGCGGCGGGTGGACCCGTCGATCTGCTTGGCCCCGGCGCGTACGGCAAGGACCGAGTTGGCGACGCCGAGGCCGAGGTTCTCGTGGCCGTGGAAGCCGACCTGCGCGTCGTCGCCCAGCTCGGTGACCAGGGCGGCGATCCGGTCACTGGTCTGTTCCATGATGAGGGCACCGGCGGAGTCGACGACGTACACGCACTGGCAGCCCGCGTCGGCCATGATGCGGGCCTGCCGGGCCAGCACCTCGGGCGGCTGACTGTGCGACATCATCAGGAACCCGACGGTTTCCAGGCCGAGTTCGCGGGCGAGGCCGAAGTGCTGGACGGAGATGTCCGCCTCGGTGCAGTGGGTGGCGATCCGGCAGATCGCGGCGCCGTTGTCCGCGGCCTCGCGGATGTCGTCCTGGAGGCCGAGCCCCGGCAGCATCAGGAAGGCGATCTTCGCCCGGCGGGCGGTCTTCACCGCGGCTTTGATGAGCTCCTGCTCCGGGGTGTGGCTGAAGCCGTAGTTGAAGGAGGACCCGCCGAGGCCGTCGCCGTGGGTGACCTCGATGACGGGCACGCCCGCGTCGTCGAGGGCGGCGACGATGGAGGTGACGTGGTCGACGGTGAACTGGTGCTGCTTGGCGTGCGATCCGTCCCTGAGGGACGAGTCGGTGACCCGGATGTCCAGGTCGGAGCTGTAGGGCATGGCTCGTGTACTCCTCGGTGTGCGGCGGTCAGGCGCCGGCGCGGCGGGCGGTGATCCGCTGGGCGAAGCCCTCGCCGACCCTGGTGGCGGCGGCGGTCATGATGTCGAGGTTTCCGGAGTACGGCGGCAGGAAGTCGCCCGCGCCCTCCACCTCGATGAAGACCGCGACGCGGGCGGGCCCGCCGCTGACCGCGGTCGGTCCGTCGAACTGCGGCTCGGTGCGCAGCCGGTAGCCGGGTACGTACGCGGCGACCCGGGCAACGGTCTCGTGGATGGACTCGGTAAGGGCGTCCCGGTCCGCATCGGCGGGGATGGCGCAGAAGACGGTGTCCTGCATCAGCATCGGCGGCTCGGCCGGGTTGAGGATGATGATGGCCTTGCCCTTGGCGGCGCCGCCGATCGTCTCGATGCCCCGGCTCGTGGTGAGCGTGAACTCGTCGATGTTGGCGCGGGTGCCGGGTCCCGCCGACGGCGAGGCGACGCTCGCGACGATCTCCGCGTAGGCCACCTCGGTGACCCGCGAGACGGCGTGCACGATCGGGATGGTGGCCTGGCCGCCGCAGGTGATGAGGGAGACGTTCGGTGCGTCGAGGTGGTCGCCCAGGTTGACGGCGGGCACGACGGCCGGGCCGATCGCGGCGGGCGTCAGGTCGATGGCCTGGATGCCGAGTCCGGCGTACTTGGGGGCGTTGGCCCGGTGGACGTACGCGGACGTGGCCTCGAAGACCAGGTCCGGCCGTTCCTGGCCGGCCAGGAGGGCGTCGACTCCGTCGGCGCTCGCGTGCAGGCCGTGGTCGGCGGCACGCTTGAGGCCGGGGCTCTGCTCGTCGATGCCGATCATCCAGCGCGGCTCGATGTCCGGCGAGCGCAGGAGTTTGTACATCAGGTCGGTGCCGATATTGCCGGATCCGACGATCGCGGCGGTCGCCTTGGTCACGGTTCGAACCTCATCCGGGTCGAGTGGGGAAGGGAGAAGGGGTGCGGGAGGGCGCGGTCAGCCGTCGTAGGTGGCCTTGAGACGGTCGCTGAGCGGGCGCGCCTGGCAGGCGAGGATCAGGCCGTCGGCGAGGTCGGTCACGTCGAGGACCTCGTTGCGCTCCATGGCCACCTCCCCCTCGGTGAGTACGCAGGCGCAGGCGCTGCAACTGCCCTCGCGGCAGGAGTACGGCGCGTCCAGTCCGGCGGCGAGCAGCACGTCGAGCAGGGGTGTGTTCCGGGGCCAGTCGACGGTGTGGCGCACCCCGTCCAGCTCCACGTCGGCCGTACTGACGGGCCCTGCGGTGTCCGGCTCGGGCGCGGGCTCGCGTTCCGCGAACGGGTCGCCGGTCAGTGAGGTGAAGCGCTCGACCGTGATCCGGTCCGGTGGTACGCCCAGTCCGGTGAGCGCGCCGGCCGCCAGTTCCATGAAGGGGCCGGGACCGCAGACGAAGGCGGGCCTCCCGGCGTAGGGGCCGGCGAGGGTGCGCAGGCCGGCTGCGGTGGGCCGGCCCTGGACGGACTCAAGCCAGTGCAGGACGGTGAGCCGGTCTCCGTACTCCTGTGCCAGCGCGGTCAGTTCGTCGCGGAAGATGACGGACTGCTCGTCACGGTTGGCGTAGAGAAGCGTGACCGCGCCGGTCCCCGCGTGCAGGGCGGAGACGAGGATCGACATGACCGGGGTGATGCCGCTGCCCGCGGCGCACAGCAGGAAGTCGCCGTCGAGCGAGTCCGGGGTGAAGGTGCCGGCGGGCCGCAGCACCTCCAAGGTGTCGCCCTCGGTGACGTGGTCGCAGATCCAGTGGGAGGCGTACCCCCCGGCCGTGCGCTTGACGGTCACCTTCAGGTGCTCGTCGCGCGCCGGGGAGCTGCACAGCGAATAGCAGCGGGCCGCTCCGCCGGGGCGCTCGGAGGGCACCCGTACGGTGAGGAACTGGCCGGGCCGGTAGGTGAACCGGGCCCGGTCCCCGTCCGCCGGTTCCAGGACGAGTGAGTGCGCGTCGGCCGTCTCCCGGATCACCTTGACGACGCGTACGGTCAGCGGCGCCGGGCTCACGGGGTGCCTCCGGCGGCCCCGGCCCCCGAGCGGGTGACGGCGGCCGCGTGCCGGGCCGCGAGGTAGCCGAACACGATGGCGGGGCCGATGGTGGCACCGGGTCCGGCGTACTCGTTGCCCATGACGGCCGCGGACGTGTTGCCGGTGGCGTACAGCCCGGCGACGGCCGAGCCGTCCTCGCGCAGCACCCGGCTGTGCTCGTCGCAGACGAGGCCGCCCTTGGTCCCGAGGTCGCCGACCTCGATACGGATCGCGTAGTAGGGGGCCTTGACGAGTTCGTCGAGGTTGGGGTTCTTCATCGTCGGGTCGCCGTAGTAGCGGTCGTAGGCGCTGTCGCCGCGGCCGAAGTCGGTGTCCTTGCCGGTACGGGCGAAGCCGTTGAACCGTTCGACGGTCCCGGTGAGGGCGTCGGCCGGGACGTCGATGCTCCGGGCGAGATCGGCGACGGTGTCCGCGCGGTGCACGGTGCCGTTCTCGTAGAACGCCTTGGGGAAGGGCATGCCGGGGAGGATCTGCGCGAACGGATACCGGGCACGGGCCTTGGCGTCCATGACGAACCAGGCGGTGGTGTGCCCGCCTTCGAGCTGGTCGTGGACGAAGTTGACGTACGGGGACGACTCGTTGGTGAAGCGTCTGCCGTCGGCGGAGACGATGACCGACGGCGGGATGCACCGCTCGGAGACCAGCGGGATCGTGGCACCGGAGGGGTGGTGCACGGACGGCATCCACCAGGCGTCGTCCATGAAGTCGAGGGCTGCGCCGAGTGCCTGGCCGGCGAGGATGCCGTCGCCGACGTTCTCGACGGCTCCGGCGCTGTGGTTGTCGCGGCCGCCCTCGGGCAGGTACTTCTCGCGCATCTCCCGGTTGTGGTCGAAACCGCCCGTGGCGAGGAGCACGCCGTGCCGGGCGCCGACCCGTACGGCCTTGCCGTCGCGGGTGACGACGACGCCGGTGACCGTGCCCTGTGCGTCGGTGACGAGCTCGGTCATCGGGCTGCGCAGCCACACCGGTACGCCGGCTTCCTTGAGCGCCATCCGCATCCGCGCCACCAGCGCCCTGCCTCCGGTCGCCATGTGGCGGCGGCGGACCATGTTGGACGAGACGCGCCAGGCGGCGATCACTGAGGCCCGGCGTCCGCGCCAGGTCCGCTTGACCATCGCGAGGTCGCGGTAGTCCTTGGCGGTGATCCAGAGCCCGAGGGGGCCCTTGAGACTGTTGGGCCGCTGGTGCTTCTCGTCCTCGCCGAGATTGCGGGTGTCGAAGGGCAGCGCCTCGATGGACCGGCCGCGCGGGCGGCCGCCGTCGTACTCGGGGTGGTAGTCGGCGTAGCCCTTGACCCAGAAGAACCGCATCCAGCGGCTCTTCTCCAGCAGCTCCATCGCGGCGGGGCCCTGGTCGACGTAGGCGTCGAGTCGGGCAGCGGGCACGCGGTTCTCGGTGAGCAGGTCGAGATAGCGGCGTACGGACTCGCGGCTGTCGTCGTGCCCCTCGGCCCGCAGGGTGGGGTTGTTGGGGATCCAGATGCCACCCCCGGAGATGCCGGTCGTCCCCCCGTACATCGCTCCCTTCTCCACGACAACGGTGCTCAGTCCGCTGTCGGCCGCGGTCAGCGCGGCGGCCATGCCGCCTCCGCCGCTGCCGACGACGACGAAGTCGAACTCCTCGTCCCAGGCGCCCTGGGCGGCGGCGCTCACGCCGCGTCCTTGCGGGTGAGGAAGGCGAGGACCGCGCTTTCCCAGGCGGCCTTCTGTTCGATCATCACCCAGTGCCCGCAGTCCGGGAAGACGTGCAGTTCGGCGTCGGGGATGGTGCGCATCGGCACGATCGACATGTCGACAGGGCTGACCCGGTCGTCGCGGCCCCAGGTGAGCAGCGTCTTCGCGCGGAGCCGGTGGAGCATGGCCCAGTACGGTGCCGCGTCGGACGCGGCGGCCGCGGCGGAACGAGCGGCGAACGCCTCGCTGCCGTACATCAGGCGCGCACTGGCGAGCGTGTCCGGGTCGGTGGCCTGGGCCCACCGCTCCTCGATGAGTTCCTCGGTCACCAGGGACCGGTCGTACACCATGGAGTTCAGCCAGCGGACGAGGCCCTCGCGGGAGGGTGCGTCGGTGAACTCGGAGAGCAGCTTGATCCCCTCACCGGGCCCCGGGCTGAACAGGTTCCGGCCGATGCCGCCGATCGTCACGAGGCGGCGCACCCGGTCGGGGTGGGCCAGCGCGAACTGCGTGCCGACGATGCCGCCCATCGAGTTGCCGATGATGTCGACCTGCTGGAGCCCGAGTCCGTCGAGGAGGCGGGTGACGGACGAGGCGGCTGTCGCCATGGGGTGGCCGTCGGCCGGGTCGCTGACCCCGAATCCGGGGAACTCCAGGACCAGGCAGCGGAAGTGTTCGGCGAACGCACCCAGGTTGTGCCGGTAGTTGCGCCATCCGGTGACCCCGGGGCCGGATCCGTGCAGCAACAGCAGGGGCGGGCCGTCTCCGGCCTCGTGGTAGCACAACACGCCTTCATCGGTGGCGAGTTCGCGCAGTGTGGAGTCATGGCTCAGCGCCGTCATCATCCCTGCCTCGGTTGACCTCGGTGTCCGGTGGACCCGGTGTGCCGGCCAGGGTGGTGATCCCTCCGGGCGGCCATGGGTGCCGTGTGATCGGTTCCTGGACGGTAGCCACGGCCTGCCGGGCCACGCGGCGGGCGTCTCGGTGAGCGGGATGCGTACGGCCGCCGGGATGCGGGCGGCCTGCGGCGGCCCACCGCTCGGGGCCGTTCCACTCATCGGGAACAGCCCCCCGACGCTTCGGCCGCTGTCCTACTTTCGGCCCCCTGCCCGGCCCCGGGCACACCACCGCACCGTCCCCGTCGAGGTGAACCCGATGACCGCAGAGTCCCTGTCCGCGCCCGAGGCATGCGAGGAGACCGAGCCGACCCCTGCACGGATGCGGCACACCATGGGGACGTTCGCGTCCGGGGTCACGGTGGTGACGGGGATCGGCCGGGACGGCGACCCCGCAGGTTTCGCGTGCCAGTCGTTCGCTTCGGTGTCGCTCGAACCGGCCCTGGTCCTGTTCTGCGCCGACCACCGGGGGCGGGCCTGGCCGAGGATCAGGGAGGCGGGGCGGTTCACCGTGAACATCCTGGCCGAGGAACAGACTGATCTCTGCGGCCGGTTCGGTTCGAGCAGGGGCCGCAAGTACGAGGGGCTGGACTGGGAGGTCTCCCGCTGGGGAACGCCGTCGCTGCCCGGCGTCCTGACCCGGGTGCACGCCGACATCCACGACGTGCACGGCGCGGGCGACCACGATGTCGTGGTGGGCCGGGTCCTCGCCCTGGAGACCGTGACCGACCGGCAGCCGATGCTCTTCTTCCGCGGCGGCTTCGGCCTCGGCAGCCCGGCGGCGCCCCCCGGCCCGTGGGGCTGGGGCGACCACTGGGGGTGAGGAGCGGCGGGCCCCGGTCGTATACGGGGCCCTCCTCATCTCCGCCTCGTCTACTGCCAGTCGCCGTACTGCCCCGCGGCGAGCAGGCGGTCCATGGCCTGCGGGGACCACGTCTCCTCCGGCACGGCGGCAGCCCGGCGCGCCGCTCTGACCGGCGTCTCCGGCTCGGGGAACAACTCGTGCGACACCTGCCGCGCCGCGTCCACGACCAGCGGCGCCACCTTCTCCAGCGGGGACCAGGCGTCCCCCACCAGGGAGATCGCGGCGACCGGCCCCTCGGGCCCGCGCACCGCGGCGGCGACGCAGGCGATGTCCGGGAAGCACTCGCCGCGCTCGAAGGCGAGGCCGTGGCGGCGGCGGATGCGGTTGAGTTCCTGGTGCAGGGTGCCGAGGTCCGCGATGGTCCGCTGCGTCAGACGACCGATGGATTCGGCGGCCCTGGCCTCGACGTCCTCCGGTTCGTGCCAGGCCAGCATGGCCTTGCCGAGCGCGGTCGAATGGGCGGGTGCCCGGCCGCCGACACGGGAGGGAACAGCCGCGGCGAAACGGCCGCCGACCTTGTCGAGGTAGTGCACCTCCGCCCCGTCCAGGACGGCCAGGTGGACCACCAGTCCGGTCTGGATCTGCAGGTGGTGCAGCCGGGCGGCGGCGGCCTCGCGGATCCTGCTGTGCGCGCCGTCCCCGCCGCCGAGGCCGAGGGCGCGGCGCCCGAGTCCGTAGCCGAGGCCGGTGTGTTCGAGCCAGCGCAGCCGTACCAGCTGGTCAAGAATCCGGTGCGCCGTCGACCTGGGCAGCTGTGTGGACCGGGCCACTTCCTCCAGCGAGAGCCGGGCCGTCCGGCCCTCGAAGACGTCCATGATCAGCGTCATCCGCTCGACCATCGACGGTGGCAGTTCGCGACGAACCGGCGCAGGCACGTGGGGAGCATCTTGGACAGCCGTCATGGGTGCCTCCAGTCACAGACTGAAATGAATTCTTGTTTTCCGGAATGTAACAGCGCCCCCCGAGCCCAGTGAAGAGATACGCACCGTCTCTTTTGACCGCACACGTCACCGGCAGGCGGCACACCGCCCCCCGGCCCGCACCGCAAGGAATTTTGCCCAGGGTGCAAAATTGCATAGCATGCACCTTCATGAGTGCCGACGACACCTCCCTCGGGCTGCGCGAACGCAAGAAGCGCGCGACGCGCGACGCCCTTGCCGACATGGCGCTGCGCATGGCCGCGGACCGGGGGATCGAGAACGTGACCGTGGAAGCGGTCACCGACGCGGTCGGCGTCTCCGTACGCACGTTCTTCAACTACTTCCCGTGCCTCGACGACGCGATCACCCGCCCCGGCATCGAGAGCGCCGAACGGACCCGCCGGGCCGTACTGAACGCCCCGGAACACCTCACGGCACTCGAAGCTCTCAGCGAGGCGCTCGCCCGGGAACTCGCCCAGATCGAGGAGGACCACGAACGCTGGGAGCTCCAGATGACGGTGCTCAGGACGAGCCCTTCACTGCTTCCTGGCTTCCTGGCCGCCCAGGGTGCCGACGAGCGCGCCCTGGTCGCCGTTCTGGCCGAGCGTCTGGGGCAGGACCCCGAGACCGATCTCCAGCCCCGGCTGCTCGCGCACGTGGCGATCGCCGCCGTGCGCGCCACCGTCGAGGTCTGGGTGTCCTCCGGCCGCACCCGTACGTTCCAGAGCCTCTACCGCGAGGCGTTCGCCTCACTGGCCACCGGCCTGAAGACGTGAAGACCTGAAGACCTGCATCACCGGGGCTTCACCCGTCACCGCAGAACCACTCGTCACAGAACCACTCTCCACAGAACCAGTCACCACAGAACCAGTCACCAGAGAATGAGGAACGTCAGCCGATGACCGCTGCCGTCACACCCGAAACCGGTACCGCCGGTTCACCCGAGGGGGCCGCGTCCGGTATGACGCGCCGCCAGATACTTCAGGCCATGTCCGGCCTGATGGCCGGAATGTTCGTGGCCATCCTGGCCTCCACCGTGGTCTCCAACGCCCTGCCCAGGATCATCGCCGATCTGAACGGCAGCCAGTCCTCGTACACCTGGGTCGTCACGGCCGAGCTTCTCGCCATGACGGCGACCGTCCCGATCTGGGGCAAGCTGTCCGACCTCTACGACAAGAAGCTGCTCATCCAGCTCTCGCTGTCGATGTTCGTCGTCGGCTCGCTCGTCGCCGGCTTCTCGCACAGCGTCGGGCTGCTCATCGTGAGCCGCGTCGTGCAGGGCATCGGCGCGGGCGGTCTCACCGCACTCGCCCAGGTCGTGATGGCGGCGATCATCCCGCCGCGTGAACTCGGCCGCTACTCCGGCATCTTCGGTGCCGTCTTCGCCGTCGGCACCGTCGCGGGCCCGCTCATCGGGGGCGTACTCGTCGACACCTCCTGGCTCGGCTGGCGCTGGTGCTTCTTCATCGGCGTGCCGTTCGCGCTGCTTGCCATCGTGCTGCTCCAGCTGACCCTGAAACTGCCCACGGTCCGCCGGGAAGTGAAGATCGACTATCTCGGCGCCGTCCTCATCATGAGCGGCGTCAGCGCCCTGCTGCTGTGGGTGACCCTGGCGGGCAACCAGTTCGACTGGGCGTCGTGGCAGACTGCCGCCCTGGTCACCGCGGGTGTCGTCCTGCTGGGCACCGCGATCCTGGTCGAATCCAGGGTCAAGGAACCGATCATCCCGCTGGACATCTTCCGCAACCGCACCGTGGCACTGACGACGGTCGCGAGCATGCTGGTCGGCGTGGCCATGTTCGGCGGCACGGTGTTCCTCTCGCAGTACTTCCAGATCTCGCTCGGCAAGACGCCGACCATCGCGGGCCTGATGAGCCTGCCGATGATCCTCGGCCTGATGGTCTCCACGACCGTCGCAGGACAGATCATCTCCTCCAGGGGCAAGTGGAAGGGCTTCCTGATCGCGGGAGGCGTCATCATGACCGCGGGCATGGGCCTGCTGTCCACGATCGGCGCCGACTCCTCGTTCGCCGTGCTCAGCCTGTACATGGTCGTGCTCGGCGTCGGCGTCGGCATGTTGATGCAGAACCTGGTGCTGGCCGCACAGAACGACGTACCCGCGTCGGAACTCGGTGCGGCCACCTCGGTGCTCTCGTTCTTCCGGAGCCTCGGCGGGGCGATCGGTACGAGCGCACTGGGCGCCGTCCTCGGCCACCGGGTGGCCTCGGAGATGGAGAAGGGCTTCGGCGGGGCAGCGGACAACGGGGGTGCCGGGCACGGCGTTCCCAACCTCAGCACCCTTCCCGAACCGGCCCGCCAGGTGGTCGAGAACGCGTACGGCGTCGCGACCGCGGACGTCTTCCTGATCGGCGCCCCCTTCGCGTTCCTCGCCCTGATCGCGGTGCTGTTCATCAAGGAGAAGCCGCTCAAGACGCAGAGCGGCATGGAGCGCCTCGCGGAGGAGAGCGCCGCCGCGGCGAAGTCCGCCACCGCCCCGACGCACTGATCTCCGCCGCACAGGCACACCGTCACCCGGAGCCCCGCATCGCACGCGCCCGTCGCGTGTGATGCGGGGCTCCGTCGCGTCAGGGCCGGTGTCCGCAGGGCCGCCGTCCCTCCGGAGGGGAGCCCCGCATCACATGGGGGCTGACCGGGATGGATCGAGCACATTTCGACCTGTCATGGTGTCGCCATGACTCCCCCTTCCGACGCACCCGCCGACGCACACGCGACCGCCTCCGAGCGCTTCCCCCTCCAGTTCGCCCGCACCCGGCGCTTCTCGCTCGGCGTGCCCCGGCAGCTCACCGTCTCCCCCGACGGCGAACGGGTGCTGTTCGTCCGGAGCGCCTCGGGAACCGATCTTGTGAGCAGGCTGTGGCTGCATGAGAACGGTACGGAACGGCTGCTCGCCGATCCGCTCGATCCCTGCTTCACGAACGAGGAACCGGGCGAGGTTCCCCCGGAGGAGCTGGCCCGCCGGGAGCGGGCCCGCGTGACGTCCTCGGGATTGGTGTCCTACGCCACCGACGCCTCAGCGCGGCTGGTCGCCTTCGCGCTCCAGGGCGTCCTGTGGGTGCTCCGCACCGACGGCGGCGCCGCGCGCCGGGTCACCACGGCCGGACCGGTCGTCGATCCGCGCCCCTCTCCTGACGGCTCCCTGATCGCGTACGTGTCCGGGGGCGCGCTGCGGATCGTACGGGCGGACGGGACCGGCGACCGGCCGCTGGCCGAACCGGACGGAGAGCACGTGACGTACGGTCTGTCCGACTACGTCTCGCAGGAGTCGATCGGACGCTCGCGCGGTTACTGGTGGTCGCCTCGCGGCGATGCGCTCCTGGTCGCCCGGGTGGACACGGCAGCGGTCAGGCGCCGGTACATCGCCGATCCCTCGGACCCGGAACGGCCGCCCCGCGTGGTGGCGTATCCGGCCGCCGGCACCGCGAACGCGAAGGTGTCGATGCATCTGGTGCCGGTCCGCGGGGAGCGGATCGCCGTCCGCCTGCCCGCGGAGGCCGGGGACGGACACCCCGAAGACGTATGGACGGACCGCGCGTTCGAGTACGTCGTGGCGGCGGGCTGGGACGGCCACGGGCCGCTCGTCTCCGTACAGACACGGGACCAGCGGTCGGTCCATGTCCTGGAGGTGGACGAGGCGTCGGGTGCGACCCGCGTCTCGCACCGGACCCAGGACTCCGCCTGGGTCGCCCTGCGTCCGGGCACGCCGCTGCGCCTCGCCTCCGGAGCGCTCGTCGTCCCGGCACGGCCGGGAGGCGACAGCCAGGGGCTGGACATCGGCGGCACCACGACGCCGCCGGGCCTGGAGGTCCGCGAGGTGATCGGCGCGGCCGACGGTCGTGTGTACTTCACGGCGGGCGAGGAGCCCACCGAGATCCATGTCTGGTCGTACGCCACCGATGATCCGGGTGAGGGTTTCGTACGGGTCAGCAGCTCACCCGGCGTACACACGGCGGCAGTCGGCGGTGCCACGGTGGTTCTGGACAGCAGGACGCCGGACGGCCACACGGTGACGGTGCTGCGCGCCGGCGTGCCCGTGGGAAGCATCGCGGTACTGGCCGAGGAACCCCTCGTCACCCCGCGGCCGCTGGCCCTGAGCCTGGGGAGGCGGAAACTGCGCAGCAGGCTCTATCTGCCGTCGTGGCACCGGCCGGGCGACGGTCCCCTGCCGGTGCTGCTCAACCCCTACGCCGGCCACGGCATGCAGGTCGTCCTGGAGGTACGGGCGTGGTGGGTCGCGGTCGCCCAGTGGTTCGCCGAGCAGGGGTTCGCGGTGCTGGTGACGGACGGACGAGGCACCCCGGGACGTGGTGAGGCGTGGGAGAAGTCGGTGCACGGCGACCGCCTCACGGCCGTCCTGGAGGACCAGATCGACGCCTTGCACGCGGCGGCCGCCCGTCACCCCGACCTCGACCTGACCAGGGTGGCGATGCGTGGCTGGTCGTTCAGCGGGTATCTGGCGGCGGCGGCCGTCCTGCGGCACCCGGAGGTCTTCCACGCGGCGGTGGCGGGAGCGGCCCCCGCCGACCGGCGGCTCTACGACACCCATTGGGAGGAACGCTTTCTGGGACACCCGGACGTGCAGCCCGAGAACTACACCCGGAACTCGCTCCTGGACGAGGCGGCGGCACTGACCCGGCCGCTCATGCTCGTGCACGGTCTTGCCGATGACAATGTGGCCGTGGCGCACACACTGCGGCTCTCCGCAGCACTGCTCGCCGCGGGCAGGCCGCACACGGTTCTGCCGCTGTCGGGCGCCGGCCACCTGGTCGGACGGGAGCAGACCGCAAGCAATCTGCTGCTGCTGGAGCGGGACTTCCTGTGGAAGTCCCTGGGGCGTTGAACACAGACAACCGGCTGCGCGTACCTCTGGACGAAGCGTCGGAGCCGAGAACACCGCGGAAGGAAGCACCAGCATGAGCGCATCGCAGGACCACGAGGTCCACATCGGACGCCGGACCGTCGTCACAGCGGTCGGCGCCGTCTCCGTGGCCGCCGTACTGACCGCGTGCGGCGGCTCGAAGGAGGCAGCCGGTTCCGGTGTCGTCAAGCAGACCGATGACGGCGGGGACGGCGGCGGAGGCCCGGTCCTCGCGAAGACCGCCGACATCCCGGAGGGCGGCGGCAAGATCTTCACGGAACAGGGGGTCGTGGTGACGCAGCCCGCGCCCGGTGAGTTCAAGGCGTTCTCGTCGAAGTGCACCCACGCGGGGTGCGCGGTGTCGAGCGTCTCCGACGGCGCCATCAACTGCCCGTGTCACGGAAGCAAGTTCGACGTGGCGACGGGTGCGGTCAAGACGGGGCCCGCCACCACGCCGCTGCCCGCCGCCGCGATCACGGTCGAGGGCGACTCGATCAGCCTGGCGTCTTAGCCGGCCTCCCTGCCGACCCGGGGCGCCCCTTCACCCCCTCGTCCCGGTCCGTCCGCTCAGCCAGCAGCCGAGCAGGGCGTCGGTCGTGGTCACGGTGGCGACCAGGGCCAGGGTGTTGCGGATCATCGCGGGGGTGTAGTCGGCGGGCACCCCCGCGATGGCATCGGCCGGCACCACTGCGGTGTACCCGAGGTTCACCGCGTCGAAGACCGCGTTGGGAATCGCCACATTCGCCGATACGCCGGTGACGACCAGGGTGCGACAGCCCAGGTTACGGAGCAGAGCGTCCACGTCCGTACCCGCTATCGGCGACAGCCCGTGCAGCCTGCGGACGACGAGGTCCTGGTCCGCCACCTCGATGGGCTCGGCGATCCGTACCGCCGTGGTGCCGGAATGCTGCTGTACGGGGAGCCGCCCCGCGGCACGGAAGAGACGGGCGTTGCTGTTGGCGCCCCGGCCGTCCGGGCGGCGTTCGGCCACCGCGTGCAGCACCTGGACGCCTGCCTCGTGGGCGGCGGAGACCAGTCGTGCGACGTTGTGCAGGGCTCCGGAGGACCTGGCCTCCTTGGCCAGTTCGGGCAGCGCGCTGCCGGGTCCCACCACACCTTGCTGGCATTCCACCGTCAGCAGGACGGTGGTGGCCGGATCGGTCTGCTCGGCTAGCTGTTCCCTGGACGGCACGGCAGCCCCTCTCGATGACGGATCGGCCGCGCGAGGCTAGCCTCCATTGCGCGATGAAGGAAGAGGCCTCATGATTCCTGACACATAGTCAGCCAATAGGAGGGGGCTTTCCCATGGCCGTCAGTCAGCGGCGGGGTCGCCGGATCATGATGACGGACGAGGAGCGGGACGCCTACCTCGCCGGACAGCGCACCTGCCGGGTCGCCACCGTCGGTGCGGACGGCCGCCCGCACGTCGGTGCGCTCTGGTTCTGCTGGGACGGTACGTCACTGTGGCTCTACTCCATCACCCGGAGTCTGCGCTGGTCGCAGCTGAGCCACGACCCGAGGATCTCCGTGGTCGTCGACGACGGGGTCGAGTACGGAGAGCTGCGCGGCATCGAGCTCTCGGGCGAGGCCGTCTTCGTCGGCGAGGTACCGCGCACCGGCGAGCCCTGCCCGGAACTCACCGTCCCCGAGAGGCTGTTCGCCGCGAAGTACTTCGGCATGCAGACGATGCCGCACGACGGCCGGCACGCCTGGATGCGGCTCACGCCCGACGCCGTCACATCCTGGGACTTCGGCAAACTGGCCGGCCCGGCCTGACCCCGACGCGGAACCTCAGGCATCCCTCAACGGATCGTCCAGCTCCCGCCCCACCTCCCGGAGCGCCGCGACCGCCGCCCTGATCGACGGACGCCGGTCCGCGTCCGCCCGCCACACCGCGTGGACATGCCGCCGCATCTTCTGCCTCACCGGCACCAGCCGCACCCCGTCCGGCACGGGACCGCGGCCCAGCCGTGGCGCCACACAGACACCCATACCCGCGGCAATCAGGGCAAGTTGGGTATGGTGCTCGCCGGCCAGGTGGGCGATGCGCGGTTCGATCCCCTTGGAGCGGAGGGTGAACATCAGCCAGTCGTAGCAGAACTCACCCTCGGGCCAGGACACCCAGTCGTCGTCGGCGAAGTCCTCCAGGTCGACCTTGTCCCGCCCCGCGAGCGGATGACCGGCAGGCATGGCGATGTCCGGCGCGTCGTCGAGCAGTTGCGCACGGGCGAGGCCACCCGGGACCGGCAGGCGCTTATTGCTCCAGTCCAGCACCACAGCGAGATCGATGTCACCCCTGAGTACCGCCCGGAGCCCGTCCTCCGGCTCCAACTCCCGCGTATGCACCTTGAGTTCAGGGTGGCCGGAACGCAGGGCAAGGAGTGTCGCCGGAAAGAGTCCGCGCGCCGCGGTGGGAAACGCGCTCAGCCGGATCTCGCCCACCACCTCGCCCCGTTGGGCCTCGATGTCGGACTGGGCGAGCTCTACCTGCGAGAGGATCCGGGCCGCATGGTCGGCGAGCAGCTGCCCCGCATCGGTGAGCCGGACCCCCCGGCCGTTCCTGGCCAGCAGCTGCTGACCCACCTCCCGCTCCAGCTTCGCCATCTGCTGGGAGACGGCGGACGTGGTGACGTGCAGCCCCTCGGCGGCCCCGCTGACCGAGCCGAGCCGGGCCAGGGCATCCAGGGTACGCAGGCGCTCCAGGTTCAACATGTAAGCAATGCTACGCGGACACCGGCACAAAGTCTCACTTGTGCTACGAGATTGCATTCGTCATCGTTGACCACATGAGCGCACCATCCGCGCCGGGAGTCCCGGCCGCCGAGACCACCCTCACACGGCGGACCGAGCAGACGTCCACGGCCACCGCGACCCCGGGAATCAAGCAGACCGCCCCGGCATCCCCCCTCGCCGCTCCGGCCGCGCCAGCCACTCCGGCCGCGCCTTCCAGGCCCTCCGGTCGCCCGGCACTGGACTGGCGGCTGCGCTTCGCGGCACTCTCGCTCATCTGGGGTTTCAGCTTCCTCCTCATCAAGGTCGGGACCGACGGCTACGCACCGTTCCAGGTCACTCTCGGCCGACTGCTGTCGGGGACCGCGGTCCTGGCCGTCGCCATGGCGATCAAGCGGGAGCGGCTGCCGCGCGCCGCCCGCACCTGGGGCCATCTGGCCGTCGCCGCCTTCTTCCTCAACGCCCTGCCGTTCTCCCTGTTCGCCTACGCGGAACTGACCATCCCTTCGACCCTGGCCGGCATCTGCAACGCGACCTCACCCCTGTGGGGCATGGCACTGTCCCTCGTCGCGCTCTCCGAGGACCGCCCGACCCGCCGCCGCGTCGCCGGACTCGGGCTCGGCTTCCTCGGCGTACTCACCGTGCTGGGCGCCTGGCAGGGTTTCTCCGGCCTGGACTTCAGCGGTACGGCGATGGCGCTCCTGGCCTCTCTCAGCTATCCGGTCGGCTGGATCTACGTCCGCCGCACTCTGGCGGGCAGCCGCTCCTCGGCCCTCTCCCTCACCGGCAGCCAGCTTTTTCTCGGTACGGTGCAGCTCGCCCTGGTGACCCCGCTGTTCACCTCGGCACCCGACGGATTCCCCCTGTGGCCCACCCTGGCCGTCGTCGCCCTGGGGGCCCTGGGAACAGGGCTCGCCGTACTGCTCCAGTACGGCCTGGTCACCGAGGTCGGTCCGACGACCGCGCAGATGGTCACCTACTTCATCCCGGTGATCGCCACCGCCGCCGGAGTCGCCGTGCTCGGTGAGCAACTGAGCTGGAACACCCCGGTCGGCGCTCTCGTCGTCCTGGCGGGTGCCGCACTGACCCAGAGCAGGCCCCGCACCGCCCAAGCAGCCACCCCGCCGGAACGGGCACCGGGACCGCGTCACCGAGAGCTGGCGTAGCTCATCCGTAGCTCAACGGGTCTGCGGGTCCCGCCGCTGCCGCCACCGCGTCCGCGAGCGGCCCGATGTCGGCGTCGGTGAGCGGCGACACGGTGAGCCGGATCCCCTGAGGAGCGGATATCCGGAAGCGGGCTCCGGGCGCCACCGCCCAGCCCGCGTGCAGCAGGCGTGCCACGGCCCCCGTCTCGTCGCTCACCGGAACCCACACGTTCATCCCGCTGCGTCCGTGCGCCTCGACGCCCCGGTCCTCCAACGCCCGGACGAGTGCGTCCCGGCGGCGGGCGTACGCGCGGGCCACCTCATGGGAGTCGACCGCGTCCGTCGTCCACAGGTGGACCACCGCCCGTTGCAGCAGCCGGCTGACCCAGCCCGGCCCCAGGCGCTGCCGGCCCGAGACCCGGTCGGCGGTGACCGCGTCCCCGGTCAGCACGGCGACGCGCAGGTCCGGCCCGTACGCCTTGGCCACGGACCGCACGAACGCCCAGCGGTCCGTGGCGCCTGCCAGCGGGTGCAGCGGCAGGTCGACGATGGCGTGCCCGTGGTCGTCCTCGATGAGCAGCACGCCCCGGTACCCGGCGAGGACCGCCCGCAGTTCGGCCGCGCGCCCGGCCCCGATCGCGGCTCCGGTCGGATTCTGCGCCCGGTCCGTGATGACGGCCGCGCGCGCACCCGCCCTGAGCGCGGCGTCGAGGGCGTCCGGCAGGGGCCCGTCGTCGTCGACAGGAACGGGCACCGGACGCATGCCGAGCGCCGGGACGAGATCCAGCAGGCCGCCCCAGCCCGGATCCTCGACCGCGACCGCGTCACCGGGTCTGAGATGGGCGACCAGCACCCTTTCGATCGCGTCCAGCGAGCCCGAAGTGGCGATCACCGGCCCGGCCGGAACACCGTCCGCGTCGAACCCCGCGCGTGCCAGCGCGGCGAACTCCGGGTCCACGGGCGCCTGTGCGTACATCCCCGGCGCCCGCGCGTATGCCTCGGTGACTGCGGCGAAGGCTTCTCCCAGTGCGGGCAGCAGCGCCGGGTCGGGGTTGCCGTCCCCCAGGTCCCGCACACCGGGCGGCGCCTCCACACGCACCGACCCGCGCGCGGTGCTCGCCGGCCGCGGCCTGACCCTGCTGCCTCTGCGCCCGGCCGTCTCGATCACGCCCCGCTCCCGCAGCGTGCGGTAAGCGGCCGCCACCGTATTAGGGTTCACCTCCAGCTGATTCGCCAACTCCCGCATGGGAGGCAGCACTTGTCCGGGTGCCAGCTCACCCGAACCGACCGCCCGCTCCACACTGGCGGCAATTTCTGACGCACGCCGCCCACTGATCCGATACTCTCCTAGCACAAAGACAAGTATGCACTAGTGCAATGGAGTACGCAATGCCGGAGACCGAACCCCAGCTGACCACGCCCCCGGGCCCCGCAGCCACAGCCGAGACGGCAAGCACTTACGAACCCACCGGGCGTACGGTCCCGACCCGCTCCCGCGAACGGGCCTCTTACGACCGGGACCAGGTCCACTCGATACTCGACGAGGCGTACCTCTGCCACCTCGGCTTCGTACGGGACGGCGCACCCGTCGTCCTTCCCACGCTCTTCGCCCGGGTCGGCGAGCGACTCTACGTACACGGCTCGACCGGATCCCGCCCGCTGCGGGCGGCAGGCGGAAGCGACGAGGGACTGCCCGTGTGCCTGACGGTGACGCATGTCGACGGGCTGGTGCTGGCGCGTTCCGCCTTCCACCACTCGCTCAACTACCGTTCCGTGATCGTTCACGGCCTGGCACAGACGGTGACCGATCCCGAGGAACGGCGCGTCGCCCTCGACGCGATCGTGGAACAGGTCGTGCCCGGGCGGTCCACGGACCTGCGCCCCGCTGACGAGAAGGAACTGGCGGCAACAGCCGTGATCCGACTGGACCTGCGGGAGGTCTCCGCCAAGTTCCGCACCGGTGGCCCGACCGACGACGAACGCGACCTCACACTGCCCCACTGGGCGGGCGTCGTTCCCGTGGCGCCCGGCTACAGCACGCCGGTTCCGGCGGACAACCTCGATCCTTCGATCGCCGTCCCGGAGTATCTGAAGACGCTCTGAACCGGCCCGAGGCGGCGGGACCGTGCGACGGTCACCGCCCCGCCGCCCCTGCCGTCACACGGGGACGGCCGTCTCCCGGCGGGCGTTCGCGGCGCCACGTGTCTCGGCGACGGCCAGCCCCACCACCGCTGTGAGCAGCAGGAGCGTTCCGGCGACCGTGGCGGGCGTGAGCTGCTCCCGGAGTACGACGACCGCGATGACCGCCGCACTGACCGGTTCGAGCAGCATGATCACCGACACGGTGGCGGCCCGCACCATCGCGGCCCCCGCGAAGTAGAGCGCGTAAGCGAGGGCAGTCGGGATCGCTGCGACGTAGACGAGCAGCATCACCACCTGCGCCGGGTGGCCCGTCTGCGGGACGAGTCCCTCTCCCGCCGCCATCGGCAGCAGGATCACTGCGGCGACGGCGAAAGCCCAGGCGCTGGTGGCAAGCGGGTCCGCGCCGCCGCCGTCGCGGCCGAGCCACCGGGTGAGCAGGGTGATCGCGGCGTAGCCGGCCGCGGACAGCAGTGCCAGCGCGATTCCGGCAGGCCGCACCGTACCCGCGTCGCCTCCGAGCACCAGCACGGCGAGACCGGCCAGTGCCCCGGCGACCGCGGCAAGTCCGCCGAGCCCGAGCCGCTCCCCCATCGTCAGCCGGGCACCGACGGCAATGAGGACGGGACCCGCGCCGAGCGTGACCACGGTACCGACCGCAAGGCCGGTGGCCTGGACGGCGGCGAAATACGCGGTCTGGAACACGGCCAGACCGATTCCGGTACCGAGAATGCGCAGCAGCCGCCGACGCCCGGACTCGGCAACCGCTGCGGCCCGGCCGGGCCGCAGCGCGAGCGCGGCGAGCAGCAGCACGAGGCCGCCCGCACAGCGCCAGAACGAAAGGCCGAGTGGGCCGAGATCGCTGAACTCAAAGAGCAGTGAGGCGGCGGCACCGGCCGTACCCCAGGCCACTCCGGCGATGATCAGATAGCACAGGCTCCGCCCGACGGGCAGGCCGGAAGCAGGGTTCGACACGTGACTTCTCCAGAGGAAGACAGGAAGGTGGTCGCTCGGCTCCGCACGCGGGCAGCGACGAACCGCTCGGGGACTGCCCGAGCCCGGTCTTCGTCAGGTGTGGCTGCCCGCGCTAGGCGGCAGGCGGCGGAAGTACGGTCAAACGCATGATCGTCACCCTAGAAGGCGGTGCGGCCGGCAGGCAACTCCCCCTCGACCGCCGTCCGCTCCCCGCCCGCCCCTGAGGCAATGGGGCCGGAAGGCGCCTTGGGCGTTGACGACTGCGCAATGAAGGCGCCGGTCAGCACGAGCGCACCGCCGATGAGCTGCGGGGCCGCCAGATGCTCCCCGAGCAGCACCCACGCCAGCACGGTGGCGATGACGGCTTCCAGACAGGCGACGACGCCCGCCACCGCGGGCGACAGCAGCCGCACCGAGATGACGCCGGTCACGTACGCGATGACGGTGGCCAGCAGCACGATCCAGACGAGGAGCAGCCAGGCGGGTACTTCCGCGCCGTTCATGGCGGTGTCGCCGCGGAGTACGGACCAGTCCATGCCCCACGGCCGCGCCACGACGGTGAGCACGGCGGCCCCGATCAGCAGGCCGTAGGCGATGACACCGACCGGATGCGGAGGCTCGACTCCCTCGGCCGAGTCGGCGCTGCCCTGATCGGAGAGGACGAAGTAGCCGACCTGACAGCAGGCCGCACCGAGGGCGAGCAGAAGCCCCACGGCGTCGAAGCTCAGCCCGGACCACACCTCGACGACACAGGCCAGTCCCCCCACCGCGAGGACAACCCCCACAGCGGCCGCCCCGGTCACCGGTCGGCGCTGGACGAAGCGCACCCAGCCGAGGACGAGCGCCGGCGCGAGGTACTCGACGAGCAGCGCTACGCCCACCGGGATACGGGAGATGGCGGCGAAGTAGCAGGCCTGGACGCCGGCAACCGCAAGGAGTCCGAATCCCAGCAGCAGCACCGGGCGGCTGCGGACCAGATCCCGGTGGCGCCAGGCGACGGGCAGCATGACGAGCGCGGCGCCCGCCACCCGGAGCCACACCACGTGGAGCGGGTCGAGCCCCGCCTCGATGAGCGGCTTGGCCGCCACTCCGGAACCGCCGAATGCGAAGGCCGAGGCCAGGGCGAGTCCCAGGCCGGCGCTTCTCCCCTGAGACGCGTGCATCGGCACATCATGGCAGCTGACGTCAGGAGCGTCACCCCTGTGACACCTGACCCGGGTAACACTCCGATGTCATTCGCACCCCTGACACATACGGCCGAGCAGCGACCCGCACCGCCCACCCCCTGGCGCGCGGCCCCTACGCGCCGGCCACCCCGGCCGCACGGGCGACAGCCAGCGCGTCCATGTAGTCGCGCACCCGCGTGATCAGGCCGTCGCTGACGTCGATGATCAGCAGTCCGGGGACGGCGGCGCGATCACCCCCCGCCGACCGGACCACGACCACATGCCCGGCTATGACCGTGCCCGGATCGTCGGACACATGGACGACGACATCCCTGATCTCCACCACCTCGAACGGACTGGCACCCCAGGCCGCCCGATACCCACCCCGCACCGCTTCGCGGCCCGCGTAATGGGCCGGGAAGCCCGGAGCGGCGAACGGAAACTCGTGCACCGCGTCCACGGCGTACAGATCGGCCAGGTCGTCGGCCGACTTGTCCAGCATGGCCCGGTGGTACCGGTCAAGCACTGCGCGCGGTGTGCGGGAGGCGACTGCCTGCGAACCCGTCATGAAACCCACCCCATTCACTCAACGATCGTTGAGTGAAGCACCTTAGGAGCCGGCCCGGCATCGGTCAACATCTGTAGAGTCAATCCGTGACCACTCACGCCACTTCCCGCACGGACCGCCGCCGGGCCACCGAGGCACGCATTCTCGACAGCGCTCGCGGGCTGTTCGCGGCCAAGGGGTTCGACCGCACCACCATCCGCGCGGTGGCCGCCTCGGCAGGTGTCGACCCGGCCCTGGTGATGCAGTACTTCGGTTCCAAGCGCGGACTGTTCACCCAAGCGGTACAGGCACCATCGGCGCCCCGGACACCAGAGGGCGGCGAGGCCGGGGACGGCGAGGCACTCCTCGACCATCTGTTGGTCACCCTGGGCCTCAAGCTCGGCGGACTGCCCGACGGCACACGCGCGATGCTGCGCTCGATGCTCACCGACCCGGCCGCTGCCGATCACGCCCGCGGGGCGCTCGACCGGCAGATCGCCGACATCGGGGACGCGTTGTCGGCCGACGGGGACGACGGGGACGACGGGGACGACGGGGAAGCGAAACTGCGCGCCGCGCTGATCGTCACCACGATGGTGGGCGTCACCATCGGCCATCAGCTGCTCAGCCTCACCGCTCTCCGGGACGCCCCGGCCGACCGCGTCACCGCCCTGCTCCGCCCGGCCCTCGAAGCGCTCACACAGCCACCCGGCTGAGCCCCGCCGCTCACCCCTGGGAGGACGCCTCCACGATCCGGTCCTCAAGCAGCGCCGCGTCGACGCCCGCCCGCTCCAACACCTCGACAGCCCGGCACTCCCGGTCCGCGGTCAGCGACACGAGCAGGTCGATGCCGCCGGCCCGTTCGCGTCCGAGCGACCGCGCACGACGGTACGCACCCGCCATCGCGGACGCCGCGGAGGGCGACCAGCCCTCGGCACCCGCGTCCGCCACCACCGGGAGCGCACCCGAGTCCTCGATCGCCCCCTGCCAGCGGAGCCCGTATCCGATACTGCGCTGGACGAGGTAGCCGAGCACCTTGGCCAGCTGCGCGCCACCGTCGAAGGCGGTGCGGACCTCGGGGTCCGACTCGATGAGGGAGTGCAGCAGATGAGCCGTGTCGATCTGCCGGTCGCCGTCCCGCAGGGCGCGCCTGCGCGCACCAGTCACCACGGCGGCCAGCTCCACAGCGAGTCTGGCGTCGAACTCAGCACGGTGGCTCGGTGCGGGCTGCTGAGGAATCCGCGGCGTCCGGTTCTGCACCCTTCCACCCCATCAGCCGAAATGGTCCCGAGCGTCCCCGGAGAGTCCCATTGCCGCATCCCACCCGAGTTGGGCACAGAGGAGCGAGACCTCCTCCTTACGGATGAGATCGCGCCATACCGGGAACGAATTCCCACTGCCGGCGCGCGCCGCCTTGCCTCACACTCCCCCAGGAGCAACCGGAAGCATCCCCGCACACGTCCCACAGTCCGGAGCACTGTTGCGGCGGCGGGAGGGAGGCCGGAGGTGAGCTGGCTCGTCTCGCTGCCGGCGCTCGACGGGCGCGACTACGTCTACCGGGTCCACGCGCCGTCCGACGCCCTGCTCGCGGATCTCTTCTGGGCGGCGTTCCACTGCCACGACGACGGACCGCACCCCCGCGCCTACGACCGGTTCGACGCAGCCCTGATCTGGCGGACCGGACCGGCTCAACAGATCTGACACTTCATCAGTATTGAATGTTCTCGCCGCTGCGGCTACGTTCCGCGACACCGAAACCCGTCGAGAAGGGGTGGTCGCATGGCCGAAGTCAGTGCAGAGGCACGCATCGAAGCACCGGCCGGGAAGGTCTGGGCCCAGCTGACCGACTTCAGCACGTACGGGGAGTGGAACGCCACCCACACCAGCTTCCCCAAGGGGGGTCCCGCCACGCTCGAACTCGCGGGCACCTACGAGGAGAACATGAAACTCATGGGGTTCCCCGCCGAGGTGACCTGGACGGTGGCGGAGCTGGAGGACGGCCGCCTGCTGACGACCACGGGGAAAGGGCCGATGGGCGTCAATCTGAAGATGAGCTATGTACTGACGCCGGACGGAGACGCCACCACGATCCGCATCGACGGCGAATTCACCGGCGCGGCGGTCTCCCTGATGGCCGGCAAGCTCAAGGACTCCGCCACCGCGGCACTCGTCGAGTCGCTGCGCAAGCTGGACGGACTGATCGTCGCCTGACCACCCCCGGGACAGCCGCCCCGCACCGACAACGCCGAAGGGCCCCGCGGCACCGCCGCGGGGCCCTTCGGCACACCCTCCCTCAGCTCTCCCACCGTCGGCTCAGTGCTCGTCGGCGAGGATGAGGTAGAGCTTCTTCCGGGCGTCGTTGATCACCGTCAGCGCCTTCTCGCGCTGGTCGGCCGAGCCCGTCTTCCAGACCTGCCCGAACGCCTCCATCATGCCGAATCCGGCCTGCCGGACCTCATTGAGGCTCTCCCAGTCGACGCCGCGCCCGGCTTCCTCCCAGGGCGCGTCGGCCCCCGACTCCGCCTCGGTACGGCCGGCATCGGTGAGGGTGAACAGCTTCTTGCCGCCCTCACTCGCACTGACGATCAGGCCCTCGTCCTCCAGCAGCTGAAGGGTCGGGTACACCGAGCCCGGACTGGGCCGCCAGGCCCCGCCGCTGCGCTCGCCGATCTCCTGAATCATCTCGTAGCCGTGCATCGGCCGGTCCTTCAGCAGCGCAAGGATCGACGCACGCACGTCACCGCGGCGCGCCCTTCCCCGGCCGCCGCCGCGGCCGCGCCCTCCGCCGAACGGGCCGCCACCGAACGGCGGGCCGAACTGCCCGAAGGCCGCCCGGCGCCCCTCGAAGTCGCCCCGCTCGTGCCGGCCGGGCCCGTGGGCGCCAGACCCATGACCGCGTCCGTATCCCTGCTCGTGTCCATGTGAACGCATGACCGTACTCCTTCTCGTATTGATCGTTGACGCATCGCATACTGTCGCGATGCGTCAACGATATATCGGAACCGGTCGCTTGACAAACCCCTTGCACCGGCAAGGCCCTGCCGGCAACGACGCCACGCCGGACATACTCAGAGCGCTGCCGCCGGAAGGCATACCGGCAGCGGAAGGCCCCACCGGCTCCGCCTAGGCTGACGCGGTGACTGATGAGCAGAAGCGGGTGCAGCCGTCGGGAGTGTGGGCCACGGCGGTGGGGGTGGCCCGGGTGCGGGCGCTGGAGACCGAGCGGGAGAACGCGCTGTTCCGCGATCCACTGGCACAGGCCTTCGCCACCGCCGGCGGCCTATGGCCCTCCTCGCCGCCGCTGCCCGATGACGAGGCCGCGCGCCGCCGACTGGCCGTGTCGCTCTCCATCGTCATCAGGACGAAGTTCCTCGACGACCTGTTGCAGCAGGCCTCCGCGTCCGGGATCCGGCAGGTCGTGCTGCTCGGCGCCGGCATGGACAGCCGGGCCTTCCGGATCGACTGGCCAGAGGGCACCCGGCTGTTCGAGGTCGACACTGCCGCGCCACTGACCTTCAAGGCCTCGGTGCTGCGCCAGGAGCGGGCCGTCGCACGCTGCGAGCGGACCACCGTCGCGGTGGATCTGCGTGAGGACTGGCCGGCCGCGCTGGCCGCCGCAGGGCACGACCCGGCGGTGCCGACCGCGTGGATCGCCGAAGGACTGCTGATCTATCTGCCCGAGGACGCGGTGGAGCTACTGCTGGCCCGGATCAGCGCGCAGTCGGCGGCAGGCAGTCGGATGGGGCTGACATTGGGCTCGCGCGGCGTGATCGAGCGCTTCGGCGCGGACTCCGCGCCCGGATCGGCGGCGTCCATGTGGGTCTCGGAGATGCCCGACGACCCGGTGGGCTGGCTGGCGGGGCACGGCTGGGAGGCCGACAGCTACACCCTGCGCGAGCGCGCTGCCGCCTACGGCCGCCCGATCAGCACGCCTCCGCAGCGGGAGGAGCGGCCCGGCGGACTGATCTCGGCGGTCCGCCGGTAGAGCACCTCCAGGCGGTCGAACCTCAGGGGCGATCGGTCAAGGTTCGCTGCCACAGGACAATTCCCGAGCCGCCGACCCGGAATTGGCCCTGGCCCGCCGCTTTGCCGCGCTCCTAGGGTCGGATCATGAGGATCCGAATCGTCGACGCGTTCACCGACCGCCCCTTCTCCGGCAATCCCGCAGGTGTCCTGCTCCTGGGCCCGGAGGGCTTTCCCGATGACAGCCGGCTCCAGCAGATCGCCACGGAGCTGAACCTCTCCGAGACCGCGTTCGCCCACCCACTGCCTCCGGGTGGCGCCGCCGACTGGGCGCTGCGCTGGTTCACCCCGTCCACCGAGGTCGACATGTGCGGCCACGCCACCCTCGCCACGGCTCATGTCCTGCACACCACGTCGGCCGCGAGTGGCACGGTGCGCTTCGCCGCCCGGTGCGGAGTCCTCACCTCGGCCACGGCCTCGGACGGCTCGATCGCACTCGACTTCCCCACCGCCCCGCTGACACCCGAAACCCCGCCGCAGGGACTGGCCACCGCTCTGGGCGCGGAGCCCGTGTCCGTGCACGACACCGGCCCGCACGTGGGTGACCTGCTCGTGGAACTGGCCGACGAGGCGACCGTGCGGGCACTCACGCCGGACTTCGCGGCCCTGACCACCCTCTCCCGCCGCGGTGTCATCGCCACGGCCGCTGCCGCCGCCCCCGACAGCGGCTACGACTTCGTCTCCCGCGGCTTCTTCCCCGCCGTGGGCATCGACGAGGACCCGGTGACGGGCAGCTCCCATACCGCGCTTGCGCCGTTCTGGTCCGCCCGGCTGGGCCGCGACGAGCTGACAGGCCTGCAGGCGTCCGCCCGGTCCGGTCTGGTCCGTACGTCGATGCGCGGCGACCGCACCCTGCTGACCGGTCGCGCGGTCACGGTCGTGGACGGCGAACTGCTCGTCACCCTGTAACGACGCCAGGGAGGGGGTATGCGGATCCTCCCGCACACCCCCCTCCCTGGCACGTTCCGCCCCCGGGCCTACGGCGTCGGCAGCCAGCCCACCTTCCCGGCCAGCAGCGCGTAGCCGACGAACGCACCGATATCGAGCAGGGCGTGCGCGGCAACCAGCGGCCCCACCCGCTGCCAGCGGCGGTACAACAGCACGAAGACGACACCCATCACCATGTTGCCGACGAAGCCTCCGACGCCCTGGTACAGGTGGTAGGAGCCACGCAGGACCGAACTGGCCATCAGGGCGGCCATCGGGGTCCACCCCAACTGCCCCAGCCTGCGCAGCAGATATCCCACGACGATCACTTCCTCCACGACGGAGTTCTGGACCGCCGACAGGATCAGTACCGGGAACTTCCACCACACGTCAGGCAGCGACTCGGGGACGACCGTGAGGTTGAAACCGGCGGCCCGGGCGACCAGATAGAAGGCCAGACCCGCGCTGCCGATACCCGCCGCCACCAACACCCCGCGCCCGAGGTCGGACCCCGGCCGGGTCCGGTCGAAGCCGATGGCCCGCAGCCCGGCACCCTCCCTGATCAACAGGTGCGCGACCAGAGCGACAGGCACCAGCGCCGTCGTGATCCCGAACAGCTGCCAGGCGAGATCCAGCCATGGGCGTCCCGGCGCATAGGAGCTGTTGAGCGTGGCCGCCTGATCCTTCAAACCCCCTGGTTTCGTCAAGGATCCGACAAAACTGATCAGGGCAGACACCCCGCTGGCTCCCAGCGAGAGGGCCAGCACCAACACCGTCTCCGACCGCAAGATCCGTCGTGAGACGGCCTCTTGAGGAAAAGAATCAGCCACTTGCCCCGCCTCCACCTGTACACCTGCCCTCAGTTGTGCATTCACGTCCCATGCCGCTCCCCGTCCCGCTAGGGTCTCGAATGCAGGTACGAAGATCATGCGCGACAGGCCGGGGGACGAGCACCATTGCCGATGGTGTGGTCCCCCTTTTCCTTGTTCATCCTCAAGGAGGGGCACCACCGACATGGGACGTCACAGCTTGCCCGACGACTACGCCGCGGACGGAAGCGGGGACCGTCCACCGCGTCGCCGTCGCACCGTGGCCATCGCCACCACGCTCGTTATCGCCGTAGCCGCGGGAACGGCGGTCGCGGCGCAGGGCGGCTTGCTGTCGTTCTCGAAGTCCTGCGAGGACACCGCCGTACACCTGTCCATGATGACCTCACCCGACATCGCCCCCGCCGTGCGTGCCGTCGCCGACAAGGCACGCAAGGACGATCTGAGATCCGACGGCCGCTGCGTGGACGTGGATGTGGTGGCCCGTGACTCGTACAAGGTCGCGGACGCGCTCGCGCGCGGCACCCGCGCACCCGACTACCAGATGTGGCTTCCCGACTCCGATCTCTGGCTGAACCGGGCGAAGGGCACGGGAGACGCCATCCCGATCACTCCGGGAGACTCCGTCGCCTCCTCTCCGGTGGCACTCGCCATGGTGCCCTCCGCCGCCAAGAGCCTCGGCTGGCCGGAGAAGAAGTACTCCTGGGCAGAGCTGACGGCCGCGGCCATGGAGTCCGACAAGGTGCGCCTGGGCTCGGCCGACCCCGCGCGCAGCGCCACGGGGCTGCTCGCGCTGACGAGCATCGGAATCTCGTCCGACAAGCTGGGCGGGGACAGCGACACCAGAGCCGCGGCCACCGCCAAGCTGCTCGCCCAGCGCATGTCGGACGGCGATGCCCAGGTCGTCGCGACCCTGCCCCAGGACAGTTCCGGCGCGGAACAGGGCAATCCGGCACGCAACCAGGCGGTGCTTCTCTCCGAACAGGCCGCGTTCGCCCACAACGCCGAGTCGGCGGACGGCGGCAAGCTCGACCTCTTCTACCCCAAGGACGGCGCCCCGCTCCTCAACTACCCGTTCACCCTGGTCAACGAGGACGAGCAGACGACGGACGAGAGCCGTGCAGCACTACGGTTCATGACGCTGCTGTCAGAGGACGCCGCACAGCGCACGCTGGAGGCCCACGGCTTCCGTACCGTCGACGGTACGGCGGACGAGGGCCTCGTCGCCTCGGCCGGCGGCAAATCGCCGCAGCCGTACGCCACGTCCCCCGGGATAGCGCCCTCGGACGAGACGCTGCAGGAGACGCTCGGCATGTGGACGATCACCGTGCAGAGCGCGCGGCTCACCACCGTCGTCGACGCTTCGGGGTCGATGGCCACGATCGTGCCGGGCCGCAACCAGTCCCGGATGGACGTCACCAAGGCGTCCCTGATCCAGGCGCTCAACCAGTTCACCCCGAACGACGAGATCGGCCTCTGGGAGTTCGCCACCACGCTCGACGGCGAGAAGGACTACCGCAGGCTGGTGCCGACCGCCCGGCTCGGCGACCCGGCCAAGGGCGGCGGCACGCACCGCGAGAAGCTCGCCGCGGCGTTCGCCGCACTGAAGCCCGTCCCCGACGGCGCGACAGGTCTGTACGACACCGCGCTGGCCGCATTCAAGGAGGCGCAGCGCACCTACGTGAAGGGCAAGTTCAACGCCGTCGTGATCCTCACGGACGGCTCGAACCAGGATGAGAAGTCCATCTCCCGCTCCGCCCTGATCGCCGAGCTGAAGAAGATCACCGACCCGGAACGCCCGGTTCCGCTGCTCGCCATCGCGGTCGGCCCCGACGCCGACCGCGAAGAGGTGAACGAGATAGCGAAGGTGACCGGCGGTGGCGGCTATCAGGTCAGCGACCCGGCGGAGATCCAGGCGGTGATCCTGCAGGCCGTGATGACCGCCGGACAGAGCGGTGGCGCAGCCGGAGAGTAGGGCGCGCACGGCCGGGGCGGGCCCCTCCCGCAGCCGCGGCGGGAGCGGGGCGCCCGAGAGCGGGGCATGTTCGTGACAGAGCGTGTCCGGAACACGGTACGTCCGGAACGCGGCATGTCAGAAGCAGCGTCAGAGCAACCGGCCGCCCGGCCGTCTCACCGTCCGGGGAAGTCCACCGGCCAGGTGTGCACGGGCTCGCCGTCCTGCATCAGTTCGGCGTATCGCCGGGTCATGGCGGCGAGCGCCTCGGCCCGCCCCAGCCCGGCCTCCCGCGCCCGGTGGTAGGCGTCGGCCTGCCAAGCCGCCCCGTTCACCCGCCGCCTGCAGCGCTCCTCGATGATCCCCAGGTAGTGGTCCCGGTCCGCGGGCTCGATGTTCCAGGCGTCCAGGCCCGCGGCGGCCATGGGCAGCAGTTCGTCCCGCACGAGTTTGACGGCCGGCACCCGGGTCAGCCCGCCGGAGCGGCCGGGCCGGGGCCAGAGCAGTTCGGCGTCGATCCCCCGGCGGCAGGCGGTCTCGAAGTTCTCGGCCGCGGCAGTGAACGGCATTCGCGTCCACACCGGACGGGATTCCTCCGCAAGAGCCCGTACCAGTCCGTAGTAGAGCGCGGTGTTGGCGATCACATCGGCGACGGTCGGGCCCGCGGGCAGCACCCGGTTCTCCACCCGCAGGTGCGGGACGCCGTCCGCGAGCCCGTACACCGGGCGGTTCCACCGGTAGACCGTGCCGTTGTGCAGGACGAGCTCCTGGAGCCGCGGCACCCCTCCGTCGTCGAGGACCCTGAGCGGGTCCTCCTCGTCGCAGATGGGCAGCAGTGGGGGAAAGAAGCGGAGGTTTTCCTCGAAGAGCTCGTACGCCGAATCGACCCACCGCTCACCGAACCAGGTTCTCGGCCGCACCCCCTGATTCTGCAGTTCGGGCGGCCTGGTGTCCGTGGCCTGCTGGAAGAGGGGCGGCCGCGACTCCCGCCACAGCTCCCGGCCGAAGAGGAAGGGGGAATTGGCACCCATGGCCACCTGCACCGCCGCGACGGCCTGGGCCGCGTTCCACACGTCCGCGAAACGTTCCGGAGTCACCTGCAGATGCAGCTGCACCGAGGTGCAGGCCGCCTCGGGGGTGATCGACCCGGAGGTGCAGACCAGTCTCTCCACGCCTTCGATATCCAGGGAGAAATCCTCGCCGCGCGCTGCCACCATTTGATCGTTCAGCAGCGCGTAGCGGTCCACGTCCGAGAGATTGGACCGGACCATGTCCTCGCGTCCGAGGGTGGGAAGTATTCCGATCATCATGATCCCGGCATCGACCTCGGCGGCCTTGCGGTCGGCATATCCGAGACCGGTCCTCAGCTCTTCCGCCAACTGGTCGAGAACGCGGCCTGAAAGATTGTGTGGAACTATGTTCACTTCGAGATTGAACATCCCCAGTTCCGTCTGGAAATCTCCGCTCGCGATGCGATCCAGAACCTGCCCATTCAACATCTTCGGCATACCGTCGGCACCGGCCAGATTCAGCTCGATCTCCATGCCCATGAGGCTGCGCGGCCGGTCGAACCTCCGCTCCGCCAGAAGCCTCCCCAGCCCCTCCAGGCACTGGTGGAGCTTCCTCCGGTACTTCTGCCGGTCGGACAGGTCAAACGCGCCCGCAACGACCTTCTTCCCCATCGAAGCATCCCTCCTCGAGTGGGCGGCCCGCGGCCCAGGCCGCTCGCGTCACGATCGATAATGCCCAGGCGGGGAGATCCATAACGCCCCGCCGGTGTCGCACACCCGCTAATCTGATGACCGAGGCCCGGGGCACATTCACTCGGCATGACACAGTGCGCAGATTCCCCGTTCGGCATACAGGGAAAGCACCGACACGTTTCGGCCTACCGCGGCGCGGGAAAAACCCGAGGCGGTGGCTGCGCCGCTCGCGCCGAATCAGCGTAATCTCCGCATAATTGAGTCCGGATACCGCCTTGCCGGCAATAGCCGTGGCGGCTAGTGGAAACACCGCGTGAACACGTGTCGTATAAACTCCGCGGACGAGGCAGAGAGTTGACGCACCGGCCCAGTCACCGGCCTCCTCTGGCCCCGCACGCCGACAGCGCCGTCTGCACCCGCCCACGCTCCACCGTGTCTCCGAAGTGAGAGGCGACCCACTATGCCGCTGCATGTACCCCCGGCTCCCGCGCCCGCTCTGCGCAGCGTTCTCGCGGCGCTCGGTTCACCGACCGCGGTCCGCGAGGCCCGCACCCCCGCTCTGCGGTCCGCCCAGGGACCGCTGAGCCCCGAACACCCGCTCCCCGTCCACGTACTGGACCGAATCGGCCCGGACGGGCTCGCACCCACCACCCGGCTCGCCGCATGGCGCTTCCTGATCCGCAGCACGGAGCGGGCCGTCGCCGCGGCGGACACGATGCTCACCCCGGACGGCTGGGCCTTCTCGCACTTCTTCGAAGGCCCGTACATCGCCTCGACCGAACTCGCCCTGCGCCAGGCGGAGGCGGCGGCGACGCCCTACCAGCCGCGGCTGCTGTCCATTCCCGAGCTCTACATGCTGGCACTGTGGCTCCACGGCGACACACAGGCAGACGCCTCCGGCGGGTCCCCGGCCCCGGCCGATCTACTGGTTCCGCTGGCTCCCGCCCCACCGGGTATCGCGGCGCACCGTCCGCACCGGGTCGCTGATCTACTCCCCGTGATCACCACCCGTATCGCACCCGGCCCCGGCCCCCTGCTCGGCTCTCCCGCCTGATTCCCGGCTCCCCCCACTTGATGGCACTGTGCCCCGCCACCGGACTCGGTGGCGGGGCACAGTGCCATCAAGTGGGGGCCCTCGTGCCCATCCGGACTAGCCCCATCCGGCCACCCCGAACCACCCGAAGTGACAGTGCAGTTGCGTTGAACCGCCCGGGCGGGTGATGCGTCATCAGAGGAGAAGAAGTGCTGCTGCGAAATCCCTGCGGATTGACGCCCGTGGGGCAACACTGGGACCGGACCGATCGATACGGGGGCGGCCATGAACACCTCTTCAAGCCGCAGGACACTCAACTCAACGCAGCGAAAGAACCCGTCCATGTGCCAGCACCAGCCACCCTGCCCGACAGCCGACTCAGCCGACCGGGAAGCCGCCCGCCTGGTGGCGCACCATCCTGAGCAGGGCTGGAGCCTGCTGTGCAACGGCGTCCTGCTCTTCGAGGACACCGGTGAGCTGCTCCCGGACGGGCAGATCATCGCCCCGCACCGGCCGCTGGAAACGGGCCGGGTCGTGAAGGCGGCCTGAGCGGCCGGTACGAAAGGGGCCGGCCCGGAGAAGTCTCCGCACCGGCCCCCACGCATGTCCGCGTCACGCCCTGTGTTCCGGCGTCATCGTTCAGTTGTCGTACTCGTCCAGCGGCGGGCAGGAGCAGACGAGGTTGCGGTCACCGAACGCACCGTCGATCCGGCGCACCGGCGGCCAGTACTTGTCGGCTACCGAGACCCCGGCCGGGAAGACGGCCACCTCACGGCTGTAGCCGTGCTCCCACTCCCCGCCCAGCGCGGCCGCGGTGTGCGGCGCGTTGCCCAGCGGGTTGTCGTCCGCACTCCACTCGCCCGAGGCCACCTTCTCGATCTCGCCACGAATGGCGATCATCGTGTCGCAGAATCGGTCCAGCTCCGCGAGGTCCTCGCTCTCGGTCGGCTCGATCATGAGCGTCCCCGCGACCGGGAACGACATGGTCGGCGAGTGGAAGCCGTAGTCGATGAGGCGCTTGGCAACATCGTCGATGCTGACTCCGGTCGCCTTGGAGATGGGACGCAGGTCCACGATGCACTCGTGCGCGACCAGTCCCGCCGGGCCGTTGTACAGGATCGGGTAGTGCGGCTCCAGCCGCTTGGCGATGTAGTTGGCCGCGAGTACGGCGACCTGCGTCGCACGCTTCAGGCCCTCGCCACCCATCAGGCGTACATAGGCCCAGGAGATCGGAAGAATTCCTGCCGAGCCCCACGGAGCTGCCGAGATCGGTCCGACACCGGTCTCCGGACCTGCGGCGGGCTGCAGCGGGTGGTTCGGGAGATACGGCGCCAGATGCGCACGCACGCCGACGGGACCGACGCCGGGACCGCCGCCACCGTGCGGGATGCAGAAGGTCTTGTGCAGGTTCAGGTGCGAGACGTCGCCGCCGAAGTGGCCCGGCTTGGCCAGGCCGACGAGAGCGTTGAGGTTGGCCCCGTCCACGTACACCTGACCGCCGGCGTCGTGCACCTCGGCGCAGATGTCGGCGACGTGCTCCTCGAAGACACCGTGGGTGGACGGGTAGGTGATCATGAGCACCGCGAGCTCGTCGCGGTGCTGCGCGATCTTGGCGCGGAGGTCCTCGATGTCGACCTCGCCGTCGTCGGCGGTCTTCACCACGACGACCTTCATGCCGGCCATCACGGCGCTCGCGGCATTGGTCCCGTGGGCGGAGGACGGAATCAGGCAGACGGTCCGGCCCTCGTCGCCGTTGGCACGGTGGTACGCGCGGACGGCCAGCAGCCCCGCGAACTCGCCCTGCGAGCCGGCGTTCGGCTGAATGGAGACCGCGTCGTAGCCGGTGACCTCCGCCAGGCGCTCCTCCAGCTCACGGATGAGCGTCAGGAAGCCCTCGGCCTGCTCGGCCGGTGCGAACGGGTGCAGCGCGCCGAACTCGGGCCAGGTGATCGACTCCATCTCGGCGGTCGCGTTCAGCTTCATCGTGCAGGAGCCGAGCGGGATCATGCCGCGGTCCAGCGCGTAGTCGCGGTCGGCGAGCTTGCGCAGGTAGCGCAGCATCGCGGTCTCGGAACGGTGCTGGTGGAAGACCGGGTGGGTCAGGAACGCGTCGGTGCGCAGCAGACCCTCCGGCAGCGCGTCGGCGGTCGTGGCGTCCAGTGCCTCGATGTCGCCTTCGGCGCCGAACGCGGCCCAGACGGCAGCGATCTGCGCGCGGGTCGTGGTCTCGTCGCACGCCATCGAGACCAGGTCGCCGTCGACCAGCCGCAGGTTGACCCCGCGGTCACGGGCATCGGCGACCACCTCGGCGGCCTTGCCCGGGACCCGGACGGTGAGCGTGTCGAAGTAGGTACCGGTCACGACGTCGACACCGGCGGCCCGCAGCCCCTCGGCCAGGATGGCCGCGTAGCGGTGGGTGCGCCGCGCGATCGTGCGCAGCCCGTCGGGGCCGTGGTAGACGGCGTACATGCCGGCCATCACGGCGAGCAGCACCTGGGCGGTGCAGATGTTGCTGGTGGCCTTCTCGCGGCGGATGTGCTGCTCGCGGGTCTGCAGGGCCAGCCGGTACGCCTTGTTGCCGTCCGCGTCCACGGAGACACCGACGAGACGGCCCGGAAGGCTGCGCGCGAACTTCTCGCGTACCGCCATGAAACCGGCGTGCGGTCCGCCGAAGCCCATCGGGACGCCGAAACGCTGCGTGGTGCCGACGGCGATGTCCGCGCCCAGGTCGCCGGGCGAGGTGAGCAGGGTGAGTGCCAGCAGATCTGCGGCCACGGTGACGATCGCGCCGAGCTCGTGGGCCTGCTCGATGACGGGCTTGATGTCCCGCACGGCTCCGGATACGCCCGGGTACTGCAGCAGCACGCCGAAGACGCCCTGCTCGGCGATCTCGGCCGGAATGCCGTCGGTGAGGTCCGCGACGACGACCTCGACCCCGGTCGGCTCGGCGCGGGTCTCGATGACGGCGACGGTCTGCGGCAGCGTGTCGGCGTCGACCAGGAAGACGCCCTTCTTCACCTTGCCGACGCGCCGGGCCAGCGCCATGGCCTCGGCGGCGGCGGTGCCCTCGTCGAGCAGCGAGGCGCCGGAGGTGGGCAGCCCGGTGAGCTCGGCCACCATCGTCTGGAAGTTCAGGAGGGCTTCGAGGCGGCCCTGGGAGATCTCGGGCTGGTACGGCGTGTAGGCCGTGTACCAGGCAGGGTTCTCCATCACGTTGCGGAGGATCACCGGCGGGGTGAAGGTGCCGTAGTAGCCGAGCCCGATCATCGGGGCGAGGACCTGATTGCGGTCGGCGAGGAGGCGCAGCTCGGCAAGGACCTCGGCCTCGGTCCGGGCGTCCGGCAGCTTCAGGGCTTCGGCACTCTTGATCACATCGGGCACCGCGGCGGCGGTCAGCTCGTCGAGCGAACCGTAACCGACCTGGGCGAGCATCTTCGCCTGTGCCTCGGCATCGGGACCGATGTGGCGCTGCTCGAACGGGATTCCCTGTTCGAGCTGGGAAAGCGAAGTGCGACGGGGGGTCATGATGGAGGCCTCCTGGTCTGTCACGACCTGCGAGGGGCACCACGGCGCGGGGTGCCCGAACGGCCTCCCCCTCTGTCATCTCAACCTGAGAGCTTCACCGGTGCCCGCGGGGCGCACCGGCTTTCACCGTCGGTGAGGGAGAGATCCGGTCCGGCCGTGGCCATGCGGAACCCGCCCTGCTTTCCAGAGTGACCTCGTCCATGCGGTACGGGGGCCTGAGAGATTCCGGGGAGGATTTGCTCCTTCGGCGCCTCCGGAATCTCTCCGGAGGACTCTCCCGCACGGGGTCAGCAGCCATAGTCAGCCTACCAGCGGGGTACCCGGCAGAGATCTCGAGTGGCCAACCCCACGAATCTGCACTTCTGTAGTGCCTGTGGAGTAGCCGCGACCCATGGGAGGGACCGTGCAGACCGACATCGATCCGCGCAGTCTGATCGGCCGCAAGGCGTTCGACCGCAAGGGCACCAAGATCGGAACCGTGGACGAGGTGTATCTCGACGACGCGACCGGTGTGCCCGAATGGGCGGCCGTTCGCACCGGACTGTTCAGCCGGGATGCCTTCGTCCCGCTGGAGCCCAGCGAATTCGTCGAGGAAACGCTGCGCATCCCCTTCGACCGCGCCCTGATCAAGGACGCACCCGACTTCGGCGTCGGCCGCCATCTCTCGCCGGAACAGGAGCTTCAGCTCTACCGGCACTACGGTCTGGACTCGGCGCCCGGCGAGAGCGCCCCGGACCGTGACTTCGGCAGACTCGCCGGCCAGGACGAGTAGTCCACCGGGTTCCGCACAAGCGGCAGCGGATCGGCCGGCTGCAGTTCCGGATCGTCGATACGGAACGTGCGGACCCGGCCGGGCTCCGATTCCGGTTCCTCGAACCGCACCGTCACCCGCCCGACCCCGCTCCCCTGCACCCAGCCATGCCCGTACGTGTCATGGCGGACGTCGTGCCCGGCCGGCCAGCGCCGCGCGGCAAGCTGCTCGGCGCTCTCCTGCACGGCCTCCTCGCCCGCATGCTCTCCCTCGTCCGTCCGCTCTCCCTCGTCCGCCACCGCGTCCCCACCCGTCTCGGCGGTTCCGGGGGGCTCGGCGGCCGTCCGCTCGCCCGCCGCCTGGGCGAACAGGTCCTCCTGGGTGAAGTCGGCGAGCCCGGTGACGCCGACGCCCAGCAACCGCACGCCCCCGGTCGTGTCCACGGACTCCAGAAGCCGTGCAGCGGCCTCTCTGACGACTGTGGGGTCGTCGGTGGGCCCTCGGAGCGTCTCGGAGCGGGTGAGGGTCGAGAAGTCGTAACGCCGCACTTTCAGCACCACCGTGCGCCCCGACCGGCCGGCGGCCCTCAGGCGCTGGACGCAGCGGTCGGCCAGCCGCTCCACCTCGGCCCTGACCCGGACCCGGTCGTGGAGATCCGTGTCGAAGGTGTCCTCGACCGATACCGATTTCGCGTCCCGCTCGGCGACCACGGGCCGGTCGTCGTAGCCGAAGGCCATGCGATGCAGGGAGCTGCCGTGCGCCTTGCCCAGGAGCCGTACGAGTTCCGCCTCGCCCGCTTCGGCGAGGTCGTTGATCGTGGTCATGCCGGCGCGGCGCAGATGGTCCGCGGTGGCGGGCCCGACGCCGGGCAGGGTGCGCACCGTCATGGGCGCCAGCAGTTCCCGCTCCGTGCCCGGCTCTATCAACAGGATTCCGTCGGGTTTCGCCTCTTCGGAGGCGATCTTCGCCAGCATCTTGGATCCTGCGAGCCCGACGGAGCCGCTGAGCCCCGTGACCGCCTCGATCGCCCCGCGCAGCTGCTCGCCGATCTCCATGGCCGAAGCCGTGTCGTCCGCTGTGCCGCCCGCCTCCAGGTCGACGAAGGCCTCGTCGAGGCTGAGCGGCTCCACGAGAGGTGAGAGGCGGCCCAGCAGCTCCATGACCTGGTCGCTCACCGTGCGGTAGAGCGTGAAGCGCGGCACCAGGTAGGCCGCGTTCGGTGCCAGCCTTCTGGCCTGCGCCATCGGCATCGCCGAGTGCACCCCGAAACGCCGCGCCTCGTACGAGGCGGTGGCGACGACCCCCCGGGGCCCGAGTCCACCCACCACGACCGGTTTGCCGCGCAGACTCGGCTTCGCCGCCTGCTCAGCAGAGGCGTAGAAGGCATCCATGTCCAGATGCAGGATGGTGGGCGCGGCTCTCACATCAATCGATGGTGCCCTACGGCACTGACAGTCGCCCTGTCGCAACGGCGGCCGCGCCCCGGATTTCCGGGGCGCGGCCGTTCTCCCGTCCGGTTCAGCCCGCCCGGTTGCGCCGACGGGCGAGTTCGTCGGCGGGGTTGTTGCCGATCAGTGTCTCGCCGGTGTCCACGCGCTCCCCGTGCAACTGCGACAGCGCGGCGTCCACGTCCCGCCACACCACCCCGACGGCGATGCCGAAGACCCCCTGCCCCCCTTGGAGCAGCTCGACGACCTCGGCGGGCGAGGAGCACTCGTAGACGGTCGCTCCGTCACTCATCAGCGTCATCCGCTCGAGATCCTGGAAGCCTCGGGCCCGCAGGTGCTGCACCGTGGTGCGGATGTTCTGAAGCGCCACCCCGGTATCGAGGAAACGCTTCACGATCTTCAGGAGCACCACGTCCCGGAAGCTGTAGAGCCGCTGTGTGCCCGACCCGTAGGCCGGACGGACACTCGGCTCCACAAGGCCCGTGCGAGCCCAGTAGTCGAGCTGCCGGTAGGTGATCCCCGCAGCCGCGCACGCCGTCGGTCCTCGGTAGCCGATCTCGTTGGCCGATGTCATGCCGTCCCCCGCCACCGCATCCGGCGCAGCCGGTTGCCTGATGGTGTGGCCGGCTGTACTCCCCTGCTGCGGATACGGCCCACCCACTGCCGTACCGTCGCCGCTGCTTCTCACGCCGACCTCCGTCCTTGACCTGCCCACTCGAAGGTAGGCAGTCACCCGGGGTGCGTCAACGATCGCCACACTCGGCACGCCGAGTGATAATCACCCTGAGGGTGGTTTCCCGTGACTCACGACCGGGAAAGGCTTGTCGGATGCGCTGGAGCCCCTTGGGACGTCACTGACTGTTCGTACCGAAATCCTCCGGAGAGATCTGGTCGAGGAACTCGCGGAACTTCTCCACCTCGTCCTCCTGCTCGTCGGGAATGGCGATTCCCGCATCGTCGAGCACCCCGTCACTGCCGTAGATCGGCGTGCCGGTGCGCAGGGCGAGCGCTATGGCATCGGAAGGCCGCGCGCTCACCTCGACTCCGCTGGCGAAGACCAGCTCCGCGTAGAAGACCCCTTCTCGCAGATCCGTGATCCGGACCTCGGTGAGCTCCTGGCCGACGGCCTCGAGCACATCCTTGAAGAGATCATGGGTCAGCGGCCTGGCCGGAGCCATGCCCTGCTGGGCGAAGGCGATCGCGGTCGCCTCACCAGGACCGATCCAAATGGGGAGGTACCGGTCGCCTCCCACTTCACGCAGGAGCACGATCGGTTGGTTGGAGGGCATTTCCACCCGGACACCCACAACGTCGAGCTCGTTCACACAGCAACCCTAGGACGTGCTCGGCAGGTTTGGGTAGTCGGGCCCCACCGGGATCAGTGGAGACGGATCTGCAGAGCGGCCTGGACGAGGGCCGAGTGCAGCCGCACGGAGAGCTCGGCAAGCTCTTTCGCAGTAGCCTCGGCATGCGCTCTGGTCTGCGGATTCCGGTGCCGGCGCAGGGGTGCGACAACTTGCTCGATCAGCCCGGCTTCCCGATCCGCGGCCGCTCTCATCGCCCGAAGATGTCGCGGTTCCAGACCGAATCGGCCCAGATCCGCCACAAGCCTGGCGATGGTGACCGTCTCGGCGTCGTAGCCGCCCTCCGCCGACGGTGCGACCAGGCCGTAGGACTCCCACGCGTCGAGGTCGCTCTCCGTGACCTCGGCAGCGGCCAGAAGCTCGGCACGGCCGATACGGGCCGCTGTGGCACGTCCCGGCCCACTGATCCAGTCGCCGTCGGTCAGGTCCCGCTCACCGCCCGGGGAGGGCAGAGCGACCTGTTCACCCCGGGCGAGGGCGTCCAGGTGCTCCCGGATGACCTTCAGGGGCAGATAGTGATCCCGCTGCATCCGGAGCACCTGAGCGAGCCGCTCGACATCTTCGGAGCGGAACTTCCGGTAGCCGGAAGGTGTCCTCTGCGGTTCGACGAGCCCCTCGGCCTCCAGGAAGCGGATCTTGGAGATCGTGACTTCGGGGAACTCGTCCCGTAGCTGCAGGAGTACCGTGCCGATGCTCATCGGACGGTCGTCGGCGGTGGCGGTGCCGTGTCCGGCACCGCCCGTCGGTGTTCTCAGCATGGACCTTCCTGGGGGATCCCCCCGACCAGGTCAGGGGGCGAGTCAGATACCGCGCTGGCTTGCGTAGAAGACCAGCCGGTATTTGCCGATCTGCACTTCGTCGCCGTTGGACAGCGCGACGGAGTCGATGCGCTCACGATTGACGTAGGTGCCGTTGAGACTGCCCACATCGCCCACGGTGAAGCTGCCGTCGGGGCTCCGGCGGAACTCCACGTGCCGACGCGACACCGTCACGTCGTCGAGGAAGATGTCGCTCTGCGGGTGACGGCCGGCCGTGGTCAGCTCGCTGTCCAGGAGGAAGCGGCTGCCCGAGTTGGGACCCCGGCGCACCACGAGGAGCGCCGAACCGAGCGGCAGGGCATCCACAGCGGCCTGGGCCTCGGGCGAGAGCGAAGGCACGGACGTCTGCCCGGTCGCCTCCGCCTCGTAGGCCTCCAGGCCGGAGATGGAGATGGTCGACGTCGTCTCCGAGGCCCGCTCGGGGACCCCGCCACGCAGCGGCGCGCCGCAGTTGGAACAGAAACGACTGGCCTCGGCATTGCGGTGCCCGCACCTCGTACAGACCGGCATGGACGAAGCCTCCTGCCTCGGGGCGAACCCTCCACCCGTACCTGAGGTTGACGGTTCTCCGAAACCTATGCGGCCGGGACCGGCAGGGTCAACGGACGACGCGCCGGAACCACCCGGATTGTCACCCCCCGAACCAGCCACCTGATCGCGGAAGAGGGGGCGCTCGCCGCCCTGCTCCTCGGTCTGGCCATGGCGCGGCGCGCGATGGCGTGCGGCTTCATCGCGAGCGCTCTTGCCGAACAACTTCCCAAACAACTTCACGGGCGATTCCCCTTGACCGAAACAGACCCGCCCGTGGGGCAGGACGAACCCTGAATGAACACACCTGCCGACCCGGACATCTTCACAACGTCCGTAGGCACTCGACAGTTTCCACCACGCACCACCATTACGATGCGGCGACCCCCCGCAACCTCCGGCCCATGTCCCCGCACACCCACGCGTCCCGGGTTCACTGGGCCGACGACCGAGAGTAGTCAGGCCGCTCCGCCGGTCGCAAGGCGTCGATGACGATGTCGTCCGACTGCACCACATGCACGGTGGCCTGCTCCTTCTCCAGCGTCTGCACCACGCCGCCGGGGATGTTCAGCGCCGGTTCCAGATCCTGTGGCTTGCCGATGACCTTGAAGACGTACGGAGCGGAGATCTTGTGGTCGTCGACCTTGACGGCTCCGCCGTCCCCGGAAAAGTACGTATTGGCCACTACACGCACGCCGTTGACCTCGATCGCCTCGGCGCCGGCCGCCCGGAGCTCTTGGAGAGCGTCGAGCAGCATGTCGGCCTGTACCGCGTCACCGGGGTCGTTGACGGTGAGCGTGATGCCGGGGCCGTGCACCGCCACGGTGCCCGCGAGGATACCGAGTTGGCGCTCCTTCTCCACCGTCTGCTTCCGCGCCTCTTCCGCCTGGTCGGAGCTGTTCTCCAGCTCCGTGCGCTGGTCGACGAGGCGTTGCTTCTCGTCCTCCAGCCGCTGCGTACGGTCGTCCACCTCGTCGAGGATGCGGACCAGGTCCTCCTGGCGGGCACCGCGCAGGGCACTGTTGTCGCTGTTCGACCGCACCTGGATGGCCAGCCCCAGGCCGAGCACGAACAACAGCACCGCGACGATGAGTTGGGCGCGGGTGACCCGAGGTGGCCAGATTCCGGCGATCAGCCGCTGGCGCCCGGTCATTTCCCCCGGCGTCTCCTCGGCCCGCTCGCCGGGCTCTTCGCGGTCGCCGTTGAATGCGTCGTTGCTCATCGGCGTCAGGCCCGGAAGACGTGCCGGCGGATCGCGGCGGCGTTGGAGAAGATCCGGATACCGAGGACGACGACCACTCCGGTGGAGAGCTGCGCTCCGACGCCCAGCTTGTCACCCAGGAAGACGATCAGCGCGGCCACGACCACGTTCGAGAGGAACGAGACCACGAAGACCTTGTCGACGAAGATACCGTCGAGCATGGCCCGCAGGCCGCCGAAGACGGCGTCGAGAGCGGCCACGACCGCGATCGGGAGGTAGGGCTCTACCACCGCCGGTACTTCGGGCCGGACCAACAGTCCGACCACGACTCCCACGACGAGGCCCAGTACGGCGATCACGATGTGCCCTTCCCTGTGTCTGCCGCACCACTGCCGGTGTCTGCGGCCTTATAAGGCTCTGCTGTCCGTACGATCAGGCTCGGGGCCGCCGGGAGGCTCACCTTGTCCTGAACGGAGATGCTGGTCCGGATATCGAAGGTGTCCTTGAGCGCCTGCAGGTACTGGCCATCGGCACTGTCCTGGAATGCGGCGCCGAGCTTCTTCCCGTCCCCCACCGCGAGCACCGTGTACGGCGGCACGAGCGGCTTGTTGTCGACCAGTATGGCGTCGCCCGCGGCACGGATCGCCGACAGGGCGGTCAGACGCTGACCGTTGATGGCGATCGCTTCGGCGCCGGACTGCCACAGACCGTTGACGACCCGCTGCATGTCCCGGTCACGCACCCGCCCCGTGTCGGAGAACCCGCTGCTTTCACGCGGTCCGCCACCCCCCTGGTCGGTGTCCTTCGCGTCATCGACGACGAGCTTCACCCCTGGACCCTGCACCGGTGTCGCCCCGGAGAGCAGGGCCACCAGTTCGGCCTGGTCACCGCCATGCTTTTCCAGCGCCTTGCGCTGCCGCCTGCCCACGTCGTCGCGGATCTCCTCCACCTGCGCTTCAAGGGTGTCGGCCGACGACGTCTCCGCGTCAATCCGGTCGATGAGCTCCCCGCGCTCCTTGGCCAGGACCGGCGCGGCAACCCGCGCCTGCGCGGCACCGAGCGTCACAACAAGCGCTGCGAGCACCAGACACGCCGCGAAGCCCAGCTTTGCCTTGAGGGTCCGGGGCATCCCCGAACGTCCGTCGGCCTTGCGACGCGCCGACGCCTCGGCATATCCGTCGTCCAGGCTGTGGTCCATCACATTGGTCAGCAGCGACATGGACGCGTCGGGACGCGGGGGCGGCGGGGCGCTACTCCGATCGGGGGGCTGCTGCGACATGCCGCACATCGTCGCATGTCGCGGCGGCTACCGCCGAATGGCCCCACCGAAGCCCCGCATACGGTCGCGCGATTCCTCCCGCCGCCGCCCTGATGCCGGACCGGGTCCGGGTGCCGGGGCGACGGCGCTCACCCGCCCCGGCATCCGGTCACGTCATTGACCTGCGCTGTCGACGATCGCGGACCATTCGTCCAGCAGCGCCTGGGCCGAGGCGTCATCGGGCCCCTCGGCCCACAGATGGGTGACCGCCTCGGCCCGGTCCGGAAGCACCATCACCCAGCGCCCGTCCGCCTCGACGACCCGTACACCATCCGTCGTGTCCACGTTGCGGTCTCCCGCCGCCTCGACGACCCGTCGCATCACCAGTCCCTTGACCGCCCACGGGGTCGCCAGATCACGCCGCAGCACGTGCGCGCGCGGGATGCGGGCGTCGATCTGGCTGAGCGTGAGCTGCGTTCTTGCCACCAGCCCGATGAGCCGCACGAAGGCGGCGGAGCCGTCGAAGACGCTGCTGAACTCGGGAACGATGAACCCGCCGCGTCCGTCTCCACCGAAGATGGTGCCCTCCTCGCGTCCCACCCGCGTCAGGTCGTCGGGCGACGTCGTCGTCCACTCGACCTGCGTCCCGTGGTACGCCGCCACCTGCTCGGCCACGCGGGTAGTGGTCACTGGCAGCGCCACCCGGCCGCTACGACGCTCCGCGGCGACGAGGTCGAGCATGACCAGCAGGGCCCGGTCGTCCTCCACGATCCGGCCACGCTCGTCGACCAGTGAAAGCCGTTCACCGACCGGGTCGAACCGGACGCCGAACGCCGCCCGCGCCGACGAGACGATCTCCCCGAGCCGGACCAGTCCGGACCTTCGGGTCTCGGCGGACTCGGTCGGCCGGGACTCGTCCAAGCCGGGGTTGATGGTCAGGGCATCCACACCGAGCCGCCCCAACAGGCTGGGGAGTACGAGCCCCGCACTGCCGTTGGAAGCGTCGACCACCACCTTGAGGCCGGCGTCGGAGATCCCCGCGGTGTCCACGTTCCGCAGCAGCGATCCCGTGTACGAGTCGAAGACACTGGACGGGAAGTGGAGGTCCCCGATCTCGCCGGGGAAGGCACGGCGGTATTCCTGACGGGCGTAGACCCGGTCCAGCTTGCGTTGCCGCGCCTGGGAGAGGTCCGCTCCCCGTTCGTCGAAGAACATGATGTCGACGGAGTCGGGAACACCCGGCGAAGTACGGATCATGATGCCGCCTGCGCTGCCGCGTGCGGTCTGCTGGCGGGCCACGGGCAGCGGAACGTTCTCGAGGTCGCGAACGTCGATGGCGCTGGCCTGAAGGGCCGAGATGACCGCGCGCTTCAGTGCCCGGGCGCCACGGGAGTGGTCACGTGCCGTGGTGACCGTGGAGCCCTTCTTCAGTGTCGTCGCATACGCTCCGGCGAGCCTCACCGCCAGCTCCGGCGTGATCTCGACGTTCAGAATTCCCGAAACGCCTCGCGCGCCGAAGAGATGGGCCTGTCCGCGCGACTCCCAGATCACCGAGGTGTTGACGAACGCACCGGCCTCAATGGTCTTGAAGGGGTAGACGCGAACATTGCCCTGGATGATCGATTCCTCGCCGACGAGGCATTCGTCGCCGATGACCGCCCCGTCCTCGATCCGGGCAGCGCGCATGATGTCGGTGTTCTTGCCGATCACGCAGCCGCGCAGATTGCTGTGATCACCGATGTACACGTTGTCGTGCACCACGGCCTTGTGCAGGAAGGCTCCGCTCTTCACGACGACGTTCGATCCGATGACGGTGTGCTCCCGGATCTCCACGCCGGCCTCGACCTTGGCATAGTCACCGATATACAAAGGCCCCCGCAGCACCGCGTCGGGGTGTACGTCCGCACCTTCGGCCACCCACACACCGGGGGAGATCTCGAAGCCGTCGATCTCGACGTCGACCTTCCGCTCCAGCACGTCGGCCTGGGCCTTCACGTAACTCTCGTGCGTGCCGACGTCCTCCCAGTAGCCCTCGGCGATATAGCCGTAGATGGGCTTGCCTTCCTTCATGAGCTGCGGGAAGACGTCACCGGACCAGTCCACGGAGACATCGGCCTCGACGTAGTTGAAAACCTCGGGCTCCATGACATAGATGCCCGTATTCACGGTGTCCGAGAAGACCTGTCCCCAGGTCGGCTTCTCCAGGAAGCGTTCGACCTGGCCCGCTTCGTCCACGATGGTGATCCCGAATTCCAGGGGATTCGGGACACGAGTGAGACAGACCGTGACCAGTCCGCCTTTTTCCTTGTGGAAGGCGATGAGGTCGGTGAGGTCGAAGTCGGTGAGTGCATCACCGGAAATCACGAGGAACGTGTCGTCCTTCAATGCCTCCTCGGCATTCTTCACACTGCCTGCAGTACCGAGGGGTTTCTCCTCGTTTGCATAGCTGAGCTCCATCCCGAGCTCTTCGCCGTCTCCGAAGTAGTTCTTCACGAGCGAGGCAAGGAACTGGACGGTCACGACCGTCTCATTGAGCCCGTGCCGCTTGAGCAGGCGTAGCACGTGCTCCATGATCGGCCGATTGGCTACGGGCAGGAGCGGCTTGGGCATGCTTGAGGTCATGGGGCGAAGGCGAGTGCCTTCACCACCTGCCATCACGACGGCCTTCATGTCGGAACGTCCTCCTTGAAGAGACGACGGTCTAGCCGACTTCGCCCGTCAGGGCAGCATCTGTGTCATCAGCCGCGGGCCGGCCACGTTGCGCGGCACCGCATCAACGAGCTCAATCGGCTACTGCATCCGCCTTGACCAGCCGGCGGACCTGAACCACATAGAGGATCCCTGCCCACCAGTAGAGCGTTGTACCCCATCCTGCGAACGCCCATCCGAAAATGGTGGCCACCGATGCAAGCCAACCACCTCCGTCACTGAGCAGCAACAAGGGAAATGCGTACATCAGGTTGAACGTGGCCGCCTTGCCCAGGAAGTTCACCTGTGGCGGCGGATAGCCGTGACGGCGAAGGATTCCCACCATCACGAGAAGCATCAGTTCACGGGCGAGGAGCGCGGCGGTGAGCCAGAGCGGGAGGATCTCCCGCCAGGTCAGACCGACCAGCGTGGAAAGAATGTAGAGACGGTCGGCGGCAGGGTCAAGCAGCCGTCCGAGGCTGCTGATCTGGTTCCATCGGCGCGCGAGCTTACCGTCGAGGTAGTCACTCACGCCGCTGAACATCAGTACCAGCAACGCCCAGCTATCGCTCTGGGGCCCGCCGAACTCAGGGCGGAGAATCAGCCACAGGAAGACAGGTACGCCAACAAGGCGAGCCATGCTGAGGATGTTGGGGATGGTGAGGACCCGGTCCGTCTGAACGCGAGTCTCCTGGACCTCCACCCGGGGGCCTCCTGTGAAAGAACGTGCCAATGATGCCCCCTGACCCTACCCTCAGCCGCGGCCGGCAGATACACAGGGGTACCAGGAACACCGCCGGAACGCAGAAAAGCCCCGTGCCACAAGGGCACGGGGCTTAACTATCAAAAGGAGTTCGGCGGCGTCCTACTCTCCCACAGGGTCCCCCCTGCAGTACCATCGGCGCTGAAAGGCTTAGCTTCCGGGTTCGGAATGTAACCGGGCGTTTCCCTAACGCAATGACCACCGAAACACTATGAAATTAACCAACACCGGATACTGTATTTAATTAAATACAGTCACGGCCGTTCGTTATTTCAGAACTAACACAGTGGACGCGAGCAACTGAGGACAAGCCCTCGGCCTATTAGTACCAGTCAGCTCCACCCGTTACCGGGCTTCCACATCTGGCCTATCAACCCAGTCGTCTACTGGGAGCCTTAACCCTTCAAGAGGGTGGGAATACTCATCTCGAAGCAGGCTTCCCGCTTAGATGCTTTCAGCGGTTATCCTTTCCGAACGTAGCCAACCAGCCATGCCCTTGGCAGGACAACTGGCACACCAGAGGTTCGTCCGTCCCGGTCCTCTCGTACTAGGGACAGCCCTTCTCAATATTCCTACGCGCACAGCGGATAGGGACCGAACTGTCTCACGACGTTCTAAACCCAGCTCGCGTACCGCTTTAATGGGCGAACAGCCCAACCCTTGGGACCGACTCCAGCCCCAGGATGCGACGAGCCGACATCGAGGTGCCAAACCATCCCGTCGATATGGACTCTTGGGGAAGATCAGCCTGTTATCCCCGGGGTACCTTTTATCCGTTGAGCGACAGCGCTTCCACAAGCCACTGCCGGATCACTAGTCCCGACTTTCGTCCCTGCTCGACCCGTCGGTCTCACAGTCAAGCTCCCTTGTGCACTTACACTCAACACCTGATTGCCAACCAGGCTGAGGGAACCTTTGGGCGCCTCCGTTACTCTTTAGGAGGCAACCGCCCCAGTTAAACTACCCATCAGACACTGTCCCTGATCCGGATCACGGACCCAGGTTAGACATCCAGCACGACCAGAGTGGTATTTCAACGACGACTCCACAACCACTGGCGTGGCCGCTTCAAAGTCTCCCACCTATCCTACACAAGCCGAACCGAACACCAATATCAAACTATAGTAAAGGTCCCGGGGTCTTTCCGTCCTGCTGCGCGAAACGAGCATCTTTACTCGTAGTGCAATTTCACCGGGCCTATGGTTGAGACAGTCGAGAAGTCGTTACGCCATTCGTGCAGGTCGGAACTTACCCGACAAGGAATTTCGCTACCTTAGGATGGTTATAGTTACCACCGCCGTTTACTGGCGCTTAAGTTCTCAGCTTCGCCGACCCGAAAGTCAGCTAACCGGTCCCCTTAACGTTCCAGCACCGGGCAGGCGTCAGTCCGTATACATCGCCTTACGGCTTCGCACGGACCTGTGTTTTTAGTAAACAGTCGCTTCTCGCTGGTCTCTGCGGCCACCCCCAGCTCACCGAGTAAATCGGATCACCAGTGATGGCCCCCCTTCTCCCGAAGTTACGGGGGCATTTTGCCGAGTTCCTTAACCATAGTTCACCCGAACGCCTCGGTATTCTCTACCTGACCACCTGAGTCGGTTTAGGGTACGGGCCGCCATGAAACTCGCTAGAGGCTTTTCTCGACAGCATAGGATCATCCACTTCACCACAATCGGCTCGGCATCAGGTCTCAGCCTTAATGTGTGACGGATTTACCTACCACACGGCCTACACCCTTACCCCGGGACTACCACCGCCCGGGCTGGACTACCTTCCTGCGTCACCCCATCGCTTACCTAGTACAAGTCTGGTTCGTCGGCTCCACCACTACCCTCAACTCCGAAGAGATCGGGCCGGCTTCACGGACTTAGCATCGCCTGATTCAGTATTGGGCGTTTCAAAGCGGGTACCGGAATATCAACCGGTTGTCCATCGACTACGCCTGTCGGCCTCGCCTTAGGTCCCGACTTACCCTGGGCAGATCAGCTTGACCCAGGAACCCTTAGTCAATCGGCGCACACGTTTCTCACGTGTGTATCGCTACTCATGCCTGCATTCTCACTCGTGAACCGTCCACAACTCGCTTCCGCGGCTGCTTCACCCGGCACACGACGCTCCCCTACCCATCCCAGCCCCCGTTGGGGGTACATGCTGGAATGACACGACTTCGGCGGTACGCTTGAGCCCCGCTACATTGTCGGCGCGGAATCACTTGACCAGTGAGCTATTACGCACTCTTTCAAGGGTGGCTGCTTCTAAGCCAACCTCCTGGTTGTCTCTGCGACTCCACATCCTTTCCCACTTAGCGTACGCTTAGGGGCCTTAGTCGATGCTCTGGGCTGTTTCCCTCTCGACCATGGAGCTTATCCCCCACAGTCTCACTGCCGTGCTCTCACTTACCGGCATTCGGAGTTTGGCTAAGGTCAGTAACCCGGTAGGGCCCATCGCCTATCCAGTGCTCTACCTCCGGCAAGAAACACACGACGCTGCACCTAAATGCATTTCGGGGAGAACCAGCTATCACGGAGTTTGATTGGCCTTTCACCCCTAACCACAGGTCATCCCCCAGGTTTTCAACCCTGGTGGGTTCGGTCCTCCACGAAGTCTTACCTCCGCTTCAACCTGCCCATGGCTAGATCACTCCGCTTCGGGTCTTGAGCGCGCTACTAAATCGCCCTATTCGGACTCGCTTTCGCTACGGCTTCCCCACACGGGTTAACCTCGCAACACACCGCAAACTCGCAGGCTCATTCTTCAAAAGGCACGCAGTCACGACGCACCGAGCAAGCTCGATGCGCGACGCTCCCACGGCTTGTAGGCACACGGTTTCAGGTACTATTTCACTCCGCTCCCGCGGTACTTTTCACCATTCCCTCACGGTACTATCCGCTATCGGTCACTAGGGAATATTTAGGCTTAACGGGTGGTCCCGCCAGATTCACACGGGATTTCTCGGGCCCCGTGCTACTTGGGTGTCTCTTAAACGAGCCGTTGATGTTTCAGCTACGGGGGTCTTACCCTCTACGCCGGACCTTTCGCATGTCCTTCGCCTACATCAACGGTTTCTGACTCGTCTCACGGCCGGCAGACCATGAAAAAGAGATCCCACAACCCCGCATGCGCAACCCCTGCCGGGTATCACACGCATACGGTTTGGCCTGATCCAGTTTCGCTCGCCACTACTCCCGGAATCACGGTTGTTTTCTCTTCCTGAGGGTACTGAGATGTTTCACTTCCCCTCGTTCCCTCCACACTGCCTATGTGTTCAGCAGTGGGTGACAGCCCATGACGACTGCCGGGTTTCCCCATTCGGAAACCCCCGGATCAAAGCTTGGTTGACAGCTCCCCGGGGACTATCGTGGCCTCCCACGTCCTTCATCGGTTCCTAGTGCCAAGGCATCCACCGTGCGCCCTTAAAAACTTGGCCACAGATGCTCGCGTCCACTGTGCAGTTCTCAAACAACGACCAGCCACCCATCACCCCGTTCCGAAGAACGAGTGCACTGGGGCCGGCAACCGAAGGACGACCATTACGGCCGTACCTTCAGATACCCAACAGCGTGCCCGACACAATCAACCCGTTTACGCTTTCCACGCCGAAGCAGTACTTACGAAAACCAGCCAACCGTGCCGAATAGTCAACGTTCCACCCATGAGCTAACCACCGCCGAACATTTGCCGACGTAGTGGCTCTGGATTCCTTACGGAATCTAGATGCTCCTTAGAAAGGAGGTGATCCAGCCGCACCTTCCGGTACGGCTACCTTGTTACGACTTCGTCCCAATCGCCAGTCCCACCTTCGACAGCTCCCTCCCACAAGGGGTTGGGCCACCGGCTTCGGGTGTTACCGACTTTCGTGACGTGACGGGCGGTGTGTACAAGGCCCGGGAACGTATTCACCGCAGCAATGCTGATCTGCGATTACTAGCAACTCCGACTTCATGGGGTCGAGTTGCAGACCCCAATCCGAACTGAGACCGGCTTTTTGAGATTCGCTCCGCCTCGCGGCATCGCAGCTCATTGTACCGGCCATTGTAGCACGTGTGCAGCCCAAGACATAAGGGGCATGATGACTTGACGTCGTCCCCACCTTCCTCCGAGTTGACCCCGGCAGTCTCCTGTGAGTCCCCATCACCCCGAAGGGCATGCTGGCAACACAGAACAAGGGTTGCGCTCGTTGCGGGACTTAACCCAACATCTCACGACACGAGCTGACGACAGCCATGCACCACCTGTATACCGACCACAAGGGGGGCACCATCTCTGATGCTTTCCGGTATATGTCAAGCCTTGGTAAGGTTCTTCGCGTTGCGTCGAATTAAGCCACATGCTCCGCTGCTTGTGCGGGCCCCCGTCAATTCCTTTGAGTTTTAGCCTTGCGGCCGTACTCCCCAGGCGGGGAACTTAATGCGTTAGCTGCGGCACCGACGACGTGGAATGTCGCCAACACCTAGTTCCCAACGTTTACGGCGTGGACTACCAGGGTATCTAATCCTGTTCGCTCCCCACGCTTTCGCTCCTCAGCGTCAGTAATGGCCCAGAGATCCGCCTTCGCCACCGGTGTTCCTCCTGATATCTGCGCATTTCACCGCTACACCAGGAATTCCGATCTCCCCTACCACACTCTAGCCTGCCCGTATCGACTGCAGACCCGGGGTTAAGCCCCGGGCTTTCACAACCGACGCAACAAGCCGCCTACGAGCTCTTTACGCCCAATAATTCCGGACAACGCTTGCGCCCTACGTATTACCGCGGCTGCTGGCACGTAGTTAGCCGGCGCTTCTTCTGCAGGTACCGTCACTTTCGCTTCTTCCCTGCTGAAAGAGGTTTACAACCCGAAGGCCGTCATCCCTCACGCGGCGTCGCTGCATCAGGCTTTCGCCCATTGTGCAATATTCCCCACTGCTGCCTCCCGTAGGAGTCTGGGCCGTGTCTCAGTCCCAGTGTGGCCGGTCGCCCTCTCAGGCCGGCTACCCGTCGTCGCCTTGGTAGGCCATTACCCCACCAACTAGCTGATAGGCCGCGGGCTCATCCTTCACCGCCGGAGCTTTTAACCTTCCCCCATGAGAGGGAAAGTGTTATCCGGTATTAGACCCCGTTTCCAGGGCTTGTCCCAGAGTGAAGGGCAGATTGCCCACGTGTTACTCACCCGTTCGCCACTAATCCACCCCGAAGGGTTTCATCGTTCGACTTGCATGTGTTAAGCACGCCGCCAGCGTTCGTCCTGAGCCAGGATCAAACTCTCCGTGAATGTTTTCCCGTAATCGGGTAGACACCACGAGAGCGGAACGACCATGTCGGAATATGACCGGTCGTCCACTGAATCCTCGCTGTGTGCATTGCCTACCAGGCCAGAGGCCTGTTAGGACTTTCAAAGGAACCTCGAACCTGCCGAAGCAGGTCGGGGTATCAACATATCTGGCGTTGACTTTTGGCACGCTGTTGAGTTCTCAAGGAACGGACGCTTCCTTTGTACTCACCCTCAGAACATTTTCTGGGGCTTTCCTCCGGGCGCTTCCCTTCGGTCTTGCGTTTCCGACTCTATCAGATTCTTTCGTGTCCGATTCCCGGTCGAAGCGGGCCCCGCATTTCTCGCCTTTGGGAATTCGCTTTCGCGTTTTCCTTTCCGGCGGGTCCGACACTATCAGGCCTTTTCGCTCTCCCTGACCGGCCCCCCGCAGACATGCGGGTGCCCGATATCGGGTTAGGGTTTGGGCTTAATAGTCGCCGCCGACCCCCGACTCAAAGTCGCGTTGGGGCCAGGCAGGAGTACGACAGTACAGGCTGCTGGGAGTCGAGGCAAATCGTTTCCGGTACACCCCTAGGTCCTCGAACCACCAGGACTCGGGCGGAACCGGGACTTCTTATGACTTACTCTGCTGAGCAGTACGCCGTCCCCCTACAAGCCGCGGCGGCGCCATTGAAGCTCCACTCTGGGAGGCTCCCCCATGACCACTGTGACGTCCCCTCTTGCCGGACGTGCCATCGGGCTCGCTGCCGTACCCGACCCGGTCTTCTCCGGGGCGATGGTGGGTCCCGGGACCGCCATCGACCCCGTGCGCGAGCCGTCCGAGGCCGTCTCGCCCGTCGACGGAATCGTCGTCTCCCTGCACCCGCATGCCTTCGTGGTGGTGGACAGCGAGGGCCACGGGGTGCTGACCCACCTCGGCATCGACACGGTCCAGCTCAACGGCGAGGGCTTCGAGCTGCTCGTGAACAAGGGTGACACCGTCACGCGCGGCCAGGGCATCGTCCGGTGGGACCCGGTTGCGGTCGAGGCGGCCGGCAAGTCACCGGTGTGCCCCATCGTGGCGCTCGAGGCCACTGCCGATTCGCTGTCCGCCGTCATCGAGGACGGCGACGTGAAGGTCGGCGACGCACTGTTCGGCTGGCAGTAACGCATTCGGCGCAGTGACAGCCGACTGGATATCCACCGCGGGGGCATCGACCGCCGCACAACCGGAGACGGGTGAAATGCAGACAACGCTGCGAGGCGTAGGCGTCAGCCACGGTGTGGCGATCGGCGAGGTACGGCACATGGGCACGGCAGTGCTCGAACCGCCGGCCAAGCAGATTCCCGCCGAGGAGGCCGAGCGCGAGCAGGGGCGGGCCCGGCAGGCCGTGGAGGCTGTGGCGGCCGACCTCATCGCGCGCGGCAACCTGGCCGGGGGCGAGGCCCAGCACGTGCTGGAGGCCCAGGCCATGATGGCGCAGGACCCCGAGCTCATGGCCGATGTGGACCGGCGTATCGCTGTCGGCAGCACCGCCGAGCGCGGTGTGTACGACGCGTTCGCCTCCTACCGCGCGCTGCTGGCCGGTGCCGGTGAGTACCTGGCCGGCCGCGTCGCCGACCTCGACGACGTACGCAACCGGATCGTGGCCCGCCTGCTCGGCGTGCCGATGCCCGGTGTGCCGGACAGCGACGAGCCGTACGTGCTGATCGCGCGCGATCTGGCTCCGGCCGACACGGCCCTGCTCGACCCCACGCTGGTCCTCGGCTTTGTCACCGAGGAGGGCGGGCCGACAAGTCACAGCGCGATTCTGGCGCGGGCTCTCGGTGTGCCAGCGATCGTGGCGCTCCCCGGCGCCGGCGAGCTGGCCGAGGGAACCCTGATCGCCGTGGACGGCAGCACCGGCGAGATCTTCGTCGAGCCGAGTGACGAGAAGCGGGCTGAGCTGGAGAGCTCCGCCGCCGCGCGCAAGGCGGCGCTCTCGGCGTCGACCGGTCCGGGTGCGACGTCCGACGGGCACAAGGTGCCACTGCTCGCCAACGTCGGCGGGCCCGCCGATGTGCCGGCAGCCGTGGCGGCGGGCGCGGAGGGGGTGGGGCTCTTCCGTACCGAGTTCCTCTTCCTGGACGACAGCAAGCATGCTCCGTCCGAAGAGAAGCAGATCGCGGCCTACCGTGCGGTGCTCGAGGCGTTCCCCGAGGGCCGTGTCGTGGTGCGGGTGCTGGATGCCGGGGCGGACAAGCCACTGGAATTCCTGACGCCGGCCGACGAACCGAACCCGGCGCTGGGCGTGCGCGGGCTGCGCAGTCTGCTGGATCACCCCGACGTGCTGCAGACCCAGCTGACCGCCTTGGCGAAGGCTGCCGAGGGGCTGCCTGTCTACCTGGAGGTCATGGCCCCCATGGTGGCGGACCGGGCGGACGCCAAGGCCTTCGCCGACGCGTGCCGTACGGCCGGGCTGCAGGCGAAATTCGGTGCGATGGTCGAGATTCCGTCGGCCGCCCTGCGTGCGCGTTCGGTGCTGCAGGAGGTGGAGTTCCTGTCGCTGGGCACCAACGACCTGGCGCAGTACACCTTCGCCGCGGACCGTCAGGTGGGAGCGGTGTCCCGGCTTCAGGACCCGTGGCAGCCCGCACTGCTGGACCTGGTCGCGATGTCGGCCGACGCGGCCAAGGCCGAGGGCAAGAGCTGTGGTGTCTGTGGTGAGGCCGCCTCCGATCCGCTGCTGGCCTGTGTCCTGACCGGTCTGGGTGTGACGTCGCTGTCGATGGGCGCCGCGTCCATTCCTTATGTACGCAGCACGTTGGCGAAGTACACGCTCGCCCAGTGCGAGCGTGCCGCGGCGGCCGCGCGTGCGGCGGACTCCGCCGAGGAAGCGCGCGTTGCCGCGCAGGCGGTGCTGTCGGGCGAGTAGGACACCGCGCAGGACCACTGGTCGTGCGCGGTGGGAGAAGGGGCTTCCCGCCCATCGTGGCGGGGAGCCCCTTCCTGCTGTCAGCGGTGCTCCTCCGGGGCGTCGGCACCGATGTCGAAGCCCGCGCAGTACTCCACTCCGGATTCGGGGGAGACGGGTTCACCGGTGTCGGCGTCGGTGCAGTAGGCGCTGAACACCTCCCCCGCGGTGAGCGGAGCGAGGCTGCCGCCGGTCAGGCGCCATCCGTGGACCCGGTCCGCGGTCCCCGGGGCGCTCGTCCGCAGGACGACTCCCCCATGGCTTTCGAGGGCGATCCCGACGGCGAGCACGGTCACGAATTCGGCGCCTTCCGCCGAATCGAGGTGTGCGGGGCCGGTGGTGTCGCGCTCGGTGTGCAGAGCGGCGAGCAGTTGCTCGTTCTCCGTGGGAGTGCTGCAGACCAGATGGTGGGTGCCGGGGCCGGCCGTCTCCAGGGTGCGCAGCAGGAGGTGGGAGGCGCGGTCGAAGGCGGCGCGGCCGATGTCCTGTCCGCAGTCCGCGCAGTCCCCGAGCCCGGCCAGGAGCATCGTGGCGTACTCCCAGGTGGCTTGCCGGACCGCTCGGGCGACCAGGAGCGGGATCAGGGTGTCGATGGGTTGCCCGGTGTAGGCGACGGTGGCGCCGCAGGCCGCGACCTCCGCGGTGAACCGGCTGCGGCCGGCCGGGGTGTCGGGTGCGATTCCCGATTCGGCGCAGAACTCCGCGTACTCCTCGGGATCGAAGAGGGCGACGGTCGTGTGCATGCCCTGTGCGGCGAGTGTCCTGAGCAGTCCTTCCACCTGCTGCAGATAGACGGTGTGGTCGTCGAAGGTGAAGGTGCGGTACCGCCGCATCGCCGCGAAGTCCTGTTCATCGGTCAGGAGGCCGATGGTGCTCGGTGCTTCGCGGCGCAGTGTGCGTCGCATCGTGGTGCCGGTCCGGCCGCGGACGGTGGCCCGCTTGTTCCTGGTCTGCGCCATGATTCCCCCAGTGCGCTGTCGAACATTGCTCACTCAGAGTAATCGCGGGCACTGACAGTGGCCTCGGTCAGCGGCGCTTGCGGGCCAGCTCCTCGTAGAAGTGGAGGAGTTCCAGGTTGTCGATGGAGCCGGGGTTGACGGCCTTGGCCAGGGCGGTTCCCTGGAGCAGGCGCTTGACCGGAACCTCGATGCGCTTGCCTGTGAGGGTGTGCGGGATGCCGGGAACCTCGATGACCTCGTCCGGAACGTGGCGCGGTGAGAGGTTCTCGCGGATGGTGCGCTTGATGCTGTCGCGGAGCTCGTCGTCGAGCGCGGCGCCTTCGGCCAGGTGGACGAAGAGCGGCATCCAGTAGCCGCCGTCGGGTTCCTCCAGGCCGATGACGAGGGACTCGCGGATCTCGGGGAGGCGCTCGACGGCTTCGTAGATGTCCGAGGAACCCATGCGGACACCCTGCCGGTTGAGGGTGGAGTCGGAGCGGCCGTGGATGACGACGGATCCGCGGTCGGTGATCGTGATCCAGTCCCCGTGCCGCCATGCGCCGGGATACGTGTCGAAGTAGCTGTCGTGGTAACGGCTGCCGTCGGGGTCGTTCCAGAAGCGGATCGGCATGGACGGCATGGGCTGGGTGACGACGAGTTCGCCGACCTCTCCGGTCAGCGGCCGGCCCGCGGGGTCCCAGGACTGGAGGTCCGTGCCGAGGCAGGCGGCCTGGAGCTCGCCGACGTGGACCGGGAGCGTGGGCACCGCGCCGGCGAAGCAGCTGCAGACATCGGTGCCGCCGCTGACGGAGGCGATCCACAGGTCGTCGGCCACCTCGTCGTGGAGCCAGCGGAAGCCGTCGGGCGGGAGGGGGGAGCCGGTGGTGGCGACGCACTGGATGCGGGAGAGGTCGAAGTCCCGCCCCGGGTGGATGCCCGCCTTGCGGCAGGCCATGACGTACGCGGCGGAGGTGCCGAAGAGGGTGGCACCCGTCTGTTCGGCGACGCGCCACTGGGCGCTGACGTCGGGGTAGCCGGGGCTTCCGTCGTACAGCACAAGGGTGGTGCCGGTGAGGAGGCCGGAGACGAGGAAGTTCCACATCATCCAGCCGGTGGAGGTGTACCAGAAGAAGCGGTCCTCGGGGCCGAGGTCGCAGTGCAGGCCGATCTGCTTGAAGTGTTCGAGCAGGATGCCGCCCTGGGACTGGACGATGGCTTTGGGGAGGCCGGTGGTGCCCGAGGAGTAGAGGACCCACAGGGGGTGGTCGAAGGGGACCTGCTCGAAGACCGGCTCGGTGTCCGCGGCGGTGAGTGCGGACCAGTCGAGGGCGCCTTCGGGCGCGTCGGTGCCGAGCAGCGGGATATGGACGACGGCGCGCAGGGTGGGCAGTTCCCGGCGCAGTTCGGCGACGGTGTCCGCGCGGTGGTGTTCCTTGCCGCCGTAGCGGTAGCCGTCGACGGTGAACAGGACGACGGGTTCGACCTGCTGGAAGCGGTCGAGGACGCTGCGGGCGCCGAAGTCGGGTGCGCAGGAGGTCCAGACGCCGCCGACGGCGGCGGTGGCCAGGAAGGCGACGACCGCCTGCGGGATGTTGGGGAGGTAGCCGCTGACGCGGTCGCCGGGGGTGACTCCGAGGGCGCGGAGTTCGGCGGCGAGCGAGCCGACCTGGCGGCGCAGTTCGGCCCAGGAGACGGGTACCTGGGTGTGGGTCTCGTCGACGTGGAGCAGCGCGGGGGCGTCGGCGCGAAGGGGGTCCTCCGCGGTGCGCAGCGCGTGTTCGGCGTAGTTGAGCGTGGCACCGGGGAACCACTCGGCGCCCGGCATGGCGCGGTCGCGGATGACGGTCTCGTACGGGGTGGAGAACCGTACGTCGAACCATTCGGCGACGGCCTGCCAGAAGGTGTCGAGCTCGTCGACGGACCAGCGGTGCAGGCTCGCGTAGCCGCCCTCGGCCGGTGCTCCGTGGCGATCGGCCGCCCAGCGCTGGAAGCGGGTGACGGCCGCGGCGGCGATGCGGTCCGGGCCGGGCTGCCACAGGGGGGCTTCTTCGGCTGCTGAGGTCATGGGGCTGCTCCCTGGCTGTACGGGTACGCGGGGTGTGCGTGTGTCGCGCGCACGGGCTGGGGTGTGCGCGTGAGGCGGCCTCACGGACGATGCCATGTGATCGTCTTTCGCACCAGGGCTGCCCGCACATGGCCGCGTGTCCTGATATGTGGTGCGGCCACTCCCGTCCCGGCCGGCCACGGGTGAACGGAAGTTGAACAGAACCCGATACCGGATCACCGGGTGGCAGGGTGAGCTGCATGGACGGTCGTGACCTGGTGCGCTCGGTGAAATTGGTCGGTTCGAAGCAGGGGCTGCGTACGGTGCGCTCCGCGTGGCGGCGGGCGCGGGCGGATGCGCGGGCCCTGCCTGCGCGCGGTCCTGAGCGGGCGCGGGTGCCGGGGGCTGTGGTGGACGCGGAACCGGAGCCGGGCGGCGGCGTGGTGCGGTTCGCCCGTTCCGAGCTGCGGATCCGGGTGGCGGTGGGCGGCGCGGTCTTCTGGGGGTGGGACGGCGCGGAGCCGCTGCCGTCGTACGCGCTGCCGGGGTCTGCGCCCGACGCCGATCCGCGCGCCCTGCTGGAGCCGGACAAGGACGGCGGCTGGCAGGTGGTGTCGGAGCGGCTGACGGTGGTGGTGTCCCGGCTGGGGGCGGTGGAACTGCGGACGCCGGGCGGGGTGGTGCTGAGGCGGGAGCTGCCGCCCCGGTGGTGGGAGCCGGTGGCCGGCGGTCCGGCGCGGTGGGTGCAGCGGTCCGAGTTTCCGGCGGACGCGCGGTTCTTCGGCCTGGGCGGGCGGGCTGCGGGCCCGCGGCTCAGGGACGGTGTGTACGGGCTGTGGAACACCGATCCGGGCGGCCGGTTCGGGCCCGGGGACGATCCGCTGTATCTGACGATGCCGGTGCAGGTCGTGGTCTCGGACGCGGGGACGCATCTGGCGTTTCACGACAACTCCTGGGCGGGGCGGGTGGCTCTGCGCGAGGGCGAGGAGGGGGCGGGCTCCGGTCATGACCGGCCGGGGACGTCCGAGGTACGGATGGACGGGGGCCCGCTGCGCTGCTGGGTGGTGGTGGGTACGCCGGCCCGGGTGTTCCAGGGGTGGTCGGCCCTGACGGGCGCGCCGGCGCTGCCTCCGTCGTGGGCGCTGGGTCCGCAGCATGCGCGATGGGGGTTCGGGAGCGAGCGGGAGGTGCGTCGGGTCGTCGCGGGGTACCGGGAGCGGGGGCTGCCGCTGTCGGTGCTCCATCTGGACATCGACCACTTCGACGCGCATCGGGTGTTCACGGTGGATCGTGAGCGCTTCCCCGATCTGCCGGGGCTGGCGAAGGAGTTGCGCGAGGACGGGGTGCGGCTGGTGTCGATCGTGGACCCGGCGGTGGCCGCGGTGCCGGGGAACGCGGTGTTCGACACCGGTGCGGCGGTCGGGACTTCGGGTGCGTTCGTCCGGGACGCCCGCGGTCGGACCGTGCGCGGGGAGGTGTGGCCGGGTGAGTGCGTGTATCCGGACTTCACGGATCCGCAGGTGCGCGAGTGGTGGGGCGGGCTGTACGAGGAGCGCCTCGCGCAGGGGTTCTCCGGTGTCTGGCACGACATGAACGAGCCGGTGTCGTTCACGGCGTTCGGTGAGCCGACGTTGCCCCGTTCTTCCCGGCACTCGCTGGAGGGGCGGGGTGGCGATCACCGGGAGGCCCACAACGTGTACGGCCTCGTGATGGCGCGTGCCGGGTACGAGGGGCTGCTCCGGCTACGGCCGGACGAGCGGCCTTTCCTGTTCTCGCGGTCCGGCTGGGCGGGGATGCAGCGGTACGGGGGGACCTGGTCCGGTGATGTGGCGACCGGCTGGCCGGGGCTGCGGGCCTCGCTGGCGCTGGTGCTGGGTCTCGGGCTGTGCGGGGTGCCGTATTCGGGGCCGGATGTGGGCGGGTTCGACGGTTCGCCGTCGCCGGAGCTGTATCTGCGGTGGTTCCAGCTGGGGGCGTATCTTCCGCTGTTCCGTACACATGCGGCGATCGATGCGGGGCGCCGGGAGCCGTGGGAGTTCGGCCCGCGGGTGCTCGACGGTGCGCGGGAGGTGCTGGTGGAGCGGGAGCGGCTGCGCCCGTACTGGGTGACGCTGGCGCACTTGGCCCGGCTGACCGGGGCCCCGTATGTGCGTCCGCTGTGGTGGGCGGCGCCCGGCGACCGGGCGCTGCGGGAGTGCGAGGACGCGTTCCTGCTGGGTGACGCGCTGCTGGTGGCGCCGGTGCTGGAGCCGGGGGTCGGGGAGCGGTCGGTGCGGCTGCCGGCGGGGCGCTGGTACGACACGGTGAGCGGGGCGGTGTACGAGGGGCCGGGTCGGGTGGTGGTCGACGCGCCGCTGTCGCGGGTGCCGGTGCTGGCGCGGGCCGGTGCGGTGATTCCGGTGCGGGGTGCGGACGGCGGGGTGGAGCTGGAGGTGTGGGCTCCGGTGGAGGGGGCCGGCGGGGGCGGTTCGGTGGTCCGTGACGCGGGTGACGGCTGGGAGCCGGCGGTGGTCGAGCGGTACGCGACGCGGCTGGTGGGCGGGCGGGTCGTGGTGGAGCGGGACGGCGAGGAGGGGCTGGTGGACTGTCCGGTCCGGGTGCGCGGGATCTGAGCGCGGCGCGGGCGGGCGCGGTCAGCGGTAGCGGCCGGCGAACCAGGAGCGGACCGCCTCGGTGTGGAGGGGGAAGGCCAGCGAGGCGGGGCCGTACACGACCGCGTACCCGGAGGTCTCGTCGGTCGGTACGGACGGCGGGAGTGCGGCGGCCGGCCGGGCGGGGAGCAGACCGAACAGGAGCAGATGGCCGTCGGGGTCGCTGAGGGCGTCGGCGAGGCGGACGTCGTCGCGGTCGGCCTCGATGCCGGTCTCTTCGCGGAGTTCGCGTACGACGGCGTGTTTCCAGTCCTCGTTGTGGTCGATGAAGCCGCCAGGAAGGGCGGTGCCGCCGAGGCAGGGTTCGATGGTGCGGGTGATGACGACGAGTCCGGTGCCGTCGTGGCCGGTGACGGGGAGCAGGGCGACGGCGACCGGCAGCGGGTTGCGGTAGGCGGTGGTTCCGCAGGCGGTGCAGGTGCGGGGCCAGGCGTCGGGGGACGCGAGTGCGGTGTACGGGGTTCCGCAACTGCCGCAGTGGGAGTGCTTCACAGGCTTGACCGGCTTCCTCGTCGTCGCGGACACGGGCGGACTGTATCCGATCGCCCACCCGGGACCGCCCGACTGGTGGACGATGTGCTCATGACAGGTATTGGTTCCGTTTTCCGTGTCCTGGCAGCGACTGCCGCCACTCTGCTTGCCGTCACCGCCGCCGCCCCGGCGGCGCAGGCGAAGCCCGAGCCGAAAGCTCCCCGGGAGTTCGTCGCGCTGCGGTCGGTGGATCCCACGATCATCCAGGAGATGCGCTACCCCACCGGTCACGACTTCATGGGTGTACCGGTCGACGGATACCGCCAGTCGCTGTGCATCCTGACCCGGCCGGCGGCCGAGGCACTGCACCGGGCCCAGGTGCGGCTGCTCACCCAGGGGTACTCGCTGAAGGTGTACGACTGCTACCGGCCCCAGCGAGCCGTCGACCACTTCGTGCGGTGGGCGAAGGACCTCGGCGACGAGACGATGAAGGGCGAGTTCTATCCGCAGGTCGACAAGACCCGCCTGTTCGCGGACGGTTACATCGCCGAGAAGTCCGGGCACAGCCGGGGCAGCACGGTGGACCTGACCCTGGTGCGGCTGCCGGCCCTGCCGACCAGGCCCTACCGTCCGGGCGAGAAACTGGTGCCGTGCTACGCGCCGCAGGCCGACCGCTTCCCGGACAACTCGGTGGACATGGGAACCGGCTTCGACTGCTTCGACACGCTGTCGCACACGGACGACCCGCGGATCCAGGGCGTACAACGCGCCAACCGCCAGTTCCTCAAGAAGGCGCTCACCGACGCCGGGTTCGTGAATCTGGCCGAGGAGTGGTGGCACTACACCTTCAAGCCCGAGCTGTTTCCGGACACCTACTTCGACTTCCCGGTGGCCCACAGGTCCGTAGCCGGCCACTGAAGCGCACGTCCGGGGAGGAAAGAGAGCGGGCGACCGGGACCACCCCCGTGGGTTCCGGCCGCCCGTTCTCCCTCTCGGACGCGGATCGGCCGTATCCGGTTGCCGATCCAGCCATTACGGTGCCCGTATGTCACAGGAGACGTTCGATTCGTACGAAGAATTCTGGCCCTACTACGTCGCGATGCACTCCCGGGCCGCGACCCGCTGGGTCCATCTCACCGGCACCCTGACCGGTCTCGCGATCACCGTCTACGGACTGGCGCGCGGCCGGAAGCGGTATGCGGCGGCACTGCCGCTGATCGGGTACGGGACCGCCTGGCCCGCCCATTTCCTGATCGAGAAGAACAACCCGGCCACCTTCGGTCATCCCGCCTGGTCGTTGCGCGGTGACGCGCAGATGATCGGGATGATGCTGGCCGGCCGCGACCGGGAGCTCGCGGAGACCGCTGCCAAGTGGCTCGCCGACAACAGCTGACCGTGGCACACTTCTGACGTTCCGTCAGACCCAGTGCCGGGAGGGGCTTTGTCGCGCAAGCGCATACCTGTGGTGGCCGGGTGGTTCACCGAGGACAGTACGGAGGAGGACTTCCGGCTGCTGGGCACCCGCTGCCCGCTCTGCTCGTCGGTCTTCTTCCCGCCCCAGAAGGGGTTCTGCCGCAATCCGGGCTGCACGGGGGGCGAGCTCGCCGAGGTGCCGCTGTCCCGGCGCGGCACGGTCTGGTCGTACACCGACGGCCGCTACCGACCACCCGCCCCCTACCTCTCCGATCCGGAGGTGCCCTGGGAGCCGTACACGCTGGTGGCGGTGGAGCTGGCGGCCGAGCGGATGGTCGTGCTCGGGCAGGCGGCCCCTGGGGTCGGCATCGGGGATCTCGCGGTCGGGATGGCAGTGGAGGCCGTACCGGGAGTCATGGACTCCGGCCCCGGTGACGACGACGGTGCGGTGCGCACCACCTGGCACTGGCGGCCGGTCACCACCGGCTCCGGGGACGGTGCGGCATGAGCGGGGACGTGGCCGTCCTCGGGGCGGGGATGCATCCCTGGGGGAAATGGGGCCGCAGTTTTGTGGAGTACGGCACCGTGGCCGCCCGTGACGCGCTCGGCGACGCGGGCATCGAGTGGCGGGACGTGCAGTCGGTGGTCGGCGCGGACACCGTGCGCGGCGGCTACCCGGGGTACGTGGCCGGGGCGACGTTCGCCCAGGCGCTGGGCTGGCAGGGCGCCCGGGTGACCAGTGTGTACGCGGCCTGCGCTTCGGGCGCCCAGGCGGTGAACACGGCCAGGGCGCAGATCCTGGCCGGCATGGCGGACGTGGTGCTCGTGGTGGGCGCGGACGCCGCCCCCAAGGGGTTCTTCGCACCGGCGGGCGGCGAACGGCCCGACGATCCGGACTGGCTGAGGTTCCGGGTGCTCGGCGCGACCAATCCCGCCTACTTCGCGCTGTACGCCCGCCGCCGCATGGCCCTGCACGGGGACACCCCGGAGGACTTCGCGCTGGTCAAGGTGAAGAACGCGGCGGCCGGAGCGCTGAACCCGAACGCCCGCTACCGGGCACCGGTGACCGCCGAACAGGTCGCGGCCTCCGCGGTGGTCGCCGATCCCCTGCGGCTGCTGGACATCTGCGCCACGTCCGACGGCGCGGCGGCCCTCGTCCTGTCCAGCATGGACTTCGCCCGGCGCCACGGGGCCGCGGACCCGGTCCGTATCCGCGCCGTGTCGACAGTGACGCCCACCTACCCCAAGGCGGTGCTCGACCTGCCGGACATCGCCACGGATTCGGCGGTCGCCGTGGAACCCTCGCCCATGAGTTTCCGTGCCTCGATCGCGCGGGCGGCGTACGAGGAGGCGGGCATCGGCCCCGGGGATCTGTCCCTGGCCGAGGTGTACGACCTCTCCACGGCGCTGGAGCTGGAGTGGTACGAGGACATCGGGCTGTGTGCGCCGGGTGAGGGGGCGGCGCTCGTGCGCGCGGGGGCCACGGCGCTCGGCGGGCGCATTCCGGTGAACCCGAGCGGCGGGCTCGCGTCCTTCGGTGAGGCGGTGCCGGCCCAGGCCATCGCCCAGGTCTGCGAGCTGACCTGGCAGCTGCGGGGCACGGCGGGGGAACGGCAGATTCCGGGTGCGCGGGCCGGAATCACGGCGAACCAGGGGCTGTTCGGTCACGGCTCCGCTGTCGTGGCGGTGCGCTGAAGCGACGCCCGTCGCGGGCACAGGCCGTCAACAGCGTTTGTTGTCCGCCTCCTTGACGACCCATCAAGCTCGGAGAACACTCCATTCCCAGCCGATGCCGTCCTCCCACACCACGGCGGCCGGCTGGTCCCACGCTCGTCACGGTCGCCGGGCGGGGCACGGCTCCTGCCTGCTCCCGGCCTCCGTAGCCATGGAAGCGCCCGGCGAAACCCGCCGGACAACCACTGGGAGCGCCATGAGCAATGGAGACATCTTCGCCGGGGAAGTCCTCGGAACGGCCATCCTCATCCTCTTCGGCGCCGGCGTCTGCGCCGCCGTCACGCTCCACCACTCGAAGGCCAGGGCCGCGGGCTGGGTCGTCATCGCCTTCGGCTGGGGCTTCGGCGTACTCGCCGGGGCCTACACCGCCGCCCCGCTGTCGGGCGGGCACCTCAATCCGGCGGTGACCGTCGGCATCGCCGTCGACACCGGCGAGTGGGACAAGGTCCCGCTCTACATCGCGGGTCAGCTGACGGGCGCCGTCATCGGCGCGGTGCTGGCCTGGCTGACGTACTACGCCCAGTTCCGCGCCAACGCCGACGAGGACACGTCCGGGCCCACGCTCGGGATCTTCGCGACCGCTCCGGAGATCCGGAATCCGGTGGCCAACCTCGTCACCGAGATCATCGCGACGGCTGCTCTGGTGCTGCCAATCCTGGCCTTCGGGAAGAACCCGGGGATCGGGATCGGCCCGGTCGCGGGGGCCGGTGCCGGTATCTACGGCTCCGGGATCTCCGTACTCCTGGTGTCCCTCCTGGTGGTGGGCATCGGCCTCTCGCTGGGCGGGCCCACCGGCTATGCCATCAATCCGGCCCGTGACCTCGGTCCACGGCTGGTGCATTCGCTGCTTCCGATACCGAACAAGGGCACGTCGGACTGGAGTTACGCCTGGATTCCGGTCGTGGGGCCGCTCCTGGGCGGGCTGCTCGGCGGCCTCGTGTTCAACGCCGCGTTCTGAGGACCGTGCCGGAAGTACCCGACGGACAAGGGGAGTCATGACGATCAGGTATGTCGCCGCCATCGACCAGGGCACCACGTCCAGCCGCTGCATCATCTTCGACCAGGACGGTGCCGTCGTCGCCGTCGACCAGCGCGAGCACCGGCAGATATTCCCCCGCCCTGGCTGGGTGGAACACGACGCCTCCGAGATCTGGACCACCGTGCAGTCCGTCGTGGCCGGCGCCCTGGACCGGGCCGGGCTGCGGGCGGACCAGCTTGCCGGGCTCGGCATCACCAACCAGCGCGAGACGACCGTGCTCTGGGACCGGGCCACCGGGGTCCCCGTCCACCACGCCATCGTCTGGCAGGACACCCGTACCGCCGCTCTCTGCCACGAGCTCGGCGGTGCGGACGGGCAGGACCGGTTCCGCGCCACCACCGGCCTGCCGCTGGCCAGTTACTTCTCCGGCCCCAAGGCGGCCTGGCTGCTGGAGCACGTCCCCGGGCTGCGCGAACGGGCCGAGCGGGGCGAGATCGCGTTCGGCACCATGGATTCCTGGCTGATCTGGAATCTCACCGGCGGCACCGCCGGCGGCGTCCACGTCACGGACGTGACCAACGCGTCGCGGACCATGCTGATGGACTTGGAGACACTCCGGTGGGACCCGTCCATCCTGGCCGCCATGAACATTCCGGAAGCGGTACTTCCGGAGATCAGGTCCTCGTCCGAGGTGTACGGAACGGCCGTCGGCGCGCTCGCCGGGGTGCCGGTCGCCTCCGCCCTGGGCGACCAGCAGGCCGCCGTCTTCGGCCAGGCCTGTTACGACCCGGGCACGGCCAAGAACACGTACGGAACCGGCAGTTTCCTGCTGCTCAACACCGGCAACCGCCCCGTGGCCTCGAAGAACGGGCTGATCACCACCCTCGGCTACCGGATCGGCGACGAGGCGCCCGTCTACTGCCTGGAGGGGTCGATCGCGATCACCGGGGCGCTCGTGCAGTGGTTCCGCGACCAGCTCGGGATCATCGAGAGCGCCGCGGAGATCGAGACCCTCGCCGCGAGCGTCGAGGACAACGGCGGGGCCTACATCGTGCCCGCCTTCTCCGGGCTGTTCGCCCCCTACTGGCGCTCCGACGCCCGGGGTGTGATCACCGGGCTGACCGGCTATGTCACCAAGGCGCATCTGGCACGGGCCGTCCTGGAGGCGACCAGCTGGCAGACGCGTGAGGTCGTCGACGCGATGTACCAGGACTCCGGCGTGCCGATCACCACGCTCAAGGTGGACGGCGGCATGACGGCCAACCAGTTGCTGATGCAGCACCAGGCGGATGTGCTGGGTGTCCCGGTGATCCGGCCGAGGATCGCGGAGACGACGTGCCTGGGCGCGGCGTACGCGGCGGGGCTGGCGACCGGCGTGTGGTCGGGGCTCGACGAGCTCAGGACGCACTGGCAGCGCGATGTGGAGTGGCAGCCCCGGATGGAGCCGGAGGTCCGCGAACGCGAGTACGGCAACTGGCGCAAGGCGGTGGAGCGGAGCCTCGGCTGGCAGGAGTAGCGGGAGGCCTCCGCTCCCCCGCCGCCCGTGGACGCGCGGCCCGTACCCTCGTCGGCGGGGGTACGGGCCGCGTTACGCCGGCCGGTCCTACGTGGTGACGGGCTCGCGGAGCCGGTCCACTCGGGCCACCGCGTGTTCGACGACGGCCACCAGGACGTCCCGTACGGACGCCCGGTCCCGCGCGTCGCACATGAGCACCGGCACCTGCGGATCCAGGTCGAGCGCCGCCTGCACCGTCCCGGTGGGGAACCGGTCGGCGCCCTCGAAGCAGTTGACGGCCACGGCGAACGGGATCTCGCGACGCTCGAAGTAGTCGACCGCCGCGAAGCAGTCCTCCAGCCGGCGGGTGTCCGCGAGGACCACCGCCCCCAGGGCGCCCTGGGCGAGTTCGTCCCAGAGGAACCAGAAACGGTCCTGCCCCGGGGTCCCGAAGAGATACAGCACGAGGTCCTCGCGGAGCGTGATCCGCCCGAAGTCCATCGCCACCGTGGTCGTGGTCTTCGCCTCGACACCGTCCAGGTCGTCCACCGGACGTCCCGCCTCGCTCAGCATCTCCTCCGTACGCAGCGGCCTGATCTCACTGACCGCGCCCACCAGGGTCGTCTTGCCCACTCCGAAGCCGCCCGCCACCAGGATTTTCAGGGTAACGGGCTCAACGGGCCGCCTGTTGCGGCTAGAGCGCCCGAAGGCCATTGATCACCTCGCGAAGAATGTTCACGTCCGGCAGCTCGGCCGGCGGAACGGGACGGGTTACGTGCACCAGCTCGTCCTCGACGAGATCGCCGACCAGGACCCGGACCACCCCGACAGGGAGGTCCAGACCGGCAGCGAGCTCGGCGATCGACTGAGGCATGTCACTGCAGAGTTCGACGATCTCCACGTGTTCCGGGGAGAGCATCTGGTCCCTGCCGGGATCGTCGGCCGCGGGTTCGGGCATGACGATCGCGATCAGGTCGAGGCGATGGCGGGACGCGCTGCTGGTACGTCCCCTGGTCATCGCGTACGGGCGGACCACCGGCCCCGCGTCGGCGTCGTACCAGCGCGATGACTGCGGGCCGCCGGGGTTCTCCGGGGTACGGGAGGTGTCGGCGCTCATCCCGTCCACTCACCCTCCGGAGGACAGACCGGTCGTCCGTGGGGCGTTGGCCAGGTGAGCTCCCACGCGCTTGACCATCAGCGTCATCTCGTACGCCACCTGTCCGACGTCCGAGTCGGAGTCGGCCAGCACCGCGAGGCAGCTGCCGTCACCGGCCGCCGTGACGAACAGGAACGCCTCGTCGAGCTCGACGACGGTCTGCCGGACCCTGCCTGCGTCGAAATGGCGGCCGACCCCCTTGGCCAGGCTGTGGAACCCCGAGGCGACGGCCGCCAGGTGCTCGCCGTCCTCCCGGGTCAGGTCCTTGGACGCGCCGGTGGGGAGACCGTCGCTGGAGAGGACCAGCGCCTTGCGGATGCTGGCGACGCGCTCGACGAGTTCGTCGAGGAGCCAGTTGAGTTCACCTGACCCCTGACGTGCGGAGTTGAGTGCTGCGGCGTTCGGTGCGGTCATGGACCGTCCCCTCCCGGAGTGGTTCCTTGTGCTGTGTCACCGGGGCCGGTCACGTCCTCGGCGTTCTGCAGGCGTCCGCGCTGCCAGCCGCGCTGGAGCGAGGCCATGCGGTTGCGTACCTCGTCGGCGTCCCGCTCGATGTCCTCGGCGCTCTCCACCGGGTCCGGACCGGGCGCGCCCGAGCCCTCGCGGAGCTGCGGGGCGAGGCTCGCCTGACGGATCCGGCGGGGCAGTCCGCCCACGGTGTCCGGAGCCGCCGACGGGGACGGGACGGCGGATGTGGACGACCGGGGCGCCGGCGCCGACGGCGTGCCTTCGGCGGGCCCTGCGGGGGGCCGGAAGCCGGTGGGCGGCCGGGGTTCGGTGGGTCGGCGGCGGTCCTCGTGCGGAACGGGGCCGGTCGCCAGGGGCCGGACAGAGCCGCCTGTGGGCTCCGGACCGGCGGCCGTGGGGTGGGCCCGGCCGCCCTCGTCGACGCGGCGGCCCCGGTCGGTGACCAGAGTCGGCGGTTTGCGGCGGGGCAGCGGGCGCGCGCCGTCCGGGCGCAGGGCCCGGACACCGTCCGGCTCCGCCGTACGGTCGGCCGCCTGCTGATGCTGCTCGCGGTCGTCGTCGCGCCGGAGCTCGCGGGCGCGGAAGATGCCGCCGCGCTCGCTCTCGGTGTCGTCCAGGTCGGGGACCCCGTCGAACACGGGATCCAGACCCCGCTCCGTGACGGCTTCGAGAAGCGGATCGCGGTCGAATCCCAGGGGCGCGAGCGGTCCTTCGAGCTCGACCGGGCCGTCCAGCAGAGCCGGGTCCACCAGCCCGCTGGGGACCGGGGAGAGGCTTCCGGGCCGGCCCTGCGGGCGGGCGGCGGCGAGACGGCGGTCCGGTGCTGCCTCCCCCGGTCCCTCCTTCGGCTCGCTGCCCGGCCTGCTGCTGGCGATCGCCTTCTCGGACCTGCGGTCGAGACGGAATCCGGTGCCGTGCGAGTCCGGGGCGTCGGTGAGCAGCGCGGCCGGGATGAAGACGACGGCGGTGGTGCCCCCGTACGGGGAAGTCTGGAGCGACACGCGGACGTTCTGGCGCTGGGCCAGCCGGCTGACGACGAAGAGGCCGAGCCGGTCGGTGTCGGACAGTTCGAACTCGGGGGTCTCGGCAAGCCGGAGGTTGGCGTCCAGGAGCACTTCGGGGGGCATCCCGAGGCCGCGGTCGTGGATTTCGAGGGTGAAGCCGTTGGCGACCTGTTCGCCGTGCACCTGTACCGCGGTGTGCGGGGGCGAGAACACCGTGGCGTTCTCCAGCAGTTCGGCGATGAGGTGGGTGAGGTCGGCGACGGCGGGGCCGCCCACGCCGATCCGCGGGAGCCTGCGGACCTCGATCCGTTCGTAGTCCTCGACCTCGGCGACCGCGGCGCGCACCACGTCCATGAGCTGGATGGGCTTGCGCCACTGCCGGGAGGGGGCGGCTCCGGAGAGGATCACCAGGCCCTCGGCATGGCGCCGCATCCGGGTGGTGAGGTGGTCGAGGCGGAACAGGTCGGCGAGTTCGTCGGTGTTCTCGGTGCGGCGCTCCATCGTGTCCAGGAGCGTCAGCTGGCGGTGCAGCAGCACCTGGTTGCGGCGGGCGAGGTTGACGAAGACCTCGGAGACCCCGCGTCGCATGGCTGCCTGCTTGACGGCCGCCTCGACCGCGGCCCGCTGCAGGGTGTTGAGCGCCTGCCCGACCTGGCCGATCTCGTCCCGTTCGTACTGGAGGTGCGGGGACTCGGTCTCGACGTCGACCTGTTCGCCCGCGGCGAGGCGGCGCATCACGCTCGGCAGCCGCACTCCGGAGACCTCGTGGGCGTCCTTGCGCAGCCGGGAGAGGTCACGGATGAGCTCACGGCCGATGCGTACGGACACGAAGACGGAGACGAGCAGGGCCAGGAATCCGAGCACGCCGGCGGCGCCCGCCTTGATCAGGACGCCGTAGCCGGCGGGCCTGCCCCGGTCCTGGAAGCGGTTGTTCATCTCGGTCGAGTCGTTGGCCAGCCGGTCCAGGACCGGCGGAGCCACCTCCTGCCAGCGGGCGGTGTCCACGGCACGGGAGTTGCGGGTGGGCCCCTGGGCGAGGAGGTTGTCCTCGGCGGTGCGCAGCGGTTCGCTGTCGGGTCCCGTCCAGTACTGCTCCATGCGGCGTCGCTCGGACGCGGGGAGCACCTGGAGGTTGATCTCGTACAGCAGCCCCCGGTTGGCCACGAGGTCGGAGATCTGCCGGAGTTCGGGGGCGGTGAACCGCCCGGCCAGGAGCCCCGAGGCGACCAGTGCGTCTTCCCTGGAGAGCATCTCGCGGGCGCGCGAGACACCGGTCAGCGCCCTGACCTGCTTGTCCATGGACACGTTCTCCATCGTGTGGAGGCCGGTCAAGAAGCTGTAGCAGGGGTCGATGAGGCGGTTGTAGTAGTCCATCGCCCTGGTGCGGTCGATGGTGCGCCGGTCGACGGAGTCGCGGAGCGCGTCGAGTTCCTCGACCGCTCCGAGGATCGAGCTGAGCTGGGTCTCGGCGTCGGGGCGCAGGGCGTCGCGGATGTCCTTCTGCTGCGCACTCGACGTCACGCGCTTCACGACCCGGTCGGTGACCGCGCGCTGCGTGCGCAGGATCGGCAGGGCGTCGGAGGCCCGCGGGTCCGCGAGAAAGACGAGGGTCTGGCGGCGCTCGTTCTGGACGGCCCTGACGGTGTCCTCCAGGGGGTGGCCGACCTTCTCCACGATGGTGCTCGCACTCAGCAGCTGGCCCGCCTCGCGCCCCGTCAGGTAGGTGGCGAAACCCCAGAGTGCGGTGAGGGAGACGAGCGGCACCAGAAGCAACGCCACGATCTTCCTGCGGATGGACTTTCCGCGAAAGCGCATGGCCTCCCCCAGCTCGGCCCCGCGGGGCGGGGATGGTGTTCCGTCAACAAACGGCGCGAGCCTACTACCGACACACAGACAACTCGAAGGCGTGTCCGGACGATTTTCGGCCGCCTTACTGGGAGTTGACCATGACTTGTCCCGGTATTCCGGGAGATGAAATTCGCGAAAGCGACAGAAGACGCCTATCAGAGCGGCATATTCCTCCCCTTGTCGGTTGGCTGGATCTCTTCGTTCCGGGCGGGACCGAGGGAATCTTCATCTTCCGGCACTCGTCTGTCTGTACGGGGGCAGGAGAGTCGCAGGAGTGCACTGGGCAGGACGGGGCGTCCCGTCCGCGTAGAAAGGGTGCATGCGGGGCAGCAAACCTGAAGTCGGACAGTGGTGGGGAGTTGAAAGTCCTTGGACACGCAGGAGCGTCACGGTGCGGTGAAAGTGCCACCGGCCCGGACGATGCAGGAGACAGACGTCGCGGCCCCGGGGAAGCACGGCCGACCGGAGGGTCCGCGGCAGCCGCTCTGGGTCGAGGAGCCGGCCACGCGTCGGCGGATGCCGGATCCGGTGCGCACGGCCGCCGTGCGGGCCGTACTCATCGCGTCGCTGACACTCATCCAGGCCATGGTCGCCTTCCTGGCCGAGCTGACCGGTTCCTGGCTGGCCTTTCCGATAGTGCTCAGCAGTGTGGCCAGCACGGTGGTCGCCACCTGGTCGGTCCTGGACGTATGGGTCACCCGGCAGGTGTGGAACCAGCGCAACGGTGTGGTGTCGGTGCCCAGCAGTTCGGCCCGTCAGCTGCGCCGCGAGCGGCGGGCGGCGAGGCGGGCGGCGCGGACCGCCGAGCGGGACGGCGCGCGAATACGGCGGCGGGACGCGGGACGCCGCCTCTCCCGGGCCTGACCCGCGCCCCGGCCCACTTCCGCTTCTTCGGTGTCCGGGCCGCGGGCTATGCGTTCTCGGTCCGGGTCGTGGGCGCGTCCGGTGCCGGTGCGGACCGCTTGAACATACGGGTGGCGGTGATCTCTCCGTGCACCGTCTCGCTGCCCGGGTCCTGCTGGGGCAGCCCGGGGCGCAGATGCTCCTCGACGCTGATGTACTTCAGCCCGGCCCTCAGGTCCGCGTCGTTGCGCAACCTGATCACCAGCGGGAATTCGGCGAGCGCCGTCGTATCGAAAAGCCCTGTGGTGTACAGCAGTTGCACACCCAGCGCATCCGCGACCGCGCGCTGGAGCTCCAGCAGATACGTGGCGTTGGCGCGGCCGATGGGGTTGTCGAGGAACAGCGTCCCCGCGTGCCGGTGCTGATGCCGGTCACGGCCGCGGTCGTTGCTGCGCAGGGCGGCCATCGTGCAGTACAGGGCGATGGCGGCGGTGAGCAGCTGACCGCCGGAGAAGACGTCGCCCATCTGCCCGACCGGCACCCGCTCGGCGCGCAGCACCGCGTCCGGCTTCAGGATCTCCACGGCGATGCCGCGGGGCTCCAGCGCCGCCTGCACTCCGCGCAGCAGCAGGGACATCCCGTCCCGGCGCAGGTCGGAGTTCTTCTTCAGGGCCGCCTTGGTCGCCTCGTCGACGACTTCGCCGAGCCGTTCGGTGAGGGTGGCCTGGTCGGGTTCCTCGAAGCGGATCCGGAGGAACTCCTGACCGGACCACTCCCCCAGGCCCTCGGGAAGCCGGGAGAGCCGCTGGGCGGAACGGAGCGTGGTGAGCGCGGAGTCCACCAGGCCGCGCAGCCGGTCGACGATGGATTCGCGGTTGCGCTCCAGCTGGGCCAGCTCGTCGGTGAGGACCCGCAGCCGGGGTGCGAAGGCCGTCGCCCACTTCTGTGCGTGCTCGGGCAGCGCCGCGGCCGGCAGTTCGCGGATCTGCTGGCGGGCCGGGGTGCGGACCTGTTCGTAACGGGTGGAGTTGGCGTGCCGTACGAGGACGTCGCTCGCTTCCCGTACGGCCGCTTCCGCGGTGGAGAGGTCGGCGGCGCAGCCGCGCAGTGAACGGCGGGCCTCGGCTGCGGACTGCCGGGCCTCCTCCAGGCTGCCGGGATACGGCTCCGGGTTCTCGGGGTCGTCCTCGGCGCCGTGGTCCCTCAGGAGGTCGCGCAGCAGGGCCGCGGTCTCGTCGAAGCCGCCCGCCGAGTCCTCGGCGGTGCGGTGGGCGTGGAGCAGCTCGGCGTGTGCGGCGCGGGCGGTGTCCAGTGCGGCGGTCGCGGCGGAGAGCTCGGCCGTCGCGGTACGCAGCAGGGCCTGGGCCTGTTCGGCGTCGGCGGGAGCCTGCTCGTCGGGGAGTTCTGTGTGCAGGCTCTCGCCGTCGGCCGGGGCCAGTCGCTCGGCCTCGCCGCGGAACCGGCCCAGCTGCTCGCTGGCCGCCGATGCGCGCGTCTCCAGGAGCTGGACCAGGGACTCGGCGCGGGCGGCCGCGGCCTGCCTGGAGGGGCCGTCGGCGCCGTCCGTGCTTTCCAGAAGCTGGGCGGCCCGGGTACGGACCTTGTTGGTGAGCCGGTCGAGCTCGGCGAGCGCGGCGCTCTCGTCGCTCTCCGCGCGTGCCTGTTCGGCGCGCAGGTCGGCTCCGACGCCGACCTTCTCGTAGAGCTGGGACGCTGCCCGGTAGGCCTCGCGCAGGGCGGGCAGGGTGTGGCGCGGGGCGCCCGCCTCCGGCTCCGGGAGGTGCTCCGGGGCGCCGGCGATCTCGGCCCGTTCGGCGCGCAGGGCACGGGCGGTGCGGCGGGCGTCGTCGGCTGCGCGCTGGGCGGCCCTGCGGTCCTCGTCGGCGGCGCGGGCCCGCTCCAGGCAGACGGTGGCCCGGGCCTCGGACTCGGCCGCCTCGTCGACCAGTTCGCGCAGCTTGACCTGCCAGCCCGCCCGTTCGCGGAGCCGGAAGGCGAGTCCGGCGAGCGCGTCGGCGGCCCGGCGGGCGCGCTGGGCGGCCTCCTGGCGTTCGTCGCGGACGCGGGCGGTGTCCGCCGCGGCCTCGTCGGCCTCGGCCCGCACGGTACGGGCCTCGGTGAGTACGGCCTGTGCCGTCTCGGCGGCCGTACGGGCGGTGCCGGCGGCCTCCGCGAGTTCGGTGAGCATGCCGGGCGGGCAGTCCGCGCGCCAGGAACCGATACGGGCGGCGAGCGAGCGGTCCCCGGTGAGTCGGGCCGCCAGCGTACGGATGTCCTCGTCGCGGGCCGCGGTACGGCTCCTGAGCGCCTGCCGCTCCTCGTCGGCTGCGTGCTCGTCGTGCATCGCCGGGTTCGGCGGGACGAGGAACACCCCGTCGGTGCCCGTGGCGGATCCGGCGGCGGGGTCCGGGACGGGCGCGAGCAGTGCGGCGGCGGTGCCCACGGCCACGGCGGAGCGCGGCAGCAGTGCGGCGGCACCGAGGACTTCACGGGCCCGGGCATGCGCGTCCGGGTCCGTGATGACGACGCCGTCGACGAGTTCTGGGCGGGCCGCGAGCACGGCCGCGTGGTCGGCGGGGTCGACGGCCTGGGCGAGGTAGCGCCACCCCGGCAGCGCCGGGATGCCGTGCTCGCCGAGGTATTCGACGGTGGCGAGGACGTCGGGCCCCGGAGGCAGCAGTCCGCCGTCGCCCAGCGCGCCCAGGATGCGGGAGTCGTCCGCGGCCGCGGTGCGCAGCTCGAAGAGCCGCCGTTCGGCGGAGGCGACGCCTTGGTCGAGGAGGTCCCGCAGCTCCTCCGCACTGCGGTCGAACTCGTCTGCGGTGAGGGGCTGTTCGACCGGCCTCGGCTGTGCGGCCGTGGCCGTGTGGGCGCCGTGGGCGGCCGGTTCGGTCCCGTCCGGGGCGGCGGAACCGGACTCCGTGCCCGCGCCCTCGTCGTACTGCTGCTGGTCCTCGGCACCGTCCTGCGTGCCCTGAGTGCCCTGCGTGCCGCGCCGGGGCCGGGGAACACCTCCGACAGCGGGCAGACCGAGGAGGTCGGCGAGGCGGTGGTCGGCGGCGATGGACTCGGCGGCCCTGAGCTCGGCCTCGTACGCCTGCTCCGCGGCGCGTGCGCCGTCGGCGGCCCGCGCTGCGGCGAGTTCGGCCCGGCTCTCGGCAGCGGCGGCCTGCCTGGACCGGTCCGCCGCGGCCCCGGCGGCCTCGCGGGCGGTGTCCCAGGCGGCTACCGCGGACTTCTCGGCATCATTCGCGGCGAGCGCTGCGCGGGCCGGGTCCGCGTTGGGCGCGGTGTCGTCGAGCCAGCCCGCCCGGACGGCTTCGGCGGTCTCCTGCTCCACCTCGGCCAGGCGCTGGCGCAGGTGGCCGGCCTCGCTGCGGGCGCGCTGGGCCTCGGTGGCGGCGGTGGTGGCGTCCCGGTGTGCGGCCTCGCCCGCGGTCTGGAGGGTGTCGGAGCGCTCCTCCTCCTCGTTGGCCACGCTCTCGCCCGCTTCGGCGGCGGTGTGCAGAGCCCGTACGAGATCGCCTGCGGCGGTGGCACGTGCGGCCAGGGCCGGGGCGGCGTCGCGCTCGGCCTCCCGGATGGCGACGGCGACGCGGGCGGAGCGGTCGGCGGCGGCCCGGTGGCGGAGCACTGCCTCGGCGGCCTGCCAGGCGGAGTGCAGGGTGCGGGCGTCACCCAGCTCGCGGCGCTGGGCGGCGGCACTCTTCTCGGCGGCGGTCAGGGCCAGGGAGGCGTGCCGGTAGGCGAGTTCGGCGGCGATCAGGGCGCTGCGGCTGCGGGTCTCCTCGGCACCGGTGACGGTGTGGGCGGCGCCGGTGACCTGCTGGGCGAGCTCCGCGGTCCGGCCGCGCTCCAGGCCGGCGCGGGCGGAGAGCCTGCGGGCCAGCGTGCGGGTGCGGCGCTCGGCACCGGCGTGGATGTCCCGGGTCCTGGAGCGTGCTTCGGCGGCTTCCACGATGCGGCCGAGCAGGTCGACGGAGCCTGCGGTGAAGTCGCGTTCGGCGGTGAGCTCGGCACGGCGGCCCAGCTTGTTGCCGAAGCCGCTGACGAGGTCGGCGAGGCCGTCGGTGTCGCGGGTGTCGGTGACGGCCCGCAGCAGCAGGTCGGTGAAGTCGGAGTCCTTCTTCACCGCGAAGAGTCCGGCCGCCTCGCCCTCGTCGGCGTTCATCTCGCGCTGGTACCGGAAGAGTTCGGGGTCCAGGCCCAGATCGCCGAGGTGTTCGTTCCAGCGGTCGTGGATCTCCTCCCAGTGCACGTCGAGGTGCTGGTAGAACTTGCCCGCCTCGGTGAGCGCGTCGCGGAAGCCCTTCATGGTTCGGCGCCTGCCGCGTGCGCCGGAGACGCCTTCGGTGGGGCGGCCGACCGAGGTGGCTTCGGCGACGGGCAGCGAGTCGAGGCTGAGCCCGGGTCCGGGACGGAAGGAGTACCAGGCCTCGGCGAACTTCCTGGGGTCGTTGGAGACCTGGCGCCCGCGCCATTCGCTGGCCTTGCCGACGACCACGCACTCGCCGGTCAGCGTGTGCTGCCACTCCAGCGCGACATGTCCGCAGTCCTCCGCGAGCAGGAACTTGCGCAGCACGCCGGAACTGGCGCCGCCGAGGGTGTTGCGGTGACCGGGCAGCATCACCGAGAAGATCAGCTTCAGCAGGACGGACTTTCCGCCGCCGTTCTCCAGGAAGAGCACCCCGGCGGGCGCGGGCCGGCGCGGCGGGCCGACCGGCTCGTCCTCGAAGAACTCCGCCTGGGCCGGTGCGGGGTGGGGCACTGGCTCGCCGACACCGCGCAGATCGAGCACGGTGTCGGCGTAGCGCGCGCCGGCAGGCCCGATGGAGTAGAGGCGGACCCGGGACAGCTCGTACATGGCGGCGGACTCTCGTCGTTCAGGCAGCGGGAAGGAGATGTCGGTGGCGGGGCCGGTCGGTGGCCGGCCCCGGTTGTGGGGGCGGTCAGCTGTGGAAGGGCAGACCGGCGTCGGCCGCCAGCTCCAGGGCGTCGGGGTCGGGTGGTGGCAGCAGGGTCGCCGATCCGTCGGTGACCGGTACCACGCCCAGCTCCAGGAGCTCGGCCATGGCGGCACCGCCCGCCATGTCCCGGACCTGGAGCTGGTAGCGGGCGGTGGTGCGGAAGGCGCCTCCGGCGTCGTCCCCGGTGCGCTGGAGGAAGCCGGAGTCGGTGAGGAAGGCCACGGCCTTGCCGACGATGCCGGTGGTGGATCCGGCCAGCCGGCGGGCGTCCTTCGTCGCTCCGGTGGCGCTGCGCCGGGCGTAGATCCGCCAGCCGGCCTCCAGACCGGGGGCGTCACTGGCCGGGTCTGTGTTGTCGCCGTGTTCCTCCGCGCGCTCCTCCAGCCGGTGGCACGCCTGGCGGACGAAGGCGTCGACGCCGTTGACCGTGATCCGGCCGATGTACGCGTCGTCGGCGAGGTCCTCGGGGCGCGGGAATGCCATCGCGGCAACGGCCAGGTGGGCGAGCCCGTGGAGGAAGCGGTCCGCGGAGTCCGAGGAGGCCCTGCGGGCGTAGTCGCCCATGCGCACGGCGAAGACCGAGTCCTCGCCCGCCGTGACGGCCATGCCGGCCCGGGTGGACACCTCCAGCACGACGAGGCCGAGTCCGGTGGCCACGGCGTCGGCGAGCCGGGCGAAGGCCGGCTCCTCCCGGTAGCGGCGGAGCAGCTCGGCGTACTCGGCGTCGCGGGCGGGCAGCAGTTTGGGCTGGAGACCGAAGGCGACGAGCCGGGAGGCGTCCGCCGCATCGGCCGGGGTGATGGCGGCGGGGGCGGCCGACGGTCCGGAGACGGGCCGGTCGGTGGGGTGGCCGGCCAGGAGTGCCGCCCGGTCGGCCGCATGCGTGGCGGTCGGCTCGCTCCACGCTTCGGCGTGCTCTGCGCGGTGGTCGCTCACGACGGTCGCTCCTTGTTGCGGAAAGTCTTCGGTACGGGGTGGCCGGCCGCGCGGCGGGTCGCTGCGGCTCGCACGGGAGCGGCCGGGGTGGGGCGCGTCCTCATGTCGCCTCCGAGCGGTCCGCCGCCATGCCGACGGCGTCCAGCAGAGCCATGCCCACGATCAGGTCCGCGCCGCCGAACTCGGGATCCTCCAGCGGGGTGCCGTCGTCCACGGAGAACAGCAGGCGACGCTCGCCCTGGCGGTATGCGGTGCCGACCGGCGGGCTGGCGGCGTGCACCGCGAGCAGAGCGACCAGGTAGGGCAGGTCCGCGTCGCGCCGCCGGGCCTCGGCCAGGAGCCCGGAGAGGCGGCGCGGTGCGTCGTGTTCCAGGTCGAGCAGCTCCATCGCGGAGGCCAGCTGCTCCTCGCTGAACCGGCTGTCGTCCGGGGTGGCGATCAGATCCGGTTCGGGCATTTCGGCGCCCAGGTGTTCCCGTTCGAGTGGCGGGGTGAGCAGCAGGTCGACCAGGTCGCCCACCCGGACCGAGGTGGGGGTGCGCAGCCCGGTGCCGTGGGCGAAGAACGCGTCGGTGGCCCGGATGGCCTGTTCGACGGGGAGCGGGAGCAGCGGGGCGAGGAGCTGTCCGTACAGGTCGAGTCCGGTGCGGGCGGCGGGCGCGGCGAAGGCCTGGCGGTCCTGCTCGGCGCGGAACAGCGGTCCGGCTTCCAGGAGGCGGGACTGGAGCTGGGTGTGGCGGCGGATGCAGTCCTTGACGATGTCGACGAGCTCGGCGGCGCGCCGCTTGTGCTCGGGCTCCTCGGCCTCGTCCCGGGCCTTGCGGATGTTGGTGAGGATGGCGTTCTCGTGGCGGTACCGGTCGGCCACGTGGTCGAGTGCCTCGGCGATCATGTCGGGCACCGCGTTGAGCCAGTCGACCGCGCGGACGTTGCGCCGGGTCGCGTCGAGAGTCTTGCGGAGCGTCTCCGCGTACTGCACGGTCCGGTAGCGGGCCTGCTCCGCGGCGAGCTGGGCGTCGGCGAGGCGGCCCCGGCTGATCAGGACCTCCAGCTTCACCTCGGCGGCGATCTGGGCGCTGGTGACATCCGTGTCGAGCGCGCCGACCAGGACGTTGACCGCTTCGTCGGTGGCCCGCAGGTAGACGGTGCCGCCGTATCCCGGGACTTCCTCGATCAGTTTGAAGTCGTAGTCCCGGCGGACGTAGACGCCGTCGGACCCGAAGGTGCCGTAGACCGCCCGGAAACCGCGGTCCACACTGCCGACGTTGATCAGGTTCTCCAGCACCCAGCGGGCGACCCGTTCGTGCTCGGCGACGGGGCGGCCCGGGGCCTGCGCGGCGACCCGCGGAAGCAGTCTGGCCACTATCTGGTCGTGGTCGGCTCCGGTGTCGAAGTCCATGTTGAGGGTGACGTGGTCGATGGCCGCGAGGGCGACCTCGGCCATCGCGTACACGGTGTACTCACCGGCGAGGTTCGTCTTGCGCACGTCGAGGTCGTGCAGTGGCGCCGTGCAGGCGAGCGCGCGCAGCCGTCGCGAGAGCCCCTCGTCGGCGGCCGGGCCCGGTGCGGGCCGCGGCCCCGCGCTGAGCTGGGGCGCAGCGTTTTCCGTGTAGGCAGGCGAAGTCACGCTGCACAGATTAGGTCCTCGGACTGACAACGGTCGAAACGGCGCAGATACGGCCGGTTGCCCCGAGTCGGTCATGCCCCGCCGTGGGTGCCTCCATGAGCTCTGTCGCCCGTCACGTCCGGCCGTCCGCAGCCCCCACCTCAGAGCCCCGGTTGCCCGTCGTGTCCCGGCGCTCCGCAGCCCCCGTCTCAGAGCCCCGGTCGCCCGTCGTGTCCGGCGCCCCGTAGCCCCCGCCGCCGGGGGTGCGGATGACGAGTACGTCCCCGGCTTCCAGGCCGGCGGTGTCGCAGCCCTTCAGCGGGGTACGGCCGCCGTCGGGACGTTCGATGTGCTGGCTGCCCAGCGCACCGGTCCCGCCGCCTGCCATGCCGTACGGAGGAACCCGGCGGTGCCCGGTGAGGAGCGCGACCGTGACGGGTTCGAGGAAGCGGATCCGCCGTTCCACCCCGCAGCCGCCGCGCCAGTGCCCGGACCCGCCGCTTCCCTCGCGCACCCGGAAGCTCTCCAGCAGCACCGGGTAGCGCCATTCGAGGATCTCGGGATCGGTGAGCCGCGAGTTGGTCATGTGGGTCTGCACGGCGTCGGTGCCGTCGAAGCCGTCCCCCGCTCCCGAACCGCTGGCCACCGTCTCGTAGTACTGCACCCGGTCGTTGCCGAAGGTGAGGTTGTTCATGGTGCCCGAGCCCTCGGCCTGGACGCCCAGGGCGGCGTACAGCGCTCCCGTGACGGCCTGCGAGGTCTCGACGTTGCCGGCGACCGTGGCGGCGGGGTGGACGGGTGCCAGCATCGAGCCCTCCGGGACCCTGATCTCCAGGGGGGTGAGGCAGCCGCTGTTGAGCGGGATGTCGTCGGCCACCAGGGTCCGGAACACGTACAGCACGGCGGCCATGACCACCGACTTCGGCGCGTTGAAGTTGCCCGGCTGCTGCGGTGAGGTGCCGGTGAAGTCGACGACCGCGCTGCGGGTTTCCCGGTCCACGGTGAGCGTCACCTCGATCACGGCGCCGTTGTCGGTCTCGTACCGGCAGTGGCCGTCGTGCAGTCCGGCGACGATGCGGCGTACGGACTCCTCGGCGTTGTCCTGCACGTGGCCCATGTAGGCGTCGACGACGTCGGGGCCGAACTGATCCACCATGCGGCGCAGTTCGGCGATGCCCTTCTCGTTGGCGGCGATCTGTGCACGCAGGTCGGCGAGGTTGGTGTCCGGGTCGCGGGAGGGATACGCGGCGGTGGTGAGCAGCTCGCGGGTCTCGGGCTCGCGGAAGGTGCCGTCCCGGACCAGGAGCCAGTTGTCGAAGAGCACACCTTCCTCGTCGACGGTATGGCTGAAGGCCGGCATCGAGCCGGGTGTGATGCCGCCGATCTCGGCATGGTGGCCCCGCGAGGCCACCAGGAACCTCAGTGCGGGAGCGCCGTCCGTCTCGTCGAACACCGGTGTCACAACGGTCACATCGGGCAGATGCGTACCGCCGTGGTACGGATCGTTGATGGCGTACACGTCGCCGGGCCGCATCGTGCCGCGGTTGCGGCGCAGCACTTCCTTGATGGACTCCCCCATGGAGCCGAGGTGTACCGGGATGTGCGGCGCGTTGGCGATCAGGCTGCCGTCCGCGTCGAAGAGGGCGCAGGAGAAGTCGAGCCGCTCCTTGATGTTGACGGAGTGGGCCGTGTTCTCCAGGCGCACGCCCATCTGCTCGGCGATGGACATGAAGAGGTTGTTGAAGACCTCCAGCATGACCGGGTCGACCCGGGTACCGACGGCTGCTCTCGCCGGGCGCGGAAAGGCGCGGGTCAGGATCAGGTGGCCGGTGGTGCCGAGGACGGCCTGCCAGCCCGGGTCGACGACGGTGGTGGCGTCGGCCTCGGCGATGACGGCCGGACCGGTCACCGTGTCCGTGGGCCGCAGGTCCGCTCTGCGGTGGAGTGCGGCGTCCTGCCAGCGGTCCCCGGCGAACATCCGTACCGTCTCGTGGGGTTGCGGCGCAGTGGCCTCGCCCCGCTCCGGCCCGGACGGCCGCTCCGCGGCATGCTCCCCCGCCGTCCCGGTCGCCTCGGCGGAGACCGCCTCGACGACGAGCGGCCGGTCCATCGTGAAGCCGTAGCGCGCGCGGTGCTCGCCCGTGAACGCCTCGGTCATGGCGGTCGCCGTGTCCAGGTCGACGGAGAGGCTCGAATCGGTTCCCTCGTACCGCAGGAGCACACGCGCCCGGGTGCTGATCGCACGGTCCGGGACACCGTCGGCGCGCAGTTCGGCCCGGGTACGGGCGGCCAGCGCGTCGCAGAGTTCGCCCAGGCGGGCCCGGGTGGAGGCGTCGAGCGGTGCCTCGACGGACTGTTCGCGCATGGCGGTGGCGTCGGCCAGCCCGATGCCGTAGGCGGACAGCACACCGGCCAGCGGGGGTACGAGGACGGTGTCGATGCCGAGGGCGTCGGCGACGGCGCAGACGTGCTGGCCGCCGGCGCCGCCGAAGCCGGTGAGGGCGTAGCGGGTGATGTCGTGCCCGCGCTGCACGGAGATCTTCTTGACCGCGTTCGCCATGTTGAGCACGGCGATCTCCAGGAACCCGGCGGCGGTCCCGGCGGCCGTGCGCCTCGTCCCGGTGGCCCGTTCGACGTCGTCGGCCAGCTCCTCGAAACGTCTGCGCACGATGTCCGCGTCCAGGGGCAGGTCGCCGTCCGGCCCGAGGACGGCGGGGAAGTGGGCGGGCTGGATCCGTCCGAGCATCACCTGGGCGTCGGTGACGGTCAGCGGTCCGCCTCTGCGGTAGCAGGCCGGGCCCGGCACCGCTCCGGCCGAGTCGGGACCGACCCGGTAGCGCCGGCCGTCGAAGTGCAGGACCGAACCGCCGCCCGCCGCGACGGTGTGGATGTTCATCATGGGGGCGCGCATCCGTACGCCCGCCACCTCGGTGCCGAGCTCGCGTTCGAACTCGCCCGCGTAGTGCGAGACATCGGTGGATGTGCCGCCCATGTCGAAGCCGATCACCCGGTCGTATCCGGCCTGCCCCGACGTACGGGCCATGCCGACGACCCCGCCGGCCGGCCCGGAGAGCACCGCGTCCTTGCCCCGGAAGTGGGCGGCCTCGCGCAGGCCGCCGTTGGACTGCATGAACATCAGCCGGATGCCGTCGAGCTCGGCGGCGATCGTGTCGACGTACCGGCGCAGGATCGGCGAGAGGTAGGCGTCGACGACGGTGGTGTCGCCGCGCGGCACCAGCTTGATCAGGGGGCTGACCTCGTGGGAACAGCTGATCTGGGTGAACCCCGCCGCACGGGCCTCGGCGGCGACCGCCTTCTCGTGGTCCGGGTGGCGGTAGCCGTGCATGAGGACGACGGCCGCGCTGCTCAGGCCGTCGGCGTGCGCGGCACGCAGCCGCTCCGCCACCGCGGCCCGGTCCAGGGGCCTGACGGTCCGCCCCTGGGCGTCGACCCGCTCGGGGACCTCGATCACCCGCTCGTACACGGCCTCGGGGAGCAGGATGCGGCGGTCGAAGAGCCGGGGCCGGTTCTGGTACGCGATGCGCAGGGCGTCCCGGAATCCTTCCGTGATGACCAGGACGGTGGGTTCGCCGCGCCGCTCCAGCAGGGCGTTGGTGGCGACGGTGGTGCCCATCTTGACGGCGGCGACCCGGTCGGCGGGGACCGGTTCGTCCGGTGCGAGGCCCAGCAGCAGCCGGATGCCGGCCACGGCGGCGTCCCGGTGGCGCTCCGGGTCGTACGAGAGGAGCTTGCGGGTGACCAGCCGCCCTTCGGGGTCCCGGCCCACCACATCGGTGAACGTGCCGCCTCGGTCGATCCAGAACTCCCAGCGTCCGGTCATCCCTCCATAGTGGCGCGCCGTCCTTCGAACGGGGCGCAGGGCGCGGCGGGGATCCGGCTGGGGAGTGACGGGGGCCCGGGTGGCGGGGCGGTATGGCGCGGCGCGCCCCCCGACGCGCTGCGCTCCTGCGTTTCTCGGCTGTGCGGTCCCCGGGGCGGGGTGTCGGCCCCGTCAGACCGCCGGTGCGTCCGGCCCGATCCTGCTGCGTACGGCCGATTGCACCTCGGCCTCCTCGGCCGGATCGGCTGCCAGCCGGCGCAGGCGCTCGGCCACCCTGATGTCACCGGTCTCCGCGTGGCGTGCGGCGACCTCCCGGGTCGTCTCCTCGCAGTCCCACAGGCATTCGACGGCGAAGCCGGTGGCGAAGGAGGGGTCGGTGGCGGCGAGGGCCCGGGCGGCCCTGCCCCGCAGATGGGAGGAGGACGTCTCCCGGTAGACGTGACGCAGTACGGGAGCGGCGCAGGCGATGCCGAGCCGGCCGGCGCCGTCGACCAGGGACCACAGACGGGGCGCGTCCGGTCCCTCGCCGCGTACGGCGTCACGCAGCGCGCCGAGGACCAGTGGGGCGTCCTGCGCGCCACCGCGGCCGGCCAGTACACCGGCCGCCGAGGCACCGAGCGCGTCGGGCCGGCGTGCCCAGCGGCGCGCACGTTCCACGGCAGGTTCGCCGCACATCCGCTCGAAGGCGGCGACGGCCGCTTCGGCGACGGTGCGCGAGGCGCCGGCCGTCGCGGCCTCGATCAGGTCCAGCACGGCCGGGTCGCGGACCTCGGCTGCGAGGTAGTGCAACGCGGCGCAGCGGGCGCCTTCCGGACCGCTGCGGGCCGCTTCGACGATCACGGACCGGTCCTCGGGACCCGCCACCGCGGAGAGGCAGCGGGCGGCCGGCACGTGGAGGGAGCTGCCGCGGTCGAGCCCTTCCTGGGCCCAGTCGAAGACTGCCTGGACGCTCCATCCGGGGCGGGGTCCGCCGGGCCGCATCTGCCGCTGCCAGCGGTCGAACGAGCCCTGTTCGGAGGCGGCTCGCACCCGGGCGCCGACCGATTCACGTGGATCGTCGGCCCAGAGCCGCCAGGGGCGCGGCTCGTAGGCGTCCCGCACGGTGGCGGCCAGCTCGGCGCGGCCCTCGGTATCCTCCGGGAAGCGGGCGAGTACGGGCACGGCGAGTGAGCGGAGCCCGGCGTCGTCGTCACGCAGCGCCAGTTCGTCCAGGGCCCAGGCCCAGTTGGAGCCGGTCGCGGCGTAGCGCCGCAGGAGGGCCAGGGCGTCGTCGCGGCCGTACGAGGCGAGGTGTCCGAGGACCGCCAGGGCCAGGCCGGTCCGCGAGTCGTCCGTGTCGAGGTGGTCGTCGGCATCGCACAGGTGCCGCTCGATCTCCTCGATCCCGCCGTCGAGGTCGAGATACAGACGTGCGTAGTAGAGGGAGCGGTTCTCGACCTGCCAGTCGTGACGCGGGTCGCTCAGGACGCAGTGGTTGAGAGCCGCCAGGGCCTCGGGGCGTGGTGCGGCGAGTGCGTGGAGCGTGCCGTCGCCGCGGCCCCTCTGCAGCAGACCGAGCAGGGTGCCGCTCGGCGCTATGAACGGATCAAACATGGAAAAAGCCTCACATCAAGCTGTCGACGCAACCGGGACTGTGCAGTTCCACGTGCCGGGTGGGCACTGGGGACGTGCCCTAGGCCGCGCAGCAACATGATCGGCCGACCGCCGTCTTCTGCCTGGTGTAGACCATCTTCCTCTGCCTCTCGTCGGTGGCCCGAACCGGGCCCGCGACGTCATGATGACCCAGCCATTTCGCCACCGCGACCACATTTACGGCGAAGCCCGGTCAGCGGGTGCCGAAGAGTTCCAGCAGGTCGGCCTTGCCGAACATGCGCGCCGTGTCCAGCGCGGAGGGTGTTCCGGCCGCCGGATCGGCCCCCGCGTCGAGCAGCGCCTTGATCACCGCGTCCTCGCCCTTGAAGACGGCTCCGGCGAGCGGCGTCTGCCCGCGGTCGTTGGCACGGTCCGGGTCGGCGCCGCGGCCTGTCAGGGCCGTGACGGCGGGAGCGTGCCCGTGGTAGGCCGCGAGCATCAGCAGCGAGTCACCCCGGTCGTTGGTGAGGTTGACCGGGACTCCGGCATCGACGTAGGCCGCGAGCGCGTCGGTGTCGCCGGAGCGCGCCAGGTCGAAGACCTTGGTCGCCAGCTCGACCACCTCGGGATCAGGGGTTTCGCTCATCGGTGGACCACCTTCCATTAACCGTTTACGCCGGAGCCGGCCTGCCGGGGCGGGTGCCGCGTGGGCCGTACGAGTGAATCGACAGGGTACTGCCCGGGCGCACACACGCCCCGGCCCGCCCATGGCAAAAGATCACGTCGAGTGACGGCGGAGAGCTGCCGGACCCCGGAAATCCCTCCTGCCCACGCCTTCGTGTCCGCCAGTCCAGTGAAAAAACCGACTTTTCACCCAATTGCAGCTTTTATCCTATAGATACTTCCGGTGAGCTTGGAAGGACTCATGGTGACTGTCCCCCCAACCAGGAGAACCACTCATGATCCTTTCCATGTCAGGCGTCGTCATCCTCGGCATCATCGTCTTCCTGTTCTTCAGGAAGGACGGCCTCAAGGCGTCGCACGCCCTCGTCACCGCCCTGTTCGGCTTCTACCTGGCCGGCACCGCCATCGCACCGAGCATCACCGCGGGCGGAGCGAGCCTCGCCGGCCTCTTGGGCGGGATCAAGTTCTGACCCTCCGCACCCGCTCCCACCCCCTCCAGGAGACAGACGTGGCCCGGCGACCACTCCCCCGCATTCTGAGCAGCGGCAGCGCTTCGATCACTCGCAGTCGAGAGTTCGCGCGCACGGCCGCCGACAGCGCCACCGACGTACTCCATCCGCTGATCATGATCACTCGTGGTCTGCGGCTGCTGGCCGGTGCAGGACGGCAGAAGTGGGCCGCGACGCCCAAGGACCGGCGTGGTCCCACGCTGTTCCTCGTCGCGGCCTGCGTGCTCGTGGTCGCGCTCATCCCGTACGGGCCTCTGCTGGCCCTCGTCATGGTGATGGGCGCCGCCGCATGGAAGGGAAGGGAACGCACCCCCGTCAAGACCGGCCCCGACGAGGCGGAGACCGGGCGCCTGCAGGCTTTGTACGAGGCGCTCGTGCCGTACTTCTCGACGGCCGACGACCCCAGTCCGCTGTTCACCCACGGCGGCGACTGGGACGCGGTCTTCAGCGGGTACGAGTTCGACGGCGACGGCCGGGTCAGCAGCCTGCGTGTGACATATCCCGCCTATTTCACCGACAGCGAGGCCGCTTCCCGCGCCCGGATCGAACAGCTGCTGCACGCCAAGTCCGGCCGCGGCCGGGAGTACCTGTTCAGCTGGGACGAGGAGGGCAACCAGCTCGTCATGAACGTGCTCGACGCCCTGCCCACCTCCCTCACCGCCCAGCGCTTCGTCACCGCCCCCGGCGAGACCGTCCTCGGGTTCACCGACGACGACGCGGTGCAGCGCACCGTGCCGGTGAGCGACGGGGACGAGACCCGGGACGCCCCCGGAGTCGTCTGGCGGACCGGCGCACGCTCCACCGAGCCGCACCTGCTGATCGCCGGGCAGCCCGGCAGCGGCACCACCACACTTCTGCGTTCCATCGCCCTGCAGGCGCTCCAGCAGGGCGACATCCTGATCGTCGACGGCAGCGGCACCGGCGAGTACGCGTGCTTCACCGGGCGCGAAGGGGTCCTGGCCGTCGAGTGCGGACTGGCCGGGGCGCTGTCCACCCTGGAATGGGCGGCCAACGAGACGGAGCGGCGGCTGATCGACGCCAACCGGGCCCGGCAGGCCGGTCAGGCCGCTCCCGAGGACACCCGGCGCCCCCTGTGGATCCTGCTGGACCGGCCGAGCGCGCTCGCGCACCTCGCCGCAGCAGGCGGCGGACCCGATCCGCAGGAGCTGCTCCAGGTGCCCCTGCGGCACGGCAGGGCCGCCAACGTCACCGTGGTGATGACCGAGCAGTTCGACTGCCTGGACGGCCTGAGCGACACCGTCCGCTCCCACACCAGGGCCCGGGTCGTGCTCGGCCACTGCTCGCCGGGCCAGATCGAGTCCGTCCTCGGCCTGGAGCCGCACACCACCCCCACTCCGGACGTCCCGCCCGGCCGTGGGTACGCACGGCTCGGCTCCGGCCAGGTGCTGCGCATCCAGGTGCCCGCCACGCCCGACCCGTACGACGACGCGACCAGCAAGGCGCAGCGCCAGGCGGTGCTGGACCTGCTCCCCGAGCGGCGCACCGCGGTCGAGGCGAGCGTGCCCGACCCGGTGATGGCCGACACCGTGACCGCTTCCGTCGCCGTCGAGGGCCTGGCCCTCAGCGACTGACCCGGGCATGACGAGGGGCACGCGGATCAACGGATCCGCGGGCCCCTCGTCATGTGCCACAGGCGCTCAGGCCACGAACGTACGGGGCGCCTCCGCCCCCGCACCCGCCCCCGAGCCGACCAGCTGGGCGGCTGCCGCGAGCCGCAGGGCCGCCTCGTCCGCCACCGGACCGCCGACCGTGAACGGCAGCCGTACGTAGCCCTCGAAGGCCCCGTCGACCCCGAACCGCGGTCCGGACGGCACCCGCACCCCGACCCGCTCCCCGGCCACCGCGAGCCGCGATCCGGAGAGGCCGCCGGTGCGGACCCAGAGCGTCAGCCCGCCGCTCGGCACGGCGAACTCCCAGTCCGGCAGCTCCCGGCGCACCGCAGTGACGAGCGCGTCCCGGTTGTCCCGCGCCTGCTCCCGGCGGATCTGCACGGCCTGCTCCCAGCCGCCGGTGCGCATCAGCCAGTTGACGGCCAGCTGTTCGAGGACCGGGGTCCCCATGTCCGCGTACGCGCGGGCGGCCACCAGGCTGCGGATCACGTCCGGCGCGGCACGGACCCAGCCGATGCGCATGCCGGCCCAGAACGCCTTGCTGGCCGATCCGACGGTGAGCACCGTGCTGCCGGCCGGGTCGAAGGCGCAGACGCGGCGGGGCATGTGCACGTCGTCGTCCAGATACAGCTCCTGCATCGTCTCGTCGACGACCAGGACCGTGCCGGCCGAGCGCGCGGCGTCCACCAGCGCGCGGCGGCGGTCCTCGTCGGCGAGGGCGCCGGTGGGGTTGTGGAAGTCCGCGACGACGTACGCGAGCCGGGGTGCCGCGTCCCTCAGAACCTGGCGCCACCGGTTCATGTCCCAGCCGCCGAGCCCCTCCTCCATGGCCACCGGCACGAGACGGGCACCCGCCTCCCGCATCAGCTGGAGGATGTTGGCGTAGCTCGGGGACTCCACCGCGATCCGTTCGCCGCGGCCGGCGAAGAGGTGGCAGATCGCGTCGATGGCGCCCATCGCCCCGGTGGTGACCATGATCTGTTCGGGCATCGTCGGGATGCCGTCGGCGGTGTACCGGTCGGCGATCATCTGCCGCAGCGCGGGAAGGCCGGCCGGGTAGTCGCCGTGGGTGTGGGCGTACGGGGCCAGCTCCTCCAGCGCGCCCTGGACGGCCCGGGTCAGCCACGGCTCGGGGGCGGGCAGCGAGGCGCAGCCCAGGTCGATCATCGATCCGAGCGCTTCGGGCGGCAGCGGCTCCAGTCCACGGGCGGGCAGCGGGTTGCCGGCGGGGACCGCCGTCCAGCTGCCCGCCCCGCGCCGCGACTCCAGGAAGCCCTCGGCCCGCAGCGCCTCGTAGGCCGCGGCGACCGTCGTACGGCTGACGGAGAGGGCGAGTGCCAGTTCGCGCTCGGCGGGCAGCCTGGCGGCGACCGGGACACGGCCTTCCAGCACGAGCAGCCTGATCCCGTCGGCGAGCGCGCGATAGGCGGGCGGCCTGCGAGTGCCGGGGCCGGCGGGCCGGGGCTGCTGGGCGTGGAGCTGCCGGGCGAGCTGCGCCGCGCCGACGGCCGAAGTCCACTGCGCCATGAGAATCAGTCCACCTTCCTCGGATTGGCCATAGTTGGCAGCCAATCCCCTGCCACAGAGTGACATGCAGCAGTCCACCACCACCACACCAGGGGGCACCACTTGTCCATCACCGCCGTTCCGCGCGGGGCTCACCTCACCCGTCGGCTGATCCAGCTCTACGCGGGCCTGGCGCTGTACGGGGCGAGCTCGGCACTGCTGGTCGTCGCCGGGCTCGGTCTGGAGCCCTGGGGCGTGCTGCACCAGGGGCTCGCCGAGCTCACCGGGATCAGCATCGGGGTCGTCTCGATCATCATCGGCGCGATCGTGCTGCTGCTCTGGATTCCGCTCCGGCAGCGGCCGGGGCTGGGCACCGTCTCGAACGTCTTCGCCGTCGGTCTCGCGATGGACGGCACACTCGCCCTCGCCCCCGAGGTGCACGGGCTCGCGGCCCAGGCCGGGGTGATGGTGGCGGGGGTCGTCCTCAACGGCGTGGCGACCGGGCTCTACATCGCCGCCAGGTTCGGTCCCGGGCCGCGCGACGGGCTGATGACCGGACTGCACCGGCGCACCGGCAGCTCCATCCGGCTCGTCCGTACGGCGATCGAGATCGCGGTCGTGGCCACCGGGTTCCTGCTCGGCGGCTCCCTCGGCGTGGGCACGGTCCTGTACGCCCTGGCCATCGGCCCGCTCGCCCAGTTCTTCCTGCGCTTCTTCACGATCTCGGACAGCGGTGGCACCACGGTCGCCACCCCGTCATCCGCGCAGGCCATACTGCCGCAGTGACTTCCGTACGCCACCCCTATCTGGACCACCCCGCACCGCTCGCGTTCGCCCACCGGGGCGGGGCGGCGGACGGGATCGAGAACACCGCGGCCGCGTTCCGCCGGGCCGCCGACGCCGGGTACCGGTACTTCGAGACCGATGTGCACGCCTCGGCGGACGGCCGGCTGGTCGCCTTCCACGACCCCACCCTGGACCGGGTCACGGACGCCCGGGGCCGGATAGCGGAGCTGCCGTGGAGCGAGATACGGCAAGCCCGGGTGGCGGGGCGCGAACCGCTGCCGCTGTTCGAGGAACTGCTGGAGGCGTTCCCCGAGGCCCGCTGGAACGTGGACATCAAGGCCGGGCCGGCGCTCGTGCCCCTCGTGGAGCTGATCCGCCGGACGGACTCCTGGGACCGGGTGTGCGTCGGCTCCTTCTCCGAGGCGCGGGTCGCCAGGGCGCACCGGCTGGCGGGGCCGAGGCTCGCCACCTCCTACGGCGTCCGCGGCGTCCTGGGGCTGCGGCTCCGCTCGTACGGCATCCCGGCGGCGCTGCGCGCCGGTGCGGTCTGCGCGCAGGTCCCGGAGAGCCAGGGCGGCGTCCGGGTCGTCGACCGGCGCTTCGTACGCGAGGCGCATGCGCGGGGGCTCCAGGTGCACGTATGGACGGTGAACGAACCGGAGCGGATGGCCGCGCTCCTGGACCTCGGAGTGGATGGCATCATGACCGATCACATCGAGACGCTGCGTACGGTGCTGAGCGAGCGGGGGGCCTGGGCCTGACGCCGGCCCCGGTGACGTCTCCACGGGGAGAGACGAGGGGTGCGCAATGAGCGCCGAGACCGCGGACACCGCCGACCCGGCGGACGGCACGGCTGCCGGGTCACCGGACCCGGACGAGCGACGCCGCGAGCAACGCGGCTGGTATTTCTACGACTTCGCCTGCTCCGTCTACTCGACCAGCGTCGTCACGGTGTTCCTCGGGCCGTATCTGACCTCGGTCGCCAAGGCCGCCGCCGACGCCGACGGTTACGTGCATCCGCTGGGCATCCCGGTCCGCGCCGGATCGCTGTTCGCGTACACGATCTCGGCGTCCCTCGTGCTCGCGGTGATCCTGATGCCGATGGCGGGCGCCGCGGCCGACCGTACGGGCCGCAAGAAGCCGCTGCTCGCGGCAGCGGCCTACACGGGCGCCACCGCGACGGCGGCGATGTTCTTCCTGGACGGCCACCGCTATCTGCTCGGCGCCTTCCTGCTCATCGTGGCGAACGCCTCGATCTCGGTGTCGATGGTGCTCTACAACGCCTATCTGCCGCAGATCGCGGAGCCCGACGAACGCGACGCGGTCTCCTCGCGCGGCTGGGCCTTCGGCTACACGTCGGGGGCGCTGGTCCTCGTCCTCAACCTGATCCTCTACACCGGCCACGACTCCTTCGGCCTCTCCGAGTCGGACGCCGTGCGGATCTGTCTCGCCTCGGCCGGCGTCTGGTGGGGTGCCTTCACCGTCATACCGTTGCGCCGGCTGCGCGACCGCAGCGTGAAGACGGGCGGGGGCGAGCCGGTCGGCTCCGGATGGGGCCAGCTCAGGGCGACCCTGCGCGACATGCGCCGCCACCCCCTGACCCTCTCCTTCCTGCTGGCGTACCTCGTCTACAACGACGGTGTGCAGACCGTCATCTCCCAGGCGTCCGTGTACGGCTCCGAGGAACTGGACCTGAGCCAGACGACACTGATCACGGCGGTGCTGCTGGTCCAGGTGCTGGCGGTCGCCGGTGCGCTCGGAATGGGACGGATGGCCCGGACGTACGGTGCGAAGCACACGATCCTCGGGTCGCTCGTCGTCTGGACGCTGATCCTCGTGGCCGGCTACTTCCTGCCCGCCGGCTCGCCGGTCTTCTTCTACGCACTGGCCGCGGCGATCGGCCTGGTCCTCGGCGGCAGCCAGGCGCTGTCCCGGTCGCTCTTCTCGCATCTCGTGCCGCGCGGCAAGGAGGCCGAGTACTTCTCCGCGTACGAGATGAGCGACCGCGGACTGAGCTGGCTGGGGCCACTGGTGTTCGGGCTCGCGTACCAGCTGACCGGCAGTTATCGGGATGCGATCATCTCGTTGGTGGTCTTCTTCGTGGTCGGTTCCGTGCTGCTCGCGAGGGTGCCGGTCCGGCAGGCTGTGGCGGCGGCCGGGAATCCCGTTCCCGAACGGATTTAGACGTTGAAGTGAAAGGCCGGTAGTGTACGCCTTTGGCCTGCCCGGAGGACCGTTACTGCGAGTGGAAGAATCCAAACCGTTGGGTGACAACTTCCGCCAGATGTGACAAACCGGGCATTGGCGGGTACGTGAACACTCGCAAACCTGAAAAAGCAGCGGCACGACGGGCGACGCATGACCGGCAACGGGAATCTTTGCCGCCGACCGGACGTTGACCGGATGACGACGACAGCGACATTTGTCCTGTGGGCGACAAGCCCGGGAGGCACGATTCATGAGTGAGCGAGCTCTCCGCGGCACGCGACTCGTGGTTACCAGCTACGAGACGGACCGCGGCATCGATCTGGCCCCGCGCCAGGCGGTGGAGTACGCATGCCAGAACGGACATCGATTTGAGATGCCGTTCTCGGTAGAGGCGGAAATTCCGCCGGAGTGGGAGTGCAAGGCGTGTGGCGCCATGGCACTCCTGGTGGACGGGGATGGCCCCGAGGAGAAGAAGGGCAAGCCTGCGCGCACGCACTGGGACATGCTCATGGAGCGGCGCACACGCGAGGAGCTGGAAGAGGTGCTGGCCGAGAGGCTGGCGGTTCTGCGCTCCGGCGCCATGAATATCGCCGTGCATCCGCGGGACAGCAGGAAGTCTGCTTGACCGCGTAGCACCGCATCGAGACAGAGCCGTGGGCCGCGACACCTTGTGTGTCGCGGCCCACGGCTCTGTCTCGGGGCCTTGGGCGGCCTGCTGTGGTGGGCGGTGCGGCGCCGTGCCTTGCGCGCCGCCGTGGGGCATGGCTCGGGCTCGTCGGGCCGCCGTCAAAGATGTCCTCAATCGCCGGACGGGCTTGATTTTGCCCGGCTCGGGTCCGAGTCGGCGGTTTCGGCCCTGAGGGCCGTCGGCGTGGTTACGGCGTCAGCGGCGGGCGCGGGTTGTCGTCCGGGCGGGAGGGCTCCTCGCGGATCACCTCACCCTGGACGACCTTTCCGTCCGGGCGGTGCATACGGGCCTGCTGGAAGGCGTCCGAGAGGCCGCCGGGTCCGGCCGCCCTCATCCGGCGTTCCAGTGAGCGTTCCGCGGACCTGCTGAGAGCCGACCGGACCGGCGGCACCAGGAGCAGCAGTCCGGCCACGTCCGAGATCATCCCCGGAATCATGATCAGGAGCCCGGCGAGCATCAGGAAGCCGTTGCCCCGGGTGCTCGAAGGGGCGGGCGACGAGCCGCCGGCCCCGGGCTGTCCCGGCATCTGCTGGAGCGTCTGGGTGAGATTGCGGAAGGCGCGGCGGCCTGCCCGCTTCATCACCACGGCCCCGAGGACGACGCCCGCGGCCAGGAGCAGCAGCACGGTGAACCCGCCTGCCACGTCCGCCACCACGGTGAGCAGCCAGATCTCCAGCACCGCCCAGGCGGCGATGGCGAGAGGTACGAAGGTCCGGGCGCGCGAGCGCTTGCGGGCGGTCGGGGGCGGTGTGCCGGTCGTCATGCCCCCAGTGTGCCTGGACCGGCATCCGAACGGGGTAAGGGGCCCGCCGCGCTCCGGGGTCAGGTCGTCCGGCGGCCGAGCACCCGGCTCGCGCGCGTGGTGACACCCCACGCCGTCACCCGCCAGAGCGCCTCGACCAGAATGTCGCGGCTCATCTTCGAGTCGCCGACCTCCCGGTCCACGAAGGTGATCGGGACCTCGACGACGTGAAAACCGGCCTCGATCGCGCGGCGCGCCAGGTCGACCTGGAAGCAGTAGCCCTGCGAGGCGACCTCGTCCAGGCCGATACCCTGCAGCGTCTCGGTGCGGAAGGCCCGGTAACCACCGGTGACGTCCCGCGTCTGCAGTCCGAGCAGCAGCCTGGAGTACGTGCTGCCGCCGCGGGAGATCATCTCTCGGGACTTGGGCCAGTTGACCACTCGCCCGCCCGGCACCCAGCGGGAGCCGAGCACCAGGTCCGCGCCCTTGAGGGCGGTGAGCAGGCGGGGCAGCTCCTCGGGCTGGTGGGAGCCGTCGGCGTCCATCTCGACGAGGACGCCGTACTCATGGTCCATGCCCCAGCGGAAGCCGGCGAGGTAGGCGGCGCCGAGCCCCTCCTTGCCCTTGCGGTGCAGCACGTGGACCTGGTCGTCGGTCGCGGCGAGTTCGTCGGCGAGCTTGCCGGTGCCGTCCGGGCTGTTGTCGTCGGCGACCAGGATGTCAGCCTCCGGCACGGCGGCACGCACCCGGCTGACGATCGGCTTGATGTTCTCGGCCTCGTTGTAGGTCGGAATGATCACCAATGCTCTGCCGAGCGGGCCGTATCGCCTCTGACCGCCGTCGTTCACTTACTGCCCCTTAAGTCCGTACGCAGATGCACACCATATCGAGCGCGGCACCAACGCTGACCGACCCGGTCGGGCGGCGCGGGAAGTGGTGGCGGACAGAAGAGCGGAAGTACGGACAGAACTGCGGATCGGGGCCCGGCGCCCTTCGGGCCGACCTGGGACCCGCTGGCTGCGGGTCGACCTAGAGCCGTTGTCTACTGAACGTCCGGGCCCCACCCGGGTCACACCCTCCGCCCGGCTGAAACCTTCCCTCGCCCCCGAGGCGCGGGCGCTGAACCTGGCTGTCAGTGGTGGTGCGCCGGTGCGGCACACCACCCCATGACCCAGCGGCGTTCGACGACTGCGTGGAGGTTTAACCGGTCGGACGTCCTGTGGTGGACTCGGCCGAACCTACCGGCCGGTGGGCGCATTCTGTCAATAGTTGCCTGACCTGCATCGTTTAGCGAACTTGCCTGGTCAGTCCCGAAGATCCCCAGGTCGCGGCAGAACGGGGGCGACTTCGATCGGCGGTACGAAATGTCCGCACGTCACTCGTTCGGCCGTACGTAGACAGTTTGTCCGAAGACAACTGTGCGCAGGCAGACCGGGAGTTCACCACCGGGGCTGAGGTCGGGCAGTCCGGGCGTTCCCGACCGGGGGTCCGTAGACCAGCGCGCCACCCGGTCGTCCGGGGCCTGGACCACCAGTTCCTCGGTGCGCCAGACCGCGTAGTCGGCCGGGGCGCCGGGGACCAGGGTGCCCGCGTCGTCACGGCCGACCGCCCGCCAGCCGCCCCTGGTGTGGGCGGTGAAACCGGCCCGTACCGAGATCCGGTGCTCGAGCGTCCGGTGGAACGCGGCTGCCCGCACCGTTCCCCACGGGTCCAGCGGGGTCACCGGGCTGTCGGAGCCGAACGCGAGGGGCACACCGGCCCGCAGGAGCGCCGCGTACGGGTTCAGGGTCCTCGCCCGCCCGGCACCCAGCCGGCGGGCGTACATGCCCTCCTCACCGCCCCAGGCGGCGTCGAAGGCGGGCTGGACCGAGGCGGTGAGGCCGAGTTCGGCGAAAGCGGCCACGGTCTCGGGCGTGAGCATCTCCGCATGTTCGACGCGATGCCTGGCGGCCCGCACCCGGCCGAGGCCGACCTTCTCGGCCGCCGCCCTGATGCCGTCGACGACGGCGGAGAGCGCCGCGTCGCCGATGGCGTGGAAACCCGCCTGGAGCCCGGCCTCGGTGCAGGCCGCGACATGGGCGGCGATCTGCGCGGCGTCCAGGTGGGCGGTGCCCGAGCCGGGGGCGTCGGCGTACGGCTCGTGGAGGCAGGCGGTGTGCGAGCCGAGCGACCCGTCGACGAAGAGGTCCCCCGCCGCACCCACCGCGCCGAGCTCCCGGACGCGGCGGGCGTCCTTCTCGTCTCCGACCTGTTCGGCCCAGTAGCCGAAGACCCGCGGCCCCGGCTCCCCCGCAGCCAGCTTCAGCAGCGAGGTGAAGTCCTCCTCGTCGGAGATGTCGGGGCCACCGCACTCGTGGACCGAACCGATCCCGAGGGACGCCGCGTGGGCCAGCGCGGCACGCTGGGCGTCGGCCCGCTGCCGCGGCGAGACGGCCTCGTGGGCGGCCGCGCGCACCGCGTGGTGGGCGGCGCCCGTAAGCGGCGCGTCGGGCCGGTAGCCGGCCATGGAGGCGATCCGGGGGACGAGGTCGAGCAGCGCGGTCGTGACGACCGCCGAGTGGACGTCGATCCGGGGCAGATAGACCGCCCGCCCGCCCGCCTCCGCGTCGAGCTCGGCGCGTGTGGGCGGACGCTGCTCCGGCCAGCGCGTGGCGTCCCAGCCGTGCCCCAGGATCACCCGGTCGGCGGGGTGCGCCGCCACGTACGTCCGCACGAGACCGAGCGCCTCCCCGAGGGTGCGGGCGCCGGAGAGGTCGAGGCCGGTGAGGGCCAGGCCGGTCGACGTGGTGTGGACGTGCGCGTCGGTGAACGCGGGAGTGACCAGCGCCCCGTCGAGGTCGATCACTTCGTCGACACCGCTCGCAAAGGCGTCGGCGGCCCCTTCGGAGCCCACCCAGGCGACATGGCCCCGTTCGACCACCATGGCGGTCGCGAAGGGATCGGCGGGGCTGTGGACGTCTCCACCGCGCAGCAGCACGGTGCGGTGTTCGCTCTGGGGGGCGGTGCTCTCGGTCATGAGGACCAGTCTCCCGCCTGTCGGTCCGCGCGCCGTGCGCGGCCCCCTCAGATCTGCGGCGGGCGCGCCTCGTAGGCCGTGGACAGGACGACGGTGGTGCGGGTGGAGACGCCGGCGAGTGTACGGATCCGGGTCAACAGGTGCTCCAGCTCCCGCGGGGTCGCGACCCGCACCTTGAGGATGTAGTTCTCGTCGCCCGCGACGCTGTGGCATGCCTCCAGCTCCGGGACGCCCGCCAGCCGCTCCGCGATGTCGTCCGGCGCACTCGGGTCGAAGGGCTTCACCGAGATGAACGCGGTCAGCGGCAGGCCGACGGCCTCGGGGTCGACGACCGCGGCATAGCCCCGGATCACCCCGCGCTGCTCCAGCCTGCGGACGCGCTGATGAACGGCCGATGTGGACAGGCCGGTGGCCTTGCCCAGGTCGGTGTAGCTCATCCGCCCGTCCTTGACGAGCAACTCCACGATTTGACGGTCCAGCTCCTCCATATGGATCAATCTATGGCCCCGAGCCCTCCAGGCACAGTCGCGGAGGGCGGTGAGGGGCACCTGCGGCGGGCATGTGACGAATGCCACAGGTTTACGCGCCAGTAGCCGAGCCTCTCGCGGTTACCGCGAATGCCCGACGGGAAGTGCTTGCTGTGGTCGAGGCCGCGGCGCCTTGTCGGCCCACCCGAGGGGGGAATTTCCCATGCAGAGCCTGAAGCTCACCGGACGTACCGAACCGGAGCCTGTTGATCCTTTCGAGGACACCGCTCCCGACGCGTACGACACGTTCGAGATGTACCGGGTCGTCTGCCCGGACTGCGCGCAGCCCATCGCGCTCCTGGCCGACGAGGACGTGCTGCCTGAGCACGCACGGTGCCCCACCCCGTGGAACCCGTTCGTCCTGACGGTGTGCGCCGGCACCGGCCGCGCCGCGTCGAAGGCCCGACCCGCCGACGAGTCGGCCGACGCCCAGGAGCAGGAGACGGCCCTGCTGCTGACGCTCCCCCAGGGGCTCGACTGGAGGATGCAGCCGTTCTCGCACGCCGGAGGGGCCGGCTCGCGCCCGCTCCGGGTACCCCGCCAACCGCGTCGCGACGCCGCCTGAGGCCGGCAGTCCCGAACTCCCGAAGGGCGCCGGCGCGCGGAGGACGGACGGCCCGCACCACGCCGGCGGCCGGGCCGTGGCCGTGCGGGCGGTCCGCGGCCGTTCGGGCCGGGCGCGGCACGCCGACTCCGGCCGGGTGCGGCACGCCGAGAGGACCTGGCGAACAGCCGCTCGATTCGGCTGAGCAGTGACCCGGCCCGGCTCCGCACCGTTGGCCCGGCATGACCCCGCCGCACTCCACGGCCGGCCCCGGTCGCCGCCGTCTCGCCGCTCCACCCTCCGAAGTATCGGTTCCGCAGTCCCGAACCTCACCGACACCCTCGGAACCACCCCGCCCGGCGCCCCGCCCCGCGCCGCGCTCGGCACCCCACTCGACCGATCCGCCCATCTACCGGGCGCTGCTCCGGCACTGGGAGAGCACCAGCAGGACCCTGCCGGGCCGCCACGACCAGGAGTGGAACCGGATCATGACAACGCCCGTGTGGTCGGACCGGCCGGTGCGGGTCAGCGCGTCTCAGGACCCGCGAGGTGGCGGGCGATGACCATCCGCTGGATCTGATTCGTGCCCTCGACGATCTGCAGGACCTTCGCCTCACGCATCAGGCGCTCGACGGGGAAGTCCAGCGTGTAGCCGTATCCGCCGAGGACCTGGACGGCGTCGATCGTGACCCGCATCGCGGCATCCGTACAGAACAGCTTGGCCATCGCCGCCTGTCGCGAGAAGGGGCTCCCCGCGTCGCGCAGCCGGGCGGCCTCCAGGTAGAGCGCACGGCCCGCCTCGATCTGTGTGGCCATGTCGGCGAGCATGAACCGCAGCCCCTGGAAGTCCGCGATGGGGCGGCCGAACTGTTTGCGCCCGGTGGCGTAGGCAACGGCCTCGTTCATCGCCGCCTGGGCGACGCCGATGGCGCAGGCGGCGATCCCCAGCCGGCCGGAGTCGAGCGCGGACAGGGCGATCGCGAAACCCTGCCCCTCCTCACCGATCCGGCGCGCGTCGGGGACCCGCACACCGTCGAAGTGCAGCTGAGCGGTGGGCGAGCCCTTCATCCCCATCTTCTTCTCGGGGACGGCGGCGCTCAGGCCTGCGGCGTCTCCGGGGACGAGGAAGGCGGTGATTCCGCGGGGGCCCTCGACGCCGGTGCGGGCCAGGACCGTGTAGAAGTCGGCGATGCCGCCGTGGGTGATCCACGCCTTGGTCCCGGTGATGACCCAGTCCTCGCCGTCCCGTACGGCCTTGGTGCGCAGCGAGGCGGCATCGGAGCCCGAGGCGGGCTCCGAGAGGCAGTAGGCGCCCAGCAGGCCGCCTCCGAGCATCGCCGGGAGGTGTTCGGCCTGCTGGTCCTTGGTGCCGTAGCCGGCGACCGCGTGGCAGGCGAGGGAGTGGACGCTGACGCCGAGTCCGACGGTGAGGCGGGCGGAGCTGAGCTCCTCGAGGGCCTGGAGGTAGACCTCGTACGGCTGGTCCCCGCCGCCGTGGGCGGAGTCGTAGGGCAGGCCCAGCAGTCCGGACTCGGAGAGCAGAGTGAAGACTTCGCGCGGGAATAGGCCCGCGTCCTCCTCCTCGGCGGCCCGCGGCACGATCTCCCGCTGGGCGATGTCGCGGACGAGCGCGATGAGCTGCCTGGATTCGTCGGTGGGCAGACGGCGTTCCACCAATTGCGGGGCACGGTCGGACATGACGGCGCTCTCCTCCCTGTCGGGCGTTGCGGCGGTCGCGCGCGCGGGGTGTGAGCGGCGCCGCCGGGGGATCTCCGGACGAGGCCCGGAAAACACTGCTGCCCAGCCGATGTTGCCCTCCCGGATTACGAGAGGCGCAGGCCGGCGGCCGTGGCGGGTTGAGTATGCCCGATCGGACGGCATCCGTCACCGGTTGACAGAACAGGCCCTGAAACGGGCGATGACGGCCGCGACGATCACTGGAATTGGTCCGAACCATTGACCCAACTGGTCTAGTCCATCTACGGTTCCCAGCGAACCGGCTTTCCGCGTTCATGCCAAGTTCGCATGTCCGCCCGAAGCCGGTCGTCCACTGGCACGTCCCCTCCCCCACGAGGAGCAACCATGACCGGACTGCATCGCCCGGGGGCCCGCATGCGGGCTCTCGCCGCTGCCGCCTGTACCGCCGCCCTGGGCGCCGCCCTGCTGGGCGTCGCGGGCACCGGGTCCGCCGGAGCGACCCCCGCCGCCCAGCAGGCCCCCGCACCGGCAGCAGCACCGGCCGCCCCCACAGCGGCCGGCGACAAGGTGGTCGGATACTTCACCAACTGGGGTGTCTACCAGCGCAATTACCACGTCAAGAACGTCGAGACATCCGGCTCGGCCGACAAGCTCACGCACATCAACTACGCCTTCGGCAACGTCCAGGGCGGCAAGTGCACGATCGGTGACTCGTACGCCGACTACGAGAAGGCCTACACGGCCGACCAGTCGGTCGACGGGGTCGCGGACACCTGGGACCAGGAGCTGCGCGGCAACTTCAACCAGCTGCGCAAGTTGAAGAAGCTGCATCCGGAGCTCAAGATCATCTGGTCGTTCGGCGGCTGGACCTGGTCCGGCGGATTCGGTGAGGCGGCCAAGAACCCGGCCGCGTTCGCCGAGTCCTGCTACAACCTGGTGGAGGACCCGCGTTGGGCCGATGTCTTCGACGGCATCGACATCGACTGGGAGTACCCCAACGCCTGCGGTCTGACCTGCGACACCAGCGGCCGTGACGCCTACGGCAACCTGCTGTCGGCACTCCGCTCCAAGTTCGGCACGGACAACCTGGTCACCTCGGCGATCAGCGCGGACGGCTCCGAGGGCGGCAAGCTCGACGCGGTCGACTACGGCGGCGCTTCGAAGTACGTCGATTGGTACAACCCGATGACGTACGACTTCTTCGGCGCCTGGGACGCGAAGGGCCCGACCGCCCCGCACTCCCCACTGACGTCCTACACGGGCATCCCGAAGGAGGGCTTCAACAGCGAGGCGGCCATCGACAAGCTGAAGGCCCAGGGCGTCCCCGCCTCGAAGCTGCTCCTGGGCATCGGCTTCTACGGCCGCGGCTGGACCGGCGTCACCCAGGACGCACCCGGCGGCACCGCCACCGGCGCCGCTCCCGGCACCTACGAGGCGGGCATCGAGGACTACAAGGTCCTCAAGAACAGCTGCCCCACCACCGGCACCATCGCCGGTACGGCGTACGCGCACTGCGGCACCAACTGGTGGAGCTACGACACCCCGGCCACCATCGGCACCAAGATGGAGTACAAGAACCAGCAGGGCCTCGGCGGCACTTTCTTCTGGGAGCTCAGCGGTGACACCACCGACGGCGAGCTGATCAAGGCGATCAACTGACGTCGTCACAGCAGGCATGACAGGGGCGGGGAGCCGGGCGGGCTCCCCGCCCCTGTCACGTCCGGCGACGGGTGCGGGTCACATGAGGCCGAGCTGCGTGACGAACATGGCGATGACGACGACGAGTGTCCAGCCAAGGACGTTCTCCAGCAGCTTCGAGCCGTCCTCGGGCCCGCCGGTCCGTGCGCGGCGGCGGGCAGGGGTGGTGGTTGCGGCGGCAGTCGCTGTCATGGCATCTCGTTCGGTCGGCCGGCAGTCGGTGTCCCCCGAGGACCCGACCACAGTGCCAGCCCGAAGGGCGCCTTGGTAGAGACGTGCGTCACTGCCCCGGGGCGGCCGGACCGCGTCCGCGGATGCCGACGGCCGCCGGATCCCGGCGCTGGGCGGGCGTCGGGGGCGCGGCGAAGCGCGGGTGACCGACGCCGCCTGTGCCCGAGACCACACCGCCGTATGCGTTGTAGCGCTTGGCGCGGAGCCAGATCGTCTCCTGGCGCAAGGGTGCCGCGTGTCACGCGAGGCCTCCTGCATGAACATGCAGGTCACAGGCGCGTAAGACACAAGACGAATCGGTCGCTCAGACGCTCGCACTGACCCGGTGCCGGGTACGCAGCACCGTGCCGCCCAACTGCCGCGCGGGTGCCGCGGCCGGGAACGACCGGGCCTCGGCCGATCGACCGAGGCGTACCCGTCGCTGTGGCCGGATCCACGGCGGTTGGGGTGACACCACCGACCGGGGCGGGCGGAGCCAACTCCACGCCTAGCGTAAGCAACGGTGACTGTCAGTCCGTAAGGTTCCGGGTTCTCTGGCCGCGGTCCCCTCGCTACCCTCCGAACCACCGTTCACAGGGCGCCAGTTCACCCTCATCGTACTTCCGACCAGGAGGTCACCTTGACCGCGCAGCACCCCACCCGCAGAAACCTCCTCAAGTCCGCCGGCGGCCTCACTGCCGCGATGGCGCTGGGTGCCGGAGGAATGCTCTCGGCGGCGTCACCGGCCGCGGCCGCCGACGACGGTTTCGGCCTGCACATCGTGAACCACAACGAGGACGACCGCCGGATGTGGTACTACCGGTTCCAGACGAGCGCGATCGGCTGGAATCCCGCTGTCAACGTGCTGCTGCCCGACGACTACCACACCAGCGGCCGCCGCTATCCCGTTCTCTACCTGTTGCACGGCGGCGGTCTCGACCAGGACTTCATCACGTTCGACCGACACGGCATCCGCGAGATGACCGCGGGCAGGCCGCTCATCGTGGTCATGCCTGACGGCGGCCACACCGGCTGGTACTCCAACCCCGTCAGCTCGAACGTCGGCCCGCGGAACTGGGAAACCTTCCACATGTCCCAGCTGATCCCGTGGATCGATGCGAACTTCCGTACCTACGCCGAGTACAACGGCCGTGCCGTGTCAGGGTTCTCCATGGGCGGCTTCGGCGCGCTGAAGTACGCCGCCAAGTACTACGGCCACTTCGCCTCGGTCAGCGCCCACTCGGGCCCGGCCAGCCTCCGCCGGGAAGGCGGCATCGTGGCCCACTGGGCCAACCTCTCCTCCGCGGCCGTGGACCTGGGCGGCGGCACGATCTACGGCGTGCCGCTGTGGGACGAGGCGCGAGTGAACGCCGACAACCCGGTGCAACGCATCGAGAGTTACCGGAACAAGCGGATCTTCCTGGTGGCCGGCACCAGTCCCGACCCGATCAACTGGGCCGACGTGGCCAACGAGGGTCATGTGCTGCGCGGCCAGCAGGAGTTCAAGAGCCTGCTGCAGAACGCGGGGATCCCCTTCGACGGCCGGGAAGTGGGAGGAGGCCACGTCATCCGGCCCGATTTGCTGCAGACCGACATCGACGGCGTCGTCGCCCACCTCCGCAAGGCGTGACGGGAGGAACTGGCATGCTGTTCAGTCGTTCCCGACCACTCTCCGGACGCGCACTGCGCGTCCTGCTCGCCGCGACCGCGGCCCTGGTACCCGCACTGGTGCTGACGTCGTCGACGGCAGCCCACGCCGTCGACTTCGCGGCGTGCCCGGCCGCCGGCATCGTGTCCCAGCACTACGGCGGCGACCACAACGGCGTCGACATCGCCAACGACTACGGAACGCCGATCTACGCCGTGAGTGATGGCGAGGTGATCAACTCCGGTAGCGCGAGCGGCTACGGTCAGTGGATCCGCATCCAGCACGCCGACGGCCGGATATCCGAATACGGGCACATGTACCAGCGTGACGTGTTCGTCGGCGAACACGTCACGGCCGGTCAGCGGATCGCTCTGATGGGCTCCGAAGGCAACTCGACCGGTCCCCACCTGCATCTGCGGATCTGGGGGGACCCGTCCGCCTCGTACGGTATCGACCCCGAGCCCTACCTCGCCGAGCGCGGCGTGGTGCTGCCCTGCACTCCTGGCAGCGGTCCGCGCCCCACGCCGTTGGTGTATCCGGCGGAGTCGGGCCGGGTGGTGTCGGCACGGTCGGCCGACGGGCGGCTCGAAGCGTTCGCAGCCGGTGCGGACGGTGTCCATCACGCATGGCAGCTCCGCGCGAACGGTGACTGGTCGCCATGGGAACCACTGGGCGGCCCCGGCGGCGCGGAACTCGCGATCGCACCGAACGCGGACGGACGCCTGGAAATGTTCGCCGTCAACGGGAACACACTGCAACACCGCTACCAGCTCTCACCCTCCGGCAACTGGTCCGGCTGGGAAACATTCGGCGGAGGCGGACACGACATCGCCGCCGGAGTGAACGCGGACGGCAGGATCGAGGTCTACGCATCCGGCCCCGTCGGCCTCTTCCACAAATACCAGACCGCCCCCAGCGGCGGCTGGAGCGAATGGGAACCGACCGGCGGCGGACCGGCCAACGCCCGAGTCGAAATGGGCAAATCACCCGACGGACGACTCGAAGCATTCGCACTCAACGGCGAAGTCTTCCAGCACCAATACCAGACAGCCGTCAACGGCGGCTGGTCACCCTGGGAAACCTTCGGCGAAGGCGGACACGACCTCACCGTGGACCACAACGCCGACGGCCGACTCGAAATCTTCGCATCCGGCCCCGTAGGCGTCTTCCACAAATACCAAACAAACCCGACGACTTGGTCAGACTGGGAAAGCACAGGAGGACCCGCCGACTCCCAACTCACCAGCGAACGGACACCGGACGGCCGCGTCGAAGTCTTCGCGATCAACAACAACGTCGCACAACACATCTGGCAGACCGGAGTGAACGCACCCTACGGACCATGGGAGAACTTCGGCGAAGCCGGCACCGAAATCACCACCGCGACCAACGCCGACGGCCGCATCGAAGTATTCGGAACAAGCCACGCAGGCATCTACCACAGATGGCAGACCGGCTTCTCCACATGGTCCGACTGGTCCTGGCTCAACAACACCGCCGGCCCACCCGTCAACTGACCCGGCATTTCGGCACCACCTTCGAAGGAGACAGCAGTTGAGTAGCAGTCGGCGCTCCTCCCGAGCTCCCCGTCGCATCATCCTGTCGACGCTTGCCTCGTTACTTCTCGCGGCGGGTGCTCTCGTCGGCGCCTCGCCCGCGTACGCCGCCCCCAGTGACCTGTGCGCCCAGGTCGGCTACAACGCCGGCTTCCGGGGAGACGGTCTGGTCACCGCTGTCGCCGTCGCCCTGGCCGAGTCCAGTTGCAACCCGTCGGCGTCCAACGTCCAGAACAACACTCCCCCTTCCACGGACCGCGGTCTGTGGCAGATCAACAGCTACTGGCACGCCGAGGTCGACGACGCCTGCGCGTACGACGCCCAGTGCAACGCGAACGCGGCCTTCGACATCTCCTCCGGCGGTGCGAACTGGGAGCCCTGGTCCACCTACAACCAGGGCATGCACTGGCGGCACATGGACGAGGCGTGGGCTGCGGTCGAGCGCCTCGGGCATCCGGGCGGCCCCGGCCCCACGCCGTTGGTGTATCCGGCGGAGTCGGGCCGGGTGGTGTCGGCACGGTCGGCCGACGGGCGGCTCGAAGCGTTCGCAGCCGGTGCGGACGGTGTCCATCACGCATGGCAGCTCCGCGCGAACGGTGACTGGTCGCCATGGGAACCACTGGGCGGCCCCGGCGGCGCGGAACTCGCGATCGCACCGAACGCGGACGGACGCCTGGAAATGTTCGCCGTCAACGGGAACACACTGCAACACCGCTACCAGCTCTCACCCTCCGGCAACTGGTCCGGCTGGGAAACATTCGGCGGAGGCGGACACGACATCGCCGCCGGAGTGAACGCGGACGGCAGGATCGAGGTCTACGCATCCGGCCCCGTCGGCCTCTTCCACAAATACCAGACCGCCCCCAGCGGCGGCTGGAGCGAATGGGAACCGACCGGCGGCGGACCGGCCAACGCCCGAGTCGAAATGGGCAAATCACCCGACGGACGACTCGAAGCATTCGCACTCAACGGCGAAGTCTTCCAGCACCAATACCAGACAGCCGTCAACGGCGGCTGGTCACCCTGGGAAACCTTCGGCGAAGGCGGACACGACCTCACCGTGGACCACAACGCCGACGGCCGACTCGAAATCTTCGCATCCGGCCCCGTAGGCGTCTTCCACAAATACCAAACAAACCCGACGACTTGGTCAGACTGGGAAAGCACAGGAGGACCCGCCGACTCCCAACTCACCAGCGAACGGACACCGGACGGCCGCGTCGAAGTCTTCGCGATCAACAACAACGTCGCACAACACATCTGGCAGACCGGAGTGAACGCACCCTACGGACCATGGGAGAACTTCGGCGAAGCCGGCACCGAAATCACCACCGCGACCAACGCCGACGGCCGCATCGAAGTATTCGGAACAAGCCACGCAGGCATCTACCACAGATGGCAGACCGGCTTCTCCACATGGTCCGACTGGTCCTGGCTCAACAACACCGCCGGCCCACCCGTCAACTGACCCCGAAACCGCGGCCGGCCGGTTCGGCCGGCCGCGGTCCTCACTGGAGAACAGCATGCATCCGATCAGCAGACGGCACGTGCTGCGGGCGGCGGCGGGAGCGGGCGCAGGCGCGCTCCTGTACACCGGACGGCCCGCGTTCGCTGCCGAGGCCGTTCAGTCCCACCAGTGGATCGGCGCCGGTCCCTTCAGCCACGTCTACGACCCCTCCGTGCTCGGACGGCAGCGATATCTCAACGACCACACTCTGATCAGGGCAGCGGGCCGATGGCACCTGTTCAGCATCGTCGGCGAGAGCGCGCCCCCCGGCGAGGTCCCGGACAGTGCCTCCGAGATCTCCTTCGCGCACGCCTCCGCACCGGACCCGCACGGCCCGTGGACCACGCACCCCGACGCACTGACCGTCGATCCCTCGTACCACGGGGAGGAACACCTGTGGGCACCGCACGTCGTCGAGGCGAACGGCACGTTCTGGATGTTCTACGCCGCCGGTGGCCGGGACGGGGCCGCCATCAGCCTCGCCACTTCGGCCGACCTGTTCGTCTGGACCCGTGTTCCGTCGGGCCCGCTGTTCCGGGGGCTCGTGGCACGTGACCCGATGGTGCTGCGGATCGGCGGGGCCTGGGTGATGTACTACACGGAACTGTCCGGCCCCGGCGGCCGGCACATCGTGTCCTTCCGCCGGTCCGACGACCTGGTGCACTGGAGCGAGCCGGGCACGGCGTACACCGACGAGACCACCGAAGCCACCGTGTCGGTCACCGAGTCGCCTTTCGTCGTCGAACGGGACGGCTGGTACTACCTGTTCATCGGGCCGCGCAACGGTTACGAGGGCACCGACGTCCTCGCGTCCCCGGACCCCTTCCACTTCGCCCTCGACGGCTACGCGGGCCACGTACCCGGTCACGCCGTCGAACCGGTCACCGACGGGCAGGAGTGGTTCGCGAGCGCCGCGGGGTGGTTCCAGCAGGGCCTGCACCTCGCGCCCCTGTACTGGCGGAACACGCCACCTCCCTGGCAGAGCGCGGACAACCCGGTCGCCGCCCCGGACGTCGACGGCCGGCTGACCGTGTTCGCGCTCGACGCGGCGGACCGTTCGGTGCTTCGGCGCGTCCAGCTCGACCCGGCCTCCGACACCTGGTCGGCGTGGGAGCCCTTCGGCGGACCCGCCGGAGCGGTTCCCACCCTCGGCCGCAACACCAACGGCAGGCTGGAGGTGTTCTCCCTCGCCCCGGGGGGAACCGGCCTGCACCACAGGGTCCAGCGGCCCGACGGCGGCTGGCACGACTGGGAGGAGTTCGGCGGCCCGGCGGGGGCCGCCCCCGCGGTCGGGCGCGGCGCCGACGGCCGCCTGGACGTCTTCGCGCTGAGCCCCGGCGGCACCGCCATCGCGCGACGGCGGCAGTGGTCGCCCGGATCGCTGACGTGGGAGGCGTGGGACCCGGGATTCGGTGGGGCGACGGGCGGACCGCCGGTCGTCGCGGCCAACGCCGACGGCCGCCTGGAGGTCTTCGCCCTCTCGCCCGGTGGCTCCGGGATCATGCACCGCTGGCAGGAGTCACCCGGTGGCGGTTGGTCCGCGTGGCACAGCTTCGGCACCGCGGCCGGCGCCACGCCGCGCGTGAGCATCGACGGAAGCGGCAGACTCACCGTCGTCGCGATGGCCCCGTCCGGTGTGGCGTCCTTCTACCGGCGACAGGCCGTGCCGAGCGGTGGCTGGGAGGACTGGCAACCGCTCTTCGGCTGGACGGCGGTCACCCCCGTGCTCGCCCCTGGTGCCGACGGCAGGCTGGAGGCCTTCGCGCTCTCCCCCGGCGGCGAGCGCCTCAGCCATCGGTGGCAGGTCGCGCCCGGCGGCAGCTGGAGTACCGAGGAGAGCTTCGGCGAGCCCGGAGTCCGCCTCGCCGCCGCACCGACCGCCGCTGCCGACGCCACCGGCCGGATCCACCTCTTCGCCGTCACCACCGACGGCCAGGTACGCACCCGTGTGCAGACACAGCCCAGTGGGGGCTGGCGCCCGTGGACGGCGTTCGGCGATCACCCGGTCACACCCGCCCGTTCGGGCAGTCCCGGCTACTGACAGGCTGTCGGCGCGGGTACTGCCGGACTCCGGACGGCCACGCCCGTGCCGGCCCCGACGGCACCGGCCCACTGAGGACCCGCTCGCTCACGCCGTCACCGGCCGGCGCCGCCCGCGTCCCGCGTCCCGCGCGACCGGGACCGGCACTCCGGGACCTTCGCCGCCGTCGCCGTGCCGGAACCGGTGGAGGAGAACAAGGACGGCCTCGACGGTCTCATCGGGTTCCACCCCCTGTGCCGCGTACCGAACGAGCCCTTTCGCCACGATCCGGGCTCTTGCCGACCGGGCGGCCGGTCGCAGAAGTGGCCAGTGCTAGACGGTGAATTCCCGCACACACGCGGTAGCGTTCGTTGTGCAGGGCAACTGATCACGCGTGTGACAGGGGGAGTGGTGAGCGGCATTGTCGTTCATCTGCCGCGGGGGAGCGGCGGTGTCGTCGACGGGGAGCCGTACGGCGACGCGGTGACCTTCAGGCTCGGCCCGGGGGAAGGCGCGCGTTTCGGCCGCGGCTCCTCGAGGACGCCGGTCGAGCTGCGTCTCGCCGATGCGGCCATTTCCCGCCTCGCGGGTGAGATCCGGGTGACCGATGACCACTGGCAGCTGACCAACCACAGCTCGACCCACAGCTATCTGGTGGAGAATCCCGAAGGGGCGGGCGAGTACCTGCGGGTGCCGCCACGCCGCGTAGGAGCACCCATCCCGTTCGAGTTCTCCCGGGTGGTGCTGCCCACGCGCCACGACACCACGGTCTCTTTCCAGGTGTTCGCGCCCGCCCACGTCTACCTGGACCCGGAGGGCGCCGGCGACTCAGGCGAGAGCCTCACGGTCACGGCGTACTCCCTGGACGAGACAGCCACGTACTTCCTGGTGCTGGTCGCGCTCTGCGAACCCTGGCTGCGTGACGAGTCGCCGGTCGCGATACCGACCACCCCCCAGGTCGTCGAGCGGCTCAGGGGCCACGCGGCCTGCGTCAAGTTGACTTCGCGTGCCGTCAGTTCGCACATCGACTACCTCGCCGAGGAGAAGCTGAGGATCGACTCCCCCACGGAGGCCGAGGTTCGCCGAGGGGACCGCCGGAACGGCAAGCGCGAAGCCGTCGTCGGACTCGCCTTGCGGTTCGGCATAGTCCGGGAGGAGCATCTGGCGCTGTTACCCCCTCGGGCCGAACCCGCCGCGCCGGGACAGTGGAGGGCGTGACGGTGGTGCCGAGCCGAGCCGCGTCATGGGGAAGCGACCGGACGGACCACTTGCCCCGGGGCTACCGGATCGGCGACTGGGTGGTCACCGAGCCGATCGGGGCCGGTGGCTGGGCGACCGTGTACGCCGGACGGCCCTCCCATGATCACCCGGACGGCCCGCACAGCCCGGACGGCGCCGGCCAGGCCGAGGACGAGGCAGTGGCCACGACGGGCCGGGCGGCGGTGGACCGGCCCCGGGGACGGGGTGAGGTCGCGCTCAAGATCATGCCGACCGCCGGACTCGCGCCCCGCCAGGCCCGCCAAGTGGCCGAAGCCGCCAGGCGCGAGGTCGAGATCGGCCGCCGGGCAGAGCATCCTCGGCTCGTCCGGCTGCTGGACCATGTCGTCCTCGCCGCACCGGAGCACCCGTCCCTGGACGGCGCGATCGTCCTGGTCATGGAACGTGGCCGGTGCACGCTGCGGGACCTCCTCGACGCCCTGGTGACGGAAGCCGAAGGCGGCCGGCTGATCGCGGGCATCTGCGAGGGGCTGGCCCATCTGCATCGGGCCGGCTGGGTACACGCCGACCTCAAGCCCGAGAACGTCCTCATCGGCGAGGACGGTTCGGTGAAACTCGCGGACTTCGGGCTCGCCACCGAACTGACGGGGACGCACGGTCACGCACCGCCGATGGGCACCCCCGACTATCTCCCGCCCGAGCGGTGGAAGGCCCCGCTGGGGGACCTGGGGGTGCAGATCCGGCCGAGTGCCGATGTCTGGGCCCTCGGCATCCTGATCCACGAGGTGTTCGCGTCCGGTTCCTCGCCGTTCCCCGGCGCGACACCGCTGGCGCGGGGTGCCGCCGTGCAGGAGTACGCCGAGGGGCGCGCGCCGTTACGGATGGACAACGCGGTTCCGGAGTTCTGGCGCGCCCTGGCCGCCGACTGCCTCGCCCCCACCCACGCCGCGCGCGCCGCCCATACGGCCGACAGCCTGCTGGCTCGGATCTCGGCCCAGCAGTCCGGCAGGCCGGGCCGTGCTTCCGGGAGCGGCTCGTCCCGCCTGCGGCGCTGGATCCGCGCCGCGGTCCTGGTCGTCACGGTGTTCGGAGCGGTGGGCGCGGCGATCTGGTCGTCCGCCGGACGGGAGGGATCCGGGTCGCCGGGCGGAGCCGGCCAACCCCCGCTCCAGATAAGGGTTTTCAACGCCCAACGTGGCTGCCAGAACCGTACGGACCGGGATCCGCAGTGCAGTCTCGGCCTGGCGATCGATCCGCTGCGGTCGTACACCGCCGAGAACGTCGTCCCGACGCGGGTCTGGCACGGTGATGTCCTCGATGCCTACTGCCAGTTGCCCGATGGTGAGCCCATCACGGACGAGGAGGACCTGCAGTCCGCTCTCTGGTTCCGTGTTCGCCTTCCGCGGGCGGGTGTACGGGCCATGGCCTGGCTGCCCGCCGTCCGGACCAAGGGGCGCCCGGCGCTCCCACGCTGTCCGCATCCCACGCCGACCCGCTGACCGGCTGGGCCGGGCGCGGCCCGTCGAGCGTCACATGGCCGCTTTCGCCATCAAGGCGAAGAACGGCAAGCGAGAAGGAATGTATGCCACCCCGGAAGACGTTCACGGCGGCGCCCTGCGACACAAGTGGACCACCGTGACCTTGACGAGCGGTGTGTCCGGCCACGAAGTGTCTCGCCGGCTCGGGCATCGCTCGATCAAGGTCACGGTGGTCCGCTCCGGCCACGTCACACAGGACGGCCGGGAACGCCGCCGTCAGGTGGTGGGGACGGCCGTGCCGCAGCTCCTGCTCACAGCAGGCCGAGCGACTTCAGAGCCCGGCGCTGACTCGGTGCCGGGTCAACAGGCCAGTAGACATAACAGACCCCGCCCGTACCGCTCCTGACCTGACCGTTCGCGTCATAGCGCTTCGTGCGGAGCCAGATCGTCTCCCACTCGTGCCGCAGGTAGACACGCCGGACCGCCTCGTCGCTCGGCGACGCCGGGTCGTTGGCGATCACATCGCCGTCCTCGGTGAAGCCGATCACCGTCATCAGGTGGCCGGAGGTCCCGTAGCCCGCACCGGTCAGTTCCGTCTTGAGGAACGACTGCGACGTTATGACCGGGATGCCGGCCCGGACCAGGGTCTCCAGGTCCTCCAGCGAGCCGAGCCGGGTCACCACGGCGTTCATGTCGTCATACGTCGCCGCGTAGGCGGCGTTGAACGGCCAGTTCCCGCAGCCCTCGTACTGGTTGTCGTACGTGAAGCGCGCCGCGTGGCACACCTGCGGGTCCGCCAGCTCCGGCTTGACCCAGGAGAGGTCCTCCGCAGAGGGCTTGCGTCCCCAGTACTCGATGATCATCTGCGACGAGGTCGGACTGCACCACGCCTCGCCGCCGTTGTCGTACTCGGGGTACTGCCCCACGTGCACGTTCTGGGAGTAGCGCGGCACCGGCAGCTCCCGGACGAGTCCGGGGGCGGACGCCGGCACCGTGAAGCGGTCGGGGACGTCCGAGGCCATCGCGCCGAGGCGCCACACCGTGGGCGTCAGCCGGGTGCCGGGCGTGCGGTACAGGGTCAGCCTCAGCCGGTAGGACAACAGGCGCAGACCGCTCGCCGCGTCGTCCACCGAGAAGGTGTCGGTCCAGATGGAGCTCTTGCCGTCGCTCTGGTCGTCGACGGAGGTACGGCGGATGTCGCCGTCGCCCGCGGCCCAGCGGCCCATGACGTACCAGGGGGTCTCGGTGCCGTCCGAGTAGCCGCCCCGCAGTTCGATCTGGATCCAGGTGCCGGCCGGGGTGTCCGCGTTCCAGGACGCGATCACCTCGGTGGCCGGGACGGCGGAGCGGTGGACCGGCGAGGTCCAGGTGGCGTAGTCCCATGCCGCGGTGGTGCCGGTGTGCGGGTCGGTGTAGTCGGTGCGCCCGAGGGGGTGCCCGATCACCAGTCCTGCCCGGCGGCCTGCCACGGCACGGGTCCCGGCGCCGGAACCGCAGCGCCAGTCGGTGTAGGTCGTCCAGAAACGGTTGTCCACGAGAGAGGCTGCCGCCGAAGGTGCGTCGGGCCGGGTACGGGGCGGGGCCGCGGCGGACGCGGTAGCGGCGGACGACACCGCTCCGGCGCCGGCCGCTGCCGCGATCGCGGCGGTGAGCACGGTTCTGCGTGAGGTCGGACTGGGCATGGGCGAGACCCCCGGTCGTAAGCGGAATGGCGCTGCGGGTGCACGACAGTGCGCCAACTATTGCGGGTCGTGCCCCGGTTCGGCCAGCGATTCGGCTTGTGCCGACGGACCAATATGGGTCTGGACCACTGGCGTGACCTGCGGCTGCTTGCCGTCGGCCACCGGCTCGTAGGCTGGGGCCATGAACGACCTCTCGCGCCTTGCCGCACGGCTGCGCACCCTGCCGCCGTCCTGCGGCCCGGTCCGGCTGATCGCCGTCGACGGCCACGCGGGATCGGGCAAGAGCACCTTCGCCGCCCGGCTCGCGGCGGCGCTCGGCGACGCCCCCGTGCTGCATCTGGACGATCTGGCCACCCACGAGGAACTGTTCGGCTGGACCGGACGGCTGCGGGAGCAGGTGACCTGCCCGCTGTCGCGCGGCGAGACCGCCCGCTACGCGCCGTACGACTGGACCGCGCGCGGCTTCGGGCCGCCGCGCACCCTGGCCCCGGCTCCGCTGGTGCTGATCGAAGGAGTCGGCGCGGGACGGCGGGCCCTGCGCCCTTGCCTCGCACACCTGTTGTGGATGGATCTGCCGGCCACGGAGTCCTGGGAGCGTGGCCGGCGGCGGGACGGACCGGCGCTGAACTCCTTCTGGGACGGCTGGACGGCCGCCGAGACGGCCCATTTCTCGGCCGATCCCTCGCGCCGCTGGGCCGATGTCCTGGTACGCCAGTTGCCTGTGGGGTACGAGTGGCTGGAGGGATCCCCCACGACAGCAGGAATGAATCATTCCGTCACCCATCGTGATCACCGGGACCGGCCATACTGAGCAGTCGGAAATCGGGCTGGATGTGCCTCAACTCCGCTTGACCCGGGGGCGGTACAGGTCTTACGTTCTCAATGTGCGGCTTTTCGGAGCCCCCGCAGACGCGAAGCCCCCGGTTGTTCCCCCGTGATCGGGGGCTTCGTTCTGTGTCCGACACCTGATTCCGGCCTCACCGCACCCCCTTCCGCTTACCCTGGGTCACGGCCCGTCCTCGGCCTGCGGCACCCTTAGTCGCATACTCCCTGCGCAGGTACGATGCCTCTCGGTGCGGTCAATTCCCGTCCATGGCACAGTGATTCGGCGCGCCTCGGCGGGCCGCCGTGCGGCGGGACATCCTGGGGCACGGTTTGTGGGGGACCTGATGGATATCGGCACGCAGGGCGCACAGGCCCCGGCCGACCTCGCGTGGCTGCGCGGCGTGGACGCCTACACGATGGGCGCCTACCCGCAGGCCGAAGAGGAGTTCAGAGCCGCGGTACGCCTCGATCCCGGCATGGCGGACGCCTGGCTCGGTCTCCACGCACTGCGGGTCGACACGACGACAGCGCTGCTGCACATGTACCGCCATCGCGACCGGTTCGGCGATCAGCGCGGGCGCCACCGTCGCACCATCAACTCCTGGTACTGGCTGGGCTGGTGGGTGCAGCCGGTGCTGGAGAGTCCGCGCGACCTGCTGCTCGCGCACGCCTCGCACTGGCTGGACGGCCGCCATGTCCCGGAGCTCGACCGGGCGTTGGCCGGCCTGCCGCCGGTGGACGCCGACCCCCAGGTCCGTTTCCTGCACGCCTGCCGCTCCTACCTCGTCAAGGACTGGGAGCAGCTCGTACGCCATACGGAGCAGCTGATCGACGATCCGCTGCTCGGGATCGAGGCCGGGCTCTTCGGCGGGATGGCGCGGGTACGGCTGGAGATGTACGGGCAGGCCGAACCCCTGCTGTCCACCGCGCTCATGCGCTGCCGCAGTGAACAGCCGCAACGCAAGGAACTGCGCTACTGGCTGGCCCGCGCGCACGAGGGCACGGGCCGCAGCGCGGCCGCTCTCCCCTTGTACCGGGCGGTCCACCGGATCGACCCGGCGTTCATGGACACCTCGGCGCGGCTGGCCGCGATCGCGGACTACGACGGGCTGGAGGGCTCCGAGGAGGCGTCCGGCCTGGCCGCGGTCTCGCTGACCGGGCTGGGCACCGACGGCATGTTCCTGGAGGCGCAGCCGGACGGCGACTCGCTGCTGGGCACCGATCTGGTGGACAGCCGGGAACTGCGGCCGGGCGACGAGCCGACGGATCTGCCGGGCGTCGGGGTGTCCCCTCCGCCGGGCGGCGCGCGGGAGAAGACGGCGGTCCCCGGCCAGTCCGCCGAGCAGCCGTTCCCGGCCGGGCTCAGCGATCCCGTGCTGCTCGCCGAGGCGCTCGCGGAGCTGGAGCGGATGGTCGGCCTGGAGCCGGTGAAACGTCAGGTCAAGGCGTTGTCGGCGCAGCTGAACATGGCGCGGCTGCGGGCGGGCCAGGGACTGCCCGTCCAGCCGCCGAAGCGGCATTTCGTCTTCTCGGGGCCGTCCGGGACCGGCAAGACCACGGTGGCGCGGATTCTTGGCCGGGTGTTCTACGCGCTGGGCCTGCTGGGCGGGGAGCATCTCGTCGAGGCCCAGCGGGCGGATCTGGTCGGCGAGTTCCTGGGCCAGACTGCGGTGAAGGCCAATGAGCTGATCGACTCGGCGCTGGGCGGGGTGCTCTTCGTCGATGAGGCGTACAGCCTCTCCAACACCGGATACAGCAAGGGCGACGCGTACGGCGACGAGGCCCTCCAGGTCCTCCTCAAGCGCGCGGAGGACAACCGCGACCATCTCGTCGTCATCCTGGCCGGCTACCCGGAGGGCATGGACCGGCTGCTGTCCACCAACCCCGGGCTCTCCTCGCGCTTCACCACCCGGGTGGACTTCCCCAGCTACCGGCCGCTGGAGCTCACCGCCATCGGTGAAGTGCTGGCCGCGGAGAACGGGGACATGTGGGACGAGGAGTCGGTGGAGGAGCTGCGGTCCATCAGCGGCCATGTCGTCGACCAGGGCTGGCTGGACGAGCTGGGCAACGGGCGCTTCCTGCGCACGCTGTACGAGAAGAGCTGCGCCTACCGCGATCTTCGGCTCTCGGGCTATGCGACGGTGCCGACGCGGGACGATCTGGCGACGCTGCGGCTGCCGGATCTGATGCAGGCGTACGGCGAGGTGCTGTCGGGCAGGGGCCCGGTGGGCCGGGGCCGGCAGGAGCCGCCTGAGATGTGAGGGCGGTTCCCGCCGGCCACGGCCCGGAGGAGAGGTACTAGCCGACCAGGGCGGACAGCTCGTCCGCGCCGGTCTGCCGTTCCTCGGTGCGGCGGGGCTCCGAGACCCGGTGGGCCGGGTCCCGTACCTCGCCGACCAGCATTTCCAGTACGTCCTCCATGGCGACCAGGCCGAGTACCCGGCCCGATGCGTCGGCGACCTGGGCCAGGTGCGTCGCCGCGCGGCGCATCACGGTCAGGGCGTCGTCCAGGGGCAGCTCGGCCCGTACGGTCGCCATGGGGCGCCACACGTGCTGCGGGACGGCCCGCTCGCCGTCCTCCAGGTCGAGGACGTCCTTGACGTGCAGGTAGCCCATGAACGGGCCGCCGCCCTCCGCGCAGACGGGGAAGCGCGAGTAGCCGGTCCGTACCGTGAGCTCCTCGATCCGGCGCGGGGTGACGGACGGGTCCACCGTCACCAGGGCCGCCCGGTGCAGGAGCACGTCGGTGACGGGCCTGCTGCCCAGCTCCAGGGCGTCCTCCAGCCGTTCCTGCGCCTCCGGCTCCAGGAGCCCGGCCTGTCCGGAGTCCTCGACGAGCCGGTTGAGCTGCTCGCTGGTGAAGACGGCCTCCACCTCGTCCTTGGGCTCGACACCGAAGAGACGGAGGACCAGCCGGGCACAGGCGCCCAGCGCCGAGGTGACCGGCCGGCAAAGCCTGGCGAAACCGACGAGCCCGGGGCTGAGCCACAGCGAGGTCTTCTCCGGGGCCGCCATCGCCAGGTTCTTCGGGACCATCTCGCCGATCACGAGGTGGAGGAAGACGACGAGGACCAGCGCCAGCACGAAGCCGAGCGGATGGATCAGTCCTTCGGGCAGGTGCACCGTGTGGAAGACCGGCTCCAGCAGATGGGCGACGGTCGGCTCCGCGACGGCGCCGAGGGTCAGTGAGCAGATGGTGATGCCGAACTGGGCGGCCGCCATCATCTGCGGCAGGTTCTCCAGGCCGTACAGCACCTGGCGGGCCCGGCTCGACCCGGCTGCCGCCAGGGGTTCGATCTGGCTGCGGCGCACCGAGACGAGGGCGAACTCCGCCCCGACGAAGAAGCCGTTCGCCAGGACGAGAAGTCCGGCGAAGAGCAACTGGACCAGACTCATCGCGCAGCCTCCAGGACCCGGCGGGACGCCCGCGGCTCGGCGGCCGGTGCGGGTGCCTCGGCCAGGCGCACGAAGCGGACCTTCTCGGCCCGGTAGTGGCCGACCTGGCGGACGGCGATCCGCCAGCCGGCCAGCTCGGCCCGGTCACCGGGGGCGGGGATCCGGCCGAGCAGGTCGGCGACCAGTCCGGCGACGGTCTCGTAGGGGCCGTCGGGTACGTCGAGGCCTATCCGGCGCAGGGTCAGTACCCGGCAGCTGCCTTCGGCGTCCCAGGCGGGCCGCCCGTCCTCGGGGGCGGCGGCGGCCAGCTCGGGGCGGTCGGCGCCTTCGGCGTCGTGCTCGTCCCGCACCTCGCCGACGAGCTCCTCGATGATGTCCTCCAGCGTGACGACGCCGGCGGTGCCGCCGTACTCGTCGACCACGACGGCGATCGGCTGCTCGTTGCGCAGCCGCTGGAGCAGCTGCTCGACGGGCAGGGACTCGGGCACCAGCAGCGGCGGCACGGCGATCCGGCCGGCCGGGGTCCGCAGGCGGTCCTGGGCGGGGACGGCCAGCGCGTCCTTGAGGTGGATCATGCCGACGACCTCGTCGATGCGGTCCTGGTAGACGGGAAAGCGGGAGAGGCCGGTGGCACGGGTGAGGTTGAGAACGTCCGCCGCGGTCGCGGAGGACTGCAGGGCGCTGACCTTCACGCGCGGGGTCATCACATGCTGGGCGGTGAGCCCGGCGAGCGAGAGGGTCCGTACGAAGAGGTCCGCGGTGTCCTGTTCGAGAGTGCCGGCCTCGGCCGAGTGCCGCGCGAGGGAGACCAGCTCCCCCGGCGTACGGGCGGACGCCAGCTCCTCGGTCGGCTCGACGCCGAGAAGCCGCACCAGACGGTTGGCGACGGTGTTCAGCAGGCCGATCACCGGGCGGAAGACCCGGGTGAAGCCCTGCTGGGGTCCGGCGACGAACCGGGCGACCTGGAGCGGCTTGGAGACCGCCCAGTTCTTCGGTACGAGTTCGCCGATGACCATCTGGACGGCAGCCGCGAGCAGCATGCCGATGACCACGCTGATGCCGGGGACGGCACCGTCGGGCAGACCGGTCAGGGAGAGGGGGCCTTCCAGCAGCTGGGCGAGAGCCGGCTCGGCGAGCATGCCGACCACCAGTGAGGTGATGGTGATGCCGAGCTGGGTGCCGGAGAGCTGGAAGGAGAGTTCGCGCAGGGCGCCGACGACGGTTCGGGCCCGTCGGTCGCCCTCGGCGGCGGCGCGCTCGGCGTCCGCCCGTTCCACGGTGACGAGCCCGAACTCGGCTGCCACGAAGAACCCGTTGGCGAGGATGAGAAGGAATGCCGCGCTGAGAAGCAGCAGGGGGGTGGTCATGCCGCCGCCTCCACAGAAGGGGCGGCGCAGGTACTACCGGACGATCCGTCCATTGCTGGAGGGAGTCACTCCTTGGGTCGCAGGAAAGCCCCGCGGGCCTCGGGGGCCTCTGGTGCGGGGCGGGGCGCACAGGGCGCCGCCACCCTCCAGAGTAATCAACAAGAGGCCGTACGGGGCAGGGGGCTCAGCCGTTGTCCTTGCCGGTGCCGCGGTTCTCGGCGAGGGCGCGGAGCATTTTGGCGTCGCGGATGGCCTGTTGCTTGGCGATTCCGGGCTGGATGCCGAGGGCGGGCATGCTGGTCCCGTCGCTGAGGTCGAGGAAGACCCACGGGTCGCCGGCGCGCAGGTTGACGCGGACGATCTCCGCCCAGGACAGCCGCCGGGTGCGGGTGAGGTTGACCACGGTCACCCCGCTGTCGTCCGCCACGATCCTGGGGCGGCTGAGCAGCGCCAGGACGCCGAAGAAGAGCAGCGCGGTGAAGACGAAGCTGACCCGCTCTCCCCCGCTGAGCTGTTCCAGGGTGAAGGCGACGACGGTGATGACGGCGAACATCACCGCCCCGACGCTCAGCAGGACCACTCGGGTGCGGGTGGGCCGGAAGGTGACCGGAAGGTCGGGGAGTGCGGGGGCTGACATGGTCTTCTTCCGTCTCCCGCCGTCAGAGGCGGCAGGCGTGGATGGCCGTGGTGAGGATGGCGCGGGCGCCGAGGTCGTACAGGTCGTCCATGATCCGCTGTGCCTCCTTGGAGGCGACCATGGACCGGACGGCGACCCAGCCCTCGTGGTGCAGCGGGGAGATGGTCGGCGACTCCAGGCCCGGGGTGAGGGCCACGGCGCGCTCCAGGTGCTCGACGCGGCAGTCGTAGTCCATCATCACGTAGCTGCGGGCCACCAGGACGCCCTGGAGGCGGCGCAGGAACTGCTGGACCTTGGGGTCGTCGCCGGGGGCGCCGGTGCGGCGGATGACGACCGCTTCCGACTTCATGATCGGCTCGCCGATGACTTCGAGTCCGGCGTTGCGCAGGCTGGTGCCGGTCTCGACGACGTCGGCGATGATCTGGGCGACTCCGAGCTCGATGGCCGTCTCCACGGCACCGTCGAGGTGGACGACGGAGGCGTTGACGCCGGTCTCGGCCAGGTGCTTGGCGACGATGCCCTCGTAGGAGGTGGCGATCGTCATGCCGTCGAAGTCCTGGGGGCCGACTGCGGTGCCGGGCTTGGTGGCGTAGCGGAAGGTGGAGCGGGCGAAGCCGAGCTGGAGGATCTCCTCGGCATCGGCGCCGGAGTCCAGCAGCAGGTCGCGGCCGGTGATGCCGATGTCGAGGCGGCCCGAACTGACGTAGATCGCGATGTCGCGCGGGCGGAGGTAGAAGAACTCGACCTGGTTCTCGGGGTCGACGAGGACGAGTTCCTTGGACTCCTTGCGCTGCTTGTAGCCCGCCTCATGGAGCATCGCCATCGCAGGCCCGGAGATAGCACCCTTGTTGGGGACGGCGATGCGCAGCATGAGGTCGGGTTTCCTTTGCGAAAGGGGTGTACGGATACGTGCGGACGGGGGCGGAGGTCGTGCTCAGAGGTGGGCGTAGACGTCGTCGAGGGAGATTCCGCGCGCGACCATCATCACCTGGACGTGGTAGAGCAGTTGCGAGATCTCCTCGGCGGCTGCGTCCTTGCTCTCGTGCTCGGCGGCCATCCAGACTTCGGCGGCCTCCTCGACGACCTTCTTGCCGATGGCATGCACACCCTTGTCCACCAGTTCGGCGGTACGGGAAGTGGAGGGGTCGCCGTTGGCGGCCTTGAGCTGCAGCTCGGCGAAGAGCTCTTCGAAGGTTTTGTTCGCCATGATGTCCTTAAGAATACGGGGTCCCGGACCCGCACTCAGCGCCAGGGTTCGCTGACCGAGCGCAGTGTGGTGGCGGTGGCGACGGCGGCGGTGACCGCTTCGTGCCCCTTGTCCTCGTTGGACCCTTCCAGGCCGGCCCGGTCGAGTGCCTGCTCCTCGGTGTCACAGGTGAGGACACCGAAGCCGACGGGGACGCCGGTGTCGACGGCGACCTGGGTGAGGCCGTTGGTGACGCCGTGGGACACGTATTCGAAGTGCGGGGTGCCGCCGCGGATGATCACGCCGAGGGCGACGATCGCGTCGTACCCGCGGCCGGCCAGCACCTTGGCGACGACGGGGAGCTCGAAGCTGCCGGGAACCCGCAGCAGGGTCGGCTCGTCGATGCCCAGCTCGTGCAGCGCGCGCAGTGCACCGTCGACGAGTCCGTCCATGACCTTCTCGTGCCACTGCGCCGCGACGACGGCGACGCGCAGGTCACCGCAGTTGCGTACGGACAGTTCGGGTGCGCCCTTGCCGCTCATGTCTCTCCTACTTCGTTCCGGATACGTGCTGGTGTGTTACTGGTTGCCGCAGGTCGACGCGGTGGCGGCGTCGAGCCAGGGCAGATCGTGACCCATGCGGTCGCGCTTGGTGCGCAGGTAGCGCAGATTGTGCTCGCCGGCCTGCACCGGCATCGGCTCACGGCCGGTGACGGCCAGGCCGTGCCGCAGGATCGCGGCGGTCTTCTCGGGGTTGTTCGTCATGAGCCGCAGGCTGTGGACGCCGAGGTCCTTGAGGATCTGGGCACCGGCCGCGTAGTCCCGGGCGTCGGCGGGCAGGCCGAGCTCCAGATTGGCGTCGAGGGTGTCGACGCCGCGCTCCTGGAGTTCGTACGCACGGAGCTTGGACAGCAGTCCGATGCCACGGCCCTCGTGGCCGCGCAGATAGACGACCACGCCGCGGCCCTCCTCCGTGATGCGCCGCATGGAGGCGTGCAGCTGGGGACCGCAGTCGCAGCGCTGGGACTGGAAGATGTCGCCGGTCAGGCATTCGGAGTGGACCCGGACCAGGACGTCCTCGCCGTCCCCGATGTCGCCGTGGACCAGTGCGACGTGCTCGACGCCGTCCACGGTGGAGCGGTAGCCGTATGCGGTGAACGCGCCGAAGTTGGTCGGCAGCCGCACCTCGGCCTCGCGGCGGACGGTCGGCTCGGACGTACGGCGGTAGGCGATCAGGTCCTCGATGGAGATGATCGTCAGCCCGTGCTTACGGGCGAACGGGACCAGCTGGGGCAGGCGCAGCATGACGCCGTCCTCCCCGGCGATCTCGACGATGGCCCCGGCGGGCCGCAGTCCGGCCAGCCGGGCGAGGTCGACGGCGGCCTCGGTGTGGCCGTTGCGCACGAGCACCCCGCCGGTACGGGCGCGCAGCGGAAAGATGTGGCCGGGGCGCACGAAGTCGCCGGGGCCCGCCGTGCCGCCCGCGAGCAGCCGGAGCGTGGTGGCACGGTCGGCGGCGGAGATGCCGGTGCTCACGCCGTGTGCGGCCGATGCGTCGACGGAGACGGTGAAGGCGGTCTTCATCGACTCGGTGTTGTGGTCGACCATCTGCGGCAGTTCGAGCCGCTCCAGCTCGTCGTTCTCCATGGGCGCGCAGATGAGTCCGCGGCACTCGCTCATCATGAAGGCGACGATCTCGGGGGTGGCCTTCTCGGCCGCGATGACGAGGTCGCCCTCGTTCTCCCGGTCCTCGTCGTCGACGACCACGACGGGCCGGCCGGCCGCGATGTCACGGATGGCCTGCTCGACGGGGTCCAGGGAGAGGTCCTCGACGGATGCGTCGTGTTCCCGGTGCAACCAGGTGGGCTGGGCAGTCATGCCGTGGCTCCTTCCAGAGCGGGTGTCCGCGTACGCAGCCACCAGTCGCGCATGCCCCACAGGACGAGGGCCCCGTAGACGACGTAGATGAGACCGGAGAAGGCGAGTCCGCTGTGGAAGTTGAGCGGTACGCCGACCAGGTCGACGAGGAGCCAGGCGAACCAGAACTCGACCATGCCGCGGGCCTGGGCGAGCATCGCCACGAGGGTTCCGGCGAATATGTACGCGTCAGCCCACGGGCTCCACGAGAGCGAGGGGAACGCGGTGAACAGGCCGCCGACGGCGAGAGTGCCGAGGGCGGCGCCGCCGAGCAGGTAGCCGCGCTCGCGCCAGGTGGCGAACCGTACGGCGATGGAGCCGTCCTGGGCCTGCTGCCGGCCGCGGGTCCACTGCTGCCAGCCCCACACGGCGACGGCGATGACGACGAGCTGCTTGCCGACGCTGCCCGCCTGGTGGACGGAGACGTTGGCGGCGACCAGCACGACGCCGGACAGGAGCTGGGCGGGCCAGGTCCAGATCGAGCGGAGCCAGCCCAGGGTCAGGGCGATCAGACCGATCGTGTTGCCGATCATGTCGGACCAGATGATGTGCTGGTCGAAGACGGTGAACGCCTCCGAGTTCAGCCAGTGCAGGGCGCTCACTTCGCCGTCTCCCCGGGCTCCTGCGCGGAGGTGCCGAGCAGCCGCTCGACGTACTTCGCGATGACGTCCACCTCCAGGTTGACCGGGTCGCCGGGCTCCTTGATGCCGAGCGTGGTCAGGGCGAGGGTGGTGGGGATGAGGCTGATGGTGAAGTAGTCGGGTCCGGCGTCCACGACGGTCAGGCTCACGCCGTCGACGGTGATCGATCCCTTCTCGACCACGTAGCGGGTCAGGTCCGCCGGGAGGGAGATCTTCACGATCTCCCAGTTCTCGGAGATCTTGCGTTCGATGATGCGGCCCGTGCCGTCCACGTGTCCCTGGACGATGTGTCCGCCGAGCCGGCCGCCGAGCGCCATGGGGCGCTCCAGGTTGACCCGGGAGCCGGTCGCCAGAGCGCCCAGGCTGGAGCGGTTCAGGGTCTCGGCCATCACATCGGCGGTGAAGTCCTGCTCGCCGAGTTCCACGACGGTCAGGCACACGCCGTTGACGGCGATCGAGTCACCGTGTTTGGCGCCCTCGGTGACCACGGGACCGCGCAGGCGGAATCGGGAGGCGTCGCCGAGGTTCTCGACGGCGGTGACCTCACCCAGCTCTTCGACAATTCCGGTGAACACTCAGTTTCCCTTCGGGGCAGGGCCGGGGACGGCGGTGATGCGCAGATCGGGGCCGATATGTACGGTCTCGGTCACATCGAGGCGCAACGCCTGGGCGATGGTGGAGATTCCGGCGTCGGCGAGGGCCGCAGGGCCGGCGCCGAGGAGCACGGGGGCGAGATAGCCGACGACCTTGTCGACCAGTCCCGCCGCGACGAAGGCCCCGGCCAGCGTCGGGCCGCCTTCGAGGAGTACGGAGCGGACGCCGCGCCCGTGGAGCGCGGCGAGAAGTGCGGGAAGGTCGAGCCCGGGGCCGCCCGCCGCGCGGGGCAGCCGCAGAACGGCCTCCTCGGGCAGGTGGCGGGCGTCGGCGTCATCGGCGACCGCGATCACGGTGGGCGCGGTGGCGTCGAGGACCCGGGCGCCGGGCCGTACAGCGGTGGCTGCAGTGTCCACGACGACCCGCAGGGGCTGGACGGCGCCGTCGATGCCCCGTACACCGAGCTGGGGATCGTCGGTGCGGGCGGTGCCCGAGCCGACGACGACGGCGTCCGCCTCGGCGCGCAGCCGGTGGACGTCGGCACGGGCCTCGGCGGAGGTGATCCAGCGGCTGGTGGCGTCGGCGGCCGCGATCCGGCCGTCCAGGGTCGCCGCGTACTTCCAGGTGACGTGCGGGCGGCCGAGGCGCACCGAGGTCAGCCAGGCCGCGTTGACCGCTTCCGCCTCACCGGCGAGCAGGCCCTGCTCGGCCTTGATCCCGGCGGCGCGCAGGGTGTCCGCACCGCCGGTGGCCTGCGGGTTCGGGTCGCCGACCGCGTACACGACCCGGGCGATCCCGGCCTCGACGAGCGCCTGGGCGCAGGGGCCGGTGCGACCGGTGTGGTTACAGGGTTCGAGGGTGACGTAGGCGGTGCCGCCACGGGCCTTCTCGCCGGCCGCGCGCAGGGCGTGGATCTCGGCGTGCGGCCCTCCGGCGCGCTGGTGGAAGCCCTCGCCGACGGGGTGCCCCGTCGCGTCGAGGACGACACATCCGACGACCGGATTGGGGCTGGTGGAGCCGAGACCGCGGGCGGCGAGCGTGATGGCTCGGCGCATGGCGGTGGTGTCGGCTGCGGTGTCCACCGGGTCCTCCTGCCTCTTCGGGCACGGACTCCGGGGCCTGTCGATGACGACAGATGAAGCGGAACGCCGAACAGGGACGCCGAATGCCCGAAAAACGGATGGATCGGTCGCCCGAAACCCATCCGCCGACGGCGGCGTACCCGCGAAACGGCCCGCCGCGCACTGCCTCCCATCCGGACTTTAACCGTCGGTCCAGGAATCTCACCTGGTCAACCGGCCGCTGGATGCGGACGGGTCGCGGACTATAACCGCCGGTTCGGAATTGCACCGACCCCGGAGTGCGCTGCTGCTGGTACACGATCAGTGTGCCACGAGTGGCCGTGACCCATACGGGTGAACGCTGTGGAGTGGCTCACAGACGGGCTGTGACAAGGGCTCTTTTCGGACACTCGCACCCTATTGGTCCAGACCTATTGACGCAGTGGTCTAGTCCTCTTAATCTCTGCGTCACCTCCGAGGAACGGTCCCGGGTGTGCGCACACCCGGGGACCAACATGACCCACCCCCTTGTCAGTTGTGTTCTGCCGACCTCCCCAGGAGGAACCGAACGTGCTGTCCCCCACCCGCGCGAGAGCCACCCTGCTCGCAGCCGGCGCCACCATCGCCGCCCTGCTCATCGGCTCGCTCGCCGCAACCCCCTCGCAAGCCGCCGACCAGGAGTCCTGTCGCCCCGACGGGCTCTACGAGACCCCGGGCGTCGCCGTCCCGTACTGCTCCGTGTACGACTCCGAGGGCCGCGAGAAGATGGGCGCCGACCACCCGCGGCGGGTCATCGGCTACTTCACCAACTGGCGGACCGGCAAGGACGGCAAGCCCGCCTACCTCGCCTCCGACATCCCCTGGGACAAGGTCACCCACCTCAACTACGCGTTCGCCCACGTCGACGGCGCCAACAAGATCTCGGTCGGCGGCGACGGGCCCGAGAACGCCTCGACCGGCATGACGTGGCCGGGAGTCGCCGGAGCCGAGATGGACCCGGATCTCCCCTACAAGGGGCATTTCAACCTGCTCAACAAGTTCAAGAAGCAGTACCCGAACGTGAAGACGATGGTGTCGGTGGGCGGCTGGGCCGAGACCGGCGGCTACTTCGACGACAGCGGCAAGCGGGTCGACTCCGGCGGCTTCTACTCGATGGCGACCAACGCCGACGGCTCGGTCAACCAGGCCGGGATCAACACCTTCGCCGACTCGACGGTCGACTTCATCAAGAAGTACGGCTTCAACGGCGTCGACATCGACTACGAGTACCCGACCACCATGAAGGACGCGGGCAACCCGCTCGACTGGACCCTGTCCAACGCCCGCCGGGCCGGTCTGGTCAAGAGCTACGCCGCGTTGATGAAGACCCTGCGCGAGAAGCTCGACCGGGCGTCCGCCGCCGACGGCAAGCACTACCTGCTCAGCGTCGCCGCCCCCTCGTCCGGCTATCTGCTGCGCGGCATGGAGACCTTCCAGGTCCAGAAGTACCTCGACTACGTCAACATCATGTCGTACGACCTGCACGGCGCCTGGAACGAGTACGTCGGCCCGAACGCCTCCCTGTTCGACGACGGCAAGGACGCCGAACTCGCCCAGGCGAGCGTCTACTCGACCTCGCAGTACAGCGGGACCGGCTACCTCAACACCGACTGGGCCTACCACTACTTCCGCGGCTCGATGCCTTCCGGCCGGATCAACATCGGCCTGCCGTACTACACCCGCGGCTTCAAGAACGTGCAGGGCGGAACCAACGGCCTCTGGGGCAAGGCGGCCTCCACCGACTGCCCGGCCGGCGCGGGGCTGACCAAGTGCGGGGACGGCGCCGTCGGCATCGACAACCTCTGGCACGACCAGGACACCAACGGCAAGGAGGCACCGGCCGGCTCCAACCCGACGTGGCACGCGAAGAACCTGGAGAAGGGCGTGGTCGGCGACTACGTCACGGACTACGGATTCCCCGCGGACACGAAGCTGACCGGCACCTACGTCCGCAACTACGACTCCACACTGGTCGCGCCGTGGCTGTGGAACGCCGAGAAGAAGGTCTTCCTCTCCACCGAGGACGAGCAGTCGGTGAAGGCCAAGGCCGACTACGTCGCCGACAAGGGCATCGGCGGCACGATGATCTGGGAGCTCGCGGGCGACTACGGCTGGAACGCCGCGAAGGGCCAGTACGAGCCCGGCTCCACCCTCACCTCGACGATGTACGACACCTTCAAGTCGGCCGCACCGTACGGAGCCAAGCGCTCCAACATCGAGCTGCCCACCCGGGCGCTGGACATCGACGTCTCCTTCGACCAGTTCCCGCTGGGTGACTCCAACTACCCGATCAGCCCCAAGCTGAAGATCACCAACAACACGAAGGCGACGCTGCCCGGCGGCACGGAGTTCCAGTTCGACTACGCGACCTCGGCACCCGCCAACGCCAAGGACCAGTCGGGCTTCGGCACCACGATCGTGCGCAGCGACCACACCGCCGCGAACAACATCGGCGGCCTCAAGGGCGACTACAACCGCGTCTCGCTCAAGCTGCCGTCCTGGCAGACCCTGGCGCCCGGCGCCTCGGTCCAGGTGGACTTCACGTACTACCTGCCGACGTCCACGCCGTCGAACTGGACGGTGACCTTCGGCGGGCAGTCCTACGCGCTGGCCGCCGACCTGGCCCGGGGCACGACGCTCGTCGAGCCCGGCGGCAGCACGCCGACGCCGGACCCGACCGGCACGGGCGGGCCGAGCCCTGACCCGACCGGCGGGACCTGCGCCGCAGCCGCCTGGAGCGCTTCGGCCGAGTACGGCGCGGGTGCGACGGTGAGCCATGGGTCGCACCAGTGGAAGGCCAAGTGGTGGACGAAGGGTGACACGCCCGGCTCCACCGGTGAATGGGGCGTCTGGCAGGACCTCGGCGCCTGCTGACGCGGTAAGGGGGGTGCGGGGTTCCGTCCTCAATCTCCCCCATAGCCTTAAGGGCATGGGGGGACCCCCTCGACGGGCTTGTGTGCGGGTCCCCCGCGGGCTCGCCCCTGTCCGGTGGGTGGGGGTGGGGGCCCTCCGGGGAGACTCCTCAAAAATGGCGTGTGCACCCGACGACGAACAGACACCCGGGTCGTACGCCATTTTCTGCGGGGACTCCCCTGCACGCCCCCACCCTGCATCCTGTGCGTCTGCACACCGGCGACAGTGCTGCCGCAGACGCAAGACGGCCGGGTCCGGGGCCGTGCAGGGGAGTCCCCGCAGGACGACGAACATCGACCCGGGTCCATCACGTACCCGCGGAACGTTCGTCGTCTGAGGAGACGCCCCGGAGGGGCCCCGGACCCCCACCCACCGGGCCACGGCGAACCCCACGGGAAACCCGCACCACCAAGCCCGTCCGGCGATTGAGGACGGAACCCCGCCTCACGCCACCGGGGTGAACAACGCATCCTGGGCCGCCTCGCGCGCCGTCAGCAGCGCGCCGCGCAGGACCGCGGTGCCGCCCAGCAGGCCGGCCCTGACCTCGGTGCGCAGCGGGGACATCATGGCCAGTCGCTCCTCGACACGCGAGGCCAGCGCCTCGCCGCCCGCGCGGCCCACCTCTCCGGACAGCAGGACACAGCCCGGGTCGAGGACCGAGGCGACGGCCGCGGCGCCGAGGGCGAGGCGGTCGGCGAGGATGCCGAGGAAGGCCTCGCTGTCCCCCTCCCCCGCCAGCGCCGCACGCACGGCGGCCGCCGCGCCGGGCTCCTGCCCCGCCGCGGGTGCGGTGATGCCATGGGCGGCGGCCAGTTCGCAGAGCGCCGCCGAACCCACCAGGGAGTGGAAGCCGCCGTCGCAGTTGACGGCGGACGGGGTGCCGATCGTGCCGGGTACCGGAAGGAAGCCGATCTCGCCCGCGCCGCCCGAGGCGCCTCGCCGCAGCTTCCCGTCCAGCATGACCGCCGCCCCGACGCCATGGCCGAGCCAGAGCAGGACGAAGGTGTCGTGGTCACGGGCGGCTCCGACGCGGTGCTCGGCGACGGCGGCGAGATTGGTCTCGTTCTCCACGAGCACCGTCGCGGGCAGCCGCTGCTGGAGCACCCGGACCAGGCTGCGGTGCCAGGCGGGCAGACCCGTGGTGTCCCGCAGCTCCCCGGTGACCGGGTCGATCAGGCCGGGTGCGCCGATACCCACGCTGTGCAGCGGAGCCGTACCGGCCCGGCGTGCGGTGCGTTCCAGGAGTGCGACGGCCTGTTCCACCGCCTCGTCGACGGCGGTGCCGCCGCCGATCGGCAGGGTCGCCTCGGCGAGGGTCACGCCCAGCAGGTCGGCGACGACCACGGCGACGCTGTCGGTGCGTACGTCGAGGCCGGCCAGATGGGCGCGGTCGGCGACGATGCCGTAGAGCCGGGCGTTGGGCCCGCGGCGCTCGGCCCCGGCCTCGCCGACCACCTGGACCAGGCCCGCTCCCTGCAACCGTTCGACCAGGTCGGCGACGGTGGGCCGGGAGAGTCCGGTCAGGGTCTTCAACTGTGTGGCCGTCAGCGGGCCGTCCTGCTGGAGGAGGCGCAGGGCGAGCCGGTCGTTGATGGCCCGGGCGGTGCTCGGTGATGCGGGCATGCCGGGATCCTTCCAGATCTCCGCCACAGTGCCGGACCGGGCGGTCTATTTATCAGGCAGGGTTCCTGATAGTTTACTGCCCGCATCGTGGAGTGCAGATTTTCCAGGGGAGGACACGCGGGATGACAACGGATTCCACGGCTACGGGTTTCGGCACACAGGAAGTGCGGCGGGCCAGGTATGCCATCGCCGCGGTCTTCACCGTGCACGGCGCGGTGACCGGCAGTTTCGCCACCCGGGTGCCCTGGATTCAGGACCACGCCGGGGTCAGCGCCGGGCAGCTCGGTATCGCCCTGGCCTTCCCGGCGATCGGCGCCTCGCTCGCGATGCCGCTCGCCGGCACGGTCAGCCACCGCTTCGGCGCCAGGACCGCGTTGCGCGGGCTGCTGGCCCTGTGGACGCTGGCCCTGATCCTGCCCGCCCTGGCCCCCAATCTGGTCACGCTGTGCGCGGCGCTCTTCGTGTACGGGGCGTCGGCCGGTATGTCGGACGTGGCGATGAACGCGCTCGGTGTCGAGGTGGAGAACCGCCTCGACAAGTCGATCATGTCCGGGCTGCACGGGATGTGGAGCGTCGGCGCCCTGATCGGTTCGGCGGCAGGCACCGTGGCCGCCCATATGGAGGCCGACGCGCGGCTGCACCACATGATCGTCGCGCTCGTCCTGACCGCCCTGGGCCTGATCGCCTGCCAGCGGGTGCTGGACCTGCACAGCGAACCGGACCAGGAGCCGCCGCCGCGCTTCGCCCTGCCGCCCAAGTCGGCCCTGATCATCGGCGCGGTCGGCTTCTGCGCGGTCTTCGCCGAGGGAGCCAGCCTGGACTGGTCGGCGGTCTACCTCCGTGACGTACTGGACAGTTCGGCCGGTCTGGCGGCCGCGTCGACGACCGCGTTCGCCCTGACCATGGCCATCGCCCGGATCGCCGGCGACCGGATCGTCGACCGTTTCGGGGCGGTGCGGACCGTGCGGACCGGCGGCGTCCTCGCCACGGTCGGCGGGGTCATGGTGGTCACCGCGCCGAACGCGGCGATGGCGATGTCCGGGTTCGGACTGCTGGGGCTCGGCATCGCCGTGGTCGTCCCACTCGCCTTCGCGGCGGCCGGGCGCAGCGGCCCGAACCCGAGCCAGGCGATCGCCGGCGTCGCCACGATCACGTACACCTCGGGCCTCATCGCCCCGTCGGCCATCGGCTCCCTGGCCGAGGCCACCTCACTGGTCGTCTCGTTCGGTGTGGTGTCGGTGCTGGCGTTCGGGCTGGTGCTCGGCGCCGGGGTGCTGCGGGCGGGCGACCGCAAGGCCGTGACGGCGGCTTCGGACGCCGGCACGGCGAGCCGGGCGGTGGCCGAGCCGCGTCCCTGACGCGCGGCGGGCCGAACGCCAGGCCCGGAGCCCGGCCGAGAAAGGCTCCCGCTCCGGCACTAACATGGCGCTGATCATTTCTGCGGTGATGCCGTGCCGGGTGAGGCGCTGGACTCCGTACCTACACACAGGGAGCAACCATGGGCGGCCTCGGCGTGCGCTGGACCTTGCACGGCGACGGGAAGACGCCCGCACCGGGCGCGGTGGTCCGCCCGGACGAGCGGCTGACCTGGCCCCGGACCTTCGGGCTCGGCGCCCAGCACGTGGTCGCCATGTTCGGGGCGTCGTTCGTGGCCCCGGTGCTCATGGGCCTGGACCCGAACCTGGCGATCATGATGTCGGGTGTCGCCACGGCCATCTTCCTGCTGGCCACGCGCGGCCAGGTGCCCAGCTATCTGGGCTGTTCCCTCTCCTTCGTCGGCGTCGCCGCCACGATCAGGGCCAGTGGTGGCAGCAGTGCGGTCGTCACGGGCGCGGTGTTCGTCGTCGGCGCGGTGCTCTCCCTCGCCGGTCTCGCGGTGCAGCGCTTCGGTGCGCGGATCATCCATGCGGCCATGCCGCCGGTGGTGACGGGCGCGGTGGTCATGCTGATCGGATTCAACCTGGCGCCGGTGACCGCTTCGACGTACTGGCCCCAGGACCAGTGGACCGCCCTGCTGGTGATGCTGTTCACCGGACTGGCCGTGGTCTGTCTGCGCGGGTTCTTCTCGCGCATCGCGATCTTCCTCGGTCTCGTCTTCGGTTATGTGCTGTCCTGGGTGCTGGACCGGGTCTTCGGGAAGATCCATTCCCCGGTGGGCGGGGCCGAGGCCGTGGACCACTGGCGGCTGGACCTGTCGGGTGTGGGGAAGGCCGACTGGGTCGGGCTTCCGTCCTTCCACGCCCCGAGTTTCGAGTGGTCGGCGATCCTGGTCGCACTGCCCGTCGTCATCGCGCTGATCGCCGAGAACGCCGGTCATGTGAAGGCCGTCGGCGAGATGACCGGCCGCTCCCTGGACGGCAAGCTGGGCATGGCGATCGCCGCCGACGGCGCCGCCTCGATGCTCTCGACCGCGGCGGGCGGTCCGCCGAACACGACGTACTCCGAGAACATCGGCGTGATGGCCGCGACCCGGGTGTACTCAACCGCCGCCTACTGGGCCGCCGCCTGCTTCGCCCTGCTGTTCGGTCTGTGCCCCAAGTTCGGTGCCGTCGTCGCCGCCATCCCCGGTGGGGTGCTGGGTGGTATCACCGTGATCCTCTACGGCATGATCGGGCTGCTCGGCGCCCAGATCTGGCTGAACGCCAAGGTCGATCTGCGCAATCCGCTGAACCTGGTGCCGGCCGCCGCGGGCATCATCATCGGCGTCGGCGGGGTCAGCCTGAAGATCACCGACAATTTCGAGCTGAGCGGGATCGCGCTGGGCACCATCGTCGTGATCACCGGCTATCACGTGCTGCGGGCCCTTGCCCCTGCGCATCTGAAGACGGAGGAGCCACTTCTGGACTCCGGCACGTCCTCGTACGACGAGAAGCCGCCGGCCGCCGGGGCCTGACCCGGTCGGCCCGTCGCGAGCCGGCAGGCGTCATCGGGGCAGCGCGCGACGCGGTGGCCGGCGACCCGGTCCGGGACCTACGGGCGCCGGCCCCGCTCCACCGCGCCCCCGTTCAGAAGCAGTCGCCGTACCAGTGCACCGCGCCCGGCGCCGTGACCGTGGCCCGCACGGACTCCGCCGTAGCGTGCAACGGCCGTGCCATTCCCACGTGTTCCGTCACCTGCCGGGCATCCGCCAGCAGGGCGGGCAGCGCGGCCGCCACCCCAGGGGCGTCGGGCAGCCGGACCCGGGTCAGCCCCGCCGCCCGGCCGCGCGAGCCGGCCGCGGCAAGCAGGGTCTCCAGACTTCCGGCCGCGCCCGCGAACTCGCGCACCTCCACCCGGTCCCCCGCGTGCTGCGCCACGATCCACCCGGTGAGCGCCCCCGAGGCGGGGTCCACCGCCACGAGCGACCGCTCGGCCGCGCCGTACCAGGCGGGCACGCGCACTGCCCAGTCCTCGGGCGCCCGCAGTGAGCTGAGCGGTCGGTTCGCGTTGTACGCGTGGTGCAGCGCGGCCACTTCCACGGCGTCCTGAGCGGTGGCCTCGCGGACCGGGAAGGCGTCGCGGCCGGACGAGGGTGCGAGCGTTCCCTCGGTGTACGTGACTGCGAACTCCTGCCATCCCGAGCTCCGGTAGACGCCGGGAGTGCCGGTGAACAACAGTGACCAGGCGCACTGTTCGGCCGTCATGGTGTGTTCCGCCGCCACCAGCAGGCGCCGTATCAGCCCCTGGCCCCGGGCCTCGGGACGGGTGGCGACGCTGCCGATGCCGCCGACGCGCTGCGGGGTGCCCGCCGCGTCGCGGATCAGCCTCGGCACGTAGACGACAACCGCGTCGATCCCGTCTCCTTCGGCGTTCTCGGCGACGAAGGTGTGGCGGTGGCGTTCCGGGTCGAGGGTGTGCAGGGCGGCGATGTGCGGGGCATCGAAGCACCGACGCCACAAGGCGGCCAGGGCGGGATCGTCGGCGGGGGTCGCCGTGCGGATGACGGCGCTCACAGGATGAGGTTCCCGTCCGTGCGCACCGTGTCACCGGCCGGGGGCATCGCGCTGCGTCGCGTGCCGTCCTCGACGCACGCGGTGTGCAGGACCGATGCGAGGGCCTCGGGGGCCAGATGGAGCGTGCCGCCGGTGAAACGGCTGCCGGTGGCCGCGTAGTGGTTCGTGCCGTCGGCGATCCGGACGTGCGCGGTGTCGGCCCCGGCTGCCGCGCTGCCGAGGCCGGTGATGTCCCAGGTCGCCTTCCCCGGACCGGCCGCGCGGCCGAGCAGCGCCTTGGCCTTGTTGCTGCCGGTGAACCTGGCCCCGCCGGTCACGGTGAGGCGCTGGTCGCGCACGCCGCTGAGCTCGATGCCGGTGTTGTCATACGTACCACCGTCGATCCGCAGGTCCGCGGAACCGACCGAGAGCGGGGCCGCGTTCTCGGCGCCGGTGAGGGTGCAGTCGGTGAAGTGGACGGGGCCCGCACCGCGCAGGATCGCGCCGTCGACGCCCGTGAACGTGCAGCGCACGAAGTGGACCGGCGCGGTGACCGGTGTCTGGACGAGGACGGCGCCGGCGGGCGGTTCGAAGGAGCAGTCGCTGATGGTGGTCGGCCGGGTGGAGCGGGCGGAGCGCTGCGCGACGGCGAAGGTCTTCGCCGTGCAGCCGCGCACCTGGGCCCCGTCGGCGTTCACGGTGAGGGTGCCGGCCTGGTCGAAGGTGGGGCGCGCGATCACCGTGATGTCCTCCAGGGTCAGATCGGTGATCTTCGTGTTGGCGGTGAACCAGGAGCACACGTGTCTGCGTACGGTGATCCGCTTGGCGGAGATGCCCCACTGCGCACCGGAGTTGGCGATGTCCATCAGCCCGGAGTTGCCGTCGAAGAGCAGGTCGTGCTCGTACTGGCCGTGGGTGGTGAAGGGGTTGCCGCCCGCGTCGTCGCCGTCGCCGTGGCAGTTCACGACGGTGCAGTAGGCGGAGGCGGTCAGGTCGTTGAGGTGGCGCACATTGCTCGTCGTGCAGTCGGCGACCCGCCCGTACAGGCAGTAGATCTGCTGGGTGAGGTAGCCCGCCCCGCCGTACTCGACCGTGGGCGGGTTCTTCAGGGAGCAGTCCTCGGTACGGAACCGGGTGCACCAGCGGCGCATGATGACCGGCCAGAAGGTGCCGGTGGCGTGGATGCCGGAGACGTCGCAGCCGACGGCGTACTCGAAGCTGACGGGGTGGGAGCCGGTGTACTCGTCGTCTCCCGCGCCCTCGAAGACCATGTTGCGGATGTGGGTGTTGCGCACTGGTTCGATACGGGTCCAGGTGAGGGTGCGTCCCTCGGCGAGTTCCCAGCCGTTGAGGTAGCCGATCCGGATGCGGCCCGCGTCGACGATCTCGGTGATCTCGACCAGCTTCTGGAGCTCGCGCTCGTCACCGCCGCCGCCCCCGACCGGGTCGACCTGCACGGCCCACCACTGGCCGACCTCGAACGCCTGGGCGTCGGGGACCGGGAAGGTGTCGGTGAGCTCGATGACCTTGGCGGAGAGCGTGTGCCTGACGGTGGTGGTGGTGACGGTGCCGCGGAAGGAGAGGACGGCGCCGAAGGGGTTGTCGTGGGTGTTCTTCTCGATGTTCTCGGTGCGGATGTGGTGGCCGCCGAAGTCGAGTTCGATGTTCGAGCGGTCGAAGAGGTGGCGTCGGGTGAGGAGGAGGTCGGTGTGGGCTTCGATGCGGTGGACGCCGGGGTCGTTGATCATGGTGTCGAGTGCGGCGTCGGCGGGGGTGGTGGCGTCGAAGTGGCCGAAGGTGCGGAAGTCGAGGGTTCCGGTGTGGAGTTGGTGCCAGCGTCCGGTCTTCGCCGTGCCGTTGGGGGCGATGACGGTGCCGCCGTTGTGCGGGGTGGTGGACTTTTTGTTCCAGCGCAGGGCCATGGTGCCGCCGTCGCCGGGGGTGTGGTAGCCGGCGACGATGACCTGGGTGCCGTCGCTGAGGGGCTTGGTGTTCAGGGCGCGGAGCGCGGTGACGGTGTCCAGGTGCAGTACGTCACCGGTGTGCGCGGGTGCGGCCTGCGCGGAACCGGCGGCCACAGCCGTACCGGCCATGACCAGACCGGCCAGACCCGAAGCCCGAAGCACATGGCGACGGGACGAAGAAGAGGACGAGGCATTGACGGGCATGACGGAGGTGCTCCTCGCGTGGTCGATGCGTGCTCGATGAGGATCAGTGGGTCCGGACCGACGGCCGGTCGCGGTCAGATCGTGTTGCGGTACGGCGGCATGAAACGCATCCGTGGCATCTGGTCGGCCAGCACTCCCCCGTCGACGACGAGACGCGCCCCCGTGAGGTACGCCCCGGCGTCCGAGGCGAGGAGCAGCAGTGCGCCGACACATTCGTCGGGCTGTGCGTACCTGCCGAGCGGGATGCGCTCCCGGTAGGCGGATTCGAAGGCCTCCCGGTCGAAGGGGAACTCGCCGTCGATGGGGGTCTCGACCATGCCGGGGGCCAGGGTGTTGGCGGTGATGCCGTGCGGGGCGAGTTCGACCGCCAGGGTCTCCGTGAGGAGTTGGGCGGCGGCCTTGGAGGCGTTGTAGTGGGCCAGGCCGGCCTCCGCCACCAGGGCGTTCTTCGAGGTGATGGTGATGATGCGGCCGGCGATGGAGTCGGCCGTCATGTGTTCGGCGATGCGCTGGCTGAGGAAGAACACGGCGTCGACGTTGACCCGCATGATGTGCGACCAACTGGCCGGGGTGATCTCGTTGAAGCGTTCCAGGGCCGCCGTGCCCGCGTTGTTGACCAGGATGTGCAGGGGTCCTGCCTCGGCGCGCACGGTGTCGACGAAGCCTGCCAGGGCCTCGATGTCCGCGAGGTCCTGCCCGTGGACGCGGCACCGCCGGCCGAGTGCCTCGATCGCCGCGGCGGTCTCGGCGACGCCCTCGGCCCCGGGCAGGTCGACCAGGACCAGATCGGCGCCCGCCTCGGCGAGCCCGACGGCGAAGGACCGGCCGAGACCCCGGGCGGCTCCGGTGACGACCGCGGTGCGGCCGGTCAGGTCGAAGCGGTCGGTGCCGCGGGGCGGGACGGCTGCGGTCATGACGGGATTCCTTCGGACGGGGAGGGACGAGAGGTGGGCCGCCGCGCCGGGACACAACAGGGTGGGAGCGCGGCGGCCCGGCTGCGGGCCGGCACCCGGGGACAGGGGGGTGATCCGGGCGCCGGCCCGCAGGTCATGGGGAACGGCCGGTCAGCCGTTCAGGCCCAGCAGATCGAGCGAGGGCCGGTGGATGATCTCCTCGACCGCGTCCGCGTCGAGCGGCGGCAGCCCGGGAATGCCGGGGATCCGGGCGATCTCCCGGAGTCCCTTCACCGAGTCGTCGACCGTCGTGAACGGGTAGTCGCTGCCGAACAGCACCTTGTGGAAGACCCCGTAGTCCTGGACCAGCCGGAGGCTGTGCCAGAGCTGGAAGGGCCGGTAGTGCAGGGCGCTGAGGTCGGCGTACACGTGCGGGTGCTTGCGGATGACCGCGATGCACTCGCCCTCGAAGGGGTGGCCGAGGTGGGCGAGGACCATCCGCAGTTCCGGGTGGCGGATGGCGACGGCATCCAGGTGCCGGGGCATCGCCCACTCCAGCGGTGCGCTGGAGACGAACGTCGTGCCGGTGTGCACCAGGAGCGGCAGCCCGTGCCGTTCGGCGTACGTGTACAGCTCGTCGTACTCCTCGGCTGCCGGGTCGAAGCCCGCGTACATCGGCATGAGTTTGATGCCGCGCAGGCCCAGCTCCTGGTGGCCGTAGCGCAGTTCCTCCTGCCAGCCGGGCTGTGTGGGGTCGAGCGCCAGGTAACCGATCAGCCGGTCGGGGTGTTCTCCGACGTACGCGGCCACGGCGGCGTCGTCGACCCAGAGCCCGCTGCGGCGCGCCTTGCCGCCGACGACGATCGTGCGGGTGGACTCGGGTGCGGTGGCGGCGTACTCCTCCCACTTCACCGTGAGGTCGACCTCGCCCGCGTGGGCGCGGGCGGAGTCGGAGCTGAACGGGTCGGTGAAGTCGTGGCTGTGCCGGAAGAGATGGGAGTGAACGTCGGTGATCATGTGCGGTTCCGCTTCTCCCAGCCGTCCGCGAACATGTTCCAGAAGCGGTGGCTGGGCGGGTGTTCCTCGAAGACCTCGTCGACGAGTTCGACGCCGAGCCCCGGGGCGGTCGGCAGTCCGATGCGGCCGTCCTTCATCGGGAGGGTGCCCTTCAGGGCGTCGAAGACGAACGGCTCCAGGAGCCCGTCGAAGGTTTCGAGGATCTTGAAGTTGGGGATTCCGAGGGCCGCGTGCACCGAGACGGTGGTGCAGAGCGGCGAGTTGGAGTTGTGCGGGGCCACGAGCATGCCGTGGGTGTCGGCGATCGCCGCCAGTTTCCGTACCTCGGTGAAGCCGCCGGCCATGGAGAGGTCGGGCTGGATGATGTCGACGGCGTTCGTCGCGAAGAGCTGCTTGTACTCGTAGCGGTTGTGGAAGTGCTCGCCGCCGGAGATGGGGAAGGCGGCGCGCTGCCGCAGTTCCGCGTACCGCTCGATGTGGGTCCAGGGCATCGGCTCCTCGAACCAGCCGATGTCGAAGGGCTCCAGTTCCCGTACGAGACGGGCGGCGGTCGGCATGGCGAAGCGGGCGTGTCCCTCGATGAAGAGGTCGATGTCGGGGCCGATCGCCTCGCGGACCGCGGCGACGAGGTCGATGGAGCGGCGGAGTTCGGCGCGCTCCAGCTCGTGCAGTCCGGGACCGAAGGGGTCGAACTTGAGGGCGGTGTAGCCCTTGGCCACGGTCTCCTTCGCCTTGGCGGCGAAGGTCTCGGGCTCCCGTTCGCCGGTGTACCAGCCGTTGGCGTACACCCGGACGTCGTCGCGGCAGGCGCCGCCGGTCAGCCGGTAGGCGGGGACGCCGAGCGCCTTGCCCATCAGGTCGTACATCGCCTGGTCGAGACCGGACAGGGCGACGCCGCCCATGTCGCCGCCGCGCAGGAAGTCGCCCTGGTAGACGCGGAGCCACAGCTCCTCGATGTCGAAGGGGTCGGCGCCGATCAGGTGCCGTCCGGCGATGGCCTCGGTGAGGGCGCAGACCTCGCTCACCCGGTACGGGTGGGTGATCTCGCCGATGCCGGTCAGGCCCTCGTCGGTGTGGACCCGGACATAGCCGAAGTCGCGCCAGGAGGTGCCGAGCATCAGGGTCTCGACGCGGGTGATCCGTCCGGCGGGGCCGGCGGGGCGGGTGCGGTTGACAGTCAGCATCAGCGGGTCGCCCCGCCCATGGTGGAGGTGTTCTCCAGGTCGCGGGCGCCGCCGTCGGCGAGTACGGCCTTGACCGCTGCCTCGGTGCCTTCGATCAGACGGTCCACGTCGGCATCGGTGTGCGCGTAGCTGATGTGGCTGCGCTTGAGGTTGAGCGGGAGCTCGAACAGACCGTGGTCCAGGAGCTTGCGGCGGTAGCCGACGAAGAGCGAGGCGTCGTTGTTCAGCAGGTCCGCATAGGTGCGGGGGGCCTCGCCCGGCATGAAGTAGCTGACGAAGACGGAGCCGTAGCCGGTGACGACCGCGGGGACGCCGAGGCGCTCGTACAGTCCGGTCAGTTCGGTGCGGACCCGGTCGCCGAGGCGGAAGACGTGGTCGTGGACCGGTTCCTCGCGGAGTTTGCGCAGGGTGGCGAGGGCGGCGGCGACGACGGACGGGTGGCCGTTGTACGTGCCGGCGAAGAAGGCGGGGGCGCCGGGGCGGGTGGAGAAGAGGTCCATCAGGTCGGCACGGCCGCCGATCGCGCCGACGGGGGCGCCGTTGGCGATGGCCTTGCCGAGGGTGGTGAGGTCGGGGGTGACGCCGGAGATCTTCTGCCAGCCGCCAACGTCGTGGCGGAAGCCGGTGATGACCTCGTCGAAGATCAGGACGCTGCCCGCCTTCGTGGTCTCCTCGCGCAGCGTGGTGAGGAACTCCTGGTACGGGAGCAGAGCACCGACGTTGTGCGGGACGGGTTCGACGATGACGGCGGCGATGTCGGATCCGTGCTCCGCGAAGGTGCGGCGGACGGCCTCGCTGTCGTTGAACGGCAGGACGAGCGTGGCTTCGAGGACCTCGGGGAGGATGCCGGTCGAGATCGGGTCGTGGCCGCCGACCTTCGAAGGCTCGGAGATGACGTTGAGGCTGACCGCGTCGTGCCAGCCGTGGTAGCAGCCCTGGAACTTGACGACCAGGCGGCGGCCCGTGGCGGCGCGGGAGACGCGCAGCGCGTGGAACGTGGCCTCGCTGCCGGTGCTGGTGAGCAGCACCTTCTCGATGGAGGGAATCAGCTCGGTGAGCTGCTCGGCGAGGAGGACCTCGCCCTCGGTGACACCGACGCCCATGTGGCCCAGCGTCGCGCCGGCTTCGGCGGTGGCGCGGGCCACGTCGGGGTCGTTGTGGCCGAGCAGCGGCGGGCCGAACGCCGAGTGGAAGTCGGTGTACTCGCGTCCGTCGGCGGTACGGAACCGTGCGCCGTGCGTCCCGGTGACGACCAGGTCGGTCAGTCCGGGAACGCTGCGCTGACCGCTGTTCACGCCGCCGGGTACGACCTGGCGGGCGCGCTCGGCGAGTCGGGCTCCGGATTCGTTGCCTACCGGGCCTGAACTCATGGTGCTTGCTCCTTGCGTCGAGAGTCGTCGGTTTTCGCGGGCCCTGCCCGGCCCGTGAGTCCCTGGCGCCATCCGCCCGGCAGTCGCCGCAGGAAGAAGGTGATCCGTGGTGCTCGGTAATGCGTCTCGCATTTTCAGAACGCTGTTCTGTAGAGCAGAACAGTGCCTGGATATTACGTCCGCCCAGAAAGCCGGTCAACCCCCTTCTGCCCCATCAACGCCCGGATGTGGGGGAATTCTTGAATCGGAGGCACTCTCCGCCCCCTCGAAGGCACTACTCTGTTCTGCTATGACGAACAGTGCTGCCGCAGAAGAACCGAAGTACTGGGTCAAGAGCGTGGCCAGGGCTGCGGACATCCTCGAAGCACTCGCCGCCCCCTCACAGGGCAACGGCCTGAGCGTCACCGAGGTCGGCCAGGCCTGCTCCATCTCCAAGAGCGCCGCCTTCGGCATGCTCCAGACCCTGCGTGCGTACGGACTCGTCTCGGACGACGGCGAGGGCATGAACCGCCGCTACCGGCTGGGCATGAGCCTGGCCCGGCTCGGCGACCGCGCCAGGTCCCAGGTCTCCCTGCGCGGCGTCGCCCACCCCGTGCTGCGCGACCTCACCCGGGCCACCGGCATGGCGTCCAGACTCGCCGTGCCCGAGGACGGCCACGCGGTCGTGGTGGACCAGGTCGAGCTCGACCAGCGCGTCCGGCTCGATCTGCGGATGGGACAGCGCGAACTGCCGCACTGCACGGGTCTGGGCAAGGCGCTGCTCTCCGCCGTGCCGCAGAGCGAGGCCGCGTCGGTGATCGAGCGGTTCGGGCTGCCCCGGCGCACCTCGCGCACGATCACGGACCCGGCGACCTTCCTGTCCCATCTGCGCGACATCGCCCGGGTCGGGTACGCCCTGGACGACGAGGAGGACGCCGAGGGCATCATCTGCATCGGCGCACCGGTCTTCGACGACCGGTCGGTGTGTGCGGGGGCCGTGTCCATCACCGGCCTCAAGCTCGGACTGCCGGCCTGGCGCTACCAGGAACTGGGCGGCCAGGTACGGGACGCGGCCCGCCGGATCAGCGTCTCGCTGGGCTGGGTCGAGGACCCGGACGACGATGCCGCGGGGGCCGACACGGCGCATTCCGACGGATTCGGGTCTTGACCGATCGGCATCACCCGCCGTAGGTTCCCTGCCAACCGAGGTGACATTCAGCCGTCACCGACGATTTACCCCCTTCCGGTCCGCTTCCGGCGCCTGCCCACCGCGCCGTGAACATCCGACGACCGGACCCTTTTCAGCCATCCGCCTCATGGCAGTCCACCGCAGGAACGCTCCCTCACTCGTCGCACTTCTCGGAAGGCGAAGTCCGCATGAGCGTTCCGCACCACCCCTCCCCTGCCTCGTCCCGTCGCCATGTGCTTCGGGCTTCGGGTCTGGCCGGTCTGGTCATGGCCGGTACGGCCGTGGCCGCCGGTTCCGCGCAGGCCGCACCCGCGCACACCGGTGACGTACTGCACCTGGACACCGTCACCGCCCTCCGCGCCCTGAACACCAAGCCCCTCCCCGACGGCACCCAGGTCATCGTCGCCGGCTACCACACCCCCGGCGACGGCGGCACCATGGCCCTGCGCTGGAACAAGAAGTCCACCACCCCGCACAACGGCGGCACCGTCATCGCCCCCAACGGCACGGCGAAGACCGGACGCTGGCACCAACTCCACACCGGAACCCTCGACTTCCGCACCTTCGGCCACTTCGACGCCACCACCCCCGCCGACGCCGCACTCGACACCATGATCAACGACCCCGGCGTCCACCGCATCGAAGCCCACACCGACCTCCTCCTCACCCGACGCCACCTCTTCGACCGCTCCCACATCGAACTCGACTTCGGCGGCCACCACATCCGCACCGAGAACATCGAGAAGAACACCCACGACAACCCCTTCGGCGCCGTCCTCTCCTTCCGCGGCACCGTCACCACCACCACCGTCGAACACACCCTGAGCACGGCGATGCCGGACCTCTCCGACCTCTTCGAGGTCGGTGACTCCACGAAGTTCGCCGTAGGCCAGTGGTGGGCCGTGGAGATCAACGCCCTGGCGGGGAAGTACGAGAAGGAGATCCAGCGCCTGGTCCAGGTCACCGGCGTCGTGGACCCGACGCACATCCGGGTCAACTACCAGATCGGCTGGGACCTGTCGGCCGGCCGCACCCTGACCTGGACCCGGGTCGAGCCCGTCGAGCGCGCCCACGTCCGCAACATGGTCTTCGAGGGCTGGGGCGAGGACGAGATGACCGGCTCGCACCCGGTCGCCTACGAGTACGCGGTGCGCTGCGACGTCTCCGGCATCGAGGCCGTCGGCACCTTCTGGCCGGTCGTGATGCGCCGCTGGTGCACGTACTACCGCACCGAGCAGTGCTCGCTCACCAACCCGAAGTCCGTCACCTACGGCGGCGCGGGCTATCTCACGCAGCAGATCTACTGCCTGTACGGGCACGTGGAGGACTGTCACACCTCCAACGCCCGCCACCTCAACGACTTCACGGCCTCCGCCTACTGCTACGTCACCAACTGCCACGGCGACGGCGACGACGAGGGCCCGTTCGTCACGCACGGCCAGTTCGAGCACGACCTCGTCTACACCGGCAACTCCGGCCTGATGACCTTCGCCAACTCGGGCGCGGCGTGGGGTGGCAGGGCCAAGCGGATCACCGTACGGCGGCACGCCTGCTCCTGGTTCGTCGCCCGCGTCAAGATCACCGATCTGACGCTCGAGGACGTCCTGGTCATCGGCAAGAAGTCGCTGGCCGGCTCCGGAATGCTCTGGGTCAACGCGGACGGTATCCAGATGCGGGGCTGCACGGCGACGGGTCCCCTCATCGTCTCGCGGGCCTCGGACCTCTCCGGCCGCCCCAACGTCATCGCCGACTCCTCCTTCGCCTTCGCGGCGGGCGCCGAGGTCACCCAGGCAGGCGTCACCGTCCCGCTGACCCTCCAGCGCACCACGCTGAAGGGCGTCGACGGCGCGGTGTTCAACGGCACCGGGCCGCTCGTCCTCGACCAGTGCACGCTGACCGGATCGAAGGACACCGCCCCCGTCGCGCTCGCCCACGCCGACATCACCGTGCTCGGCGGCGAACTCAGCGACACCGGGCTCAAGCTGACCTCGGCGAAGGACCAACGGCTGCGCGTCGACGGAACACGCCTCTCCGGCACCAACAAGGACGGCGCCCTGCTCGCCCGTACCGGATCCGGCCGGACCGTCGACTGGCAGCTCAGCGGCCTCGACTCGACCGCGCCCGAGGGCACCGCCCATGTGCTGGTCACCGAGGGCACCAACCGCTACCGGGCCACCGGCTCCACCTTCACCGGCGGCCGGCTCGAACTGCGGCCCGCGGCATTCGGCGCAGACAGCCATCTGCTGCACACCGGCTGCGTCGAGGACGGCACCGAGCGCACCGCGCTGCCGGACGAGGGCGACCGCGTCGCCCACACCACGGCCACGCTCCGCTTCTGACCCCCCTCCCGTCGAGCATCACCGAGCACCAGGGATTCCCCGTGTCCACGCATACCCCGATCACCGGCCGGCCCGTCCGGGTCGCCCTCGTCGGCGCCGGCAACCGCGGTCTGACGTACGCCGAGTGGATCAAGGCGCACCCCGAGCGCGCCGAACTCGTCGCCGTCGCCGATCCGCGCCCCGCGGCGCGGGCGGCCGCCGGTGCTCCCGTCGAGTTCGACGACTGGCGGCCGCTCGTCGACGACCGCATCGCGGACGCCGTGATCGTCGCCACCCAGGACCGCTTCCATGTGGAACCGGTGCTGGCCCTGGCCGAGGCCGGCTACGCGATCCTCGCCGAGAAGCCGCTCGCCCCGACCGAGGAGGAGACCCGCCGGATCGTCGAAGGGGTGGAGCGGGCCGGGGTGCTGTTCGCGGTGTGCCACGTCATGCGGTACACCCCGTACACCGACCTGGTGAAGGAGGTCGTGGACTCCGGTGTGCTCGGGCAGCTGGTCTCGATCGACCACCTGGAGCCGGTCGGCTGGTGGCACTACGCCCACAGTTACGTACGCGGTCCGTGGCGCAGCGAGAAGGACTCCTCCCCGATGCTGCTCGCCAAGTCCTGCCACGACCTGGACTGGATCACGTACGTCATGGGCGGCCGGATCGAGCAGGTCACCGGCTTCGGCGGGCTGAAGCACTTCCGGCCGGAGAACGCCCCGGCCGGTTCGGCCGACCGTTGCCTCGACTGTGCGGTCGAGCACGACTGCCCGTACAGCGCGCTGAAGCTGTACATGCCGACGCTGCGCGAGAAGGGCGCGGTCTGGCCGGTCACCCATGTCACCGAGGCGACCGACGAGGCCGGTCTCGTCTCTGCGCTGCGCGAAGGCCCGTACGGGGTCTGCGCGTACCGCAGCGACAACGACGTGGTCGACCACCAGGTGCTCGCCATGCAGTTGTCGGGCGGGGTGACCGCGACCTTCCAGATGGTGGCGTTCACCGAGCAGACGCACCGGCAGACGCGGATCTTCGGTTCGCACGGCTGGCTCATCGGTGACGGTGAGCGTGTCACCGTGCAGGACTTCCGGACCGGCGAGTCCACCGTCCACGAACTCGGCACGTCCGGTTCGAACGCGGCCGACGGGCACGGCGGCGGGGACGCCGCGCTCGTCGAGGCGTTCGTCACCGCCGTCGCCACGGGGGATGCCGGGGCCGTCCGCTCCGGCCCCGCCACCTCGCTCGGCAGCCATCTCGCGGCGTTCGCCGCCGAGCGCGCCCGGCACACCGGAACCGTCCAGACGGTCCCGGCGCAGTGACTCCCTCTCTTCCCGCCCTCACGTCTTCGGAGGACCCCCTCATGTCCCGTCTCCTCACCCGTCGTTCCAGAGTCCGTGCCCTCGCCGCGCCCGTCGTGGCCACCGCGCTCGCCGCCGGTGTGCTGGCCGGCTGTTCCAGCGGCGGCGACGACGGCAACACCGTCACCATGTGGACCTACCCGGTCATCTTCGACGAGGCCAAGAACAAGGCGTACTGGGACGGCCTGGTCAAGGCGTTCGAGAAGGAGCACTCGGGCGTCACGGTGAAGGTGGAGACCTTCCCGTGGGCCAACCGCGACACCGCTCTGGCCACGGCCATCGCCTCCGGCAAGGGCCCGGACGCGGTCTACCTGATCCCGGACCAGCTGCCGAAGTACGCCAAGAACATCGTCCCGGCCGACGACTACATGCCGGCCGACGCCAAGTCCGACTACACGGACTTCGCCCTGAAGTCCGTCACGGTCGACGGCAAGGCGCTCGCCACCCCGGTCCTGACCAGCGCCAACCCGCTGATCTGCGACAAGCGCGTGTTCGCCGCCATCGGGGAGAAGAACTACCCGTCGAGCTGGGCGGACCTGGAGGCGCTGGCCCCGAAGCTGAAGGAGAAGGGCTACTACGCCACCAGTTACAGCGGCGACACCCAGCAGACGCTGAACATGACCTTCTACCCGCTGCTGTGGCAGGCCGGCGGCGACGTCTTCTCCGAGGACGGCAAGAACGTCACCTTCAACGACGCGGCCGGCGTCAAGGCGCTGACATACCTGAAGAAGCTGGTCGACGGCGGCTACACCGACAAGGACCTCGTCACGACCACGCCCAAGCTGGAGCAGACCCCGACCGCCAAGGGCAAGGTCGCCTGCACCTGGCAGAACACCCCGGCGGACGTCGAGCCGTTCTGGGGCAAGGAGAACATCGTCGTCCAGCCGCCGCTGAAGGAGACCGCATCGGTCGGCTACGGCACCGTGGGCGCGCTGTCGATGCTGAAGGGCGCCGACAAGAAGAACACCGGCGACTGGCTGAACTTCGTGGCCGAGTCGAAGAACACGGCCGGTCTGCAGAAGGCCGCCGGCTTCTTCCCGGCCCGCAAGTCCGGCGGCGACCTCTACCCGGACGACGCGCTCCAGACCGCCGTCGGCGCCACGCTGCCGAGCATGGACGTGGGCCCGCTCCAGGGCAAGGCGCGTGAGGTCCAGGGCATGCTCGCGCCGGAGATCCAGGCCGCGCTGCTCGGCAAGAAGAGCCCGCAGGAGGCGCTGGACGCCGCTCAGAAGGCCGCGCAGGCGATGCTCGGCCGCTGATCCACCGTCGCGGGGCCGGTCTCCGGCCCCGCGACCCCACGGGGGGTGACACCCCCGGACCCCCCGCAATTCCCCCGTACCGCAAGGAGATCCCCGTGGCAGTCGTCGCGGAACCCACCCGCCGGGGCCGTCGCAGCGGGCCGCAGGCGCGCCGCGAGGCCCGGATCGGCCTGCTCTTCGTCCTCCCGTGTTTCCTGCTGTTCCTCGCCTTCCGGTTCGGTCCGGGCGTCGCCGGTGTGCTGATGAGTTTCACCGACTACTCCCTCACCGGCGGCGGCAGCTTCATCGGGCTCGACAACTTCACCCGCCTGTGGGACGACCCGCTGTTCTGGCAGGCGCTGAAGGTCACCGTCCTCTACACCGTGCTCGCCGTGCCGGGCACGCTCATCGCCTCGGTGTCCCTGGCACTGATCACCCGGCGTGCGTTCCGCGGCGCCAAGTTCTTCCGTTCGGTGTTCTTCCTGCCGGTCGTCACCTCGCTGGTGCTGGCCGCGACCGTCTTCGTGTGGATCTTCTCGACCGGCGGCCCGTGGTCCACCCTGATGGGCTGGTTCGGGATGTCCGAGGGCTCCTGGCTCTCCGACGACGTGCTGGTGCTGCCCGCGCTCGCGATCGTCGGCGTCTGGTCCCGCTTCGGGTACGGGATGCTCATCCTGCTCGCCCGGATGCAGGACATCCCGCGCGAGCTGGAGGAGGCCGCCCTCACCGACGGGGCCGGCCCCTGGCAGCGGTTCCGGTACATCGTGCTCCCGCAGCTCAAGCCCGCTCTGTTCTTCCTCGCGGTGATCGAGACGACGGCCTCGTTCCAGGTCTTCGACGCCGTGTACACGATGACGGGCGGCGGTCCCGCCAACGCCAGTTACACGCTCGTCTTCCAGCTCTACGACGCGGGCTTCAAGTACTTCGACCTGGGTTACGCCTCCGCCATCGGGGTCGCGCTCTTCGTGCTGACCGTGGTGGTCGCGGTGATCCAGCGGCTCGTGATCGGGAAGGACCAGTGACCATGACCGCAGCACCCGCAGAGACGAAGGCCCAGCCCGCAGGCCGGGCTCCCGCACCGCCTGACCGGGCGGAGCGCCGGGCCATGCGCAAACTGCAGAAGCTCTCCGAGCAGGACACCGTCCCGTACGGCATGCGCGCCACCCGGACCGGAAAGATCGCACGCGGCGTGCTCCTGACGGTGGCCGCGCTCGTCACGGTCTTCCCGTTCTACGCGATGGTCGTGCTCTCCCTGAAGCCGTCCGCGGCGGTCGACTTCCCCGGAAGTCTGCTGCCGTGGCCGCTGACCGGCGAGGCGTACGACACCGTCATGGGCGCCCAGGACGTGCCCCGCTGGCTGCTGAACACGCTGATCTACTCGGTCGTCTCCGTCGTCGGCGTGCTGCTGCTCGCCTCCCTCGCCGGCTACGCCTTCGCCAAGAAGCGCTTCCCGGGCCGGGAGACGATGTTCTGGTCGTTCCTGTCGATGGTGATGGTCCCGTACCACGTCACGATGATCCCGACCTTCGCGATGATCGCGAAGCTGGGCGGCGTCGACACGTACTGGGGTCTGATCGTGCCGACCCTGGCCAACGCCCAGGCGGTGTTCCTGATGCGGCAGTTCATCCAGGGCCTGCCGGACGAGCTCTTCGAGGCTGCCCGGCTGGACGGCTGCAACGAGTGGCAGATCTTCTACCGGATCGTGCTGCCACTGCTGAAGCCGATCCTCGCCACACTCGGCGTCTTCGTCTTCCTGTGGCACTGGAACGACTTCCTGTGGCCGTTGGTCATCGGCCAGTCCACCGACATGCGCACCCTCACCGTCGGCATCGCCTCGCTCCAGCAGCAGAACGTGCCGCTCAATGTGGTGCTCTCCGGCTCCGTCATCGCGTTCGTGCCCATCTTCGCCGCATACATGGTGGGCCAGCGCTACTTCACCGAGGGCGTCACCGCGTCCGGAATCAAGGGATAGCCACACATGTTCACCGATGAGGCCGCACTCGAAGAGCGGCTCGCCACCCCTTCCCCCGCGCTCGTCGCCGATCTCGGCCGCCTCGAAGGCGATCTGCTGGTGCTCGGCGCCGGAGGCAAGATGGGCCCCAGTCTGTGCCGGCTGGCGCGCCGGGCGCTGGACGCCGCGGGCCGTGCGGACGTGACCGTGTACGCGGTCTCCCGCTGGTCCGACAAGGCCGCCGCCGAGGAGCTGGAGTCCGCCGGGGTCCGTACCGTCGCCTTCGACCTGATGGACCCGGCCGCCGATCTGGCCCGACTCCCCGATGCCGGGAACGTCGTCTTCATGGTCGGCGCCAAGTTCGGTTCCGCCGGGGCGCCTTCGCACGCCTGGGCGGTGAACGCCGCGATGCCCGACCGGGTGGCCCGGCGCTGGTCGGGTTCGCGGATCGCCGCGTTCTCCACCGGGAACGTCTACCCGCTGGTGCCGGTCTCCTCCGGCGGCTGCACCGAGACCGACCCGGTGGGCCCGGTCGGCGAGTACGCGATGTCCTGCCTCGGCCGGGAGCGGATCTTCGATCACGCGGCGCTGACCCGGGGCACCAGGGTCGCCAACATCCGCCTCAACTACGCGGTCGACCTGCGCTACGGCGTACTGGCCGACATCGCCTACCGGGTGCAGGCCGGGGAGCCGGTCGATGTGACGACCGGTCACGCCAATGTGGTCTGGCAGGGGTACGCCAACGAGGTCGCCCTGCGCGCCCTGCTGCACGCCACCGACGGCGAGGCGTTCACCCTCAACCTCACCGGACCCGAGACCGCTTCGGTGCGCCGCATCGCGCAGTGGTTCGGCGAGGAGTTCGACCGTGAGCCGGTGCTCGCCGGTACGGAGGCGCCCACCGCGCTGCTCTCCGACGCGAGCCGCTGCCATGCTCTCTTCGGCTACCCGGATGTCGCCCTGCGCACCCTCGTCGAATGGCAGGCCGACTGGCTGCGCCGCGGGCTGCCGCTGTCCGGCAAGCCCACCAAGTTCCAGGTACGTGACGGAAGGTTCTGATCCACTCCATGTCCACTCCCACCCTCCGGTCCACCCCCGCCCTGGAGCTGCTCGCCCATGGCGCGGCCATCCCCGCCCATCCGCTCGCCCTGCACGCGGACGGCACCTTCGACGAGCGCCGGCAGCGGGCGCTGACCCGCTACTACCTCGCCTCGGGCGCGGGCGGCGCCGCCGTCGCCGTGCACACCACCCAGTTCGAGATCCGCGAGCGGGAGGTGGGCCTGTTCCGTCCCGTGCTGGAGCTCGCCGCCGAGACGATCGACGCCGAGGCCGGCCGCCCGTTCGTGAAGGTCGCCGGTGCCTGCGGTTACACCGCCCAGGCCGTCGCGGAGGCGGAGACCGCCGCGGCGCTCGGCTACGACGCGGTCCTGCTCAGCCCGGCCGTGCCCGGGGCCGACGAGAAGGGGCTGCTGGAGCGGGCGCGGGCGGTCGGCGAGGTGCTTCCGGTCATCGGCTTCTACCTCCAGGAGGCCGTCGGCGGACGGTACTTGTCGCCCGCGTTCTGGTCCGCGTTCACCGACCTCCCCAGCACGGTCGCCGTGAAGATCGCCCCGTTCGACCGCTACCGCACCGCCGATGTCGTCCGGGCGGTCGCCGCCGCCGACCGGGCCGACGAGGTGGCGCTGTACACCGGCAACGACGACGACATCATCGGCGATCTGCTCACCCCGTACGAGACGGCCACCGGCACCCCGCGCTGGTTCGCGGGCGGGCTGCTCGGCCAGTGGGCCGTGTGGACGAGCTCCGCCGTGACCCTGCTCGACGACGTACGGCGGGCCCGCGCCGGGGACCACGGAGCGATGGTCCGCTGCCTGGCCCGCCGCTCCGAGCTCACGGACGCCAACAGCGCGGTCTTCGACGTGCGGGGCGCCTTCCGCGGCTGCATCGCCGGGGTGCACGAAGTGCTGCGCCGCCAGGGCCTGCTGGCGAACATCCGCTGCCTGGACCCGGCCGAGACGCTCTCCCCCGGACAGGCCGACGAGATCACCCGGGTGGCCGCGGCCTACCCTTGGCTGACCGATGACGCCTTCGTTGCGGAGCACCTCGATGCCTGGCTCTCCTGAACCCGCCGACCGCCCCTCACGGGTCGTCGTCGCCGTACCGCCGGGCCTGCGTGCCCAGTTCTTCACGGCCGAGGTGTGGCAGGAGCTGGAGCGGGCCGCCGAAGTCACCGTCGTCGACGACCACTCCGACCGGGCGGCGGTCGCGGCGGCCCTGCCCGGCGCCCGTGCGCTGATCACCTCGTGGCGGGCGCCCAAGGTGGACGCGGAACTGCTGGCGCACGCGGACCGGCTGGAGCTGGTGGCGCACACCGGCTCGGCGGTGGCCCCCTATGTCACCGAGGAGGTGTTCCGGCGCTCCGTCCTGGTCACCCAGGCCGGTGACGAGATGGCCCGCCCGGTCGCCGAGGTGGCGCTCGCCTTCACGCTCTCGCTGCTCCACCGCATCCAGCGCTTCGACCATGCCCTGCGCGGCGGACTGGACTGGGCGGCGGCGAGCGAGGCCCCACCTCGCCACGAGATCCACGGCAGCGAGATCGGTGTGATCGGCGCCTCCCGCACCGGTCGCGCCTACATCCGGCTGGCGCGGGCGATGGGGGCGCGGGTGAGCGTCACCGACCCGTTCCTTTCGGAGGCCGAGGCCCAGGCCATCGGCGTGACGTCCGTACCACTGGAGACGCTGCTCTCCCGCAGCCGGATCGTGGCCGTGCACGCACCGGTCACCGAGGAGACCCACCGGATGATCGGCGCCGCACAGCTGGCCCTGATGCCGGACGGTGCGGGCCTCGTGAACACCGCCCGGTCCTGGCTGGTGGACGAGAACGCGCTCCTCGCCGAGCTGACCACGGGCCGGCTGGACGCGGCGATCGACGTCTTCGACGCCGAGCCGCTGCCCGCAGACCACCCCTTCCGCGCGCTGCCGAACGTGCTGCTCACCCCGCACCAGGCGGCGGGCAGTGTCGAGTGCCGGCAGCGGCTGGGCACCAGCGCCGTCAACGAGGTGCTGCGACTGCTCGCCGGGCGTCCGCCGGTCCACGCCGTCACCGCCGACGCCCTCACCCGCCTGCACTGACCGTCCCCAAGTCCCCGTACCCGTACCTCTCAGGAGATCTCACCGTCATGCGACTGATGCGCATCGGCGAGCCGGGCCATGAGCGCCCGGTCGCCGTCTGCCCCGAGGGCCGCCACTACGACCTGTCCGGCATCACCGACGACATCGACGGCGCCTTCCTCGCCGCGCTGGCCGACAAGCCGCACCTGATCCCCGCCGAGCCGAAGCTCCCGGAGACCGACATCACCGGGCAGCGCATCGGCGCCCCGGTGGCCCGGCCCTCCGCGCTCCTGTGCATCGGGCAGAACTACGCGGCCCACGCCGCCGAGTCCGGTGCCGAACCGCCGGAGCAGCCGATCCTCTTCTACAAGTCGCCGAACACGGTGGTCGGTCCGTACGACGACGTCCTCATCCCGCGCGGTTCGAAGAAGACCGACTGGGAGGTGGAGCTGGCCGTCGTGATCGGCCGCCGCGCCTCCTACCTGGACTCCCCCGCCGACGCCGCCGCCCACATCGCCGGTTACGCGGTCAGCAACGACGTCTCCGAGCGCGCCTTCCAACTGGAGGAGTCGGGGGGCCAGTGGTCCAAGGGCAAGAGCTGCGCCACCTTCAACCCACTGGGCCCGGTCCTGGTGACCGCCGACGAGGTGGGCGATCCGCAGCAGTTGCGGCTGCGCAGCTTCGTCAACGGCGAGCCCCGGCAGGACTCCTCCACCGCGGACATGATCTTCAGCGTGGCGCATCTGGTGCACCATCTGTCGCAGTACCTGGTGCTGGAGCCCGGCGACATCATCAACACCGGTACGCCGCAGGGCGTGGCCCTGTCCGGCCGCTTCCCGTACCTGGCCGAGGGCGACGTGATGGAGGTCGAGATCTCGGGCCTGGGCCGGCAGCGCAGCCTCTGCCGCCCCGCGTAACCGGGGACGCAACCGGTCTCAGTCCTCCGGTAGTTCGACCGGGGCGATCTCGTCGAAGACGTCGCCGGGGCCGGGGTTGGTGCCGTCGGTCGCACCGCCGAACTGGGTCATCACACCCCAGACGGCGTTCAGTGCGGTCTGGACGGCCCCCTCGGCCCAGCCGGCCGTCCAGGAGATGTCGTCGCCCGCGAGGAACAGGCCCCGCTTGTCGGCGGGCAGCCGGTCCTGCATGAAGTGGGTGAACAGCCGCCGCTGGTAGCGGTAGTGGCCGGGCAGATTGGCCTTGAACGCGCCCATGAAGTACGGCTCGTTCTCCCAGGAGACCGTCACCGGGTTTCCGGTGATGTGCCCCCGGATGTCCACGTTCGGATAGATCTCGCCGAGCGACTTCAGCATGACGTCCATGCGCTCGGTCGCGGAGAGCGGCAGCCACTTCAGGCTGTCGTCGCACCAGGTGTACGAGAGGCAGATGCTGGCCGGCTTGTCCGGGCCGTCGTCGAGGAGGTACGTACCCCGGGTCATCCGGTCGGTCAGCGTCATCGACATGGTGTCGCGCCCGGTGGTCTCCTCCTTGTCCAGCCAGAACGGCCGGTCGACGGGGACGAACAGCTTGGACGACTCCATGTAGTGGGTGCGCTCCATCGCCGTCCAGTGGTCGATCGGGAAGAGCGCGTCGTCGCAGGCGATCTTGGAGAGCAGCAGCCAGGACTGTCCGGTGAAGACGGCCGCCCGGAAGGTGCGGATGTCGCCCGTGGCGTCGGTGACGGTGATCCGGTTCCCGGCGGTGCGGTTGAGCCGGGTCACCGCGGGGCGCGGTTCTCCGTCGTGCAGCGAGGCCAGCGAGGTGCCGAGCGGCCAGTGGACGATCTTCCGCGGTTCGCGTTCCCACAGACGCAGCGGGAGCTGCTGGCTGCCGCCGACGATGGAGCGGTGGTGGTCGTCCGCCTCTGTGTAGACGACGCGGAGGATCTCCAGGATGGAGTTGGGGAAGTCGGTGTCCCAGCCGCCGGTGCCGAAGCCGACCTGCCCGAAGATCTCACGGTGACGGAAGGACTTGAAGGCGTCGGAGTCGCAGAGGAAGCCGTAGAAGGTCTGGTTGTCGAGCTTCCCGACGAGCCGGGCCCAGATCTCCCGGATCCGCGGGACGTCGCGCTCGCGCATTGCCCGGTTCATGTCGGAGAAGTCGGCACCCTCCTCCAGGCAGGCGTTCCAGGCGTCCATCACGTCGCGGTAGACCTGCGGGAGGTCGTCGATGGTCCTGGCGTAGTGCGACTCGCCCTTGAGGTCGACGACGGTCGAGGGCGTGACCGGGGAGAGCGGGTTGGGGAACGGCTTCGTCTCCAGACCCACCAGGTCGATGTAGTGCTGGAGGGCGGTCGAGGACGGCGGGAAGCGCATCGCGCCCATCTCGGCGGTGAGGGGCTCGCCGTCCGTGGTGCAGCCGTCGAACTCGACGGTGCGCAGCCGTCCGCCGATGCGGTCGGCCTCGTAGACGACGGGCTTGAGCCCCATCTTCATCAGCTCGTAGGCGGTGACGATGCCGGAGAGCCCACCGCCGATGACGGCCACCTCGCTGCCGTGCTCGGTCGCCGGTATCTGTCCGAGTCCCGCGGGGTGTGCGAGGAAGTCGTCGTACGCGTAGGGGAAGTCCGGCCCGAACATGGTGATCGGCGGGGCTGCGTCGGTGTGCGGGACGGCCGGGGGCACCGTGGACGTCATGGGGTACGGACTCCTTGCGGGAACAAGTGGGGTGAGGGCGGGGCGGCGTGTCTCAGACGAGGGAGCCGTACAGGCCGGGGCGGCGGTCGCGCAGATACGGGTTGCCGGCCCGGGACGTGGTCAGGAGGCCGGGGTCGACGTCGCCGATGACGAGTTCCTCGCCGCGTCCGGCGCGGGTGCGGACCGTGCCGTCGGGGCCGGCGAGAGCGCTCAGCCCGACGAACTCGAAGGGGCCTTCGGTGCCGGTCCGGTTGGCGTAGGCGACGTAGAGCTGGTTCTCGAAGGCGCGGACCGGGACGACGGACTCCGCGACGAACGGGAAGGGGTGCATGAGCGCGGTCGGCACCAGCAGGAGATCGGTTCCGGCGAGTGCGTGCGCCCGTACGTTCTCCGGGAACTCGACGTCGTAGCAGATCAGGAAGCCGATGCGGACGCCGTCGAGCTCGGCCTGGACGACCGGTCGGTCGCCGGGGGTGAACCAGCGCTCCTCGAAGTCGCCGAAGAGGTGGGTCTTGCGGTAGTCGGCGAGCGCGGTCCCGTCGGGCCCGATGAGCTGCGCGGCGTTGTACAGGGTGTCGCCGTCACGCTCCGGGTAGCCGTAGTGGACGGCGATCCCGTGCCGTACGGCGATCTCGGCGACGGCCCGGGCGGCGGGCCCGTCAACGGCTTCGGCCAGCCGGGGCACGTCGTCGCCGATCGCATACCCGGTCAGGAACATCTCGGGGCAGACCAGCAGCCGGGCACCGTCGGCTGCGGCGCGTCGCGCGGCGTCGTCGAGCAGGTCGAGATTGCCGGCCACCGAGCCCGGAGTCCCGGAGCTCTGGAGCAGGGCGGTGCGCAACGGCGGCATGGCTGACCTCGGACGATGCGGGTGGCGGGGACGTATTGACGGTACGTTCCGCGATTCCCCCCGGACAAGGCGCGAGTGTTGCGCACCGACCGTCGATCCGTTGCGTCCATCCGCCCGGGCGCAGCGATTCATTGCACGCCGTGGCGAATCCAGCCCGTCCGGCGTTTGCGGACGGAACCGTGGCCGAATACCCGGCCGCCTCTTCGTCACCGGCCGACGAACAGGCACCACTGCGCGGACAGCCGCACCGCTACCCCGGTGAACCCGACGAGTAGCGCCGCAGCAGCGGCGACAGCACCAGCACGGACTTCGTCCGCTCGACATACGGCTCGCCCGCGATCCGCTCCAGCACCTGCTCGAAGTGGCGCATGTCCGCCGCGAACACCTGGACGAGCGCGTCCGCGTCCCCTGTCACGGTGGACGCCGAGGCGACCTCCGGATACCGGGCGAGCCCCTGCTTGATGGACTCCGGTGACGTGTTGCGGCTGCAGTAGATCTCGATGTACCCCTCGGTCTCCCAGCCGAGCGCCGCCGGGTCCACCCGGACGGTGAACCCCGTGATCGCCCCCTCGGCGCGCAGCCGGTCCACCCGGCGTTTCACCGCGGGTGCGGACAGCCCGATGATCGAGCCGATGTCGGCGTAGGAGCGGCGGGCATCTTCGGCGAGGGCGTGGACGATGCGTTCGTCGAGGTCGTTCAGTCGCACGTCGTACGGGTCACTTCTCTGCGATGGCGAGGGCCCTGGTCGGGGCGGGGCACGGCTGCTGCCGGGGGCGGTCGTACCGCCCCCGGAAGTAGACCATGGGCCCGCCCCGCGGGGCGCGCTCAGCGCAGGTGGCGCCGGGCCGGAAGAGGATCAGAAGGGGAACTGCGAGCGCCCGTGCTGCACGGAGATCCACTTCTGGGTGGTGAAGGCCTCCAGCATCGAGTCGCCGTTGAGCCGCCCGAGCCCGGAGTTCTTCTCGCCGCCGAAGGGGACGATGGGCTCGTCGTGGACCGTGCCGTCGTTGATGTGGATCATGCCGGTACGGATCCGCTGCCCGACCCGGACGCCGCGCTCGATGTTGCCGGTGTGCACGGCGCCGCTCAGCCCGTACGGGGTGTCGTTGGCGATCCGGACCGCCTCGTCCTCGCCGTCGAACGGCACGAGGAGCGCGACCGGGCCGAAGATCTCCTGGGACAGCACGGGGGAATCGGGCGCCAGTCCGGTGAGGACGGAGGGGCTGACGACGTTCCCCTCGACCCGTCCGTGCAGCAGCGCCGTCGCACCCGCCTCGACGGTCTGGTCGACGAGCGCGCCGATGGCCTCGGCCTGGGTCGAGTTGATCAGGGGGCCGATCTGGGTCGCCGGGTCGGCCGGGTCGCCGACGCGCAGGGAGGCGACCTTCGCGACGAACTTCTCGGTGAACTCCTGCTCCACCGCACGGTCCACGAGGATCCGGTTGGCGGCCATGCAGACCTGCCCCTGGTGTACGTACCGGCTGAACACCGCCGCGTCGACGGCGTAGTCCACATCGGCGTCGTCGAGGACGATCAGCGCGCTGTTGCCGCCGAGTTCGAGTACCGAGCGCTTGAGGTTCGCCGCGCACACCGTGGCGACGTGCCGTCCGACCTTGTCGGAGCCGGTGAAGGAGATGACCTGCGGTATGGGGTGCTCAAGCAGCGCGTCACCGATCTCCGCAATGTCGGTGACGACGACGTTCAGCAGACCGGCCGGCAGGCCTGCGTCCTCGAACACCTTGGCCACCAGGGTGCCGCCGCAGACCGGGGTGTTCTGGTGCGGCTTGAGCACCACCGCGTTCCCCAGTGCCAGGGCCGGAGCCACGGACTTCAGGGACAGCAGGAAGGGGAAGTTGAAGGGGCTGATGACCCCGACCACGCCGACGGGCACCCGGTAGACCCGGTTCTCCTTGCCCGGGGTCGGCGAGGGCAGGATCTGCCCGGTGGAGCGCAGCGCGAGCTGGATCGCCTCGCGCAGGAACTCCTTGGCCAGGTGCAGTTCGAAGGCCGCCTTCAGCCGGGTGCCGCCGAGCTCGGCGACGATCGCGTCACCGATCTCGCCCTCGCGCTCCTCGACGACCCGCAGAGCCTTCTCCAGCACCGCTCGACGGGCGTAGGGGTTGGTGTCCGCCCACGCCTGCTGAGCGGTCTCGGCCGCACGGTAGGCCTGGTCCACCTCGTCGGCCGTGGCGACCGTGATGGAGGCGAGCTTCTCCCCGTCGAACGGGTTGAAGTCGATGATGTCCCAGGACCCCTTGCCCGGCCTCCACTCTCCGTCGATGTACTGATGGGCCAGGTCAGTGAAGAAGGACATGAGATCCCTTACCGCAGAGTGGCGGGCAGCTGAGTGGGATTCATATTACTTATTTTTCAACAGAGTTGGTATGGAGATCGGCCCGCCCCAGGCATCGTTTCCGGCCACGCCCGGTCCATGGAGGCCCCGTCATGCCCCGGCCCCTGGGGGCCCGAACACACCGATGCCCCTCCCGGCGTGAACAGCCGGAAGAGGCACGGTCGATGAGCGATGCCAGGGGGCGGGATCAGCCCCAGCTGGCGTGCAGCGGCTTGCCCTCCGCGTAACCGGCGGCGCTCTGCACACCGACGACCGCCTTCTCGGCGAACTCCGCGAGGGAACCCGCACCGGCGTACGTGCAGGAGGAACGGACGCCCGCGATGATCGAGTCGACCAGGTCCTCGACGCCGGGGCGGGAGGGGTCCAGGAACATCCGCGAGGTGGAGATGCCCTCTTCGAAGAGCGCCTTGCGGGCCCGGTCGTACGCCGACTCGTCCGACGTGCGGTTCTTCACGGCTCGTGCGGACGCCATGCCGAAGGACTCCTTGTAGAAGCGCCCGTCGGCGGACTGCTGGAGGTCACCGGGCGACTCGTGCGTCCCGGCGAACCAGGAGCCGATCATCACATTGGAAGCCCCGGCGGCGAGCGCCATGGCCACGTCGCGCGGGTGACGGACGCCGCCGTCGGCCCAGACGTGCTTGCCGTACTTCTTCGCCTCTGCGGCACACTCCAGAACGGCGGAGAACTGCGGCCGGCCCACTCCGGTCATCATCCGGGTGGTGCACATGGCGCCGGGTCCGACACCGACCTTGATGATGTCCGCGCCGGCCTCGATGAGGTCGCGCACGCCCTCGGCGGCGACGATGTTGCCGGCGACGATCGGCACCTGCGGATCCAGCGCCCGGACGGCGCGCACCGCGCTGATCATGGACTCCTGGTGGCCGTGCGCGGTGTCGACGACGAGGGTGTCGGCACCGGCGTCGAGGAGCTGCTTGGCCTTGCCCGCGACATCGCCGTTGATCCCGACGGCGGCCGCGATCCGCAGCTTGCCCGCCGCGTCGGTGGCGGGTGTGTAGAGAGTGGCGCGCAGTGCGGCCTTACGGGTGAGGATGCCGACGAGCCGGCCGTCCGCGTCGACCGCGGGGGCGAGCTTGCGGTTGGCGCCGTCGAGCTTGTTGAACGCGTCGCGCGGGTCGATGTCCGCGTCCAGCAGCACCAGGTCCTTGGACATGACCTCGGAGAGCTGGGTGAAGCGGTCGACGCCGGTCAGGTCGTGATCGGTGACCACGCCGATGGGACGCCGCTCGCCGTCGACGACGACCCCGGCGCCGTGGGCGCGCTTGGGCAGCAGCGACAGTGCGTCGGCGACCGTCTGGCCGGGGGCCAGCACGATGGGGGTGTCGAGCACGAGGTGGCGCGTTTTCACCCAGCTGATGACCTCGGTGACGACCTCGATCGGGATGTCCTGCGGGATGACGACGAGCCCACCGCGACGGGCGATGGTTTCGGCCATCCGGCGGCCCGCGATGGCCGTCATGTTCGCGACGACGAGCGGGATGGTGGTGCCGGTGCCATCGGGCGAGGACAGGTCGACGCCCTGACGGGATCCGACCGCTGACCTGCCCGGAACCATGAAGACATCGTCGTACGTGAGGTCGTACGGAACGGAGGGGGACTCTGTGTATCGACCGGTGCCGGGCTCAAGAAAACGCATAAGACTCATTTTTTCATACGAAATGACGCAGGTCGCTTCCACGAAGACACAGCAAACGACTCCCGCCTTCGTATGTTCCTCCAAGGAACAGGATCGGGAGTCCCGGGCAAGTGGAACCTGCCTTGCCCACAGACCCTACCCGAGGGACCTGCGAATCATTCGTGATCATCTTCCCTGGACCTGGTGACTGGGGGTCAGGTAGCTTCAAACGCGCAGGTCCCGCGGGTCACCCAACACCCCGGAGCATCAGGCGGAGCGGTCACAACTCCCGCCACGCATACGACCGGAGAGGATCACGACCCACCCGTGGAGAGCGAACTGCCGGACATCTACTGCCCGTTCCCCCAGCGGACGAACCCGCACGTCGGGCACGTAAGGGAGCATCTCGACAGCTGGACCCGCAACACCGGTCTGGTGCACCGGGATTCAGCCAGGGATCGCTTCGAACAGGCGGACTTCGGGGCCTTCGTCGGCATGGTCTACCCGACCGCCGACAGCAAGAATCTGGACCTCGTCGCCGACTGGTTCGTCTGGCTGTTTCTCGTCGACGACCAGCTGGACGACGGGCACCTGGGCCGCAGCCCGGACCGCGTACGGGACGTCGTCGCGCTGATGCAGTCCGTGGTCGAGGGCACCGGCACAGGCACCCTGGCGAACGAGCGGCTGCCGGCCGCGGTCGTCGCCCTCACGGACCTGTGGGAACGCACGACACCGGCCGCCGCGGCGCACTGGCGGCGGCGCTTCGCCTGGCACCTGATCGCCTATCTCACGACGGCCACCACGTGGGAGGCCGGGAACCGCGCGGACGGCGTGGTCCCGTCCGAGGCGACGTACATCGGCAAGCGCCGTCACACGGGCGCGATACACGTCTGCATGGACCTGATAGAGATCGTGGCCGGCATCGAGGCGCCCGAGTCGATCCACAACGACTCGCGCTTCATCACCGCGCTCGAAGCCTCGTGCAATGTCGTGTGCTGGGCCAACGACGTCTACTCCTACGAGAAGGAGCAGGTGCTCGGCGAGATCCACAACCTCGTCCACCTCGTCCGCCACCACCGCGGTTTCGGCAAGCAGCAGGCGCTGGAACACGTCTGTGCGGAGATAGCCACGGAGACCGAGCGCTTCCTGACCGCGGAGGCCGAGCTGCTGGCCGCCTATCCGCAGCTCGCCCGGATGCTGGAGCCGTACCTGGACGGGATGCGGAGCTGGATGCGCGGGAATCTCGACTGGTCCCGGCAGACACCGCGCTACAACCCGGCCGACGTCAGCCAGTACAAGGAGCCGGAGCAGTATCTGGAGGCGACCGTCCTGGGCGTCAGGCCGGACTGACCGCAACGCAGCGGAGCACACGGAAGGGGGCGGGCGGTGATGACACCGCCCGCCCCCTTCCGGCTGTCACTCCCCGTCCGGGTCGGCCCGCTCCAGTGCGGGCCTGCGCGGCGCGGCCGACTCGGTGAGCAGGTAGTCCGCCGCCGCGGTGTCCGTCACCAGACTGGTGACGAGGCCGGACCGCAGCACCGCTCCGATCGCCGCGGCCTTGCGCTGGCCGCCGGCGATCGCGACCACCTCGGGGATCCGCCGCAGCCGGTCCGCCTCGACCGTGATGCAGCGCTCGCCGAGGTCACGGCCGACGCGGCGGCCGTCCGAGTCGAAGAGATGCGCCGACATCTCGGCGGCCACCCCCAGCGAGGCGTAGTGCTCGCGCTCCGAGTCGGAGAGCATGTCGTGCACCGTGGAGATCCCGGGTTCCCAGGAGCCGATGGAGACCGCGGCGACGGTCACCTTGTCGAAGTACTCGAAGGCACGCGCGATGCCCGTCTGATGGCGCAGCGCGGCGGCCGTCGCCGGGTCGGGGAGCAGCATCGGCGCGTAGATGGGGTGGGCCTCGCCACCGGACACCTGGGCGGCCCGCCGCACGGCCTCGACCGAGCCGCGCTCGGCCGTTCCCGCGTCGTACACCCCGGTGAGCTGCACGACCGTGCACGGCGGCAGCCGGTCGAGGGCCGCCGCCATGTGGATGGTGGACCGTCCCCAGGCGAGGCCGAGCACATCGCCCTCGTTCACCAGTTCGCCGAGCAGATCGGCCGCCACCTCGCCCAGGTTCTCCGGGTCGGCCGCGTCGTCCTGCTCCTCGGCCGGGGATTCGACCACGACCGCGTGGCGCAGCCCGTAGCGGGCGCGGAGCGCGTCGGAGCGCTCGGCGTCCAGCTCGGCGGGGACCCGGATCTCGATCCGTACGAGGTCACGCTCAAGGGCCGTCTCCAGGACCCGGGCCACCTTGAAGCGGCTGACGCCGAACTCCTCGGCGATCTGGATCTTGGATTTGCCCTCGAGGTAGAAGCGGCGGGCCATGGCCGCCGCCTGCACCAGCTCCGCGGGCCCCATCCGCAGGGCGGACCGGCCCGCCGACATTGCAGACACCGCGTTCTCCTCACTGCTGTTCACGCTCTCGATACGCCGTCATCCTGTCAGATACGGCGATCCTTGATCGGTCCCGTCGGACCGCGTTCATCTGCACTTGGCCTGGCCGACCTGCAGTCGGGGGCCGGGGCGGATGCCTGCGCCGTCATCGGCGTCAGTGGCCGCACGCCCACCCCGCCGAGGCGATGGCCCCGTCGGCCTTGGCGCGCAGGGCCCGGACGGCTTCGGCCGGGTCCTTGGCGCCGTACACAGCGGAGCCCGCGACGAAAACGTCCGCCCCCGCCTCCGCGCATCGCTCGATCGTGGACTCGGAGACGCCGCCGTCGACCTGGAGCCACAGTTCCAGTCCGTGCTTGGAGATCAGCTCACGGGTGCGGCGGATCTTCGGCAGCATGATGTCCAGGAAGGACTGGCCCCCGAAGCCCGGCTCCACCGTCATGATCAGCAGCATGTCGAGCTCGGGGAGCAGGTCCTCGTACGGCTCGATGGGCGTCGCCGGCTTGAGGGCCATGGAGGCGCGTGCTCCCTTGGCCCGGATCTCCCGCGCGAGCCGGACGGGGGCCGCCGCGGCCTCCGCGTGGAAGGTGACGGAGCCCGCCCCCGCCTCGACGTACTGCGGGGCCCAGCGGTCGGCGTCCTCGATCATCAGATGGCAGTCCAGCGGCGTGCTGGTGGCCCTGCTGAGTGATTCCACGATCGGGACGCCGAGCGTCAGATTGGGCACGAAGTGGTTGTCCATGACATCGACATGGAGCCAGTCGGCGCCTTCGACGGCCTGCGCCTCCTCGGCGAGACGTGCGAAGTCGGCGGAGAGAATACTGGGGTTGATCTGGGCCATGGGGTCAAGCCTGCCATGTCCTGGGTCACTTCCCCGCTTCGGTGCGCTCCAAAGCCTCACGGGATCATTACAGTTCGCGCATTCCCGCCCTTATCGCCCCCGGCCCAGGTCTTCCGGGGCGATCAGGCGGTCCGCCGCAGCAGGGCCAGGTACATCGCGTCCGTGCCGTGCAGATGCGGCCAGAGCTGGACGTCCGGACCGTCGCCCAGTGCGGGCACTCCGGGCATCAGCGGGCGGGCGTCCACCCACTCGGCCTCGACCGGTGCGCCGCCGCGGCCCTTGAGCACGTCCTCGACGACCACCCGGGTCTCCGCCAGATGCGGCGAGCACGTCGCGTATCCGACGACACCCCCGATCCGTACGGCCTTCAGCGCCTCGCGCAGCAGTCCGCGCTGGAGGGGCGCGAAGCTCTCCAGGTCCTCCTTGCGGCGGCGCCAGCGCGACTCCGGGCGACGGCGCAGCGCACCGAGGCCCGAGCACGGGACGTCCATCAGGATCCGGTCGAAGGTGTCGGGCAGCCACGGCGGTCGGGTGCCGTCGGCGGTGATCACCTGGTACGGGCCGGGGTTGCCGGCCAGTGAGCGCTCGACGAGGCGGGCCCGGTGCGGCTGCTTCTCGGCGGCGAGCAGGGCGGCGCCTCGGCCGGCGGCCAGGGCGGCCAGCAGCGCGGCCTTGCCACCGGGGCCGGCGCAGCCGTCGAGCCAGCGGGTGTCCCGGCCCTCCAGCGGGGCGTTGGCGAGGGCGGCGGCGACGAGCTGGCTGCCCTCGTCCTGGACACCGGCCCGGCCTTCCTGCACGGCGGTCAGAGCACCGGGCTCGCCGCCCTCCGCCATGCGTACGGCGTAGGGGGACCAGCGGCCCGGCAGGCCGTTCTCCTCGCCGAGGGCGTCGAGCAGTTCATCGGTGGTCGAGCGGCCGGGGCGGGCGACCAGGGTCACCTCGGGCCGCTCGTTGTCGGCTTCGAGGAGGTCCTCGATGCCCGCGCGCCCGCCGCCGAGGGCATCCCAGAGGGCCGAGACGATCCACCGCGGATGCGAGTGCACGACCGCCAGGTGGTCCTCGGCGTCGTCCTCGTACGAGGGGGCGACCTTCGCCACCCAGCCGTCGAAGTCGTCCGCGGACACCTTGCGGAGCACGGCGTTCACGAACTTGGCGCGCCCCTCACCGAGCACCACCCGGGCCAGCTCCACGCTCGCGGAGACCGCCGCGTGGGTGGGGATGCGGGTACCGAGCAGCTGGTGCACGCCCATGTTCAGTACGTCCAGCACCGGCGGGTCGACCTCGACCAGCGGCCGGTCGATGCAGGCGGCGACGATCGCGTCGTACGTGCCCTGGCGGCGCAGCGTCCCGTAGACCAGCTCGGTCGCCAGCGCCGCGTCCCGGTTGTCGAAGTCGCCCTTGGCCCGGGCCTTCTTCAGCAGCGGTGGAAGCGCGAGGTTGGCGTACGCGTCGCGCTCGTCGACGGCCCTGAGGGCCTCGAAGGCAAGGAACCGGACCGGATCCTTCTGCGGGCGGCGGTGCGGCTTGGCGGGACGGCGACGCGGCTGGTCGTTCACGTGAAAGGTGCTCCGCTGATGGTGAGAGGGCGAACCGTCCCAGCCTACGTCCCCGGCCCGGTCCGCCCGTCCGCGAAGCCCCTCAGATGCCGACGAGCTCGCCCGGGACGATACGCACCCCGCGCGCCCAGTCCGCGGCGCGCATCGGCTTCTTGCCCTGGGGCTGGACCCAGAGCAGCTCGATCGCGTGCGATCCGGTGCCCACGTACACGTTGTTCTTGGCCGCGGACAGCTCGCCGGGCGCCAGATCGGCCCGGTCCACGACGGGCACGGCCTGGATCAGCTTGAGGCGCTCCCCGCGGAAGAGGGTCCAGGCGCCGGGGGCCGGGGTACAGCCGCGGACCACCCGGTCGACGCGCAGGGCGGGCGCCCCCCACTGGACCTGGGCGTCCTCGACGGTGATCTTCGGTGCCAGGGTGATCCCCTCGGCGGGCTGCGGCACAGCGTGCAGGGTGCCGTCCTCGATGCCGTCCATCGTCGCGGCGAGCAGCCCGGCGCCGGCGAAGGCCAGCCGGGTCAGCAGGTCACCGCTGGTGTCGGTGGGCCGCACCTCTTCGGTGAGGACGCCGTAGACCGGTCCGGAGTCGAGCCCCTCCTCGATGAGGAAGGTGGAGGCTCCCGTCACCTCGTCGCCCGCCATCACGGCGTGCTGGACGGGCGCGGCACCGCGCCAGGCCGGCAGCAGCGAGAAGTGGAGGTTGACCCAGCCGCGGGCCGGGATGTCGAGTGCGGTCTTGGGCAGCAGTGCCCCGTAGGCGACGACGGGGCAGCAGTCCGGCGCGATCTCCCGCAGCCGCGCCAGGAAGTCCTCGTCCCGTGGCCTGACCGGCTTGAGCACCTCGATACCGGCCTCCTGCGCCCGCTCGGCGACGGGACTGGCCACCAGCCGGCGACCGCGCCCCGCGGGCGCGTCGGGCCTGGTCACGACGGCGGCCACCTCATGGCGACCGGATGCGATCAGGGCGTCCAGTGCGGGTACGGCTACCTCGGGGGTGCCTGCGAAGACGAGCTTCATGGGTGGCTGACTGCCTCTCAGGCCGAAACGTTACGGTGACGAGCAACGCACAAGTCTATGGGCCCGGAAGCCGGTAGGGCGCCGGGGGGCGTACGCACGGTTGCGCGCCCCTTTCATATGCGTATACGCCCCCGGAGCGTGACCAGATCCCCCGGTGAGGCGTTGGTCAAGAGAGATTGACCGAAGCGAGCCGCCCTGGTGCGGCCCGATCCCTTTCAACGCCGGTTCGAGAGGCTTCTTCATGGCCGACCACGCAACCCACGACGCCCAAGCGCGGGCCAGCCTGCATCTTCTGGTGCGGGACATCGAGCGGGTCCGGCGGCAGGTGGACGCGCTGCGCACACTCACCGCCCAGCTGGGCAACGTCTACCGCCCGCGCCGCTCCGGCCCCTCCGCGGGCTTCGTCGTCTACGGCAGGGCCCCGGCCCCCACCGTCAGGCTGGCCCAGGAACTGCGGGACAGCGTCGAGACCCTGGTCACGGCGGCAGTGGACTTCGACCGCTCGCTGGGCTTCTCCTGGGACGCGGTGGGCTCCGCGCTCGGAGTGACCAAGCAGGCGGTCCACCGCCGCTACGGCGCACGGCGCGCCGCTCCCCAGCCGGTGCCGGCCGAGGGTGCGGCCGAGGGCGTGCCGCGCCCGATGCCGGCGGTTCCCGGGTCCCCCGCGGCCGCGCTGCCCACCGTCCCGGCCGCGCGCTCGATGCCGCCGCAGCCGTCCACGGACCGCCCGCCACTGCGCGAGGAGCTGCGCCCGGGCGCCTTCCCGGGACCGCGCAACGGCTGACCCCCCTGGGGTGCGGGGTTCCGTCCTCAATCGCCGGACGGGCTTGTGTGCGGGTCCCCCGCGGGTTCGCCCTTGCCCGGTGGGTGGGGGTGAGGGCCCTCCGGGGAGACTCCTCAAAAATGGCGTGTGCACCCGGCAACGCTGCGGACCCGGGTCGTACGCCATTTTCTGCGGGGACTCCCCTGCACGCCCCCACCCTGCATCGCGTGCGTCTGAACACCGGCGATACTGCTGCCGCAGACGCGCGACGGCCGGGTCCGGGGCCGTGCAGGGGAGTCCCCGCAGGACGACGAACAGATACCCGGGTCCATCACGTACCCGCGGAACGTTCGTCGTCCGAGGAGACGCCCCGGAGGGGCCCCGGACCCCCACCCACCGGGCAACAGCGCCCGCGGGGCACCCGCACCCAAGCCCGTCCGGCGATTGAGGACGGAACCCCCAGCCCAGGGGCCCCGGCCCCCACGCGCCGGGTCACCCGATGTCCGGCGGGTCCACCCGGATCCGCACCGCACCGCCGGCGCCGCCGCCCCCGCCGCCACGGGACATGCGTGCCGCCTGGGCCCCCTTCAGCGCGGCCGCCAGCGCCGCCCCGCTGCCCGGTGGCACCCTGATCAGGGCCCGCTCCCAGGCCTCGCCCACGGGTGCGTCAGAGGGTCTGCGGGGCCGTCCGGGCTCACCGACCGGGACCGGCACCGGACCGAGCACCTGGGCGTCCGCCGGCAGTTCCGCGGCGGCCAGGAACCCGGCGAGGGCCTCCGGCGTCCCCGTCACCGACGCCATCCGGGACACCGGCGGAAAGCCCAGCTCGGCCCGTTCCGCGAGTTCACGCCGGGCGTGGCCGACCGGGTCCCAGCGCACCAGGGCCTGCACGGGCCGCAGCGTCGGCTCGGCGACGATCACCACCGTGCCGCCCTCCGGCTGCCCCCGCACCAGCGCGGCAGCGGCCGTCCAGCGGCGCAGCGCCTCCTCACCGGCCCGCAGGTCGGGGCGGCCGACCATCGCCCAGCCGTCCAGCAGCAATGCCGCCGCGTACCCGCCCTCGGCGACCGGCTCGGCGCCCGGGGTGCTGACCACCAGCGCGGGCTGGTCGGGCACCGAGTCCAGGATGTGGTCGCGGCCGGAGGTGCGTACCGGCACGGCGGGAAAGGCGCGGCCGAGCTCTTCCGCGGTCCGGCGGGCGCCGACGATCTGTGCGCGCAGCCGGCGGGAGCCACAGGCGACGCACGTCCAGGACGTCTCGGCCTTCCCGCACCAGGCACAGTTCAGATCCTGCTGGTCGGGCGCCTCCAGAGGCCCGGCGCAGTGCCGGCACCGCGCGGGCTCGCGGCAGCGCTCGCAGGCCAGCCGGGGGGCGTAGCCACGGCGCGGCACCTGCACCAGCACCGGACCGGTGCGCAGCCCGTCGCGCACGGTCTGCCAGGCCAGGCTCGGCAGCCGGGCCGCGCGGGCGGCGCCGTCCCGCGCGAGCTCGCCGTCACCGACGGTGCGGACCAGGGGTGCAGCGATCCGCAGCTGCTCCCGGTCCGCGCGCAGCGGCAGCGCCCAGCCGCTCTCGACCAGCTGCGCGGCCTCCACGGTGCAGCTCGTCCCGCCGAGCAGGAAGGCGCACCGGCCGTGCACGGCCCGCAGCTCCAGGACCTCACGGACGTGCGGGAAGGGGGCGTTGTCATCGCTGTGGCTGGAGTCCCCGTCGTCCCAGACCGCGACCAGGCCGAGGTCGGCGACGGGGGCGAACATCGCGGCCCGGGTCCCGACGACCGCCCGCACGGATCCGCGGCTCACGGCGAGCCACTCCCGGTAGCGCTTCTCGGGCCCCGAACCGGCCGTCAGCGTCGCGTGGCGGCCCTCGCCGAGCAGTCCGGTCAGGGCGGCGTCGACGCGCCCCGCGGTCCGCCCGTCGGGGACGACGACCAGCGCGCCGCGTCCCGACGCGAGGGTCGCGGCGACGGCGACGGCGATCTCCTGCGGCCAGTGCGGACCCGGCAGCGCGGTCCACACCGCGCGGGGCGCTCCCCCGTCGGCCAGCGCGGACAGGAAGGCGGGGCCCTGCGCGTACCGCTGCCAGGTGCCGGGCGACGGCGGCGAGGGCGGGGGCAGCGGCTCGGGCGACGGCTTGCCCTCGGCACGGGCGTTCCGCGGCGGCACCGCGAGCTGAAGGACGTCGGCGAGGCTGCCCGCATACCGGTCGGCGACGGACCGGGCGAGTGAGAGCAGCCCCGGGCCGAGGACGGGTTCGGGTGAGACGACGGAGGCGAGCGCGGCCAGCGCCCCGTTGTAGTCGGACTCGGCCAGCCGCTCGACCAGGAATCCGTCGATGAGCCCGCCGCCCTCGCGCCGTCCGCCCCGGACGTTGCGTCCCCCGGCCCCGAATCGCACCCGCACCCGCACACCGGGCTGTGCCTCTGCGTCGAGTTCCTCGGGCACGGCGTAGTCGAAGTACTGGTCGAGGTGGAGCACGCCCTTGTTGACCAGCACGCGGGCGACGGGGAGCTCCTTGGCGAGCGCGGCCCCGCGCCAGGTACGCGGTTTGGCACGCGGCACCTTGGCCCGGCGCACGGTCTCCCGGATCAGCGCAAGCTGCTCCGGCTCCCCGGCACCGGGCTCGTCGGACCGCCTGTCGTCGCTGCTCACAGCCAAATTCCTACCAGATGTCACTGACAGCCGAGGCCGTCGATCACCCGGGCCTGCGAGAACAGGCCTGGGCGAACGGGTCTCCGCGAACAGGCCTCCGCGGACCGGCCGTCCCGGGCGGCCCTGACCGGACACGGACGCACCGGAGCCCGGACACCGTGACGGCATCCGGGCTCCGGCGTACGTACGACGCCCCTGGAGGGGCGGCCGGCAGGCCTACAGGCCTGCGGCCTTGCGCAGCGCGTCCACGCGGTCGGTGCGCTCCCACGTGAAGTCGGGGAGCTCACGGCCGAAGTGGCCGTAGGCAGCGGTCTGGGCGTAGATCGGACGCAGCAGGTCGAGGTCGCGGATGATCGCGGCCGGGCGGAGGTCGAAGACCTCGCCGATGGCGTGCTCGATCTTCTCGGTCTCGATCGAGGCGGTGCCGAAGGTCTCGACGAAGAGACCGACCGGCTCGGCCTTGCCGATCGCGTACGCGACCTGCACCTCGCACCGGGCGGCGAGGCCCGCCGCGACGACGTTCTTGGCGACCCAGCGCATCGCGTACGCGGCCGAGCGGTCCACCTTCGACGGGTCCTTGCCCGAGAAGGCACCGCCGCCGTGACGGGCCATGCCGCCGTAGGTGTCGATGATGATCTTGCGACCGGTCAGGCCGGCGTCGCCCATCGGGCCGCCGATCTCGAAACGACCGGTCGGGTTGACCAGCAGGCGGTAGCCGTCGGTGTCGAGCTTGATGCCGTCCTCGATGAGCTGGTTCAGGACGTGCTCGACGACGAACTCGCGGATGTCGGGAGCGAGCAGTGAGTCGAGGTCGATGTCGCTCGCGTGCTGCGAGGAGACGACGACCGTGTCGAGACGGACGGCCTTGTCGCCGTCGTACTCGATGGTGACCTGGGTCTTGCCGTCGGGGCGCAGGTACGGGATGGTCCCGTTCTTGCGGACCTCGGACAGCCGGCGCGAGAGCCGGTGGGCGAGGTGGATGGGCAGCGGCATCAGCTCGGGCGTCTCGTCGCAGGCATACCCGAACATCAGGCCCTGGTCGCCGGCGCCCTGCTTGTCGAGCTCGTCCTCGTCGCCTTCGACCCGCTTCTCGTACGCGGTGTCGACGCCCTGTGCGATATCGGCCGACTGCGCGCCGATGGACACCGACACGCCGCAGGAGGCGCCGTCGAAGCCCTTCTTCGAGGAGTCGTAGCCGATCTCAAGGATCCGGTTGCGGACCAGTGTCGGGATGTCGGCGTAGGCCTTGGTCGTGACCTCACCCGCAACATGCACCAGACCGGTGGTGATCAAGGTCTCGACGGCGACGCGCGACGTCGGGTCCTCGCGCAGGAGTGCATCGAGAATGGTGTCGCTGATCTGGTCAGCGATCTTGTCGGGGTGACCCTCGGTGACGGACTCCGAGGTGAAGAGACGGCGGGACACATCGCTCCCTGGGGTTGCAGCGGCTGCTGGCTGATCATTTGGCGGACGGCCCGGGAGCTGCGCCCGGTACGAACCTCGACCAGTTTATCGGTCGGCTCCGGCTGCCGGACAACGTGTCTCGCCCTTTGGGAGATCTGTGACATGCGGCACCGGCGCTCTGAAGTGCCCGGAAGGCCGCCCCGGCGCCGTTCACGCCCGTGTTGCGGGGGGTCGGGCCCGCGGGGCGACGACACGAGAAATTCACCCAAGACGCGACGACACGAGGTCCCAGACCGTGTCGGCAAGCGCTTCCTTGGGCCCGTAGGGCACCGGGGTCTCGCCGCCGTCCGCCGCGAGTACCACCGCCTCGTTCTCCTCCGAGCCGAAGGTCTTGCGCTCCCCCACCTCGTTGACCACCAGCAGATCGCAGCCCTTGCGGCGCAGCTTCTCCCTGCCGTTGGCGAGGACGTCGTCGGTCTCGGCGGCGAATCCGACGACGACCTGCTCCGGCGTGGCGCGCTCGGCGGACACCTCGGCGAGGATGTCGGGATTGCGTACGAGGGCGATGGGGGCGGGCTCCTGGCCGTCCTTCTTCTTGATCTTCCCCTGGGCGTACTCGGTGGGGCGGAAGTCGGCGACCGCCGCCGCCATCACCACGACGTCGGCGTCCGCCGCCGCCTTCAGCACGGCCTCGCGCAGCTGCACCGCGGTGCCGACGCGGACGATGTCGGCGCCGGACGGATCGGGCAGTCCGGTGTTGGCCTCGACGAGCGTGACCCGGGCGCCGCGGGCGACGGCGGTGCGGGCGAGCGCGTACCCCTGCTTGCCGGAGGAGCGGTTGCCGAGGTAGCGGACCGGGTCGAGCGGCTCACGGGTGCCGCCCGCACTGATCACCACGTGCCGGCCGACGAGGTCGGGGGCGGCGATGCCGCGGGCCAGGACGCGGCGGCAGACCTCGAAGATCTCCCCCGGATCCGGCAGCCGGCCCTTGCCGGTGTCGACGCCGGTGAGACGCCCGACGGCGGGCTCGATGACGACGGCGCCCCGGCGGCGCAGGGTGGCGACGTTCTCCTGGGTGGCGGGGTGCTCCCACATCTCGGTGTGCATCGCGGGTGCGAAGACGACCGGACAGCGGGCCGTGAGCAGGGTGTTGGTGAGCAGGTCGTCGGCCAGGCCGTGGGCCGCCTTGGCGAGCATGTCGGCGGTGGCGGGGGCGACGACGACGAGGTCGGCGTGCTGTCCGATCCGCACGTGCGGGACCTCGTGGACGTCGTTCCACACCTCGGTGGAGACCGGATGGCCGGACAGCGCCGACCAGGTGGCGGCGCCCACAAAGTGGAGCGATGCCTCGGTCGGGACGACCCGGACGTCGTGGCCGGACTCGGTCAGCCGGCGCAGCAGCTCGCACGCCTTGTACGCGGCGATGCCGCCGCTGACCCCCAGAACGACCTTCGGCTTGTCCACTGCGTCTCCCCGCACTCGGATACGTACGCGCTCCGTACATCCCCCATGCTGCCTCACCGCCGCGGGCTCGGGTCCGTCGCCCCGGGACACACCACAGGCCCGGCGGTCGTGACCGCCGGGCCTGTGGTGAAGGTGCGTTTTCCTGCTTACTGCGCGGGGCCCTCGATGGCCTCGGAGGTGAGCAGGCCCGCGTTGATCTCGCGGAGCGCGATCGAGAGCGGCTTCTCGTGGACGTGGGTGTCGACGAGCGGACCGACGTACTCGAGGAGTCCCTCACCGAGCTGCGAGTAGTACGCGTTGATCTGGCGCGCGCGCTTGGCGGCGTAGATCACGAGGCTGTACTTCGAGTCGGTTGCTTCGAGGAGCTCATCAATCGGCGGGTTGATGATGCCCTCGGGCGTGGTGATGGAAGAGGACACTCTCTGCCTTCCGAAGGGGGTGAAGATCAAAGAAATCTTTGACGATCAGGGGCTTTGTGGCCGGTGCCCCCGCGTCGGTGCGTTCATTGTGCTCATTCGCCGCCGGCACGGTGGCCGGAAGCCTCCAGCATCAATTCTAGCAGCTCACGTGCGACGTCCTCGACGGAGGTGTTGACGAGCGTCGTATCGAACTCGGATTCGGCGGCCAGTTCGACCTTCGCGGCGCCGAGACGGCGCTCGATCACCTCGGGCGCCTCGGTGCCGCGGCCGGTGAGCCGGCGCACCAGCTCGTCCCAGCTCGGCGGGGCGAGAAAGACCAGTTGGGCGTCGGCCATGGACTGACGGACGAGCCGGGCGCCCTGGAGGTCGATCTCCAGCAGCACCGGCTCACCGGCCTCCAGCCGCTCCTGCACGGCACGCCGGGGCGTGCCGTAGCGGTTGCCGGCGAACTCGGCCCACTCCAGCAGTTCACCGTTGGCGATCAGCTTGTCGAACTCCTCGTTGTCCACGAAGAAGTAGTGGACACCGTTGCGTTCGCCGGGGCGGGGCTTGCGGGTCGTCGCCGAAACCGAGAGCCATACCTCGGGGTGAACCTTGCGCATATGCGCGACGACCGTGCTCTTGCCGACCCCCGAGGGGCCGGAGAGCACGGTCAGCCGCGGACGTACGTCCGGGGGTACGGGGGACGTCCCCCGGGATGTTGCAACCATGGGGCGATTATCCAGGTTCTCAGGAGTGCCTGAGAACCTCAGGCGGCGCTGCCGCCGAACTCACGCTCCAGGGATGCGATCTGGTTGGAGCCGAGACCCCGGACCCGGCGGCTCTCGGAGATGCCGAGCCGCTCCATGATCTGCTTGGCGCGGACCTTGCCCACGCCGGGCAGGGACTCCAGCAGGGCGGAGACCTTCATCTTGCCGATGACGTCGTTCTCCTGGCCCGACTTGATGACCTCATGGAGGGAGGCGCCGGAGTGCTTGAGTCGATTCTTGACCTCGGCCCGCTCCCGGCGAGCCGCGGCGGCCTTTTCGAGCGCGGCTGCGCGCTGTTCAGGGGTAAGGGGCGGAAGAGCCACGCCTACGTCACCTCGGATGTCGATCTGTCGGATACGGACCGGTGAGGCAGCGGGATCGCCCCTCACCTGGTGAGCCGCGAACAACCTGTGCTCGTTGGCTCTCGACGGAGACTAGCGGCCAAGGCCGCCGGAGTCAGCGAGAACGGACTAAAAGTCCTGGTCAGCCTTAGCCGACCAGGACATTCCCGGCATAACACCTGAGTTTTTTGGTCAGGATTCCGTCAACAGCCTGTTACGTGGCAGTGTCAGCGGTCCGAGACGGCCGCGCGGACCTCGTCCGCGAACCGTTCGGCGGCTTCGCGCAGCCCTGACGCGTCCGGACCGTGGCGCAGCACGCCCCGGCTGACGCTGGGCACCACGTTGCCGACCGCGTCGCCGAAGACGCCCGGCAGATCCGCCGGTGTGGCGCCCTGGGCGCCGATGCCGGGCGCGAGCAGCGGGCCGTTGATCGCGAGGTTCGCACCCGCGTCGCCGAGCGTCGCCCCGACCACCGCGCCCACCGAGCCGAGCGGGGTGACCCCCTCGTTCTCGGCGGCCATGTGGTCGAGCATCACCTGGGCCAGGGAGCGGCCGTCGGCCGCGGTGGCCCGCTGCACCTCGGCGCCCTCCGGGTTGGAGGTGAGAGCCAGCACGAAGACGCCGGAGCCGGAGACCGCCGCGGCGTCGAGCGCGGGCCGCAGCGAGCCGAAGCCGAGGTACGGCGAGACCGTGACCGCGTCCGAGAACAGCGGCGAGTCCTTGTCCAGGTAGGTCGCGGCATAGGCGCCCATGGTGGAGCCGATGTCGCCGCGCTTGGCGTCCATCAGGACCAGCGCACCGGCCGCCCTGGCCTCCTCGACGGCCTTCTCCAGTACGGCGACGCCGCGCGAGCCGAACCTCTCGAAGAACGCGGACTGCGGCTTGAGCACGGCGACCCGGTCGGCCAGTGCCTCGACGACCGTACGGGTGAAGCGCTCCAGGCCCGCGACGTCGTCGCCGAGCCCCCAGGAGCTCAGCAGGGACGCGTGCGGGTCGATGCCCACACAGAGCGGTCCACGGGTGTCCATGGCGTGACGCAGACGTGCGCCGAAGGGCTCCTGGGTCATTTCACGGCCTTCCTGGTTTCCGCGCCGACGGCGTCGGCGAGGGTCGCGTACGGGGAGGCGGCCAGGCGCGCGGCCAGGCCCTTGTGGATCGCGCGGGCGTAGAACGGGCCCTCGTAGATGAAGGCGCTGTAGCCCTGGACGAGCGTGGCGCCGGCAAGGATGCGCTGCCAGGCGTCCTCGGCGTTCTCGATGCCTCCGACGCCCACCAGGGTGATCCTGGTCCCCACGCGCGCGTACAGGCGGCCCAGGACCTCCAGGGAGCGCTCCTTGAGGGGCGCGCCGGACAGTCCGCCGGTCTCCTTGACCAGGGAGGCCGGGGACTTCAGTCCCAGGCCCTCGCGGGCGATGGTGGTGTTGGTGGCGATGATGCCGTCCAGGCCCAGCTCGACGGCGAGGTCGGCGACGGCGTCGATGTCCTCGTCCGCGAGGTCGGGGGCGATCTTGACGAGCAGCGGGACCCGGCGGGCGGTGACGGTCCGGTCGGCGGCCTCGCGCACGGCGGTCAGCAGCGGGCGCAGCGACTCGGTGGCCTGGAGGTTGCGCAGTCCGGGGGTGTTGGGCGAGGAGACGTTGACGACGAGGTAGTCGGCGTGCGCGGCGAGGCGCTCGGTGGACTTCACGTAGTCGGCGGCGGCGTCGGCCTCGGGGACGGCCTTCGTCTTGCCGATGTTGACGCCGACGGTGGTCCGGATGACCGGCACCCGTGCCGCCAGGCGCTCGGCCACGGCGGCCGAACCCTCGTTGTTGAAGCCCATGCGGTTGATCAGCGCGCGGTCCGCCACGAGGCGGAACAGGCGCTTCTTCGGGTTGCCCGGCTGCGGTTCACCGGTGACCGTGCCGATCTCGACGTGGTCGAAGCCGAGCATGGCCATGCCGTCGATCGCGATCGCGTTCTTGTCGAAGCCCGCGGCGAGGCCGAAGGGGCCGTGCATCCGAAGGCCGAGGGCCTCGGTGCGCAGCTCCTTGTAGCGGGGGGCGAGCGCGGCGGCGACGAAGGTGCGCAGGACGGGGGTACGGGCGGCGAGGCGGATCCAGCGGAAGGCCAGGTAGTGGGCCTGCTCGGGGTCCATCCGCTTGAAGACGAGCTGGAAGAAGAGCTTGTACATCGGGGTGTGTCCTCGGTGGTGTCTCGGCGCGTCGGTGATCTCACGAACTGCTGTTCTCGCGAAGAGGGGGACACCGTTTCCGGTGTCCCCCTCCTGGGCTGCTATTCGCGCGCTGCCGTCAGATGCTCCGCGTGTTCCTGGAGGGAACGTACGCCGACGTCTCCGTGGTTGAGGGCGTCGATGCCCTGGACGGCCGCGGCGAGCGCCTGGACCGTGGTGAGGCACGGGACGGACCGGGCGACGGCCGCGGTGCGGATCTCGTAGCCGTCGAGCCGGCCGCCGGTTCCGTACGGCGTGTTGACGATGAGGTCGACCTCGCCGTCGTGGATGAGCTGGACGATCGTCTTCTCGCCGTTCGGGCCTTCGCCCTCGGACTGCTTGCGCACGATGGTGGCGTTGATGCCGTTGCGCTTGAGCACCTCGGCGGTACCGGACGTGGCCATCAGCTCGAAGCCGTGGGCGACCAGCTCGCGGGCGGGGAAGATCATCGAGCGCTTGTCGCGGTTGGCGACCGAGATGAAGGCGCGGCCCTTGGTGGGCAGCGGGCCGTACGCACCGGCCTGCGACTTGGCGTACGCCGTGCCGAAGACCGAGTCGATGCCCATGACCTCACCGGTGGAGCGCATCTCCGGGCCCAGCACCGTGTCGACGCCGCGGCCGTGGATGTCGCGGAAGCGCGACCACGGCATGACGGCCTCCTTGACGGAGATCGGCGCGTCCAGCGGCAGGGTGCCGCCGTCGCCGTGCCTGGGCAGCAGGCCCTCCTCGCGCAGCTCCGCTACGGTCGCGCCCAGGGAGATGCGGGCGGCGGCCTTCGCGAGCGGCACCGCGGTCGCCTTCGAGGTGAAGGGGACGGTGCGGGAAGCGCGCGGGTTGGCTTCGAGGACGTAGAGGATGTCGCCGGAGAGCGCGAACTGGATGTTGATCAGTCCGCGTACGCCGACGCCCTTGGCGATGCCCTCGGTGGAGGCGCGCAGCCGCTTGATGTCGTAGCCGCCGAGCGTGATCGGGGGCAGCGCGCAGGCGGAGTCCCCGGAGTGGATACCGGCTTCCTCGATGTGTTCCATGACGCCGCCGAGGTAGAGCTCGGTGCCGTCGTAGAGCGCGTCGACGTCGATCTCGATCGCGTCGTCGAGGAAGCGGTCGACCAGGACCGGCCGGGTGGGGCTGATCTCGGTGGACTCGGCGATGTACGAGGAGAGCCGGGTCTCGTCGTACACGATCTCCATGCCGCGGCCGCCGAGCACGTACGAGGGGCGTACGAGGACGGGGTAGCCGATCTCGTCGGCGATGGCCTTGGCCTCGGCGAAGGTGGTGGCGGTGCCGTGCTTCGGGGCCGGGAGACCGGCCTCGGCGAGCACGCGGCCGAAGGCGCCGCGGTCCTCGGCGGCGTGGATCGCCTCCGGGGAGGTGCCGACGACGGGCACGCCGTTGTCCTTGAGTGCCTGGGCCAGGCCGAGCGGGGTCTGGCCGCCGAGCTGGACGATGACACCCGCGATCGGGCCCGCGAGGGACTCGGCGTGCACGATCTCCAGCACGTCCTCGAGCGTCAGCGGCTCGAAGTACAGGCGGTCGGAGGTGTCGTAGTCGGTGGAGACCGTCTCCGGGTTGCAGTTGACCATCACGGTCTCGTAGCCCGCGTCGCTCAGCGCGAAGGAGGCGTGGACGCAGGAGTAGTCGAACTCGATGCCCTGGCCGATGCGGTTGGGGCCGGAGCCGAGGATGATCACCGCGGGCTTGGTGCGGGGCGCGACCTCGCTCTCCTCGTCGTAGGAGGAGTAGAAGTACGGCGTGTTGGCGGCGAACTCGGCGGCGCAGGTGTCGACCGTCTTGTAGACCGGGCGGATGCCGAGCGCGTGCCGCACCTCGCGGACGACGTCCTCGCGCAGGCCGCGGATCTCGGCGATCTGGACGTCGGAGAAGCCGTGCCGCTTGGCGTCGGCCAGCAGTTCGGGGACGAGCTTTTCGGCGGCGGCCAGCTCGTCGGCGATCTCCTTGATGAGGAAGAGCTGGTCGACGAACCAGGGGTCGATCTTCGTGGCGTCGAAGACCTCTTCCTGGGTGGCGCCGGCCCGGATCGCCTGCATGACGGTGTTGATCCGGCCGTCGGTCGGGCGGACCGCCTCGGCCAGCAGCTCCGCCTTGTCGCCGGGCTCGCCGGTGAAGGCGAACTGCGAGCCCTTCTTCTCCAGGGAGCGCAGCGCCTTCTGCAGCGCCTCGGTGAAGTTCCGGCCGATCGCCATGGCCTCGCCCACCGACTTCATGGTGGTGGTGAGGGTGGAGTCGGCGGACGGGAACTTCTCGAAGGCGAAGCGCGGGGCCTTGACCACGACGTAGTCGAGGGTCGGCTCGAAGGAGGCCGGCGTCTTCTCGGTGATGTCGTTGGGGATCTCGTCGAGCGTGTAGCCGACGGCCAGCTTGGCGGCGATCTTGGCGATCGGGAAGCCGGTGGCCTTGGAGGCGAGCGCCGAGGAGCGGGAGACGCGCGGGTTCATCTCGATCACGATGACGCGGCCGTCGACCGGGTCGATGGCGAACTGGATGTTGCAGCCGCCGGTGTCGACGCCGACCTCGCGGATGATCGCGATGCCGATGTCGCGCAGCCGCTGGTACTCGCGGTCGGTGAGCGTCATCGACGGGGCGACGGTGATCGAGTCACCGGTGTGGACGCCCATCGGGTCGAAGTTCTCGATGGAGCAGACGACCACGACGTTGTCGTTCTTGTCGCGCATCAGCTCCAGCTCGTACTCCTTCCAGCCGAGGATGGACTCCTCCAGGAGCACCTCGGTGGTCGGGGAGAGCGTGAGCCCCTGTCCGGCGATGCGGCGCAGCTCGTCCTCGTCGTGGGCGAAGCCGGAGCCGGCGCCGCCCATCGTGAAGGAGGGGCGGACGACGACGGGGTAGCCGCCGAGGGTGTCGACGCCCTTCATGATGTCGTCCATCGAGTGACAGATGACGGAGCGGGCGGACTCGCCGTAGCCGATCTTGGCCTTGACGGCTTCGACGACGCCCTTGAAGAGCTCGCGGTCCTCGCCCTTGTTGATGGCCTCGACGTTGGCGCCGATGAGCTCGACGCCGTACTTCTCCAGGACACCGTTCTCGTGCATGGAGATCGCGGTGTTGAGCGCGGTCTGGCCGCCCAGGGTCGGGAGCAGCGCGTCGGGGCGCTCCTTGGCGATGATCTTCTCGACGAACTCGGGGGTGATCGGCTCGACGTACGTGGCGTCGGCGATCTCCGGGTCGGTCATGATCGTCGCCGGGTTGGAGTTCACCAGGATGACGCGCAGGCCCTCGGCCTTGAGGACGCGGCAGGCCTGGGTGCCGGAGTAGTCGAACTCGGCGGCCTGGCCGATGACGATCGGACCGGAGCCGATGACCAGGACGGACTGGATATCGGAGCGCTTAGGCACGCTGGCCCTCCATCAGGGATACGAAGCGGTCGAAGAGGTACGCGGCGTCGTGCGGGCCGGCGGCTGCTTCGGGGTGGTACTGGACGCTGAAGGCCGGCCGGTCGAGGAGCTGGAGGCCCTCGACGACCTGGTCGTTCAGGCAGACGTGGGAGACCTCGGCGCGCCCGTAGGCGGTGTCGGAGACCTTGTCGAGCGGGGCGTCGACGGCGAAGCCGTGGTTGTGCGCGGTGACCTCGACCTTGCCGGTCGAGCGGTCCTGCACGGGCTGGTTGATACCGCGGTGGCCGTACTTCAGCTTGTACGTGCCGAAGCCGAGCGCGCGACCCAGGATCTGGTTGCCGAAGCAGATGCCGAAGAGCGGGGTCTTCCGCTCCAGGACGCCCTGCATGACGGAGACCGGGTGGTCGGCGGTGGAGGGGTCGCCGGGGCCGTTGGAGAAGAAGACGCCGTCGGGCTCGACCGCGTACACCTCCTCCAGGGTGGCGGTGGCGGGCAGGACGTGCACCTCGATGCCGCGCTCGGCCATCCGGTGCGGGGTCATGCCCTTGATGCCGAGGTCGATCGCGGCGACGGTGAACTTCTTGGTGCCGATCGCGGGGACGACGTACGTCTCCTTGGTGGCGACCTCGGCGGAGAGGTCGGCGCCGTTCATCTCGGGGGCCTGGCGCACCCGGGCGAGGAGCGTGCCCTCGTCGGCGATCGCGTTGCCGGAGAAGATGCCGACGCGCATCGCGCCGCGCTCGCGCAGGTGGCGGGTGAGGGCGCGGGTGTCGATGCCGCTGATGCCGACGACGCCCTGGCTCACGAGTTCCTCGTCCAGCGAGCGCTGCGAGCGCCAGTTGGAGGGCACCCGGGCGGGGTCGCGCACGACGTAGCCGGCGACCCAGATCTGCTTCGACTCGGGGTCCTCGTCGTTCACACCGGTGTTGCCGACGTGCGGGGCGGTCATCACGACGACCTGGCGGTGGTACGAGGGGTCGGTCAGTGTCTCCTGGTAGCCGGTCATGCCGGTGGAGAACACCGCCTCGCCGAAGGTCTCCCCCACAGCCCCGTAGGCGCGGCCGCGGAAGGCGCGGCCGTCCTCCAGGACGAGTACGGCGGGAGCTTTGGCGGCTCCCCGGGTGGAGATCGTCATCGTGCGGTGCCTTCCGTAGTGCTGGTGAGGTGGTTGACGGCTTCGACCCAGGCGGGGTGTTCGGCCGAGTGGTCGGAGCGGAATCCGGAGTCGATCAGCTGGTCGCCGAGCGCCCAGGTGATGACCAGGAGTCCGCCCTCGGGCAGGACCTTGCCCGCGAGGGCCTTGTCGGTCCGGGCCTCGCGCAGGTCGGCGGCGGGGACGAAGAAGTCCGTCGCGCCGGGCCGTACGACGTCGAGGCCCTGCTCGGTGAGGGTGAGCTCGACGCGGCTGCGGGTACCGAGGCCGTGGGCGACGATGCGGTCGAGCCACTGCCCGGCCGTCGTCGAGGCGTGGTAGCGCCCGGTCAGGGTGAGCAGTTTCTCGCCGTCCGCGAAGCCGTCCGGCGTGGTCGCGAGGTCGGAGAGACCGGACTGGAGGCTGCCGCGCCACTTCCATCCCTGGCGCATGAGCCAGTAGACGAAGGCGATGAGGACGATCAGTCCGATCACCCAGCTGATGCGGGCGGACCAGTCGGTGACCTCCGCCGACTTCTGCTCGGCGGCCAGTCGGTACAGCTGGTGGGTGGGGGTGAGTGTTGTCACGCGAGTTTCCCGTCGACGACCGTGGCACGGCCCCGCAGGAAGGTGTGGGTCACTCGGCCCGGCAGCTCGCGGCCCTCGTAGGGGGTGTTGCGGCTGCGGGAGGCGAAGCCCGCGGGGTCCACGACTCCACGGTATGCCGGATCGACCAGGGTGAGGTTGGCGGGCTCGCCCTCCGAGACGGGCCGGCCGTGTCCGTCGAGACGGCCGATGGCGGCGGGGCGGAACGACATGCGGTCGGCGACGCCGGCCCAGTCGATCAGACCGGTGTCCACCATCGTCTGCTGGACGACGGAGAGCGCGGTCTCCAGGCCCACCATGCCCATGGCGGCCGCGGCCCACTCGCAGTCCTTGTCCTCGTGCGGGTGCGGGGCGTGGTCGGTGGCGACGCAGTCGATGGTGCCGTCGGCCAGCGCCTCGCGCAGGGCCAGGACGTCGGCCTCGGTGCGCAGCGGCGGGTTCACCTTGTAGACCGGGTTGTAGGACCGTACGAGCTCGTCGGTGAGGAGCAGGTGGTGCGGGGTGACCTCGGCGGTGACGTTCCAGCCCTTGGACTTGGCCCAGCGGACGATCTCCACGGAGCCGGCGGTCGACAGGTGGCAGATGTGCACGCGGGAGTCGACGTGGGCGGCGAGCAGGACGTCGCGGGCGATGATCGACTCCTCGGCGACGGCGGGCCAGCCGCCGAGGCCGAGCTCGGCCGAGACGATGCCCTCGTTCATCTGGGCGCCCTCGGTGAGGCGGGGCTCCTGGGCGTGCTGGGCGACGACTCCGTCGAACGCCTTCACGTACTCCAGGGCGCGGCGCATGATCACCGCGTCGTCGACGCACTTGCCGTCGTCGGAGAAGACCTTCACTCCGGCGGCGGAGTCGTGCATGGCGCCGAGTTCGGCGAGCTGCTTGCCCTCCAGGCCGACGGTGACGGCGCCGATGGGCTGCACGTCGCAGTAGCCGGACTCCTTGCCGAGCCGCCAGACCTGCTCGACGACACCGGCGGTGTCGGCGACGGGGAAGGTGTTGGCCATGGCGTGCACGGCGGTGAAGCCGCCGACCGCCGCGGCCTTGGTGCCGGTCAGGACGGTCTCGGAGTCCTCGCGGCCGGGCTCGCGCAGGTGGGTGTGGAGGTCGACCAGGCCGGGCAGCAGGATCTGGCCCGCCGCCTCGATCACGGTGGCGTCGCCGGCGTCGAGCCCGGTGCCGACCGCCGCGATGGTCTCGCCGTCGATGAGGACGTCCTGGGGGTCGCCGCCGAGGACCTTCGCGCCGCGGATAAGGATCTTGCTCATGGTTACTTGTTCTCCTCGGTACGGGCGGGGGCAGCAGGTGCGGCGGCGGGCTCGGAACCGCCGAGCAGCAGGTAGAGCACGGCCATGCGGATCGAGACGCCGTTGGCTACCTGCTCGACGACGGTGCAGCGGTCGGAGTCGGCCACCTCGGCGGTGATCTCCATGCCGCGGACCATCGGGCCGGGGTGCATGACGATGGCGTGCTCGGGCATCTTCGCCATCCGCTCGCCGTCCAGGCCGTAGCGCCGGGAGTACTCGCGCTCGGTCGGGAAGTAGGCGGCGTTCATCCGCTCACGCTGCACACGAAGCATCATCACAGCGTCCGACTTCGGCAGCACCTCGTCGAGGCTGTAGCTGATGTCGCAGGGCCACTGCTCGACGCCGACGGGGACCAGGGTGGGCGGGGCCACCAGGGTGACGTGGGCGCCGAGGGTGGTCAGCAGGTGGACGTTGGAGCGGGCGACGCGACTGTGGAGGATGTCGCCGACGATCGTGATCCGGCGGCCGTCGAGGTCCTTGCCGAGTCCGGTGTCGGCCCCGACCAGCCTGCGGCGCATGGTGAAGGCGTCCAGGAGTGCCTGGGTGGGGTGCTCGTGCGTGCCGTCCCCTGCGTTGACGACCGCGCCGTCGATCCAGCCGGAGGTGGCCAGACGGTACGGGGCGCCGGAGGCGCCGTGCCGGATGACGACGGCGTCGGCGCCCATCGCCTCCAGGGTCAGGGCGGTGTCCTTGAGCGACTCACCCTTGGAGACCGAGGAGCCCTTGGCGGAGAAGTTGATGACGTCGGCGGACAGGCGCTTGGCGGCTGCCTCGAAGGAGATGCGGGTACGCGTCGAGTCCTCGAAGAAGAGATTGACGACGGTACGGCCGCGCAGGGTCGGAAGCTTCTTGATCGGCCGGTCCGCGACCCTGGCCATCTCCTCGGCGGTGTCGAGGATCAGGACGGCGTCGTCGCGGGTGAGGTCGGCGGCCGAGATGAGGTGGCGCTTCATCTGGGTGTTCTCCGGGTGGCTGGAGGGTTCAGGCATGCGGGCGTGCGGAAGCCGCCGTACGGCAGTGGGCCGTACGGAAATGGCAGCTACTGCTCGACCGCCGGGGCGGCCTGCTCGACCCCGAGCAGCACGGCGTCACGGCCGTCCTCCTCGGCGAGCTGGACCTTGACCGTCTCCCGCAGCGACGTGGGGAGGTTCTTGCCGACGTAGTCGGCACGGATCGGGAGTTCGCGGTGTCCGCGGTCGACGAGGACCGCGAGCTGTACCGCGCGGGGCCGGCCGATGTCGCCGAGCGCGTCGAGAGCGGCGCGGATCGTGCGGCCGGAGAAGAGTACGTCGTCGACGAGGACGACCAGGCGGCCCTCGATGCCCTCGCCGGGGATCTCGGTGCGGGCCAGGGCGCGCGCGGGGCGCATCCGCAGGTCGTCCCGGTACATGGTGATGTCGAGCGATCCGACCGGCATTTTCCGGCCGGTGATCTCTTCGAGCTTGTCGGCGAGCCGGCGGGCGAGGAAGACGCCCCGGGTCGGGATGCCGAGGAGCACCACGTCGTCGGCACCCTTGGCGCGTTCGACGATCTCGTGGGCGATGCGGGTCAGTACTCGGGCGATGTCGGGAGCCTCGAGAACGGGGCGTGCCGCATTGCCGGTGGCGTCGTGCTGTGCGTCCATAAGAAACGGACCTCCTTCTCCGCCTCACTGGACGGATCTTAAAGGACGTCGAAATTACGTCATTCACGTTACCAGGGCCTGAGCAGGGCCTTGCCCCCACCCCCGGGAGGTACCGGTCCGGACCATTCAGCTTGACGCACCCAAGTAACGCTGCGTAACCTCACAGTGAGTTACCAGCCACGCGGCGGAGCCGCACAATGTTCCAGCGTCCGGGGAGCCATATGTCCAGCGAATACGCAAAACAGCTCGGGGCCAAGCTCCGCGCCATCCGCACCCAGCAGGGCCTCTCCCTCCACGGCGTGGAGGAGAAGTCGCAGGGCCGCTGGAAGGCCGTCGTGGTCGGCTCGTACGAGCGCGGCGACCGCGCCGTCACCGTCCAGCGCCTTGCCGAGCTGGCGGACTTCTACGGTGTTCCGGTGCAGGAGCTCCTGCCCGGCACGACCCCCGGCGGGGCTGCCGAGCCGCCGCCGAAGCTCGTTCTCCAGCTTGAGCGCCTCGCCCACGTCCCGCCGGAGAAGGCCGGACCCCTGCAGCGCTACGCGGCGACGATCCAGAGCCAGCGCGGCGACTACAACGGCAAGGTGCTCTCGATCCGCCAGGACGACCTGCGCACGCTGGCCGTGATCTACGACCAGTCGCCGTCCGTGCTCACGGAGCAGCTGATCAGCTGGGGCGTCCTCGACGCGGACGCGCGCCGCGCGGTCGCTCACGACGAGGGCTGACCACCCCAGAAGAAACGTACCGCCGGGTCGGCGGGGCCCTTCCCGGGCGCCCCGCCGGACCCGGCGTTTCCGTTTTCCGGGCAGTCCGCACGAGGTCGGCTCCCGGACAAGCCGAAGGGCCCACGGTCTCGCGACCGTGGGCCCTTCGTCGGCAGAACGCCGCCGGGGGCTACTGCTCCCGGCGAAGGTTCGGCTTGAGGTCCTTGAAACGGGCCAGCAGGCCGTTCACGAAGGACGGGGAGTCATCGGTGGAGAACTCCTTGGCGATCTGGACCGCCTCGTCGATCACCACCGCGTCGGGTGTCGCGTCCACCCAGATCAGCTCGTACGCACCGAGCCGCAGGATGTTCCGGTCGACGACCGGCATGCGGTCGATCTCCCAGTCCACGGCGTAGGTGACGATGAGGTCGTCGATGCGGTCCGCGTACTGCGCGTACCCCTCGACGAGCTCCATCGTGTACTCGGTGACCGGCGGCTGACGGGTGTCGGACCGCGAGTGCCGGACCCAGTCCGCGAGGACCGTCTGCACGGACTCACCGCGCTGGTCGGCCTCGAAGAGGATCTGGAAGGCTCGCTTGCGGGCCGTATTCCGGGCAGCCACGGTTAGCTGTTCACCCGGCCGAGGTAATCGCCCGAGCGGGTGTCGACCTTGATCTTCTCACCGGTGGTGATGAAGAGCGGGACGCCGATCTCGTAGCCGGTCTCCAGCGTGGCGGGCTTGGTGCCACCGGTGGACCGGTCGCCCTGGACGCCCGGGTCCGTGTGCTGGATGGTCAGCTCGACGGCGGCCGGCAGCTCGACGTAGAGCACCTCGCCCTCGTGCTGGGCGACGGAGGCGGTGAAGCCCTCGATCAGGAAGTTGGCGGCGTCGCCGACGGACTTGCGGTCGACCATCAGCTGGTCGTACGTGTCCATGTCCATGAAGACGAAGTACTCGCCGTCCATGTACGAGAACTGCATGTCACGCCGGTCAATGGTGGCCGTCTCGACCTTCACGCCGGCGTTGAACGTCTTGTCGACGACCTTGCCGGAGAGCACGTTCTTGAGCTTGGTGCGCACGAAGGCCGGGCCCTTGCCGGGCTTGACGTGCTGGAACTCGACGACGGACCAGAGCTGGCCTCCGTCGAGCTTGAGCACCAGGCCGTTCTTGAGGTCGTTCGTGGAAGCCACGGTTGCGGAATCTCCTGGACTGAAGCTGGTGGAACGGCCAAGGATGCGCGCTAGAGCGCGAGCAGCTCCTTGGTCGTAATGGTGAGTAGCTCGGGTCCGCCGTCCGCCTCGGGGCGCACGACGAGCGTGTCATCGATCCGGACTCCGCCCCGGCCCGGGAGGTGGACCCCCGGTTCGACGGTGACCGGCACACAAGCGTCCAGTTTACCCATGGCAGCGGGTGCCAGCTGCGGGTCCTCGTCGATTTCGAGCCCCACCCCGTGCCCGGTCCAGGGTGCGAGGCCCTCACCGTGCCCCGCGGAGTCCAGTACATGGCGGGCCGCACGGTCCACGTCACGGTAGGCGGCGCCGGGCACGAGAGCCTCGCGTCCGGCCCGCTGAGCGGCGAAAACCAGGTCGTAGAGCTCGATCTGCCAGTCGGCAGGAGCCGTGCCGATGACGAAGGTGCGGCCGATCTCGCACCGGTATCCGCGGTAGTTGGCGCCGAGGCAGACGGAGAGAAAATCTCCTTCCTCCACCCGTCGGTCCGAGGGCCGGTGGCGGCCCCGGCCGGAGTTGGGGCCGGTGGCGACGGAGGTCGCGAAGGCGGGGCCGTCGGCCCCGTGGTCGACCAGTCTGCGTTCCAGTTCGAGCGCGAGATGCCGCTCCGTGCGGCCGACCAGGATCGATTCGAGGAGTTCACCCAGCGCCTGGTCGGTGATCTCGGCGGCGATCCGCAGACAGCCGATCTCCTCCTCGTCCTTCACGATGCGCAGCTGCTCGACGGTCGCGCCGAGATCGGCCAGCCTGAGCTTCGGGGCGACCGAGGCCATGGCCCGGTGCCTGGCGACCGTCAGATCGTGTTCCTCCACGGCCAGGGACTCCGCCCCGCCTGCGGTGGCCAGATCCGCGGCGGCCACGACGGGATCACCGCCGGTCACCGGCAGCAGGTCCACCCGGAGCTGTTCGTCGGTGCGCCCGTCGGCCGGATCACCGGTCGGAGGGCGCGGGCAGAGCAGGACGTCCTCGTCGGGGCCGAGCAGCAGCACGGCACCCGGGGGCGCTCCGCCCGCCAGGTAGCGGACATTGGCGGGGCGGGAGACCAGGGCGGCCGCGGATCCGACGGCGGCGCACCGGTCGCGGAGCAGCCCGCGGCGGACGGCGTACACCTCTGACATGCATCGAGCGTACGAGCGTGGGCGCGGGCCCGCGCGGTCAGCGCACCCGACCGGGGGTACGCCCTGCCCTCGGCGGACGGGCCGCCGGCTCACCAGGCCGGGGGGCTCGCGAGGGAGCGGGCGAGTATGTCGTCCAGGACGCGGGCTGTGGTCTCCACGTCGTACGTGGAGTTGTCGATGATCGGCAGCCCGGAGCCGTACCAGCCGGCCATCCGCCCGTGGATCCGGGCGACCTCCTCGTCGGAGAGACGGCGGTTGCCGCTCCGGGCGGCGTTGCGCTCCAGGACGATCTCCAGGCCCGGCAGCAGGACGACGGGGAGCAGTCCGGGGCCGACGTGGCGTTTCCAGCCGCCGAGGCCGACGACGGGCCGGTCCGGGAAGACCGCGTCGTCGAGGATGCAGGAGATGCCGTTGGCCAGGAAATTGCGGGCCGCGAAGCCGCAGGTGCGGCGGGCCAGGCGGTACTGGGCCTCCGACTGGTCGTTCCACCCCGCCTGCGGGTCGGCGAAGCCGGAGCAGACCCACTCGCGGACGTCGTCGAGGCTGACGTGGGCGGTGGGGACCCTGCGGCGGGCGGCCCAGAGCTTGGCCACGGTGGTCTTCCCTGCGCCTGCCGGGCCGATCAGGAGCACGGCGAGGGTCGCGGTGCCGGTGCCGGGCCCGGCGGGCGCCGCGGGCAGCGGTACGGGCCCGCCGGGCGGCAGCTGGATGTGCCCGGTGGTCTCCCTGGAGACCGGGGCGGGGGCCTGGTGCGGCGCGGGTCCGGTCCAGCCCGGCCCCTGCGGGGCCGGCGGCACCGGGGGCGGCGGCACCGGGGGCGGCGGGCCCGGGTGACCGGCCCGGGGCTGGGCGGGCGGGCCGGCCGGGGGCTGAGCGGGCGGGCCCGGGTGACCGGGGTGCTGGGCCTGGTGCGACCAGCCGACGGGTCCGTTTCCGGGTCCCTGGGGCGGCGGCAGCGGGGCCCCCACTGCGTGCTGCATCCGGTGGCACTCCGTCTCGTACAGGCAACTGGCGCTGGTGGAACGGCAACCGTACCTTCCCCGGCCGCTACGGAGGGAACGGCCGGGGAGGGTCCACAGTGCCCCGTCGGCCAAGTCGGCCTTCCGGTGCGGGCGTACGTCAGTCCGACAGTTCGTCCGCGAGCGCGCGCAGGGCGAGCCGGTAGGAGCCGATGCCGAATCCGGCTACGGTCCCGGTGGCGACCGGTGCGACCACGGAGTGATGACGGAATTCCTCCCGTGCGTACGGGTTCGAGATGTGCACCTCGATCAGCGGAGCGGTGCGCTGGGCGGCCGCGTCGCGCATCCCGTACGAATAGTGCGTGAAGGCACCGGGGTTGAGAACGACCGGAATTGAACCGTCCGCGGCTTCGTGGAGCCAGCGGATCAGCTCCCCCTCGTCGTTGGTCTCCCGGACGTCGACGTCGAAGCCCAGCTCCTTGCCGAGGGTGCGGCAGGTGTCGACGAGCCCGGCGTACGACGTGGCGCCGTAGACGTCGGGCTCACGGGAGCCGAGCCGGCCGAGGTTGGGTCCGTTGAGGACGAACACCCGGCGGGTCACGCCGACACCTCTCCGTAGGCGGCGAGCAGCACGGCCGGGTCGGGGCCCTCCAGGACGGTGGGCTTGCCGAGGCCGTCCAGGACGATGAAGCGCAGCAGGTTGCCGCGCGACTTCTTGTCGACCTTCATGTTCTCCAGCAGCTTGGGCCACTGGTCGCCACGGTAGGTGAGCGGCAGTCCGACGGACTCCAGGACGGCGCGGTGCCGGTCGGCGGTGGCGTCGTCCAGGCGTCCGGCGAGGCGGCCCAGTTCGGCGGCGAAGACCATGCCGACCGAGACGGCGGCGCCGTGGCGCCACTTGTAGCGCTCGTTCTTCTCGATCGCGTGGGCCAGTGTGTGTCCGTAGTTGAGGATCTCGCGGAGCCCGGATTCCTTGAGGTCGCTGGAGACGACCTCGGCCTTGACCCGGATGGCCCGCTCGATCAGCTCGGAGGTGTGCGGTCCGGCCGGTGTGCGCGCGCCCTGCGGGTCCGCCTCGACGAGGTCGAGGATCACCGGGTCGGCGATGAAGCCGGCCTTGATGATCTCGGCCATGCCGGAGACGTAGTCGTTGACCGGCAGCGAGTCCAGCGCGGCCAGGTCGCAGAGCACCCCGGCCGGGGGGTGGAAGGCGCCGACGAGGTTCTTGCCCTCGGCGGTGTTGATGCCGGTCTTGCCGCCGACGGCCGCGTCGACCATGCCGAGCACGGTCGTGGGTACGGCGATCCAGCGCACTCCGCGCAGCCAGGAGGCGGCGACGAAGCCGGCGACGTCCGTGGTGGCGCCGCCGCCGATGCCGACGATGACATCGGTGCGGGTGAAGCCGGTCTGACCGAGCGCCTTCCAGCAGTAGGCGGCGACCTCGACGGTCTTGGCCTCCTCGGCGTTGGGCAGCTGGATCGCGATGGCCTCGTAGCCATGGTCCGCGAGATCCTGACGGACCGTCTCACCCGTCTCGGCGAGCGCCTCGGGGTGCAGGACCGCGACGCGCTGGGCGCGGTCGCCGATGAGCGTGGGCAGCTCGCCGAGGAGTTGCCGGCCGATCAGTACCTCGTACGGGTCGGTGCCCGCACTGCCGGCGATCTGGATACGGGTGGGTGGCTGGTCGGTCATCGTTCGCTTCTCCCGGCCGGACGGCGCGTCCGGCAGTTCCAGTGCGTCGAGGACCGCCTGGGCGACCTCTTCCGGTGTGCGCTCGTCGGTCGCGACGACTGCGCGGGCCACCTCCGTGTAGAGGTGGCGGCGGGCCTCCATGAGCTCACGCCACTGCCGGCGCGGGTTCACGGCGAGCAGCGGGCGCGCGGTGTTCAGCCCGACCCGCTTCACCGCCTCGTCGACGTCCATCGAGAGGTAGACGACGGCGTGATCCGCGAGCAGAGCGCGCGTCGCCTCGTCGAGGACGGCGCCGCCGCCGAGCGAGAGGACTCCCCCGTGCTCGGCGACCGCGGCCCGGACGGCCGCCCGCTCCAGTGCGCGGAAGTGGTCCTCGCCCTCGTCGTAGAAGATCTCCGAGATGGGCTTGCCCGCCGTGGCGACGACATCGGCGTCGGTGTCGCGGTAGCCGGTGCCCAGCCGGTCGGCGAGCAGCTCGCCGACCGTGGACTTGCCGACGCCCATCGGCCCGACCAGGACGATCAGCGGACCGCTCATCGGATCTGGAGGTTGTCGAGGTACGACTGGACGTTGCGGTGGGTCTCGGCGACGCTGTCGCCGCCGAACTTCTCCGCGACCGCGTCGGCGAGGACCAGCGCGACCATCGCCTCGGCGACGATGCCGGCGGCGGGAACGGCGCAGACATCGGAGCGCTGATGGTGTGCCTTGGCCGGTTCACCGGTCACCACGTCGACCGTGGCCAGTGCGCGCGGCACGGTCGCGATCGGCTTCATCGCTGCGCGGACGCGCAGCAGCTCACCGGTGGTCAGGCCGCCTTCGGTGCCACCGGCGCGGCCGGAAGCGCGCCTGATGCCGTCGTCGGTCACGAGGATCTCGTCGTGCGCCTGCGATCCGGGGACCCGGGCGAGGTCGAAGCCGTCGCCGACCTCGACGCCCTTGATGGCCTGGATACCCATGAGCGCGGCGGCGAGGCGGGCGTCGAGGCGTCGGTCCCAGTGCACGTGCGAACCGAGGCCGACCGGCACTCCGTACGCCAGCACCTCGACCACACCGCCGAGCGTGTCGCCGTCCTTGTGGGCCTGGTCGATCTCGGCGACCATCTGCTTGCTCGCGGTGGCGTCGAGGCAGCGCACCGGGTCGGCGTCGAGCTTCTCGACGTCGGCCGGGACCGGGTAGACCCCGTACGGCGCCTTGGCCGCCGCCAGTTCCACGACGTGGCTGACGATCTCGATGCCGGCGGTCTCCTTGAGGTAGGACCGGGCGACGGCGCCGAGGGCGACGCGCGCCGCGGTCTCCCGGGCGCTGGCGCGCTCCAGGATCGGCCGGGCCTCGTCGAAGCCGTACTTCTGCATACCGGCGAGGTCGGCGTGGCCTGGCCGGGGGCGGGTCAGCGGGGCGTTACGGGCCTGGGCGGCCAGTACGTCGGGGTCGACCGGGTCGGCCGACATGACCTGCTCCCACTTGGGCCACTCGGTGTTGCCCACCATCACGGCGACGGGCGAACCCATGGTCAGGCCGTGCCGGACCCCGCCGAGGAAGGTGACCTCGTCCTTCTCGAACTTCATCCGGGCGCCGCGCCCGTAACCGAGCCGTCGCCTGGCGAGCGCGTCCGCCACCATCTCCGTGGTGACGGGGATACCGGCGGGAAGACCCTCCAGCGTCGCCACCAGTGCGGGGCCGTGCGACTCTCCGGCGGTCAGCCAGCGCAACCTGCTCAACGGTGCTCCTCATGCTCGCGCCTGTAACTGCAACGGCGCGACCGGGTGCGCGGCCCTGGCCCGCCGCCCTCGATCCTCCCACGACCGGGGCCCTCGGCCCGCCGCCGGTCCAGCAGACGGACGGAGCGGGCGGGCCGGATGTGCGGTCAGCGGGCGGCCAGCGCCTGTTCGCCGGCCTGCCGCATGGCGGCCAGCGGCGCGGGTGAGCGGCCCGTCATCTGCTCGACCTGGAGGACGGCCTGGTGCACCAGGAGGTCAAGACCTCCGATGATTGCGCCGTTGCGGGCCGCCCAGGAGGATGCGAGTCCGGTGGGCCAGGGCTCGTACAGCACATCGAAGAGCGTGCCGGGATGCTCCGGGACGGCGTCCATCAGCCCGTCCGTGGCACCGGCCGGCGTGGTCGCGATGACCAGCGGGGCGCGCAGGGCCTGTTCGGCCTCGGCCCAGTCGGCGATCCGCACATCGACCCCGAGCCGCTCGCCCCAGCCGCGCATCTCGTCACCGCGCTCGCGGCTGCGGACGTAGGCCGTGACCGGCCCCGTACAGATCTGCGCAAGCGCGGCGACCGCGGACGAGGCGGTGGCTCCGGCGCCGAGGACCGCGGCGGACTCGGTCTTCTCGACGCCGCGCTCGCGCAGGGCGGCGATCATGCCGGGGATATCGGTGTTGTCACCGGCCCGCCCGCCGTCCTCGGTGAAGACGACCGTGTTCACGGCCTCCACGGAGGCCGCGGTCTCGCTGACCGAGTCCAGCAGCGGGATGATCGCCCGCTTCAGCGGCATGGTGAGGGAGAGCCCCGCCCAGGAGGAATCCAGGCCCCGGACAAAGCCGGGGAGCGCCGCCTCGTCCACGTCGAACCGGTCGTACGACCAGTCGTCGAGGCCGAGTTCGGCGTACGCGGCCCGGTGCAGGACCGGGGAGAGCGAATGGGCGATGGGCGAGCCGAGGACGGCTGCACGATGGCGCGCGTCAGCCGATGTCATGGAGTTCATTGAATTTCGCCGTGAGTTTCGCATGCTCCGCAGCCGTCTTGGTGAACTCGGTCTTCTTGCCGTCGAGCGAGATGAAGAACATCCACCCGCCGGCAGTGGGACTGAGCGTGGCACGCAGAGCTTCGTCGCCGGGATTACTGATGGGGCCGGGCGGAAGGCCGGGATGGTAATAGGTGTTGTAGGGATCCGGGTTGCTCCGGATCTTATCGAGGTTGATCTTGATATTGCTCTGCTTGGTGAGGTAATTGAATGCCGAGTCGAATTCGAGCAACCGATTCGTGGCCGTGTTGTCCGGCTTCAGGCGGTTGTAGACGACCTCGGCCATCTTACGGAAGTCGTCATGCGTGAGGCCCTCCGCCTGGACCAGACTGGCCACGGTGAGAACCTGCCACGGGCCATCCAGCTTGTACTTCTTGGCGGTTGCTTCGAGGTCGAGGTCTTCGTACTCCTCATTGGACCGCGAGACCATCTTCTTGAGAATCGCCTCCGGCTCGGTCGCCTTGGTGACCGGATATGCGGCCGGGTAGAGGAATCCTTCCAGCGGGTCCTTGATGTCCTTGCTCTTGCCCGCCCAGCCGGGCAGTCCCAGTTCGGACTTCTTGGACTTGGCGATGCCCGCGGTCGTGCCTTTTTTGAGGTCCAGCTTGCTGTCGACCATCGCGTAGACGGCGGCATTGCGCGTTCCCTCAGGAATCACCAGAAGGTTCTGGCTCTTCGGGTCGACCATCATCTTCACGGCCTCGGCCGCCGACATCTCCTCGTGGAGGAGATAGACCCCGGCCTGGATCGACTTCCCCTTGGGGTTCTCGTTCTGCGCGGAGACGAACGCGTCGACGCTCTTGACCACACCCAGCTTCTTCAGGATGTTGCCGATGTCGTACCCGTACGAACCCTTCGGGATCTCCACCTCGACCGAACCCGAGCCGCTGCCCGAATAGTCGGGGGCCGAACCGAACTTGTCCTTGTAGAACGAGTAACCGAAGTAGCCCACTCCGCCGAGGCCGCCGGCCAGGACGAGGGAGACCACCAGGCAGGCGCAGCCGCTGCGGCCCTTCTTCTTCTTGCCCTTGCCGCGCCGCTCGCCCCCGCCGTCACCGCGGCGGGACTCGCGGGGGTCGTCGTCGTAGTCGTCATCCTTGGCGTCGCCGCCGTCGTCCGCGCCGGTGAAGAAGGGGTGCGTCTCCTCCGGCTGGACCTCGGGGTCCCAGTCCGGGTTCTGCGCCGGAGCCGGTGCGGGTTCGGCCTCGCGGCGGCCCGGGGGCTGCGGCGGCGGGTAGGCCTCAGGGGTGCCGTAGTAGTCGTTCGTCTCGCCGTAGCCGTACGGATCGGCGGGCTGGCCCTCGTACGGCATCCCGGCGGGCTGCTGACCGGTGTCCCAGCCGCCGTTGTAGGGAGGCTGCTGGGCGTACGGGTCCTGCTGGGCGCCGTAGGGGGGCTGCTGCTGGTACTGCGGCTGCTGGGCGTACGGATCCTGCTGTTGCTGCGCGTAGGGGTCCTGCTGTTGCTGCGCGTAGGGGTCCTGCTGTTGCTGCGCGTACGGGTCCTGCGGCTGCTGCTGGGCGTACGGGTCCTGCGGGTAGGGCTGCTGCTGGCTGCCGTACTGGTTCTGGCCGGGAGCAGGCTGCTGCCCGCCTCCCCATCCCTGGTCCCCGTAAAGGGGATCCTCGGGATGCCACGGTTCGGAGCCGGGGCCCCGGCCATACTCAGTCATCGATCCCCTTGAGCCGCGAGACGACGTTCCGTCTCTTTGCTGTGCGGTGTTTGTTCGAACACCGCCGCATCGCGCGGAACGTTACCGTATCGCGATCAGACAACCACTTCGACGCCCTCGCCGGGTGGCTTGCCCGAAGCCCGTTCGGACTCCAGAGCGTTCTGGAGGATCACCACAGCGGCAGCCTGGTCGATGACGGATCGGCCTTTTTTGGACTTCACGCCCGATGCGCGCAGCCCCTGACTGGCCGTCACTGTGGTCATCCTCTCGTCCACCAATCGCACCGGAATGGGTGCAACCGCGCGGGCGAGCACATCGGTGAAGGCGCGGACCTTGGCCGCGGCCGGTCCCTCACCGCCGCCCAGGGACCTGGGCAGACCGACGATGACCTCGATCGGCTCGTACTCCTGGACGATCTGCCCGAGCCGCCGGTGGGCGGCCGGGACATCGCGTCCCGGCACGGTCTCCACCGGCGTGGCCAGGATCCCGTCGGGGTCGCACGAGGCGACCCCGATCCGGGCGTCCCCGACGTCGATCGCCAGGCGGCGACCGCGGCGCATCGTCATGTCCGGCGTCACGCCGTCTCGGTGACGAGGCGTTCGACAGCGGCGACGGCCTCACCGATGGCGTCCGGGTCGGTGCCGCCGCCCTGGGCGACGTCCGGCTTGCCGCCGCCCCCGCCACCGAGCGTCTTGGCGGCGGTACGGACCAGGTCACCGGCCTTGAGGCCGCGCTCACGGGCGGCCTCGTTGGTGGCGATGACGGTCAGCGGGCGGCCGTTGGCCGTGGTGAACAGGGCCACGACGGCCGGCCGGCCGCCCTGGATGCGCCCGCGGACGTCGAGGACGAGCTTGCGCAGGTCGTCGGCGGAGGTGCCGTCCGGCACCTGGCCGGTGACCAGGGCGACGCCCCGTACGTCCTTGGCGGAGTCGACCAGGCCTGCGGCGGCCGCCAGGACCTTCTCCGCGCGGAACTTCTCGATCTCCTTCTCGGCGTCCTTCAGCTTGCCGAGCATGGCGGCGATCTTCTCCGGGAGCTCCTCGGAGCGGCCCTTGACCAGCTCCTGGAGCTGGGCGACGACCGTGTGCTCCTTGGCGAGGAAGTTGTACGCGTCGACGCCGACGAGGGCCTCGATGCGGCGCACTCCGGAGCCGATGGACGACTCGCCGAGCAGCTTCACCAGGCCGAGCTGGGCGGTGTTGCCGACGTGCGTGCCGCCGCACAGCTCCTTGGAGAAGTCGCCGATGGTGACTACGCGGACCCGCTCGCCGTACTTCTCGCCGAACTCGGCGATGGCGCCCTGCTTCTTGGCCTCGTCGATCGACATGACCTCGGCCTGTACGTCGAGCTCCCGCGAGAGGACCTCGTTGATCTTCTGCTCGACGTCGACGAGGACCGTGCCGGGCACGGCGGCGGGCGAACCGAAGTCGAAGCGGAAGCGGCCCGGGGAGTTCTCCGAACCGGCCTGGGCGGCCGTCGGGCCGAGCGCGTCACGCAGCGCCTGGTGCGTGAGGTGGGTGGCGCTGTGGGCGCGGGCGATCGCGCGGCGGCGGGTGTTGTCGATGGTGGCGAGGGCCGAGGCGCCGACCGTCACCTCGCCGACCTGGACCGAGCCCTTGTGGACGGAGACACCGGGGACCGGCTGCTGGACGTCGCGCACCTGGATGACGGCACCGTTGTGGAGCCGGATGCGGCCCTGGTCGGCGAGCTGGCCGCCGCCCTCTGCGTAGAACGGGGTGCGGTCCAGGACGACCTCGACCTCGTCGCCCTCGGAGGCCGCGGGCGAGGAGACGCCGTCCACGAGGAGACCGACGACGGTCGACTCGCCCTCGGTGGAGGTGTACCCGGTGAACTCGGTGACGCCGGAGTGGTCGGCGACCTCGCGGTAGGCGGACAGGTCGGCGTGACCGGTCTTCTTGGCCCTGGCGTCGGCCTTGGCCTTGTCCCGCTGCTCCTGCATGAGGCGGCGGAAGCCGTCCTCGTCCACGGAGAGGCCCTGTTCGGCGGCCATCTCCAGGGTGAGGTCGATCGGGAAGCCCCAGGTGTCGTGGAGCAGGAACGCCTTGTCACCGGCGAGGACCCGGCCGCCGGCGGCCCTGGTCTCGGTGACGGCGGTCTCCAGGATGTTGGTGCCGCCCTTGAGGGCCTTGAGGAAGGCGGCCTCCTCGGCGAGCGCGACGGTCTCGATGCGCTTGCGGTCGGTGATCAGCTCGGGGTACTGCAGCCCCATCGTGTTGATCACGACGTCGACCAGTTCGCTGACGACGGATCCGGTGGCGCCCATCAGGCGCATGTTGCGGATCGCCCGGCGCATGATGCGGCGCAGCACGTAACCGCGGCCCTCGTTGCCGGGGGTGACGCCGTCGCCGATGAGCATGACGGAGGTACGGATGTGGTCGGCCACCACGCGCAGCGAGACGTCCGTGCCGGCTGCGGCGCCGTAGCGGACCCCGGTGAGTCCGGTGGCCTTGTCCATGACGACGCGCAGGGTGTCGGTCTCGTACATGTTCTGCACGCCCTGCAGGATCATCGCGAGGCGTTCGAGGCCGAGGCCGGTGTCGATGTTCTTGGACGGCAGGTCGCCGAGGATCGGGAAGTCGTCCTTGCCGTCGCCGGCGCCGCGCTCGTACTGCATGAAGACCAGGTTCCAGATCTCCACGTACCGCTCGTCGTTGACGGCCGGGCCGCCCTCGACGCCGAACTCGGGGCCGCGGTCGTAGTTGATCTCGGAACACGGGCCGCAGGGGCCGGGGACGCCCATGGACCAGAAGTTGTCCTTCTTGCCCAGGCGCTGGATGCGCTCGGCCGGGACACCGATCTTGTCGCGCCAGATCTGCTCGGCCTCGTCGTCGTCGAGGTAGACCGTGATCCACAGACGCTCGGGGTCGAGAGCGAAGCCGCCGTCCGCCACGGAGCTGGTGAGCAGCTCCCAGGCGTACTCGATGGCGCCTTCCTTGAAGTAGTCGCCGAAGGAGAAGTTCCCGCACATCTGGAAGAAGGTGCCGTGCCGGGTGGTCTTGCCGACCTCTTCGATGTCCGGCGTACGGACGCACTTCTGCACACTGGTGACGCGCGGGGCGGGCGGCTTGACCTCGCCGAGGAAGTACGGCTTGAAGGGCACCATGCCCGCCGGGACGAGCAGCAGAGTCGGGTCGTCCGCGATGAGCGACGCCGAAGGGACAACGGTGTGACCGCGCTCCTCGTAGAAGCTCAGCCAGCGGCGGCGAATTTCAGCCGACTCCATCAGTGGTCCTCATTCCGGTTGTACGAGTTGTAGGTGCGTGACGTGGGGGGAAGCGTGCGGTGCGCCTCGGGCTCGGCCGCCTCGACGGCGAAGTGGCGCTGCACGGGGAGATCGGGGTCGACGGGTGCTTCGAGCCCGAGCGCCTCGCCCAGTTCGGCCTCGCGCCTGGCCATGCCCTCGCGGACGTCCAGGGCGAAGTCCTTGAGCTTGTGACCGGCCACGAGCGCCTTGTCGGCGGCCTGCGCCGCGAGGCTCTCGGGGGTCAGCTGCTTGATCTTCCGGTTGACCTTGGCGGTGGCCCAGACGCCGGCGGCTGCGCCGGCGGTGAACCAGAACGTACGGCGGAACATCGCTGCGTCAGTCCTTCGATCCGCGGGAGTTTCTGCCGTTGCGCTTTTTGCCACGCGCGGACGGCACGGTCCGGCCGACAATCACCGAGCGCCGGGAGCGCGCTTCCGGTTCGGGACCGGTCTTGCGGCCGATGGCCTGCCGGACCCCGTAACCGAACGCCGCGACCTTGACCAGCGGGCCGCCGAAGGTGGAGGCGACGGTGGAGGAGAGCGCCGAGGCGTTGGAGGTGACTTCCTGGACGTCCGTCGCGATCGCGTCGACCTTGTCGAGCTGGGTCTGTGCGGAACGTACGGTCGCGGAGGCGTCGGCGAGCAGCGGCACGGCCTGTTCGGTCACGTCCGCCACGAGTTTCGTGGTCGCCCTGAGCGTCTGGGCGAGCCTCACCAGCACGACGGCGAGGAACGAAACCAGGATCGCCCAGAAGACGGCCACCAGGATCCCGGCCACCTCACCACCGGACACAGTGCACCGCTCTCTGGCTTGTCGTCTGTCTGTCTTGTTTCCTGCTCTTCGGCGACGGCCGTCGCGGCGGCCGATCACCGTTCCCGAGCCTATCGCGCCGGGGCTCACGCCTTGTACCGCATTGCGGGCCGGCCCCGTGGGAGTTCCCGCAACGAGATTGTACGGAGCGCTTTCGGGCCAGTACTCTGCGTGTTTCATGCGACGCCCTCAGCGCCCCTTTCCGTCCCCCGACGATTCAAGCCCTCCCGCCACCTCCCCCGAGGCTCCCGCCCCCCGTCACCCGGGCAATCTCCCCGCGGAACTGAACAGATTCGTGGGGCGCGACAGCGAGTTGGCCGAGGTCGTCGGGCTGCTGGAGGAGTCCCGGCTCGTCACCGTCGTCGGGGTGGGCGGTGTCGGCAAGACCCGGCTGGTCACCAGGGTGGCGGCGCTCCTGGAGAAACGGTACTGCGACGGGGTCTGGCTGGTGGAGCTGTCCGCGGTCCACGATCCCGCGCTGCTGGAACACGCTCTGGTCGACGCGCTGGGCCTCACCGATCACACGAGCAGGCCGCCCCGCACGACACTCCTCGAACACTGTGCCGAGCGCCGGCTCCTCCTGGTGATCGACGGTTTCGAGCATCTGGTGGACACCTGTGCCGAGTTGGTACGGGATCTGCTGCGCCGGGCTCCGCGGCTGCGGGTACTGACGGCCGGCCGGCTGCCGCTGGACCTCGACGGCGAGACCGGCTACCCGCTCGCGACCATGCGCGACGAGGACGCCTTGCTGCTGTTCGCCGAGCGGGCCGCCTCGGTGCAGCCCGAGTTCCGGCTGACCGAGCACACGCGGGGCACCGCCCTGGAGCTGTGCCGCCGCCTTGACGGCATTCCGCTCGCGCTGGAGCTGGCCGCCGGCCGGCTTCGCGCCCTGTCGGCGGAGCAGGTGCTGCAGCGGCTGGACGACCGGTTCCGGCTGCTGACCGGGAGCAGCCGCAGCGCCCTCGCCCGGCACCAGACGCTCCGTACGGCCATCGGCTGGAGTCATGAGCTCTGCGCCCCGGAACAGCGGCTGCTGTGGGCGCGGCTCTCCGTCTTCGCCGGGCAGTTCGACCTGGAGGCGGCCGAGTACATCTGCAGCGGCCCCGATCTGCCGGCCGACTCGGTGCTGGACGTGCTGTCCGGGCTGCTCGCGCAGTCCGTCGTCCTGCGGGAGGAATCGGCCGTCGGCGCCCGCTACCGGATGCTGGACACGGTGCGGGAGTACGGCGCCGAGTGGCTGGCGGCCACGGGTGACACCGACCGGCTGCGCCGCCGCCACCGGGACTGGTTCCTGGGGCTCGCGACCTGGTGCGAGCTCGACTGGTTCAGCCCGCGGCAGGCCGAGGTCGCCGCCCGGGTGGAGAGCGAGCTGCCGAATCTGCGGCGGGCCATGGAGTGTTCGCTGGAGAGCCCGGAGGAGGCGCATCTCGCGCAGTACCTGGCGGGCACGCTCTGGTTCCTGTGGGTCGGCTGCGGACGCCTCTCGGAGGGCCGGCACTGGCTGGAACACGTACGGGAGGAGGCGACGCCGTACGACACCTCGCGGCTGAAGGCGCTGTGGGTGCTCGGGTACGTCGCGGTGCTCCAGGGCGATCCGGTGGGCGCGATCTCGGCACTGTCCGAGTGCCGGGAGGAGGCGGATCTGGCGGGTGACGCCGTGGCATCGGCGTACGCGCTGCACCGCACAGGCTGCCTGGCCCTGGTCACGGACGACATGGGGCGCGCACACGAACTGCTGCAGGAGGCGCTGGGCCGCTACCGGGAGCTCGGCGAGCTGAACAGCAATGTGCTGATGGCCCAGGTCGAACTGGCCATGGCGACCGGATTCCAGGGGGATCTGGACGGCGCGGTCGCGATCTGCGAAGAGGTGCGGGAGATCTGCGAGGACCACGGGGAGCGGTGGGCGCTCAGCTATGCCCTGTACGTCCTGGGGTTCGCCTCACTGCAACGGGGCCGCCCCGGCCGGGCGCGGGAGTTGCTCGGGGAGTCGCTGGCCATCAGCCACACCTTCCACGACCGGCTGGGCACCGTGCTCGCCCTGGAGCTGCTGGCGCTCGTCACGGTGGTCGAGGGCGACGCCGCCGAGGCGGCGCTGCTGCAAGGAGCCGCCGACCGGATCTGGCCCTCGGTCGGGTTGCCGCTGTTCGGTTCGGCGTACTACGGCAGGCCCCGGGTCCGGTGCGCTGAGCTGGCCCGTCATGAGCTGGGTGAGACGGTGTACGCGGCGGAGCTGCGCACCGGCGGCAAGCTGGGCACGGACGCGGTGGTGGCCAGGGCGCTGTCGGGCCGGCCCGACGAACGCCCCGACGGACAGGAGCCGCCACCCCCGGCCGGGAAGACGCGAAAGCCCGCCGCCTCCCCGATCGGGGAGGGGCGGGCCTGAGCGCCGGTGAAGAGCGGCTACGCCTGAATCAGCGGGCGTAGTACTCGACGACGAGCTGCTCGTCGCAGATCACGGGGATTTCCTTGCGGTTCGGGTCCCGGTCAAGGCGGAAGGCCAGGGCCTTCAGGTTCACCTGCAGGTAGCGCGGGGTCTCACCGTCGGTGTCGTAACCACCCTCGCGGGCAACCTGGAAGGGGTACTTCTCGCGGCTGCGCTCGCGGACCATGATGATGTCGTCCGGGCGGACACGGAACGACGGCTTGTCGACCTTGCCACCGTTGACCTCGATGTGGCCGTGAACGACCATCTGGCGGGCCTGGTAGATCGTCTTGGCGATACCGGAACGCAGCACCAGAGCGTCGAGGCGGCGCTCGAGCTCGACGACCAGCGCCTCACCCGTCTTGCCTTCGGCCTTCTTGGCGCGGTCGTAGGCACGCGCCATCTGGCGCTCGCTGATGTCGTACTGGGCGCGCAGACGCTGCTTCTCGAGCAGACGGACCTTGTAGTCCGAGTTCTGCTTGCGGCCGCGGCCGTGCTCGCCCGGCGGGTAGGGGCGGGCCTCGAAGTACTTGACAGCCTTCGGCGTCAGCGCAATGCCGAGCGCGCGGCTCTTCTTGACCTTGGGACGCGACTGATTAGGCACGTTCTCCAGACCTCCGTTGTAGGTTAGGTTAGGCTCACCTTACTCAAGGAGATCGCATGTCTCGCCCTGGGAACACCACACACGTCACGGACAGCACAGACAGCGGCAGCACACATAGAAGTGCTGCTACGACGGAAGGCCGATCTGATCGTGGTCAGCCGCGTCCCAGCGGGCTTGAAAACACACGGATGCCGTCAGCAGCCGAGCGCACACGAACTCTCGTACAGAGTACCTGCTCCGCGGTGCTGCTCATCCCCGGGCTGGAGACAGCGGGCTCGGACCAGCTGATGCCGCTGTCCCGGACCGTGGGTCCGGACGGCGACCTCTTCCTTGAATTCCCCGCTGATTCCCCGGCCGTACGGGCCGCGACCCACGCCCAGGACGACGAGCTGACGGCCGTGCTGGAGATCACGGACGTCGCCCCGGTCGCCGTACCGCACCGCATCCGGGGCCGGGCCCGCGTCTGCGGCTGGCTCACCTCCGTACCCGGAATCGCCGGTCCCGGCCGGATGCTGCTGCGGCTGGAGACGGGTGAGGCCCACGTCGAGGATCTCTGGGGCGCGGAGCCGGTCGAGCCGGAGGAGCTGCGGGACGCGGCCGCCGACCCCCTCGCCGCCCACGAGGCGGAGCTGCTCCAGCATCTGCACGCGGCGCACGGGGACCGGCTGGGGACGCTGTGCGAACTGCTCGGCGAGCGGGCGGCCCGGACCGGCGCCGTGAACCCGCCGTCCGTCGTACCGGTCGCGCTGGACCGGCACGGGCTGCGGGTCCGCTTCTTCGAACGGAACGGGCCCTGCTTCGACGCGCGCTTCGAGTTCCCCGAGCCGGTACGCGACGTGGTGGAGCTGCGCCACGCCATGCGCACCCTCTTCGATGCCGCAGCGCACTGAGACCGGCTCCTACGAACCGTCCGGCGCGCTCGCGCCGCCTTCGGTGTCCGTACGGCCCAGACGCTCACGGACCCGGTCCGCGACATCCGCGTACCGCGCCTCGGCCCCGTAGCGGGTGGGCCGGTAGTAGCGCTTGTCGCGGACGGCATCCGGGGCGTACTGCTGGGCGGCGATGCCGCCGGGGACATCGTGCGGGTAGACGTAGCCCTGGGCGTGGCCCAGCTTGGCGGCGCCCTTGTAGTGGCCGTCGCGCAGATGGGCCGGGACCGCACCGGCCAGGCCCTTGCGTACGTCCTCCTGGGCCGCGAAGATCGCCAGCGTCGCCGCGTTGGACTTCGGGGCGAGCGCCAGCGCGATCGTGGCATGGCTGAGGGTGAGCGCCGCCTCCGGGAAACCGATCAGCGCCACGGCCTGGGCCGCCGCGACCGCCGTGGGCAGTGCCGTGGGGTCGGCGAGACCGATGTCCTCGCTGGCCGAGATCATCAGCCGCCGGGCGATGAACCGGGGGTCCTCCCCCGCCTCGATCATCCGGGCCAGGTAATGCAGGGCCGCGTCGACGTCGGAGCCGCGGATCGACTTGATCAGCGCACTCGCCACGTCGTAGTGCTGGTCGCCGTCCCGGTCGTACTTCACCGCCGCCCGGTCGACGGTCTCCTCCAGGGTGAGGAGGGTGATCTCCTCCTCCTGCTTGGACATCGCCGCGCCGGCCGCCGCCTCCAGCGCCGTCAGCGCCCGGCGCGCGTCGCCCCCGGCGATGCGCAGCAGATGCTCCTCCGCGTCCTCGGGCAGCGTCACCGCGCCACCGAGTCCGCGCTCGTCGGTCAGGGCCCGGTGCAGCAGGGCGCGCAAATCGTCGTCGGTCAGCGACTCCAGCGTGAGCAGCAGCGAACGCGAGAGGAGCGGCGAGATGATCGAGAAGTAGGGATTCTCGGTGGTCGCGGCGATCAGCGTGACCCAGCGGTTCTCCACGGCCGGGAGCAGGGAGTCCTGCTGGGCCTTGGAGAAACGGTGGATCTCGTCCAGGAAGAGGACGGTCTCCTTGCCGTAGCCGCCGGTGGCGCGACGGGCGCCCTCGATCACGGCCCGTACTTCCTTGACACCCGCGGTGATCGCGGAGAGCTCGACGAATCGTTTGTTCGTGGCCTTGCTGACCACATACGCCAGAGTCGTCTTCCCGATGCCGGGCGGACCCCAGAGAATCACCGAGGACGGGCCGGCCGGTCCCCCGCTCCCCTCGCCGACGAGGCGGCGCAGTGGCGAGCCCGGCTTGAGCAGATGCTGCTGGCCCACGACCTCGTCGAGGGTACGAGGACGCATCCGGACAGCGAGGGGGCTGCTGGACGGGTCCTTCTCCTGGCGGTCTTCGGCAGCTGCGGTAAAGAGGTCGGGCTCCACGTTTTGAAGCCTATGTCACCGCACTGACATCCCCGCCGGGCCGGTGGGGCCCGGCAGCGGCGGGCGGACCTGTCAGCTGGTCCAGAAGTCCCACCAGCGGGTCAGGATCAGCATGCCGATGATCCCGATCCACAGCACCGGGGGCACCCAGTGGAACTCCGTGAGCCCGTTGCGCAGCCAGCTCGGCGCCGGAATGATCCGGTGCTTGATGTTGTGCGTGGTGACGTAGCAGAACATGAGGATCGTGGCGACCCAGGCCAGGCAGCACCACAGGCACAGCGAGTTGATGTTGTACAGCGACTGGTACTGGAGCCAGGTGCAGAAGCCGACGCCGAACAGCGTGCCCGCGTTCATCCCCAGCCAGTACCAGCTGCGGAAGCGCGCGCCCGCCAGCAGGGCCAGACCGATCCCGATGATCACGGGGTAGGTGGCCATACCGAGCATCGGGTTCGGGAAGCCGAAGGCCGACGCCTGGTCGCTCTTCATGATGTTGCCGCAGGCCACCACCGGGTTGAGACTGCAGCCCGGAACGAAGTTGGGGTCCTCCATCAGCTTGAGCTTGTCGATGGTGATGACCCACGCGGCGAGGAGTCCGGCAGCGCCCGTGATCATCAGCAGCAGCGCCAGCGCGCGACTGCCGCCGATGGTCCTCTTCCCGCCGTCCTCCTCCTGGTCGGAGGAGGGGTGGTCAACCGCTGCAGTCGTCATATCGCCGTTCCGTCAGTGAGTGGCCTGCTGGGGCACGGTCATTGTGCCGTACGGCCGCACCGGTCTTCCGTTCGATGAACATAAAGATGCGCGCGCTGACGTGGGCGCGGACCGCGCGGAAAGAGGGGGCGTCGGGCCGTCGCCGCCGTGACGAGGGCGTCTGCGCACGTCCTTTGACGACATCCGCCCCGCCCGCGGGTTGTCACTGCCGTCCGGGGATGGAAATCGCCCGGCAGGATGATGGAGAGACCGCCACGTTGACGGCAGCGGAACGGGGTACCCGCGGCCCCCTGTTGAAGGGGGCCCTCTTTACGCACCGGTCGCGGGCGGGCCGTACGGCCCGCCCGCGACGGATGGTTCAGGCGAGGCGCGCGCGGACCGTCTCGGTCACCTCGGCGAGGGGCACGGCCGTCTGCTCACCGGACTCCATGTCCTTGAGCTGGACGATCCCCTCGGCCAGGTCGCGCTCGCCGGCCACGATCGTGAAGCGCGCGCCCGAGCGGTTGGCGCTCTTCATCGCGCCCTTCAGCCCGCGGCCCCCGAACGCGAAGTCCGCGGCCACGCCCTCGCGGCGCAGCTGCGTGACGACACCGAACAGCACCCGACGCGCCTCCTCGCCGAGCGGCACGGCGAAGACGCTGGTGGTGGAGGGCAGTTCGAGCTCGATGCCCTCCGCCTCCAGCGCGAGCACGGTGCGGTCCACGCCGAGCGCCCAGCCGACCGACGGGAGCGCCGGTCCGCCGATCATCTCGGACAGGCCGTCGTACCGGCCGCCGCCGCCGACCGCCGACTGGGAGCCCAGACCGTCGTGGACGAACTCGAAGGTGGTGCGGGTGTAGTAGTCGAGGCCGCGGACGAGCTTCTCGTCGTCCTCGTACACGACACCTGCCGCGTTGAGCAGGTCCCGGACCTCCTCGTGGTACGCCTTGCAGGCGTCGCACAGGTAGTCGCGCAGTACCGGGGCGCCGGTCAGCTGCTTCTGGACCTCGGGGCGCTTGTCGTCGAGGACCCGGAGCGGGTTGATCTCGATGCGCCGGCGGGTCTCCTCGTCGAGGTCGAGCTCACGCAGGAAGCCCTGGAGCGCGTCCCGGTAGACGGGCCGGCACTCCTTGTCGCCCAGCGAGTTCAGCAGGATGCGGAACTCCCGCAGGCCCAGGGAGCGGTACGCCTGGTCGGCCAGGATGATCAGCTCGGCATCCAGGACCGGGTCCTCGGCGCCGATCGCCTCGGCGCCGACCTGCGAGAAGTGGCGGTAACGGCCCTTCTGCGGGCGCTCGTAGCGGTAGTACGAGCCGGAGTACCAGAGCTTGACCGGCAGGTTGCCGAGCTTGTGGAGGTTGGCCTCCAGCGCGGCGCGCAGCACGGACGCGGTGCCCTCGGGGCGCAGGGCGAGCTCGGAGCCGCCCTTGGTGGTGAGGGTGTACATCTCCTTGGACACGATGTCGGTGGACTCACCGACGCCGCGCGAGAAGAGGGCCACGTCCTCGAAGCCCGGGGTCTCGATGTAGCCGTAGCCGGAGTTCTTCAGCGGTGCGGAGATCGCCTCGCGCACGGCGAGATACTTCGCGGAGTCGGGCGGGGTCAGGTCGTACGTGCCCTTGGGGGCCTTGAAGGTGCTCACGATGTCGCTCTCGTCACATTCCTCGTCGGGGCGCGTCCATACCGCTCAGATACGGATTGGTGGCGCGCTCGCGGCCGATGGTCGTCTGGGGGCCGTGGCCGGACAGCACCACGGTCGAGTCGTCGAGCGGCAGGCACACGCGGGCCAGCGACTCGAGGAGCTCGGCGTGGTCGCCGCCGGGCAGGTCGGTGCGTCCGACGGAGCCGGCGAAGAGCAGGTCGCCCGAGAAGAGAACCTGCGGAATCTCCGCGGCCTCGGGCATCCTGAACGTCACCGACCCCTTCGTATGGCCGGGCGCATGCGAGACGCCGAACTCCATACCGGCCAGCAGCAGCTGCGCGCCGTCGCTCAGCTCCTTGACGTCGTCCGGCTCCCCCACGGTCAGCTCACCCATGAGCGGCATCCCGATGGAGCGGCCGAGGGCCTTCTCCGGGTCACTCATCATGTAGCGGTCCTCGGGGTGGATCCAGGCGGGGACGTCGTGCGCCCCGCACACCGGGACGACCGAGGCGACGTGGTCGATGTGGCCGTGGGTGAGCACGACGGCGACGGGCTTCAGCCGATGCTTCTTCAGCGCTTCCTCGACCCCGGAGGCGGCCTGGTGGCCCGGGTCGATGATCACGCACTCCTCACCCGCGGCGGGGGCGACCAGGTAACAGTTGGTCCCCCAGGCCCCGGCGGGGAACCCGGCAATGAGCACGATCGTCCTTAATGGTCGTCCGACGAGGGAGGTCGGCTGCGCGGTCGCAGCAGTTCAGAGCCTACCGGCGCTCCTCATTCCACAGCTAACCCATATACGGTACGGGGCAACCCAGGCCCGATCACACGACGTACAAGGAGATCACCCGGTGGTCAGCAGCGATCAGCGGCGGCGGCAGCTCGCCAGGGAGAAGTTCGAGCGGCAGCAGCAGCGCCGGGAGGACGCCCGACGAAGGACGAGGCGGCTGACCGTCGTCATCGCCTCCGCAGTAGCCGTGGTGGCGGTCATCGGCGGTGCCACCTACTTCGCCACCAGCGGTGACGACGACAAGGACAGCAAGGCCGGTGCGGCCGCGAGCCAGAGCCCGTCGGCCTCGGCCGCGCCCTCTCCCTCGGCGAGCGAGGAGTCCAAGCCCGAGCCCGCGATGAAGATCGACAAAACGGCGAAGTACACGATGTCGCTCAAGACGAGCCAGGGCGACATATCGTTCAACATGGACGCGGCGAAGACCCCGCACACGACGAACTCGTTCAAGTCCCTTGCCGACAAGAAGTTCTTCGACGGCACGAAGTGCCACCGGCTGACCACACAGGGCATCTTCGTCCTGCAGTGCGGCGACCCGAAGGGCGACGGCACCGGCGGTCCCGGCTACACGATTCCCGACGAGAATCTGACCGCGCTGGGCAAGGCGGGCGCCGACGGCACCGTGACCTACCCGGCAGGCACCGTGGCGATGGCCAACACCGGCCAGGCGCACACCGGCGGCAGCCAGTTCTTCCTCGTCTACAAGGACAGCAAACTGCCGCCCAGCTACACGCCGTTCGGCACCATGGACGCGGACTCGCTGAAGGCCGTCGAGGCCATCGGCAAGGCGGGAGTCACCGGCGGCGCTGCCGACGGTGCGCCGAAGAAGGCCGTGGACATCTCGAAGGCGGCCGTCGACAAGGCCTGAACCCCGGCGGACCCGGCAGGATCTCCGTCCAGCGGTCACTCGGTGCGGCCGGATAATTTTCGGCCGCGCTGAGTGCGGACAGCCGGGCGGCCCTTCGCCTAGATTGGCGTTGTGCAGGGCGGGCGCAGCCCGCCCCAGGAAACTGTGGACGATGCCAGGGGGGCGAACCCCCTCACGGGCATCAGGTGGAGGAGGCGCTGTGAGCAGCGACCCGTGGGGCCGTGTCGACGAGACAGGCACCGTGTACGTGCGTACAGCCGATGGCGAGCAGGTCGTCGGATCGTGGCAGGCCGGTTCTCCGGAAGAGGCCCTGGCTTATTTCGAGCGCAAGTACGAGGGCATTGTGGTCGAGATCGGCCTCCTCGAACGGCGGGTGAAGACCACCGACCTGTCGGCGAAGGACGCGACGACCGCCATCGAGCATCTGCGGGGACAGGTCGACGAGCATCACGCCGTCGGCGACCTGGAGGCGTTGCGCAAGCGGCTGGACGCCCTGGTCGCGACGGTCGACTCTCGGCGCGAGGAGCGCAAGGCGCAGAAGGCCAAGCAGACCGACGAGGCGAAGCACGCCAAGGAGGCGCTGGTCGTCGAGGCCGAGGAGCTGGCGCAGAGCGAGCAGTGGCGCTCCGCGGGTGAGCGGCTGCGCGCACTCGTCGACACGTGGAAGGGCCTGCCGCGGCTCGACCGCAAGTCGGACGACGAGCTGTGGCACCGCTTCTCGCATGCGCGCTCGGCGTTCTCCAAGCGCCGCAAGGCCCACTTCGCCTCGCTGGACGCCCAGCGCGAGGAGGCCCGCAAGGTCAAGGAGAAGCTGGTCGTCGAGGCCGAGTCGCTCTCCGGGTCCACGGACTGGGGCGTCACGGCTGCCCGCTACCGCGACCTGATGACCGACTGGAAGGCGGCGGGCCGCGCCCAGCGCGAGGCGGAGGACGCCCTGTGGGAACGCTTCCGCGGTGCCCAGGACGTCTTCTTCGCCGCTCGTAACGGGGTCTTCGCCGAGCGCGACGCGGAGCAGGGCGAGAACCTCACGCTCAAGGAGGAGCTCGCGGTCGAGGCCGAGAAGCTGGTGCCGGTGAAGGACCTGAAGGCGGCCAGGGCCGCGTTCCGGGCCCTCAACGAGCGCTGGGAGGCCATCGGCCACGTACCGCGTGACGCCCGCCCCAAGGTCGAGGGGCGGATGCAGGCGGTGGAGCGGGCGCTCCAGGAGGCCGAGGAGTCGGAGTGGCGCCGGACCAACCCGGAGGCACGGGCCCGTGCCGCGGGTCTGACCGGGCAGCTCCAGGCGGCCGTCGACAAGCTGCGTACGCAGATCGACACCGCCCGCGCCTCGGGCAACAACGCCCGCGCCGACAAGCTGGCCCGTGAGCTGGAGGGCCGGCAGGCACTCCTGGACCAGGCTCTGAAGGGCCTGGAGGAGTTCGGCGGCTGACCGGCTTCGGCAGGACATGGAGCGGGCCCGGTACGCGATGCGTACCGGGCCCGCTCCATGTCCTGGGACGTGCCCGCAGGCTCGCTGTCACGGCCTGCGGGCCGAAGTCACCCGGTAGACGTCGTAGACGCCCTCCACGCTCCGTACGGCCTTCAGGACGTGCCCGAGGTGCTTGGGGTCGCCCATCTCGAAGGTGAAGCGCGAGGTGGCCACCCGGTCGCGGGACGTCTGCACGGCCGCGGACAGGATGTTGACGTGCTGGTCGGACAGGATCCTCGTGACGTCCGACAGGAGCCGGGAGCGGTCCAGCGCCTCGACCTGGATGGCGACCAGGAAGACCGAGGACTGCGTGGGCGCCCACTCGACCTCCAGGATCCGCTCCGGCTGCTGCGAGAGCGAGTCCACGTTGACGCAGTCCGCGCGGTGCACGGAGACGCCGCTGCCCCGGGTGACGAAGCCGATGATCGGGTCGCCCGGCACGGGCGTACAACAGCGGGCCAGCTTGACCCAGACGTCCTCGACGCCCTTGACGACCACGCCCGGATCCGCCTTGGCCCGGCGCTTGTTGCGGCCGTGCGAGGGCGGGGAGCTCTCCGCCAGGTCCTCGTTGGCCGCGTCCTCGCCGCCGAGGGCCTGCACGAGCTTCTGCACGACGCCGGCCGCTGCCACATGGCCCTCGCCGATCGCGGCGTAGAGGGACGAGATGTCGGGGTAGCGCATCTCGTGGGCGAGCGTGACGAGCGAGTCGCCGGTCAGGATGCGCTGGATCGGCAGGTTCTGCTTGCGCATGGCCCGCGCGATGGAGTCCTTGCCCTGCTCGATCGCCTCGTCCCTGCGCTCCTTGGAGAACCAGGCACGGATCTTGTTGCGGGCCCGCGGCGACTTGACGAAGCCGAGCCAGTCACGGGAGGGCCCGGCGCCGACCGCCTTGGAGGTGAAGACCTCCACCAGGTCGCCGTTGTCGAGCGTCGACTCCAGCGGGACGAGCCGCCCGTTGACCCGTGCTCCTATGGTCCGGTGGCCGACCTCCGTATGGACGGCGTACGCGAAGTCGACCGGTGTCGCCCCCGCGGGGAGCGCTATGACGTCGCCCTTCGGCGTGAAGACGAAGACCTCGTTGCGCGAGAGGTCGAAGCGCAGGGACTCCAGGAACTCGCTGGGGTCCTCGGTCTCCTTCTGCCAGTCGAGAAGCTGGCGCAGCCACGCCATGTCGTTGACGGTGTCCTGGCCGCGGCCGGTGTTCTTGGGGACGTCGGTGCGCACCTTGGAGGCGCCCGCGACGGCTTCCTGCTTGTACTTCCAGTGCGCGGCGATGCCGTACTCGGCGCGGCGGTGCATGTCGAACGTACGGATCTGCAGCTCGACGGGCTTGCCGCTGGGGCCGATCACCGTGGTGTGCAGCGACTGGTACATGTTGAACTTGGGCATCGCGATGTAGTCCTTGAACCGGCCGGGGACCGGATTCCATCGCGCGTGCACGGTGCCGAGCGCCGCGTAGCAGTCGCGGACCGTGTCCACGAGCACCCTGATGCCCACCAGGTCATAGATCTCGGCGAAGTCACGGCCTCGCACGATCATCTTCTGGTAGACGCTGTAGTAGTGCTTCGGCCGTCCGGTGACGGTGGCCTTGATGCGGGCGGCGCGCAGGTCGGACTGGACCTCGTCGGTCACTATGGCGAGGTACTCGTCGCGCTTGGGCGCCCGCTCGGCGACGAGGCGGACGATCTCGTCGTACATCTTGGGGTAGAGGATCGCGAAGGCGAGGTCCTCCAGCTCCCACTTGATGGTGTTCATGCCCAGGCGGTGGGCCAGGGGAGCGTAGATCTCCAGCGTCTCGCGGGCCTTCTTCTCCTGCTTCTCCCGCTTGAGATACCGCATGGTGCGCATGTTGTGCAGCCGGTCGGCGAGCTTGATGACGAGGACCCGGGGGTCCTTGGCCATGGCGACGACCATCTTGCGTACGGTCTCGGCCTGCGCGGCCTCGCCGAACTTGACCTTGTCCAGCTTGGTGACGCCGTCGACCAGCAGGGCGACCTGGTCGCCGAAGTCGCGGCGCAGCGTGTCCAGGCCGTACTCGGTGTCCTCGACCGTGTCGTGCAGCAGCCCTGCCATCAGGGTGGCCGGATCCATGCCCAGCTCGGCGAGGATCGTCGTCACGGCGAGCGGATGCGTGATGTACGGGTCGCCGCTCTTGCGCTTCTGGCCGCGGTGCCAGCGCTCGGCGACCTGGTAGGCCTTCTCGATCTGCCGCAGCGTGGCGCTCTCGATCTTGGGGTCGTTGCTGCGGACGGTACGCAGCAACGGTTCCAGGACCGGGTTGTACGGGCTGGAGCGCTGCACACCGAGGCGGGCCAGCCTGGCCCTCACCCGGTTGGACGAGCCGCCGGTACGGGCCACCGGACCTGCGGGGGCGACCGGTGCCGCTGCGGGCTTGGCGGGCGGCTTCGGCGCCGTGGGGGCCGGCGGGACGGGGACGGCCGGCTGCGCGGGGGAAGCGGGCGCGGGCCCGTTCGCTTCGGCGGGGGCCGGACCTGTGCCGGGCTCCGGGGCCGGGGGCTTCGGCTTCTCCGCGGGCTGCTGCGTCGCGGGCGTGGCTGGGGCCGCCTCGGGCTTGTCGGGCTGCGGGGCGGCGACTGGCTGGGCCTCGTCTGGCAAGAGCACTCCTCGTGCGGATCCGGACACCCGGAAAGGCCATCGTATCGACCCTGCGGCCGGAGCTCGCCCGGGGACCGTGAGAGCCCTCACAACGCGGGACGGGCACCCGGTTGTTCCCGGATGCCCGCCGCGTGGTGCGTGTAGCTGTGCCTGCTGCCGTCCGGCAGTCGTTCAGACCGTGATCAGGGCCTCCAGCGGAGCACCCTGCAGATGCGGTGCCAGACGTTCGCGGCCGGCCAGGAATCCCAGTTCCATGAGGACGGCAACGCCGGCGACCCGGGCTCCGGCCCGCCGGATCAGCTCCAGGGAGGCTCCGGCGGTGCCGCCGGTGGCCAGGACGTCGTCGATGACCATGACGCGGTCGTCGGCCGACAGGTCCTCCGCGTGGACCTCGATCTCCGCGGTGCCGTATTCCAGCTCGTACACCTGGCCGAGCGTGGCTCCCGGCAGCTTCCCGGCCTTGCGGACGGGGATGAAGCCGAGGCCCGCCCGTACCGCGACCGGTGCGGCCAGGATGAAGCCGCGGGCCTCCAGGCCGACGATCTTCGTGGCGCCGTGCCGTACGCACAGTTCCGCGAGGGCGTCCGTAAGAGCCGTGAACGCGACCGGGTCCGCGAGCAGCGGAGTGATGTCCTTGAACATCACTCCCGGCTTCGGGTAGTCCGCCACATCACGGATCCGGCTGAGCAGGAGGTCCCTGGTGCTTTCGGTGGTGCTGGTCATCGACGGTTCCCCGGGGTCCTGCCGTGGCCCCTGGGGGGCTCCTGGCGCTGTCCGACGACCGCACCGGCGGGCGCGGCGTCCTCGGGGGACCGCTCGTCCGCCAGCTCGGCCTCGTTGGGCTCCCCCTTGGCGGCGGCAGCCGCACGCTTGGCGAGGATCCGCTTCTTCAGCGCCTTCATCTGCGGTTCGCGTTCCTTGAGGTCGGCGACGAGCGGAGTGGCGATGAAGATCGAGGAGTACGCACCGGCCGCGAGGCCGACGAAGAGGGCCAGCGAGATGTCGTTCAGCATGCCGGCGCCGAGGACACCGCCACCGATGAACAGCAGACCGGCGACCGGCAGTAGGGCGACGACCGTGGTGTTGATCGAGCGGACCAGTGTGCCGTTGATGGAACGGTTGGCGATCTCGCTGTACGTCCACCGGGTCTGCTTGGTGATCCCCTTCGTGCCCTCCTTGAGGCTGTCGAAGACGACGACCGTGTCGTAGAGGGAGTAACCGAGGATCGTCAGCAGACCGATCACGGTGCCCGGGGTGACCTCGAAGCCCACGAGCGCGTAGACACCGACCGTGATGGTGATGTCGTGGATCAGCGCGACGAGGGCCGCGATGGCCATCCGCCATTCGAAGGCGATCGCCAGGTAGATCACGACGAGGACCATGAAGACGCCGAGGCCGGTCCAGGCCTTGTTGGCGATCTGCTCACCCCAGCTGGGGCCGACCAGGTCGGCCGCGATCTTCTCGGTCGGGACGTCGAGACCCTTGGAGAGCTCGTCCTTGATCTGGTCGGACTTGGCGGTGTCCACCTCGGTGATCTGGATACGCAGACCGCCGTTGCCCAGCTTCTGGACGATGGCCTGGTGTCCCGAGGACTCGGACGCCAGCTCCTCCGCCTTGTCGACGGAGACGCTCGTCTTCGGGGTGGTGAAGACGGCACCGCCCTTGAACTCGATGCCCATGTTCAGGCCGCTGACCGCCAGGCCGACGATGGCCGTGATCGTGATCAGGATCGAGACGCCGTACCAGATCTTGCGCTTGCCGATGAAGTCGTAGCCGACCTCGCCGCGGTAGAGACGGGCGCCGAGATTGCCGAGTCGCGACATCTCACGCCTCCTTCGGGTCGGTGGGGGCGTTGACACGGCGCGACCGGCGCAGCGGCGGCTTGGCGCCGAGCCGCTTCGGGTCCAGTCCGGACCACGGGTGACCGCTCGCGAAGAACTTCGTGCGGGCCATGAGCGTCATGACGGGCTTGGTGAAGAGGAAGACCACGACCACGTCGAGCAGGGTGGTGAGGCCCAGCGTGAACGCGAAGCCCTGGACCTTGCCGACGGTGACCACGAACAGGACCGCCGCCGCCAGGAACGACACGAAGTCGGAGACGAGGATGGTGCGCCTGGCACGCGGCCAGGCCCGTTCGACGGCCGGGCGCAGTGTGCGGCCCTCGCGGATCTCGTCCCGGATGCGTTCGAAGTACACGATGAACGAGTCCGCGGTGATACCGATCGCCACGATGGCACCACAGACCGCGGGCAGGTTCAGCGCGAAGCCGATGGCCGGGCCGAGCAGCGACATGATCGTGTAGGTCAGGATGCCGGAGACCAGGAGGCTGAGCAGCGCGATGAACGCCAGCCCGCGGTAGTAGGCCACCAGGTAGATGACCACCAGGGCGAGGCCGATGGCGCCCGCGATGAGGCCCGCGCGGAGCTGCTCGCCACCGAGGGCGGCGGTGACGGTGGTGACGCTCTGCTCCTGGAAGGAGAGCGGCAGCGCACCGTAGGAGAGCACGTTGGCCAGTTCCTCGGCGGACTGCTGGTCGAAGCTGCCGGAGATTTCGGCGTTGGCGCTCAGCGCCTCGCTCACGGAAGGCGCCGAGACGACTTCGCCGTCGAGCGCGATGGCGAACTGGTTCTGCGGCGACTGCTGCTGGGCGAGCTTGCCCGTGGTCGTGTGGAACTTCTTGGCGCCGCCGCCGGTGAACTCCATCTGAACGATCCACTGACCGTTCTGCTGGTTGATCGCCGCCTTGGCACTGTCCACGTCCGTACCGTCGACCTCGGCCGGGCCGAGTACGTACTTGGCGGAGCCGTCCTGCTCACACGCGACCACCGTGTCGGTGGCCTTGGTGCCCTGGGACGCCTTGGAGCGGGAGGCCTTGCTGGAGCAGTCCAGCGCCTCGAACTTCTTCTGCAGATCGGCTGCGGCCGCCTGCTCCTCGGCGGAGGCGGTCGGGGTGGAGCTCGCCTTGGGCGTGGTGCTCGCCTTGGGCGTCGGCGTGGAGTCCGCCTTCAGGGCGCCGGTGACCGCGCGGCCCTGGGTGGTGGCGCTCGCGCTCGGCTTCGCGGACGAGCTGCTCGCCTTGTCCGAGGCGGAGGCGCTCGGCTTGGCGGACGGGCTGGCCTTGTCGGAGGACGAGGCGCTCGGCGCGGGCGTGGGCGTTCCCTGGGCGACGGTCAGCACCGGCCGGAAGTAGAGCTTGGCGGTCGTACCGACCTGCTCACGGGCCTGGGCGGAGTTCGTGCCCTTGGGGATGTTGACGATGATGTTGCGATCGCCCTGGGTCTGGACCTCGGCCTCGGAGACACCAAGACCGTTGACGCGGCGCTCCATGATCTGGACCGCCGTATCCATGTTGGTCTTGTTGATCGCCGACTCCTGGCCGGGCTCGGCCTTCGCCTCCAGCGTGATGGACGTGCCACCGGCCAGGTCGATGCCGAGTCGCGGCGTCGGCTGGTCGGCGAGGAACATCCCGCCGGTGAGAGCGACCATGGCGATCAGGATCAGAGCCAGGGATCGCCCCGGCCTGCCCTGACCGCCGGCCGGTCCTCGGCCCTTCTTCGGTGCTGCCACCTTCTCGTTTCTCCCTGTCCAACCGCCCCGCGCCGGGTACGCGCCCGAGCGGCCACGAAGTTTAGTGGGGACCCGCCCCCGCAGAAGACCGCACGGTCCGGGGATGGCCGGATGCCTGTGGGCTCACGGCATCCCCGGGTCGTGTGCTACTTCGCGTCGGCCTCGCCGTCGGCCTTGCCCTCGGACTTCTTGTCGGCCTTGTCGTCGGCCTGCTCCGCGTCGTCCGCCTCGGTCTTCTTGACCAGGTCGGTCTTCGCGTCGTCCGAGGTGACCTCGTCGGCGTCGTCCGCCTCGATCAGCGAGGAGGCGTCGTCCGGCACGACCGCGCCGTCGACGTCGAGCTCCTCTTCGTCACCGTGGACGATGCGGTTGTACTCCGCGTCGTCCAGGACGGCACCGATCGAGTTCTTGGCGTAGACGGCGTGGACGCCGGGAGCGATCTCAAGGAGAACCGAGTCGTCGTGAAGCTCCTTGACGGTGGCGTACATGCCCCCGATCGTCCGGACGCCGGTGCCGGGCTGCATTTCATTGCGCATGTTCGCAGCCGCCGCCTGCTTCTTCTTGGCGGACCGCGTCATCAGGAACATGGCCCCGATGAGCACGATGAAGGGGAGGAGAGTCACGGGATTCACGGGACGATTTTCCTTCGCACGACCGCGCTGGAAGGCGGCCTGGTCTACGGGGGTGGGTACACCGACCTTTAAGGGCGGCATCGGCGGAGTCTAAGCGAGTCCGCATCGATGGAACAACGCCCAGCATGGCACCGTGGTTCCTCTGTGGGTCAACCTGTGATGCATCACGCCCCGAACAGACCCTGTTGTCCCTTTCCGTCGTGCTGCGGAGGCACCAGCCCGAGATGGGCCCAGGCGGCCGGGGTCGCGACCCGCCCCCGCGGCGTCCTGGCCAGCAGTCCTTCCCGTACGAGAAAGGGCTCCGCGACCTCCTCGACCGTTTCGCGCTCCTCCCCCACGGCAACCGCGAGCGTGGACAGGCCGACCGGGCCGCCGCCGAAGAGTTTCAGCAGGGCGCCGAGAACGGCCCGGTCCAGCCGGTCGAGGCCCCTGGCGTCGACCTCGTACACCCGCAGGGCCGCGACGGCGATCTCCCGGTCGATCCTGCCGTCGGCCTTGACCTGGGCGTAGTCCCGGACCCGGCGCAGCAGCCGGTTGGCGATACGGGGTGTGCCGCGCGAACGCCCGGCGATCTCGGCGGCGCCCTCGACGTCTATCGCGACGTCCAGGAGTCCGGCCGAGCGGTGAATCACCCGTTCCAGCTCGTTCGGGGCGTAGAACTCCATGTGCCCGGTGAAGCCGAAGCGGTCGCGCAGCGGGGGCGGCAGCAGTCCCGCCCTGGTGGTCGCGCCGACCAGGGTGAAGGGCGGCAGTTCCAGCGGGATGGCGGTGGCCCCGGGCCCCTTGCCGACGATCACGTCGACCCGGAAGTCCTCCATGGCCATGTAGAGCATCTCCTCGGCGGGCCGGGACATGCGGTGGATCTCGTCGAGGAAGAGGACCTCGCCCTCCTGCAGCGAGGACAGGATGGCCGCCAGATCGCCCGCGTGCTGGATGGCGGGGCCGGAGGTGATCCTGATCGGCGCGTTCATCTCGGCCGCGATGATCATCGAGAGGGTGGTCTTGCCCAGCCCCGGGGCGCCGGAGAGCAGCACGTGGTCGGCGGTCGCGCCGCGGGCGCGGGCCGCCTTGAGGACCAGGTCGAGCTGTTCGCGCACCTTCTCCTGGCCGACGAACTCATCGAGGTCCTTGGGGCGCAGCGCCGCCTCGACCGCGGTGTCCTCGCCGTCCGCGCCGGCGTCGACGAGCCGCTCGTCGAGGAGCTCGTCGGTGTCGGGTCCGGTCTCGTCCCAGTTCATCTCGTCAGTCCCGCCTCGGGTGTTTCGGTGCCGGTCCGTGGGGTGCCGGGCCGGGCGTCAGGGGTGGTGCCCGGGTCCGCTCAGCGCGCGCGGTTGAGGGTCTGCAGGGCGGCGCGCAGCAGCTGCGGCACGGGCGGCTGGGCGCCTTCCGCGAGGGCAGCCTCCGCCTGCGGCGCCACGGCGGACACCGCTTCGTCCGCCTCGCGGGTGGCGTAGCCGAGGCCGATCAGGGCTGCCTGGAGCTGGTCGCGCCAGGAGGAGGAGACCGCGGTGCCGATGCCCTGCTGGCCGATGTGGGCGCCGACCGGTTCGCCGAGTCGGTCCTTCAGTTCGAGCAGGAGCTTCTGCGCGCCCTTCTTGCCGATGCCGGACACGGCGGTGAGCGCCTTCTCGTCGCCGGTGGCCACGGCGATACGCAGGGCGTCCGGGCTGTGTGTGGCCAGCATGGCCTGGGCGACCCGGGGCCCGACCCCGCTGGCGGTCTGGAGGAGCTCGAAGACCTGCCGTTCGTCGTCGTCGGCGAAGCCGTAGAGCGTCAGCGAGTCCTCCCGTACGACGAGGGAGGTGGCGAGCTTGGCCTCCTTGCCGACACGGAGGCCGGCGAGGGTGTTCGGTGCGCACTGGATGGCCATGCCGATGCCGCCGACCTCGATCACGGCCGTGGTCGGGGAGAGCGCGGCGACGGGGCCGCTGACGAAGGCGATCATCGGGGGACCTTCCGGACGGGGGCTGCTGTGGTGCGCGGGACGCGCGGGGAGCGGGCAGCCGCTGCGGCCGCCGCGTGCGCCTGCTGGAGGCGGTTGAGCGCGGGGGCGCGCCAGATGTGGCAGATGGCGAGGGCGAGGGCGTCGGCGGCGTCCGCGGGCTTCGGCGGGGCGTCCAGGCGCAGGAGCCGGGTCACCATGGCGCCGACCTGCGCCTTGTCCGCACGTCCGCTGCCGGTGACGGCGGCCTTGACCTCACTGGGCGTGTGCAGGGCTACGGGGATGCCGCGGCGGGACGCGCAGAGCATGGCGACCGCGCTGGCCTGGGCGGTGCCCATCACCGTACGGACGTTGTGCTGGGCGAACACCCGCTCCACGGCCACGTACTCCGGTCGGTGCTCGTCGAGCCACTCCTCGATGCCGCGCTCGATGGCCACCAGCCGGTGGCCGAGCTCCGCGTCCGCGGGGGTGCGCACGACTCCGACGCCGAGCATCGTCAGGGGCCGGCCCGCGACGCCTTCGACGACTCCGACGCCGCACCGGGTGAGCCCGGGGTCCACGCCGAGTACCCGCACGGTTCGCCCCCTCCCTGCCGATCGGTCAACTGTTCCTGGAGGCTATCGGCTCGCACTGACAATGCGACGGGCCGACGGGGTGTGTCCCCGTCGGCCCGTCCACGGAAAGCTGTGCAGGTCAGTCGGCAGCCTCTCAGGCGTCGACCTTCTCCATGACCTCGTCGGAGACGTCGAAGTTGGCGAAGACGTTCTGCACGTCGTCGCTGTCCTCCAGCGCGTCGATCAGTTTGAAGATCTTGCGCGCACCCTCTTCGTCGAGGTCGACCTGCATGGTGGGCAGGAAGTTGGCCTCGGCCGAGTCGTAGTCGATGCCCGCCTCCTGGAGCGCGGTGCGGACCGCGACCATGTCGGTGGCCTCGCTGACGACCTCGTAGCTCTCACCGAGGTCGTTGACCTCCTCGGCGCCGGCGTCGAGCACCGCACCCAGCACGTCGTCCTCGGACAGCTCACCCTTGGGGACGATCACGACGCCCTTGCGGTTGAACAGGTACGAGACCGAGCCCGGGTCGGCCATCGAGCCGCCGTTGCGCGTCATCGCGACACGTACGTCGGAGGCGGCACGGTTGCGGTTGTCGGTGAGGCACTCGATGAGCACCGCGACACCGTTCGGGCCGTAGCCTTCGTACATGATCGTCTGGTAGTCGACGCCGCCCGCTTCGAGACCGCCACCGCGCTTGACCGCGGAGTCGATGTTCTTGTTCGGGACCGAGCTCTTCTTCGCCTTCTGGATCGCGTCCACAAGGGTCGGGTTGCCCTCGGGGTCCACCCCGCCGGTGCGGGCCGCGACCTCGATGTTCTTGATCAGCTTCGCGAAGAGCTTGCCGCGCTTGGCGTCAATCACGGCCTTCTTGTGCTTCGTCGTAGCCCATTTAGAGTGGCCGGACATCTGCCTTCTCCTTCGCGTCACCAAATTCCGTACGAACCCGAGAGATCCTACCGGGGTCGAGTCAGCTGACTGCGCGCACCATGTCGACGAAGTACGCGTGAAGCCGGTGATCGCCGGTCAGTTCCGGGTGGAATGACGTGGCAAGGGCGTTTCCCTGCCGTACCGCCACGATGTGACCGCCGTGCTCGGCCACCACCTCGGCCTGCGCGCCCACGGACTCGACCCAGGGGGCCCGGATGAAGACGCCCTCGACCGGGCCGCCCTCGATCCCGGCGACCTCGACGGCCGCTTCGAAGGACTCGTTCTGCCGCCCGAAAGCGTTACGGCGCACGATCATGTCGATGCCGCCGACGGTCTCCTGGCCCGAGCGCGGGTCGAGGATCTTGTCGGCGAGCAGGATCATCCCGGCGCAGGTGCCGTAGACCGGCATCCCGGCCCGTACCCGCTCGCGCAGGGGTTCCAGCATGCCGAAAAGGGCGGCCAGTTTGGACATCGTGGTGGACTCGCCGCCGGGTATGACCAGCCCGTCGACCTCGGCGAGTTCCTCGGGCCGCCGGACCGGCCTGGCCAGGGCGTCCGCCGAGGCCAGGGCGATCAGGTGTTCCCGTACGTCGCCCTGGAGAGCCAGGACACCGATCACAGGGGTGTCGCTCATCAGTGACTACCAGCCACGGTTGGCGTAGCGCTCGGCCTCGGGCAGGGTGTCGCAGTTGATGCCGACCATGGCCTCGCCCAGGTTGCGCGAGGCGTCCGCGATGATCTTCGGGTCGTCGTAGAAGGTGGTGGCCTTCACGATGGCGGCGGCGCGCTTGGCCGGGTCGCCGGACTTGAAGATGCCGGAGCCGACGAAGACGCCCTCGGCACCGAGCTGGCGCATCAGCGCGGCGTCGGCCGGGGTGGCGACGCCACCTGCGGAGAAGAGGACGACGGGCAGCTTGCCGAGCTCGGCGACCTCCTTGACCAGCTCGTACGGGGCGCGGAGGTCCTTGGCGGCGGCGTACAGCTCGTTGTTGTCGTAGCCGCGCAGCCGGGCGATCTCGTTCTTGATCTGGCGCAGGTGGCGGACGGCCTCGACGACGTTGCCGGTGCCGGCCTCGCCCTTCGAGCGGATCATGGCCGCGCCCTCGGCGATACGGCGCAGGGCCTCGCCCAGGTTGGTGGCGCCACAGACGAACGGGGTGGTGAACGCGAACTTGTCGCTGTGGTTGACCTCGTCGGCCGGGGTGAGGACCTCGGACTCGTCGATGTAGTCGACGCCGAGGGACTGCAGAACCTGGGCCTCGACGAAGTGTCCGATGCGGGACTTCGCCATCACCGGGATGGAGACCGACTCGATGATCTCCTCGATCATGGTCGGGTCCGACATCCGGGCCACGCCGCCGTCCTTGCGGATGTCGGCCGGAACCCGCTCCAGGGCCATGACGGCCACGGCGCCCGCGTCCTCGGCGATCTTCGCCTGCTCGGCGTTGACGACGTCCATGATCACGCCGCCCTTGAGCTGCTCGGCCATGCCGCGCTTGACGCGGGCGGTGCCGGTGGCGGGGGCGTCGGCGGACTGCGGGGTGGCGGGATTCGTGGACACGGATCGACCTCACTGGGAGAAAAGGGTGCTGAACGTGCAGGGGTGATGCACTGCTGAGCAAACTCTCCGGCACCAGTCCACAGCAAGGGCCAATGGAAGGCCGGTGGATCGTTTTGGCCCGGTGCGGCGGCGGGCGGACCCCCGCCGGGCCCCGCCCGCCGCCGTCGTCAGCTGACCGGACGGTCCGCGAGGGCGACCGGCGGCTCGTCGTCCATCTCGAACGCCAGCGGGAACGGGGCGTGCCCGGCGAGCCGGAACCAGCGCACCGTGCGGTGGCGGCGCAGCGCACGCGCCGCCCGCACCGCGTCGTTGTGGAACCTGCGCGCCATCGGGACCCGGCGCACCGCCGCGGCCAGCTCCGATGCCGCCTCCTCGCCGCCCGGGATCTCCTTGACCGCCTCGACCTGCGCCCGCTCGCCGAACACCGCGCGCAGGGCGGTGCTCAGCTCGCTCTCGGCGACCTCGCGGTGTTCCTCCTCCGACTGGCGGGCGGCGTGCGCGGCCTCGTACAGCACGATGGAGGCGGCAGGGTCGAGGACACCGGACGTGGCGAGTTCCTGGGTGACCGAGGCGCGGCGCAGCAGTTGGGCGTCGAGGGCGGCGCGGGCCGCGTCGATGCGGGTGTGCAGCCGGTCGAGACGGCCGGCGGTCCAGCTGAGGTACAGGCCGATCGCGATGAGCACGACGGCGGTCCAGATGAGGGTTTCGGTCACGGGCGGAAAGGCTACCGGGGAGCGGGCGCCGGACGGTGTCCCCGGGCGGCGCGGGCGCCGTCCGGGGAGGGTCTCAGTCCCGGGCCAGCCCGAACCGGGCCCGCAGCCCCGTGCGTTCGTCCGCCGCCACCGACGCGGCCCCGTCCGCCACCGTCTCGTACACCGCGAGGATGTCCGCCCCGACCGTCGACCAGTCGAAGCGCCGCACATGTGCGCTGCCGCGCTCGCGCAGCTCCGCACGCCGTTCCGGGTCGCCCAGCAGCCGGATCGCCGCCGTGGCCAGGGCGTCCGCGTCCTCGTTGGCGAACAGCTCCCCCGCCGCACCCAGGTCCAGGACCTGCGCGAACGCGTCCAGATCGCTGGCCAGAACCGGTGCGCCCGCCGACATGGCCTCGACCAGGATGATGCCGAAGCTCTCGCCGCCGGTGTTGGGCGCGACGTACACGTCGACGCTGCGCAGCAGCCGTGCCTTGTCCTCGTCGCTCACCATGCCGAGGAACTCGACGCGTGCACGCATCTCCTTGGGCAGCGAGGCGACGGCCTCCTCCTCGTCGCCCCGGCCCGCCACCAGCAGCCGTGTGTCCGGACGTGCGGCCAGGATCGCGGGCAGCGCCCGCATCAGGACGGGCAGGCCCTTGCGGGGCTCGTCGATGCGCCCGATGAAGCCGATCGTGCCGCCCTGCCACTCGGGCCTGGGTTCGGCCGCGGCAAAGAACCCGACGTCCACCCCGTTGGGGATGACCACCGCGTCGCCGCCCAGGTGCTCGACCAGGGTCCGGCGCGCGTACTCGCTCACCGCGATGCGCGCGCTGATCTTCTCCAGCGCCGGCTGGAGGATCGGGTAGGCGGCGATCATCGCCCGCGAGCGCGGATTGGACGTGTGGAACGTGGCGACGATCGGCCCCTGCGCCGCCCAGCACGTCAGCAGCCCCAGCGACGGCGAGGTCGGCTCATGGATGTGGATCACGTCGAACGTGCCGTCGTGCAGCCACCGCCGCACCCGCGCCGCGGACAGGAAGCCGAAGTTCAGCCGGGCGACGGAGCCGTTGTACGGGACGGGCACGGCACGGCCCGCGGACACCACGTACGGCGGCAGCGGCGTCTCGTCGTCGGCCGGGGCCAGCACGGAGACCTGGTGGCCGAGCCGGATCAGATGCTCGGCCAGATCACGGATGTGGAACTGCACGCCGCCCGGGACGTCCCAGGAGTACGGGCAGACGATGCCGATCTTCACTGCTGGGGCCTTTCGTTCGGATCAGGCCGGATCAGGGAGCGGGGTCCGGTGCGTGCAACTGCAAGGCGGAGGAGACTGTGGAGCATGGGCGACCGCCGACAACTCGGCAGATGCGCATCCCGGAACCCGCGAGCCCGGCATGACCCAGCCCAAAGGCCCCAGGGCGTGTTTTGAAAGTAGCGCCGTCCGCCCGAAGGGCGGGCCCGGCGGCGTCTGGTGCGTGCGATCGCAAGGCGCGGAAGTGGTCTCGTAGCGGAGCTACTAGGGCATTTCCGCAACGCCGCGAGCGTGCGTGCCAGACGCCGCCGGGCAGGCGGGACTTTCAAAACACGCCCTAGTCCCCGCGGGATTCGAGGTCGGCGAGCCAGAGCCGTTGCAGCATGTGCCAGTCCTCCGGGTGCTCGGCGATGCCCAGGGCGAACGCGTCGGCCAGGGCCTGTGTCATCAGGGACGTCTTCTCGGCACGGCTACCTGAGCCGGGCACCTCGACGGCCGGATGGATCCGCGCCTTCATCACCGGCGTGTCGTCGTAGGACAGGGTGACCGGCAGCAGCAGTGCACCGGTCTGCTGGGCCAGCAGGGCCGGCCCGGCGGGCATCCGGGCCGTGTCGCCGAAGAACGTCACCTCGACGCCGGAGGCCGACAGGTCGCGGTCGGCGACCAGGCAGACGAGTCCGCCCTCGCGCAGCCGGCGCGCCAGCGTCCCGAACGCGGTCCCGCCGTTGTGCGCGAGCACCTCCATGCCCAGGCCCTCGCGGTACGCCACGAACCGGTCGTAGAGCGACTCGGGCTTGAGCCGCTCGGCGACCGTGGTGAACGGAACCTTCAGGTCCGTGGTGACCCACGCCCCCGCCAGGTCCCAGTTCCCCAGGTGCGGCAGCGCGAGAACGACACCGCGCCCCGCGTCCAGTCCCTCGGTCAGCCGGTGCGCGTCCGTCACGTCGATGGACGCCTTGATCCGCTCCGGGGTCCATGTGGGCAGCCGGAACGACTCCATCCAGTAGCGCATGTACGAGCGCATCCCGGCCTTGGACAGCGCCGCGAGCCGGGCCGGACTCGCGTCCGGAACGACCCGCGCCAGATTCGACTCCAGCCGCAGCACGCTCTTGCCGCGCCGCTTCCACACCTGGTCGGCCAGGGTACGGAAGAGGGCCTGCGCGACCGGCTCGGGCAGCTTCTTGACCGCGGCCCAGCCGAGTCCGTACAGCCCGTCGCTCAGCCGCTCCTTCGGTCCGGGCTTCGCGTCCCCGGGTACGGCGCTCACTGCGCGGCCTCGCTCCCCCGGTCCGCCGCAGCCGATACCGCGGCAGCCGCGTCGGCCTCGGCGGACTCGCGGCGCACGGTCACGACCCGCTGCACCAGCGTCACCAGGCTGCCCACCGCGACGATCCACAGCGCGATCGGCAGCAGGATGTCGATCCCCGGCACACCGAACTTGTGCAGACCCGCCAGACCGGCGGCCACCAGCGAGATCACCAGGCGTTCGGCACGCTCCACGAGCCCGTTGACCGCCACCGGCAGACCGATCGACTCGCCACGCGCCTTGGTGTACGAGACCACCTGGCCGCTCGCCAGGCAGAAGATCGCGACCGCGCACAGGATGTTGTCGTCGCCGCTGCCCGCGTACCAGAGCGCGAAGCCCGCGAAGATCGCCCCGTCGGCCACCCGGTCGAGCGTCGAGTCCAGGAACGCGCCCCAGCGGCTGGAGATACCGGCCTGGCGTGCCATGTTGCCGTCGACGAGGTCGGAGAAGACGAAGATCGTGATGACGATCGTGCCCCAGAAGAACTCCCCCATCGGGAAGAAGACCAGCGCACCTGCCATCACCCCGGCCGTGCCGATCAGAGTGACCGCGTCGGGGCTCACGCCCAGACGGAGCAACAGCGCGGCGAACGGCGTGAGGACACGCGTAAAGAATGCACGCGCGTACTTGTTCAGCATGGCCTTCCCGAGGGCTCGGTGGGCCGCATGGCCCCATCGGCCACCGGCTGGAGGGTGCTGAAGGTCCTGGCCGGATCAGGGCGGCGTCCGGTGCGTGCGGCTGCAAGGCGCCGGAGCGTCCCCTGACTCCGCCATGGGAACGTTTCGGCAACGCCGCAGACGTGCGTTCCGGGCGCCGCGAGCCCGGCCGGGCCCTTCAGCACCCTCCTAGTGCCGCGACCGGCAATGTTCGCCCGACGGGGCAAAACTTGCCGGGAGGGGCACTGGCCCATCGTAGTCACGCCCGCCGCACTCCACCGTCCGGGCACCCTGGGGGATGTCGCCGGACCGGCGTCGGAGCCCGCCGCGGCGCACGGCGTATGGACGTGACCCGGCCCGAGTGGAAAGCTCGGAACTACCGCGGGCGTCGCCGTAGCCGCCGTGGCGGCTCCCCCGTGCCCGTGCAATCGCTCCCCATCCCGCGCCGGCGGGCCCCCGCCCGGCGCCACCACCCGGGAGGCACGCGCCATGGGCGACAAGACACACACGCACACCGGAGCCGCCGGAAGAGCAGCGACGGCCGACCACCCCTCCGCCATCCGGAACGTGGTCCTGGTCGGCCACAGCGGCTCCGGCAAGACCACCCTCGTCGAGGCCCTCGCACAGACCGCGGGCGCGGTCAACCGGGCGGGCCGGGTCGAGGACGGCACCACGGTCTCCGACCACGACGGGATCGAGCAGCGCCGACAGCGCTCCGTCTCGCTCTCCCTCGTCCCCGTCACATGGGACGGAGTCAAGATCAACCTGCTGGACAGCCCCGGCTACGCCGACTTCGTCGGGGAACTCAGGGCCGGTCTGCGCGCGGCGGACGCGGCCCTCTTCGTCGTCTCGGCCGCCCAGGAGGCCGACGCCGTCGCCGGCACCACCCGCGCCGTCTGGGAGGAGTGCGCGGCGGTCGGCATGCCGCGCGCCATCGTCGTCACCCACCTGGACACCGCCCGCACCTCCTTCGACGCGATGACCCGGATCTGCGGCGAGATCTTCGGCGGCGACGACCCCGACGCCGTGCTCCCCCTCTATCTGCCGGTGCACGGCCCCGAGACCCCGGACGGACACGCGCCGCTGACCGGCCTCACGGGGCTGCTCACCCAGCGGATCTTCGACTACTCCGGCGGGGAACGGCAGGAACACCCGCCTGCCGCGTCCCAGCAGACACTCCTGGCCGACGCCCGCAACCGGCTGATCGAGGGGATCATCGCCGAGAGCGAGGACGAGACCCTGATGGACCGCTACCTCGACGGCACACCCATCGACATCAGGACACTCGTCGACGACCTCGAACGCGCCGTCGCACGCGGCACCTTCCACCCCGTCCTCACCGCCGCACCCGCCGCCGACGGCGCCCGCCAGGGCATCGGCACCGTCGAACTCCTCGACCTGATCACGGGCGGCTTCCCCACCCCGCTCGAACGCCCCCTGCCCGCCGTCACCACCCTGCACGGCACCTCGCTCCCCGCCCTGGACTGCGACCCGCAGGGCGACCTGGCCGCCGAAGTCGTCAAGACGGCCTCCGACCCCTACGTCGGCCGGCTCTCGCTCGTCCGCGTCTTCTCCGGCACCCTGCGCCCCGACGACACGGTGCACATATCCGGCCATGGGCTCGACGACCCCGGCCACGAGGCCCGGCCCTTCCACGAGGCCGAGATCCGCGTCGGAGCCCTCTCCTCCCCCTTCGGCAAACAGCAGCGTCCCCTCACCGCCTGCATCGCCGGCGATCTCGCCTGCGTCGCCCGGCTGGACGCCGCCGAGACCGGCGACACCCTGTCCGGCCCGGACCATCCCCTGCTGATGGAACCGTGGACCATGCCCGACCCGCTGCTGCCGCTCGCCATCGAGGCACACGGCAAGGCCGACGAGGACAAGCTCTCCCAGGGCCTCGCACGCCTCGTCGCCGAGGACCCGACCATGCGCCTGGAACAGAACCAGGACACCCACCAGGTCGTCCTGTGGTGCCTCGGGGAAGCCCATCTGGACGTGGCGCTGGACCGGCTTCGCACCCGTTACGGCGTACAGGTCGACGCCGTCCCCCACCGCGTCGCGCTGCGCGAGACGTTCGGCGGGCCGTCCACTGGCCGTGGCCGCCACGTCAAACAGTCCGGCGGCCACGGCCAGTACGCCATCTGCGAGATCGACGTCGAACCGCTGCCGCCCGGCTCCGGCATCGAGTTCGTCGACAAGGTGGTCGGCGGATCGGTACCCCGCCAGTTCGTCCCGTCCGTCGAGAAGGGCATCCGCGCCCAGGCCGCCCGCGGCCTCACCGCCGGACATCCGCTGGTCGACGTGCGCGTGACCCTGCGGGACGGCAGGTCCCACTCCGTGGACTCCTCCGACGCCGCCTTCCAGACCGCGGGCGCCCTGGCCCTGCGCGAGGCCGCGGACGACACCCGCATCCAGCTCCTGGAACCCGTCGCCGAGGTCCGTGTACTGATCCCCGACGACTACGTCGGCCCGGTCATGAGCGATCTCTCCGGCCGCCGCGGCCGGGTGACCGGCACCGAGCAGTCCGGCACCGGACGCACCCTCGTACGGGCCGAGGTCCCGGAGCTGGAAATCGGCCGCTACGCCGTCGACCTGCGCTCGCTGTCCCATGGAACCGGCCGTTTCGACCGCACCTACGCCCGCCACGAAGCCATGCCCCGACAGCTCGCCGACCGCCTCCACGAACAACAGGAGAACGATAAGAAAGGTACATAACGACCCCGACCGTTCAACGTTGTCCACAGGGCCGGACGGCGTACCTATTCGGACGATACGCTGTGCTCCCAGCTCAGAAAGTGTGCCGGGCCCGGCAGTTGGGAAACAGCCGCAGGAGCGGTTCCTCGGCGGCGAGTGGGGGCGACAGTGGCCAGCAACGGATTCGATTTCTCTCCCGGAGCGCAGATTCCGCTCCAGGGGGCGGCAGGAGCGGCGGTGGCGACCAACGCCCTCGCCTCTGCCGCGTACCGCGACACCCCGGTGGAGGAAATCCTCAAAGCCAACAGCGAGTGGCACAAGTCCGAAGTGAAGGAAGGGCGTTCCAAGCTCTTCAAATCCGCCTACTTCAAACCCAACCTCGGCGAGGCCTTCTCCCGCGCCGTCCAGGAGCGCATGCTCGGCGGCGCACGGAAAGCCCTCATCCAGTCCTTCGGCAGCGACCCGCAGACCGTCGTCGAGCACTGCCTGTCCGCGACCCGCCTCCGCAAGGCCCGCGACACCAAACTCACCGTCGTGACAGCCCTGTTCGGCTTCGTCTTCCTGCCCGGAATGCTGCTGTGGGTGATCGCCTTCCGGCTGCGCGACGGCCTCGCCAACACCAAGGACAAGGCCCTCGCCGCCCTGGGCAGCGCCCTGCTGCCCATCATCGGCATCGCCGCCCTGTTCCTCCTGATCAAATCGCCCCTCACCGGACTCCTGGGGCTGTACCTGCGAGCGATGATCATCGCCCCGGTCATCGGCTGGCTGATCGCCAAACGGATAGCCGAGACCTCCGCCCAGGACATGCGCGCCCGCTGGGAGGGCCTGCTCTCCGGCGGCGGCGTCATTGCCAAGATCCCCGAAGCCGTACCGAAGAACCCCAACGAGACAGCCCGCGAGGCACTCCGCCAGGGGCTGGAGAAGCTCTCCGCCGAACAGCAGTCCAACTCCGTCTTCTACGCCGGCCCCAAGGGCATCCTCGGCATGGGCACCCGCTGGGGCAGCTGGCAGCTCGCCGAGGACCTCGTCTCCAAGGAGCCCGGCAAGGAGTTCCACCAGTTCCGCAGCTGGGACCTGATACGCGTCATGCACGACCAGCTCAAGATGCTGGAGCGCGGCCCGCTGAACACCGGCGGGTTCCCCACCCCCTCGGTCACCCACTGGATCGTCTCGCCCGTCGGGGAGAACGCCGACGCGGTCTCCCGCCCCGAGGGCGAGGACGTCGCCACCTTCCAGGTCAAGCCCCACGAAATACAGCGGATCTGCAACCACCAGCAGTTCGGCGGCGGCGACCGCCACTACCTGGGCGTCCAGTTCACCCTCTGGGACGGCCAGCTGGTCATCACCATGATGATCACCGTCACCGTGCTCTTCGAGACCCTGCGCATCGAAGTCACCGGACACGCCCTCGGCCCCGTCCACTCCCTGTTCACCAGCAAGCCCGCGGCCAAGAAGAAGACGGTCAACAAGACCGTCAAGTTCTGGGAGACCCGCGACATCACGCTGGCACTGGTCGAGTCCAAGGAAGTCGTCCGCCTCGCCCTGCGCGCCCCCTTCACCTGGTACCCGCCCCTCCTCGACTACCTCGGCGGCAAGATCGCCCTGCCCGAACCCTTCGGACTCCGGCACGCCTGGGCCGAGAAGCCGTGGCGCCACCGCTTCATGGCCGACGACGCGATGCGCGCCGCCACACCCGTACTGCGCGTCGTGCACAGCGCCGCCATCAAGGTCCTGAACGAGAACGGCGTCGACACCGAACGCTTCGACAACCGCTCCTCGATACTGAGCGGACTCGTCCAGGACCCCACCCCACGCAAGGCCGACCTCTACGACGCCTAGGACGAACGGCAAAGGGCGCCCCGGAAAACCGGGGCGCCCCGCACGACGAAAGAGAAAAGACGGAATCAGCCGCTGCGCGGCCAGGCGTCGGCCAGCATCCTGCGCGTGTCGCCCAGCAGCTGCGGCAGCACCTTGGTGTGACCCACCACCGGCATGAAGTTGGTGTCACCACCCCAACGGGGCACCAGATGCTGATGCAGATGCGCGGCAATACCCGCACCCGCCACAGCACCCTGATTCATCCCGATATTGAAACCGTGCGCCCCCGAGGCCGCACGCAGCGCCGTCATCGCACGCTTGGTGAAGTCGGCGAGCTCCAGCGTCTCCGGACCGTCCAGCTCCGTGTAGTCCGCGACATGCCGGTACGGCACCACCATCAGGTGCCCACCGTTGTACGGATACAGATTCAGCACGGCATAGACCTTCTCGCCGCGCGCGACGACGAGCCCGTCCTCATCCGACTTCGAAGGGATCTCACAGAACGGACAGCCGTCGCCGGCCTCCGGGCCGGTCGGCTTGTTCTCGCCCTGGATGTACGCCATCCGGTGGGGCGTCCACAGGCGCTGGAACGCATCGGGCGTTCCCACTCCGATCTGCTGCTCCGGCTCACTCGTCATGCCGATCAGCATATTGCGTACCCCGTGCAAAGCGTGTCGCCGGGGCCGATCCCGTCCACTCGCCGCGATGCTGGGCCGATGAGCGACCGCACCCCGGCCCGGCCCTCACCCGCCCTCACCCTCTGGGAGCAGCGCACCGAGGTACCGCTCTTCGCCGCCTCACTGCTGTTCATGCTCGGCTACGCGGTCCGCGTCCTCGCCCCGGACGACGCCGAACCCTGGCACGACCTCGCCCTCGCCCTGGTCGCCGCCACCTGGCTGCTCTTCGTCGTCGACTACGCCGTACGGATCCGGCTCAGCGGCCTGGGCCACCGCTTCTTCCGGGTGCGCTGGCTCGACACGATCGTGCTCCTGCTGCCGCTGCTGCGCCCGCTGCGCCTGGTCAAGGTCTACACGGCCATCCAGAAGCGCCACGATGAGCCGCGGCTGAGCCTGTACGCGCGGGTGATGTCGTACGCGGGCCTGACGGCCCTGCTGCTCGGCTTCTCCGCGTCCCTCGCGGTCTACCACCAGGAGCACGACGCACCCGGCGCCTCGATCCGGACCTTCGGCGACTCGGTCTGGTGGGCCTGCGCGACGCTCACGACGGTGGGGTACGGGGATGCCGTGCCGGTGACGCCGTGGGGCCGGGTCGTCGCGGCGTTCCTGATGGCCTGCGGGCTGGCGCTGCTGGGGGCGGTGACGGGTTCGTTCTCGTCGTGGCTCGTCCAGGTGTTCCGGCGGGAGGACGAGAAGGGCCCCCGGTGAGCGGGTAGCTCGCCGGGGGCCCCTGCCGGGCACGGATCAGACCTGGACGCGCTCCTCGACGGCCTTGGCGATCTTGGCGATGGCGTCCTCGACCGGAATGCCGTTCTCCTGCGAACCGTCGCGGTAGCGGAAGGAGACGGCCCCGTTGGCCATGTCCTCGTCACCAGCGATGATCATGAAGGGAACCTTGGCCTTCTGCTGGTTGCGGATCTTCTTCTGCATCCGGTCCGACGACGCGTCCACGTCGACCCGCAGCCCCTGCTTACGGGCCTTGGCCGCGAACTCCTGGAGGTACGGAATGTGCGCGTCGCCGATCGGGATGCCGACCGCCTGGACGGGCGCCAGCCACACCGGGAACGCACCCGCGTAGTGCTCCAGGAGCACGGCGAAGAAGCGCTCGATGGAGCCGAACAGGGCGCGGTGGATCATGACCGGGCGCTGCTTGGTGCCGTCGGGGCCGGTGTACTCCAGGTCGAAGCGCTCCGGCAGGTTGAAGTCGAGCTGCACGGTCGACATCTGCCAGGTCCGGCCGATGGCGTCCTTGCACTGCACCGAGATCTTCGGGCCGTAGAACGCGGCGCCGCCCGGGTCCGGGACCAGCGGCAGGCCCTGCTTCTCGGCGACCTGCTGCAGCGTTGCCGTGGCCTCTTCCCAGGCCTCGTCCGACCCGACGAACTTCTCCGGGTCCTTGGTGGACAGCTCCAGGTAGAAGTCGGTCAGACCGTAGTCGCGGAGCAGGTTCAGGACGAAGGTGAGCGTCCGGTCCAGCTCCTCCGCCATCTGCTCCTTGGTGCAGTAGATGTGCGCGTCGTCCTGCGTGAAGCCGCGCGAGCGGGTCAGCCCGTGCACGACGCCCGACTTCTCGTACCGGTACACCGTCCCGAACTCAAAGAGGCGCAGGGGCAGTTCGCGGTACGAACGGCCGCGGGCGTCGAAGATCAGGTTGTGCATCGGGCAGTTCATCGGCTTGAGGTAGTAGTCCACCCCGTCGTCGAGCTGCATGGGCGGGTACATGCCGTCGGCGTACCAGTCCAGGTGGCCGGACTTCTCGAAGAGCTTGCCCTTGGTGGCGTGCGGCGAGTAGACGAACTCGTAGCCCTCCTCCTCGTGGCGGCGGCGCGAGTAGTCCTCCATGGCCCGGCGGATGACGCCGCCCTTGGGGTGGAAGACGGCGAGGCCAGGACCGATCTCGTCGGGGAAGGAGAAGAGGTCCAGCTCGTTGCCGAGCTTGCGGTGGTCGCGCTTGGCGGCCTCCTCCAGGAACTCCAGGTGCGCCTTCAGCTCGTCCTTGGTCGGCCAGGCGGTCCCGTAGATGCGCTGGAGCATGGGATTGCGCTCACTGCCCCGCCAGTAGGCAGCCGCGTTCCGCATCAGCTTGAACGCCGGAATGAACCGGGTGGTCGGCAGGTGCGGGCCCCGGCAGAGGTCCTTCCAGCACAGCTCGCCGGTCTTCGGGTCGAGGTTGTCGTAGATGGTCAGCTCGCCGCCGCCCACCTCGACATCCGCGCCGTCGTCGGAGGAGGCGGAACCCTTGATGCCGATGAGCTCCAGCTTGTACGGCTCGTCGGCGAGCTCCTCGCGGGCCGCCTCGTCCGTCACGACCCGGCGGGAGAACTTCTGGCCCCGCTTCTGGATCTCCTGCATCTTCTTCTCGATGGCCTTGAGGTCCTCGGGCGTGAACGGCTTCTCGACGTCGAAGTCGTAGTAGAAGCCGTCCTTGACCGGCGGGCCGATGCCCAGCTTGGCCTCGGGGTGGAGCTCCTGCACAGCCTGGGCCATGACATGTGCGGTGGAGTGCCGCAGGATGTTGAGGCCGTCCTCGGAGGAGATCAGGACGGGCTCGACGGTCTCGCCGTCGGCGAGGACGTACGCGAGGTCCTTCAGTTCACCGGCGATGCGGGCGGCGACGACGGTGCGCTCGCCGGGGAAGAGCTCGGCTGCCGTAGTGCCCGTCGTCACCACGCGCTCTTCCCGCTCGGAATCGCGTTGGATGGTCACACGGACGTCTGACACCGGTCTCTCCTGACTGAGGGGGCGCACCCGCATTCCCATGGCGGACGCAAGGGGAATCGTACCGAGCCCACGGCCCCCATAGCGAAATGGGCCGCCGCCGCCCCGCTACTCCCCCGTGCACGCCTCCTCGAAATAGTCGACGTTCTCCTGGAGCGACTTCATCAGCCGGTCCCGTTCCTCCTCGTCGACCTGCACCGGAACCACCTGCGAGGCCCTGGTCAGCCGCCGGAAGCCGCCCCGGCTCTCCAGCCTGCCCTCCACCCGCACCGGCAGCCCCACCAGGTGCGCCTGCCCCGCGATCCGGTACGCCTCCTCGTCGAGCTCCAGCCGTACGTGCGGCACCTCCGCGCCTGCCAGGACCCGCAGCCGTACGATTCCGGCCCCGCGCGGACCCGAGCGGCGCAGGCGGACGACGGCGCCGGTGATCCGTACCGTCACCGCGGGCTCGTCCCGGAGGTAGCGGGCGCCCGCCCGGCGAAGGGCCGGCAGGTCGCCCGGGGAGAACTCGACCGGTTCGGGGCGTGCCGGGCAGCCGTCGGGGGCTCCGGCCGCGGGCGCCCAGTCCAGTGCGATCCCGGCCCCCTCCGATCCCCGGACGAGCGCGATGACCGCCTCGGTCAGTTCGCGGCTGACGCCCGCCTCGACGGCGGTGTCGAAGGCCTCCATGCCGCCGGTGGCCCGTTGGTAGTCGACGGCCTCCCGGGCGGCGTGCAGGGCGTGGTAGAGCCGGACGGCGAGGGGGCGGTCCGCCTCGACGGGGACGAACGCCGTGAGGTCGCGGCCGCCCGGTGCGGGGCCGATCAGGACGGAGCCGAGCGTCGCCAGGGCGCGGCGGCGGTGGCGGGCGCCGTGGTAGCCGGCCCGGCCGCGGACGGCGAGCGCGCCGGCCAGCAGGATCTGCCGGGCCGCACCGTGCAGCTGCTCCGCCCCGGTCCAGCTGGCCGCCCCGACGGCTCCGGCGGCCGGTTCGGGCACGTCGCGCCACCAGCGGATCTCGTCGCTGGGGACGGTGAGCGAGACCAGGACCTCGCGGGCGGAGGGGGCGGCGCTGCGGGCCAGGGCGGTCAGGGCCTCGCCCAGCAGGTCCTCGCTGTCGGGGAACGCGGTGGTGTCGGGCACGAGCAGGCTGGTGGAGCCGCCGGGCGGGCCGGGCGGGGTCCAGCGGCTGTAGCGCCCGGCCGCACCGCCGCGCCGCTGCCAGCCGTGCCGGGCGAGCAGGACGCCGAGGACCGCGGGGTCGACGCGGGCAGGGGCGGGAAGGCCGCCGTCCGGTGAGCCGGTGGGCCAGGGCCCTGCGGGCTCACCGGGGTGGGGTCGGACGGCTGACGGGAACACTTCGTTGACGGGCTCGTCCATCGGCAGGTGCATCAGGGTCTCCCTCCCGCCCCGACACGGGTCATGATCTCGCAGAGCGCTCGGTCGTCGAAGATGCGCGAGGTCGGGATCCGCACGGTGGTCCGGTGCCGGCCGGTCACGGCGTGACCGGCCAGGTTGGTCCAGTAACAGCAGTGCCGCAGGTCGAGGCGGTCGTGTCCGGCCCGCAGCCAGTCGTCCTGGCTGCGGGGCACGAGCATCACGACGAGGATCTTGTGCACGGACACGGGGGTGCGTGCGAGCTTCACGAGGTGGGCGTTGTCGAGCGTGAAGGCGAACGTCGGGCCGGGCGGGCGGGCCGGTATCTGGTAGGTGCACTTCAGCTGGACCTTGATGGTCACCTCGTCGTCGACGACATGACCGGGGGCTCCGTGGCTGACGTGCCAGTCGATGCCGTTGTCGGGGAAGGGCTGCGACAGAGAGCACCCCGCCGCGGCCGCGACCGCGTGCAAGTACCCCACCTGGAGGGTCTCCATGCAGGCGGTGGTGGCGAGTGCGCCGCGCAGCGGTGCGGACCGCTGGGGCAGCAGTCCACTCGGTTCGGGCTGCGCGAGCGCCATGGCTCCGTAGGCCTTCCGGGCTGTGCCGATGGGTGAGTTGGACGCGGCGGCGTTTCAACCTCCAGCCCCGTCAACTGTGTTGTCACCGCACAGGACGGGCCTCAAACGGCGTATCAGGCAAAGGGTGCGGGTATCACCGAACCGGGCAGAGGAATCTCACCATCTGCCGCTCGGGCGCGAGGAGTTCGGGGATGACTCATTGGTACGAGGGGCCACTGGCCGCTTTCGACACCGAGACGACGGGAGTGGACGTCGAGCAGGACCGGATCGTTTCGGCCGCGCTCGTCGTCCAGGACAGCGCCGGCGGGCGGCCGCGTGTCACCCGCTGGCTGGTGAATCCGGGAATTCCGGTGCCCGTGGGGGCGACGGAGATCCACGGCCTGACCGACGACCACCTGCAGCGCAACGGGCGGTGGCCCGCGCCGGTGGTCGAGGAGATAGCCAGGGCGCTGGCCGAGCAGAGCGCGGCGGGCCGGCCGCTGGTGGTGATGAACGCGCCGTTCGATCTGACGCTGCTGGACCGGGAGCTGCGGCGGCACCGGGCGTCGTCGCTCGCCGGCTACCTGGAGAACACCTCGCTGTGTGTGCTGGATCCGCGGGTGCTCGACAAGCATCTGGACCGCTACCGCAAGGGCCGGCGCACGCTCACGGATCTCTGCGAGCTGTACGGGGTGGTGCTGGACGGCGCCCACGACGCGGCGGCCGATGCGGCGGCGTCGCTGGAGCTGGTCCGTGCGGTGGGGCGACGGTTCGCGACCCGTCTGGAGCGGCTGTCACCGGCGGAGCTGCACACGCTCCAGGCGGTGTGGCATGCCGCCCAGGCACGTGGCCTGCAGGCCTGGTTCGCCAAGAGCGGGACGCCGGAGACGGTGGACCCGGCCTGGCCGCTGCGCCCGGAGTTCCGTGCCGCGGCGTGAGCGGATGCGGTTCCGGCACCCGGACACGCAGAGGCCGGTCCGTCGGTGTTGCTGACGGACCGGCCTCTCCCGGGGTGGGCGATACTGGGTTCGAACCAGTGACCTCTTCGGTGTGAACGAAGCGCTCTCCCACTGAGCTAATCGCCCGGGAACGGGTTGAACCATACAGGGCTCGGCGGGTGTGGTTCAAACCGCTTCCAGCCGGGCCGCGAGACCGCGTCGTCCGGCCCGCATCATCAGGGCGTGATTGGCCCGGAACACGGGCCGTCCCGGCACCGCGAGGACCCGCATCAGCGCACGGCGCACCACGACCTCCTGTTCGTACGTGGCACGGCTCCCGGCACCGCGCGGCACGACGGTCCAGCGCGCCCAGCCTTCGAGGTCGCCGGTGAGCGTCACTTCGAGGATGCCGCCGGGCAGGTCCCGGCGGCGTGCGCACATGGTCATGACGAGGTCGTACGGGAGGAGGGAGCGGATCCGGGCGGTGCCGGAGGTGTCGTCGACGGGGGTGACCTCGCGGACCTGGGGCCACCATTGCGGGTAGTGCTCGACGCGTTCGAGGTGTGCGTAGACGGTGCCGGGCGGAGCAGGAAGGTCCCAGACACTGACGAATCGGTAGTGACTCCAGTCCATGTCTCCAGGATGCGCGTACTCAGCCGGGGATCTGAGTACGCGTGCGCATACCCGGTCGCGTGGCCGGGACCACACTCGCCTGCATGGAACATGTGCCGCCACCCGCCGAGGAACTGGTCATCCTCGACCGTGAGCTCGCCCGGCTCGATCTCCGCCGGTCCCAGCTGCTGACCCGTCGTACCTGGCTGCTGAACGTGCTGCAGGCGCCCGGTCCCCGGCCGGCCACGCCGCACGCGCCGCAGTTCCCGCAGCTTCCGGCCCGTGCCGGGGCTCCGGCTCCATTCGCGCCGCCGTTCGCGCCGCCCGCTCCCCCGGTCCGTACCGGTAGCGCGCAGAATGTGCTGCTCGTCCTCGGCGGGCTGCTGCTGACGATCGCCGCGATCGCGTTCACCCTGGTCAGCTGGGGTCAGATGGGGATCGGCGGCCGTTCTGCGGTCCTGACCGCTGTCACGGTCGCGGCTCTGGCCGCGCCCGCGATGCTCCTTCGGCGGGGCCTGTCCTCGACGGCGGAGGCGCTCGGGGCGCTGGCGTCCGTGCTGATGGTGCTGGACGCCTTCGCCCTCTACCTGGTCGCGGTTCCGGAAGCCGGCGTGCTCGGTTACGCGGCGGCCGCCTCGGCCGTGCTGGCGGGGCTCTGGGCCCTCTACGGTCTGCTGCTGGACCGGCTGCGGCTGCCGCTCCCGCTGGCAGTGCTCAGCGCGCAGCTGCCGCTGGTGCTGTGGGCGTGGGCCGGGGAGGCGGATGCCCTGGTGTTCGCCGTCGCGCTGCTGGCGACGGCCGCACTGGACTGCGTGATCGCCGTGTGGTTCAAGGGAGTTGCGGTCCGGGTCACGGCCTGTGCCGGTCTCTGGGCCACGGGCGGTTCCGGGCTGCTGGTGGCTCTGGTGAAGTCGGTGTCGGCCGAGGGGCCGGCAGGTGCGGTGGTGCCGGGGGCGCTGCTCCTCGCAGGTGCGGTGATCGCTCTCGCGGGTGCCCGGCGGGCGCCGGTGGCTCTCGCGGGGGCGGGTGGAGCTGTGGCCGGGCTGGCCGCCGTCGCGGCGGTGGGCGGGGTGCCGGCCGCCGGTGTGTCAGGTGGCTGGGCGGTTCCGGTGTATCTGGTGTGCGGTGGGCTGCTGCTGCTGGGCGTACGGGCTCCGCTGGGGCGTCCGGCCGTGCGGGGGCTGGTGTGGGCGGCGGGTTCGGTGACGGTCGCGTCGGTGCTGTTCTCCGCCGCCCCGGTCGCGGTGGTGCTGGTGGGTCCGGTGGCTCAGCTGGGCCGGCTGTGGTCGGGGATGCCGGGCACTGGGGTCCGGGGTGCGTTGGGGGCCACGGACCTGCCGTGGCAGGAGATGGCGGCGGCTCCGGTGGTGCTGCTGATGGTGGCCGCCGCGCTCGGGGCTGCGTACCGGTCGTGGGAGGGCGTGGTGCGGTGGGCAGGGCCGGCGCTGTCCCCCGGGCCCGTGTGGCGGACGGCCTTGGCGGCGTCGGCGGTGGTGGTCGGCTGGGCGGGCCTCACGGTGCTGCCGCCCGCGCTGGACGTCTCGTACACGGCGGCTGTCGCGCTGCAGTGGATGCTCGTCGCGGCGGTGGTGGCCCTCGCGTCGGGCGCGTCGCGCCGCGGGATGACGGGTGTGGCGGTGAGCGCGTGGGTGTGTGCGTCGGCGGGTGCGGTGGACGTGGCGTTGCTGTCACTGGGTTCGGAGCCTGCCACCTACGCGGTGTTCGGGGCGCTGTTGCTGTTGTTCGCCGGAGCTGCGACGGCGTTGGACGCGCCGGGGGAACCGTCGCGTTCCGCGGTGTTCGTGTCCGTGCAGGCGGTGCTGGCGTGTGCGGCGGTGGTCTGTGCCGCGGTGCTCGCTGTCGCGTTCGGTGCGTCGATGGGGCTCGAAGCGTACGAGACGGCGCCGGTGCTGCTCGTCGTCCCGGCGGTGACGGCGGGGCTGGGTGCACGGCTGAAGGGGCACCCGGTGGCGCTGCCGCTCGAACTGACCGGCGCGGCGGTGGGCCTCGCCGCGGTCGTGGCGGCTCTGGACGACCCGCCGTTCCTGGCTCTGGTGCTGGCCCTCGGCGGAGTGCTGGCGGCGGGTACGGCGCTGCGCCCGGAGCGGCGGAAGGTGGCCGGGTACCTGGCGACGGTGCTGTTCGTCCTGGCGTCCTGGGTGCGGCTGTCGGCCTCCGGGGTGTCGTCCCCGGAGGCGTACACGCTGCCGGTGACCGTGCCGGCGCTCGTGATCGGCGTGCTGCGCCGTCGTCGCGATCCCGCGGCGTCCTCGTGGACTGCGTACGGGGCGGGCCTGGCGGTGACTCTGGTGCCGGCGCTCTTCGCCGCCTGGGGCGATCCGCACTGGCTGCGGCCGTTGCTGCTGGGGGTGGCGGCGCTGGTGATCACACTGCTGGGGGCGCGGCTGCGGCTCCAGGCCCTGTTGGTGCTGGGCGGTGCGGTGCTGGCGCTGGACGCGTTGCACGAGCTGGCGCCGTATGTGGTGCAGGTGGTGGGTGCGATGCCGCGCTGGGTGGCGCCGGCGCTGGCCGGGGTGCTGCTGCTGGCGGTGGGGGCGACGTACGAGAAGCGGCTGCGGGATGCCCGGCGGCTGCGGGACGCCCTGGGCCGGATGCGGTGATCTGCCGCATGCCGGCCCGGGGCGCCCTCATGGGCCTCAGGCCGGCATGTGGTCCGCGACGAGGGCGAGGTTCTCGATGGCGGCGAGTCCGTACAGCGCGGTGTCGTTGGTGTAGACCCAGTTGGCCTCGCTGCCCGGGACGGTGGTGACCGGGCCACTCACCTTCTCGGTCTTCCAGGGGGCGGATTCCTTGTAGCCGTCGCTGTTGTAGAACTTCTCCCAGGCACGGGCGGCGAGCTTCTCGTCGCCCGTCTGCACGGCGGCGTAGGCGTCCATCCTGGAGTGGCCCTGGAAGAGGAGCAGGGTGCCGAAGTTGGAACCGTAGCGGGCGGTCTGTTCGGCCTTGGTGGCGTTGAAGTAGCGGCAGTAGTCGAGGTACGCCTCCTTGAACTTCGGCATGTCGATCAGGCCGATGAGTTCGGCGCACAGTTCGTTGAGGCCGAAGACGCCGGACAGGTGGGAGACGCTGACGACGGGTTCGGTGGCGACGGCGAACTTGCCGGTGTCCAGGTCGTAGAGGCCGCTGCCCTGGACGAATCCATTGGGCTGGGCGGCGATCGTCTCCATGGTGCCGAGCACGCGGGCCTTGGCCTTCTCGGCCTGCGGTCCGCCGCGTTCCCATTCGGTGAGCCAGGCGGAGACGAGTCCGCTCCAGTCGGTGCCGAAGCCGACGGACAGGGCGTGGCGGTCCGGGGTGTAGGGCTCGGTGCGGATCTTGCGGAGGGGGTCGAGGCCGAGGAAGGTCTCGTCGGAGTCGACGTTGGCGCGCATCAGGTCGCCGACGCGTTCGTCCGCGGTGAGGAAGTAGTAGAAGCGCCGGTAGGTGGTGTTGGCGATGCGCTGCTGCTTGGCGCTGTCGGCGTAGTGCTGGACGCCGTGGCGGGTGCCGAGGCCGGCCCAGTCGCCGAGGTGGTAGACGTCGACCTCGCCGGTGTGGCGGGTCATGGCCTCGGCGAAGCGGAAGATGTCGGCGCGTCCGGAGCGCAGGTAGGCGTACCAGAGCCAGAGGTCGGGCGAGAGTTCGGAGTTGTCCCAGGCGTAGCCGCCGACGTCGTAGCGCCACTGGTGCCGGGCGGGGTCGTACGAGTGCATGATGTCGCCGTAGTCCCAGAAGCCGTACCAGCGGCGCATCTCGACCTGGTCCTTGTAGTACGTGAAAAGGAAGTCCAGGTGGTCCTCGATCTTCGCCTTGGCGGGCGTGGAGCGGTCGACCGGGGAGAAGAGTCCGCCGAAGACGCCGGCCCCGATGAGCTGGGACGGCGGGGCGACGAGCTGCGGGAGGGTACGGACGGTGCGGGTCTGCTGGGCGAGGGCCTCGGCGCTGGGGGTGGAGTCGTTGGCCCAGAAGACGAGTTCGCTGGTGCGGGCGATGCCGTACGGGGTGCCGAAGCCGGGCTCGTAGTCCTCGTAGGTGATGTTGAGGCCTTCGAGCTGTTCGGCGAAGGTGTCCTGGCCGAGGCCGTCGTGGTAGAAGCGCAGGTCCATCGGTTCGGCCTCGGGAGACCAGAGCCAGAGGGTGACCTCGGCGGCGTCGGTGTCGGCGCCGCGGATGTCGAGCTGGGCGGGGAACTTCTCCCAGAAGTCGCGCAGCCCGAAGGAGAGTCCGCCGCTTGCGCCGCCCACGTAACCGAATCCGGAGGCGCGCCGTCCGCCGCCGGCGGCGATCCAGCCGTGGCCCTTCTTGGTGCGCTTGCGCAGCGAGAAGCCGTCGGCGGAGAGCTGGCTGAGGGTGTAGTCGCCCCAGGTGGGGATGAGCGGGAGGCGGGTGGTGACGCGCTGGTCCCAGGTGGCCGGGTCGGGCAGCTTCGTGCCCTCGAACTGGGCGGCCTGGACTGCCGCTCCCGGGTCGCGGCGCAGTCCGGTGATGCCCTTGACGGCTTCGCGGAGCATGCCCGTCTCGTCGCCGCCGATGCGGACGTGGCGGTCGTAGGTCTCGTCGCGCATGGGGACGGTGAAGCGGACGCCGAGGCCGCGGATGAAGTCGCCGCTCGCCTTGCCGGGTTCCTGGGTGCCGTCGAAGGTGATGGTGTGCATCATGCGGAACGATTCGGCGCCCGCGTAGAAGTAGAGACGGACGGAGAACGGGAGCCAGGAGCGGTTGCCGTGCCGGTGCTTGCCGTCGATGCGGACGACGGCGCGGACGGGCCCGCTCTGTTCCACCTCGGTCTTGCTGATGGCGCTCTCGAAGCGTTCGTACTTCTCCTGCCCCTGGTCGCCGTCCTCGATCTCGCCCTGTCGGATGAGGACGAGGCGGCCGTCCTTGGCGATCTCGGTCGAGCCTCGGGTGAGGGAGGTGACGAGCGAGGAGCCGGTCTTGCCGATCTTCGCGGTGATGACTCCGGTGGAGACGGTGATCGAGCCGCCGCTGTTCTTGACGCTGACCTTGTGGGTGGCGGTGGCGGGTTCGCCGGTGGTGAGGGTGAACTTCTTGGCGCCCGCGGCCTCGGGGCCGACCGCGTGGGCGGTCCACTTCAGGGAGCCGTCGGGCCATTTGGCGGTGGCCCAGGTCTGGACGGGAATGTCCTTGCCGTCGGCGGTGGCCAGGGCGAACTTCTGGTCGGCGGGGAAGCGGCCCTTGGCCCAGGGGACACCGAAGGTGGAGCCGGGGGCGGCGCCGAGGCCGTCCTCCTCCAGCCAGCCGATCTCGACTGGGCCTTCGGTGGCCTTCCCGGTGGCGGCGTTGGCCTGCTGGGCGGTGTCGTTGAGCACCCAGGAGAAGGAGGTGGCCGCGCCGGCGACGGCGGCTGCCTTGAGGACGGTACGGCGGGGGATCGGGGACATCACGACTCCAATTCGTGGCGAGAACTCGTGGCGAAAATGGGCATGACTGATCGCACGCTGACGCGTGGTGGGAGGTGGTTCGGTAGGTGGGTCCGGCCGCCGGGTCAGCGGCGGTCGGCGGCGACCGCCGCCGCGGCGAGACAGCCGAGGGCGGGTGCGGCCAGGGGCGGAATCTGCCAGGTGGCGAGGGCCAGGGCGACGAATCCGCCGACGAGCAGGAGGGATCCTGCCGGGTCGGTGAAGGTCCGGCGGCCCGCGGTCCGCACGGTCTGCGCCCAGGGGGTTCCGGGGTGCCAGGCGGCAGCCGTACGCAGCCCCCAGACGGCCACGGCCGGCAGGCCGAGCAGGCTCACCGCCATGAGCGGACGGCCGCCCGGCAGCAGTCCGGACCGGGCGACCTGCCAGTCGAAGGCGAGCAGCGCGAGCGCCGCCCACCACAGCAGGGAGACCCGCCAGCCGCTGCGGAACGCCTCCCGTACATCGGCGGCGAACTCCCGCAGCCCGCCCGCCTCACCGGCCAGGTAGCGGCGCAGGTGCCGGCTCCCCGCGGCGAAGGCCGCGGGGAACGTGACGAGCGGCAGGGCGGCGACGGTGATCCACACGCCGGTGAGCAGGCATTCGGAGAAGACGCTGAATCGCTCCCGGACGAAGGAGGTCCTGGGTGCGGCGGGGGATTTCGTCGCCACGGGGTGCTCAGCCCTTCAGGCCGGAGGTGGCCATGCCGTCGATGAGGTAGCGCTGGAAGGCCAGGAAGAAGGCGAGCACCGGCAGCAGGGCCACGAGTGACATCGCGATCATGCCGCCGTAGTCGGCGACGGCGTCCTGGTCGATGAACATCCGCAGCCCCATCGAGACGGTGTACTTGTCCGGCTCGTTGAGGTAGAGCAGCGGGCCCATGAAGTCGTTCCAGGCCTGGATGAAGGTGAAGATGGCGCTGGTGATGAGCGCGGGCCGGCACAGCGGCATCACGATCGACCAGTAGATCCGCAGGTGCCCGCAGCCGTCCAGCCGCGCGGCCTCGTCGAGTTCCTTGGGCAGCCCGCGCATGAACTGGACCATCAGGAAGACGAAGAAGGCGTCGGTGGCCAGGTACTTGCCGATCAGCAGCGGAGTGAAGGTGTTGATCAGCTCCAGCTTCTGGAACATCACGTACTGCGGAATGATCAGTACGTGGTACGGGAGCAGCAGCGTCCCGATCATGATGGCGAACATGGCGTTGCGCCCGGCGAAGCGGACCTTGGTGAAGGCGTAGGCCGTGAGCGAACAGGAGATGACGACGCCGATCACGGAACCGACCGAGATGTAGGCCGAGTTCAGGAAGAACTTCCAGATCGGGATGTCGGCGATGCCGTCGGCGAGCCGGTGGTAGTTGTCGGTGATCGGGTCGGTCGGGAAGAGGTTCAGCGCGCCGACGATGTCCTCGCTCGGCTTGAACGAGGCGCCGATCGTCCACACCACCGGGTAGAGAACCACCACCAGGAGGGCGAGCGCGCCGATGTGCCAGGCGAGGGAGCCGGGAAGCCGGCGTCGTACGGCAGTGGTGTCCATCGGGGTCATCGGGCCCCCTCCTCGTAGTGCACCCAGCGCTTCTGGGACCAGAACAGCACGGCGGTGACCAGGCCCACGGCGACGAGCAGCAGCCATGCCATGGCGGAGGCGAAGCCCATCCGGCTGTTCGCGAAGCCCTGGTCGTACAGGTAACAGGTGTAGACGAGCGTCGCGTCGGCCGGGCCGCAGCTGCCGTTGCTGACGATGTAGGCCGATCCGAAGATCTGGAAGGAGTGGATGGTCTCCAGCAGGACGTTGAAGAACAGCACCGGGGAGATCATCGGCAGGGTGACGCTCCAGAACCGGCGCCAAGGGCCCGCCCCGTCCATCTCCGCGGCCTCGTACAGCTCTCTGGGGACCTGCTTGAGGCCGGCCAGGAAGATCACCATCGGGGCGCCGAACTGCCAGACCGTGAGGCCCACCAGCGCATAGATGATCATGTCCGGGTCGCCGATCCAGCCGCCGGCGTCGATGCCGAACAGTTGCTGCCCCCGGTCGACGACGGCGTCGTCGGAGAACAGGGCGCGCCAGACGATGGCGGCCGAGACGCTCGCACCGATCAGCGACGGCGCGTAGAACGCGGCCCGGTAGAACGACTGACCCCAGCGCTTCTGGGCCAGCAGCATGGCGACGGCGAGTGCGGCGGCCAGCTTGATCGGGGTGCCGATCACCACGTACCAGGAGGTCACCTTGACCGACTGGCGCCAGCGGGGGTCGGCGAACATGTCGGTGAAGTTCTTCAGGCCGACCCATTTCGGGGCGTCGAAGAGGTTGTAGTCGGTGAACGCGAGGTACAGCGAGAAGACCATGGGTCCGGCGATCAGGAACAGGAAGCCCGCGATCCAGGGCGACATGAAGAGATAGCCGGTCAGATTCTCGCGGTGGCCCCGCGGTCGCGGAGCGGGGCGGGTCTTGCGTCCCGGGCCGCTCCGCTCCACGGCGGCGAGGTCCTTGTCGAGGACCGGGCCGCTCGTGGAGGTCTGGATGTGAGTCACCGCGTCATTCCTCTCAGTTCGAGGCGAGGGCGGTCTTCGCCTCGGAGAAGAACTGCTTGACGGAGTCCTCCGGCGAGGCCTTGCCCAGGGACATGTCGCCGCCGATGCGCAGGAACGCGGCCTCGACGACGTCGGCACCGGCCGGGTGCGGGGTGATGGGCTCCAGCACGCCCGCCTTGGCGATCTCGGTCTCGTACGCGCCGATCGCCTTGCTCGGGGCGTCGGTGGGCTGGAAGGCCTCGAACTGGGCGGTGGTGGCGGGGACTCCGCGGTCGTAGCCCATGATGCGGGCGACAGCGGGGTCGTGGGTCATGAAGCTGATGAAGGTGGCGACCTCGGCGGGGTGCTTGGTGCGGGCCGTGCCGCTGAGCATCAGCGAGCCGAGGTACTGGCCGGTCTTCTTGCCGTCGGTGGTCGGGATGGGCGCGAGGCTGTAGCTGCTCTTGCCCTCCGCGCTGTAGCGGACGGAGAAGTTGTCCCAGGTGAACTCCCCGGCGGAGAGGCCCTTGGCGAGTGCGGAGGCGGGCTTGATCTGCTCGACCTTCTTCTGGTCGGCGTAGACGCCGGACTTGACCCTGGCGAGCGCCTCGGTCCAGTACGGCAGCAGTTCGCTCTCGCCGAAGCCCATGCCCTCCTCGGTGAAGAACGCCTTGCCGTTCTGGCGGAGGATCAGGTCGTAGAGGTACATGACGCCGTGCGGACCGGAGTCGCCGGCTATGCCCTGACCGGACTTGATCTTCTGCAGCCCCGCGTACCAGTCGTCCCAGGTCCAGCCGAGGCTGTGGTCGACGCCGGCCTTCTCGAAGACCTTCTCGTCGATGACCAGGGCCATCGAGTTGCTGCCGACCGGCACACCGAGCAGCTTGCCGTCGATCTCGGCGAACTTCTCCAGTCCGGCGCGGAAGCCCTCGAGCTTGAGGTTGCCCTTCTTCGCCTGCGGGTTGAGGTCGAGCAGGACGTTCTTCGCCTCGTACTTGCGCAGGAAGGTGACCGCGTTCTGGATGACGTCCGGCGGGTTGCCGCCGGCCGCCTGGGTGTTGAACTTCTTCCAGAAGTCCGGGTACTGCTGGAAGTCCGTCTTCACCTTGATCTTCGGGTGCTTCTTCTCGAAGAGCGTGACGCACTCCTGGACCTTCTTCGCCCGGTCGTCGGCGCCCCACCAGGCATGCCGGATGGTGACCGGCCCGTTCGAGCCGCCGCCCGAGCCGCAGCCGGCCGCGGTCAGCCCGAGACCCGCAGCCGAGAAGCCCGCGAGCTTCAGCATCTGCCGCCGGTCCATGCCCTGGTTCCGAGACATAGTTCGCCCCTACGCTTGATTGAATCGTTTTAGAAAGCGCTTGCCGGGTCAAGGTAAGGAGCGGCACCGGCGACGTCAACAGTTGGGACGAAAATCAGTCGAAGCGCTTGAACGACACACGCAAAAACGCCGACGGCCCGGAAGCTTCAGAAGCTTCCGGGCCGTCGGTCCGGGGTGGGCGATACTGGGTTCGAACCAGTGACCTCTTCGGTGTGAACGAAGCGCTCTCCCACTGAGCTAATCGCCCGGGCGCACGCCAAACATTACCCCATGTCAGCGGCGCCCCCCGACCATCCCCGGGTCACTCGTTGATCTTCCACGGCATGACGATTCCGAACTTCCACACATAGATCCCCACCAGCACCGCGATGATCACGAGACCGATCGCCGTGAGCGCGATGTTGCGCCGCCGGACCTTGGGATCGAGCGCGCGCTGGGCGGCCTCGGTGACCTTCCGGCGCGTCCAGCGCAGCACCAGCTGGGCCCAGACGAACTCGGTCGCCCAGATCGCCATGCCGCCGAAGATCACCAGCCAGCCGGGACCGGGCAGCGGCAGCATGACGATGCCGGCCGCCACCACGGCCAGGCCGACCACGAACACACCGACCTGCCAGCTCAGGTGCAGCGTCCTGGACGCCTTGATGAACCCGGGCGCCCTGGAGCCGAGCTCCCTGTCCTCCTTCGTCACACCCTCCGTGACGTCCCCCGTCACGCTCTTCGGCACATCCCCCGTCGCGGGCGCCGGATCCGCCGGTGCGGCGGCTCCGTCCCGCTCGTCACTCTCCGCATTCATGGGGGTCAACCTACCGGAACGCTCCTCGTCACCGGAATGGCCGCATCACCCAAAGTTACACACCGCTGTACGAGCTACCTGAAGGATCACAAAACGGTCAGAGGGGTTTACAACACCACCGTAGGTGGCATGTCGATTTCGCCGACGTGCGAATCCCCGAGCGCACACTGAGCGAAAGGCCCTGGCGCTTATGAACACCACGGTCAGCTGCGAGCTGCACCTGCGCCTCGTTGTGTCGAGCGAGTCCTCACTGCCTGTACCCGCGGGCCTGCGGTATGACACGGCCGATCCGTATGCCGTGCACGCCACCTTCCACACCGGAGCGGAGGAAACGGTCGAGTGGGTTTTCGCCCGCGACCTCCTTGCCGAGGGGCTGCACAGGCCCACCGGCACCGGAGACGTCCGCGTCTGGCCATCCCGTAGTCACGGCCAGGGCGTCGTCTGTATCGCACTGAGTTCTCCAGAGGGCGAAGCCCTGCTGGAGGCCCCTGCGCGGGCCCTGGAGTCGTTCCTGAAAAGGACCGACGCCGCGGTTCCGCCAGGGACCGAGCATCGTCACTTCGATCTCGATACGGAGCTCTCACACATCCTGGCCGAAAGCTGAGCCAGGCCGAGAGCCGCACGGCGCCGTCGACTCGGGGAGACGGCACCGCACGGACAACCTCATAGGGCTGACACCGGCGCCGTCACCACGGAATCCACCGTGGTGACGGCGCCGGTCCGCGTTCCCCGCTCCCCCGTCACACCGCCGCACCCCCACCGGTGCCTCCACGAGGCCGCCAGACGCCCCCTGGAGCCCCTTCCCCATCCAGTGGGCGAGTGGGCGCAACGGGCGGCCGCAACGTGCCCCAGGGGCCTCAAAGGGCCCTCGCGCCCCGACGCGTCAGGACCGTGCCAGTAGAGTCAGCCGGCATCGGCGGGCGTCCTGCCCGCCGGAGGCCAGGGAGCGGAAGCGTGCTGATCCCCCACGACACCCGGATCGCCCTCGAAACGGTGGTCGATCTGGTGAACACCGCGCCGGAGAGCGAGCGGCCCGAGGGCGGCTCACCCGTCGACGGGCTCGCCGACATCGAGGCGCTCTACGCGTTCGCCGGACGCCACCGGGTGAGCGGCGTGAACGAACTCGACGAGAAGGACCTCCGCGCCGTCCACGACGTACGGGCGCGGTTCGCCGACGTCTTCGCCGCGACCGACGCACAGGTCGCCGCCTCGCTCGTCAACACACTCGTGGCCGCCGCGGGCACCACGCCGCAGCTCAGCAACCACGACGGCTACGACTGGCACGTGCACTACTTCGCGCCGGACGCCTCGCTCGCCGACCACCTGGCGGCCGACTGCGGCATGGCCCTCGCCTTCATCATCGTGGCGGGCGAGACGGAGCGGCTGCGGCGCTGCGAGGCGCCGGACTGCCGGCACGCCTTCGTCGACCTCTCGCGCAACCGCTCCCGTCGCTACTGCTCCAGCCGCACCTGCGGTAACCGCTTGCACGTCGCCGCGTACCGGGCGCGCCGCAGGGAAGCGGCCGGCTGACGGTTCACAGCACGAAGAGATCGTGCAACGCGGCCATCAGCAGCAGGCCGCCGATCACCGTGAGGAAGATCATCAGAGGGGGCTGGGAAAGCGCGAAGAGGCAGCCACGCGGCTCTTCGGCGGGGGGTGCGGGGGCATCGCCCCGGGAGGTGTCCACCATCTCGGGACGATCATGACGCAGACCGGCCCCCTCGGGCAGCCAACACACCTTTTCACGAGGGTAGTTCACTCCTCACAGGGCGCGCCGAATCGCTCCGGCGTCCGATCATCCGTCAGGCATTCGGGACTTCGCTCTTCCCTGCAGGCTTTCGGAACTCCGCTCCCCGGCAGGCTTGCGGTCCTCCGCGCCCCGCACCCCGGCCCCGCTCCGGTCAGCCCAGGTCGCGCAGCATACGCAGCTGCACCGCGCGGTGGACCGATGTGCCGCCCTCGTGGCCGTTCCAGGGGTAGACCTCGATCTCCTTGGGGCCTGCCCAGTTGTTGTAGGCGGCGAAGACCGTGGACGGCGGGCAGATGGGGTCCATCAGAGCCACCGAGTACAGCACCGGCATGTCCGCCCGGGCGGCGAAGCTGATGCCGTCGAAGTAGGAAAGAGTCCGGAACACCTGGTCGGCATGGCCGTGCTGGGTGGCCAGGAAACGCACGATCTCCTGGTACGGGTCCTTGTCGGTGATCTCGACGGCCCGCCGGTAGTGCGTCAGGAACGGTACGTCGACGAGCGCGGCCCTGACGTGCGGGCTGAGCCCCGCCACCGCCTGGGCGATGCCGCCGCCCTGGCTGCCGCCGTGCACGACGATCCGGTCCGGGTCGACGGACGGGTGGGCGCGGGCCACCTCGACGGCGCGCACCGCGTCGGTGAACACCCGGCGGTAGTAGTACTCGTCGGGGTCGAGGATGCCGCGGGTCATGAATCCGGGCGACTGCGGGTTGGCGCCGCCGTGCGGGTCGGCGGTGGAGCCCGCCGAATGGCTGTTGACGGCGCCCTGGCCGCGGGTGTCCACGACCAGGGTGGCCCAGCCGGCGGCGGGCCAGACCAGGTGGTCGTGCGGCAGTCCGCGCCCGCTGCCGTAACCGAGGTAGTGGACGACGGTCGGCAGGGGGCCCTCGGCGCCCGCCGGCACGTTCAGCCAGGCGCGTATGCGGTGGCCGCCCCAGCCGGCGAACGACACGTCGTGGACGTCGACATGACTCAACGCGGCGTCGTAGGAACTGAATTCGGCGTCCAGCGGGTGCGCGCCGGCTTCGTCGAGGGTGCGGCGCCAGAAGGCGTCGAAGTCGTCGGGTTCACCGGACTCCGGCCGGTAGGTGCGGAGTTCATCCAAGGGCAGGTCGAACAGGGACACGGCGTCTCCATTTCGGGCATGCGGAAGGAACGGCAGAGGAAGGAACGGGAGAGGGAAGTCTGAGGGGCCGGCCGGGCGGCAGGGCTCAGCGGGGCGTGGAACTCGACGCGCGCACGACGAGTTCCGGCTGGAGCACGACGCTGCGGTGTTCGTGGGTGCCGCCCTCGTCGTCCGCCTCCTCCAGCAGGAGTTCGGCGGCCATCCGGCCCATCACGACCGCGGGCTGACGGACAGAGGTGAGCGGGACGGCAGCGGCGGCGGCGAATTCGATGTCGTCGTACCCGACGATGGCGATGTCCTGAGGCACCCGCACCCCCGCCGCGTACAGGGCCTGGAGCACGCCCAGGGCGAGCAGGTCGTTCGCGCAGAACACCGCGGTGGGACGCGGGACGAGCCCGAGCAGCCGGGCCCCGGCGTCACGGCCCGCCGCGACGTCGAGGCGGTCGGAGGGGATCTCCACCAGCGCCTCGGGCGGCAGCCCGGCCTCGGCGAGGGCGGTCAGCGCGCCCTGGCGGCGGTCCCTGATCTGGTGCAGGTCGCCGGGGCCACTGACGTACGCCACCGAGCGGTGGCCGGCCGAGATCAGATGGCCGACGGCCAGGGTACCGCCCCGCACGTCGTCGACGGAGACGGCGCAGGTCCCGGTGCCGGATGCCACCCGGTCCACCAGAACATAGGGAATCCGGTGGCGGGCGAAGGACTCGAGGTTGCGGCCGGTCGCGTCGGCCGGGGTGACCAGTACGCCGCATACGCGCTGTTCCGCGAAGAGGCCGAGGTATTCGGCCTCCTCCGCGGGGCTCTGGCCGCTGTTGCAGACCATCACGCCGAGCCCCGCCTGCCGGGCGGCACGTTCGGCCCCGCGGGCCACGTCGACGAAGAAGGGGTTGCCCATGTCCAGGACGAGGAGTGCCATGATCCGGCTGCGGCCGGCCCTGAGCTGGCGGGCCGACTCGCTGCGGACGTAGCCGAGCTCCTCGATGGCGGCCAGCACCCGGGCCCGGGTGTCGGGCAGCACCGCCTCGGGGCGGTTGATCACATTGGAGACCGTGCCCACGGAGACCCCGGCCTGCCGGGCCACATCCTTGATCCCTGCCACACGCGCCACTAGTCCTGCCCCACTGCCCCGGCCGCGCTCGTCAAGCGGCGTCACCCCATCTTACGGACGGGCGTGAATGAATTGTTTCAATCCGGTCGGGACGCTAGCCCCCCGGCCGAATGCCGTCAAGGATCATACCTGAATCGATTCATGCGAGCGGGGTCACCGACCCCCAAGCGGTCCGAGAGGCAGGCGCCCGGACCGGGCGGTGCTCAGATGCCGTGCTTCTTCAGGATGGCCTCGATGTCGCTGAAGTCGTCGCCCGACCCCGCGGCGGTGGACTGCTTCTTCGGCTTCTGCCGCGGGTCGGCAGCCGGTACGCCCGCCCCCAGCGAGGGGGCCGAAGCCGCCGGTGCCACCGCGTCGCTCTGCGCGGCCCGGGCCGCCGCCTTGCGCTCCTTGCGGGTGCCACCGCCCCGGCGCTCGATCGCGCGCGTCGTCATGAACAGCAGCCAGGCCACCCCCAGCACTCCGAAGCCGAGCCAGACGCTCGGCTTGAAGGCGATGTCCGACACCCACTCGACGACGCCGGTCAGCACCAGACCGATCGGGACCAGCGAGTAGGCGGCGATCCTGGTCGCCGTGAGGAACCGCTTCCGGTACGCGGTGACGGCGGCGATGCCCAAGCCCGCCGCGGACACCGCGGAGCAAATGGTCTCGGCAAGCATCGGGGCCTCCAGGCGCAGGGGAAACGTCCCTTCCATCCTGCACCGGCGACCGGGCGGACGGCCACGCCCCGAGCCCACATCAGGGACATTTCAGGGCCGGAATCCTCCCCAGGTGCCGTACGGCCCAGATCGGGGCCGACGGAAGACGCCGCCCACCGCCCGCTCCGCCCGATGCCGGTCGTGGCACCCCCGCGCACCCTGGGAGACTGGCCCCATGAGCGATTCCACCCCCGCAGCACCGGTCGTCCTCGAAGTCTGGTGCGAGCTCCAGTGCCCCGACTGCCACCACGCCCTCACCGATGTGCACGCCCTGCGCGCCCGGTACGGCGACCGGATCGACATCCGGTTCCGGCACTTCCCGCTGGAGAAGCACAAGCACGCCTTCGCCGCCGCGCAGGCCGCCGAGGAGGCCGCGGCGCAGGGCAAGGACTGGCCGTACATCGAGGCGGTGCTCGCCCGCACCGCCGACCTGGGCCGCACCGGCGAACCGCTGCTGGTCGAGGTGGCGGGGGAACTGGGTCTGGACGCCGAGGAGTTCGACACCGCCCTGATCGACGGCCGCCACATGCTGATCGTCGACGCCGACCAGGCCGAGGGCAAGGCGATCGGGGTCACCGGCACGCCCACGTACGTGATCGGTGGCGAGCGGCTGGACGGCGGCAAGAGCCAGGACGGACTGCGTGAACGGATCGAGGCGATCACCGACCGGCTGCTCGCCGAACAGGGCTGAGGACGGGGAGCGGCGCGCGGGCCGGGCTGCCGACGACGCCCCGGGGCCGCCGTCAGCCGATGTCCCGCGCGGCCGACCGGCAGGTCAGAGTGGTTTGGTCAGGTTGTGGCGGGTCGGCCGGTAGCCGAGCGACTCGTACAGCCGGAGTGCCGGTGTGTTGGCCGTGACGACGTGCAGGCCCAGCCGCGTGTCGCCGGCGGCGAGCGCGAGACGTTCGGCCTGGAGCATCAGCGCCCGGCCGAAACCCCGCCCCCGGAAGCGTTCGTCCACCTCGACATCGAAGACATAGCCGACCACCTGGCCGGGGTGCATCTCGTATCGCGCCACCCAGAGGAACCCGGCCTTCTCGTCCTCGTGGATGAGGTGGTGCAGTTGCGCGCCCTCGGTGGCCAGGCCCTGCGGCAGATGCCTGGCGTGCGAGGCGCGGGCCGCCCGCAGCGCCGACTCCCGCGGGGTGCCGCGTGTCACCAGGCTCTCCGCGTACCCGGCGATCGCGCGGTCCTCCCAGTCCGTGTACTCCTCGGGCGTCATCGGCCGTGCGGACAGCCCGTCGGGCAGTGCCGGGGGGTCGGCGGGCAGCTGTTTGATCATGTTCCGGCTGCGTTCGGTGTAGCCGAGTGCGGTGGTCAGCCGTTGGCCCGCGGTGTTGTCGGGGGCGACCTCCGCCTGCACCTGCGTACAGCCCCAGCCCCGCAGCACCTCCTCGGCCGCCAGCGCGGCGATGGTGCCGCGGCCTCGCCGCCGGACCGGCTCGTCGATCCGCACGGAGCTCAGCATCCCCGTCGCGCCGTCCGACCCGGGTTCCGTGGCGATTTCCACGGTGCCGACGGGGCGCCCGTTGTCGCACACGTCGTACGCGCGGCTCTGTGCGCCGTCGGCGCCTGGCTGGATCGGCCCGGAGGGCCGGAGTGTCGTGGTCATCAGAGGATTTCTATCCCCTGCGCACGGGCCCGTCATCCGCTTTTACGGGGACGGGCCGCTCAGCGGGCCTGCCGTCCTGACGTTATGGTCACGGGTCCAGATCGTCGGCGGCCCGCTCGTCGAAGACGCGCATGGCCTTGGCGGTCACCGGACCCGGCCCGCCGGGCAGCTCCCGGCCGTCGACCCGGTGGACGGCCTGGATGTCGCGGAGGGTGGAGGTCAGGAAGATCTCCTCGGCCCGGTCCAGGACGTCGAACGGCAGGTCCGTCTCCTGCGCCCCGGCCCACTCCACCGCCAGTGCGCGGGTGATCCCGGCCAGACAGCCGGAGGCGACCGGCGGCGTGTGCAGCTGCCCGTCGAGGACGACGAAGACATTGGAGCCGGTGCCTTCGCAGAGCCGGCCGACGGTGTTGGCGAACAGCGCCTCGGAGGCGCCGCGCTCGTGGGCACGGGCGAGGGCGACGACGTTCTCCGCGTACGAGGTGGTCTTGAGCCCGGTGAGCGCGCCGCGTTCGTTGCGTGTCCAGGGGACCGTGATGACGGCCGTGGTGTCCGGGCGACGCGTCACCTCGCCGAGGGCGACGACCAGGCCGGGGCCCGCGGTGCCCCGGTCCGAGCCGAGCGGCGAGATCCCGCCGGTGTAGGTGATGCGGAGTCTGCCGAGCGCGGCGGGATTGGCCTCGATCACGGCGGCGCAGGCCCGGCGCACCTCGTCCAGGTCGGGCGCGGGCAGGCCGAGGCCCAGGGCGGAGCGGGTCAGCCGGTCGAGGTGGCGGGTGAGTGCGAACGGCCTGCCGCCGGCGGTCCTCACCGTCTCGAAGATGCCGTCGCCGACGGTCAGCCCGTGGTCGAGCACGGACACCCGGGCGTCATCGGCGGCCCGCAGTCGCCCGTTGACCCAGATCTTCATGGTGCGGTCCTTCCGGTTGCTTCGTAGGCGCCCGACGCTACCGCGAGCAGCCTGGACGCCTTCAGTTCGGTCTCGTCCCACTCACGCTCCGGATCCGAGCCCCAGGTGATACCGGCTCCGGTGCCGAACCGCAGCACCGGAGCGTCGCCCGTGCGGTCGGTCCAGAAGGTGCGGATGCCCACGGCGAGGGAGGCGGTGGCCCGGTCCGCGTCCACCCAGCCGATGCCGCCGCAGTACGGACCGCGCGGGGCGGTCTCCAGTTCCTCGATGATCCTCAGCGCACTGGTCTTGGGGGCCCCGGTCACCGATCCCGGCGGAAAGGCCGCGGCAAGCAGCTCCGGCCAGCCGACGCCGTCGGCGAGCCGGCCGCGCACGGTCGAGACGAGGTGGACGAGGCCCGGGTGCTTCTCGACGGCGCAGAGGTCGGGGACCGTGACCGATCCGGTGGCGCAGACCCGGCCCAGGTCGTTGCGGACCAGGTCGACGATCATCACGTTCTCGGCATGGTCCTTCTCCAGCAGATCGGCCTCGGTGCGGCCGGTGCCCTTGATCGGTCCGGACTCGACCGTGCGGCCGTCCCTGCGCAGGAACAGCTCCGGCGAGGCGGTCGCGATCCCGACGCCGTGGCCGGGCAGCCGAATCGTTCCTGCGTACGGGGCCGGGTTACCCCGCGCCAGCAGTGCGGTGAGGGCGTCCACGTCCGCCGCGGCCGGATCGGGCAGCGGCGCCGTCAGTACGCGGCAGAGATTGGCCTGGTAGACCTCGCCCGTCGCGATGTACGCGCGGATGCGGCGTACACCTGCCGTGTATGCGGCGCGGTCGAGGGACGAGGTCCAGTCACCGGCGGCGGGGCCACGCCAGGCACCGCGCACCGGTGCGGGCACCGCCGCGGTGCGCACGGTGGCGAAGCGGGCGCAGACGAGCCGGCCCTCGAAACCGGCCGATACCGCCCAGAAGCCGGATGAGTCGAGGGCTGCGGGATCACTGGTCACATCCTGCAGATCGGAGGCGACGAGGCCGCCGAAGCGGGCCATTGGAGCGAGGTCGTGCACGTCGGTGAGTCTAGGACGGCGCGCGGTGACCTGCGCCGGGGCGAGCGCACCTCAGCACGCTGCACAAACGCGTTTTTGTACTGGCCCCGGAATCCGCTAGAGTTCAACACGTCGCCGGGACGCGCAAGTGAACCGGAACCGACAAGCGGACGTAGCTCAGTTGGTAGAGCGCAACCTTGCCAAGGTTGAGGTCGCCAGTTCGAACCTGGTCGTCCGCTCGCAGAAGGTGGGGGATTTTTCCCGAACCCCCACCCCTGGTGGAGTGGCCGAGAGGCGAGGCAACGGCCTGCAAAGCCGTCTACACGGGTTCAAATCCCGTCTCCACCTCCAAGGACGATTAGCTCAGCGGGAGAGCACTTCCCTGACACGGAAGGGGTCACTGGTTCAATCCCAGTATCGTCCACTGATCCGCAAGGGTCCCCGCGCGATTAGCTCAGCGGGAGAGCGCTTCCCTGACACGGAAGAGGTCACTGGTTCAATCCCAGTATCGCGCACGCAGTACACGCAGGTTCACCCTGCGCGATTAGCTCAGCGGGAGAGCGCTTCCCTGACACGGAAGAGGTCACTGGTTCAATCCCAGTATCGCGCACCCTTCGAAGCCCCGGTCGTCTCGACGACCGGGGCTTCGCCGTTGTCGCAGGTGCCCGCCGCCGTGGCCCGGACGGGACACATCCGGGCCACGGCGCGGGGCGGTCCGGATCAGGACGAGAAGAGCATCCGGCCGAAGCTCTTCTGCCGGTAGTGGCCCTGGTGGTGTCCACCGTGGTGCTGCGGGGCGCCCCAGGCGGGTGCCGGTGCCGCGGGGTAGGCCTGCGGCGCGGGCGGCGCCGGCGGAGCCTGCTGCGTCCACTGCGCCTCCATGCGGGTCAGGGACTCCAGCTCGCCGTAGTCCAGGAATATCCCCCGGCAGCCGCTGCACTGCTCGATCTGAATGCCATTGCGGTTGTACGTCTGCATCTGTGCGTGGCACTTGGGACACTGCATCTGCGGGCTCACTCCTCGCCGTCGGTTAGCCGTCGCCGGAATGCATGCCCGACGGCGGTCGGTTCACCCTACGACGAGTGTTCGGCGGCCAACTCGGGCGGGAGAGCGGCAATTCGGGCACAGGCGTCGATCATCACCTGTTCCACCTCATCCGGAACCCTGCGCTCCGCCGCGGACTTGGCGAGCGCCAGTGCCGCCGTCTGTACGGTCAGGGCGCGGGCGGCGGGATCCAGCTCGGCCCACGGGTCACCGTCGGCGCCCACCGCGGGGCCGCCCGCGGCCCGGTAGGCGCCCAGGAAGCGGAACCAGACCTCGGGGGGCAGCAGTCCGGCCGCGTACCAGGCGGCCGGCCGCGCGAGGTCCCAGGCCGGGTCGCCAGGCCCCGCGTCGTCGACGTCGATCAGCAGCCACGCACCGTGAGGGGTGGGGTGCCGGACGAGCTGGCCCAGGTGCAGATCGCCGTGGCAGAGACCCTGCGCACGGTGTTCGGGAGCGGGGGCCTCGTCCCGCGCCCAGGGCGGCAGACCGCGCCAGGCCGCGAGCACGGGGGCCGTGGCCGGATCGCCCGGCCGGGCCGCCCGCATCCGGGCCACGGCGAGCGCGGCCTTCGCCGGGCCGCGCATGGGCGGTGGCACTGGGGAACCGCCCGGTGCGGGCCGGTCCGCCCTGCTCCCGGCACGGTGGAGGCGGGCCAGCAGGACGGCCGCCTCCTCCCACGGCGCGTCGTCCGGGTCGCCGGGGTCCACCGGTTCCCCGTAGGGCCACAGGGTGACCGGACGGCCGTGCAGCTCGGTCAGGAACGGCGAGACGGCGGCGGTCACTTCCGGTCCCGCGCCGGGCGGCACGGGGAGGGGGGCGAGCAGGATGCCGGCCAGACCTGGGTCGGCGGCCAGGCCGAGGCGTACGGACAGCGCGGCGATGTCCGTACCGGCGGCGTGGGCCTTGGCGACGACGGAGCCGCAGCGGACCACGGTGCCGTCCGCCCGGTCCGCGAGGACGGCGGGTGCCGGGCAGCCGCCGCGGGGCCCGGAACGGGCGTGGGCCGCTTCGTGGGCGAGGGCGCCCAGCGCACGTACGACTGCGGTGGTCACGGACTCCCCCGGTGGCACAGGATCGGCGGGCCCGGCCGGTGCCGCGCCCGCCGGAGAGCGTACGCGGATCGCGCCGGCCGGCCGGCGCACGGGGTCGGCGGCTCCCGGTGCCGGGCCCAGCCGCGGCATCCATCCGTGCCCGCACGGCCCCGGACAGCGCGATGTCCGGTCAGCTCCCCAGCTGACCGGACAAACGCTGCCGTCCGCCGCACCCCCGTCCCCACGGGGTTGTTGGCCGGATGTCCCGGTCCGGACCGCTCTTCCGGACCCGGGGCGCCGCTCAGCGCCCCAGCATCACGCCCACGGACGACGCCTGTGTGACCACCGCTTCCCAGCCGCCGAAGACGACTGCGAGCAGGGCCGCCAGAGGAAGAACCATGACCGTCGCCACCAGCGGGTGACGCTTGCCGGACGACGGGCGGCTGCCGAACGAGGCATAGGCCCTGCGTCCCTGCGTGCGGATGATCGTCCGCGCTGCCGTGTCCGCCATGGTTCCTCTCCTGACCTGATGTGGAGCGGCGGGCGTTTGACCTCGGGGGACGAGTGCGGCGCCCGCCGCTTGACTTCAACATTAGGTACCCGGGAAGCGGGCGGCGTCATGCCCGCGTACCGAATGCCGGGCCTCCCGGAGGATGAGCCGTGGGTAGTCGGCGTACTCCCCTGGGTGGAGACGGGTCTACCGGACGTTGGGGTCATCCCGGAGGGGACGCTCGGAGCCGTCCTCCCTGGGGACCGGTTGTTCGACCAGGGCGAGCACCCTGGTCGACATGAAACGGGCGGTGCGCACCACTGATCCGTTTCGAGTGACTTCACTCACTTCGACCACCCCGCGGCGGACCGCGGTCTCCACCCTGCGCCCTGCCCTGGATGCCACTACTTCGTAGGTTCGGGTCGTGTCTCCGGCGTCCACGACTATCTCGACTCGATCGCCCTTCATTGATCCAATCCCCCTTCTGCGACGGACCTTTGAGATCTCGCACGGGCCCGGGAGCCTGGATCCGCGGCTCCCTGACCACTCCTCAAGTTTCCCACCCGGCACTGACAATCGATTCTCCGGCGAGGGCGCGGCCTCTGAGCGCCCCGGGCGGCGGGTACGTAAGCTGTGCCTCGTCAGGCGGACCAGGCAGCGGGGATGGGCAGACATGGCGATGATGCGGCTCCGGCGCGAGGACCCGCGTGTCGTCGGCTCGTTCAGGCTGCACCGGCGGCTCGGGGCTGGCGGCATGGGTGTCGTCTACCTCGGCTCGGACCGGCGGGGCCAGCGGGTGGCGCTGAAGGTGATCCGCCCCGATCTGGCGGAGGATCAGGAGTTCCGCTCGCGGTTCGCCCGCGAGGTGTCCGCCGCCCGGCGCATCCGCGGCGGCTGTACAGCACGGCTGGTCGCCGCCGACCTGGAGGCGGACCGCCCGTGGTTCGCGACGCAGTACGTTCCGGGGCCCTCGCTGCACGACAAGGTGGCCGAGGAAGGCCCGCTGTCGGCCGCCGAGGTGGCCTCGATCGGGGCCGCGCTCTCCGAGGGCTTGGTGGCGGTGCACGAGGCCGGAGTCGTGCACCGTGACCTGAAGCCGTCGAACATCCTCCTGTCCCCCAAGGGCCCCCGGATCATCGACTTCGGCATCGCCTGGGCGACCGGTGCCTCCACCCTCACGCACGTCGGTACGGCGGTGGGTTCGCCCGGCTTCCTCGCGCCCGAGCAGGTGCGGGGCGCGGCGGTGACGCCCGCGACGGACGTCTTCTCCCTCGGGGCCACGCTGGCATACGCCGCCATGGCCGACTCACCTTTCGGGCACGGCAGTTCCGAGGTGATGCTCTACCGCGTGGTGCACGAGGAGCCTCAGCTGTACGACGTGCACGACGCGCTCGCCCCACTGGTGAGCGCGTGCCTGGCGAAGGACCCGGAGGAGCGGCCCAGCACGCTGCAACTCTCCATGCGGCTGAAGGAGATCGCGGCGCGGGAGGCCCAGGGGCTGCACGAGAGCAGGCCGCCCGCCCAGCGCTCGGCGCAGGAGGCGGACCGGCCGACCGGGCGCCTGGACGGCCCGTACACCGAGCAGCAGACGCGTCGCGCGCCCGGTCCCGCTCCGGTGTCCCGGCCGCAGAGCCGGCAGGCGGCGGCGCGTCCGGCGGCGCCCCGCACCGGTGGTTCGCGGCCCGCGCAACAGCAGCCGCCGCGCAGCACGACGCGTTCGGGAAAGCGGCCTCAGGGCCCGGCGGGGACGAACGGCAGGCCGGGTACCCGGCCCGGCGCCCGCACGACCTCGACCGGCCGGCGTCCCGCCAATCCCCGGCTGTTGCGGCAGCGGTTGGTGGTCTTCGTCGTGGTGACGCTGTTGGTGGCGCTGGGTATCGCGGCGGCTCAGGGCTGTCAGGGACCGGCCCGTGGTCTCGGCGCGGGCCAGGGCCAGACCCAGGGGCACAGCGAGCAGTAGCCGCACGCCCGGGCAAACGCCTACGCGTTCATGACGCGATCATGGTTCTCGGCATCCGGGGTCAGTCGGACCTCGGCCGGGTGGCGTAGAAGGCGACAGCCGAGGCGGCTGCCACGTTCAGGGAGTCGACACCGGCATCCATCGGGATGCGTACATGCTCGTCGGCGGCGAGGAGCGCACCGGCCGACAGCCCCTCCCCCTCCGTGCCCAGCATCAGGGCAAGCTTCTCGTGACGGCGGCCGGCGAGTTCGTCGAGAGTGATGGAACTCGCCGAGATGGCCAGGGCCGCGAGCACGAAGCCGTCCTTCCGGATGACCTCGGCGTCACGCGGCCATGACTCGAACCTGGCGTACGGGACCGCGAGAACAGCCCCCATGGACACCTTCACGGCCCGCCTGTAAAGAGGGTCGGCACAGCGCGGGGTGAGGAATACGGCGTCGACTCCCAGAGCCGCCGCATTACGGAAGGCCGCACCCAGGTTGGCGTGGTCGACGATGTCCTCGAAGATCGCGATACGGCATTGGCCAGCACGTTCCGGTGGGCCCGAAGGCGACGTCGCGCCGGTGTCCGCCGGGTCGCCGTCGGCCTCCGTGACGGCCACGCGGCGGGTCGTGCGGAGCAGTTCGTCGGCCGTCGGCAGGGGCTTGCGCTGCATGGAGGCGAGGGCGCCGCGGTGCACGTGGTAGCCGGTGACGCGTTCGGCCAGTTCGGGGCTGACCGCGTACACGGGCGCCGGAACCTCGTCGATGACGTCGCGCATCAGGTCGACCCACTTCGCCGAGAGCAGCATGGAGCGCATCTCGTACCCGGCGTGCCTGGCGCGTCTGATCACCTTCTCCCCCTCGGCGATGAACAGGCCCTCGGCAGGCTCTCGCCTGCGCCGGAGCTCGACATCGGTCAGACCGATGTAGTCGCTCAGGCGGGGGTCGTCGGGGTCGTCGACGGTGATGAGATCAGCCACAGGTTGATACTGCCTTGTCCGGTGTGTGGTGCCAACGGTCTGGAGGAAGATCCGTTACCGCTGGTTACTCGGCGGTCCGCACGGCGGCTTCCGGGCCGACCGCGACGACGTCGCCGATGACGATGACGGCGGGCGGGCGGACGTCCTCGGCCACGGCCCGTTCGGCGACCGTGGCGAGCGTCGCGTCGACCCGGCGCTGGGCGGCCGTGGTCCCTTCCTGAACCAGGGCGACCGGGGTCTCGGGGGACTTGCCGTGGGCGATGAGCGTACGGGCGATGGCGCCGATCTTGTCGACGGCCATCAGGAGCACGAGGGTGCCGCGCAGCCGGGCGAGGGCCTCCCAGTCGACCAGCGAACGCTCGTCGTCGGGGGCGACATGGCCGCTGACCACGGTGAACTCATGGGCCACACCGCGGTGGGTGACGGGGATGCCGGCCGCTCCGGGAACCGAGATCGAGCTGGAGATGCCGGGCACGACGGTGCACGGGATGCCTTCGGCGGCGAGCGCCTGGGCCTCCTCCATGCCGCGTCCGAAGACGAACGGGTCGCCGCCCTTGAGCCGCACGACGGCCTTGCCCGCCTTGGCGTGCTCGATCAGGGCGTTGTTGATCGCCTCCTGCGCCATGTAGCGCCCGTACGGGATCTTCGCGGCGTCGATCACCTCGACGTGCGGCGGGAGTTCGTCGAGCAGGTCGCGCGGGCCGAGCCGGTCCGCGATGACGACGTCCGCCTCGGCGAGGAGGCGGCGGCCACGGACCGTGATCAGGTCCGGGTCGCCGGGGCCGCCGCCGACCAGGGAGACGCCGGGGGCCCGGGTGCGGTGGTGGGGTGCGGCGAGGGTGCCGTCGCGCAGGCCCTCGACGATGGCGTCGCGGACGGCTGCGGAGTGGCGCGGGTCTCGGCCGTGGGCGTCGGTGGTGAGCACGGCGACCGTCACGCCCTCGCTGCGGCCGGTGGCGGGGGTCCAGGCGGTGGCGGCGTCCGCGTTGTCGCTGCGGACGCACCAGGTGCGGGTGCGCTCGGCCTCGGCTGAGGCGGCGTCGTTGGCCGCTGTGTCGTCGGAGGCGATGAGGGCGTACCAGGTGTCGGCCAGGTCCCCGTCGGCGTACGGGCGGCGCTCCCAGCGGATCTCGCCGGCGTCCGCCATCGCCTCGACGGACGGGGTGGCGGCCGGCGATACGAGGACGATGTCGGCGCCGGCCGCGATGAGGGCGGGGAGACGGCGCTGCGCGACCTGGCCGCCGCCTACGACGACTACGCGGCGCCCGCTCAGGCGCAGTCCGACAGGGTAGGCGGGGTGATCGGCGTGCTCGGCCATGGCGGTGCGGGCTCCTCGTGCGATGCGGGGGCTGCGGCCGCTGCGGCGGTGGAGCGGCTGTGACGTGCGGGGGTGGGGCGGGGGTGGGGGTGGGGTTCACGATACGGGGTGGGGCGCGGGGCCGATCGGGGCTCCGCCCCGGACCCCGCGCCTCAAGCGCCAGCGAGGCCGGAATTGCCTCCGCCCGCGCGCGAAATCAAGCAGGACGGGCAGAATCAAGCCCCTCCGGCGATTGAGGAGCGGGGGTCCGGGGGGTAGCGCCCCCGAAACCCCCGCGGCTGCGCTACTTCTCCGTGACGCCCGCCGAGTCGAACGTGGCCACCTCGTGCATCGCGCGGGCCGCGCTCTGCACGATCGGCAGCGCCAGCAGCGCGCCCGTGCCCTCGCCGAGGCGGAGGTCGAGGTCGACCAGCGGGCGCAGGCCCAGCTTGTTGAGCGCGGCGACGTGGCCGGGCTCGGCGCTGCGGTGGCCCGCGATGCAGGCGGCCAGCGCCTCCGGGGCGATGGCGCGTGCGACCAGGGCCGCGGCGCCCGCGCTCACGCCGTCGAGGATGACCGGCGTACGGAGCGACGCGCCGCCGAGCAGGAAGCCGGCCATCGCGGCGTGCTCCAGGCCGCCCACGGCCGCCAGTACGCCGATCGGGTCGGCCGGGTCCGGCTGGTGCAGGTCGAGGGCGCGGCGCACCACATCGATCTTGCGGGCGTGCATCTCGTCGTTGATACCGGTGCCGCGGCCGGTCACCTCGGCCGGGTCCATCCCCGTGTACACACAGATCAGGGCGGCGGACGCCGTGGTGTTGGCGATGCCCATCTCGCCCGTCAGCAGGCCCTTGTTGCCTGCCGCCACCAGATCGCGGGCGGTCTCGATGCCGACCTCGATCGCGGCGACGACCTCCTCGCGGGTGAGCGCGGGGCCGGTCGTGAAGTCCGCCGTTCCGGCGCGCACCTTTCGGGGCAGCAGGCCGGGCTGCGCGGGCAGTTCCATGGCCACACCGACGTCGACCACGCACACCTCGGCACCGACCTGGGCCGCGAAGGCGTTGCAGACCGCGCCGCCGCCGAGGAAGTTGGCGACCATCTGGCCGGTGACCTCCTGCGGCCAGGCCGTGACGCCCTGGGCGTGCACTCCGTGGTCACCCGCGAAGATCGCGACGGCCGCGGGTTCCGGGATCGGCGGCGGGCACATCCGGGAGAGCCCGGAGAGCTGCGCCGAGATGATCTCCAGCATGCCGAGCGCACCGGCCGGCTTGGTCATCCGCTTCTGGCGCTCCCACGCCTCGCCCAGCGCCTTGGCGTCCAGTGGCCGGATACCGGCGATGGTCTCCTGGAGCAGGTTGTGCGGCTCCTCACCGGGCAGGGCGCGGCGGCCGTACGTCTCCTCGTGGACGACCCAGGACAGCGGGCGGCGCTTGGACCAGCCCGCCTGCATCAGCTCGGGCTCCTCCGGGAACTCGTCGACGTAACCGACACAGAGGTACGCCACGACTTCGAGGTGCTCGGGCAGGCCGAGGGCGCGGACCATCTCGCGCTCGTCGAAGAAGCTGACCCAACCGACGCCGAGGCCTTCGGCGCGTGCGGCGAGCCACAGGTTCTCGACGGCGAGCGCCGAGGAGTACGGGGCCATCTGCGGCTGGGTGTGCCGGCCGAGGGTGTGGCGGCCACCGCGGGTGGGGTCCGCCGTGACGACGATGTTGACCGGGGTGTCGACGATCGCCTCGATCTTCAGTTCCTTGAACTGCTTCGCCCGCGCCTTGGGAAGCGACTTCGCGTAGGCCTCGCGCTGGTGCTGAGCCAGTTCGTGCATGGAGCGGCGGGTCTCCGCGGAGCGGATGACGACGAAGTCCCAGGGCTGCGAGTGCCCGACGCTGGGCGCCGTGTGCGCGGCCTCCAGGACCCGCAGGAGCACCTCGTGCGGGATGGGGTCGCTGCGGAAGCCGTTGCGGATGTCGCGGCGCTCGCGCATGACGCGCAGTACGGCCTCGCGCTCGGCGTCGTCGTAGCCGGGGGCGGGGGGCGAGGCGACGGGCACCTCCTCGGCCTCGACGGCCGGGGCGTCGGAGGCTTCGGGCTCGTCGACCGTTGCGGGAGCCTCGACGGTCTCCGCGGGCTCGGCCGCCCGGGTCTCCGGCTCGGGTTCGACGGCCTCGGGCCGTGCGGGCTCCAAGTAGCCGTGACTGTCCGTGAGGTCCGGGGTCTCGATGACCTCGGGACCCGTCTCCGGCTCGGGCAGGACCACGGATTCCGGAGCAGTGGCCTCAACGACCGCGACCGTCTCCACCGCCTCGGCCGGACCGGTCTCCGTGACGGCTGCCACGGCCTCCGGAGCGGGCTCTGCCGACTGCTCGGACACAGGCGCCGGAGCCGGGTGCGGTGCGGTCGGCAGCGTGTCGGCCACGGGCACGAACCGGCCCAGGGTTCCTCCGTCGGGAACCGGCTCCACCGGCGGCTGCACGGCTGCCGCGACCTCGACGTCGACCGGGGCTTCCTCGGCCGGGGCTTCGGCGGCCGGGGCCTCGGCGAGCACTGCCTCGGCGACCGGCTCCTCAGCGGGTGCGGCCTCGGACGGGGCTACGGCCTCAGCGGGTGCGACGGCCTCGGCAGGTGCGGCCTCGGCAGGTGCCGCGTGCAAGGGAGCGGCTTCCGCCAGAACCTCGGCCGGGGGCGCCTCCTCGGGGGCCTCGTCCGGCGCCCCGACCGCCGCGGGTGCGGGTACCGGCTCATCGGCCACGAGGGGCGCGGGCTCGACGGCTACCGACTCGACGGCTACCGGCTCGACTGCCACCGGCTCGACGGGCTGCTCGACCGGCGCGGGCTCCTGCGCCTGCACCTCGGCCACGGGCTCCTCGGCCACCGGCTCCGGGAGGACCTGCTCCGCAACAACCGGCTCCGGCGCAACCGGCTCCGCGGCGACCGGCTCCGGGACGACCGTTTCTGCTGCCGTCACCTCCGGTGCCGACGGCTCCGCGTCCACGACGGGCACGACGGCCTGCGGCGAGGCCTGAGCGGCCCACTGACCCACGCCCTGCGGCGGGATCTCGCCGAGCTGCGGTCCCGGGAGCGCGGCCACCTCGTCGGCGGGCAGTTCGAAGTACTCGGGTTCGGCGGTGACCGGGCCGGCGTGCCGTGCGGGTGCCTGAACGGCGGCCTGCATCGGGGGCTGGGCCTGCGGCTGGGGCGCGCCCGCCGGGCCACGGTCGGCCAGCGAACGGACCACGCCGCCGGACGTACCACCGTAGGAGGGGCCGGATTCGGCGGAGGCCGGGCCGCGGTGCAGCGGGCGGCGCACAGGTGCCTGGGTATGGCTCTGGGACTGAGTCACGGGTACCTGGGTCTGCGCCGGCGCGTGGACGGGCGACGGGATACGCACGCCGCCGAGGTCGACATGCCCGGAGTTGCGGCCGCCGGACTCATGGGTGCCCTGGCCGCTCTCCTGAAGCGACTGGGCCGCGGCCTGCTGCATGGCGTACGCCGGGACCTGCTCCTGGAACGGGACCGGGGCCTGTGCTCCGGCGTCACCCTGCAGCATGTGCTGCGGCTGGGGGACGGGTCCTGGCTCGTACCCGCCGCCCTGTCCGGGCAGCGGGGCCTGGCCGGCCTGGGGTTCGCTCCAGGCGCCCTGGGCGCTCGGCATCAGCAGGAGGTCGTCGTCCTCGGACGCATGCTCGGAGGGGTCGAGGAAGGTGTAAGCGTCCGGGGCGGGGATGCCCGTCTGCTCCACCATGCCTGCGTTCTCCGGCAGTCCCTCGCCCGGGATCTGGCCGGTGTCACTCATGCGTACCCCTCGCCCATCGTCAGTGCTTCTTCGGCCCTTCGCCCGGGACGCCCGAACGCGGCACGCCGGTGCTCGTCCAGTGGAACGAGCGGGCGAGCCGCGCGGCACGAATCGGTCGCGGACATACTGCATTCTCGCGGTCGTTCGCCGCCGCGGCAGGACATTTCGCCACGGCTCGCTGTGGACTGCGCCACGTTGCGCGTCCCCCGGTTCTGCCGTACCACAACGGGGGCCAAAACAGTCCCCTTTTCCGGACATTGACGAACGAAGCGACGAACGTCCGGGCGCGGTGCAACGATCGGCCAGCCTACCTCGCACCGTATGCCGACCGGGTCAGGGGGCAAGGTCCGAACGCAGCGCGGACAGCAGGAAGACGACTGTGCGTTCGCGCTCCGACCATGCGGCCGTGTCGAGTTCGACGGACTGGAGGAGGGAGCAGGCGACCGTATAGCCGTTCTCCGCGAGGGCCGCACCCAGCGCCTCCGCCTCGTCCCGGGTCGACGCATGCGTCACGATCCGCTCGGGCCTGCGGTCGGCGACGGCGATGACGACAGGGGCGCCGCCGCCTCCGATCCGTACGACGTCGGGTTCGGGCAACCGTTCCAGCACATGCGGGGCCCGGCCCTCGACGACCTGGAGCTGGACGCCGAAGGCCCGGGCAGCCGCGGCCGTACGGGCACAGGCGTCCGGGTCGCTGTCGACGGCCAGGACCGCCGCGCCGAAGCGGGCGGCCTCCACGGCCAGGGCGCCGCTGCCGGAGCCGATGTCCCAGAGCAGGTCCCCGGTGCGGGGCCCGAGGTGGGCGAGTTGAGCGGCGCGGAGCCCGGGGGCCTCGCCCTCGCCGCTCTCGCCCCTGGCGTCCGTCGTGGTGCCCCGGTAGGCGTCGGCGGGCAGCGCCCAGCCGCGTACGCCCTGGGGGTAGGCGGGGTGGCGGCCGGCGATCCAGGCTCCTTCGGCCCGCTGTTCGGGCCCTCCGCCGATGACGATGACGACGTTGGGGTCGCGCCAGACATGGTCGGCGGCGGCGTCGGAGGTGACGACGGTGACCTGTTCGCGGTCGGTGCCGAGTTCCTCGCAGATGACGAAGGTGCGGTGGACTCCTTCGAGCAGGAGGGCGAGTTCGGCGGGGCCCGCACCGGGCGAGGTGAGGACGGCGACCTTGTGGTGGGCGCGGCAGACGTTCACGGCGCGGCGCAGGGTGCGGGGGTGGGCGACGACCGTCTGCGCGTCCTCCCACGGCATGCCGGCGCGGGCGAAGGCGGTGGCGACCGAGGAGACGGCGGGCACCACTTCGACTTCGAGGCCGTGCTCGGGTGCGCGCAGTGTGCGGACGACCCCGAAGAAACCGGGGTCTCCGTCGGCGAGGACCACGGCGCTGCCGCGGTGGCCGGCGATCCGGCGGGCCGCGAGGTCGACGGAGCCGAGGCGGATCCGCTCCGCACCGTGCGGGACTTCGGGCAGCGCGAGGTGGTGGGCGGCGCCGGCGACGAGGGTGGCGGCCGAGAGCGCGGCCGTGGCCACTCTGGTCAGTGGCGAGCCGTCCCAGCCGATCACTGTGACCCGGTCGGCCATCTGTCGTCAGTCTCCTGGAGTTGTCGCAGGTGGGGCTGGTCGCCCGGGGTCGGGCAGGGTGAGGTTACCTGGTCCGGACCAGTGCGGCGTCGGGGCCCCGGGAAAGTCGGACGCTCTCAGTTCCAGTCGTTGTAGGTGCCGTAGCCACCGGCGTCGGCAAGCTCTTCGGCGACCCCTTCGAGGTCCTCGGGAAGCAGGCCCCAGACGATCAGATCGGTCCTGATGTCGGTCCATCCTCCGTCCTCGGTCTGTGAGCGGGCTATGCGGGCGTTGCGCAGCACTCCCTCACTGATGCAGCCGAGCTTCTGCGCGACCTGCTGGGAGGCGGTGTTGTCGGCGGCGGTGCGCAGTTCGACGCGCTCGAAGGCCTGGTCGCGGAAGAGCCACTGGGACAGGGCCAGCATGGCCTCGGTGGCGTAGCCCTCGCCACGCGCCCACGGGGCGGTGATGTAGGCGGCCTCGGTGGCGCGGGTGCGCCAGTCGGTGTTGCGCAGCCGCACCGAGCCGACGAGGCGCTGGGTGAGGAACTCGGTGACGGCCAGCACGATGCCGTCGCCCTTGGTGCGCTGTGCGGGAGCGATCCTGCGGACCCAGCGTTCGGCGTCGACCTGGGTGTAGGGCTGGGGTGCCTCGGTCCAGGCGACGACGAGTTCGTCGTTCATCATCTCGATGTGCGCGGGGACGTCCGCCATGTCGAACGGGCGCAGCACCAACCGGTCCGTGCTGATGGAGATGTCCGGAAAGGTGGAAGTCATGCGCAGCTCCATGCCGAAGACCGTGTAAAGGCACAGCATGCAGCATCGGGTCGGCCTTGTGCATGGCCGGGTCTGCACGGCGGAGCCCCGCGCACCCGGGAGGGGTGTGCGGGGCTCTGTGAGCAAGTGCCGTGCCGGGGTCAGGACTTGGCTGCGGTACCGAAGGCCGGGATGACCGAGCCCTGGTAGGTGTCCTCGATGAACTTCTTGACCTCGTCGGAGTGGAGGAGCTTCACGAGCTTCTGGACGCGGGGGTCCTTCTCGTTGCCCTTCTTCACGGCGATGATGTTGGCGTACGGGTTGCCGTCGGCCTTCTCCAGGGCCAGGGAGTTCTTGGCGGGCTTGAGGTCGGCCTCGATGGCGTAGTTGCCGTTGATGACGGCGGCGTCCACGTCGTTCAGGGCGCGGGGGACGGTTGCGGCCTCCAGCTCCTTGAACTCCAGGCCCTTCTTGTCGGTGATGTCGCTCAGCTTGGCGCTGGTGCCGACGCCGTCCTTGAGGGTGATCAGGCCGTTCTCGGCGAGGAGCTGGAGCGCACGGCCCTCGTTGGTGGTGTCGTTGGGTACGGCGATGGTCTGGCCGGACTTGATGTCGCCCAGGTCCTTGACCTTCTTGGAGTAGAGGCCGAGGGGCTCCAGGTGCACGGTGCCGACGGAGACCAGGTGGGTGTCGTTCTTCTTGTTGAAGTCGTCCAGGTAGGGCTGGTGCTGGAAGAAGTTGGCGTCGACCTGGCCGGTCTCGGTGGCGGTGTTCGGCAGGACGTAGTCCGTGAACTCCTTGACCTCCAGCTTGAGGCCGGCCTTGGCCGCCAGGTTCTTCTTGACGAAGTCCAGGATGTCGGCGTGCGGCGTCGGGGACGCGGCGACGACGAGGGCCTTGGAGGTGTCGGCCTTGGCTCCGGTCTCGGCCTTGGACGCCGGGTCGGAGTCCGTACCGCAGGCGGTGAGGCCGAAGGCGAGTGCGGCGGTGGCGGCGGCAGCAGCGGTGATCTTGATGTTCTTACGCACGAAGAGTGCCTCTTTCAGGTGGTGATGGTGGTACGCCCGGACAAGGAGTGCGGGCTCGGGGAGGAGAAGTCTCAGGAGGTGGTGCGGCCGCGGCGGGCCAGCAGGCGTACGGCTCCGTCGCCGATCAGCTGGATCACGGTCACGATGACGACCAGCAGCACCACGGTGATGAGCATGAACTGGTTGTCGAAGCGCTGGAATCCGTAGGTGACGGCCTTGGAGCCGAGCCCTTCGCCGCCGACCGCTCCGGCCATCGCGGAGTAGCCGATGAGCACGATGACGGTGGTGGTGACGCCGGAGACGAGGGACGGCAGCGCCTGCGGGAGGAGGACCTTGCGGACGATCGTCGGGATGGAGCCGCCCATGGACTGGACCGCTTCGACGAGCCCGTGGTCGACCTCGCGGACCGCCGTCTCGACGAGCCGGGCGAAGAAGGGGATGGCGCCGACGGCGAGCGGCACGATCATCGCGGTCGGGCCGATGAAGGTGCCCACGACCCAGGTGGTGAAGGGGATCAGGGCGATCAGCAGAATGATGAACGGCAGCGAGCGGCCGATGTTCACGATCACGCCGATGACCTTGTTCACCGGGGTGTTCTGCAACAGCCCGCCCTTGTCCGTGAGAACGAGCAGGACACCGAGCGGCAGTCCGACGAGGACGGTGACGGCCGCGGACCACAGGACCATGTAGAGGGTGTCGACGGTGCCCTGTGTCAGCAGCGGCTGCATTTCGGACCAGGTCACTTCGCCACCTCCTTGGTGAGCGGTGCGGGGATGATGACGGGTTCGGTCTCTGTGCCGTCGACGAGCTCGGCCTGCAGTCCCTGCTCGCGCAGGAAGCCGATCGGGACGACGTTCTCCTCGAACCGGCCGGGCAGCTCGATGCGCATCCGGCCGATCTGCCTGCCGCCGACGGTGTCCATCGCGGCACCCAGGATCGAGATGTCGATGTTGTACGTACGGGAGAGCTGCGAGATCACCGGCCGGCCGGCCGCGTCACCGTGGAAGGTGACGTCGACGACCGTGGTGTCGGGGCCGGAGGCGCTGCCGCCGACCGGGAACAGCTCGTGGGCGAGTTCGGAGCCGGGAGTGGCGAGCAGGTCGCCGACGGTGCCGGACTCGACGATGCGTCCCTTCTGCATCAGCGCGGCGGAGTCGCAGATCGTCTTGACGACGTCCATCTCGTGCGTGATGAGCAGGACGGTGAGACCGAGCTGCCGGTTGAGGTCGCGCAGCAGCTGGAGGATGGAGCGGGTGGTCTCGGGGTCCAGGGCCGAGGTCGCCTCGTCGGAGAGCAGCACCTTGGGGTCGCCGGCGAGTGCGCGGGCGATGCCGACGCGCTGCTTCTGGCCGCCGGAGAGCTGCCCCGGGTAGGCCTTGGCCTTGTCGGCGAGGCCGACCAGGTCGAGGAGTTCGAGCGCCTTGCGGGACCGTTCGCGGCCGGTGACGCCGAGGATCTCCAGCGGGAGCTCCACATTGCCCTGGACGGTGCGGGAGGCCAGCAGGTTGAAGTGCTGGAAGACCATGCCGATGCGGCTGCGCGCCTCGCGCAGTTCCTTGCCGGCCCGGCGGCCGCGGCCCGCGAGAGCGGTGAGGTCCTGGCCTGCCACGGTCACGGTGCCGGAGGTGGGGCGCTCCAGCAGGTTGACGCAGCGGATGAGAGAGGATTTCCCGGCGCCGCTCTGCCCGATGACGCCGTACACCTCGCCCTCACGGACGTGCAGGTCGACGCCGTCCAGGGCGGTGACCTCACGGTCGCGCGACTGGTAGACCTTCGTGAGGCCCGTAGTGGTGATCACAGGGTTTCCGTCACTGTCGAGTGCGCGGCGCGGTGTCCGCCGGGCACGGGGAAGTCGTCCGATGAGGCTGTCCGGACGTTTCGATCGGACGTGGCGAGCGGGATCCCGGCACGGCCGGGCGCGGCGGTGGCCGCGGGGCAACGTGCTGGAAGGGCGCGTTCCGCTGGGTGCGGACGGCTCCGGCTCGGTCTCGCTTCGGGGCGCGAGGCTCAGGCGTGGGCCCTCAGAAGGCGCGCATTCGACACATACAACGAGCACCGGGCGTCGTGATCGCCTCGGTCGCAAGGGTGCGGCTGCTCGTCGTGGTCATGCGCCAAGTAAAACAGACGTCAGGTTCCCGTCGAACCGGTTGTCCGGATAGCGGACGGCTGTGGATACTGCGGCGACTTCGGTCGACCGGCCAGGACAAGGTCCGCCCATAACGCCGTGACCTGCATCGATACAAGGGACTCGCCCTTTGCGATTCCAGCCCGCACCGGCCGGGGACACCCAGGCGTGTGGCCAAGACCACGATCGCTTCCCCGCCTGGCCCCAGGGGCTGCTGACGTCCGGGCACGGGGGTGCACGCAACGGCCCCCGCGACCCGTAATACCCTCGGCTCATGCTTGACGCCCTGACGATCGCGGTCGGCGTGGCCGCCCTCGCCCTCGCCGCCTGGTGCGGATTCGCCGCCTACCGGGACCAGCCGACCAAGGACTGGCACTTCATCGGGATGGCCGTGGTCACGCTGCTGGCCCTGTCCCAGGTGGTGGTGGGGATCGTGCAGCTGGCCCGCGGCGAGCGGCCGGAGCAGGGCATGACCATCTTCATCGCGTATCTGATCGGGGCCTTCCTCGCCGTACCGGCGGCGGGCTTCCTGTCGCTGAGCGAGCGGACCCGGTGGGGTTCGGTGACGGTGGCGGCGGGCGCGGTCGTGCTGGCCGTTCTCGAAGTACGGCTCTACGACATCTGGGGAAACTGACCGTGACCGACACCGATCGCACCCCCGCAGCGGCCGCCGGCGAGAAACGGCCCTTCGATCTGGGCACCGGTCCGGGGCGGGTACTGGTCTGGTTCTACGGCGTGTTCACCGTGGCGGCGGCGTCCCGCGCGATCGTCGAGATGATCCTGCACTTCGACAAGGCCCCGCTCCCCTACGTGCTTTCGGCGGCCGCCGCGGCCGTCTACGGCTTCATCACGTACTCACTGGTGCGCGGTGGCGAGAAGGCGCGGCGTACGGCACTGGTGTGCTGCGCCGCCGAGCTCGCCGGTGTGCTGATCGTGGGTACGTGGACCCTGGTCGAGCCCTCGGCGTTCTCGGACGCCACGGTCTGGTCGTCCTTCGGCCGGGACTACCTGTTCATCCCGGTGATCCTTCCGGTCACCGGGATGATGTGGCTGCGCCGCGCCCGGACCGCGTAACTTCTAGGCGCTCGTCACGTAGGCGGGCGCCGAGGCCTCTTTCTCCAGCAGGATCATCCGGACACCGTCCTGACCGGTCTCGTTGCCGACGGGGGCGTAGCCCGCGCGCCGGTAGAGCCGCAGATTGCCCTCGCTCCGGTGTCCGGTGTGCAGGCGGAAGCGGGTGGCCGAGCGCTGGTCGGTGAGACCGGCCTCCGCCGCGCCCAGCAGGCGGGCGCCCAGGCCGTGCCCCTGGAGCCGGGGGTGCACACAGAGCTTCCCGATCTGTCCCGTGCCGTCCTGGTCCGCCGCACCGCGTACCGAACCGACGACTTCCTCGCCGAGGCGCGCCACGAACACCAGGTTCGTGGCGATTTCGGCGCGTACCGAGTCGAGGGTCTGGACGAGGGGGTCGATCCGGTAGTTCCCGTACAGCTCCGCCTCGCTCTGAAAACAGAGGTACTGGAGTTTCAAGATCTGTTCGGCGTCCTGTGCCTTCGCCGCCGAGATGATCACGCTCATGCCCATCTGCGCATGCCTCTCGCTCACCTGATCCGCCGGTTGTCTACCGCCCCTTTCCCCGCAGTTCAGGGGCTACAACCTCCGCCGCCAGCATTCTGCGCAGACATCCAAGGCATCGGGAACGGATCGGGCCCAAACTCCCCTGTGACATACCCAACTCCCCTGCGATTTCCCGGTAGGTGGGATCGCCCGGGGCGAGCAGTGCGCGCAGTAAGCGGGCGCAGGAGCCGGGGAGCCGGTCCACGGCGGCGTACAGCACCCGGCGTTGGTCGGCGAAGAGGGCGGCCCGCTCCGGGCAGCCGGACGGGTCGGCGGCGGTCTCGTCACGGTAGGGGCGCTCGCGCAGTGCGGTACGGCGGGCCCGGCGGGCCTCCGCTCTGACGGTGTCCCGCACCCACCGGGCGGGGTCCGCGGGCAGCCCCTGGTCGGCCAGCCGTTCCAGCAGGCGCAGCCAGACGGCCTGTTCGAGATCGGCGGGGTCGACGACGGCGCCGGTGGCGGATGCCGCGGCCTCCGCCGTCGCCTCGGCTGCGACCAGTGGATACAGCGTGCGGACGGCAGTAGCCGCGCCAGGGGCCGGCAGGGCCTGAGGAAGATCGACAAGCGTCATGCCCCCACCCGACCCGGTATACCGGCCGCCGGTCGCCGAACCTGCCGGGACCACCCGACCGGGGCACGCCCCGGCCGGGTGCTGACGCCTCAGGCCCCGGGGCCGCTACTTGGCGGCGAAGTCCGCCGCCGCGAGCAGCGCCGTGTCCGGGTTGTCCGAGAAGATTCCGTCGATCCCGGTGGCGAAGTACGCGGTGAAGGCGCCGAAGGCGTCGCCGTACGCGTTGGGGTCCGTACCGCGCCGGAAGTCGGCGGGCAGGAAGGTGTTCTCGTTGCGCATCGTGTACGGATGCAGGATCAGGCCCTGCGCGTGCGCGTCCCGCACCAGGGCGGTCGGTGTGGTGAGCCGGCCCGCGCCGTCCTTGGGGATGATCAGGTCCAGGGTGGGGCCGATGCCCTGCGCGAAGGACGCCATCCACTTCAGGCCGGCGGGCTTCACCAGGTCGTCGGTGGTGCGGGGGTCGCCGGACGCCACGAAGTCCCAGGGCTTGGAACCGGCACCCGAGAGCAGTACGACACGCGGGGTGGCGACGAGCTTCGACAGCCGCTGGATGCTGCCGGGTTCGAAGGACTGGAGGATGAGCGGCGACTGGGCGCGGTGCCGGTCGTAGCGGCGCAGCAGCTTGGCGAGCGGCTCCTCCAGGCCGAGGCCCAGGCCGCGGAAGTAGGTGGGGTGCTTGGTCTCGACGTACAGCCAGACGGGCTTTCCGCGCTTGCGGCCCTCGCGGTCGGCCCAGCGCAGGACCTCCTCGAAGGTGGGGATCTCCCAGCGGCCGTCGTACAGCGTGTTCTTCTGGCGGTTGCCGGGAATGCGCTCCTTGGCCCGCAGCGTCTTGAGCTCGGCGAGGGTGAAGTCCTCGGTGAACCAGCCGGTCAGGGCGACGCCGTCGACCGTCTTCGTCGTCCTGCGGCTCGCGAACTCGGGGTGGGCGGAGACATCGGTGGTGGCGGTGATGTCGTTCTCGTGGCGGCATACGAGATGGCCGTCCCTGGTCGGCACCAGGTCCTGCTCGATGACGTGCGCACCCATGTCGAGTGCCAGCTGGTAGGAGCCGAGCGTGTGCTCGGGGCGGTATCCGCTGGTACCGCGGTGTCCGATGACGGTCGGCACCGGCAGGTCGAGGCGGTGGCCGTCGTGCCCGGCGGGCTTCCCGGCCGCCTGCGCCGTTCCGGTGACACCGAGGGCTGCGGTGCCGAGTACCGCGGCGCCCACGCCCATGACGGTCCGTCGTCCTGGCCTGGCCTGCGCACGCTCTGTCATGAATGCTCCTCGCATGTGATGTCCGGCACCTGTCGGGCGAGGACCGAGCGTAGGCAGCGGCGTGGTCCGGACAGCGCCATCTGGACGAACATGGCGCAAACACACGTCAACACTGCGTATCCAAGTGGTGAACCCGATGTGCGATCAGCGAGTACCCGCGAGTATCGTCCTCACCTGCATGGACCCTCACAATCCGTCGCCTCGGCCGGCCCGGCCACTACACCGGAGGAACCGTTGTCCCGACTCGCACTCATCAAGGCAGTGCTCGGACCGATCCTGCGCCTGATGTTCCGCCCCCAGGTGGAAGGCGCCCAGAACATTCCGGGGACCGGGCCGGTGATCCTCGCGGGCAACCATCTGACGTTCATCGACTCGATGATCATGCCGATCTGCTGCGACCGGCCGGTGTTCTACATCGGCAAGGACGAGTACGTGACCGGCAAGGGCATCAAGGGCCGTCTGATGGCCTGGTTCTTCACCGGCAGCGGCATGATCCCGGTGGACCGGGACGGCGGCCGCGGTGGTGTCGCGGCGCTGATGACCGGCCGCCGGGTACTGGACGAGGGCAAGGCCTTCGCGATCTACCCGGAGGGCACCCGCTCCCCCGACGGCCGCCTCTACCGTGGCCGGACGGGCATCGCGCGACTGACGCTGATGACGGGTGCTCCGGTGGTGCCGTTCGCGATGATCGGTACGGACAAGCTGCAGCCGGGCGGCGCCGGCCTGCCGCGGCCCGGCAAGGTCACGGTCCGCTTCGGTGAGCCGATGGAGTTCTCGCGCTACGAGGGCATGGACCGCGACCGCTATGTGCTGCGGGCGGTGACGGACTCCGTGATGGCCGAGGTGATGCGGCTGTCCGGCCAGGAATACGTCGACATGTACGCGACGAAGGCCAAGGCCGCCTGAGCCGGAGCGCGACGGCACGGCACAGGACGGCGGGAAGGGCCCGTACCCGGTTGGCGGACACAGTGTCCCCGGTCGGTGGTACGGGCCCTTCCGCATGCCCGCCCTCACGTTCAAAGGGCCAGGGCCTCTAGGGCGTGTTTTGAAAGTAGCGCCGTCCGCCCGAAGGGCGGGCCCGGCGGCGTCTGGCACGCACGCCCTAGTCGTGCACGATGCCTTCCTCCAGCTCCTGGCCGCGCAGCAGGAACCAGGCGGCGACGGCCGTCGCCATCAGAACGACCGCACCGATGGCCGAGGCGGCCCCCAGCCCGTCGACAAAGGCGTCCTGGGCGGCGGAGACCAGGGTCGTGGCCTGCTCCTCGGGCAGCACCTCGGCCGCTTCGACCGCGCCGCCGAGTGACTCGTGGGCGGCCGCCGCGACGTCGGGCGGGGTTCCGGCGGGTGCGGTGAATCCCTGGTAGACGCCGGTGACGATGGAGCCGAGCAGGGCGATGCCGAGAGCGGCGCCGAGCTCGTACGCCGTTTCGGAGACCGCGGACGCGGAACCGGCGTGCTCCTTCGGAACGCTGGACAGGATCACGTCGGAGGTGACCGTGAAGGCGAAGCCCGCGCCCACGCCGACGACCAGCAGGAGCGCGCCGATCAGCGGATAGGCGGTGTCCTTGTGGACGGCGGCGACCGCGGCCAGTGACAGGCCGATCCCGGCGAGGCCGCCGGTCACCACGACCCGTACGGAGAACCGGCGGGCGGCGGTCCCGGCCAGCAGACCCGCGGTGACCGCGCCGACCGCCGCGGGCAGTTCGGCGAGCCCGGCCTCCAGCGGTCCGCGCCCCTGGACCAGTTGCAGGAACTGGGAGAGGAAGAAGACCAGGCCGGAAAGGCCGAGGATGGTCAGCAGGTCGGCGAGGACCGCCCCGGAGAAGCCCCGGTGGTGGAACAGCCGCATGTCGAGCAGCGGGGCGGGCAGCCGGAACTGCCGCCGCACGAACCAGACGAGGGCCAGCACACCGCCGACGCCCGCGAGTGCGGCCTCCCAGCTTCCGCCGTGTGCGGCGAGCTCCTTGATGGCATAGACGACGCCGATGATGCCGACCAGGGAGAGCGCCACGCTCAGCAGGTCCCACGGTCCGGGCGCCGGGTTCTTCGACTCGGGGATCATCTTGATCCCGACCACGACGAGCACCGCCATGACCGGCACGTTGATCAGGAAGACCGAGCCCCACCAGAAGTGCTCCAGGAGAAATCCGCCGACGACAGGTCCGACCGCGGCACCGGCCGAGGCCATCGCTCCCCAGATGCCGATCGCGAGACTCCGCTCGCGGGGGTCGTGGAAGAGGTTGCGGATGAGGGCGAGGGTGGACGGCATCAGGGTGGCGCCGGCGACGCCGAGCAGGGCCCGCGCCAGGATCATCATCTCGGGCGAGTTCGCGTACGCGTTGAGCACCGAGACCGCGCCGAAGGCGGTGGCACCGCACAGCAGCAGTTTCTTGCGGCCGATGCGGTCACCGAGGCTGCCCATCGAGACCAGGAGTCCGGCGATGACGAAGGAGTAGACGTCGCCGATCCAGAGCAGCTGGGTGCCGGTCGGTTCGAGGTCCTCGCTGAGGAACGGGGTCGCGAGACCCAGCACGGTGGCGTCGATGGCCACCAGCAGCACCGCGAGCACGAGCACGGACAGCGCGATCCACCGCCCGGGGCGGTACAGCTCGGGCGCGGGCTCCGGGTGCTGTTCCATGCTGCTCATTGCTCCACGCTCCGGCGTGCGCCGCCGAGCAGCAACTCGACGATCATGTACGGAAAGTCCTGTGCGGCCACCCGGCCCGTCTGAACGGCCCACGCGGCGCTGCTGATGAGCCCGTAGAGCGCTTCGGTCAGCCAGGCCGGGGTCAGGTCGAGGCGGATCTCGCCGCGCTCCTGGCCGCGCCGGAAGAACGCGGCCACCCGGGCGTCCAGCCGGTCCCAGCCGTCGTTCTGCTCGTCCCCCTCGAAGAGCTGATTCTCGGTCACGAGGAAGGAGAGCAGTCCGGCACTCGGCTCGATCGCGGCGACGAACCGGCGCAGCGCCTCCTCCGAGGCCCCCTCGTCCAGCGAAGCGGCGTCGAGCGCTGCCTCGAACTCCTGGATCCCCAGCTCCTCCAACGCCCTGACCAGGGCGTCCCGTCCGGCGAAGTGCCGGTGCAGGGTGGCGCGGCCGATGCCTGCGGCTTTGGCCACCTCGTCCATGGTGGCCGTCGATTTGCGGGTCAGCAGGGCTGCGGCACTGCGCAGGACCTGCTCACGATCAAGAGTCATGAGACGACACTAACCCATTTGAGACACAAACGTCTCACCGGAAATGGGCTCGCGCCGCCCGCCGGAAGCGGAGGACCATGTCGGCATGAAGCCGCTGCTGCTGATCGACATCGACGGTCCGCTCAATCCGTACGCAGCGCTCTCCCGCCGCCGTGCGCCGGAGGGATACACCAGGCACCGCATGCGGCCGACAGGGTGGGCCGCCGGCCCGGCGCTGCCCGTTCTGCTCAACCACCGGCACGGCGGGGAACTGCTCACGCTGGCCGGCCGGTACGAGCTGATCTGGGCGACCACCTGGAAGGACGAGGCGAACGAGTGGATCGGGCCGCATCTCGGGCTGCCCCCTCTCCCGTACATCGACTGGCCGGACATGCACGGTGCCGCACCGGCCGGGACGTACTGGAAGACGCAGTACGTCGTGGAGTACGCGGCCGGGCGGCCGTTCGCGTGGATCGACGACGAGATCACCGACCGGGACCGGGCGTGGGTCGCGGACCAGGGGGCGGGCGAGGAGAGTCTCCTGCTGCAGATAGATCCGCGGATCGGGCTGGAGCGGGCCGACTTCGACGCGCTGGCCGCGTGGGCGGACGGACGGGACACCGGCTGATCCCTGCCGGGTCGGGGTGGCGGATGCGCGAAGGGCTCAGCTCCACGGGAGCGACGCGCGGTGCCGCCAGTACGCCTCCGGCTCCTCCACCAGCGCGTCCAGCCGGGCCCTGCGCTCCTCATCGAGGTCGAGGACGGCCGCGTGGAGGTTGCCGGCGAGCTGGCCGACGGTCGCCGCGCCGGAGAGCACGACCCCGGCCCATGGCTGGTGCAGCACCAGCGCCAGGGCGACCGCGTCGCTGCCGAGGCCCTCCTCGCCGGCGATCTCCCGCATCACGGCGGGGGCCTCCGTGCCCGCGAGCCGGCCGTTGGCCATGGCTTCCTTGACGATGACGGTGAGCCCCGCGGCATGGGCCTCGGCGAGCGCCGGTCCGGCCGAGGTCTCCAGCGCGTTGTAGGTGGCCTGGACCGTACGGAAGAGGGGTTCGCCGTCCACCATGACGGTGAGGGCGGCACGGATCGCGTCCGCCTGGGCGGGGCCGCTGGTGGAGAGGCCGACACTGACCCCTTCGGCGGCGAGCGCGGCAAGCCGGGCGTGCAGCTCCTTGTCGGTGAGCGCCGGGCTGTCGGGCGTCACCGAGTGGATCTGGTAGAGGTCGAGCCGGTCCCCGAGCAGCTCGCCGGTCTCGGCGCGCTGGCGGTCGAACGTGGCGAGGGTGTGGTCCTTGACCTCGTGCGCCTCGGCGTCGACGCTCCAGCCGGCGGTGTACGTGTAACCCCACTTGCTCCCGACGACGACGTCGCGGACCTCGGGCCGGGCGGTCAGCCAGTCACCGAGGAACTCCTCGGAGCGGCCGTAGGAACGGGCGGCGTCGAAGTACCGGACGCCCTGCGCGTAGGCCGCGTCCAGCAGTTCGTGCGTCCGGGCACGCAGGTCGTCGACGGTCCGCTCACCTGGCAGGTCGCGGTCACGGTGGAGGTTGATGTAGCCGGGCCTTCCGACCGCGGCCAGGCCGAGCCCGATGTGGGCGGTCGGGGTGGTCGCTGTGGTCAGTCGGGCGAACGGCATCGCGGGCTCCTCGTGGTCGGCAGGAATCTCGCCTACCCCCAACGTAGCCCGCGATGCGCATCGGGCTACTTGCGCGCCGCCGCCCAGGCGTGCTGCGTCGCCAGGTCCGCCTTGACCTCGGCCAGCTGGACGGCCACGGCCGAGGGCGCCGTGCCGCCCCGGCCGTTACGGGAGGCGAGTGCACCGGCCACGTTGAGGACCGTGCGGACCTCGGGGGTGAGGTGCTCGGAGATCTTCGCGAACTGTTCGTCGGTCAGCTCGTCGAGCTCGATGCCGTGGCTCTCGCACTCCTTGACGCACTCGCCGGCGACCTCGTGGGCGACGCGGAACGGGACGCCCTTCTTGACCAGCCACTCGGCGATGTCGGTGGCGAGCGAGAAGCCGGCCGGGGCCAGTTCCTCCATGCGCTCGCGGTTGACGGTGAGGGTGGCCATCATCCCGGTGAAGGCGGGGAGCAGGACTTCGAGCTGGTCGCAGGAGTCGAAGACCGGCTCCTTGTCCTCCTGGAGGTCGCGGTTGTACGCGAGCGGCAGGGCCTTGAGTGTGGCCATGAGGCCGGTCAGGTTGCCGATGAGCCGGCCCGACTTGCCCCGTGCCAGTTCGGCGATGTCGGGGTTCTTCTTCTGCGGCATGATCGAGGAGCCGGTGGAGAAGGCGTCGTGCAGGGTGACGAAGGAGAACTCCTTCGTGTTCCAGATGATGATCTCCTCGGCGATCCGGGAGAGGTTGACACCGATCATCGCGGTGATGAACGCGAACTCGGCGACGAAGTCCCGCGAGGCCGTTCCGTCGATGGAGTTGCCCACCGAACCGCCCTCGAAGCCGAGATCGGCGGCGACCGCCTCCGGGTCGAGCCCGAGCGAGGAGCCGGCGAGCGCGCCGGAGCCGTACGGCGAGACCGCGGTCCGCGCGTCCCACTGCCGCAGCCGCTCGGCGTCCCGGGACAGGGGCTGCACATGGGCCAGGACGTGGTGGGCGAAGAGCACCGGCTGGGCGTGCTGAAGGTGCGTACGGCCGGGCATGGCCACATCCGGGTGCGCCTCGGCGAGGCCGACGAGGGCGTCCTGGAGCTCGGCGATGAGACCGCCGATGACGCGGGCGTGGTCGCGCAGGTACATCCGGAAGAGCGTGGCGATCTGGTCGTTGCGGGACCGCCCGGCCCGCAGCTTGCCGCCGAGGTCGGGGCCGAGGCGCTCCAGCAGTCCGCGCTCCAGTGCGGTGTGGACGTCCTCGTCGGCGATCGTGCCGGTGAAGGAGCCGTCCGCGACATCGGCTTCCAGCTGGTCGAGTCCGGCGGTCATCCGCTTCAGCTCGTCCTCGGTGAGCAGGCCCGCCTTGTTGAGGACGCGCGCGTGGGCACGGGAGCCGGCGATGTCGTACGGCGCGAGCCGCCAGTCGAAGTGGACGGACGCGGACAGCCTGGCCAGCGCCTCGGCCGGACCGTCCGCGAAGCGGGCGCCCCAGAGACGTACGTCGCCGTTGCCGTTGCCGTTGCTCACTGCGTGCTCCTCGGAAGAACCAGGGGGTTGGATGTGCGACCGCTTTCCCGCGCGAGTGCGACGCACTCGGTCACGGATGCCTGCTCACGGCGCGATCCACGGTGCAGCCACTGCCGCAATCACTATCAGGCATAACTATGCGATCCTCTGTATGTTTTGTCAAAGCTGCGCGGGGCGGGCCGTCCGCGCGCCGTGCGCCCCGCGCGGCGCGGGTGGCGGCGCAGCACCTTCTCCGGGCGGCCGGGCATCTCCGTCCCACCGGCTGAAATCCCCCCGCCACACCGGGAAGCGGGGCGGATAATCGGCCCATGGGAAAGACATATGAACGCATAGACGGACGGCTGCGCACCTTCATCGAGGCGCAGCCCGTATTCTTCACCGCCACATCCCCGCTGGACGCCGACGGCACGGTGAACCTCTCACCCAAGGGCGTCAGCGGATCGTTCGCCGTCCTCGACGAACAGACGGTGGCTTACCTCGACTTCGCCGGGAGCACCGCCGAGACGGTCGCCCATCTCCGCGAGAACGGGCGCATCACGCTGATGTGGTGCGCCTTCCAGGGGCCGCCGAACATCGTGCGGGTCCACGGCCGCGGTGAGCCGGTCTTCCGTGACGACCCCCGGTTCCCGGAACTGCTCGGACGGTTCGACGGGGTCGACCCCTCACTGCACGGGCTGCGGGCGATCATCGTGGTCACGGCCGAACTGATCCGGGACACGTGCGGATACGGCGTGCCCTTCATGAGTTACGACGAGGACCGCACGCTGCACGGGCAGCGCTTCGCCCGGGAGGACGACGCCTCGCTCAGCGCCTACTTCGAGAAGAAGGAGCACGTCGCCACCAGCATGGACGGGCTGCCGGGACTGCCGCTCCCCCTGCCGGTCATGCCGCCCGCGTCCTGAGCCACTGGGCCGTACGGAGCAGGTCCGCAGGTGGTCCGGCGACGGCCGGTCTACGGTCCGGGGCATGCGCAGACTTCTGGTGACCGGTTCGGTCCTGCTCGCTCTCGCCGGACTGGTCGGAGCCCGTCCGCCGGCGGCGGCGCCGCTGCCGTTGCGGCTGGCCGGCACGGGCGGGGGCAGCCAGCTCATCACGGCCGAGGCAGCCGGTACCGCATCCACCACGGGCACGGTCACCTGGTGGAGTCTGCGGGCCGGCCGCTGGGTGGCGGCCGGGTCGGCGCCCGCCCGCTTCGGAGCGAACGGGCTGACCGAGGGGGCTTCGCGCAAGCAGGGCACGAACACGACACCCACCGGGCTGTACGAACTGCCGTACGCCTTCGGGGTGAAAGCGGCCCGGCCCGGGACGCGCTACCCGTACCGCCGGGTCACCGACCGGTCGTGGTGGTGCCAGGACACCGCGGCGCGCGCCTACAACCGGTGGGTGGAGCCGCGCCCCGCCGACTGCCGGGCGGCCGAGGCCGAGCATCTGATCACGTATCCGACGCAGTATGCCCGGGCCCTCGTCGTCGGGTTCAACTACGACCGGCCGGTACGGGACCGGGGCGCCGGGATCTTCCTGCACGTCAACGGGCGCGGTGCGACCGCCGGCTGTGTCTCCGTGCCGGCGGCCGCGATGGACCGGATCCTGGCCTGGGCCGATCCGGCCCGCCGTCCGCATCTCGCGATCGGGACCCGCTCGGGCCCGACCGCGATCACCCGCTACTGACGTACGTCAGCGCTCGTTCTGCGCCAGCCGCAGCAGATGGTCGGCGAGCGCCTGCCCACCGGCCGGGTCGCGGCTGATCAGCATGAGCGTGTCGTCTCCTGCGATGGTGCCGAGGATGTCGTGCAGCTCGGCCTGGTCGATCGCCGAGGCGAGGAACTGGGCGGCGCCCGGGGGCGTACGCAGCACGACGAGGTTGGCCGAGGCCTCCGCCGAGATCAGCAGTTCGGCGGAGAGGCGGCGCATCCGCTCCTCCTTGGCGGAGCCGCCCAGCGGTGCGTGCGGGGTGCGGAATCCGCCCTCGCTCGGCACCGCGTAGATCAGCTCGCCGCCGGTGTTGCGGATCTTCACCGCGCCCAGCTCGTCCAGATCCCGGGAGAGCGTCGCCTGGGTGACGCTCAGCCCGTCGTCCGCGAGGAGCTTGGCCAGCTGGCTCTGCGAGCGCACCGGCTGCCGGTTCAGGATGTCCACGATCCGGCGGTGGCGCGCGGTGCGGGTCTGCGGCACGGACGGCCCGCCGTGCTCGGATTCCTGCGCCTCGGTCATCGTCGTCGCCTCATTCTCCGGTGTGTCCTTCGCCGGATCGTTCGTCCCCGTATGCCGCGTCGAGGGCACCGGGCAGTGCCTGGAGGAACGCGTCCACCTCCGCCTCACCGATGATCAGTGGCGGCATCAGCCGTACGACATCGGGGGCGGGTGCGTTCACGAGAAGTCCGGCTCCCTGAGCCGCCTGCTGCACCTGGGGTGCGAGGGGCTCGGTGAGCACGATACCCAGCAGCAGACCGGAGCCGCGGACGTGGGAGACCAGGGGGTGCCCCAGGCCCTCCACGCCGTCCCGGATCCGTTCGCCGAGCCGCTTCACGTTGTCCAGCGCACCGTCGGCGGCCAGGGTGTCCAGGACCGCGAGTCCGGCGGCGCAGGCGACCGGGTTGCCGCCGAACGTCGTGCCGTGGTGGCCGGGTCCGAGCAGATCGGCGGCTGCGCCGAAGGCCACCGTGGCGCCGATCGGCAGTCCGCCGCCGAGCCCCTTGGCGAGGGTGACCAGATCGGGCTCCACGCCCTGGTGGGCCTGGTGCTCGAACCAGGTGCCGCACCGGCCGATGCCGGTCTGCACCTCGTCGAGGACGAGGAGGGTGCCGGTGGCCCGGGTGATCTCCCTGGCCGCCTCCAGATAGCCCTTGGGCGGGACGACGACACCGTTCTCGCCCTGGATGGGCTCGATGATCAGCAGCGCGGTGTCCGTGGTCACCGCGGCCCGCAGCGCCTCGACGTCCCCGTACGGGACGTGCGTGACATCGCCGGGCAGCGGGACGAACGGCTCGCGCTTCTTGGGCTGGCCGGTGAGCGCGAGGGCGCCCATGGTCCGGCCGTGGAAGCCGCCGTCGGTCGCGACCATGTGGGTGCGCCCGGTCAGCCGGCCGATCTTGAAAGCGGCCTCGTTGGCCTCGGCGCCCGAATTGCAGAAGTAGACCCTGCCGGTGCGGCCGAAGAGCTGGAGCAGCCGTTCGGCGAGCGCGACGGGCGGCTCGGCGATGAAAAGGTTGGAGACGTGGCCGAGGGAGGCGATCTGTGTGGAGACCGCCTCGATGACCGCGGGGTGGGCGTGGCCCAGCGCGTTCACTGCGATGCCGCCGACGAAGTCGAGGTACTCGGTGCCGTCGGCGTCCCACACGTGGGCGCCCTCGCCGCGGACGAGGGACAGCTTCGGGGTGCCGTAGTTGTCCATCAGTGCGTGCTGCCAGCGCTGCGAGAGCTCGGCGTTGGTCATGCTTCCCCCTGTGCATCGGGCACGACCATCGTGCCGATTCCTTCGTCGGTGAAGATCTCCAGCAGGATCGAGTGCTGGACCCGGCCGTCGATGACGCGGGCGGTCTCCACGCCGTTGCGTACGGCGTGGAGGCAGCCTTGCATCTTGGGCACCATGCCGCTGGAAAGTTCCGGCAGAAGCCTCTCCAGCTCGGTGGCGGTGAGGCGGCTGATCACGTCGTCGCTGTTGGGCCAGTCCTCGTAGAGGCCCTCGACGTCGGTGAGGACCATCAGCGTCTCGGCGTTCAGCGCGGCGGCCAGTGCGGCGGCCGCGGTGTCGGCGTTGACGTTGTAGACGTGGTTGTCCTCCGCCGAGCGGGCGATGGAGGAGATGACCGGGATGCGGCCGTCGTCCAGCAGCGCCTGGATGGCCCCGGTGTCGATCGCGGTGATCTCGCCGACCCGGCCGATGTCGACGGCCTCGCCGTCGATCACCGGGCGGTGCTGGATCGCGGTGATGGTGTGGGCGTCCTCGCCGGTCATGCCGACGGCGAGCGGGCCGTGCTGGTTGAGCAGGCCGACGAGCTCGCGCTGGACCTGCCCGGCGAGCACCATCCGTACGACGTCCATCGCCTCGGGCGTGGTGACGCGCAGCCCGGCCTTGAACTCGCTGACCAGGCCCTGCTTGTCCAGCTGGGCGCTGATCTGCGGGCCGCCGCCGTGCACGACGACGGGCTTGAGTCCGGCGTGCCGCAGGAAGACGACGTCCTGGGCGAAGGCCGCCTTCAGCTCCTCGTCGATCATGGCGTTGCCGCCGAACTTGATGACGACGGTCTTGCCGTTGTGCCGGGTCAGCCAGGGCAGGGCCTCGATGAGAATCTGCGCCTTCGGGAGTGCGGTGTGCTTCCGCGCGGTGGTCATGAGCTGTACGCGCTGTTCTCGTGGACGTAGTCCGCGGTGAGGTCGTTGGCCCAGATGACGGCCGATTCGTTGCCCGCGGCAAGGTCGGCGGTGATCCCGACCTCCCGGTAGCGCATGTCGACGAGGTCGCGGTCCTCGCCGACGCCGCCGTTCTTGCAGACCCAGACGCCGTTGATGGCGACGTTCAGCTCGTCCGGCTCGAAGGCCGCCTTCGTCGTGCCGATGGCGGACAGGACGCGGCCCCAGTTGGGGTCCTCGCCGTGGATGGCGCACTTGAGGAGGTTGTTGCGGGCGATGGAGCGGCCCACCTCGACGGCGTCGTCCTCGGTCGCGGCGTTGACGACCTCGATCCGGATGTCCTTCGACGCGCCCTCCGCGTCACCGATCAGCTGCCGGGCCAGGTCGTCGCAGACGGCCCGCACGGCCTCGGCGAACTCCCCCTGCTCCGGGGTGATGCCGCTCGCCCCGGAGGCCAGCAGCAGCACGGTGTCATTGGTGGACATGCACCCGTCGGAGTCGACCCGGTCGAAGGTGGTCCGGGTGGCGTCGCGCAGCGCGGTGTCGAGGGCGGGGGCGGCGACGTCGGCGTCGGTGGTGAGGACGACCAGCATCGTGGCCAGTCCCGGGGCGAGCATGCCCGCGCCCTTGGCCATGCCGCCGACGGTCCAGCCCTGGCCGCCGGCTACGGCCGTCTTGTGGACGGTGTCGGTGGTCTTGATGGCGATGGCGGCCTTCTCGCCGCCGTGCTCGCTCAGCGCCGCGGCGGCCTTCTCGATGCCGGGCAGCAGCTTGTCCATGGGGAGCAGCAGGCCGATGAGCCCGGTCGAGGCGACGGCGATCTCGCCGGCGCTGTGGCCTTCGAGGACCTCGGCCGCCTTCTCGGCGGTGGCGTGGGTGTCCTGGAAGCCCTGCGGTCCCGTACAGGCGTTGGCGCCACCGGAGTTGAGGACGACGGCGCTGACCTCGCCGCCCTTGAGGACCTGCTCCGACCAGAGGACGGGAGCGGCCTTGACACGGTTGGAGGTGAAGACGCCCGCGGCGGCGCGACGCGGACCGTTGTTGACCACGAGGGCCAGGTCCGGGTTACCGCTGTCCTTGAGTCCCGCGGCGATGCCCGCCGCGGAGAATCCCTGTGCTGCCGTGACGCTCACGGTGCCACTCCGATCGTGGAAAGTCCGGTGTCCTCGGGAAGTCCGAGGGCGATGTTCATGCTCTGCAGGGCGCCGCCCGCGGTGCCCTTGGCGAGGTTGTCGATGGCGCTGATCACGATGATCCGGCCCGCCGCCTCGTCATACGCGACCTGGATCTGCACCGCGTTGGAGCCGTACACGGAGGCGGTGGCGGGCCACTGCCCCTCGGGGAGCAGATCGACGAACGGCTCGTCCGCGAAGGCCTTCTCGTACACGGCGCGCAGCGACTCGGCGCTCACGCCGGGCTTCGCCTTGGCGCTGCAGGTGGCGAGGATGCCGCGGGGCATCGGGGCGAGGGTCGGGGTGAAGGACACGGTGACCGGTTCGCCGGCGGCGGCACTGAGGTTCTGGATCATCTCGGGCGTGTGCCGGTGGACACCGCCGACGCCGTACGGCGACATGTTGCCCATCACCTCGGAGCCGAGAAGATGCGGCTTGGCCGCCTTGCCCGCGCCCGAGGTCCCGGAGGCGGCGACGATCACGGCTTCGGGCTCGGCGAGCTGGGCCGCGTACGCCGGGAAGAGCGCGAGCGATACGGCGGTCGGGTAGCAGCCGGGCACCGCGATGCGGTTGCTCCCCGCCAGTACGGCCCGCCCGCCGGGCAGCTCGGGCAGGCCGTAGGGCCACGTCCCGGCGTGCGGCGAGGCGTAGAACTTCTCCCAGTCCGCGGCGTCCTTGAGCCGGAAGTCGGCCCCCATGTCGACCACGAGCACCTCGTCACCGAGCTGCTCCGCGACGGCGGCGGACTGCCCGTGCGGCAGGGCGAGGAAGACCACGTCGTGCCCGGCGAGCACCTCGGGGGTGGTCGGCTGAAGCACCCGGCCGGCCAGTGGCCTCAGGTGCGGCTGCAGGGCGCCGAGCGGCTGACCCGCGTTGGAGTTCGCGGTCAGGGCCCCGATCTCGACCTCGGGGTGGACCAGCAGAAGGCGGAGCAGCTCCCCGCCGGCGTATCCGCTCGCCCCTGCCACTGCTGCACGTACCACCATCGAAATCCTCCTCGTCGATGGCATGACTATACGCATTCCCGCAGTTTTATGCAAAGACTTGCGATCATCGGCGTCACCCGGACCGGACCCGTCGTACACGCCGGTGCGGCGCCCCGCCCCGGTAGGAGGCCCCCGCCGCTCGCGAACACCGGTGAATTCGCCGATGCCGCCCGCGCCGCGCGCCCCGACCCTGATCCAAGCAGGCATCCGCATCCCCGCATCCCCACACCCTTGTCAGGAGTGCTCCATGCGTCGTCGTTCACCCCGCCGGCTTCTCGGCGTTCTCGCAGCCGTCACGGTCGCGTTCACCCTGTTCGGCTCGGCATCGACCGCCGGCGCGGCCGGGACCGCGGCTCCCTCGACCGCGCAGTCCGCACAAGCCGCCGTTCAGCCCCTGTCGACCAGCACCCCGGTCGTCTTCGTCCACGGGTACACCGGCAACGCCTCCAACTGGGTCACCGCCAAGAGCGTCTTCCAGCTCAACGGCTGGTCCAGCTCCAAGCTCTTCGCCTACGAGTACAACTCCTACGGCAACAACATCACCAACGCCCAGGGGCTCGCCACCTTCGTCAACAACGTGAAGTCACAGACCGGTGCGAGCAAGGTCGCGATCGTCAACCACTCGATGGGCGGCCTCGTCAGCCAGTACTACCTGAAGGTCCTGGGCGGAAACACCAGCGTCAGCCACCTGGCCTCCATCGCGGGCGCGAACCACGGAACCACGTTCGCCAGTGCCTGCCTGATCTACACGACCTGTCAGCAGATGTACCCGGGCTCGTCGTTCATCTCCCAGATCTCCTCCGGCGACGAGACGCCGGGCGACACCGCGTACGCCACCTGGTACTCGGCGTGCGACGGCGTCATCCTCCCGTACACCAGCACCAAGCTGAACGGTGCGACGAACCACAACGTGGCCTGCCAGACCCACATCGGGTACCTGGCGGACACGATCGTGCTGGGCCAGATCGCGCGCTTCGTAGCCTCCTGACGCGTCACAAGGACCGGACACGTCCCGTTCCCGCCTCCCCCGTCGGGTGGCGGGGACGGGACGCCGGTCGTGCGCCGCCGGCCGCAGCGGCGCCGCGCCCCGGCACGGGCTCAGGGGCCGCCGGTGACGGCCCCCTCGCTCATTTCCAGCCGGGTGCCGCTGAACCGCGTCCGCATCCGGCGGTCGTGGGTGACCAGCACCAGTGCGCCCGCGTAGCCGGCCAGCGCCGCCTCCAGTTCCTCCACGAGGGCCGGTGAGAGGTGGTTGGTGGGCTCGTCCAGCAGGAGCAGGTCCACCGGCTCGCTGACCAGCCGGGCGAGTTCGATGCGGCGTCGCTGACCGTACGAAAGGTCCCCGACGCGCAGCCGCAGAGCGGCCGGTTCGAACAGACCGAGCGCCAGCAGCCGGTCGGCGTGCTCGTCCCGGTCGCCGGGGCGGCCGTGGGCGTATGCCGCCAGTACGGTCAGGCCCGGCGGCCACGGCGTCTCCTCCTGCCGCAGATGTCCCACCCGCCCACGGACACCCACGGTGCCCGCGTCCGGCCGGAGCTCCCCGGCCAGAACCCGCAGCAGGGTGCTCTTGCCGGCACCGTTGGGGCCGGTGACCAGCAGCCGCTCGGCCGGACCGATCCGCAGCTCCGGCACCTTCAGCCGGCCCCCGACGACCACACCGTCGAGCACCGCGGCCGGCGCCTCGCCCGGCCCGCCCGCGGTGGTGATACGGGGCTTGAAGGACAGCGGGTCCGGCGGCGGAGCCACCGCGTTCACGGTGAGCCGCTCGACACGTTCCTTCGCATTGCGGATACGGCTCATCGCGCCGTGGGCGCGACCACGCGCACGGAACGCACCGGCTCCGGAGCCGGGCTTCGTCAGTTTGCGCGGGATGGCGTCCAGGCGGACGGAGTTGGTCTCGGCCACCCGGCGGCTGCGGTCGAGTTCGGCCCGCCACTCGTCGTACCTTTCCTGGCGCCGGCGGCGTTCGGTGGCCTTGGCGGTGAGGTACCCGGCGTAGCCGTTGCCGTGGCGGGAGACGCGGCCGCCGTCGACCTCCAGGACCGTGGCGGTGATCCGTTCCAGGAACACCCGGTCATGGGTGACCGCGACGACCGTTCCGCGGTGGGCCCGCAGGTGGTCCTCCAGCCAGCCGACCGCCCGGTCGTCGAGGTCGTTGGTCGGCTCGTCCAGCAGGAGCAGTTCGGGGCGGGACGCGAGCGTCGCGGCCAGCGCCAGCCGGGACCGCTCGCCGCCGGAGAGCGTGCCGAGCGGCCGGTCCCGGGAGAGCCGGGGCAGACCGAGCCCGTGCATCGCGGTGTCCACCCGGGTGTCGGCGCCGTAGCCCTCGCGCGCCTCGTACTGCCCGGTCAGGCGGGCGTACGCGGCGAGGGCCGCCTCCAGTTCCGGGCCGGGAGGTGCTTCGGCCAGCGCGGCCCCGGCCCTGCGCAGCCCGGACTCCAGGGAACGCAGCTCCCCCAGAGCCACGTCGACGGCGTCCTGGACCGTGGCCTGTGGGGTCAGCCCGATGGCCTGGGCGAGATACCCCGTCCCGCCGGGAGCGATGACGGACACCTCGCCCGCGTCGGGGCGTTCCTCGCCTGCGAGGAGACGGAGCAGGGTGGACTTGCCCGCCCCGTTGTCGCCGACGACGCCGGCCTTCTCGCCGGGCGCGAGACTGAACGAGACCTGTTGGAGCACGGTGCGGTCGCCGTAACGCTTGGTGACGCCGTGCAGGGAAAGTTGTGCGGAGTGTGCTGGGTGCATGCGTAAGCCCCTGTTCCCGGACATGCCGGCAGAACGGATTCATGGATGAATCGGAGCCACGACGGCGGAGCTGAGCTCTACGCGGTCGTGGGCGGGGCGATCACAGCGTTCCCATGGAGAACAAGGTACGCAGAGTCCGGCCGGCCGTCATCCGCTTTTCGGGCCGACGGCTGTCTGCCGTGCGGCGGCATTGCACGGAGACGACGTGTGGGTGGCCTCCGTCCCGCCGGGTGACGGGGAACGGAGACCACCCACATGACGGTCTTCAAAGACGGGTGCGAGCGTTACGAGGCGTTCTTGCGCTCGGCGTTCCGCTCCTTGATGCGTACGGTTTCCTTGCGGACGTCCGCCTGCGTGGCGCGCTCCTTCTGCAGCCACTCGGGGTTGTCCTGCTTCAGGGCGTCGATCTGCTCCGTGGTCAGAGCGTCCGTGACGCCTCCGCGGGCGAGGCCGGAGATGGAGACGCCCAGCTTGGACGCGACCACCGGCCGCGGGTGCGGGCCGTTGCGCCGCAGCTCCTGCAGCCACTCGGGCGGATCGGACTGGAGGGCCGCCAGCTCGGCGCGCGAGACGACACCCTCCTGGAACTCGGTGGGGGTGGCCTCGAGGTACACACCCAGTTTCTTCGCCGCGGTTGCGGGCTTCATTGTCTGGGCGGTCTGGTGCGACGTCATGGTTCAAGAGTATCGAGCGTGTGCGCCGGCTCTGACCACGACCGGTAACCTGGCGGAGTGACAGGCTCGGAAGTATCCCCTTCGTTCCGGCTCGCGTATGTCCCGGGGGTGACGCCCACCAAGTGGGTGCGTATCTGGAACGAGCGCCTGCCCGACGTCCCGCTGGCTCTCGTCGCGGTGCCCGCCGCCGAGGCGCCGGCCCTGCTGCGCGACGGCGGCGCCGACGCGGGTTTCGTCCGGCTGCCGGTCGACGGCACGGATCTCAGCGCGATCCCGCTCTACACCGAGCAGACCGTCGTCGTGATCCCCAAGGACCATGTGGCGGCGGCGGTCGACGGGGTCTCCCTCGCGGAGCTGGCCGACGACATCGTGCTCCATCCGCTCGACGACACCCTCGGCTGGGAGCAGCTTCCCGGCAAGCCCGCGATCGAGCGTCCGGCCACGACGGAGGACGCCGTCGAGCTGGTGGCCGCGGGAGTGGGTGTCCTCGTCGTCCCGCAGTCGCTCGCCCGCCTGTACCACCGCAAGGACCTCACCTACCGTCCGCTGTCGGACGCGCCCGAGTCCCGGATCGCCCTCTCATGGCCCGAGGACAGGACCACCGACCTGGTGGAGGACTTCATCGGGATCGTCCGCGGGCGGACCGTGAACAGCACCCGGGGCCGCACCACGGCGCCCGCGGAGCAGCCGAAGCCGAAGTCGAAACGCACCGAAAGCGGCGGTGCGCGGCGCAAGCCCGCAGCGGGTGCGTCGGCTGGGAAGAACCCTCGGAGCGGTTCCGGCGGGGCCAAGGGCACGAAGGGCGGCGCCCGCGGCGCCAAGGGTGCCGGCGGTGCCAAGGGTGCCGGCGGTGCCAAGGGTGCCGGCGGTGCCAAGCGTGGCAAGCCCCGCCGGCGGCCGTAGCCCGACGTCTCGGCAGACGTCGCAGAGGCACCACTGTCAGACCCTCCTGGCAGCATGAGTGATCATGACGCCCAGCGAACGTCCGATGCCGCCCCTGAACGCCGACGAGCACACCAATCTGGCTGCCTGGCTCGATTTCTACCGGGCCACCGTGGCCGTGAAATGTGACGGACTCACCGACGAGCAGGTGCGCCACGCCTCCGTACCGCCGTCGTCACTGACCTTGATGGGGCTGGTCCAGCACCTGACGGAGGTCGAGCGGAACTGGTTCCGCCGGGTGCTGACCGGTGAGGACGTCCCGCCGGCCGACGGGGCACCGACGGGCCCCGACGGCCACGACGGAGGGTTCGAGCTCTCCGGCGGCCGGGCCTTCGCGGGAGTCTGCGCCGGCTGGCAGGAGGAGATCGCCGTGTCCCGGGCCAACTGCGCCGCACGGTCGCTGGAGGACACGGCCCCCTTCATGGGCGGCGAGGTGAGTTTGCGGTGGATCTACACGCACATGATCGGTGAGTACGCGCGCCACAGCGGCCACGCCGACCTGCTCCGGGAGCGGATCGACGGCAGCACGGGGGTGTGAGGGAGCACACGCGACCGGGCCGGGGGCCTTGGCGGAGTGTCCACCACCTGCCGCCGGACGGTCACCCCTGAGCGGTGTTTGTACGCGCCCGCCCGTCGGGGCCCCGGGAGCAGATGTCAGGATGGTTCCATGACGAGCAAGGTTTACTTCGACATCACCATCAACGACGAGCCCGCCGGGCGGATCGTCTTCAACCTGTACGACGACGTCGTTCCCAAGACCGCGGAGAACTTCCGCCAGCTGGCCACCGGCGAGCAGGGCTACGGCTACAAGGGTTCGTCCTTCCACCGCGTGATCCCCGAGTTCATGCTGCAGGGCGGCGACTTCACCCGCGGCGACGGCACGGGCGGCAAGAGCATCTACGGTGCCAAGTTCGACGACGAGAACTTCAAGCTGGCGCACACCAAGCCCGGCCTCCTCTCCATGGCGAACAGCGGCCCGAACTCCAACGGCTCGCAGTTCTTCATCACGACCATCGTGACCTCCTGGCTGGACGGCAAGCACGTGGTCTTCGGCGAGGTCGCCGACCAGCAGAGCATGGACCTGGTCACGAAGATCGAGGGCCTCGGCTCGCAGAGCGGCCGCACCAAGGCGAAGGTCACCATCGCCGACTCCGGGGCCCTCTGATCCCGGGACGCCCGCAGAACAGCTGACCGGACGCGCCGGCCGACGAACACCGTCGGCCGGCGCGTTCTGTCGTGCGGGGACGGCACCGCACCCCGGACGTGCGCCGACTGTCAACCGAAGGTTGACAGTCGGCGCACTGTCAACCTATCGTTGACACATGACGAATCCCGTAGGCATGACGCAGCCCGTCCGCCTGGACGACCTCATCGCCGCCATCAAGAAGGTCCACCCCAACGCACTCGACCAGCTTCAGGACGCCGTCATCGCGGCGGACCACCTCGGCGACGTCGCCGACCATCTGATCGGCCACTTCGTGGACCAGGCGCGGCGTTCCGGAGCGTCCTGGACCGACATCGGCAAGAGCATGGGCGTGACCCGGCAGGCCGCCCAGAAGCGGTTCGTGGCCAAGGACCCGGGCGAGCTGACCGAGCTCGACCCCAGCCAGGGCTTCAGCCGCTTCACCCCGCGCGCGAAGAACGTGGTGATGGCCGCACAGAACGAGGCCCGCGCCGCGGGCAACGCCGAGATCGGCACCGAGCACATCGTGCTGGGCCTGCTCAGCGAGCCGGAGGCGCTCGCGGGGGCGTTCATCAAGGCGCAGGGTGTGGCCCTGGACACCGTCCGCCAGGCCGCCGAGCAGGCGCTCCCGGCAGCCGCGGAGGGCGAACTGCCCGAGCTCATCCCGTACAACGCCGATGCCCGCAAGGCCCTGGAGCTCACGTTCCGGGAGGCCCTTCGGATGGGGCACAACTACATCGGCACCGAGCACATCCTGCTGGCCCTGCTGGAGCACGAGGACGGTGCGGGGCTGCTGGCCGGCCTCGGACTCGACAAGGCGGCCGCGGAGACGGCCATCACCGAGGCGCTCACGCTCATCGTCGGCGCCCAGCAGAAGGACTGACCGGACCGGGGCTGTCTCCGGCGCGGGGCCATGGGGCTGCACCGGCCCGCCGCTGCTACCGGCCGTGCGGCGGAACGGGCAGGCCGTCGGACGTGTCGCACTCCATGGCCTCCGTACCGGCCTCTACGTTCTCGAAGTGGACACCAGGGCGGAACGCCCGGCTGGAAACAGCCCGTCCCCTTCTCCGGGAGAGCGCATGGCCCCGTCCCACAGCAGCAGTACGCACACACCACCGGCACGTTCCGGCCGGGGGTGGCTGCTGCGGCTGGGCGAATGGTGTGCGCGCCACTGCGTCGTGGTGATCGTGCTGTGGGTGGTCGCCCTCGGCGGGCTGCACGCCCTCCAGAGCGCGTTCGGGGGGACGTACTCCGACGACTTCAGCCTGCCCGGCACCCAGTCCAACACCGGCGCCGAACTCCTGAAGGCGCACGATCCGGCGGCGGGCGGCACCGGGGCGCAGGTGGTCCTGCACGATGCGCAGAAGCAGCTGACCGAGGTGCAGAGCCAGGTCGATCAGGCCGTGGCGAACCTCCAGAAACTGCCGCACGTCCTGTCCGCCCAGAACCCGCTGCCCTCGTCCTCCTCCGCCTCGTCCACCTCGCTGTCCAAGGACGGCAAGACCGGATACATCACCGTGCGGTTCGACGTGAACCCCACCTCGCTGGACGATTCCTATCTCGACCAGGTCGACACGGCGGTGAAGCCGCTGCGCTCCGCCGGCGTGCAGGTCGAGTACGGGGGGCCGCTGGGCGAGCTCGCCAGGCCCGAGACCAAGGACCTCACCAGTGAGGCCATCGGTTTCGCCGTCGCGGTGGTGGTGCTGCTCATCGGGTTCGGCAGCATCATCGCCGCCGGTGTACCGCTGCTCACCGCGCTGATCAGCGTGATCGTCGGGTTGAGCTGCCTGGCCCTGGTGGCCGCGGCCACCACCTTCGCGAGCGTCTCGCCCACACTCGCCACCATGATCGGGCTGGGTGTCGGGATCGACTACGCGCTCTTCCTGATCACCCGTCACCGCCAGCTCGTGATGGACGGCGCCGATCCCGTGCGGGCCGCCGGCCGGTCGGTGGCCACCAGCGGGCGGGCCGTCCTGGTCTCCGGCTGCACCGTCATCGTCGCGCTGGCCGGCCTGTACGTCTCCCGGGTGAGCTTCATCGGCAAGCTGGGGGCCGCGGCCGCGGTCACCGTGATCACCGCGGTCATCGGCGCGATCACCCTGGTCCCGGCCCTGCTCGGCCTCATCGGCCGGCGGATCGACCGCTACCGGGTGCGGCCGCCGGTCGCCGAGGGCGGCGCCGGGCCCGGCGCCGAGGCGACGGGCGGCTGGCACCGCTACGCCCAGCGGGTGGAACGGCGGCCCTGGTGGTTCCTGCTCGCCGGGCTGGTCGTGGTGGGCGTCCTCGCGATCCCGCTGTTCTCCATCCGGCTGGGGCACATCGACGACGGGGCCGACCCGACGAGCTTCACCGACCGGCGCGCGTTCGACCTGATCTCCACGGGCTTCGGACCCGGCGCGAACGGCCCGTTCACCCTGGTCGTCGATCAGCGGTCGGTGCCGAGCTCCGACCGCTCGGCCCTGGCGAGCAGTCTCCAGAAGGCCCTCACCGACGTCCCGGGCGCGGCCAGCGTCAGTCCGCTGCAGCCGACGGACGACGGGGCGCTCCTCGTCGGCACCGCCCTGTCCAAGGAGGCCCCGCAGGACGCGGGCACGACCACGCTCTTCAACCACCTCAAGGACGACGTCCTGCCCCAGGGGGTGTCCGGCACCGCCGCCTCCGCCTATGTGACCGGCACGACCGCCGCCCAGGAGGACTTCCTCGACATCATCGCCCGCAGGCTCCCGCTGATCATCGCCGTCGTGGTCGGCCTGGCCTTCGTCATCATCCTGACCGTGTTCCGGGGTGTCCTCGTCGCGGTCAAGGCGGCCGTCCTCAACCTCCTGTCGATCGCCGCCTCGTACGGGGTGGTGGTGGCGGTCTTCCAGTGGGGCTGGGGCGGGCCCTCCCTGGGGGTCTCCGGGACGGTGCCCATCGAGAGTTATGTGCCGATGATGATGTTCGCCATCGTCTTCGGCCTGAGCATGGACTACGAGGTGTTCCTGATCGCCCGGGTGCACGAGGCCTGGCTGCGGACCGGTGACAGCAAGGGCGCGGTGGCACACGGGCTGGAGATCACCGCGCGGGTGATCACCTGCGCCGCGCTCATCATGGTCAGCGTCTTCGCCGCCTTCGTCATCAGCGACAACATCGTGGTCAAGATGCTGGGCCTCGGGCTGGCGGTCAGCGTGCTCGTCGACGCCACGATCGTCCGGCTGCTGCTGGTCCCCGCGGTGATGACGCTGCTGGGCCGGAGCGCCTGGTGGATGCCCCGGTGGCTGGACCGGATCCTCCCCCGCATCGACACCGAGGGCGAGTCGGTCCCGACGCTGCCGGCCGCGTGACCCCGCGCACCGGAACGGATCCGGTCACAGTGACGCGTACACCGCCTCGATCAGCGCCGTCTTGCGCGGGTCGTTCGCGATGTGCGGGCCCATCCGGTTCATCACGTACCCCAGCGCGATCCCGTTCTCCGGGTCGGCGAGGCCGCAGGAGCCGCCCGCGCCGTCGTGGCCGAAGGCCCGCGGGTTGGGTCCGTAACTGGCGTCGGCGCCGCTCAGCCACAGGCCGAGCGCGATCTCCGTCTCATGGGCGAAGCCCGCACCGAGCACCAGGTCGCGGCAGCCGCCCTGACCCTCACGGACCCGCTCGGCGGCCTCCTCGGACAGGATCCGTACGCCACCGATGCTGCCGCGCCCCGCGAGGATGCCGTACAGCGTGGCGACCGCGCGGGCCGTGCCGTGGCCATTGGCGGCGGGGATCTCCGCCGCCCGCCACTCGGGGGTGTTGGCGGCGGCCGCGCCCGTGGGCGGATTGAGCAGCGAGGCGACGGCGACCGGCTCCAGCTGCGCGAAGAGCGCCGCCTGCTGGGCCCGGTCCGTCTTCGGGACGACCAGGTCGGCGGCGCGCGCCGCCTCCTTCTCCGGCAGGCCGACGGTGAAGTCGATGTCCAGCGGGCCGGTCACCTCGCGCCGGAGGAACTCCCCCGGCAGCAGCCCGCTGACCCGCCGGATCACCTCGCCGACCAGGAAGCCGTACGTCAGGGCGTGGTAGCCGGACCGGGTACCGGGCTCCCACCACGGTGCGGTCGCCGCGAGCCGGGCGGTGGTCAGTTCCCAGTCGTAGAGCTCCGCCAGGGTGTGCGGTTCACGGAGGCCCGCAAGGCCGGCGCGGTGGGAGAGCAGATGCCGTACGAGAACGGCCTCCTTGCCCGCTGCGGCGAATTCCGGCCAGTACGAAGCCACCGGGGCATCCAGGTCGAGCAGGCCGCGGTCGGCGAGGATGTGCGCGCAGAGCGCGATCGGCCCCTTGGTGGTGGACCAGACGTTGACCAGGGTGTCCTGTTCCCAGGGACGGATGCGGGCGCCGTCCGCCCAGCCTCCCCAGAGATCGGCCACGGGCCGGCCGTCGACCAGGACAGTGACGGCCGCGCCCAGCTCGTCACGCTCGCGGAAATTCGCCTCGAACGCGCTGCGCACCGCGGAGTATCGCTCGTCGCAGTGGCCGTGGATCAGCGGCACGATGGCCTCCCTCGCCTGGGCATGCCTGGTCGGACTCGGTTCTCCGTCAACATACCGACTGGTCGGACTGACGGGAAGGCGTGGTTCGCGCGAAACTCCCCGGCACCCTTCGGTCAGCGGGCTCCGGTTCCAGGCGAAGGCTCCAGCGGCGGGGGATTCCGGTGAGCGTGACCACCGAGAGCGGGCGGACGTCGACGTTCCAGTACGTGGACGGCGGGGCCTTCAACGCGTAGACGAGGGCGGCCCGGACGACCGCCGGTTCGGCTACGGCGACGATGGAGCCGTCGAAGGCGGGGCGGGTGTCCAGCCAGTTGCCGATCCGGGAGATGAACGCGAGCAGCGGTTCTCCGCCGTGCGGCGCGGAGCGCGGGTCCGCCAGCCAGGCGTCCACGGCGGCCGGTTCGCGCGCGGTGACGTCGGAGAGCGTGCAGCCGCGCCAGCGCCCCATGTCGCAGTCGCGCAGGGCGGGCTGGACCAGCGGTGCGAAGCCGAGCGCCTCACCGGTGGCGCGGCTGCGGGGGTCGGCGAGCAGTAACGCAGTTCGGCCGCACCCAGGGGCACCAGGGCCGGTGCGGCGAACTGCACCTCGTGCCAGCCGGCCTCGTCGAGCGGCCGGTCGTCGTCGAAGCGCTCACCGAGCAGGGAGGAGCTGCGCGCCGCGGCGACGAGCGAGACTCGAACACTCATGGGCGTGATCGTGGAGCCGTTCGCCGCACAGGTCAAGAGCGCCGCCGCAAGCGCTTCCGGCTCAGCCGAACCGCAGGCACATCCATTGGTCGGGGTTCTCGAGCGGCTGGAAACCGACCTTCTCGTACACGCCGTGGGCGTCGGCCGTGGCGAGCAGGAACCTGCGGACACCGGTCGGGGCGAGGTGGTCGCGCGCCGCCGAGACGAGCCTTCCGCCGAGGCCGTGCCCGCGAGCCCCGGGATCCACGTAGACATCGCAGAGCCAGGCGAAGGTGGCGAGATCGGTCACCACACGGGCGTATCCGGCCTGTTCGCCGGACACGAGGTCGTAGGCACCGAAGTTGAGCGACGCCGCGATGGCGCGATCCTGGTGCTCCCGAGTGCGGCCCATGGCCCAGTAGGCGTCGTTGGAGAGCCAGTTGTGGATGCGGGCCGCGTCCAGCCGGCTGGGGTCGGACGATATCTCGTAACGTTCCTGAGGCGTTTCGGTCATGACCGGAGACTAGCGAGCACATCGCCCCAGGCAGTACACAGCCGCCGTACACCTTCGGCGATCTCCGCGAGTCCGGCCACGGCGACAAAGCTCAACCGGACCTGGGGCGAGGGGGGTTCGGCGCAGAAGTAGGGCCGGCCCGGCGCGACGGCGACGCCGGCACGCAGAGCCGCCGCCACCATGGCGGACTCGTCCGCACCGGCGCCGGAATCCGGCAGGCGCAGCCAGAGATTGCCGCCGCCCGCGGGGATGTGCGGCAGCGTGAGGCCGGGCAGTTCCTGGCGCAGTGCGGTGATCATGGCGGTTCGGCGGATGCGCAGTTCTGCCGAGACGAAGCGCAGATGGCGGCCCCAGGCGGGAGAGCCGACGAGTTCCAGCGCGGCCTCCTGGAGCGGCCGGGGCACAAAGAGGCTGTCGACGACCTGGATGGCCCGCAGCCTCTCCAGGACCGGCCCCCGGGCGGCGAGGGCACCCACCCGGAAGCTGGGGGAGGTGGCCTTGGTGAGCGAGCAGACGTGGACGACGACGCCGTCGGGATCGTCGGCGGCCAGCGACGCGGGGAGCGGCCCCGCATCGTCGTGGACGAGGTTGCGGGCGAAGTCGTCCTCGATGACGAACGCCCCCGCCTCCCGGGCGATCCGGACGACCTCGCCGCGCCGGCCGTCGGCCAGGACCGTACCCGTCGGGTTCTGGAAGAGAGGCTGGCACACCAGAACACGGGCGCCGGTGGCCCGGAAGGCCGCGGAGAGGAGTTCGGGCCGTACACCGTCGGCGTCGACGGGGACGGGGAAGGGCCGTAGTCCGGCGGCCCGGGCGGCCGCCAGCATGCCGGGGTACGTGGGCGATTCGACGAGGATGGGCGCGCCCGGCTGGGCGAGCGCCCGCAGCGCGGTGGCCAGGGCGCTCTGGCCACCGGCGGTGATGAGCACGTCGGCCGCCGTGAAAGCGGGTCCGATCTCGCGGGCGAACCAGGCGCGCAGTTCGGTGAGCCCGTCGGTGGGCGGCCGGCTCCAGGCACCCGGACGGCGTCCGGCGCGGGCGAGGGCGGCCGCCATGGCCCGCTCGGGCTGGAGCGAGCTGTGCAGGTAGCCGCCGTTGAACTCGACGACTCCCGTGGGCGGGGCCGTCAACGTGACCACGAGGCCGGACGCGTCGACCGTACGGGGCACCACCTCGGGCCCGCCGTCACCGCTGAGCGACACCTCCTGCCAGGAGGTGTCGGCGGGCGGCCGCACGCCGGTACGGGGCTGTGCCCGGAACGCGCCGGCGCCGGGCCGGGTGACGACGAGCCCCTCGGCTGCGAGCTGCGCGACGGCCCGCGAGACGGTGACGGGACTGGCCCGGAAGCGTTCGACGAGCGCGCGGCTGGACGGCAGCTTCTCACCGGGCGAGTAGCGGTTCAGTTCCATCCGGAGGACTTCAGCCAACTCGGCTACGCTGCTACGCTCTTGCATGACAGCACAGGATAGCGCTACTACGGGGCCCACGATAGCGGTCGGTCCGGTGGCGACCGGGCCGGCCTCCCATGCTCCCCTCGCATCACCCGATTCCCTGCCGGCAGGACGCAACGGCACCCTGCTCGCCCTGCTCGGCGTGCTCTCCTTCTCGCTGACCTTCCCCTCCACCGCCTGGGGCCTGGAGAGCTTCGGCCCCTGGTCCCTGGTCGCGCTGCGCAGCCTGCTGGCCGCCGCGGTCGCGGGCGGTGTGCTGCTCGCGGCCCGGGTGCGGGTGCCCGAGCGGCAGCACTGGGCCGGTCTCGCGGTGGTGGCGGGCGGGGTGGTCGTGGGCTTCCCCCTGCTGACCACGCTGGCGCTGCAGACCTCGACGACCTCGCACGCGGCGGTGGTGGTCGGCCTCCTGCCGCTCACCACCGCGGTGTTCTCCTCCGTACGCACCGGATCGCGGCCTCCTCGCGCGTTCTGGGCCGCGGCGCTCGCCGGGGCGGCGGTGGTGATCGCCTTCACCGTGCTGCAGAGCGGCGGCGGTCTGTCGGCCGGGGATCTCTACCTGTTCTGCGCGCTGCTGGTCTGCGCGGCGGGGTACACCGAGGGGGGCAGACTGGCGAAGGTGATGCCGGGCTGGCAGGTGACCGGCTGGGCACTGCTCCTGACCGTGCCGCTCGCGGTGGCGGGCGCCGCGATCGCGTTGCCGTACGAGCCGGTGCGGCTGACCGCGCACGGGGTGATCGGGCTGGTCTGGGTGTCCGTGGCGTCGACCTTCTTCGGCCTGTACGTCTGGTACCGCGGCATGGCCGAGATCGGCGTCGCCCGGGCCAGCCAGCTTCAGCTCGCTCAGCCCCTGCTGACCCTCATCTGGTCGTTCCTGCTGCTCGGCGAGGAGGTCACCCCGGCGGCCCCGGCGGCGGCGGTCGCCGTCCTCGTCTGCATCGCGGTCACCCAGCGCGCCGGAGCCCGCCGGTCATAGACTTGTCGACATGGAACGCCACCCGTGAGGAGGTCACTCCCGATGGAGGCACACACGGGCGACCGGCTGCTGACGCACGGCAGGACCGTGGGAGAGCACGACCGGGTCGCAGAGATCGTCGAAGTGCTCGGGAACGGGGGGACTCCCCCGTACCGCGTCCGCTTCGAGGACGGACATGAACACCTGATCGCGCCCGGCCCCGACAGCGTCGTGCAACACGGCGCCGGCCGGAACCGGGACCCGGGATCCTGAGGAACAGCCGGTCAGGACGGCGGCAGGTCAGCGGGGCGGGCGCGCCCGTGTCCCGTAGTGATCGGCCACCACCCTGTCCATCGCGCCGATCCGGTCCGTGACCACGTTCTTCCCCGAGAAGTAGACGTGGCCGCGGACCTGGTCGTACACGGCGGCGAAGTCGACGTGCCGGGACAGCTCCGCCGGGTCCTGCCAGGCGGCGGACTGGGCCGGGTCCCCCGCCTTGTACAGGGCCTCGCCGATGAAGAGGTCCACGCCCGTGCCCCGGACCACCTGGTCCCACCAGGGCACCAGTGCCGCGTAATCGGCGGGGGCGAAGCCGATGTTCCAGTACAGCTGAGGAACGATGTAGTCGATCCAGCCCTTCTTGATCCAGCCTCGGGTGTCGGCGTACAGGTCGTCGTACGTCTGCACACCCGCCGCCGTCCGCGAGCCGAGCGGGTCGGTGGAGGCGTTGCGCCACACGCCGAACGGGCTGATGCCGAACCGGACGGCCGGCTTGAGCGCGGCGATCCGTTCGGACATCTCCCGCACCAGCGTGTCGGTGTTGGAGCGCCGCCAGGCGGCCCGGTCGGGGAAGCCGGCGCCGTACTTCGCGTACGCCGCAGCGTCCCCGAAGCTCTGGCCCGCCACCGGGTACGGATAGAAGTAGTCGTCCCAGTGGACGGCGTCGATGTCGTAGCGGCGGACCGCGTCGAGCATCGCGTCCTGGACGAAGGAGCGGACCTCGGGCAGCCCGGGGTTGTAATAGAGCTTCCCGCCGTACGGCACGGCCCACTCGGGGTGCAGCCGGGCAGGATGGCGGGCGGACAGCCGGGAGGGGTCCGCGTGGTTGGCGATCCGGTAGGGGTTGAACCAGGCGTGCAGCTCCAGGCCGCGGCTGTGTGCCTCCTGGACGGCCGTGCCCAGCGGATCCCAGCCGGGGTCCTTGCCCTGGACGCCGGTGAGGCACTGGGCCCACGGCTCGTACGGTGAGGGCCACAGCGCGTCGGCACTGGGGCGGACCTGGAGAATCACCGCGTTCAGCCGTCGGGCGACGGCCTCGTCGAGGTACGCGATCAGCCCGGACCGCTGCGCCGCGGCCGACAGACCCGGCTTCGACGGCCAGTCCACGTTCTCGACCGTGGCCACCCACATGCCCCGCAGCTCGCGCCGGAGCACGTCGCGCGTCCGGCCCGGCCGGGCCGGACGGCCGCCGCCCCGCGGGACCCCCGCGGCATCACCGGCCGCCGCGACCGAACCCATCACCCCCGCGACCGTCCCGGCCGCACCCGTCACGAAGTTCCTTCGTCCCATTTGCCGCATCTCGCCGCACCTGCCGTCCCTGCACTCGCGTCCGCAGCCCCGGAATCCGGGCGTGAATCCGAGCATGCCCGTCCCGGCCCGCGATCCCCGGCAAGCGCGACGTCGCCCCCCATTTGCCGGTCGCCCTGAGACGCGGAGTAACGTCGTGGGGTCGTGGTGGAGCCCGGAATCAGACGGAAGCCGCCGAACGGAGATCAGCGAAAGGCACGAGGTGACGGACTCTATGGCCGACATTGCACGCGTCGGAGTGGTGGGCTGTGGCCAGATGGGCGCAGGCATCGCGGAGGTGTGCGCCCGCAGTGGCCTCGATGTCAAGGTGGCCGAGACCACCGGCGAGGCGCTGGAGATCGGCCGCACCCGGCTCCACAACTCCCTCTCCAAGGCCGCCGAACGCGGCAAGATCACCGAGGAGGAGCGCGACGAGACCCTTGGCCGCCTCAGCTTCACCACCGACCTCGGCGAGTTCTCCGACCGCGACCTCGTCATCGAGGCCGTCGTGGAGAACGAGCAGGTCAAGACCGAGATCTTCCAGGTGCTGGACCAGGTGGTGACCCGGCAGGACGCGATCCTCGCCTCCAACACCTCCTCGATCCCGCTGGTGAAGCTGGCCGTCGCGACCTCCCGTCCGGACCAGGTCATCGGCATCCACTTCTTCAACCCGGCTCCGGTGCAGAAGCTCGTCGAACTGATCCCGGCACTGACCACGTCGGACGAGACGGTCAAGCGCGCCGAGGCCATGGTCCAGGACATACTCGGCAAGCACCCGATCCGCGCCCAGGACCGTTCCGGCTTCGTGGTCAACGCGCTGCTGATCCCGTATCTGCTCTCCGCGATCCGGATGTTCGAGTCGGGCATCGCCAGCCGCGAGGACATCGACAACGGCATGGAGATGGGCTGCGCCCACCCGATGGGCCCGCTCAAGCTCGCCGACCTGATCGGGCTCGACACGGTGGCCTCGGTCGCCGACTCGATGTACGCCGAGTACAAGGAGCCCCTGTACGCCGCTCCCCCGCTGCTCCAGCGCATGGTGGACGCGGGCCGGCTCGGCCGGAAGACGGGGTCGGGGTTCTACCCGTACGCCTGACCCCGCCCAGCCGCGCGTGCGAGGGGCCCGGCGGCCCCTCGCACGTGAACGGAAGGGTTCAGCCCAGCCGTAAGTGGTGCAGCATCATCAGTCCGGCGGCCATCCCCGCGGCCGGGACCTCACCGCGGGCGATCATGTCGGGCACCAGCTTGAGCGGTATCCACTCGCGGCGCGAGGACTCGAAGTCGTCGACGGGGTGACCCGTCCAGTCGGCCTCCTCGCCCCAGTAGAAGTGGTGCCGGGCGTCGGTGAGGCCGTTCGACGGCTCCACGGTCAGCAGCGGGTGCAGCGGGCCGGGGCGCCAGCCGGTCTCCTCCTCCATCTCCCGGGCGGCCGCGGCAGCGGGCTGCTCACCTTCCTCGACCACCCCGGCGGCGAGCTCCCAGCCCCAGCTGTCGGTGATGAACCGGTGCCGCCAGAGCAGCAGGACCTCGTTCGCCTCGTTGACGACGGTGGCCGCCGCGACGGCGCGGAGCCGGATCACGAAGTGGTCGAGGTGGTGACCGTCGGGAAGTACTACGTCCGCCAGATTGACCCGGAACCAGCGGTTCTCGTACACAGTCTGCTCGTTCAGATTCGTCCACTGCACAGTTTTGCCACCTTCTGACTCGTAGGTGGCCATATCGCAGCAGACCTCGACTCACAGCGATACTCACAGTGGTACGCACAGCGCACCGTCGACGAGTTCGGCGGCCCGTTCCGCGTCGGCGCTGCCGCTCGCGACCAGGTCCTCGCGCACGTCCCGCAGCCGGTCACGCAGCCGCTGCGACTCCATGCCCCTGGCGCGTTCCGCCATTTCCGCCGCCGTGACCGCGGCCCGGTCGGGCTCGCCCTGCCGCAGCTCGATCGTGGTCAGCATCGCCAGCCGGTGGACCCGGCCCCGGTCGTGCGCGGGGGTGCGCGCCGCGACCGCGGCGTGCTCCCGGGCCGCCGGCAGGTCCCCGAGGCCGAGCAGGGCCTCCGCCACCTGGACGTTGACCAGGCCCGGCTGGACGTACCCCGTCTCGGCCGGCTCCTGGCCGGGCCGGATCCGTTCGGCCTCGGACTCGGCGCACCGGATGCATCTCAACGCGCTCGGCCCGTCGCCGAGATGGGCGTACGCCTTGGCCTGCATCGCATGGAGGTCGGCCGCCAGCGCGGGCGTGATGTCGCGTCCGGCGGCCCGCAGCGCCGCCTCGGCGAAGGCGACGGACTGCCGGTATTCGGCGAGGAACAGCGACTGGTTCACCAGCAGGGCGATCACATAGCCGCCGAGCCCCCGGTCCCCGCTCGCCTTGGCCAGCCGGAGCGCCTGGTGGAAGTAGCGCTGGGCGAGCCCGTGTGCGTCGGAGTCGTACGCGCAGATGCCCGCCACAGCCACCAGAGCGCCCGTCGCACGGTGCAGTTGACGCCCCATCGCGTCGCTGTAGCCGCCGCGCAGCAGGGGAGCCGTCCCGTTGTTGAGGAAGCCGACGATGCGCGAACGCGTCGCGATTCCGCCCGCCTTGCGGTACATCAGTTCGTAGTGGGCACGGGCGGCCCGCAGCGTCGCTATGTCGGCCGGTCCGACGCGGTGCGAGCCGGTCCGGGACACATCGGCGTCCTCCGGCGGGTTCTCCCACTCCCAGACAGGCATCACCGCGGTGGTCCCCGTGACGGCAGGGGCGGCCACGACGTGCGGGCGCCGCTGTTCGTCGGAGCGCCACAGTGCGGTGGCCCGCTCGACGAAACCGGTGAGCGAGGAGCCCTGCGCGGGCGGGTGGCCTCCGAGGGCCGCCATGCCGATGTCGTTGAGCGAGACGGCCCTGCGCAGCCGGTTCCCCAGCACTTCACAGATCAGGTCGGGCACCTGGCCGCGCGGTCGCTGGCCCTTCAGCCAGCGGGCGACGGCGGTGTGTTCGTAGCGCAGGCCCAGCCCACGGGTGCGGCCGGCCTGGTTCACACGCGCGGCAAGCCCGGCCCGGGAGACGCCCGCCTCGTCGATCAGAGCCTCTAGCAGAGTGTTGGGCTCCATTGCCCCCATAGCCCCCTCCGGTGGGTCGGCACGCCAAGGACGTGTCGCCCCAGTGGAGCACGATTCACACGGGGTGTGAACGGAATGCCCGAACCGTCCCGCTGCGCACTCTGTTGCACCGGTACCCGGATCGCTTGAATGAGTCCCTCGCAAGAGGCGGCCGGGTCGTCTGCTCCCCCTCGTACAGCACGACGACCCGCACCCGCGCCGTCCGCTCTGCCGACCTGCCCGACACTCCGCGGCAGCGCGGACGGCGCCGGATCGCACGACCCACTGCCCACGGATCGGAGGGTGGCTGCGGGTCGGCCGGAAACCGGGTTCCCCCGGGCCGGCCGGATCCCGCGTGCGGTCCCCCGCCCCTGGGCGAGCACACAGGAGGGGCGTATCCGGTGGCCGGATACGCCCCTCCTCACTGTGCGGGTGGGCTGTTACGCGCCGCGCAGCACCGCGCCCGTACGCTCGGCGGCCAGTGCCACCGCCGCGTCACGGGCGGCGCTCGCCTCGTCGACGGTCAGCGTGCGGTCCGCGGCACGGAACCGCAGCGCGTACGCCAGGGACTTGCGGCCCCCGCCGATCTGCTCGCCCGTGAAGACGTCGAACAGCCGCAGCGACTCGAGGAGTTCACCCGCGCCCGCGCGGAGCGCCTGCTCCACGTCGGCGGCGGGCACACCCTGGTCGACGACGAGTGCGACGTCCTGGGTCGCCACCGGGAAGGTGGAGATCCGCGGCGCCTGGAGGGCGCCGTCCACGGCCTGCTCCAGGACGTCGAGCTCGACCTCCATGGCGCAGGTGCGCTCGGGCAGGTGGAGCTCCTTGATGACGCGCGGGTGCAGCTCGCCGGCGTGCCCGAAGAGGGTCTCCTCGCCGTTGACCGTCACATACAGCGCGGCGCAGCGGCCCGGGTGCCAGGGCGCGTGCTGGTCGGCGCGGACCGTGAGGTCGACACCTGCCTCACGGGCGACGGTGCGGGCGGCCTCGACGGAGTCCGCCCAGTCGGCCGGGCGGCCCTTGCCCCACCAGCCGGCCTGCTCGCGGGCGCCCGCGAGGACGACGGCTGCGCGGCGCGGCTGACGCGGCAGTGCGGCGTCGAGCGCGGCGATCTCCTCGTCGGAGGGACGCCGGTCGACGGGCAGCCGGACGGGCTTCGTCTCCTGGCCGGTGGGCCGGAAGACGAGACCGGTCTCGAACAGCGCGAGGTCGTGGCTGCCGCGGCCGTCGTTGCGCCGCAGTGCGCCGAGGAGGCCCGGCAGCAGCGTGGTGCGCAGCGACGGCTCCTCGTCGGAGAGCGGGTTGACGAGCTTGACCGTACGGCGGCGGGCGTCGTCCGCGTCCAGGCCCAGCTGGTCCAGGACCGCCTCACCGATGAACGGGTAGTTCAGTGCCTCGACGTAGCCCGCGCCCGCGAGAGCCCGGCCGACGCGGCGGTGCAGCCGCTGGCGGTCGGTGAGCCCGCGGCCGGAGGGCGGCGTCGGGAGCGTGGAGGGGAGGTTCTCGTAGCCCTCCAGCCGGATGACCTCTTCGGCGAGGTCGTTCGGCTCGTTCAGGTCGGGCCGCCAGGACGGGGCGGTGACGAGGAGCTCGTCCTGCCCGTAGACGTCGCAGCCGACCTCCTGGAGGCGGCGTACGACGGTCTCGCGGCCGTACGCGACACCGGCCACCTTGTCCGGGTGGTCTGCCGCCATCGAGATGGTGCGGGGGCCGGACGGGGCGCTCACCTCGGTGACGCCCGCCTCGGCGGTGCCGCCGGCGAGGAGCACCAGCAGGTCGACGGTGCGCTGCGCGGCAGCGGCGGCGGCCTGCGGGTCGACGCCGCGCTCGAAGCGCTTGGACGCCTCGGAGGCCAGCTTGTGGCGGCGCGCGGTGCGGGCGATCGAGATCGCGTCGAAGTGCGCGGCCTCGATGACGACCTCGGTGGTGTGCGTGTCCTCGGAGGCGTCGGCGATCTCGGTGTTGGCCCCGCCCATGACGCCCGCCAGGCCGATCGGCCCGCGGTTGTCGGTGATGACGAGATCGGCGGCGTCCAGGACGCGGACGGTGCCGTCGAGCGTGGTGAGCTTCTCGCCCTGCTCGGCGCGGCGCACCCCGATCGGACCGTCGATCCGGGTCCGGTCGTAGGCGTGCAGCGGCTGGCCCAGTTCGAGCATCACGTAGTTGGTGACATCGACGGCGAGCGAGATCGGCCGCATTCCGGCCTTCTGGAGCCGGCGCTGCATCCAGATCGGCGAGCGGGCCTCGGGCTGCAGACCGACGACGGTGCGCGCGGTGAAGCGGGAGCAGCCGATCGGGTCGGAGACCTTGACCGGGTAGCCGAACGCGTTGGGCGCGGGCACGTCCAGGAGGGCCGGGTCGCGCAGCGGCAGGCCGTAGGCGATGGCGGTCTCACGGGCGACACCGCGCATCGACAGGCAGTAGCCGCGGTCGGGCGTGACCGCGATGTCGAGGACCTCGTCGACGAGCTGGAGCAGCTCGATCGCATCGGTACCGACCGCGTGCTCCGGCGGCAGCACGATGATGCCGTGCGTGCCGTCGTCGCCCATGCCGAGCTCGTCGGTGGAGCAGATCATGCCGTGCGAGGTCCTGCCGTACGTCTTGCGCGCGGCGATCGCGAAGTCGCCGGGCAGCACGGCGCCGGGCAGGACCACGACGACCTTGTCGCCGACGGCGAAGTTACGGGCGCCGCAGACGATCTCCTGCGGCTCGCCGGTGCCGTTGGCGGAGCCGACGTCGACCGTGCAGAAGCGGATGGGCTTCTTGAAGCCCTCCAGCTCCTCGATGGTCAGCACCTGTCCGACGACCAGCGGGCCCTTGAGGCCGGCGCCGATCTGCTCGACGGTCTCGACCTCCAGGCCGACGGCGACGAGCTTGGCCTGTACGTCACGGCCGGTCTCGGTGGGCGGCAGGTCGACGTACTCCCGCAGCCAGGAAAGCGGGACGCGCATCAGATCTCCATCCCGAAGGGCCGGGTGAACCGGACGTCGCCTTCGACCATGTCTCGCATGTCTTCTACGTTGTGGCGGAACATCAGCATCCGCTCGATGCCGAACCCGAAGGCGAATCCGCTGTACTTCTGGGGGTCGACGCCGCAGGCGATGAGCACCTTGGGGTTGACCATGCCGCAGCCGCCGAGCTCGATCCAGCCCTCGCTGCCGCAGGTGCGGCAGGGGCGGTCGGGGTTGCCGACGGACTCGCCGCGGCAGACGTAGCAGACCATGTCCATCTCGGCGGACGGCTCGGTGAACGGGAAGAAGTTCGGCCGGAGCCGGGTCTTCATGTCCGGGCCGAAGAGCGCCTGGACCATGTGGTCGAGGGTGCCCTTCAGGTCCGCCATGGTGAGGCCCTCGTCGACGGCGAGCAGCTCGATCTGGTGGAAGACCGGGGTGTGCGTGGCGTCGAGCTCGTCGGTGCGGTAGACGCGGCCGGGGCAGACGACGTAGACCGGGGGCTCGCGGTCGAGCAGGGTGCGGGCCTGGACCGGCGAGGTGTGCGTACGCAGCACGACACCGGACTCGTCGTTCTTCGCGCCGTCGGCGCCCTCGACGAAGAAGGTGTCCTGCATCTGCCGGGCCGGGTGGTCGGGCACGAAGTTCAGGGCGTCGAAGTTGAACCACTCGGCCTCGGCCTCGGGGCCCTCGGCGACCTCGTAGCCCATGGCCACGAAGACGTCGGCGACGCGTTCCATGATCGTCGTCAGCGGGTGGCGTGCGCCGGCCGGGGTGCGGTCGTACGGCAGCGTGACGTCCACCGCCTCCTCGACCAGGACCCGGGCGTCCCGCTCGGCCTCCAGCTCCGTCTGGCGGGCGGCGAGCGCCCTGCCCACGGCGGCGCGGGCCTGGCCCACGCGCTTGCCTGCCTCGGCCTTGGCCTGCGGCGGCAGCGCGCCGATCTCGCGGTTGGCGAGTGACAGGGGCGAGGTACCACCGGTGTGCGCGGTCTTCGCCTGGGCGAGCGCGTCGAGGTCGCCCGCGGCGGCGAAGGCGGCGAACGCCTCGTCCCGGATGCGCTCGATCTCTTCCGGTTTCAGTGCCTCGACCTCGACTGGGTCGTACGACTTGTTCGGTGCCGACATCTCTTCCCGTACTTCCGATTGGCTGGTGGCGCGGCCCCGCTCGACGACTGGAGGACGCAAAGGTGCCAAAGGTCGAGTCTAAGGGCCACAGGATGTGTGGGCCGCCCGTGGTCCGCTCAGGCCCCTCTACTTCATGTAGGCCGGCGTGCTCACGGGCAGAATAAATCGGAACTCGGCGCCGCCCCCGGGGCCGCGGCCGACCGTGATGGTGCCGCCGTGCGCCTCGACGATGCCCTTGACGATGTAGAGGCCCAGGCCGGTGCCGCCACGCTTGCTCCCCCGCCAGAAGCGGGTGAAGACACGGGCCATCGACTCCTCGGGGATGCCGGGGCCTTCGTCGCTCACGGTGACCGCCGTTCCCTTCTCGTCGCTCTTGGCCGGTGCGGGTGCCACCTCGATGGTGACGGTTCCCTCGCCGTGGCGCACCGCGTTTTCCAGCAGGTTGCCGAGGACCTGGTCGACCTTGTCCGGGTCGGCCCACACGGTGGGCAGCGGCTGGCAGGTGCGGACGAGGAACCGGCCGGGGTCCTGGCCGGAGGCGGTGAGTGCCTGGATGTGGCGTTCGACGGCGGCGGAGAGGTCCACGGGCTGGCGGCGCAGTTCCAGACGCCCCGAGTCGATCCGGGAGATGTCCAGGAGCTCGGTGATCAGGCGGGTGACCCGGTTGGCGTCGGCGTAGACGGTCTCCAGCATCAGCCGCTTCTGGTCGTCGGTGAACCGCTCCCACTTGGCCAGCAGCGTGGCGGTGAAGCCCTTCACGGACGTCAGCGGCGAACGCAGCTCGTGGGCGACGGTCGCGATGAGTTCGGCGTTGCTGCGTTCGTTGCGGCGGCGGGCCTCGGTGCCGCGCAGGCTGACCACGAGCCGGCGCACGGGGCCGGTCGGGCTCTCGCGTACGTAGCGGGCGGAGACGAGGACCTCGCGGCCGCCGGGCAGCAGGAGGTTGCGTTCGGGCTGGCCGACGCGGGTGGCGAGGCCACCGTAGGGGTCGGTCAGCTCCCACCAGCGGCGGCCCTTGAGGTCTTCAAGGGGCAGCGCGTGTTCCAGCGGGCGGCCCAGGGCCGCGGCCCTGGGCATGGCGGTGATCCGTGCGGCGGCGGCGTTGAAGCAGATGATCCGGCCGGTCTCGTCCGCGACGACGAGCCCGTCGGGAAGGTCGTCCGGATCCAGTGCCTGACCCGCGGATCCGATGTCACCGAAGGTGACACCGTCCGGGTCCTCGGCGGCGCGCACGACGGCCGCATGTGTCGCCCGCGGTCCGCTCATGCCGACAGCCATATTCCCGTACCCCACCTCTCGAACCGGTGCAGTGGGCCCCCGAGTTCGTCACCCTACTAGTCGTCGGTGACGGAGCGACACCCTGCGGGGGCCCCGGGCCGGGGAGCGGCGGCCGGAGGGTTCAGCCGGTACTGCGGCGGGGACGCTGGGCGCGCGCGGAGGCGTACAGGCAGACGGCGGCGGCGGTGGCCAGGTTGAGGCTCTCCGCCTTGCCGTGGATCGGCACGCGCACGACGGCGTCGGCCAGCGCCCGGGTCTCCTCGGGCAGGCCCCAGGCCTCGTTGCCGAAGACCCAGGCGGTGGGCCCGCCCATGGTGCCGGCGTCCAGCTCGTCGTCGAGGTCGTCCTCGCCCGCGCCGTCGGCGGCCAGGATCCGTACGCCCGCGTCCCGCAGCCCCTGCACGGCCTGCTCGACGGGCACGCCGACGGCGACCGGCAGGTGGAAGAGCGAGCCTACGGAAGCGCGCACGGACTTGGGGTTGTACAGGTCCACGGAGGCGTCGGTGAGGACGACCGCGTCGGCGCCGGCGGCGTCGGCGCAGCGCAGCACCGTACCGGCGTTCCCGGGGTCGCGGACGTTCGCCAGGACCGCGACCAGCTTCGGCCGGGTAGCGAGGATCGACTCGAAGGGAGAGTCGAGGAAGTGGCAGACGCCGATCAGCCCCTGCGGGGTGACGGTCTGCGACACGTCGGCCAAGACCTCGCTGTCGGCCAGGTGCACCCGGGCGCCCGCGTCCTGAGCCGCGTCGATGATGGGCGCGTAACGCTCGGCGGCCTCGACGGTGGCGAACAGCTCGGTGAGGGTCGGCCGGCCGTCGCTGCCGCGGTGGTCCGCGGCCTCGCGCACGGCCTGCGGCCCCTCGGCGATGAACATGCGCTCCTTGCCGCGGAAGTTGCGCCTGGCCAGCCGCCGGGCGGCGGCGACCCGTGGCGAACGCGGGGAGATCAGTTCGGGGGTGCCCATGTCGGCGGCGAGCCTCTCTGCAAGACGAAACGTCCGGGTGGTGAACGCACCGGACCCGCAGACGACGAGCGCCTGCGGGTCCGGCTCAAAAGCCAAGAAGTGCAGCCTGGATCAGGCGGCCTTCGGGGCGTTGACGTCGCTCGGGAGGGCCTTCTGGGCAACCTCGACGAGGGCGGCGAACGCGTTGGCGTCGTTGACCGCGAGCTCGGCCAGGATCTTGCGGTCCACCTCGATGTTGGCGGCGTTCAGACCCTGGATGAGGCGGTTGTACGTCATACCGTTCTGGCGGGCCGCAGCGTTGATGCGCTGGATCCACAGCCGACGGAAGTCGCCCTTGCGCTTCTTGCGGTCGTTGTAGTTGTAGACCAGGGAGTGGGTGACCTGCTCCTTGGCCTTGCGGTACAGGCGCGAGCGCTGACCGCGGTAACCGCTGGCGGCCTCGAGAATTGCCCGGCGCTTCTTGTGGGCGTTGACTGCCCGCTTGACGCGTGCCACTTGTTAACTCCTTGTAGCGGGGCCGTGGTCGTACTCACACGGCCCGGAAACGAATTGGTCCCGGTCGGATCGAGGGCGCGTCTCCGGTGTCACCGGGGACGACGGCCTCACTTGCCGAGAAGCTTCTTGATCTTCTTGGCGTCGGCCGGAGCCACGACGACCGTGCCGGACAGCGAGCGGGTCTTCTTGGACGACTTGTGCTCGAGCAGGTGGCGCTTGCCGGCCTTCTCACGGAGCACCTTGCCGGAGCCGGTGATCTTGAAGCGCTTGCTGGCACCGCTGTGCGTCTTGTTCTTCGGCATAGCGCCGTTCTCTCCTCGTCAGTGGCGCCCCTCTCGGTGCGGGCACCGGAACGCAGGGGCGTCAGATCTTGGTGGGATTCCGGGGGGACCCGGGGGCGCCTGGATGGCAGCCCCCGAAGGTCACGCCTCGGAAGGTGTCTCGGCCGGAGCCTCGGAGGTCGCCTCGGCCGGAGCCTCGACAGCCTCGTCCGCAGCCTCGGCGTCGTCGTCGTGGGTGTAACCCTGACGCTCCGCCTTGCGGGCGGCCTGGGCCTCGCGGGCCTCGGCCATGGCTTCGGTCTTCTTCTTGTGCGGGCCCAGAACCATGATCATGTTCCGGCCGTCCTGCTTCGGGTTGGACTCGATGAAGCCGAGTTCCTCCACGTCCGAAGCGAGACGCTGGAGCAGTCGGAAGCCCAGCTCGGGGCGGGACTGCTCGCGACCACGGAACATGATCGTGATCTTGACCTTGTCGCCCTGCTTGAGGAACCGGACGACGTGACCCTTCTTGGTGTCATAGTCGTGCGGGTCGATCTTCGGCCGGAGCTTCATCTCCTTGATGACCGTGTGCGCCTGGTTCTTGCGCGCCTCACGGGCCTTCATGGCCGACTCGTACTTGAACTTCCCGTAGTCCATGAGCTTGCACACGGGCGGACGGGCGGTAGCCGCCACCTCGACCAGGTCGAGGTCGTACTCCTGTGCGAGTTCCAGGGCCTTGGCAAGCGGAACAATCCCGACCTGCTCGCCGCTGGGACCGACAAGTCGCACCTCGGGCACGCGAATCCGGTCGTTGATGCGGGGCTCGGCGCTGATGGATCCTCCTCGGTAGCACCACGCGGCCGCCTGGCAGACAGCCACGTAACGTCTGTTTTCGACAGACCAACCGTGCGGGACCATGAAAAATGCCCCGCCGGGACACAGGCGGGGCTCCTTGAACAACCGGAACACCGCCGCGGTCAACCGCGGGGCGCATCGGGCAGCTCCATCGTCCGTACGGAACGATGGGCGCCACCTGACCGGTGACCCGCCGTCCTGAGGACGGCCAGGTGGGAGATCGGAGCCTCCACTTGTGGGCCGGGCACATAGGCACCCAGCCGGTCGTTACACAAGGTTAGCAGCTCGGCCGGGCGTGCGCTAACCAGTGGTCGCACCGCCCTCCCGCAGACAGAGCGGGCCGGGCGTGGGCCTATCGTATGGCGCATGAGTGACGCGACCCCCACCAGTGATTCCCCCGGCTTCGACGAGATGGCCCGCGACATCGCGGAGGTGCCCGCGGTCGAGGTGATCGTGACGGTCGCGGTCAACCTGATGAGCGCCGCCGCCGTGAAACTCGGACTGACCGAGGACGGCGACGAGCACAAGGACCTCGACGAGGCCCGCAAGCTGGTCCACGCGCTGGCCGGACTGCTGGACGCGAGTACCACGGAGATCAGCTCCTTCCACGCCGCTCCGCTGCGTGACGGACTGAAGTCCCTGCAGCTCGCGTTCCGCGAGGCCTCGCTCGTACCGGACGAGCCCGGGAAGGGCCCCGGCGAGAAGTACACCGGCCCGGTCTTCGGCTGAGCCCACCCCGACCTTCCGTTCCTTCCCGTCCGTGAGCCCCCTGCCCGATCCGGCAGGGGGCTCACGGCGTACGTGGCGGGATCAGGACCGGACGGGCTGCGCCAGCTGCCCGGATACGGGGTGGGTCAGCCGGTGCGCGAACGCCGCGATCACTCCGCCGATCAGCGGGGCCACCAGGAACAGCCAGAGCTGCGAGAGCGCCGCGCCGCCCGCGAACAGCGCCGGGCCCAGGCTGCGCGCCGGGTTGACCGAGGTGCCGGTGAGCGGGATGCCGACCAGGTGGATCACCGCGAGCGAGATGCCGATGGGGAGTCCGTCGAAGCCGATGACGGCGACCTTGTGGGTCACCGCGAGCACCACGAAGACCAGGAGGAACGTGAGCATCACCTCGGCGAGAAAGGCTCCCCCGACATTGATGTGCACGTCCGAGCGGTCGCCGTAGCCGTTGCTGCCGAAATTTCCGCTCGTCTTCAGCCCCGGCACCTGCTTGGCGAGCAGGAACAGCAGAGCCGCACCGGCGATGCCGCCGAGGAACTGCATGATCCAGTACGTCACCGCGGTGCGCGCGTCGATCCGTCGGGCCGTCAGCATCCCCAGCGTCACCGCCGGGTTGAGATGACAGCCGGATATCGGACCCAGCGCGTAGGCGAGCGCGAGCAGCACGAAGCCGAAGGCCAGTGCGATGCCGACGGTCCCGATGTACTGGGCCCCGAGCACCGCCGAGCCGACGGCGAAGAAAACCAGCAGCAGTGTGCCGAGGAATTCCGACACAGCTGTCCGCGTCTGCATACAACCACCTCGCGAAGATCGAAGATCAGATCAACTGACTTCTCGTCCGATTTCTTCGCAATTCTCCGTCCCTCAGTCGCTTTGTGCGCGTTGGGCCGGTCGGGTGATCAGCGCGTGAACAGGGCCTCACCGGGCGTGTGCGCGTCGGCCGGAAGCAGCGCGAGGTCCAGGCCCCGGACCAGCCGGGCACGGAGCACCTCGTTCGCCGCCAGCGCCTGCGCAACCCGGCCGGCCGCCTCGGCGGGGTCGGTGCCGTCCGCCAGCACCAGGGCGAGGGTGCCGTCGGCGCGGCCCGGCCCGAGGTGGGCGCGGAGCACCGCGGGCTCGGCGGCGACGGCGTCACGTACCGCCGCCGTGACAGCCGGGTCGTCCAGCGGGTCGGCGCTGGTACGGCCCTCGGCGAGGGCGAGCAGGGCGGAACCGGTCAGCTCGAAGGCCACCGGCCCGGCGAGGTCGAGCACCACCGTGTCGGCCTTCTCGTGCACGGCCGCCTGGAGGGCCTGGTGCAGGGGTACGGCGACGGGGCGGGCCTGCGGGTCCCAGCGGGCCAGCGAAGCGGTGGAGGTGAAGGCGGGCAGGGCGCGGCGGTCGCCGGCCTGGAGGGTGGGGACCGCCATGTCGCTGGTCTTCTCCCGGCGCAGCCCCTTCTCGTCCTCCTCCACCTCACCGAGGACCGCCACCACGGGAACGAGGAGACGAGCCCCCTTGAGGGCTTCGAGTACCGGGCCGACGGCCTTGCGGTCCTCGGCCCAGGCGGCGAGTGCCGCGGTCAGGGCGGGGTCGGCCGTGCCGTCGTCGTCGGAGTATCCGGGGTCCGGAATGTTCTTCTGCGCCACAGGACGAGCGTAGTGCCTGGGCTTTCTCATCCCGCCGACAGGTCGGGCTCAGCCTCCTCTCAGCTGCGGTTCCTAGCGTCCGGGTCATGCCCCGACACAGAATCCGCAGATCCGCCCTGTCCGCGACCGTGGCGGCCACGGTCGTGCTGGCCGGTTCGGCCGCCGGGGGTGCGTACCTGACCGGCAGGTCTCCGGATCACGCGCCCGCCGCCGCGGCATCCGTATCGTCCGTCTCACCGGCCGCGACCGCTCCGGTCGCGGCGACGAGCGAGGAGCCGGTGGTGGAACTGGATACGGAACTGGCTGCGGCCGTCGAACCGCTGCTGTCGGGTTCGGACACGGCGGCCGTCTCGGTGGCCGTGCTGGACAGCGGCAGCGGTACGCGAGCGGTGTACGGGGGCGCGGACGCGACGTACGACACCGCGAGCATCGTCAAGGTCGACATCCTCGCGGCGCTGCTGCTCCGGGCCCAGGACGAGAGGCGTGACCTGACGGCCGTCGAGCAGGCTCACGCGGTCGCGATGATCGAGCGGAGCGACAACGACTCCGCCACCGCGCTGCTGGCGGCGGTGGGCGGGGCGGCCGGTCTCGACGCCGCCAACGAACGGTTCGGTCTCACCGCGACGACGGCCGCGAAGGCGTGGGGGCTGACCCGGACCACCGCGGCCGATCAGCTGACGCTGCTGGGGGCGGTGTTCGGGACGGATGCGGACACCGCACTCAGCGAGGAGTCCCGGACGTATCTGCGGGGGCTGATGACGCAGGTCGAGGCGGACCAGCAGTGGGGGGTGTCGGCGGCGGGCGGCGACTGGGCGCTCAAGAACGGCTGGATGCCGCGTACCGCGACCGGGCTGTGGAACATCAACAGCATCGGGCAGGTGACGGCGGGCGGGCACACCTACCTGGTGGCCGTGCTGTCCGGCGGTCAGCGGACCAAGGAGACGGGCATCGCGCTCGTCGAGTCGGTGGCGAAGGCGGCCGTGGGGGTGGTGCGGGCCGGGGCCGCGGGGTGAGGCAGCCGGCTCAGCGGCGGAAGGCGGGCGGGCGGGCGCCCCGGCCGCGCCACAGGACGACCGCAAGGGCCAGCAGGACGGCGCCCAGGCCACCCGCCGCCGGGGCCAGCCAGCCGGCGGGGCCGTCGTCCTCGCGCTCCGGTGTGGGCCCGGTACCGAAGTACTGCTTGCGGTAGCCGGTCGCGGAGGAGTCGGTGCGCAGGCCCTCAGGACGCAGCGCACCGCCCGCCTTGATGGCGGCGGCCGGGTCGACGATGCCGTAGCCCCGCGCGTCGTCGCGGCCGGCCGGCGGGGAGCTGCGGGCGGTGTCGGTGAGGAGCTTCCTGATCTGGGCCGGCGAGAGACCGGGATGGGCGGCACGCACCAGCGCGACGGCGCCGGAGACGAACGCCGCGGCCGCGGAGGTGCCCCACTCCACGTAGTACTTGCGGTCCGGCGCGGGGACGACGATCTGGTCGCCGGGTGCGCTCACGGTGGCGTACCAGCGGCGGGTGGAGAACGAGGCGTGGGTGCCGTACCGGTCGACCGCGGCGACGGCGATCACGCCCGGGTAGGCGGCGGGGTACGAGATGTGGTCGCCCTTCTCGCCCCCGTTGCCGGACGAGGCGACGACGACGGCACCCTTCTTCAGCGCGTACTGGACGGCGGCGTCCTCGTCGGGTTCGGGGTGCGCCGACTCGCTGTCGTCGCCGAGGGAGAGATTGATGACGTCGGCACCGTGGTCGGCGGCCCAGCGGATGCCGTCGGCGAGGGCCGTGCCCCGGGACTTGCGGGCCTTGGCCCGGGCAGGGTCGCTCGCTTCGAGGATGACCCGGACAGGAAGGATCTTCGCCTCGGGTGCGATACCGATGACTCCCTCCTCGCGCCCGGTGCCGTGGCCCCGGCCGGCGATGATCCCGGCCATCGCGGTGCCGTGCCTGGCCCAGGACCGGTCGCCGCGTCCGGCGCCGAAGCCGATCAGGTCCTTGCCGGGCAGTACCTGGCCCACCAGGTCGGGGACGGTGCCGTCGACCCCGGTGTCGACCACGGCGACGGTGATGCCCTTGCCGCGCGTGGTCTGCCAGGCCCGGTCGGTGTGGAGGGCGTCCAGGCCCCACTGCTCGGCCCGGATGGTGTCCGCGTCCGCCGGGACCGCGGGCAGCAGCGCGAACGCGGTGGCGGCGCAGACCGCGCCGAGGAGTCTGCGGGGGCGGCGGCTCATTCGGGCTTCTCCGTGAGGTCGGCGACGGTTCTGCGCAGTCCGCGCTCGACCCGGTCGGCCACGCCCTTGGCCTCGTGTCCGAGTCCGGCCTGCGCGGCGGCGGTCGTCGCGTTGGCCGCCATGGCCTTCTCGGCCGGCTGCGGGTCGGTGACCTTGCGTCCGTCGGCGAATCCGGAGACGGCGAACACCACGACGGGCACGTCGGTCAGCACGTGCACGGTCCAGCTGGCCCGTTGCCGGTCGCCGAATCCGGCGGCGGGGCTGTTCTTCACCGCGTACGTACGAGGCATCAGGTCCGTGCGCGCGTCGAGGTGCTCGGTGCCGAAGCGGTTGCTCAATGCCCGCATGGCCTCGGTGTCGGCCTCGGTGAAGACCAGCCCGACCGTGGTGACGCTGCTGCTCGTCGCGTCGGTGTAGGTGGCACGGAGCAGACGGGTGCAGCCGACCGGGCGCAGCGTCTTGAGCAGCAGCGGGTCGAGCGCGCCCGTGCAGCCGCTGTCCGGGGCCACGGCGATTCTGGTCCAGACCCGGTCGGCGCCGCCGGGCCCGGCGCCGTCGCCCTTGAGCGTGCGCGGGAAGAAGGTGTCGACGGGGACGCTGTGCCAGGCGCCCCGGCCCACGGTGTAGGGGCTGCGGGCCGCGGGATCGGCCGAGGAGTCGCTGATCAGCCAGCTGCCGGTGGCGGCACCGCCGATCAGTCCGAGCCCGAGCACGGCACAGACCGCGGCCGCGGCGGCCCGGAAGGGGTGCCGGGTCCGCACGGGCCGGAGCCGGGTGGTGGTCTCGGCCGGCGTCTCGGCCGGGGGGTGGGCGTGCGGGGGCCGGTAGGCGTACGGGGCGGCTGCCCCGGACCGCGTCGGCGGCCCGCCGAGTTCCACGGCGCCCACGGGCCGCCGCCGGGTCGCGGCGGGCTGCCTCGCCGGGAAGACCGGGGCGGTGGGCGCCGCCGGGGATCCCTGGGACGCGGGCGCCTCGGCCGGCAGGGCCGGGGGTACGGGGCGCAGACGGGCGGTGGTCTCCACGGGGGGCGGCGCGGACGGGATCGGGGCGGGCGTACGGGGTGCGGACGGGGGCCGCGGCGGAATGGGAGCCGGGGTCGGGATCGGGGTCGAGGTCGGGGCCGGGGTCGGGGCCGGGATCGGGGTCGATTCCGGCGCCTGCGTCGAGGCCTGTGCCTTGGGCAGATCCGAGAACCGCAGGCCCCTCGCCCCGGTGTCCGGGGCCCGGACGACGCCGCCCGGTGTGTCCCGCGTCCCCACCGGACCGGTTCCGGTCCTGTCCGGTGCAGGGCCGACCGCGCCGGTTTCCGTGGGCTCACTGTCCCGGCCGTCCGGGGCCGGGGCCATGGCCGGTGGCGGGGTTTCGGGGCGGGGCGGCGGAGTGGCGTTCACGGGCCGGTCGGCGGGCGCCGCCGGGAGCTGCGGCGCGGTGCTCGGGCGTGGCGGGACGGGAGCGCGCTGCGCCTCGGTACTCATCCGCCCCCCTGGTCCGTTCCGTACCGCACGCGGATCGGCTGCACAGGCAGGCCCGTTGCTCGCCGCGTGCCCGTCACTCTACGGGTTGGGGAGGCCCTGGTGGGAGCGGGCCACCTCGCCGGACAGACCCTGGGGCCGATCTGCGCAGATCGTCCCCCTACCCAGCGGTACAGCTGTCTGGCAAGCTGCGGCCATGACTGCCCGCACCGCTGACCGGACCCGCTACAACCGGGCCACCGCACATCTCGACGCCCCGATCGCCGTCGTCGATCTGGAGGCGTTCGACGCCAACGCCGACGACCTCGTCCGGCGTGCGGCCGGGAAGCCCATCCGTGTGGCGAGCAAATCGGTGCGCTGCCGTGCCCTGCTGGAACGGGTGCTGGCCCGTCCCGGATTCGCGGGGATCATGTCCTTCACGCTCGCGGAGTCGCTGTGGCTGGCGCGGGCCGGTTTCGAGGACGTCCTGCTCGCCTATCCGTCGGCCGACCGCTCGGCCTTCGCGGAGCTGGCCGCGGACCCGAAGCTGGCCGCCGCCATGACCGTGATGGTGGACGACCACGCCCAGCTGGAGCTCATCGACGCGGCACGGGCCGGAGGCACGGAGGAGATCCGGGTCTGTCTGGAGCTGGACACCTCGCTGCGCATGCTCGGCGGCCGGGTCAGGATCGGGGCCCTGCGTTCGCCGCTGCGCTCCCCCGCCCAACTGGCCGAGCTGGCCAGGTCCGTCGCCCGCAGGCCCGGTTTCCGGCTGGTGGGGCTGATGGCGTACGAGGGGCACATCGCCGGGGTGGGCGACTCGCTCGCCGGGCGGCCGCTGCGCTCCCGGGCGATCCGGCTGATGCAGGCCACCGGCCGACGGGAGCTGGCGGCCCGCCGGGCCGAGGTGGTGCGGGCGGTACGGGCCGTGGCACCGGATCTGGAATTCGTGAACGGCGGCGGCACCGGCAGCGTGCAGCACACCGCTGCGGAGCCGGCCGTCACCGAGATCGCGGCCGGTTCCGGGCTCTACGTGCCGCGCCTCTTCGACAACTACACCTCGTTCACGGCGCGTCCGGCGGCCCTGTTCGCCCAGCCCGTGGTGCGCAGGCCCGGGGTGGGCGTGGTGACCGTGCTCGGCGGCGGTTACCCGGCTTCCGGGGCGGCCGGTGCGGACCGGCTGCCGGTCCCGTATCTGCCGGAGGGACTGCGCTACGACCCGCAGGAGGGGCCCGGCGAGGTGCAGACTCCGCTGCTCGGCGCCCCCGCCGACGATCTGCTGATCGGCGACAAGGTGTGGTTCCGGCACGCGAAGGCCGGGGAGCTGTGCGAGCGGTTCGACGAGCTTCAGCTGATCGAGGGCGACCGGGTGACGGCGACCGTGCCGACGTACCGGGGCGAAGGCCGCACCTTCCTCTGAGCCGACAGCCGCTCAGGGGGCGACGGAGCTGCCGACGCCCCCGCTCGTCTCGCTGTCGCCGATCGGCCGGATGCCTCGGGTGAGGGTGTCCATGAGGGCGAGCGGCGGCCCGTCGGGGCCCGCGTCGAAGGCGTAGCGGACGACGACGGGTGACTCGCTGCCCACGGCCGAGGGGAAGACGAGCGACTGCACATAACCGCCCGGCCCCTTCGCGGTGACGACCCGCCAGCGCACCTGATATCCGGTGCGCCCGGCCACGCTGACCGGGCCGGCGGCGATCTGCCGGTGGGAGACGATGCCGCCGTGGATCCGCGCGCCAACGATGTCCTCCTCGTAGGCCCGGTCCGCTGCGGCGCCGATGTCCGCCTCGGCGAGCGCCTCGGGCGTCGTGGCGTCGGTGCCGCCGGGGGTACGGGTGGTCACCGTGCCGCGGTAGCAGAACGAGGAGAATGCGCCGGGGCAGTCGTAGGAGTCGGTGGTGCGCATCGTGAGCAGTTCCCCGACGGTTCTTTCGGGCCGCTCCCAGCCGTCGGGGATCGGCAGGGTGATGCCGTTGAGCTGGTCGACGAGCACCGTGGGATCCTCGTCGGCCGCAGAGCCGTCCGACGACGGGCTCTCGTCGTCGGGTGACGCGTCGGTGGCGGTGTCGGCGACCTTCGGCGCGGAACTGCCCGACGGGGCCGCGGTGGGTGCGGCGTCGTCGTCCCTGCCGAACAGCACCGCGCCTGTCACGGCCACACCCACGACCACCACGCCGGCCGCCACGAGCGCGATGGTCCTGGCGCTGCCACCGCCTCCTCCCCGGCCGGGCACGACCGGGGAGGGCACTGTGGCGAAGGCGCGGGTGTGGGCGGTCCATGACGCGCCGTCCCACCACCGCTCGTTGCCGGGTGCGGCCGTGTCCGGGTACCAGCCGGGCGGTGTCGCGTTGCTCATCGCCCCACTCTAGGTTCCGCGGCCTGCGGCCGGCCCTCAGGGCCTTACAGGGGTGTGACGTACGCGCCGGAGATCCCGCCGTCGACGAGGAAGTCGGTGGCGTTGACGAACGAGGAGTCGTCGCTCGCCAGGAACGCGACGGCTGCCGCGATCTCGGTCGCCTCGGCGAACCGGCCGAGCGGGATGTGCACGAGCCGGCGGGCCGCGCGCTCCGGGTCCTTGGCGAACAGCTCCTGGAGCAGCGGAGTGTTGACCGGTCCCGGGCACAGGGCGTTGACCCGGATGCCCTCGCGGGCGAACTGGATGCCCAGTTCGCGCGACATGGCCAGTACGCCGCCCTTGGAGGCGGTGTACGAGATCTGCGAGGTCGCCGCCCCCATCCTGGCGACGAACGAGGCGGTGTTGATGATCGAGCCCCGGCCCTGGCGCCGCATGTAGGGCAGAGCGGCCTTGCAGCAGAGGTAGACGGAGGTGAGGTTGACGTCCTGGACACGTTTCCAGGCCTCCAGCCCCGTGGTGAGGATGGAGTCGTCGTCGGGCGGCGAGATCCCGGCGTTGTTGAAGGCGATGTCGACGGAGCCGTAGGTGTCGTACGCCGCCTTGAACAGCGCCTCGACCTGCTCGGGATCGGTGACATCGACCTGTACGAAGGTGCCGCCGACCGCTTCGGCGGCCGCCTTGCCCGCGGTCTCGTCGATGTCGCCGCAGACGATGTGCGCCCCCTCGGAGGCGAGCCGGTGGGCGGTGGCCAGACCGATGCCGCTGCCGGCGCCGGTGATGACGGCGGTGCGGCCGACGAGGCGGCGGCAGATGTTCTCGTTGTCCGTGGTCATACCGGTTCAGGCCTCCGTACTGAGGAAGACGTTCTTGGTTTCGGTGAAGGCGGTGAGGGCGTCCGGGCCCAGTTCCCGGCCGAGGCCCGACTGTTTGAACCCGCCGAACGGTGTCCAGTAGCGGACCGCGGAGTGGGAGTTGACGGAGAGGTTCCCCGCCCGGACGGCCTGCGCGACGCGCAGCGCACGCCCCACGTCGCGGGTCCAGAGGGAGCCCGCGAGGCCGTAATCGGTGGCGTTGGCGAGCCGGACGGCGTCCGCCTCGTCCTCGAAGGGCAGGACGACGGCGACCGGGCCGAAGACCTCCTCGGTGGCGACGGGCGCGTGTGCGGGCACACCGGTGAGGACGGTCGGCGGGAACCAGAATCCGGGGCCGTCGGGCGCGCTGCCGCGGAGCGCGGCGGCGTTCTCGGGGACGTAACCCCGTACCCGTTCCAGCTGGGTACGTGAGATGAGCGGGCCCATCTGTGTCTTCTCGTCGGCCGGGTCACCGACGACGACCGCCGCGAGGGCCGGGGCGAGGAGTTCCAGGAAACGGTCGTACACGGAGCGCTGGACGAGGATCCGGGTGCGGGCGCAGCAGTCCTGGCCCGCGTTGTCCAGGAAGGACAGCGGGGCGGCGGCAGCCGCGGCTTCGATGTCGGCGTCGGCGAAGACGATGTTGGGGCTCTTGCCGCCGAGTTCGAGGGTGATCCGCTTCACGTGTTCGGCGCACTTGGCCATGATCTGTTTGCCGACGCGCGTGGAGCCCGTGAAGACGATCTTGGCGACTCCGGGGTGCTCGACGAGGGCGTTGCCCGCCTCGTCGCCCGCGCCCGGCAGTACCTGGAAGAGGTGCTCGGGAAGGCCCGCGTCCAGGGCGAGTTCCGCGAGCCGGAGCGCGGTCAGAGGGGTGGTCTCGGCGGGTTTGAGGATCACGGCGTTGCCCGCTGCGAGGGCGGGGGCCGTCCCCCAGGCGGCGATCGGCATGGGGAAGTTCCACGGGGCGATCACCCCGACGACGCCGAGCGGTTCGAGCAGGGTGAGGTCGATGCCGCCGGGGACGGGGATCTGCCGGCCGCTGAGCCGCTCCACTCCCCCGGCCGAGAAATCGAGCAGATCGCGGACGTTGCCCGCCTCCCAGCGCGCGTTGCCGACCGTGTGCCCGGCCTCCCGCACCTCCAGCCCGGCCAGCTCCTCGATGTGGGAGTCGACGGCGACGGCGAAACGGCGCAGCAGCCGCGCCCGGTCGGCGGGGGCGAGGGCGGCCCAGACCTGCTGGGCCGCGGCGGCGCGGGTGACGGCGGCGTCCACCTCGGCAGCCGAGGTCGCGGGGACGGCGGCGAGGAGTTCCTCCGTCGCCGGGTTCAGTACCTGGTGCTCATGGATCAAGGCGGCCCTCACAGTCGTTCGAAGGAGCGTCGGATTTCCCAGTCGGTCACCGCTGCGTCGAAGGCGTCGAGTTCGACGCGTGCCATGTTGCGGTAGTGGGCCACGATCTCGTCGCCGAAGGCCTCGCGGGCGATCTCGCTGTGCTCCCACAGCTCGGCCGCCTCACGCAGGGTGGTGGGGACGTGGTCGTACGCGGCGGCATAGGCGTTGCCCTCGCACGGCTCGGGGAGTTCGAGCGCGTGCTCGATGCCGTACAGGCCCGCGGCGACGAGTCCGGCGACGGCGAGGTACGGGTTGACGTCGCCGCCGGGGAGCCGGTTCTCCAGGCGCAGGGACTGGCCGTGTCCCACGACGCGCAGGGCGCAGGTGCGGTTGTCGTGGCCCCAGGCGACGGCGGTCGGGGCGAAGGAGCCCGGCTGGAAGCGTTTGTAGGAGTTGATGTTCGGCGCGTACAGGAGGGAGAAGTCGCGCAGGGCGGCGAGCTGTCCGGCGAGGAAGTGCCGCATGAGCGGGGTCATGGTGCCGTCGGTGTCCGCCATGGCGCTGCGTCCGGGCGTGCCGGTGGACCGGAGCGAGAGGTGGATGTGGCACGAGTTGCCCTCGCGCTCGTTGAACTTGGCCATGAAGGTGAGCGCGACGCCCTCCTGCGCGGCGATCTCCTTCGCGCCCGTCTTGTAGACGGCGTGCTGGTCGCAGGTGACCAGGGCTTCGTCGTACCGGAACACGATCTCGTGCTGGCCGGGGTTGCACTCGCCCTTGGCGGACTCGACGGTGAGGCCCGCGCCCGCCATCTCGTTGCGGATGCGGCGCAGCAGGGGCTCGACGCGGCCGGTGCCGAGGACGCTGTAGTCGACGTTGTACTGGTTGACCGGGGTCAGGTCGCGGTAGCCGCGGTCCCAGGCCTGTTCGTAGGTGTCCTTGAAGACGATGAATTCGAGCTCGGTGCCGACGTGGGCCGTGTAGCCGTGCTCCGCGAGGCGTTCCAGCTGGCGGCGCAGGATCTGGCGGGGCGCGGCGATGACGGGTGAGCCGTCGGCCCAGGTGAGGTCGGCGGTGACCATCGCGGTGGACTCGTTCCAGGGCACGCGGCGCAGCGTGGCGAGGTCGGGGTGCATGGCGAAGTCGCCGTAGCCGCGGTCCCAGGAGGACATGGCGTACCCGTCGACGGTGTTCATGTCGGTGTCGACGGCGAGGAGGTAGTTGCAGCCCTCGGTGCCGTGCGGGACGACCTCGTCGAGGAAGAAGGCGGCGGCGAAGCGTTTCCCCTGGAGGCGTCCCTGCATGTCGGGGAAGGCCAGGACCACGGTGTCGATCTCATCGCTGTCGACGAGGAGGCGGAGTTCCTCGACGGCGAGCGGGGCTGTTCGGTCGGACACGGATGGATCCTCTCCTCGCAGGCCGACAGATGATCCAAATCTATGGGCAGCACAAGGGATTTGGATACGGTGCCGGTGCGTGCCGCGTGCCGTACGAGTGAAGTGAGGGGACCCATGAACCGTCCGCTGATCGGTGTCAGTACCTACCTGGTCGCCTCGGCCCGCTGGGGCGTCTGGGACCTGCCGGCCACGCTCCTGCCCGCCGGTTACGCCCGGCTGGTCCGGGAGGCGGGCGGGGTGGCCGTGCTGCTGCCTCCGGACACGCCGGAGCTCGCGGCGTCGGTGGTGGCCCGGCTCGACGCGGTAGTGGTGGCGGGCGGGCCGGATGTGGACCCCGCGCGGTACGAGGCGGAGCGCGACCCGCGGACCGGGCCGGCCGCGCCGGAGCGGGACGGCTGGGAGGCGGCGCTGATCGGGGCGGCGCTGGAGTCGGGCACCCCCTTGCTCGGGATCTGCCGCGGGATGCAGTTGCTGAACGTGGCGCTCGGCGGCACGCTGACCCAGCATCTGGACGGTCACACGGGCCCTGACGGGGCGACAGGCGTGTTCGGTTCGCACCCGGTGACACCGGTCGCGGGGACGCTGTACGCGTCCGTGGCGCCCGGCCCGTGCGATGTACCGGCCTACCACCACCAGGCCGTGGACCGGCTCGGCGCGGGCCTGGTGGCGTCGGCGCATGCGGCGGACGGCACGGTGGAGGCGGTCGAGCTCCCGGGGCCGGGGTGGGTGCTCGGGGTGCAGTGGCATCCGGAGATGGGTGACGACGTGCGGGTGATGCGGGCGTTGGTCGCGGCGGCGGCGCCGGCCGGCTGAGGGGCGGCCGGCGGGTGCTCGGTGGTCCCCGCGGGAACGGCCGCTGTCCCGGGCGGCCGTCGGCACCCGGGCGGCGTAGCGTGGCGGGCAGGAGAGTATCCGCCGCAGTCCCGTCGGGCCGCCCGTCGTGAGCGCGAATCCTGTCTGCCCCGTCTCCCCCTCGTGGCCCGATGGCGAGAGGAGGAGCGATGTCCGTCATCACACCGGATGCGGTGAAGCAGGAGGCGTTCGCGGGCCGCATGGTCCAGGTGGTGAACGACACCTGCCTGGGTCTCATGGCGGGCCTGGGCCACCAGAGCGGTCTGTTCGACACGATGGCGGGCATGGCGCCGGCCACGAGTGGGGAGATCGCGAAGGCCGCCGGACTGAACGAGCGGTACGTACGGGAGTGGCTGGGCGCGATGGTCGTCGGCGGCATCGTCGACTACGAGCCCGACCACGGGACGTACGCACTGCCCCCCGAGCATGCCGCCTCGCTGACACGGTCGGCCGGGCCGGACAACCTGGCCCGGATCGCGCAGGACTTCGGCATGATGGGCGAGGTCGAGCAGCAGGTGCTGGAGGCGTTCCGCACGGGGCGCGGGCTGCCGTACTCCGCGTATCCGCGGTTCCAGTCCCTTCAGGCGGAGGAGTCCGGCGAGGTCTTCGACCTGGCTCTGGTGAACGGGATCGTTCCGTTGGTGCCCGGTCTCCCGGAGCGGTTGCGCGCGGGCATCGAGGTGCTGGACATCGGTACCGGCCACGGTCACGCGGTCAACGTCCTGGCCAGAACCTTTCCGGCGAGCCGCTTCCAGGGTCTCGACATGTCCGACGAGGGCATCGCCGCCGCTCGTGCCGAGGCCGCCTCGCTGGGACTGACCAACACCGCCTTCGATGTCGGCGACTGCGCCGAACTGGACGGCTCCTACGACCTGATCACGGCGTTCGATGTCATCCATGACCTGGCCCGGCCGGTACGCACACTGGCCGCCGTCGCCAATGCCCTGGCGCAGGACGGTGTGTTCCTGATGGGGGACATCGCGGCGTCCAGCCGGCTGGAGGAGAACATCGACCATCCGCTGGGCCCGGCGCTGTACACGTTCTCGGTCTTCTACTGCATGAGCGTCTCGCTGGGCGAGGGCGGTGAGGGTCTGGGCACCGTCTGGGGTGAGCAGACCGCCCGCAGGATGCTCGGGGAAGCCGGATTCGGCCGGATCGACACCCAGCGGGTCGAGGGCGACATCCTGAACGTGTACTACGTGGCGCGGCGCTAGAGGTATCGATGACGAACGTCGTCAGCCGCCGGACGGGCCCGACCGTGTGAGGGAGAGCAGATCGCGGGCCGGGCCCGTGGGCCGGTGGCCCGCGGGCCAGACGGCGCGGAGCTGGCGGCGCAGGCGGACTCCGGCGATCGGCACCTTGACCAGGCGCCGGGCGGAGAGTTCCTCACCGAGGGCCAGTTCGCTCAGGACGCAGGGTCCGGCTCCGCTCTCCGCCGCCCCCTTCACCGCTGTCGTGGAGGAGAGTTCGAGGAGCGGCTGGGCCAGTCCCCCGTGCACGGCGAGGGCGGCGTCCAGGACCTGGCGGGTGCCGGAGCCGTGTTCGCGCAGGATCAGCGGGGTCACGGCCAGCTCCTGCGGGGTCAGCGGTGTGCGCCGGCGGGCCCAGGGGTGCGACGGGGCGACCACGACGACCAGGCGGTCGTGCGCGATGACCGTGCCGTCGAGCCCCTCCGGCACGGACAGCCCCTCGACGAAGCCGAGGTCCGCCTCGCCGGTCAGCAGCCGCTGTGCGACCACCGCGGAGTTGCCGGCGAGCAGCGACACCGCGGTGTCCGGCCGTTCGCCGCGCAGCGCTATCAGCCAGCCGGGGAGCAGGTATTCGGCGATGGTCATGGAGGCGGCGACCCGCAGCCGCGAGTCGCGGCGGTCCCGCAGCGCCTGGGCGCCCGCGTCGAACGCCTCGGCCGCCTCGACGACCCGGCGCGCCCAGTCGGTGACGAGCGCGCCCGCGTCGGTGAGACGGGAACCGCGGGGTGAGCGGTCGAGGAGGGCGAGGCCGAGCTGGCGTTCCATCGAGCGGATCCGGCTGCTGGCGGCGGGCTGGGTGATGCCTACGTCCCGGGCGGCGCGTCCGAGGCTGCCGTGCCGGGCGACGGCGAGGAGCAGCTCCAGCGCGCCGAGATCGGGTACCCGGTGGGACAGAAGGGCAGGCAGGTCGCTGGTCATAAGTCCACTTTATGACCTCATAGGCCGGGACTCCCTGGTGGGGCACGGTCCGGGCGCCGAAACTCGTGGCATGGCCATCTTTCCGCAGACCCGAACCGCTCCTCCGTACTCCGCCGCCGCCCGGCAGCCGGCCCTGCGGCACTTCGGCCCCAACTGGTACGCGACCGTCATGGGCACCGCGATCGTCGCAAGTGCGGGCGTCGCCCTGCCCGTGCACGTTCCCGGGCTGCGGACGGCCTGCACGCTGGTGTGGGTGCTCTCCGCGGTTCTGCTGGCCGCAGTGCTCGCAGCCCGCGCCGGGCACTGGGCCGCGCATCGCGACCAGGCCCGCGCCCATCTCCTGGACCCGGCGGTCGCACCGTTCTACGGCTGTCTGTCGATGGCGCTGCTGGCCGTCGGGGGCTCCGGGATGGTCGTCGGCAAGGACGTGATCGGACATCAGGCGGCGCTCGCCCTGGATGTGGTGCTGTACACGGCGGGCACACTGACCGGACTGGCCGCGGCCGTGGCGATTCCGTATCTGATGATCGTGCGCCATCGGCCGGAGCCCGGCACCGCGTCCCCCGTGTGGCTGCTGCCCGTGGTGGCCCCCATGGTGTCCGCCGCTCTCGGCCCGCTGCTGGTGGCGGAACTTCCGGAGGGGCAGTGGCGGGAGGCGATGCTGCTCGCCTGCTACGCGATGTTCGGACTGAGTCTGCTGGCGACGCTGGTGATGCTGCCGCTGGTCTTCGCCCGGCTGGTCCACCGCGGTCCGCTGCCGCTCGTGCTGACGCCCACCCTGTTCCTGGTGCTCGGCCCGCTGGGCCAGTCGACGACCGCGGTCAACGCGCTGGCCGATGTGGCGCCGGGGGCGATCCAGGCGCCGTACGCCTCCGCCTTCAGCGCCTTCGCCGTGCTGTACGGGGTGCCGGTGATGGGGTTCGCGCTGCTGTGGCTGGCGCTGTCCGTCGCCCTGGTGGTGCGGGCGGTTCGGGGCGGGATGACGTTCGCCATGACGTGGTGGGGCTTCACCTTCCCCGTCGGTACGTGCGTGACGGGCGCAGCCGGTCTGGCCCGGCACACCGGTCTGACGGCGTTCACCTGGCTGGCCGTCGCGCTGTACGTGCTGCTGGTGGCCGCCTGGGCGGTGGCCGGGGTGCGCACGGTGCGCGGGCTGCTGAGCGGGGTACTGCTCGCGGCTCCGCAGAAGCCGGCGCCTGTGGCGGTGACGGCCCCCGCCGCCTGAGCCCCGCCCCGCCCCGCCGGGGACCTCGGCGCCGGGGACCTCGGCGCCGCGGACCTCAGCGCCGCGGGTCGAACGTGGCGTCGACGTGCTCGGCGACCGCGACGACCAGCAGCCGGGTGCCGGGGACCGTGGCCCGCCAGCGATGCCGCACCCCGCCCGAGAGGAACAGCGTGTCGCCGCGCTCCAGCCGGTAGGCCTGGCCCTCGGCCTCGACCTCGGCGGCGCCCTCCGCGACGTACATCACCTCGTCGTTGCGGTGCTGGAACTCGCGCCCCAGGTCGAGCTCCCCGGTGAATTCGAGGGCACTGAGCTGATGGCGGCCGCGCACCACCCTGCGTACGCCGTCCTCCTGTGCCCCGCGCACGACCTCGACCGCGCGCGCCGAGTCCGCGGCGGCGCGCAGGCGTGCGGTGGTGGTCTCCAGCGCTTCGGCGACCCGGTCCAGGGAACGGGCGCTGGGCCTGGCCCGTTCGTTCTCGATCTGGCTGAGAAACGGCACGGACAGACCGCTGCGCGCGGCGACCGCTGCCAGGGTGAGTCCCAGGGATCTGCGCTGTCGGCGGACCGCGGCACCCACCCGGAGTGTTTCCTTGTCGTCCATGTCCGGCTCCCTCCCGACTCGCCATCCTTCCGCTTGCCAGCACCTTACGCACACCGTTACGCGAGGACGGCGGGGAAAGAGTCGTCCGGACAGCCCGAAAGGGGTGGGCGCCGCCACCGGCGGTGCCCACCCCTTTCCGTGCCGTTGCCCCTGGTGGGGCCGCTGCCGCTGTTACTGCTGAGGAGCCATCTTGTCCGCGATGCCCGGATTCATGTCCATCCAGGCCTTCACGGCTTCCTCCTCGTGCCCCGCGCCGCGCTTCTGGATCTGGTTCTCCAGGCCGGCGAGCTGGTCCTCGCTGAGCTTGAAGTCCTTGAACCACTTGGTGAGCTGCGGGTAGTTCTGCGGGAACTCCTTGGAGGCGATGGTGTGCAGCCGGTCGCCGTCACCGAAGGCCTTCTTCGGGTCCTGGAGCTTGGTCATCCTGTACTCGCTGTACGCCCAGTGCGGGGTCCACAGCACGACGGCCACGGGCTCCTTCTTGGCGTACGCGCGCTTCAGCTCGGCCAGCATCGCCGGAGTGGAGCCGTCGACGACCTTGTACTCCTTGTCCAGGCCGTAGCCCGGGAGCACGTTCTTCTTGAGGTTCTCCATCGTGGCGGTGCCCGGTTCGATGCCGATGATCCGGCCGTTGAACTGCGAGCCCTTGCCCTTCAGGTCCGCCAGGGACTTCACGTCCTTGACGTAGTCGGGCACCGCGATCTCGATGGAGGTCGGGCCGTACCACGAGCCGATGTCGGTCAGCTTGGGGCCGTACTTGTCCCAGTAGTTCTTCTGGGTGTACGGCAGCCAGCCGTCGAACTGCACGTCGATCTGGCCGCGGGACATCGCGGCGTACATCGGGCCGACCTCGAACTGCTTGAGGTTGATCTTGTAACCGCGGTCCTCCAGGACGGCCTTCCACAGGTACGTGGCGGCGATGTCCTCCTCCCAGGGGAACCAGGCCATCTCGACGGCGCGGTCGCGCTCGTCCTTGCCGTTGGCTCCCTTGGAGGTGGCGGCCTTCTTGACCGGGGTCCACTTGTCGGCGACGCCCGGGTTGGCCTTCAGCCAGGTCCGGACGGCCTCCTGCTCCTTGCCGGAGCCACTCTTCTGGATCTGCGCCTCAAGACTGGTGAGCTGGTCCTCGGTCATCTTGAAGTTCTTGAGCCAGTTGCCGACCTCGGGGTTGTCGGCCGCGAAGCCCTTGCGGGTCAGCGTGTGGATGCCGTCACCCTTGCCCCAGAGGTTCTTGGGGTCCTTGAGCTTGGTGAGGTCGTACTGGTTGTACGCCCAGTGCGGCGACCAGAGAGGAACGACGATCGGTTCCTTCTTGGCGTACGCGCGCTTCAGCTCGGCCAGCATCGCCGGGGTGGAGCCGTCGACGACCTTGTACTCCTTGTCCAGGCCGTAGCCCGGCAGGATCTTGTCCTTGAGCAGGCCCGTCTCACCGGCGCTCGGCTCGATGCCGACGATCCGGCCCTTGAAGTCGGACGCCTTGCCCTTGAGGTCGTCGAGGGAGTCGACGCCCTTCACGTACGAGGGGACGGCGAGCTCCAGCGAGGTGGGGCCGTACCAGGACCCCATGTCCTCCAGGCGGTCCTTGTACTTCTTCCAGTACGCGGCGTGGGTGACCGGCAGCCAGGAGTCGGTCTCGAAGTCGATCTGACCGCCCGCCATGCCGGTGTACAGCGCGCCGGCCTCGTACTGCTTGACGTCGACCTCGAAGCCGCGCTGCTCCAGCAGCTCCTTCCAGAGGAAGGTGGAGGCGATGCCTTCGTCCCACGGGATGTAGCCCATGCTGATCTTCTTGCCGGCGCCGACGTTCTTCGGGTCGGAGCCCGCGGTGTCGTCCGAGTTCGAGGAACCGAACATGCCCATGCCACCGGCGACGAGCGCGAGGACGACGATGCCGACCATGGCGACGACGGGCTGCGGGCGGTAGTTCCACACCTTGAGTCCGCCGGTCACCGACTGCGCCTTGGCGAGCGCGCGGCGGGCGAGCGGGGAGACCTCGCGGCCCAGCGCGCTGGTCATGCGGTCCAGGTACATCGCCAGGACGACGATGGAGACGCCGGCCTCGAAGCCGAGGCCCACGTCGACGTTGCCGATGGCTCGGTAGACGGAGCCACCGAGGCCGCCGCCGCCGACCATGCCGGCGATGACCACCATGGACAGGCCCAGCATGATGACCTGGTTGATGCCCGCCATGATCGTGGGCAGCGCGAGCGGCAGCTGCACCCGCAGCAGGGTGTTGCGTGATGTGGTGCCGAACGCCTCGGCCGCCTCGACGAGTTCGCCGTCGACCTGGCGGATGCCGAGCTCGGTCATCCGGACGCCCGGGGGCAGCGCGAAGATGATGGTGGCGATGATCCCGGGGACGACGCCGACGCCGAAGAAGATGACGCCGGGGATCAGGTAGACCATGGCGGGCATGGTCTGCATGAAGTCCAGGACCGGCCGGGTCACCGCGCTGACGGTCTTCGAGCGGGACGCCCAGATACCGAGCGGGATGGCCAGGACCAGCGTCACGATGGTCGCGACGAGCACCAGGGTGAGGGTGTCCATCGCTTCGTCCCACAACTCGACGGAGTCGATGAGGGCGAAGCCGACGAACGCGAGCACACCGGCGAGCAGGCCGCGCAGCCACCAGGCGATGACGGCGACGATGCCCGCGAAGAGCAGGGGGGCGGGGGCGGAGAGTACGGCGGCGATGCCGTCGAACATGCCGCTCACGACGGAGCTGATGGCGTCGAAGAGCCAGGCCAGGTGGGTCTGGAGCCAGTCGACGGCGGAGTCGACCCAGTCGCCGAGGTGGAGCCTAAACATTGGCCACCTTCTTCAGCGAGGCCTTGGCGTCCTGGGGAGCCTCGGTGGGGGTCATCGGCTCACCGAGCACGGCGAGCAGCCGGGCCCTCGGCACGACGCCGATGAGCTTGCCCTTGTCGTCGGTCACCGCGACCGCGACACCGCTCTGCGAACAGGGCGTGAACAGCTCGATGATCGGGGTGGACTCGGAAACGGTGGCCGGGGCCTCCCGCAGGACGTCGGCGGGCGTACGCAGTTCCTTGCCGTCGTCGGTCCTGGTGCCCATCACGGTGTGCGGTTCGGCCATGATGGCGCCCGCGGTCAGCACCCGGGAACGGTCCACGTCCTGGGTGAAGGACGCGACGTACTCGTTGGCCGGGGTGACGAGGATGTCCTCGGCGGTGCCGAGCTGGACTATCTCGCCGTCGCGCATCACCGCGATGCGGTCGCCGAGGCGCATGGCCTCGTTGAGGTCGTGGGTGATGAAGACGATGGTCTTCTTCAGCCGCTTCTGCAGTTCCAGGAGCTGGTCCTGCATGTCGCGGCGGATCAGCGGGTCGAGCGCGCTGAAGGACTCGTCCATCAGGAGCAGGTCGGCGTCGGTGGCGAGCGCGCGGGCCAGGCCGACGCGCTGCTGCATACCGCCCGAGAGCTCGTCGGGCCAGGACTTCTCCCAGCCGGCGAGGCCGGTCATCTCCAGTGCCTCGGCGGCGCGGCGGTTGCGCTCGGCGCGCGGCACACCCTGCACCTCAAGGCCGTATCCGGCGTTCTCCAGGACGCTTCGGTGGGGGAAGAGCGCAAAGTGCTGGAACACCATGCTGATCTTGGTGGAACGGACATGCCGCAGCTCGGCGGGGCTCAGGGCGGTCAGGTCCTGGCCGTCGAAGAGCACCTTGCCGGCGGTGGGCTCCAGCAGCCCGTTGAGCATGCGCAGCAACGTGGACTTGCCGGACCCGGACAGACCCATCACGACGAAGATCTGGCCCGGTTCCACGGTGAACGATGCGTCGATCACCGCTGCGGTCGTTCCGTCGGCGCGCAGCTCGTCGCGGTCCGTGCCGCTCTCGAGTTTCTGCACGGCTTGATCGGGTCGTCTGCCGAAAACCTTGTACAAGTGTTCGGCTTGCAGCCTTGACACATACACCTCACGCGTTGAACCGAAAACGGTCTGCCACCCCCTCCGGCAGACCGTGGAGCGGTGCGGATTCGGTCCGCATGGCACGTGCACTAGTTGAAAATGCGACGTGGTCCGCTCCGATGCCGCGCCTGCCCCCGCTTACGCAGGGCAAACACAAGAGTGACCCAGCCCACAAAAGCGCGGCCGGAGTTCGGGAACCGCGTCTGCGGCAGCCGGTGTCGGTGGGGTGCGGCATCATCGGGGTGTGACGCGACGCCTGATGCTCCTCGACACCGCCTCCCTCTACTACCGCGCCTACTTCGGGGTGCCCGACTCGGTGCGCGCGCCGGACGGGACACCGGTCAACGCCGTCCGCGGGTTGCTGGACTTCATCGGCCGCCTCGTGCAGGACCACCGGCCCGACGATCTGGTCGCCTGCTGGGACAACGACTGGCGTCCGCAGTGGCGGGTGGACCTGATCCCCTCGTACAAGGCGCACCGCGTCGCGGTGGAGACCGGCGAGGGGCTGCCAGACGAGGAGGAAACGCCCGACACGCTGGCTCCGCAGGTCCCGGTGATCGCGGACGTCCTGGACGCCCTGGGCATCGCCCGCGTCGGCGTCGCGGGTTACGAGGCCGACGACGTGATCGGCACGCTGACCGGCCTGGCGACCGGCCCGGTCGACATCGTCACCGGCGACCGGGACCTCTATCAGCTGGTGGACGACGTCCGCGGGGTTCGGGTGCTCTACCCGCTGAAGGGCGTCGGCTCCCTCCAGGTGACGGACGAGGCCTGGCTCCGCGAGAAGTACGGGGTGGACGGCTCCGGTTACGTCGACCTGGCGCTGCTGCGCGGCGACCCGAGCGACGGGCTGCCGGGCGTCCCCGGCATCGGCGAGAAGACGGCGGCGAAACTGCTGGACGCGTTCGGCGACCTGGCCGGGATCATGGCCGCGGTCGACGATCCGGCCGCCAAGCTGACGCCCTCGCAGCGAAAGCGGCTCGACGAGGCCCGTGACTACGTGGCCGTCGCGCCGACGGTGGTCCGGGTCGCCGGCGACGTACCGCTGCCGGAATGCGACCCCGCACTGCCCGCCGAGCCGCGCGATCCCGCGACACTCGAAGCGCTTGCGGACCGGTGGGGACTGGGCGGAGCGCTCCAGCGACTGCTCTCCACACTCACAGGATGAGGTGTTAGGTTAGGTAACCCTAAGGCTGTGGGCTCCCGTGTGGGCCACCGGTCCGGCACCCGGAACAGGGAGACAACCTCGTGGCAGAACGACCGGCGCGGCAGGCACCCAAGGCGCAGGGTGCGCAGGTCCTGCGCACCGAGCAGATCACCCCGCACATGATCCGGGTGGTGCTCGGCGGTGACGGTCTCGCCGACTTCACGCTGTCCGGCTTCACCGACCATTACGTCAAGCTGTGCTTCGCCCCCGAGGGCGCCGAGTACACGCACCCCTTCGACATGGCCCGCATCCGCGAGGAGTTCCCGCGCGAGCTCTGGCCCACGACGCGTACCTACACGGTGCGCTCGTGGGACCCGGACACCCGGGAGCTGGCGATCGACTTCGTGGTGCACGGCGACGAGGGCCTCGCGGGCCCTTGGGCCGCGCGCGCAGCGGCGGGCGACCAGGTGACCTTCCTGGGCCCCGGCGGCGGTTACGGCCCCGACGCCTCGGCCGACTGGCACCTCCTGGTGGCCGACGAGAGCGCCCTGCCGGCCGTGGCCGCGGCGCTGGAGCAGATGCCCGCGGGCGCGGTCGTCCACGCGTTCATCGAGGTTACGGACGCCTCGGAGGAGCAGAAGATCGCGTCGCCGGACGGCGTCGAGGTCACCTGGCTGCACCGCGGCGAGCGCCCGGTGGGCGAGGCCCTCACCGCCGCGGTGAAGGAGCTGGAGTTCCCCGCGGGCGACGTCCAGGCGTTCGTCCACGGCGAGGCGGGCTTCGTCAAGGAGATCCGCCGCCACCTGCGGCTCGACCGCGGGATCCCGCTGCCGCAGCTGTCGATCTCCGGGTACTGGCGGCTCGGCCAGAACGACGACGCCTGGCGCTCGGTCAAGCGCGAGTGGAACGAGCAGGTGGAGCGCGAGCAGGAGAGCGCCGCGTAGCCTCCCCGCGACAACCGCACTGTGCCCCGGTCCATGGACCGGGGCACAGGCACGTCTGCCCGCGGACACCGGTCCGCAGCCGGCACGCGGCACCGCCGGCTCAGCCGCCCGACTCCTCGCCGAACGCCCGCGCCGACGCGTCCGCATGCGCGAGCCGCCGCAGGGCGGCGAACATCGCCTCACCGAGCACCGTGCCTACGACCACGCTCTCCACCACGTCCTCCCGCGCCACTCGGCGCCCGACGTAGTCGACATCGGCCCGCGCGACCTGCTCGGCGGCAGCCGCGTAGTCATCCAGCAGCTCGACGAAGCCGCCGTGACCGGCCCGGCGCAGCGCCACCAGCACCTCGGCCAGGGACTCCCCGCCCGGGCTGCGCGCCCCGGACAGCCAGCCCCTGCGCTCCAGCAGTTCCGTCACGTCCTCGCGGGCATCCTCCAGTTCGGGCCCGGCATGGTCACCCCGCGACGGTGCGATGCTCTTCGCCGCCGTGCCCAGCACGTCATGCAGGGGCTGCTGCGGGTCCTCCATCACCCGGAGCACCTCCCCGATGGCCGACAGCGGGAGCCCGCCGACGTCCAGCAGGGCACGGATCAGCCGCAGTCTGCGCTCGTGCCCGTCGTCGTAGCTCGCCTGGTTCGGGCTGGTCAGCTGCCCGGCAGGCAGCAGCCCCTCCCGTACGTAGAACTTGATCGTCGGTACCGGAACCCCGGACCTGCGGCTCAACTCGCCGATGCGCACCGCGTGTTCTCCCTTATCCCGCTTGCCAACCCGCACCCCATCATAGATAGTTCCACTATCGGATAGTGGACAGCACTGCTATCCATAATCAGCTCTGGGGGATCTCATGCCGCAATGGCACGCCCGGCACCGTCCGTTAGTCCTCTTCGCCGCCTGTGGGCCGGCACCCTGGTCATCGCGATCCTGCTGCTGCGCGCCCGTATCGCGGACCGCGCCTCCGCCTGGGCGATCCGCTCGGGCGTGCTGCCGGCCCTGGTGGGCGCCGGTTTCGGCTTCCTCATGACGCAGCCCTCGAAGGAGCAGCGCGCCGCCGGGAACCTCGACACGGCCGACGTGATCGGTGCGCATGCCGTGGGCGTGCCGGACGGCGGGCCCTCGATGCCGCTCACCGGCTGGTCGACGACCGGCGGTGATCTGCGCATCCCGCATTTCGTGGGAATGCACGCGCTCCAGCTGCTCCCCCTGTTCCGGCTGGCGCTGGTCACGCTGGCGCCACGCTTCGCCCGGCTGCGCGATCCCCGGGTCCGGCTGCGCCTGGTGCGGGTCGCCTCCGGCGCCTACGCGGCAGTCACCGCCCTGGTCGCCTGGCAGGCGCTGCGCGGCCAGCCGCTGAACCACCCGGACGGCGCAACACTCACCGCGGCAGCGCTCATGGTGGCCGCCACCGCCGCCGGTGCGTACGGCGCACTGCGTCCGCGCTCCGCAGCGCACCCCTCCCCCACCGTCGAGAAGGAGCTCGTGTCATGACCGGTGCACTCTTCGAGATCTCGTTCGTACTGGCCGCGCCGTTCTGGCTGCTCATGATCTTCCTGCCGGGCCGGGCGGTCACCGCACGGGTCGCCGCCTCACCGCTGACGGTCCTGCCGGTCCTGGCCGTCTACCTGGCCATGGCTGTGCCGGTCCTTCCCGAGCTCTGGACGGCGGTGAGCAGCCCGGACATCGACACGTTCCGCGATCTGACCGCGCTGTCGAACGGGGCGGGAGCGGTGTGGGCGCAGGTCATCGCCTGGGACCTGCTGCTGGGTCAGTGGATGTTCCTGGAGAGCCGCCGGCTGGGAATCTCGCCGTATCTGATGGGCCCGCTGCTGGTGCTGACGATTCTGCTCTCGCCGTTCGGGCTGCTGCTCTTCCTGGCGCTGCGCGCGGTCCGGCAACGCGGAACCCGGCCCGGAAGCGAACTCCCGGACCGGGCGGACGGTGTGGCGGCGGGCCGGTGAGAGCCGACTGTCAGACGGACTTCTGGTACGAGCGGAAGGTGCGGGTCGACAGCCACACCGCGATCACGGCGAGCGCCAGCAGCGCGCCCCCGCGACTGAGCACCAGACCCCGGTCGGGATCCGACGTCAGGGCCGACCGGCCGGCCACCATCGCCCAGTTGACCGGGTTGAAGTCGGCGATGTGACGCATCCAGGACGGCATCTGGCTCGGGGCCATGAAGGAGGTGGAGAGGAAGGTCAGCGGCAGGAGCAGGAACGTGTTGATGCCGATGATCGACTCCCGCTGGCGGACCAGCATGCCCAGGGCGTTGGAGAACGCGCCGAACACCGTACCCAGCAGGATCGAGGCGAGAACCAGGATCAGCAGCCCGCCCGCTCCGCCCGGGTAGGCGGCGCCCGCGGCCCAGCCGAGCAGGACGATGACGAGGGACTGCACGGCGGTACTGATGCCGTTCTGCACGACGTTGGCGTTCATCAGCGCGCTGCGGCTGACGGGCGTCGTCAGGAAGCGGTTGAGCGTGCCCCTTTCGATCTCCTCCAGGGTGCCCATACCGGCCCACATGCTCGATCCCAGGGCGCTCATCACGACGATGCCGGGGATCAGGTAGTCCAGGTAGGACGTGGTGCCGAAGCCGCCGAGCTCGACGACCTTCTTGAAGAGGTTGCCGAACAGGAACAGCCAGATCACCGGCTGGATCAGCGAGATCACCAGGAAGACCGGCTGTCTGAGGATCGCCGTCAGCTGGCGCTGGGTCATGTACCAGGTCTGGGCGATGGCCTGACTGCTCATCGGGTGCCTCCTGCGGCGACCGGTACGGAAGGGCTGTCCGGGCCTGCGGCCTCCGCCTCGGAGAAGCGACGGCCGGCGTACCGCAGATAGACGTCGTCGAGGGAGGGGCGGGCGACGGTGGCGGCGGCCACCGCCGCACCGGCCCGCTCCAGGGCGGCGAGCAGCACCGGGACGGCCGCGGCGCCGTCCTCGGCGCGGACGCTGACCCGGCGGCCGTCGACCAGCACCTCGTACACACCGGCCGAGCCGGCGAGTGCGGCGGTGACGGTGTCGCGGTCGCCGTCCGCACGCAGCTCCATGTGGACGGCGTCGCCCCTCAGTTCACCCTTGAGCTCGTCGGGGGTTCCCTCGACCACGATGCGGCCGCGGTCGACGATCGCGATGCGTTCGGCGAGCCGGTCGGCCTCCTCCAGGTAGTGCGTGGTGAGCACGATGGTCAGGCCCTCCTCGCCCGCGAGCCGGGAGATCTCCTCCCACATCGCCGTACGGGCCTCCGGGTCGAGGCCCGTCGTCGGTTCGTCGAGGAAGAGCACCTCGGGGCGGTGGACCAGGCCGAGCGCCACGTCGAGTCGGCGCTGCATTCCGCCGGAGTACCCCTTGACCTGGCGCCTTCCGGCGTCGCCGAGGTCGAAGCGGTCCAGGAGCTCATCGGCCCGGCGCTGGACGGCGGTGCCGCGCATTCCGTACAGCCGGCCCTGGAGCACCAGGTTCTCCCGGCCGGTGGCCACCGGGTCGGCGCCGGACCTCTGGGCGACCACGCCGATGGCGCGGCGGACCCGGTCGGGGTGGCGCAGCACGTCGTGGCCGGCGACGGACGCGGTGCCGGAGTCCGGGCGGGCGAGGGTGGTGAGGATCTTGACGGTGGTGGACTTCCCCGCACCGTTGGGCCCGAGGAGCCCGAAGACGGTGCCGGGGGCGACGGTGAGGTCCATCCCGCTGAGCGCGGTGACGTCACCTGGATAGGTCTTGATCAGCTGTCGCGCCTCGACGGCGGGCGCACGGGTGCTCATGGCGGAGCTCTCCTGTGGTCGGCGGGGCACTCGGGTCTCCGAGTGCCCGGTGGGCCGAGCCGGTCCGCGTGAGGAGTGCCGGGCTATCCTGGGTGTGCCGCACCTCGATGGCCTGGCGTGCCTTCACGGCTTGTCCGGTCCGGGGTTCGAGACCCTGGCGGGCGCTGCTCCAACAGCTCCCGCCGGGGTCTTTGTTCGTCCGTTCTCGCGTTACTCCGTACGTTCGGGGTCGAGGACGATGTCCTGCTCGTCCAGGTCCTGCCAGTCCTGGGGCACCTCACCGGTCTCGTGGAACGACTTCCATTCCTCGATGCCGCTGATGGTCGAGTCGGTGAGCTCCTTGCGGAAACCCCTGATCCACTCCAGCTGTGCCTCGATCATGTGGAGCTGGTACTCGGTCTCGATGACGAAGACCCGGGGCAGCGCGTCACCCAGTTGAGTGAGCACCCCCCGGAGCGCCGCCGCCTGGACGGTCTGCGCCTGTTCCCGGTCGAGCAGGAGCTCCGCCACCTCGTCCGGCGGCAGCACCGGAAGCAGCGACAGGGCCGTGTCGAAGGCGGGGAACTCGGCGGCCGGCACCGCGATCAGATCGGACAGCCAGTCCAGCATCTCGGCGCGCCCGGACTCGGTGATGCCGTACAGCGTGCGCTCCGGGCGGTTGCCCTGCCGCTGCACGCCCGTGACCTCCACATAGCCGTGCTTCTCCAGGTTCTGGACCACGGTGTAGAGCGAGCCGAAATTGATCTTCACGCTGTGCTGCTTGCCGCGTCGGCGGAGGGTCTGGGCGATCTCGTACGGATGCATGGGGCGCTCCGCGAGCAGCACCATCACCGTGAGCGCCAGTGGATTGCTGAGCTTGCGCCGCTTGGCCACCGCCCTCGCCATCCCTTCACTTCGTCACCGAATACTCGCGGCCGAACATATCGCGAGTCCCCACAACACGTCAACCGCGATGTATCGCGTATCGCGAAGAACGTGGAAGGATTCCGCCCCCTGACCAATCCGCGCTGCCACCGGCTCCGAATCACCCCTGGAGACCGATGAGCATCCTGGAAGGAAGCCCGCGTGAAAGAAGCCGTGCACATCAGCGGATCGACCTCGGCGGGGCCCGATCTCCAGGAGCTTCTGGGCATGGTCGCCCGGGGCGATCAGGATGCCTTCTCGCAGGTGTACGAGGCAGTCTGCGGGCCGGTGCTCGGACTGGTGCGCAGCGTCCTGCGTGACCCCGCCCAGTCGGAGGAGGTCGCGCAGGAGGTACTGGTCGAGGTGTGGCGTACGGCGCCGCGCTTCCAGGCGGCCCGCGGGAGTGCCATGAACTGGGTGCTGACGCTGGCCCATCACCGCGCGGTGGACCGGGTGCGCTCGGTGGAGGCGACGACGGCCCGTGAGCACAAGGCCGCGCTGCTCGACCGCACTCCCGCCTTCGACGACGTCACCGAACAGGTGGAGAGTCGTCTTGAGCAGGAGCAGGTACGCCGCTGCATGCGGACCCTGTCCGAGCTGCAACGGGAATCCGTCACCCTGGCGTACTACCGAGGGCTGACCTATCGCGAGGTGGCGGAGCTGCTCGCGACACCGCTGGGAACGATCAAGACTCGACTGCGCGACGGACTGATCCGGCTGCGCGACTGCCTCGGGGTGAACGCATGAGCGACGCCGGACTGCACACACTGACGGGGGCCTACGCCCTGCACGCGCTGCCGGAATCCGAACGCCGGGAGTTCGAACGTCATCTGGGCGACTGCGACGCCTGTTCCGTCGAGGTGCGCGAGTTCTCGGAGACCGCGACCCGGCTCGGGCTCGCCGTCTCCGCCACGCCGCCGCGGGAGCTTCGCGAGCGGGTACTGCGGGAGATCGCGACCGTCCGCCAGGAGCCGCCGTCCGGTGGCCGCCGCGCCCGCACCGGAACCACCGGCCGCAACACCGCCGGCCGCGCCGCCCGGTGGCCGAAGTTCGCGCTCGCCGCGAGCCTGGCCGCCGCCGCAGGCTTCGGCGGTATCGCGGTGTGGCAGAACCAGGCGGCCCAGGACGCCAGGCAGGACGCCCGCGCCACCCATCAGCAGAGCGAGCAGCTCGCGCAGGTCCTCGCGGCGCCCGACGCACAGTCGCGATCCGGGACCCTGGAGGACGGCGGGAAGGGCACGGTCGTGGTCTCCAAGAGCGAGAACCGCGCCGCGTTCCTGGCCGCGGGACTCCCCGGGGCCCCCGTCGGCAAGGTCTACCAGCTGTGGTTCGACGACGACGGCACGATGCGCTCAGCGGGCCTGATGCGGGCTGCGGGCCCCACGTCGACGACGTACGCGACCCTGCTCGACGGGCCGGTGGACGACGCGACGGGCATGGGCGTCACCGTCGAACCGGCAGGCGGATCGGCGCAGCCGACGTCGGCCCCGCTGGCGCTGATAGACCTGCCGTCGGCGTGAACGAGCGCCCCTGGCCGCATGAGCGGCGCCGGGCCGGGCACCCGTCTTCGGTGACCGGCCCGGCCGCGCGTCCGGGCCCCTGACGCAGTGGTCACAGGTGCTCGCCCCGGATCGGGTCGTCCCGGCGGGCCGTGGCCATTTCGCGGTGTTCATCCCGTACTCCGCCGTTGGGAGGCGGCGGAGTACGGGACACACTGCGCCCCGGCGGAGTGCGGGACGCGACTTTGGCCACTCAGCGGCGCGGTGGGCGCGGGAGGAAGCCGCTGGTCCGGGCCTTGTACGCGGCGAAGCCGGGGCGCTCGTCCAGATGCCGCTCAAGGAGCGCCTTCCCGCTGCCGCCGATGAGCAGGAAGCTCATCAGGACGGGTGCCACCAGGGTGGCGGCGGCGGCCCCGGGTGCCTGGCAGACGATCAGGAACAGGCCCCACCACACGCAGAAGTCGCCGAAGTAGTTGGGATGCCGGGTCCAGGCCCACAGTCCGCGGTCCATGATCTTCCCCTGGTTGTCCGGGTCGGCCTTGAACCGGGCCAGCTGGTGGTCGCCCACCGCTTCGAAGGCCAGCCCCACCGCCCACACTCCCGCACCGGCCCAGGCCCATCCCCCGGCCGGGCCCGTCAGATACCCGGCCGCCTGCACCGGGAGCGAGATCAGCCAGACGAGGGCGCCCTGGAGCAGATACACCTTCCGCAGGGCGTACAGATCCGGATTGCCCGGGGCCTTGGCAAGCATCGCCGCGTACCGCGGGTCCTCGCCGTGTCCCCTGCCCCGGCGGGCGATGTGCCAGGCCAGGCGCAGCCCCCACACGGCCGTGAGCACGGTGACCAGGAGGCGGCGGGCGCCGTCCCCGTCCGCCGCCGACATGCCGTACGAGACGAGGGCGAGGGCGGTGAACCCCAGCCCCCAGGCGACGTCCACGACCCGGTGCACACCCATGCGCAGGCCGACGGCGAACGTGGCGAGCATGACGGCGAGGGCGGCGCCCGCACAGGGCAACAGGCCCTGTGCGAACGCCTCCCATGCGAAGCCGTTCACTCCGCGAGTCCCGCCGACGCCCCGTCGCGCGCGGCAGGCACCTCGGCCGGAGCCGCGTACCAGCCGCTGCGAGTGCCCGGCATCCCGGCCGCACCGGTGGCCTCCGGCCGTACGGAGAGGATCTGGTCCACGCCCATCCGCCGTTCCTCGAAGGCGAGGGCGCCGCCCGCCAGATAGAGCCGCCACACCCGCACGGTCTCCTCGCCGACGAGGTCCGTGAACTCCTGGTGGTGCTCCTCCAGGGTGCGCCGCCACGCGTCGACGGTCCGTACGTAGTGCTCGCGCAGCCCCTCGACGTCACGCACTTCGAGTCCGGCGCCCTCCAGCAGCTCGACCGTCTCGCCGAGCGGGCGCATGTGCATGTCGGGGGCGATGTACGACTCGATGAACGCGCCGCCGCCCGGGGCGTCGCGTCCCCGCGACATCTGCTGGACGAGCACCCGGCCGCGCGGCCGGACCATGGCGTGCAGCGTCCCGGCGAAGGCCGGGTACTGCGCGTCCCCGACGTGCTCGCCCATCTCCACGGTGGACACCGCGTCGTACCCGCCCTCGTGGCCCGGAGCCCGCGCGATGTCGCGGTAGTCGCAGCAGCGGACCTCGACGAGGTCCTCCAGGTTCCGTTCGGCCACCTGATGGCGTACGTACGCCGCCTGTTCCCGGGCGAGGGTGACCGCGGTGACGCGGACGCCGTGCCGCTGCGCGGCGTACAGCGTCAGCGATCCCCAGCCGCAGCCGATGTCCAGCAGCCGCGCGCCCGGGCGCAGTCCCAGCTTGCGGCAGATGAGTTCGAGCTTGTCGCGCTGCGCGTCCGCGGGGCCGTAGCCGGCGGCGTCACTGGTCCAGTAGCCGCAGGAGTAGGCCATCGTCTCGTCGAGGAGCAGCGCGTAGAAGGCGTTGGAGAGGTCGTAGTGGTGGCTGACGGCGGCCCGGTCGCGGGCCTTGCTGTGCAGCACGCCGTGGAGCCCGGCGCGGGCCGCGGGCACCGGGGGCCGGGGGCCGACGGCGCCCATGCGCAGGGCGGTGCCGAGAGCCCGCAGCCGCCCGCCGCGGCCGGGGCGCGGCGGGCGCAGTCCGCGCTCGCGCACCGCGTGGCGCATGGCCCGCAGCCCGGTGGCGAGGTCTCCCTCGATGTCGATGTCCCCGGTGATGTAGGCCTCGGCGAGGCCCAGTTCGCCGGGGGCCCACAGAAGCCGGCGCAGCGCACGGCGGGAGCGGACGTGGACCAGGGGCCCGTCGGGGGCGCCGGTCTCGCTGCCGTCCCACATCCTTGCCCTGACGGGGAGTTCGCCGCCGAGCAGCTGCTCGACGAGGGGTTCGAGGCGTTGCGCCGCGCCGGGGGCGGCGGCCCGATTGGCGGTGAGTGTCATCGCGCTGTTTCCTGACGGGTCAGCAGCATCTGCTGCACATGGAGGTAGCCGGAGCGGAATCCCGCTTCGGAGTAGGACAGATAGAAGGTCCACATCCGGCGGAAGGTGGCGTCGAAGCCGAGCGCGTCGACGTCGGCGGCCCGTTCGGTGAACCGTTCCCGCCACAGCCGCAGCGTCTCGGCGTAGTGCGTGCCGAAGTCGTCGCAGCGCTCGATGCGCAGGCCGGTGTGCTCGGTGGTGACCTGTTCGACGGCCTCGACGGACGGGAGGAGTCCGCCGGGGAAGATGTACTTCTGGATCCAGGTGTAGGTGTTCCCGCCGGCGCGCAGCCGGTCGTCGGGCATGGTGATGGCCTGGAGGGCGATCCGGCCGCCGGGGGCGAGCCGCTGTTCCAGGGTGCGGAAGTAGACGGGCCAGAACTCCGCGCCGACCGCCTCGATCATCTCGACGCTGACGATCGCGTCGTACTCCCCTGCGACGTCGCGGTAGTCGCAGAGCCGAACGTCGACGCGGTCCTCGTATCCGGCGTCCCTGATCCGGCGGCGGGCCAGCTCCTGCTGCTCCCGGGACAGGGTGACGGAGACGACGCGGGCGCCGCGGGCGGCGGCCCGGATCGCCAGTTCGCCCCAGCCGGTGCCGATTTCGAGAAGCTCGGTGCCGGGTCCGACGTCCGCGAGGTCGAGCAGCCGGTCGATCTTGCGGTGCTGGGCGGCGGGCAGCAGGGCGGGCTCGGCGGGGAAGCCCCGGAAGACTGCGGAGGAGTAGCTGAGGGTCTCGTCGAGGAAGAGCGCGAAGAGGTCGTTGGACAGGTCGTAGTGATGGCTGATGTTGTCGCGGGCGCCCTGCCGGGTGCCGAGCTGTCCGGCCGGGCGGCTGCGGGCCCAGATGCCCCGCAGCCGCTGGAGGGGCTGCGGGATCAGGGAGGCGACCTGGTCGGCGAGGACGGTCAGCACACCCACCGGGTCGGGTGAGTCCCACTCCCCCGCCATGTACGACTCACCGAATCCGATCAGCCCGTCGGCCCCGATCCTGCGGAAGAACATGGCGGGGTCGCGGACGTCCATCAGCGGGCCGCCGAGGCCGAGGTCCTCGCGTCCGGCCAGGCGCACCCGGAGCGGCAGGCGGGCCAGCGCGCGACGGACGAGCCGTTCGGCGACGGCGGTCCGCAGCGCGGATGCGCGCGGGGGCCGCACGACATCGGGCCAGCGCCCCGCGTCGATGCCCGCGGTGGCGTGCACCGGAGGCGAGGAGGAGGACGGGGAGGGGCAGGCGGACGGGGAGTGGGACGTGGAGACGCTCACTGCATTCCTTCCTGGGGGCGGTGGCGGGGACGGGGCTGTACGGGCAGTCCGCGCATCAGCAGGCGGATGCCGTGCAGCCGGATGGCGGCCGAGACGACGGCGGTGGACCAGGGATGGAGCAGCGCCAGCCTGAGCAGCACGCGCGGGGTGACCGGGCGGCGCACTCCGCGGACGGTGGCGGTGAAGGGCCGCAGGCCGGCCCGTTCCAGATGCACCGTCAGGTCGAGCCGGGGCCCCGGCTCGGGCAGCCGCATCCGGTAGGAGCCGTCGACGTCGAAGAACGGCGACACGTAGAACTCCTTGCCGGTGGACGCCCGGCCGTCGGCGTCCGGGCGCAGCAGGTAGCAGTGGCGTTCGCCGTACGTGTTGTGCACCTCGGCGACCGTGCAGAGCGGGCTGCCGTCGGCGCGGCGGCACCAGTAGACGGTCAGCGGGTTGAAGACATGGCCGAACACCCGGGCCTGGGTGAGCATGCGCACGGTTCCGTCGGCGAGGTCGACGCCGTTCGCGGCCAGGAAGCGGCTCAGGCCGGCCCGGATGGTCGGGGCCGTGCCGCCGAAGTGGTCGCGCGGGTCGAAGCCGGCCAGGAGGCGCAGGGCTGCGGGCAGCGGTGGCGGTCCGTCCGGGTCGATCAGCCACAGATAGGTGCGGTGCCGGAACGCGTACTTGCTGGGCGCGGTCCGTACATGGGCGATCGTGCACGGGTAGAGGGCGTTCACCACTCCACCCCCAGCGCGGCGGCCGCCTCCGCCCCCGAGCGGCAGCCGTCCTCGTGGAAGCCCCAGCCGTGGTACGCCCCCGCGTAGGCGGTGACCGGGCCCGACAGCGCGGGCAGCCGGGCCTGTGCGGCCACCGACTCGGGGGTGAAGACGGGGTGTTCGTAGACCATGCGGGCGCGGACGAGGCCAGGGGCGACGCGGTCGGCGCCGTTCAGCGTGACGAGGAAGGTCTCGGGGGCGTCGAGCCGCTGGAGCCGGCTCATGTCGTAGCTGACGGTGACGTGGCCGGCGTCGGCGGCGCAGGACGGCATCAGGTAGTTCCACGAGGCACGGGCGCCGCGGGCCCTCGGAAGCAGCCGGGTGTCGGTGTGCAGCAGGGTGGGGTTGCGGGAGTAGCGGAAGGCGCCGAGGGTCCGGACCTCCTCGTCCGTCGGGTCGGCGAGGATGCGCAGGGCCTGGTCGGGGTGGGTGGCGATGACGACGGAGTCGAATGCCTCGGTGGTGTCCTCGGCGGTGACGAGGTCGACGCCGCCCGCGTGCCGGCGCACGGCACGGACCGGGGTCGCGGTGCGGATGGCGGCGAGCTGCTTGGTGACCCGCTCGACGTAGGCGCCCGAACCGCCGGTGACCGTCCGCCACACCGGGGAGCCGCCGACCGCGAGCATCCCGTGGTGGTCGAGGAACCGGAAGAGGTAGCGGGCGGGGTACAGCATCGCGGTCACCGGGTCGCAGGACCAGACCGCGGAGACCACGGGGGTGAGGAAATGGGCGGTGAAGTACGGGGAGAAGCGGCCGCGGGAGACGAACTCGCCGAGCGTCATCGTGTCCGCGTCCGGTCCGCCGTCGGCCAGGAGGCGGCGGGCGGCCCGGTGGAAGCGCGGCACGGCGGCCAGCATCCGCAGATAGGCGGGGTCCCGGAGCTGGGCGGGCCGGGCGAGGAGGCCGGCCGGGCCGCGGGCGCCCGCGTACTCCAGGCCGCATCCCTCGCACCGGACGGACATGCTCATCTCCGACTCCTGGGTCGGGACGGCGAGTTCCGCGAAGAGCCGCAGCAGATGGGGATAGGTGCGCCGGTTGTGCACGATGAATCCGGAGTCCACGCGGTGGACGCGGCCGTCCGACGCGGGGAGGTCGTGGGTGTGCGCATGACCGCCCACCCGGTCGTCCGCCTCGAACAGCGTCACGTCGTGGGCCGTGCGCAGGATGTGGGCGGCGGTCAGTCCCGCCACCCCGCTCCCCACCACCGCTGTGCGTTGCCGCCTGCCTGTCATGCCGTTCCCTCCGCGTATCGGCGCCCCTCGCCCCTCGCCCGTTCGCGCGGGAGCGGCGATGCCTCTCGGCTGTGGTTCGTTACCGGTCGCGCCGCGGATTGGCCGGGACCGACTCTCATTCGTTCGGGTGACAGACCAATCCGTCGGGCGTCCGGGGACGAATGCCGGTTGTGAGCGAAGATCAGAACGAAGCGCAGAGCGGGGCCCACGGGTCCCGGCGGTCCCGCTGGGCACGTGCGGCCTGCGCCGCGCTCAGCGGTCTGATCGCCGGGTTCTGTGCCCTGGCCGTCGCCGAGCTCGTGGCAGCGGTCGTCCGTCCCGAGGCGGGTCCGGTCGCGGCGGTGGGCGGTGCGGTGATCGACCGCACTCCCCCGGCGCTGAAGGACTTCGCCGTACGGAACTTCGGCACGAACGACAAGCTGGTGCTGGAGCTCGGCATTCTGGCGCTCTTGGCGGTCTTCGCCATGGCGGTCGGGGTGCTGGCGCTGCGGCACCGGCTGCTGGGCTCGGCTGCCGTCCTGGTCTTCGGTGTGGTCGGGGCAGTCGCGGCGGCCGGGCGGCCGGAGGGCCACCCGTCCGACGCCCTGCCCTCGGTGGTGGGTGCCGTGGTGGCCGCAGGAGTGCTGTATCTCCTGGCCGGACGGCTTGCGCCGGCTCCCGGTCCCTCTCCCGCGGCTGGAGAGGGGGGCGGGGAGCCGGACCACGGCACCTTCGACCGGCGGGGCTTCGTCATCGCGGCGAGCGCCGCGGCAGCGGCCTCGGCCGGTGCCGGGCTGCTGGGGCGGCAGCTCACCTCCGCCGTACAGGCCGGGGCAGCCGCCTCACGGCGTGATCTCGTCCTGCCGGTACCCGACTCGGCGGCGCCGGCCGTACCCGCGGGCACCGATCTGAAGATCCGGGGCCTGAGCTCGTTCGTCACCCCGAACAAGAGCTTCTACCGGGTGGACACGGCGTTGGTCGTGCCGCGTACCGACGCGAACGACTGGCGGCTGAGGATCCACGGCAAAGGCGTGAAGAAGCCTCTGACGCTGAGCTTCCAGGACCTGCTGCGCCGCGAGATCATCGAGCGCGACATCACCCTGACCTGCGTCTCCAACGAGGTGGGCGGACCGTATGTCGGCAACGCCCGGTGGATCGGCGTGCGGCTGGCCGATCTGCTGCGCGAGGCGGGGGTGAGGCCGCCGTCCAGCGATGGGCCCGCCGACCAGATCGTGGCGCGTTCGGTGGACGGCATGACGATCGGCACTCCGGTCGAGGACGTCATGGACGGGCGCGACGCGCTGCTCGCCCTGGGCATGAACGGTGAGCCACTGCCCTTCGAGCACGGCTTCCCGGTCCGGATGGTCGTCCCCGGCCTGTACGGATATGTGTCGGCCTGCAAGTGGATCAAGGACATCGAGCTCACCACGTTCGACGACTACGACGCCTACTGGGTCAAGCGTTCCTGGTCCAAGCAGGCACCGATCAAGACCGAGTCGCGTATCGACACCCCCCGCCCCTTCGCCTCCCCGAAGGCCGGCACGATCCCGGTCGCCGGGGTCGCCTGGGCCCAGCACCGCGGAATCCGGCGGGTCGAGGTACGGGTGGACGGCGGCCCGTGGAACACCGCGCGGCTGGCGGCCGAGGACAGCCGGGACACCTGGCGCCAGTGGGTGTGGGAATGGCCGGCCACTTCGGGCAATCACACCCTTGAGGTCCGCGCGACGGACCGTACCGGCGCCACGCAGACCGACCGGCGCGTCGGCACCGTGCCCAACGGTGCGACGGGCTGGCACTCGGTGGTGGTCGACGTGTCCTGAGCAGACGCCCCCACGCACGACACGCGCTCCGTACGGAACGCCCCACTCACTCACACCCTGCATCAATCACCCAACGTGACACATTCGCCACTCATTGCAACCAGGAGAACATCATGAAGGTCATCCACGCCCGTCGCGCCGCCGTCGCACTCTCCGCGGCGGTCCTCCTGCCCGTGGCCCTGACGGCCTGCTCCAGCGACTCAAAGGACAGCGCGTCCGGCTCCTCCGCGAGTTCGGCGAAGGCATCGGCCCCGGCATCGGCATCCGCCGACGCCACGATGCCCATGAACGAGCCTTTCGGTCCGGCCTGTTCGACGGTGCCGAAGGACGGCGCGGGCTCCTTCGACGGCATGGCGAAGGACCCGGTCGCCACTGCCGCCTCGCACAACCCGGCGCTGTCCACCCTCGTCACCGCGGTCAAGAAGGCCGGCCTGGTCGACACCCTGAACAGCGCGCAGAACATTACGGTGTTCGCCCCCACCAACGACGCCTTCGCCAAGGTCCCGAAGGCCGACCTGGACAAGCTGCTCGCCGACAAGGCCGCGCTCACCAAGGTTCTCACCTACCACGTGGTCGGCCAGAAGCTGACGCCGAAGCAGCTGGAGAAGGGTTCCTTCGACACCCTGGAGAAGAGCGAGCTGACGACGTCCGGTTCCGGCATGGAGTACACCGTGAACGACTCCTCGAAGGTCGTCTGCGGCAATGTCCAGACCGCCAACGCGACGGTCTACATCGTCGACACGGTGCTGATGCCCGCCAAGTAGCGGTCCCCGCCCGGGGCTGCGCAGTCACCCGCCCGGCAACGTGCCGGACGGCGTGAGCACTTCGGCCCCGCGCGGACACGGCCGCGTCACGCCCCCGAAACAGCGCGTCCCTAATTTCTGTCGCCCGACAGGAAATCGGCGACAGGGGCCTGACATGACCGCCACCGCACCCACGGACGTACGACCGGATCCCGCCGGAACCGGCCAGGGCGACCACGCCTCCCTGGCCGGTTTCGGCTATCGCCAGGAGCTGCACCGGTCCATGGGGCGCTACGCCTCCTTCGCGGCCGGCTTCTCCTTCATCTCCGTCCTCACGACCGTCTTCCAGTTCTTCGCGTTCGGCTTCTCCTTCGGCGGGGCCGCCTTCTTCTGGACCTGGCCGGCCGTGCTCGTGGGCCAGCTGCTGGTCGCCGCGTGCTTCGCCGAACTCGCCGCCCGCTACCCCCTGTCCGGGGCCATCTACCAGTGGTCGACCCGGCTGAGCACCCCCGCCTTCGGCTGGTTCGCCGGCTGGATCATGGTGATCGGGCAGATCGTCGTGGTCGCCGCCGCCGCGCTCGCGCTCCAGGTGGTGCTGCCGGCGGTCTGGTCCGGATTCCAGCTGGTGGGCGGGGACCCGGCCCCGACCACGGCGACGGGCGCCGCCAATGCCGCACTGCTCGCCGTGGTGCTCCTGGCCCTCACCACGACGGTCAACCTCCTCGACAACAAGGTCATGTCGGCGGTCAACCGGATCGGGGTGACGGCCGAGATCATCGGCGCCGTTCTCATCCTGGTCCTCCTGTTCACCCACACGGAGCGCACCCCGGGCGTCACGCTGCACACCGGCGGACAGGGCGGCGCGCTCGGGGCCATGCTGGTCGGTTCGTTCACCGCGGCCTATGTCCTGATCGGCTTCGACAGCGCGGGTGAGATGAGCGAGGAGACCCGCTCCCCGCGCCGCACCGCACCGCGCACGATCCTGCTCGCACTGGCCTCGGCCGGTGTGCTCGGCGGGCTGCTGGTACTCGCCGGCATCCTGGCCGCGCCCGAACTGACCGACGGGCGGCTGGCCACGGAAGGCCTCTCCTACGTACTGACCAGCAGCCTCGGGGACGGTGTCGGCCGCATGCTGCTCGCCGACGTGGCGATCGCCGTCGCGGTGGCCACGCTCGCGATCCAGACGGCCGGTTCCCGGATGTTGTTCTCGATGGCGCGCGACGGGGTACTGCCCTGCTCGTCCCGGCTCGCCAGGGTCTCCCCGCGTACCGGAATGCCCGCCGCGCCCGCCCTGCTCGTCGGCGCGGCGGCCGCGGCGCTCGGGCTGCTCAACCTGGCATCCCCGGAGGCGTTCCTGGCCATCGGCACCACCTGTATCGCCATGCTGTACCTGGCGTACGCCATGGTCACGGGCCCCATGCTGCTGCGCCGCCTGCGCCGTCTCCCCCTCTCCCCCGCCACCGGCCCGCTCCACGACGAGGACGGCAAACCCCTCTTCTCGCTGGGTTGTTGGGGGCTTCCGGTCAACGCGCTGGCCTTCGTGTACGGAGCGGTGATGACCGTCAACCTGGCCTGGCCGCGGGCCGCGGTGTACGACCCGGCGGGCGGGCACTGGTACTTCCAGTGGTTCACGGTGCTCTTCCTGGGAATCACGGTGCTGCTCGGAGCGGCCTATCGCGTGTACGCGAAGCGGTCGCCGTCCGTACGCTGACCGGATGGACCTCCTGAGCAGGCAGGACCGGGTGGCCGGTGCGGTGGTCGGATCCGCCGTCGGTGACGCGCTCGGCGCCCCCTTCGAGTTCGGCCCTGCGGGCGTCTACACGGCCCGCTTCCCGGACGGCGTCGGCACGATGTGCGGCGGTGGTGGCTGGGATCCGGGCGAGGCGACGGACGACACGCAGATGGCCGTACTCGTCGCGGAGTCCCTGCTGGAGCGCGACGGCCTGGACCTGCCCGACATGTTCGGCCGGTTCCGGCGGTGGGCGGCAGGCGAGCCGAAGGACATCGGGCTCCAGACGGAGTCCGTCCTGACCGGCGGTGACCCGTGGGACACCGCGGCGGCGCTGCACTTCCAGATCAACGGCCGGGCGGCGGGCAACGGTTCACTGATGCGCGCCGCCACCTCCGCGGTGTACTTCGCCGGGACCGGACAGCCCCGGGAGGAGGCACGGGCCGCGACCATGGACGCGGCCCGCAGGATCGCCGCCCTGACCCACGGCGACCGCGCGGCCTGGGAGGGCACCGCCGTACTCCACGAACTGATCCGGGTGGCGCTGGACGGGGCCGACCCGCTCGCCGCCGTCCCGGACGCGCTCTCCGCCGTCCACCCGGATCACCGTGAGCGCTGGGCCACCGTGCTCGCACCCGGCTGGCATCCGGACCGGGCGACGGAGTTCAACGGTGCCGTGTGGCCCTGCCTGGGCACCGCCCTGTGGGCGCTGCGCACGACGCGGTCGTACGAGGACGCGCTGGCCTCGGCGATCGACGTGGGCGGCGACACCGACACGGTGGCGGCGGTGACCGGCGCCCTGGCCGGTGCGGTGTACGGATTCGGGGCGATCCCGACGCGCTGGACCGGGCCGCTGCACGTCCCGCTGCCGGGGTACGGCGACCGAGTACTGCGTACGCCGGATCTGGCCACGCTGGCCGGGCTGCTGGACGGCCGGTCAGCGGATGCGGTTCCTGCGGATATTCGGCTGCCTTGAATCTACACATAAGGGACAGATAAGAGCACAATGGCAGAGCAGGCCGCTTGTCGCACAACCAGGCGGCCGGAACGGAAGGAGACGACCCTCATGTCAAACGTCTCGCACACCGGCCATGACATGGCCGGGCACCCCGACGTCTCCGAAATGCGCGACCGCTACGACCGGATGCTGGGCGGCCGCGATGTGGCACTCGTGGACGGACCGGTGTTCCTGGTCGGCCTGTACTGCGCCGTCTCGCCCTGGGTGCTCCACTTCACCACCTCCCAGGCCCCTCTCGTGACACACAACCTGATCATGGGTATCGCGATCGCCGTGCTGGGACTGGGATTCACCGTGATGCCGCAACGGATGTACGGCCTGAGCTGGGCCATCTGCGCCATGGGCGCCTGGATGATCATCTCGCCCTGGGTGGTGGGCAGCAGCCCGGACATGGGCGTCGTGCTCAACAACGTCATCATCGGCGGCCTGACCGTCCTGCTGGGGCTGGTCTGCGCGGGCGCCTCGATGAGGAGCGGCACCGGCGGCCGCACCTAGAGCCTTTCGCCCACCCGACAGAGAGGACCACCGTCGGCCGGTCCGCAGGACGCGGACCGGCCGACGCCGCGTTCACCCCTCGGACACGGCGGCCCGCGCGCCACCGGCCCGGTCGCCCACGATCCGTAGCGCCGCATCCGCCGTGGCCGCAGCGAACGTCTCCACAGCCCGCTCCGGCCCCGACAGATGCACCAGGATCACGCCCTCGATGAGTCCGAAGACAAGATCGGCACGGAGCCGCGCCTCGTCCGCGCCGAGCACCGCGCCCGCGTCGGTGGCCGCCAGCAGTTCGCCGTACGCGGACCGCAGCGCAGCCCGCACCCGGTGGAAGTCCGCGAACCGCTCGGCCCGCACCTCCGGCAGTACGTACAGCGCGCCCAGGTTGTACGGCCCGCCGCACAGCAGCGCCACGTCCGCCCGGCACAGTTCCCACAGCCGGTCCTCGGCCGGCCTCGACCCGTCCGCGAGCAGCTTCTCGGCGAGCGCGAGCGACGGGGTGACGGTGGACTCCAGGAGCGCCGCGAGGAGATCCTCCTTGCCCGCCACGTAGTGGTACATCGTCGCCTGGCGCATGCCCGCCCGTTCGGCGACGGCCCGGGTGGTGGTCGCCGCGTATCCGCGGGTGGTGAACAACTCGGCGGCCGCGGCGAGAAGTTCCTCCCGCGCGGACAGTCCGCTGTCCGGTCGCTGGGTGGCGCGAGGCCGGCCGACCCGGCGCCCGCCGCCGGTACCTGAGGTGCTGGGCATGGGCCGATCGTCGCACATCCCCGGCCGCCACGATCTTGGTGAGTACTCGGTAACTCCCGCGCAACGAACGGGCAATGACCACGACTCCCCGGCGTCCTAATTTCTGTCGCGCGACAGAAACAAGCGTCGGCAACACGTCGAGCCGGAGGTTGAGCCATGGCGACAGCGACAACACACGGAGCCCGGGACCATGCACGGGCCCAGAGCGGCACCCGTACCGGGTCCATGCCGGTGGTGCCCGCCGCCGACTGGCCGGACGCCACCCCCGGCACCCCGGTCTGGGCCGAGACGGTCGCGGGTGGCAACTACACGCACCGGGTCCTGGCGCGCGGTACCGAACTGCGGCTCACGGACCTCGCCGGCGACGCCTGCGCCCATCTGCTGCTGTACGCCGACGGCCGGCCGTGGGAACGGCTCAACACCGCGGACACCGTCAAGGTCCAGTGGAACGCCTATCTGGGCGCCGGACGGCTTCTCCTCTCCGACCAGGGCCGGGTGCTCGCCTCGGTGACCGCCGACTCCTCGGGCCGTCACGACGCGCTGTGCGGCACCTCCACCCTGCGGCGGAACACCGCGCGGTACGGCGACGGCACCCCGCAGTCGGCCTCCCCCGCAGGCCGCGAACTGCTGAAGCTGGCCGCCCTGAAGAACGGACTGGAGCCGCGCGACCTGCCGCCGTCGCTCTCCTTCTTCCAGGGCGTACGGATCGGTGAGGACGGCACCACGGAGTTCACCGGCTCGGCGGGGGCGGGCGCCGCGGTGGTCCTGCGCGCCGAGCAGGACCTGACCGTACTGATCGCCAACGTCCCGCACCCGCTGGACCCCCGCCCCGCCTACACCAGCACGCCACTGGAGGTGCTGGCCTGGCGCGCCCGGCCGACCGCCCCGGGTGACGCCCTCCGGGACGCCACGCCGGAGGGCCGCCGCGCCTTCCTCAACACACTCGACTTCCTCACCGCCCGGGGGCTCGCATGACCACCACCACCATCCCCGCCCGCGCGGCCTGGTCCGCGACCGTCCGGGCGGGTGAGCACCTCACGCTCACCGATCTGCACGGCAACCAGGCGGTGGACTTCCTGGTGTACGACGCCCACGACACGGCGGTCCGCTACAGCGCCCCCGACACGATCCAGGCCGGCGGAGGCATCTTCCTCACCACCGGCAGCGTGCTGATGTCGAACGAGCACACCCCCCTGATGACGGTCACCGCGGACTCCTGCGGCCGCCACGACACGGTCGGCGGCGCCTGCTCCAAGGAGTCCAACACCCTGCGCTACGGCCATCACACCTGGTCGCAGCATGCCTGCGTGGACAACTTCCTGGCGGAGGGCGCCCGGCACGGGCTCGGCAAACGCGATCTGGTGTCCAACATCAACTGGTACATGAACGTGCCCGTGGAACAGGACGGCACGCTCGGCATCGTCGACGGACTCTCGGCGCCGGGTCTGGCCCTCACCCTGCGGGCCGAGACGGACGTGCTCGTGCTGATCTCCAACTGCCCCCAGATCAACAACCCCTGCAACGGTTTCGACCCGACGGCGGTAGAAGCCACCCTCACCGGGACGAGCCGATGACCTCCGACGCCTTGATGCCCTCCGGCACACCGATGACCTTCGACACCCTGCTGATCGCCAACCGCGGCGAGATCGCGGTGCGCATCATCCGCACGGCCCGCCGCCTGGGTCTGCGTACGGTCGCCGTCTTCTCCGACCCGGACCGCTCGGCCCCGCACGTCCGGCTCGCCGACGAGGCGGTACGGCTGGGGCCCGCACCCGCCAAGGAGTCCTATCTGGACGCCGATCTGGTGCTGCGGGCCGCGAAGGACACCGGGGCCGGGGCCATCCACCCCGGGTACGGGTTCCTCTCCGAGGACGCGGAGTTCGCCCGGCGCTGCGAGGACGCCGGGATCGTCTTCGTCGGCCCGACCGCCGCCCAGCTGGAACTCTTCGGCGCCAAGCACACCGCACGCGCCGCGGCCGAGGCGGCGGGCGTGCCGCTGGCCCCGGGGACCGGGCTCCTCCCGGATCTCCCGTCGGCGCTGACCGCCGCGGAACGCATCGGCTATCCCGTGATGCTCAAGGCCACGGGCGGCGGCGGCGGCATCGGCATGTCGGCCTGCCGGTCGGCCCCGGAACTCGCCGACGCCTGGGAGCGGGTACAGCGCGTCGCCGCCGCGTCGTTCTCCTCGGCGGGGGTCTTCCTGGAACGCCTGGTGGAGGACGCCCGCCATGTCGAGGTGCAGGTGTTCGGCGACGGGCACGGCCGGGTGGTGACGTTCGGCGACCGCGACTGCTCGCTCCAGCGCCGCAACCAGAAGGTCCTGGAGGAGGCTCCGGCCCCGGATCTCCCCGACCGTATCCGTACCCGACTGACCCACTCCGCCCGGGAACTGTGCGCCTCGGTCGGCTACCGCTCGGCCGGAACGGTCGAGTTCGTGTACGACGCCGCCCGTGCCGAGGCGTACTTCCTGGAAGTCAACACCCGCCTCCAGGTCGAGCACCCGGTCACGGAGGAGATCCACGGCGTCGACCTCGTCGAGTGGATGCTGCGCCTGGCCCAGGGCGACACCGCGGTCGTACGGCAACCGGACGCCCCGCACGGCCACGCCGTGGAGGCCCGCGTCTACGCCGAGGACCCGAGCCGCGACCACCGCCCCGGTGCGGGTCTGCTGACACGGGTCGACTTCCCCCGGGGTGAGGGCCTGCGGGTGGACAGCTGGATCGAGACGGGGACGCAGGTGACGACGGCCTACGACCCCATGCTCGCCAAGGTCATCGCGTACGGCGCCGACCGCGCCGAGGCCCTGGCCCGGCTGGACGCGGCGCTCGCGGCCACCCGCATCGACGGCATCGAGACCAATCTCGGGCTGGTCCGGGCCGCCCTGGCCGACGACCGGGTCCGTACCGCGACGCACTCCACCGCCACGCTCGCCATGATCGAGGACCCGACGCCCCGCATCGAGGTGGTCTCCGGCGGCACGCTCACCACCGTGCAGGACTGGCCGGGCCGCACCGGCTACTGGCAGGTCGGCGTACCGCCCTCGGGCCCCATGGACGACCTGTCCTTCCGGCTGGGCAACACGGCCCTCGGCAACACCCCGGGCGCCCCCGGCCTGGAGTGCACCCTCCAGGGCCCCACCCTCCGCTTCACCCGTCCCACGACCGTGTGCGTCACCGGCGCCCCGGCTCCGGTGACCCTCGACGGCTCACCGGTCCCGCAGTGGGAACCGCTGACCGTCCCGGCGGGCGCCGAGCTCGCGATCGGCGCACCCGCGGAACACGGGCTGCGCACGTACGTCCTCTTCGCCGGCGGCGGCCTGGACGTGCCGGAGTTCCTGGGCAGCGCGGCCACGTTCACGCTCGGCGGTTTCGGCGGACACGGCGGCCGGGCCCTGCGCACCGGCGACGTCCTGCACGGCGGGGGCGCCGCACCGGTGGCTCTCCCCGTCCCCGTGTCCGAGCGGCCCCGCCTCACGGACACCTGGCAGATCGCCGCCGCCGAAGGCCCGCACGCGGCGCCGGAGTTCTTCACCGAGGAGGACATCCACGACTTCTACGCGGCCGACTGGAAGGTCCACTTCAACTCGGCCCGCACCGGCGTCCGCCTCATCGGCCCGAAGCCTCGCTGGGCGCGGGCGGACGGCGGCGAGGCGGGGCTGCACCCCTCCAACATCCACGACACGCCGTACTCCGTGGGCGCGGTCGACTACACCGGCGACATGCCCGTGCTGCTCGGGCCCGACGGTCCGTCGCTGGGCGGCTTCGTCTGTCCGGCGACGGTGGTGACGGCCGAACGCTGGAAGCTGGGCCAGCTGCGCCCCGGTGACACGGTCCGCTTCCGGCCCGTGACGGTGACGGGCGAGCCGCGCCCCGCAATCACCGACGGCGGCATCCTGTACCGCGACGACGTCCTCACCTACCGCCGCAGCGGCGACGACAACGTCCTGGTCGAGTACGGCCCGATGCAGCTCGACCTGGCCCTCCGCATGCGCGTCCACGCCCTGATGGAAGCCCTGACGACCGCGGCCGTCCCCGGCATCACCGGTCTGACCCCGGGCATCCGCTCGCTCCAGATCCAGACGGACCCCACCGTCCTCGCCCAGACCGACCTCCTCGACGTGCTCCACCGCACCGAGGCCGCACTCCCGCCCACCGACGCCCTGACCGTCCCCTCCCGCACCGTGCATCTCCCGCTCTCCTGGGACGATCCGGCGACCCGCGAGGCCATCGCCCGCTACATGGCCGGGGTCCGGGACGACGCGCCGTGGTGTCCGTGGAACATCGAGTTCATCCGCCGGGTCAACGGTCTGGACTCGGTCGACGACGTGTACCGCACGGTGTTCGACGCCGAGTACCTGGTGATGGGACTGGGAGACGTCTACCTCGGCGCCCCGGTGGCCACCCCGCTGGACCCGCGCCACCGCCTCGTCACCACCAAGTACAACCCGGCTCGCACCTGGACCGCGGAAAACTCCGTCGGCATCGGCGGTGCCTACCTCTGCATCTACGGCATGGAGGGGCCGGGCGGCTATCAGTTCGTCGGCCGTACCACCCAGGTCTGGTCCGGCTGGCAGCAGCGCGGCGCGTTCGAGCCGGGCTCGCCGTGGCTGCTCCGCTTCTTCGACCGCATCAAGTGGTATCCGGTGGACGCGGACGAACTCCTGGAGCTGCGCGCGGACATCATCTCCGGCCGCTTCGTCCCGCGGATCGAGGAGGGCGAGTTCTCACTGGCGCGGTACGAGGAGTTCCTGGGCCGGAACGCGGAGTCGATCGCCGCCTTCCGTACCCGCCAGGGCACGGCCTTCGCCGCCGAGCGCGACGCGTGGGAGGCCGCGGGTGAGTTCGCACGGGCCGACGCCGCCGAGGCACCGGCGCCGCCTGCCACCGAGGTGACGGTGCCGGCGGGCGGCCACCTGGTGGAGGCCGAGTTCGCGGCATCGGTCTGGCAGCTCAATGTGGCCGAGGGCGACACGGTGACGGCAGGTCAGCCGCTGCTGGCGCTGGAGGCGATGAAGATGGAGTCCCGGGTGCACGCCCCGGCGGACGGCGTGGTGGAACGGATCCTCACCCGGCCGGGCGCACAGGTCGAGGCGGGCACGGCTCTGGTGACCCTGGCCCCGCCCACCCCCACGAACTGAGGAGCACCCCGATGTCCATTCCCACTCCCACTTCCACTCTCGCCCGGGTCCGCGCCGCGTACGCCCGCATCGAGGCGGTGGACCGCCCGGAGATCTGGATCGGTCTGCGCCCGCAGGCCGACCTGGAGGAGGAGGCCCACGCCCTCGAAACCCGCCTGGCAGCGGGCGAGTTCCTCCCTCTGGCGGGCCGGCTGCTCGCCGTCAAGGGCAACATCGACGTGGCCGGCCTGCCCACCACGGCGGGCTGCCCCTCCTACGCGTACGAACCCGCCGCGGACGCCCCCGTCGTGGCGCGGCTCCGGGCCGCCGGGGCGCTGGTGATCGGTACGACGAATCTCGACCAGTTCGCCACGGGCCTGGTCGGCACCCGCTCCCCGTACGGTGCGGTCCGCAGCGCCCATGCCCCCGACCGCATCAGCGGCGGTTCCAGCTCGGGTTCGGCGGTCGCCGTCGCGCTCGGCATCGCGGACCTGGCGCTCGGCACGGACACGGCGGGCTCGGGCCGGGTCCCGGCGGCGTTCAACGGGATCGTGGGCCTGAAGCCGACGCGCGGTCTCGTCCCGGGGGACGGAGTGGTCCCCGCCTGCGCGAGCCTGGACTGCGTCACCGTCTTCGCCCGTACGCTCCCCGAGGCGGAGTCGGCGCTCGCCCTGATGACCTCGGCCACCGCCCGCCCCGTCCCCGCCCGCGTCCCGGGCCCGTGGCGGATCGCGGTGCCGTCCACGGAACAACTGGGTGAACTGGACCCGGGCTGGGCTGATGCCTACGCATCGACGACGGCCCGCCTCCGCGCGGCGGGCGCCGTCCTGCTTCCCGTCGACCTGACCCCGTTCACGGAGGCGGCGGCCATGCTCTACGCGGGGGCGTTCGTCGCGGAGCGCTACACCGCGGTGGGAGCGTTCGTCGACAGCGGGCCCCCGGACCTGGACCCCACGGTGGCGGGCATCATCACCGCGGCCCGGGACATCCCCGCACACCGCCTGTTCGCGGACCGGGACCGGCTGGAGCGGCTCCGCGCCGCGGCCGAGGCCGCACTGGGCGACGCGGACGCCCTGCTGCTCCCCACGACACCCGGCCACCCCACGCTCGCGGAGGTGGCGGCCGACCCGCTGGGCGCGAACGCCCGGCTCGGCCGGTTCACCAACTCCACCAATCTGTTCGGCCTGTGCGCGGTGGCCGCTCCGGCGGGCGAGGTGGCCGGCCTGCCGTTCGGCGTGATGCTGATCGGCCCCGCCCACACGGACGAGCGCCTGACCCGGATCGCCGCCCTGCTGACCCCGCCCGTCCACCTCGCGGTGGCGGGCGCCCACCTGACCGGCGAGCCGCTCAACCCGCAACTCCTTCTCCTGGGCGCCCGCCTGATCCGTACGACGACAACGGCCCCCGTCTACCGCCTGCACGCCCTGGCGACAACGCCGCCCAAGCCGGGCCTGGTCCGCACGGACGAGGGAGGCGCGGCCATCGAAACGGAAATCTGGGAACTCCCGGCCGAGGGCCTGGGCACCCTCACGGCAGCCCTCCCGCACCCCATGGTGCTGGGCCGGGTGGACCTGTCGGACGGCACGACGGCTACGGGCTTCCTCTGCGAGCCGTACGCGGTGAAGGGCGCGGAGGACATCACGGGGCACGGCGGCTGGCGCGCATACAGGTCCAGCAACCCACTCGGCCCGTCCGGCGTACCTGCCAGCCCTTCCGGGGCACAACCCAGCCCCTCCGGCGTACCTTCCAGCCCCTCCGGGGCACAACCCAGCCCCTCCGGCGTTTGAGGAGCGGGGGTCCGGGGGCGGAGCCCCCGGTTACGGGAAGGGGCGGGGAGGGGACAAGGCCCGCCGCAGGCGACGCACCCACACACCACCCCGCCCACCGCTCCGCACTGCGCCTCAGCCCACAGAGCTGTAGGCCACCACCCCCCGCAACACCTCATCAACCGCCTTCCGCGCATTCCGCCCCACCGAACTCCCCTCACGCGGAGCCGCCGCAGCCACCTGCCCCAGCACGTCGATCACCTGCTTGCACCACCGCACGAAGTCCCCCGCCGGCATCTCCGCCTCGCGCAGCACCTCGTCCAGCGTCCGCCCGGACGCCCACATGTACACCGCCCAGGCGAATCCGAGATCGGGCTCGCGCTGCCCGACCCCCTCCGCCTGATTGATCTTGAAGTCCTCCTCCAGGGCGTCGAGCCGCCCCCAGATCCGGACCATCTCGCCCATCGCGGTCTTCGCCGGCCCGGACGGCAGCTTCGGCGCCACCGCGTCGTCCGACTGCCGCGCCTCGTACACCAACGCCGAGACACACGCGGCGAGTTCGGCAGGGTTGAGGCCCTCCCACACACCCGCCCGCAGGCACTCGCTCGCCAGCAGGTCCAGCTCGCCGTACAGCCGGGCCAGCCGCCGCCCGTGCTCGGTGACCTCGCTGCCCCGCAGATAGTCGAGCTCGGTGAGCAGGGCCACGATCCGGTCGAAGGTGCGGGCGATCGTGTTCGTCCGCCCCTCGATGCGGCGCTCCAGCTGCTGGGTGTCCCGCTGCAGCCGGTGATACCGCTCGGCCCACCGCGCATGGTCCTCGCGCTCGTCGCACCCGTGGCAGGGGTGGGCGCGCAACTCGGCCCGGTAGCGCGCGATCTCGCGGTCGTCGGCGGCGGCGGCACGCTCGCGGCGGTGCCGGTCCGGCACGAGGTGCCCGGCCTTGGTCCGCAGCGCGGACGCCAGATCGCGGCGCGACTGCGGAGAGCGCGCGTTGAACGACTTCGGGACCCGCATCCGCTCCAGTGCCTCCACCGGCACCGGGAAGTCGATCGAGGCCAGCCGCTTCACCTGGCGCTCAGCCGTCAGCACCAACGGCCGCGGCCCGTCGTGGTACTCCATCCCCCGATGCCCGTGTCCGTTGGTCCGCCCGGCAGGCAGCCCGGGATCCAGAACGAGCGCCAGCCCTGCGAACTTGCCGGTCGGCACATGAATGACGTCGCCCGGCTTGAGCTTCTCCAGGGACGCCGCCGCCGCGGCCCGCCGCTGCGAGGCGCCCTGCTTGGCGAGCTCCGTCTCCCGGTCCTTGAGGTCGCGGCGCAGCCGCGCGTACTCCTCGAAGTCGCCGAGGTGGCAGGTCATTCCCTCCTTGTAGCCCTCCAGGCCCTCCTCGTTCTTCTGGACCTGGCGGGAGATCCCGACCACCGAGCGGTCCGCCTGGAACTGGGCGAAGGAGGTCTCCAGCAGCTCACGCGACCGGTGCTTCCCGAACTGCTGCACCAGGTTGACGGCCATGTTGTACGAGGGGCGGAAGCTGGAGCGCAGCGGATACGTACGCGTGCCCGCGAGTCCGGCCAGCGCGCCCGGGTCCATGCCGCGCTGCCAGAGCACCACCGCGTGGCCCTCGACGTCGATGCCGCGGCGGCCGGCGCGGCCGGTCAGCTGGGTGTACTCGCCGGGCGTGATGTCGGCATGCTGCTCGCCGTTCCACTTGACGAGCTTCTCCAGGACCACCGAGCGTGCGGGCATGTTGATGCCGAGCGCGAGGGTCTCCGTCGCGAAGACCGCCTTCACGAGGCCACGGACGAAGAGCTCTTCGACGACCTCCTTGAAGGTCGGCAGCATTCCGGCGTGGTGCGCGGCGATGCCCCGCTCCAGGCCTTCGAGCCATTCGTAGTAGCCGAGGACGTGCAGGTCCTCGGCGGGGATGGACGCCGTGCGCTGCTCGACGATCTCCCGGACCAGCCGGCGCTTGTCCTCGTCGTTGAGCCGCAGTCCGGCGTGCAGGCACTGCTGCACGGCGGCCTCGCAGCCGGCCCTGCTGAAGATGAACGTGATGGCGGGCAGCAGTCCCTCGGCGTCCAGCCGGTCGATGACCTCGGCCCGCGACGGTGTCCAGATGCGGCTGCGCTGGCGCCGCTCGCGCTCGCGGTCCGCCTCGCGCACCATCTTCCCGCGCCGGCGTTCACGCGGGTTGTATCCGCGCTGGTTCTCCATGCGGGCGAGCCGGACCAGGTCGGGGTTGACCTCACGGCGCCCGGACCCGCGGCCGCCGTGGTCGCTCTCCTCCTCGAAGAGGTCGTACATCCGGCGGCCGGCCAGCACATGCTGCCAGAGCGGCACCGGCCGGTGCTCGGAGACGATCACCTGGGTGTCGCCCCGTACGGTGTCCAGCCAGTCGCCGAACTCCTCGGCGTTGGACACGGTCGCCGACAGCGACACCAGGGTGACGGATTCGGGGAGGTGAATGATCACTTCCTCCCACACAGCGCCCCGGAAGCGGTCGGAGAGGTAGTGCACCTCGTCCATCACCACGTAACCGAGGCCGTTCAGCGCCTGGGAGCCCGCATACAGCATGTTCCTCAGCACCTCGGTGGTCATGACGACCACCGGTGCGTCGGCGTTGACGCTGTTGTCCCCGGTCAGCAGGCCGACCTTGTCCGCGCCGTACCGCTTGACCAGGTCGGCGAACTTCTGGTTGGACAGGGCCTTGATCGGCGTGGTGTAGAAGCACTTGCGGCCCTGGGCCAGCGCCAGATGCACGGCGAACTCGCCGACGATCGTCTTGCCCGAACCGGTCGGGGCCGCGACCAGCACGCCCTTGCCGGCCTCCAGCGCCTTGCAGGCCTCGATCTGATAGGGGTCCAGATCGAACTCGTACATCTCGCGGAAGGGTCCGAGCGCAGTCGCCTGCTCGGCGGCTCGGATCCGGGAAGCCTGGTATCGCTCAGCTGGTGAGAGGTCCTCTGTCATCTTGTCCACGAGCCTACCCGGCACCTGTGACAGTCACTCGATCTTTAAGTCCCCGTGGGAGAACCCGCCCCCAGCACCCGTGCCGCACGCGGTACACAGGTGGCGGTCAGTGGCAGCGAGCCGAGCGGCTCACCGTCCGCGTACGCGGTGACGCCGACCGCCTCCAGTGCGATGGAGGAGACCCGGTGCACGGTGACGACGGGGTGGCCGAGGTGCGTTCCCCTGTAGACCTTGGGGAACACCTTGAGGAGGGTGGTGCGGCTGCAGTCGCCGACGACGGTCACGTCGAAGAGGCCGTCGTCCATGACGGCGTCCGCACAGATCCGCATGCCGCCACCATAGGTCGAGCCGTTGCCGACGGCGATGAGCGTCGCCTCGATCTCCCGGACCGGTCCGCCGTCCAGACTCATGCGGTACGTGATGGGCTTGAAGGCGGCGAGTTCGGCGAGGATCGCCAGGTCGTACTTGAACCGGCCGCCGACCCAGCGCATCCGGTTGCCGCGGTCGTTGACGCGGGAGTCGAAGCCGGAGGCGAGCACGGAACCGAACCAGCGCTCGCCGACCCTGCCGAGGTCGATCTCGCGGACGGCACCGCCCTTGAGCGCTTCGGCGGCCAGCCGGCCCGCCGCCGCGGGGTCCCGTATCGGCATGCCGAGAGCGCGGGCGAAGTCGTTGCCCGTACCGACGGCGACGACACCGAGCGGGGTCGGGGTCCCGGCGACCGCCTGGAGGGCGAGGGACATCATCCCGTCGCCGCCGACGGCTATGAGCGCGCCCGTCCCCGCGGCCACCGCCTCGCGGGCCCGCCGCAACGCGTCGTCGGCGTCCTCACCGAGCACCGTACGGACGGAGAATCCGGCGTCCCGCAACGCGGAAGCGGCCGGCTGCGCGGCGTGCGCGCCCCGGCCGCGTCCTGCGGTGGGATTGACGAAAAGGGTGATCTCGCTGGTCACCCGGGGGACCTTACAAGGTCAGGTGATGTCGTCGTAACCGTCTCGCCGGATCGATCGTCCGCCGTCCTGTTCCCCGTCGGCCTGTGCGGGCAGCGAAGCCGACACGTTCTCCATGTCGCCGATGTCCTCAGGCGTGAGATCCAGGTCCGAGGCCTCGTCGTCGTCGAGGTCGGCGTCGGGGTTCTCGCGACGCCTCCGCCGGTCGTTGACGATGCAGATACCGAGCGCGAGGAAGTAGAGCAGCACGATCGGCGCGGCCAGTACCACCATCGTCAGCGGGTCACCGGTGGGGGTGGCGACTGCGGCGAAGACCGTGATGCCCATGATCATCGCGCGCCACCAGGACCCGAGCCGCTTGGCTGTGAGGACGCCGGTGAAGTTCAGCAGGACGAGCAGGAGAGGCAGCTCGAAGGCGAGACCGAACACGATCACCATGCGCGTGACGATGTCGAGGTAGTCGTCGACGGGCAGCAGGTTCGTCGTGTTGTCCGGGGTGAAGTCGAGCAGCACCGCCGCGGTCTGGGGCATCAGGATGTACGCGAGCGCAGCTCCGACGCAGAACAGCGGCACGCCGGCGCCGACGAAGCTCAGCGCGTACTTCTTCTCGTTCTTGTGAAGACCCGGGGCCAGGAACGCCCAGAGCTGGTAGAGCCAGACGGGAGTGGAGAACAGCACACCCGCCATGAGGGAGACCTTGAGGGCGATGGAGAACGGAGCGACCAGACCGTTCACCGTCATCTCGGCGCAGGGACGACCGTTCGCCTGCTTCTTCTGGCCGTCGGTGCACCCGACCGACTCCAGGATCGGGCGGATCAGGAAGTCGATCAGATCCTGGTAGAAGAAGGCCGTGATCGACGTGATCACGATGACCGCCACGACCGCGATCAGCAGTCGGTTACGCAACTCACGCAGGTGATCAGCGAGAGGCATCCGCCCCTCGCCGTCCTTCTCCTGCTTGCGGGCAGACTTGAGCAACCCACTTCCCTCGTCTCGTGCGGCAGCTGTCGGGGAGACCCGTCAGCAATCAGCTCTGGGTGGTGGGCTTCGCTTCGTTCACCGGGCGGGAGCTCGTCACGTCGCCGGGAGCGGCCTGGATCGTGCGCGCGGCTGCGGGCTGCTGAGCACCCTGGTCGGCGACCGTGTCCGTCGGCGCCGCCGGCTCGTCGTCCTTCTTCATCGCCTTGGCCTCGCTCTTGAGGATGCGGGCCGACTTGCCGAGGGAACGCGCCATGTCGGGAAGCTTCTTGGCACCGAACAACAGCAGGATGACAGCGATGATCAGAACGATCTCGAGAGGCTTCAGATTGCCCATGATGTGCTTCCTTCTCGCTGAGGCGGCTGGAGGTGGGCTCGCTGCCCTTTTGGGTCAGACACACGTCCGACCATTTCGCTGGGAGCGATCGTAACCCGCGGGAGTAAACGCGAGGCAATGCCTGTGCATACTTTCGACAGCGGCCCGCACCCCCTGCCAGGGCCGTCACCAGCAGCGTACCTCCCGCCACTGCGAAAAAGGAGGCCGCATCCGACCGGATCGAACGGGCCCGCCTAGCGCAGGGTTTCGCCGGTGGCCGCGAGATTCGTGGCAGCGCGCTCCAGTTCCTCCGCGGCCCGGTTGATGCGCTCAGTGGTGCTTGTCACCTGGTGACCGAGGCGCTGGGCCTCGATGAAGACCTTGATGGCCAGCACGCCCAGGACGGCGATGCCGAGGAATCCCAGGGCGATGGCGAGCATGGGCCAGAACATGCGCAGAGCCTCGATGTGTCTAGTGTCCGAAGGTCCGGAGTGATGTCTCAGGCACCGGTGTACAGGCGCAGCGTCCGCACGCCGCCGCCGGTGAGCAGTTCCACTATCCGCTCCCCCGCGGGCCGGCGGACGGACACGTCGCACGCGGGGCAGGTGAAGGAGTAGAACGTGGTCCGGCTGCTCGCGCCGATCGCGAGACGGAACTCCGCCGCCGCGAGTTCGAACCGCGCGCGGCACTCCGGGCAGGCAGCCTTGAACCGTACGGATTCGGGGACGACCACGGTCGGCACGACGGAAACACCCGACACGACAGACATATGGGTCATATCTCCTCGGGTATCCCCTCAGGCCGTGCCGTCGTACGCGGCGAGCGCCGCCCGGGCCGCGGTCTGTGCGCTCCGCGCCAGCTCCGGCGGCGAGACGATGCGCCCCTCCCTGCCGAGCCGGAGCGCGAGTCTGCGCAGCGAGGCCGGGTCGGGGGTGCGCAGGGTGATCCGCAGGCCGCCGTCGGGCAGTTCCTCGGCGCTGTCGTGCGGGTAGTACTCGGCCACCCATCGCCCGCCGGGGCCGACCTCGACCACGACCTCCGGATCCTCGGCGGCGGGCTGCACCAGCCCCTCGGACAGGTCCCGCAGCTCCAGCTCGGGCGGCGCGGCCGGCTCGTCGAGCAGCCGGATCTCGGCGACCCGGTCGAGGCGGAACGTACGCCGGTCCTCGGAGGACCGGCACCAGGCCTCCATGTAGGTGTGACCGACGGCGAACAGCCGGATCGGGTCCACCTCGCGCTCGGTCAGCTCGTCGCGCGCGGGCGAGTAGTAGCGCAGCCAGAGCCGGCGGCGTTCGGAGATCGCCCGGTCCACGTCGGCGAAGACGCCGCCCTCGGACTCGAAGGTGACCGAGAGCCGGGAGCTGGCGGCCCCGACCTCACCGGCGGCGGCCTCCAGCTTGGCGGTGGCCCGCAGCAGCGCCTGGCGGTCGCTCTCGCGCAGTCCGGGCAGCGTCGCAACGGCGCGGGCGGCGACCAGCAGGGCCGTCGCCTCGTCGGCCGCGAGCCGCAGAGGCTCGGCGACATCGTCCGGGTTGTGCCACCAGATGCGGTCGCCGTCGGTGTCGATGTCCAGCAGATCGCCGCCTCGGAAGCTCGTCCCGCACATGGGCAGGACGTCGAGGTCCGAGATCAGCTCGTCCTCGGTGATCCCGAAGGCCCGGGCGACGTCCTGGACGTGGGCGCCGGGGCGCTCGCGCAGATACGTCACCAGGGAGAGCATCCGGCGGGTCTGGTCGATGGCGTTCGTGGCCATGAATTCGGTCCCCTCAGTCCTTGGCCACGGCGCGCAGCCGGTCCACCACGTCGGCCCGCAGATCCGCAGGTTCACTCACGACGACGTCCGGACCGAACTCGACGAGCCAGGCGTCCAGACCGTGTCCGTACGGAATCTCCAACTCCTCCCACCCGTCCCCGAGTTCCCGGACCGATATGGCCCGGGCCCGCAGCGGGTAGCCGGAATCGGCCCGCAGCCTGATCAGCGCGGTGCGCGTCGCCGTCTCGCCCGCCCAGCTCTCCACGGTCTCGCGGACGGTGACCACGTCGGGCACCTCGGCGGTGAAGGCCCCGGCCCGGGAACGGACCTTCCCCGCGATCCGGGAGAGCCGGAACACCCGCTCCGCACCCCGCCCCCGGTCCCAGCCGGCCAAGTACCAGTGGCCGCGCCAGCATTCCAGCGTCCACGGCTCGACCTGGCGCTGCTCGGGGCGTGCGGCGTTGGCCTTGCGGTAGTCGAAGGTCACCGGCCGGCGGTCGCGGCAGGCCAGCATCAGCGGCTCGAACGCGGCCTCGTGGACGGGGATACGGGGTTCGAGGGCGCTGTGCACCTCGTACGCGTCCTCCGCCTCCGGCATGCCCGCGGCCCGCAGCTTCTGCAGGGCTCCGCTGGCTGCACCGGCCAGCCGGGCCTGCTGCCAGACCTTGGCGGCCAGCCCCAGGGCTGCGGCCTCCTCCGCGTCCAGCGTGATCGGGGGCAGCCGGTTGCTGTCGCGGCGGGCCAGGTAGCCGGTGTCGCCGTCCAGGTTCTCCACGGTTTCGATGACCAGACCGAGCTCGCGCAGGTCGTCCTTGTCGCGCTCGAACATCCGGTTGAAGGCGTCGTCGGAACCAGCTTCGAGATAGGCCTCGATGGAACCGCGCAGTTCGCGCTTGCTGAGCGGGCGCCGGGTCCCCAGCAGACACAGTGCCAGGTTCATCAGCCGCTCGGCCTTGGCAATCGCCATCGACGCCCTCTCTGTTTGCTCTACGACCCTCGACCGTACCGCTCCGGGGTGTCCGGACAAAAGCTAGTGCCGCGGCGGGCAACGTTTGCCCGCGACGGGGCAAACGTTGCCTGCCACGGCACTAGGGCCCGTGCCTTGCGGCACGGGCCCTCGAAGCGCAGGGGCGCGAGATCAGACGGCGACCAGGTCGCAGACGAAGATCAGCGTCTCGCCCGGGGCGATCGCGCTGCCGGCGCCGCGGTCCCCGTAGCCGAGGTGCGCGGGGATGGTCAGCTGGCGACGGCCGCCGACCTTCATGCCCTGCACGCCCTGGTCCCAGCCCTTGATGACCTGGCCGGCACCGAGCTGGAACTTGAGCGGCGTACCGCGGTTCCAGGAGGCGTCGAATTCCTCACCGGTGGAGAAGGCCACGCCCACGTAGTGGACGGAGACGGTCTGGCCGGCCTTGGCCTCCGCGCCGTCGCCTTCCCAGATCTCCTTGATCTCCAGGTCGGCCGGCGGCTCGCCACCCGGGAAGTCGATCTCGGGCTTCTCGATGCTCACTGACTTGCTCCTCTAAATGATGAACTGGGCAACCGGGACAGTCTTACATCTTTGCGAGGATGTCCACGGCGAAGACGAGCGTGGAGTTCGCCGGGACGGACTGCTGCGCCTTGTCACCGAGGCCCTGGTCCGGCGGGACGACGAGCAGCACACGGCTGCCGATCTTCTTGCCGATCAGGCCGTTCTTGAGTCCCTTGAGGGTGACCTGGGCGAGCGGGAAGGAAGCGGTCTTGCCCGTGGCGTAGGTGTTGTCGAACTCCTTGCCGTCCTTCCACAGCTTGGCCACGTAGTTCACGACGACCGTGTCGGTCTCCTTGACGACCTCGCCCTTGGACTCCAGGACGTAGTTGGAGACCAGCTTCTTCGGCGGGGTGACCTTGCTGGGGATCGTGAGGGTCGGCGCCTTGCCGTCGGTGTTCGTGCCGACCTTCGGCAGGTCGACGTTGTCCTGGGCGACCGGGGTGCCCTTGGCGGATGCCGGGATCTGCTTCGCCTTCAGGATGTCGACGACGAAGACGAGGGTGGCGTTCGGCTTGATGTCGCCCTGGCCCTGCGCGCCGTAACCGAGGTCCGGCGGAATGATGAGTTCGACCCTGCTGCCGACCTTCTGGCCGACCAGGCCCTTGTCCCAGCCCTGGATGACCATGCCGGCACCGAGCGTGAGATCGAACGGCTGCTTGCGGTCGAAGCTGTTGTCGAACGGCTTGTCGGAGTCCCAGGCCTGGCCCAGGTAGTTGACCTGGATCGCGTCGCCGTTCTTGAGCGTGGCGCCGTCACCCTCACTGACGACCTTGGTCTTCAGCTCTTTGGGCGGCGTTCCCGTGCCCTTGGCCAGAGTGGGCTTCTCGCCGAACTTCGCGCCCGCGGTGATGGCGGGGAATCCGCCCTTCGTGGGGGCGGACGCGGAGGCGGAAGCGGAGTCGGAGCCCTTGTCGTCGCTGCCGCAGGCCGCTGTCAGCAGCAGCAGGGGGACGACGAGAAGGCCGGCAATTCGGCGCACTGGTTCCTCAGATCTCAGACGACACATTTGTTGGGACACAGCCCAGGGGGTCCCCGACACTCTAGGGCGTGCGCAGGGCCCCGTACGAGGAACGTACGGGGCCCGAGTCGCACGAGAGCCGAGGCGCGTCCTGCGCCGGCTCACATACCCGCGATCAGCTTCTCCACTCGGTCGTCGACGGATCGGAACGGGTCCTTGCACAACACCGTGCGCTGCGCCTGGTCGTTGAGCTTGAGATGGACCCAGTCGACGGTGAAGTCCCGCCGCTGCTCCTGGGCCCGCCGGATGAAGTCGCCCCGCAACCGCGCCCGGGTCGTCTGCGGGGGCACCGACTTGCCCTCGAAGATCTTCAGGTCGTTGCAGATACGGGCGGCCTGGCCCCTGCGTTCCAGCAGGTAGTACAGGCCCCGGCGGCGGTGGATGTCGTGGTAGGCGAGGTCTATCTGGGCGACCCGCGGATTCGACATGGTCATGTTGTGCTTGGCCCGGTACCGCTCGATGAGCTTGTACTTCATGACCCAGTCGATCTCGGTACCGATCCGGTCGAGGTCCTCGGCCTCGATCGCGTCGAGCGTGCGGCCCCACAGTTCGAGGACCTTCTCGACGTTGCCCGTGCGGATGCCGCGGCGGTCCACGAAGTCCACGGCCTTCTCGTAGTACTCGCGCTGCACCTCTATGGCGGAGGCCTCGCGGCCGCTGGCGAGGCGGACCTTGCGCTGCCCCGTGATGTCGTGGCTGACCTCGCGGATCGCCCGGATCGGGTTCTCCAGGGTCAGATCCCGCATCACCGTGCCCGCCTCGATCATGCGGAGCACCAGGTCGGTCGCGCCGACCTTGAGGAGCATCGTCGTCTCGGACATGTTGGAGTCGCCGACGATGACGTGGAGGCGGCGGTAGCGCTCCGCGTCCGCGTGCGGTTCGTCGCGGGTGTTGATGATCGGACGGGAGCGCGTCGTCGCGGAGCTGACGCCCTCCCAGATGTGCTCGGCTCGCTGGCTGACGCAGTAGACGGCGCCCCGCGGGGTCTGCAGCACCTTGCCGGCGCCGCAGATCAGCTGCCTCGTGACGAGGAAGGGAATGAGGATGTCCGCGAGCCGGGAGAATTCTCCGTGCCGGGCCACGAGGTAGTTCTCATGGCATCCGTAGGAGTTTCCTGCCGAGTCGGTGTTGTTCTTGAAGAGATAGACGTCGCCCGCGATTCCCTCCTCGTGCAGGCGGCGTTCGGCGTCGACAAGCAGGCCTTCGAGAATGCGCTCGCCGGCCTTGTCGTGAGTGACCAGCTCGGTCAGGTTGTCGCATTCGGGGGTTGCATATTCCGGATGCGATCCCACGTCGAGGTAGAGGCGGGCGCCGTTCCGCAGAAAGACATTGCTGCTGCGGCCCCATGACACAACACGGCGGAAGAGGTAGCGCGCCACTTCATCAGGAGACAGTCGGCGCTGTCCCCTGAACGTGCACGTGACGCCGTACTCGTTCTCCAGCCCGAAAATGCGGCGGTCCATGACTGAACATTACGCCTGATGGCCCGAGCTGAAACCGGGTTCGACGGCACCGTTTCGATCATTTTCCGATCCTCGCACCGCGACAGCACTACGCCCGGGAGCTGCGAGGACCTTTCCGGTGGCCAGCAGAACGAGCAGAGCGGCCACTCCACCGGCCCCCGCGACGGCGAAGCTCCATGCCGTCCCGCCCAGCTCCACGGCCGGGCCCGCCACGGCCGTTCCGGCCGCCGCGCCCACCCCGAACGTCGTCACGAGCCAGGAGAACGCCTCCGTCACCGTGCCCCGCGGGGCGTGCCGGTCGACGACGATGAACGAGCAGGCGATGGCCGGGGCCAGGAACACCCCGGCCACGGCGGCCAGCACGGTCATCGCCACGACGCCCGGCGTCAGCACCAGCGGGAGGTAGCCGAGCGCCAGCAGCGCCACGATCACCCGGAGCCTGCGCTCGGGCGGCCCCGACCACTGGCGCGCCCCGTACACCGTCCCACCGATCAGCGCGCCGAGTCCCAGGGCCGCCATCAGCCAGCCGTAGACGGACTCCTGGCCCTGGTCGTCGGCGTACGCCACGCCCGCCACCGTGATGGAACCCAGCGCCAGTCCGACGAAGAAGAAGGAGCCGAGCAGCGCCAGCAGCCCGGGCGAGCGGAGCGCCCCCAGCCAGTGCGCCTCGCGCGGTGCGGAACGCCAGGCCCTGGACGGCTCGGACAGGACGACGGAGAGCGCCCCCAGGACACCGATCGCGTTGATGACGAGCAGTGCGGCCGCCGGCGACCAGAGGGAGACCAGCACGGTCACCAGCAGCGGCCCCACCGTGAACATGACCTCCTGCGCGACCGCGTCCATGGCGTACGCGCGGTGCACCCGGTCCTCGCTGCCGAGGATGCTCGGCCACAGAGCCCGCAGACCGCCCTCCAGAGGCGGTGTGAACAGTCCGGCCACGGCCACGGCCGCGTAGGCGAGCGGCAGCGACCCGAAGCCCGCCACGGCGAGCAGGGCCATACCGAGGGCCGACAGGGCGGCGGCGGGCAGCTGGACGCGCGGCTGGCCGTACAGGTCCACGGCACGGCCCAGCAGCGGCTGTCCGACGGCCGTTCCCAGCCCGTACACCGCGGCGAGCGCGCCCGCGAGGGCGTAGCTGCCGCCCTCCGCACGGGTGAACAGCACGATCGCGATGGGGGCGGTGCCGTTCGGCAGCCGCCCCACGAGGGTGCCCGTCAGCAGCCGGGCGGCATGCCGCGCCCGGAGGATGTCCAGATATCCCGCGGCCATGTCCCGCCCTCTCCTTGGAGCGCCCTTCCGGCCACCCTAGGTTTTACGTATAACTTCCAGGTTCATACGTACCATGAGCCCAGTCCGCAGGTCCACCTCATTGCGCCTGCCCGACCGGCCCCGGAGGCTCGCGTGACCAGCCCAGCACCACCCGGCCCCTCCCGGCCCACCAGCCGCGACGTGGCCCGGGCCGCCGGTGTCTCCCAGGCCACCGTCTCCCTGGTCCTCGGCGACAAATGGCGCGGCCGGGTCGCCGAGACCACCGTCGGACGGGTCCGCGACGCCGCCCGCAGCCTCGGCTACCGGCCCAACCTCGCCGCCCGCAATCTGCGCCTCGGCAACACCCGGACCGCCCTGCTCGTCGTCCCCGCGCTGACCAACGAGTTCTTCGCCCGGGTGTACACCGGCGCCGCCGCAGTCGCCGCCGAGCACGGCTTCGGCGTCGTCCTCTACCCCTCACCCGACGGCACGGGACCGGCCCGGGACCCCTTCGCCTCGGCGCGCGCCGCCCTGGACGGGGTGATCGCCTCCTCCATGGCCGCCGACGCCCTCGGCGCCCTGCACGGGGCCGACGTCCCCCTGGTCATGCTCGACAGCGATCCCGCGGCGCCGGGCCCCGCCGCCCGGGTCAATCTCGACATCGCCGACGGGATGCGCCAGGTGACACGTCATCTGCTGGCCCTCGGCCACCGACGCTTCATCCATCTCGCGTCGGCCGTCGACTCCTGGACGTTCGCGGTCCGCGCCCGGGCACTCCAAGACACCCTGAGCGGCGTCCCCGGAGCCGATGTCCGCTCCGTTCCGGCCGCGCTGGACGTACGGGCCGGCCGCGAGGCCGCGGAACGCGCACTGGCCCTCCCCGGGCCCCGCCCCACCGCCATCGTCTGCGACGACGACATCCTGGCCGCGGGCGCCTGCAAGGCCGCCCGGCGACTCGGGCTGCGGGTTCCGGACGACCTCTCCGTCACCGGCTTCGACGACCTGGCGCTGGCCACGGCGGTCGAACCCGAGCTCACCACGGTGCAACTGCCCGCCGAACAGGTCGGCGAGCGCGGTATGAACGCGTTGCTGGCCGTGCTGGACGGCAGGCCGGCCGAGGTCGGCAGCCTGGCGGTGCACCTGGTCGTCCGCGGCTCCTCGGCGCCCCCGCCCGGCCACCACGCGGCATGACAGTGCCCCGGCCCGCCGAGAAGGCGGACCGGGGCACGGAGACCGGCAGGGCCGGCTACTCCACGTCGCCGCCCGAGTCGGTGGAGTCCCGGGAATCACCGGCATCGGAGGAATCCGGGGCGGCCTTCTTGGCGCTCGCCCCGCCGGTGTCCGTAGTGGCCGCCGAGGTGTCCGCGACCTCGCCTTCCTCCGTGTCAGAAGGGGCGTCCGTCGGCGTCGAACCGGCGCCGTCCGCCTCCAGCAGCCGCGCCAGCTGCCGGCCGACGATCCGCTTGAACTTGCGCTGCTGCGGCCTCGTACGGTCCAGGACCGCGACCTCCAGCCGCTCCGCGGGGATCTCCCGCTCGCTGCCGTTGGGATCGCGGGACAGCGCCTGCACCGCCAGCTTCAGCGCCTCGGCGAGGGACATCCCGTCACGGTGGCGCTGGTCCAGGAAGGTGCTGATCTGTTCCGCGTTGCCGCCGACCGCGACCGAGCCGTGCTCGTCCACGATCGAGCCGTCGTGCGGCAGCCGGTAGATCTGGTCGCCCTCGGGCCCGGCACCGACCTCGGCGACCACCAGCTCCACCTCGTACGGCTTCTCGGCCGCACTGGAGAAGATGGTGCCGAGCGTCTGCGCGTAGACGTTCGCCAGTCCACGCGCCGTCACATCGTCGCGGTCATAGGTGTATCCGCGCAGATCGGCGTAACGCACCCCGCCGATGCGGAGATTCTCGTACTCGTTGTACTTCCCGGCGGCGGCGAAACCGATCCGGTCATAGATCTCGCTGAACTTGTGCAGCGCACGGGACGGGTTCTCGCCGACGAACACAATGCCGTCGGCGTACTGCAGCACAACCAGGCTGCGACCACGGGCGATGCCCTTCCGGGCGTATTCCGCCCGGTCGGCCATGGCCTGCTGAGGTGAGACATAGAACGGCGTCGACACCGGCTATCCGTCCCTTTCTGTCAGTGGCAGGAGCATCGAAGAAGCCTCGGAACGGACGGTCAGAGCAGCGCGGCGCGCGGGCCGTCGGGCTGTTCCAGCCGGCGTTCCAGAATCGAGCGCGCAATCTCGGAGGATTCGTCCGCGGTCAGCTTCCGGAAGCCCTCGTCGGTGATGACGGTGAGGATCGGATAGATACGACGGCCCACGTCCGGTCCACCGGTCGCGGAATCGTCGTCCGCCGCGTCGTACAGCGCCTGCACGACCAGCGTGAGCGTCTGCTCCTCCGTCAGATCCTCGCGGTACAGCTTCTTCATCGAGTTGCGGGCGAAGATCGAACCGGAGCCGGTCGATGCGTACCCGTGCTCCTCGGAGCGGCCGCCGGTGACGTCGTAGCTGAAGATCCGGCCCCGCTCGCGGTCGACGTCGTAGCCGGCGAAGAGCGGCACCACGGCGAGACCCTGCATGGCCATCGCCAGATTGCCGCGGATCATCGTGGAGAGCCGGTTGGCCTTGCCCTCCAGGGAGAGCTGGGCCCCTTCGACCTTCTCGAAGTGCTCCAGCTCCAGCTGGAAGAGCTTGACCATCTCCACGGCCAGCCCGGCCGTACCGGCGATACCCACCGCCGAGTACTCGTCGGCCGGGAAGACCTTTTCGATATCGCGCTGCGCGATCATGTTGCCCATGGTCGCCCGCCGGTCACCGGCCAGGACCACGCCGCCGGGGAAGGACGCCGCGACGATCGTGGTGCCGTGCGGCGCCTCGATGGCCCCCTTCATGGGCGGCAGCTGCCGGTTGCCCGGGAGCATCCCGGGCGACTGGTCGGACAGGAAGTCCATGAACGAAGAGGACCCGGGCGTCAGGAAGGCAGCTGGTAGACGCCCGGTGCTACGAGTGTTGGCTTCCACGCGTTTCCCTCCAGGTAAGCGATGGCCCTGCGCTAGGCGTCAGGATCATCTCCCAACTTGCCTACGGCCGAATTGCAGTTGAAGCACCGTATGCCACGGACCCTACCCGTCCGACCGGGGTGATCCACATGTGTGGCGGAGGTATTCCGACCGATCGCGATCCGTGCCCGCGGTCGTGCGGCACGGGCTTGTGCTCGTGCCGCACGACCGGTCACCGGCCATGGATCGCCGGCCAGGGTGCCGGGCCGGTTACTCCCCGCCCTTTTGAACGAATGAGCGAACGAAGTCCTCGGCGTTGGCCTCCAGGACATCGTCGATCTCGTCGAGGACGTCGTCGACGTCGTCGCTCAGCTTCTCCTGTCGCTCCTTGAGGTCCTCGGAGCCCTGCGCATCCTGCGCCTGCTCCTCGACCTCTTCCGTGGAGCGCGTCGCCTTCTGCTGTCCGCCGCCGGTGTCCTTGGTCGCCATATAGCTCACCCCGCTCGGTTCGAAGCACTTGATCAGACCCTACCTACGGGGTCCGACATTGGCCCGGTACTTGTCTCAACGTCCGGAGGTCATCGGAATGATTCCCAGTCGGCGGCCCTTTCAGCCGCCCTGCAGCACCCGGACCAGCTCCTCCGCCGTACGGCAGCGGTCCAGGAGTGCCTTGACGTGGTCGCGGGTGCCCCGCAGCGGCTCCATGGTGGGAACCCGCTGGAGGGAGTCGTGGCCCGGCAGGTCGAAGATGACCGAGTCCCAGGAGGCCGCGGCGACGTCGTCCGCGTACTGCTCCAGACAGCGACCGCGGAAGTACGCCCTGGTGTCCTCCGGAGGCGCCGTACGGGCCCTCTCGACGTCGTTCTCGTCCAGCAGGCGCTTCATCCTGCCGCGGGCCACCAGACGGTTGTAGAGGCCCTTCTCGGCCCGTACGTCGGCGTACTGCAGGTCCACCAGGTGCAGGCGGGCGGCGTCCCAGTCCAGGTTGTCGCGACGGCGGTAGCCCTCCATGAGCTCCCGCTTGGCGATCCAGTCCAGCTCGCGGGACAGGCTCATCGGATCGTTCTCCAGCCGGTTGAGCGTGTCCTCCCAGCGGATCAGGATGTCCTTGGTCTGCTCGTCGGCGTCCGCCCCGTACCGCTCCTCGACGTACTTGCGGCCCAGCTCGAAGTACTCCATCTGGAGCTGGACAGCGGTGAGTGTCCGGCCGCTGCGCAGAGTGATCAGCTGCCGCAGGTCCGGGTCGTGGGAGACCTGGTGCAGGGTGCGCACCGGCTGGTCGACGGCCAGGTCGACGTTGATGAAGCCGTCCTCGATCATGGAGAGGACCAGCGAGGTGGTACCCAGCTTGAGGTAGGTGGAGATCTCCGAGAGATTCGCGTCGCCGATGATCACGTGGAGCCGGCGGTACTTCTCGGCGTCGGAGTGGGGCTCGTCGCGCGTGTTGATGATCGGGCGCTTGAGGGTGGTCTCCAGACCGACCTCGACCTCGAAATAGTCGGCGCGCTGGCTGATCTGGAAGCCGTGCTCGTGGCCGTCCTGGCCGATACCGACCCGGCCGGCGCCGGTGACGACCTGACGCGAGACGAAGAACGGCGTCAGGTGGCGCACGATGTCGGAGAACGGCGTCTCGCGCTTCATCAGGTAGTTCTCGTGCGTGCCGTACGACGCGCCCTTGTTGTCGGTGTTGTTCTTGTAGAGGTGGATCGGCTGGGCGCCCGGAAGCTGGGCCGCGCGCTCGGCCGCCTCGGCCATGATGCGTTCGCCGGCCTTGTCCCAGAGGACCGCGTCCCTGGGGTTGGTGATCTCCGGCGAGCTGTACTCGGGGTGCGCGTGGTCGACGTAGAGCCGTGCCCCGTTGGTGAGGATGACATTGGCCAGGCCGATGTCCTCGTCCGTGAGCTGGCTGGAGTCGGCGGTCTCACGGGCGAGGTCGAAGCCTCGCGCGTCGCGCAGCGGATTCTCCTCCTCGAAGTCCCAGCGGGCGCGGCGCGCCCGGTGCATCGCCGCCGCGTAGGCGTTGACGATCTGGGACGAGGTGAGCATGGCATTGGCGTTGGGGTGGCCCGGCACGGAAATCCCGTACTCGGTCTCGATGCCCATTACTCGCCGTACGGTCATGCGGCCCTCCTTGCCCGGCGGCGCTCCCTTCCGGGGCGGCGCTCAAGTACCGCTGCTTTTCCGGTGCGTGCGCGGTTCGCCCGTTCCCGCACTGCGCGACCGGGCGGTATGCCAGAGCCTAGAGCGCCTCTGTGCCGGTGGGGAGATCAATTACGTCATTACCTGCGGTGTCGTGGGAGCTGTCCGGAAAGCAACCGGCTGCGGATGCCCGGCCGGGCATCCGCAGCCGGTCTGCGTTCTAGAGGTACTGCCCGGTATTCGCCACCGTGTCGATGGAGCGACCGGTGTCCGCGCCCTGCTTTCCGGTGACGAGTGTGCGGATGAAGACGATCCGCTCACCCTTCTTGCCGGAGATCCTGGCCCAGTCGTCCGGGTTGGTGGTGTTCGGCAGGTCCTCGTTCTCCTTGAACTCATCCACGCAGGCCTGGAGGAGGTGGGAGACACGCAGGCCCTTCTGGCCCTGCTCGAGGAATGCCTTGATGGCCATCTTCTTGGCCCGGTCGACGATGTTCTGGATCATCGCGCCGGAGTTGAAGTCCTTGAAGTAAAGGACTTCCTTGTCGCCGTTGGCGTACGTGACCTCGAGGAAGCGGTTCTCCTCGGACTCGGTGTACATCCGCTCGACGACCGACTGGATCATGGCGTGAGCCGCGGCCTCCTTGGAGCCCGTGTGCTCGGCGAGATCGTCCGCGTGCAGGGGCAGCGAAGGCGTGAGGTACTTCGCGAAGATGTCCTTCGCGGCCTCTGCGTCGGGGCGCTCGATCTTGATCTTCACATCGAGGCGGCCGGGTCGCAGGATCGCGGGGTCGATCATGTCCTCGCGGTTGGAGGCGCCGATGACGATGACGTTCTCCAGGCCCTCGACGCCGTCGATCTCGGCGAGCAGCTGGGGGACGATGGTGTTCTCCACGTCCGAGCTGACGCCGGATCCCCGGGTACGGAAGAGGGACTCCATCTCGTCGAAGAAGACGATGACGGGGGTACCCTCACTCGCCTTCTCACGGGCACGCTGGAAGACCAGGCGGATGTGGCGCTCGGTCTCACCGACGTACTTGTTGAGGAGCTCCGGACCCTTGATGTTGAGGAAGTAGCTCTTCCCGGCCGGCTGGCCGGTGACTTCGGCGACCTTCTTGGCAAGGGAGTTGGCGACGGCCTTGGCGATGAGTGTCTTGCCGCAGCCGGGCGGACCGTAGAGCAGGATGCCCTTCGGCGGCCGCAGCTCGTGCTCCTTGAAGAGGTCCGGGTGGAGGTAGGGAAGCTCGACCGCGTCCCGGATGAGCTCGATCTGGTCGCCCAGTCCACCGATCTTGTTGTAGTCGATGTCCGGGACTTCTTCGAGGACGAGCTCTTCGACCTCGCTCTTGGGCACGACTTCGTAGACGTAGCCGGACCTGGGTTCGAGCAGCAGGGCGTCGCCGGGGCGGATGGTGATGTCCAGCAACGGCTCGGCGAGCCGCACCACCCGTTCCTCGTCGGTGTGCCCGACCACCAGGGCACGTTCGCCGTCCTCAAGGATCTCCTTGAGGGTGACGATGTCCCCGGCCCGCTCGAATTCCATGGCCTCGACCACGTTGAGCGCTTCGTTGAGCATGACCTCCTGGCCGCGCCGGAGGCCCTCCAGCTCAACGCTGGGACTGACGTTCACCCGGAGCTTGCGACCCCCGGTGAAGATGTCGCAGGTGCCGTCCTCGTTCGCCTGCAGGAACACACCGAAGCCGGCCGGCGGCTGTGCGAGCCGGTCGACCTCTTCCTTGAGGGCCACGATCTGGTCTCGGGCCTCGCGGAGTGTGGCAGCGAGCCGCTCGTTCTGTGCGGACACGCCTGCAAGGTTGGTCTGGAACTCGACGATCCGCTCTTCGAGAATCCTCGTATGACGCGGAGAGTCGGCGAGCTTACGTCGCAGGACGGCGATTTCCTGCTCAAGATAGGCGACCTGGCCGGCTGGGTCATCGGACCCTCGCCCGGGCCGGATGCCGCGGTTGATGTCGTCGTCGTGGGCTGCCACGGTCCTCACCTCCTCCAAGGGGAGCTGGACGCTTCCTGACCCTACCTGGGTGGGTGATGATTGAAACCCCTAGATCACAAAGACTGTGGGGCGTGTCCGATCTTCACCCTTGCGTTCTCTCCCTCGTGTCAGGTGAATACCCACCCTTCAACCTCCGAAAGCGGCCGGTTGTATCGTCGAAGTGTCAACACCCGTCAGGGCTGGCTTTTTTTGGTTCGGATACGCAGGAAACGGCAGGAGAAATGACCGTGCAGCAGGAGGCTCCCACCGGTAGCGAGACGCAGGATCTGGAGGTCTGGATCGACCAGGACCTCTGCACGGGGGACGGGATCTGCGTGCAGTACGCCCCGGAGGTCTTCGAGCTGGACATCGACGGTCTCGCGTATGTGAAGAGCGATCAGGACGAGCTGCTGCAGGACAAGGGCGCGACCACGCGTGTCCCGCTGCCGATCCTTCAGGACGTGGTCGACTCGGCCAAGGAGTGCCCGGGCGACTGCATTCATGTGCGACGTGTTTCGGACAGGGTCGAGGTCTTCGGACCCGAGGCCGCCTGACCGCGGTCCCGGACGGGCCGGCGGGCGCGCCCGGTGAAGGTCAGCAGCGGTCAGACGCCGGCACCGGCCGGGTCCTGCGACTGACTGCTGCGCACGAAGGCGCCGTTCTGCCACTCCCAGGTGACCTTCTCCTGCTCGTCGGGGCAGCAGGAGGGCACCGAGGCCGAGGAGTAGCCGAGCAGCGTGGCGGAGACGACGCCGTCACGCACCGCGAAGTCGCCGACGCTCATCTTCTGGACGGGGTCCACCAGGGTCGCGACGATCCGTGGTGCGGCCCCGCCTCCCTGTGTCAGGACGTAGACGCCGCTGGGCGGGGTGCCCGATCCGGCCGCGCAGTGGACCACCGCGACGGTTTCCGGACGGCCGTCGCCGTCCAGGTCGCCGGGGGCCTCCTTGGCCACGGTATGGCCCGCCCCGCCGCATTCCAGGGGGAAGGCCGCACGGGCCGGGTCGGGGGCGGCGACGGGCGCCGCGCCGTGCTGCGCCGTGGTGCGGTGCGGGGCGGTGGAGGCCGAGGCGCTCGCGTCGGGCTGGAGCAGACCGGCTGCCGCGACGACCGCTGCCATGGCCGCCGCCGTGGCGAGCCAGTGCATCGTCGTGGTGTCGGTGTGCGCGAGGTCCGGGAGCGCGGAGGTCTGCACGCGGGATGTCTCCTGTGGTCCTGTGGTGCGGAATGCCGGAAAAGGCGGTGCCGTCGGCGGGACGTCGGCGGCGGGGTGGGGGTGGCCAGCATCGTGCCACACCTCACACGGCAGTGGAACGGTGGGGTGGCTACGGATCCCGTTCTCCGTTCGTCCCCCGCACAGGGGCAACGCAAAGGCGCCGCCGCCGAGTTCCCGGGTCGGTCCGGGAACTCGGCGGCGGCGCCGGCATGCCGGGGCGCATGTCGAGGACTGCGCCCCTGGTTCAGTCGCGGTCGGAGCCGCTCTGGCTGCCCGGGCCGGTGTAGTCCTCGCCGTAGGCGCCCTTGGAGGGGCGGCGGCGGCGCGGCGGGGCCTGGACTCCGTCGGCCAGCCGGCGGGCGGTGACGAGGAATCCGGTGTGGCCGATCATGCGGTGGTCCGGACGGACCGCGAGACCCTCGACGTGCCAGTTGCGGATCATCGACTCCCAGGGCTGCGGCTCGGCGAAGCAGCCGATCTCACGGATGGACTCGACCGTCCGCGAGAGCTGGGTGGTGGTCGCGACGTACGCACAGAGGATGCCGCCGGGGACGAGTGCCTTGGAGACGACGTCCAGGCACTCCCAGGGCGCGAGCATGTCCAGGACGACGCGGTCCACGTCGGTTTCCGTGAGGTTGTCCTGGAGGTCGCCGACCGTGAGCTGCCATGCGGGGTGCGGGCTGCCGAAGTAGCGCTCGACGTTCTGCTGGGCGATCTCGGCGAAGTCCTCGCGGCGCTCGTAGGAGTGCAGCATGCCCTGCTCGCCGATGGCTCGGAGCAGGAAGGTGGACAGTGCGCCGGATCCGACGCCGGCTTCCACGACGCGGGCGCCGGGGAAGATGTCGCCGAAGGCCAGGATCTGACCCGCGTCCTTGGGGTAGACCACGGCGGCGCCGCGGGGCATGGACAGGACGTAGTCGGGGAGCAGGGGGCGCAGCGCCAGGTAGACGACGTTTCCCGTGGTACGGACAACACTGCCCTCGGGAGCACCGATCAGCTCGTCGTGCGAGAAAGAACCCTTGTGGGTGTGGAAGTTCTTTCCGGCTTCGAGCGTGAAGGTGTAGTGGCGTCCCTTGGGATCGGTGAGCTGGACCTGGTCCCCGACCTTGAAGGGCCCACGTCGGCGGGCGGCACCGGTCGGTTCAGACATGTGACCAGCGTACCGGTGTTTCCGGGGGCTCCTGCCGCCCGCCCGGGCATGGCCGACGGGCGCGGCCGGCCGGTCAGGCGGCGGGGCGTGCCATGGCTGCGACGAACGCACGCTCGACGTCGGCGGTGGAGAGCACTCCGTAGATCTCGCCGGTGTCCTCGACGACGAGGTACTCGGTGGCGGGGCTGGCCTTGAGACGGTCCAGGAGGGCCTCGCCCGCGAGTTCGGCGGAGACCTTCATGCCGTCGGTGAGGTCCTGGGCGAGGCCGCTGACGGCGACCCAGGGGCGGCGGTGTTCGGGGACCGCGACGATGGCGGTTTCCCGGACGACGGCCGTGGGTTCGCCGGTCCCGTCGACGACGACGAGGGCGCGGGCACCTGCCTCGTTGGCCCGGCGCAGGGCCTCGGAGAGCGGGGTGTCGGCCTCGACCGGGACGGCGCGCCTGGTGAGGGTACGGGCCTGCAGGTCGGGGAGGTGTTCGCGGAGCCGGGCCATGCGCAGGCTGTTGCCCGCACCGGTCCAGATGATGGCGGCGAGGATCGCGGCGAGCAGGGCGTCGGTGACGGTGTCCATGCCGCTGATGTCGCGGTTGCTGCTCCCGAGGGCACCGGTGTGGGTGAGGAGGGGCAGGCCGATGAGGGTGATGACGGCCAGGGCGCGGCCGACCCAGGCGGCGGCGACGGTGCCGCTCATCGGGCGGCCGGTGATCTTCCACACGACGGCGCGGAGCATCCGGCCGCCGTCGAGCGGGAGGCCGGGCAGCAGGTTGAACGCGGCGACGATGAGGTTGGAGATCATCAGTCCGCCGAGCAGCACGCCGGGCACGGTGCCGGCTTCGACGAACTTCATCGGTACGTAGAAGACGCCCGCGAGGACGAGGGAGAGCAGCGGGCCGACGAAGGCGAGGACGAATTCGCGGCCGGGGGTCTCGGATTCCTTCTCGATCTCGGAGACCCCGCCGAAGAACTGGAGCTGGATCCGGCGGACCGGCAGCTTGTAGCGCAGGGCGACGACCGTGTGCGCGAGTTCGTGGACGAGCACTGAGGCGTAGAACGCGATCGCGAAGAAGAGGGCGACCAGGTAGCGCGCCGCGCCGAGGTCGGGCAGCACGCGGTCGAGCTGGCCGCCGAAGACCCAGGTGATCAGGGCCGCCACGATGAACCAGCTGGGCGCTACGTAGACCGGCACTCCGAAGGGGCGGCCCATGAGGATGCCGCCGCCCGGCTCTTCCCCGCGTCCCGGTTTGCCCTTGTCGGGGCCGTCGCCGGGGGCCTTGTCCCCTGCGCCGGGCTGCGGCCGCCCGCTGTTGCCGCTCTCGTCCACGAGGTCCCTTCGGTCGGTGCCGTTTCGGCACGATCATGCAGTGTTCGAGGGTCTGTGGTCGATGGTATGCCGATTGGTGTCAGTGGCGGGTCGTAGGGTCTTCGTCATGACCTCAGTGCCGCGGCCGCCTCAGCCGCCCTCGTCCCTTTCGCCGTCGCGGGCGAGCGATTTCATGCAGTGCCCCCTGCTGTACCGCTTCCGCGTCATCGACAAGCTGCCGCAGAAGCCCAGCGAGGCGGCTACCCGGGGCACGCTGGTGCATGCGGTGCTGGAGCGGCTCTTCGACAACCCGGCGCCGGAGCGCACGCCGGACCGGGCCACGTCGCTGATCCCCGGCCAGTGGGACCGGCTGCTGGAGTCGAAGCCGGAGCTGGCCGAGCTGTTCGCCGAGGATCCTCAGGGCGAGCGGCTCGCGCAGTGGCTGTCGGAGGCGGAGCGGCTGGTGGAGCGCTGGTTCTCGCTGGAGGATCCGACGCGCCTGGAGCCGGCCGAGCGGGAGATGTTCGTCGAGACCGAGCTGGATTCGGGGCTGCGGCTGCGCGGGGTGATCGACCGGATCGACGTGGCGCCGACGGGCGAGGTCCGCATCGTGGACTACAAGACGGGGAAGGCGCCGCGTCCGGAGTACGCGGAGGGCGCGCTGTTCCAGATGAAGTTCTACGCGCTGGTGATCTGGCGGCTCAAGGGTGTGGTGCCGCGCCGGCTCCAGCTGGTCTACCTCGGCAGCGGCGACGTGATGACGTACGACCCGGTGGTGGCGGACCTGGAGCGGGTGGAGCGCAAGCTGCTGGCGCTGTGGGACGCGATCTCGCTGGCCACGGAGACCGGTGAGTGGCGGCCGCGGCCGACGAAGCTGTGCGGCTGGTGCGACCATCAGGCGCTCTGTCCCGAATTCGGCGGGACTCCCCCGGTGTATCCGCTGTCGGTCCGGCCGGCGGAATCGGCGCAGGATGGCCAGGGCAGAATGGACCCGGTCCGGGTTGAGGCCGGCCGGTCTGTGGCCCTTGAAGGACATTGAGGAGATCCCGTGGCAATCCGCGTCCTGCTGGTCGACGACCAACCGCTGCTGCGCACCGGCTTCCGGATGATTCTGGAGGCGGAGGGTGATCTCGCGGTGGTGGGCGAGGCCGGTGACGGTCTCCAGGCGCTCGACCAGGTGCGGGCCCTGCAGCCCGATGTGGTCCTGATGGATATCCGGATGCCGCGGATGGACGGTGTCGAGGCGACGCGTCAGATCACCGGTCCGGGCCGGGACGGTCCGGCGAAGGTGCTGGTGCTGACCACGTTCGATCTCGACGAGTACGTGGTGGAGGCGCTCCGCGCCGGTGCCAGCGGCTTCCTGCTGAAGGACGCCCCGGCCAATGAGCTGGTGCAGGCGATCCGCGTGGTCGCGGGCGGCGAGGCGATGCTCGCCCCGAGCATCACGCGCCGGCTGCTCGACAAGTACGCGGACCATCTGCCGTCCGGCGAGGATCCGGTGCCGGACACGCTGCACACGCTCACGGACCGCGAGGTGGAGGTCTTGAAGCTGGTGGCACGCGGCCTGTCGAACGCGGAGATTGCCGCCGACCTGTTCGTCAGCGAGACCACGGTCAAGACGCATGTGGGCCATGTGCTGACGAAGCTGGGGCTGCGCGACCGGGTGCAGGCCGCGGTGTACGCGTACGAGAGCGGACTGGTGCGCCCCGGCGCCCAGTGACCCGGCGGGGCCGGGGCACCGGGGCGGTGTCCGGGCCGGTCAGCTGGTGCCGGGGCCGAGCTCCCAGAGCTGGAGGTCGGCGGAGGAGTTGACCGCCCACTCGACGCCGGTGAGGCCCTCGCGGGAGGCGACGTACTGCTTGCCCTGCCAGACCGGGAGGACGGGGACGTCCTCGGCGACGACGTCCTGGAGCTGCTGGAAGGTCTTGGCGGCGGCGCTGCGGTCGTCCTCGCGGCGGGACTGTGGGATGAGCGTCTTCTGGGCCAGGGCCGACCGGTAGGGCGAGTTGAGGAAGTTGTCCTTGTCGAGGAACGGCGCCGTGTAGTTGTCCGGGTCCGGGAAGTCGGGGAACCATCCCATGCCGTAGGCGGCGTAATCGCCGCGCACCTCGGCCGGACGGTACTTCGCCCAGGGGGCGCCCTCGACGGAGATGTCGAACAGCCCGGTGTCGTTGAACTGCTTCTTCAGCGTCTCGAACTCGGTGGCGGTGGCTTCGCCGTAGTGGTCGGTCGTGTAGTGAAGGGTGAACTTCACCGGGGTGTGGATCTTGGCGTCCTTCAGAATCTCGGCGGCCTTGGCGGTGCTGGGCTCGCCGTACTTGTTGAAGAACGAGTTGGTGTGCCCGGTGATGCCGGACGGAATCAGTGAGTACAGCGGCTCGGCCGTCGTGCCGTACACGTCACTCGCGATCTGACCGCGGTCGATGATCTGGGCCATGGCCTGACGAACCGCCTTGTTCTTCACGGCGGGGTCCTCGGTGTCGAAGCCGAGGTAGCTGATCGCGAGGCCGGGCATCTCGGTCAGCTTGATGTCGTCCTTGGGCTTTTCCAGCATCTGCTGGGCCTGTTCGGGCGACATGGTGCGGGTCATCATGTCGATCTTCTTGTCGTCGAGCGCCTTGCCCATGGCAGTGGCGTCGGGAAAGAGATCGAGTTCGACCTTGTCGTTCATCACCTTGAGGTCCCCCTTGTATCGGGGGTTCTTGGTGAAGACGACTTTCACGACCTGGTCGTTCTTCACTTCCGGCTTCATGGTGTACGGGCCGGAACCGTCGACCTGGAAACCGCTGCGCGGGGAGGCCGCCGGGTATTTGTCCTTCTGGATTATTCCGGCGGGCGGCGTGGCGAGCTTGTACGGGAACGTCGCGTCCGAGGTCCGGAGGTGGAATACGACTTCGCGGTCGCCCTTGGTCTCGACGGTGTCGATGTTGTTGAGCAGGGCCACGGGTCCGTTGGTGGACTTGATCCGGATGACGCGGTCGATGGAGTACTTGACGTCCTCGGCGGTGACGGCGCTGCCGTCGGCGAATTCGAGGCCTGCGCGCAGCTTGCAGCGGTAACTCTCGTTCGCCGTGTCCGTGAAGGTGCAGCTCTCGGCCGCCTCGGGCACCGGCTGGCCGCCGCCGCGGGGGACGTGCGTCAGGGTCTGCACCGTCTGCCGCAGCACGTTCCAGACGCCCGCCTCGTAGCCGATGGCGGGGTCGAGGGGCGCGGGGGCATCCGTGGAGGCGACGAACTGGTCCGTGGTGCCGACAGCGACGGCGCCGTTGCCGTCGCTCCCGCTGTCCGACGCGCCGCAGGCGGCGAGTACGGGCGCGAGCAGGCCTACGACGGCCGGCAGCACCAGAGTCTTGCGGTTCATCGTGGACGTTCTCCCTCATGCGGTCATGGAGAAAACGACATTAGTAGGCGTCGTCGGCAATGCCGGACCGGCACCGCATCCTGCGTAATCAGATGGTCAAGGGAATCAGCGGCGGGCCTATTTCCGGTCCCGGAATGATTCGTACAGGGATTCACCAATCGGGACACTTGGGTACACGAAACGGGCAGCGCGGCCGATTCCAGGGCCCCAGCGAGGAGCAATCGGGTGACAAAGGTCACGCGGTAGACATTTTTGCGAATTTGACATGTCCTCGCCTTATCCACACCCGGACGCAACATAAAGCGCACGGCCGCACGCGAGAGCTTTTCCATTCATTCACAGAAATACTCTCGGTATGCGGGTCACCGCATACCCGTCACCAGGCCCCTGAGAAATGCGAGATCGACTTCTTCGAGCGAACGGACGACCACCCGGCCCGCCGCCGGTGCGATCGGCGACACGGACGGTACGGCGACCACCCGGCAACCCGCGGCCTCCGCGGCCGCCACGCCGGTCGCGGTGTCCTCGATGACAGCACAGAGCCGGGGGTCGGCCCCGAAGCCGCTCGCGGCCGTGAGGTAGGGCTCCGGGTGCGGCTTGGTACGGGTGACCTCGTCGCCCGCCACGGTGAGCGCGAAGTGGTGGCGGCCCACCGAGTCCAGGACCCGGTCGATGATGCGCCGGTGCGAGGCGGAGACGAGGGCGGTGGGGATCTCGTGTCTCGCCAGTTCGGCGAGCAGCCGCGCCGCGCCCGGCATCAGCGGCACTCCGCAGGCGATGCGCTTCTCGAAGCGGTCGTTGAGCAGCACGGTCAGTTCGTCGAGGGTGATGTCCGCGCCGGTGACATCCATGAGGTACCCGGCGCTGCGGGTCATCGGGCCGCCGACGACCACGTCCTTCCACGCCTCGTCCAGCCTGTGCCCCAGATCGGCGAAGACCTCCACCTCGGCATCCCACCAGAAGCCCTCGGTGTCGACCAGGGTGCCGTCCATGTCGAGAAAGACGGCCTGCAGGGCAGCACCCTCGGCCGTACGGGTCAGGGACGCGGGGATCGTACTGGTCATCCGGCACACCTTCCATGAGGGACGAGAAGGCCGGTCACCTTTCCCCGAGGGGAGGGCGACCGGCCTGCACTGGACCGACCAGTGTACGACTCGTGCTGCTACCGCGCGTCGAACGGAGTCTTACCGCGCGTTGAAGTACTTGGCTTCGGGGTGGTGGATGACGATGGCGTCGGTGGACTGCTCGGGGTGGAGCTGGAACTCCTCCGACAGGTGGACCCCGATGCGCTCGGGCTGGAGCAGGTCGGCGATCTTCGCCCGGTCCTCCAGGTCCGGGCACGCACCGTAACCGAGGGAGAAGCGCGCACCGCGGTACTTGAGCGCGAACATGTCCTCGACGTCGGCCGGGTCGTCGCCCGCGAAGCCGAGCTCGGAGCGGACCCGGGCGTGCCAGTACTCGGCGAGGGCTTCGGCGAGCTGGACGGAGAGGCCGTGCAGTTCGAGGTAGTCGCGGTAGGAGTTGGCTTCGAAGAGCTTGGCGGTCTCGCCGCCGATCTTCGAGCCGACGGTGACGACCTGGAGGCCGATGACGTCCGTCTCGCCGGACTCCTCGGGGCGGAAGAAGTCCGCGAGACACAGCCGGCGGCCGCGGCGCTGGCGCGGGAAGGTGAACCGGGTGCGCTCGGAGCCGTCCTCGTGGAGCAGGATCAGGTCGTCGCCCTTGGAGACACAGGGGTAGTAGCCGTAGACGACGGCGGCTTCGAGGAGGTTCTCGGTGTGGAGCTTGTCGAGCCAGCCGCGCAGGTGCGGGCGCCCCTCGGTCTCGACCAGTTCCTCGTACGTCGGTCCGTCGCCGGCCCGGGCCTGCTTGAGGCCCCATTGGCCCTTGAAGAGGGCGCCTTCGTCGAGCCAGGAGGCGTATTCCTTGAGCTGGATGCCCTTGACGACGCGGCTGCCCCAGAACGGCGGGGTGGGGACCGGGTTGGTGACGGACACGTCGGAGCGGACGCCCTCCTCGGGTTCCTCGACCTCCAGCACGGCCGTGTCGCGCTTGGGCACCCGGCGCTGCTTCAGCTCGGGAAGGGTCGCGCCGGGAACGCCGCGTTTGACCGCGATGAGCGCGTCCATCAGGCGCAGGCCTTCGAAGGCGTCGCGGGCGTAGCGGACCTCGCCCTCGTAGATCTCGTGGAGGTCCTGCTCGACGTAGGCGCGGGTGAGGGCGGCGCCGCCCAGGATGACGGGGTAGTCGGCGGCGAGTTTGCGCTGGTTGAGCTCCTGGAGGTTCTCCTTCATGATCACGGTGGATTTGACCAGGAGGCCGGACATGCCGATGACGTCGGCGTTGTGTTCGTCGGCGGCTTCCAGGATCGCGGAGACGGGCTGCTTGATGCCGATGTTGACGACGTTGTAGCCGTTGTTCGACAGGATGATGTCGACGAGGTTCTTGCCGATGTCGTGGACGTCGCCGCGGACGGTGGCCAGGACGATGGTGCCCTTGCCCTCGGCGTCGGACTTCTCCATGTGGGGTTCCAGGTGGGCCACCGCGGTCTTCATGACCTCGGCGGACTGGAGGACGAACGGCAGCTGCATCTGGCCGGAGCCGAAGAGCTCGCCGACGACCTTCATGCCTTCCAGGAGGGTGTCGTTGACGATGTCGAGTGCGGGGCGGGTCTGCAGGGCCTCGTCGAGGTCTGCTTCCAGGCCCTTCTTCTCGCCGTCGATGATCCGGCGCTGGAGGCGCTCGTCGAGGGGCAGGGCGAGGAGTTCCTCGGCCTTGCCCTCCTTCATCGACTTCATGTTGACGCCCTCGAACAGCTCCATGAGCCGCTGCAACGGGTCATAGCCCTCGGCGCGCCGGTCATAAATCAGGTCGTGGGCGACCTTGACCTGTTCCTCCTCCAGCCGGGCGATCGGCAGGATCTTCGAGGCGTGCACGATCGCGGAGTCGAGGCCGGCCTTGACGCACTCGTCGAGGAAGACGGAGTTCAGGACGACGCGGGCGGCCGGGTTGAGGCCGAAGGAGATGTTGGACAGGCCCAGTGTGGTCTGGACGTCGGGGTGGCGCTTCTTCAGCTCGCGGATCGCCTCGATGGTGGCGATGCCGTCCTTGCGGGATTCTTCCTGCCCGGTGCAGATGGTGAAGGTGAGGCAGTCGATGAGGATGTCCGACTCATTGATGCCCCAGTTGGCGGTGAGGTCCTGGATGAGGCGTTCCGCGATGGCGACCTTGTGCTCGACGGTGCGGGCCTGGCCCTCCTCGTCGATGGTCAGCGCGATCAGCGCGGCGCCGTGCTCGGCGGCGAGGCGGGTGACCTGGACGAAGCGGGACTCGGGGCCGTCGCCGTCCTCGTAGTTCACCGAGTTCAGGACCGCGCGCCCGCCGAGCTTCTCCAGACCGGCCCGCAGCACGGGCAGCTCGGTGGAGTCCAGCACGATCGGAAGCGTCGAGGCGGTGGCGAACCGGCCGGCCAGCTCCTTCATGTCGGCGACCCCGTCACGGCCCACGTAGTCGACGCAGAGGTCGAGCATGTGCGCGCCCTCACGGATCTGGTCGCGCGCCATCTCCACACAGTCGTCCCAGCGCGCCTCCAGCATCGCCTCACGGAACTTCTTGGACCCGTTGGCGTTCGTCCGCTCACCGATCGCGAGATACGAGGTGTCCTGACGGAACGGCACCGTCTGATAGAGCGAAGCGGCGCCGGGCTCGGGGCGCGGGTCGCGGACGGCGGGAGTGAGGCTGCGGGCCCGCTCGACGACCTGGCGCAGATGCTCGGGCGTCGTCCCGCAGCAGCCGCCGATCAGGGACAGGCCGTAGTCGCTCACGAAGGCTTCCTGCGCGTCCGCCAGCCCCTCCGGGCCGAGCGGGAAGTGCGCACCGTCCTTGGTCAGCACCGGCAGCCCCGCATTCGGCATGCACATCAGCGGCGTACGCGAGTGCCGGGCCAAATACCGCAGATGCTCACTCATCTCGGCCGGACCCGTCGAGCAGTTCAGCCCGATCAGGTCGATGCCCAGCGGCTCCAGAGCGGTCAGCGCGGCGCCGATCTCCGAGCCGAGCAGCATGACGCCGGTCGTCTCGAAGGCGAGCGAGCAGATCAGCGGCACATCGATGCCCAGGGCGTCCATCGCCCGGCGCGCGCCGATGAGGCTGGACTTGGTCTGGAGCAGGTCCTGCGTGGTCTCCACGATCAGGGCGTCCGCGCCGCCGGCGAGGAGGCCCTCGGCGTTCTGCTGGTAGCCGTCGCGCAGCACGTCGTACGCGATGTGGCCGAGCGAGGGGAGTTTGGTGCCGGGCCCCACCGAGCCCAGGACCCAGCGCGGGCGGCCGTCCTTCGCGGTGAACTCGTCGGCGACCTCGCGGGCGATCCGGGCACCCGCCTCGGACAGCTCGACGATCCGGTCAGCGATCTCGTACTCGTTCGCCGCCGAGTGGTTCGCGCCGAAGGTGTTCGTCTCCACGCAGTCCACACCGACCGCGAAGTACTCCTCGTGCACCGAGCGCACGATGTCGGGGCGCGTGACGTTCAGGATCTCGTTGCAGCCTTCGAGATTCTCGAAGTCCTCCAGCGTGGGGTCCTGCGCCTGGAGCATGGTGCCCATGGCACCGTCGGCCACCACCACACGGGTGGCGAGCGCCTCGCGAAGGGCTGCGGCTCGGTTCCGGCTGTCAGCGGAAGGGGTCGGCGACGAGGCCATGGATGTACTCCCTGGGATGCGACGGCTGTCGGCTTTGCGTCTTCGGCGGAAGGCGCACCCGGCCAGGGTAGCCGGGCGGCGCCCCGGGCCGTCACTCTGTCCCACGAATCGGACTGCATGCTGTTCACGCGGTCGTCCCGGCCGCCGGGGTGCCGCAGAATTCCCTTGCGATCGAGCATGGGTCGGCATCGACCGATAGTGTTCAGCATTGTCGAACCGAGGTGGAGGAGTACGGCGCGATGGCCAAGAACATCCAGTCGCTCGAACGGGCGGCCGCGATGCTGCGTCTGCTGGCGGGCGGCGAGCGGCGGCTGGGGCTGTCGGACATCGCCTCCTCCCTGGGCCTGGCCAAGGGCACCGCGCACGGCATCCTGCGCACACTCCAGCACGAGGGCTTCGTCGAGCAGGACGCGGCGTCCGGCCGCTATCAGCTGGGGGCCGAGCTGCTACGCCTGGGCAACAGCTATCTGGACGTCCACGAGCTGCGCGCCCGCGCCCTGGTCTGGACGGACGATCTGGCCCGTTCCAGCGGCGAGAGCACCCATCTCGGCGTCCTGCACCAGCAGGGCGTCCTGATCGTCCACCACGTCTTCCGGCCCGACGACAGCCGTCAGGTCCTGGAGGTCGGCGCCATGCAGCCGCTGCACTCCACGGCCCTGGGCAAGGTCCTGTCGGCCTACGACCCGGTGGCCCACACGGAGGCACTTGAGGCCGAGCGGCAGTCCTTCACGCACCGCACGGTCACCGATTCGGAGGAGTTCGAGTCGATGCTCGACCTGATCCGCGCGCGCGGCTGGGCGGCCGACGTCGAGGAGACCTGGGAAGGGGTGGCCGCGGTGGCCGCCCCGATCCATGACCGGCGCCGGATGCCGGTGGGAGCCGTGGCCGTGACCGGTGCGGTGGAGCGGGTGTGCACGGACGGCGAACTGCGGCCGGAGCTGGTGGCGGCGGTACGGGACTGCGCCCGCGCGGTCTCCCGGGATCTGGGCGCCAGGCGCTTCTGAGCGCCCTGCGGGATCATCGGTAACGATCGAGTTATAGAACACACACCCCTTGACGCCTCATTCACCTGGGGGAAACACTGCCGTTCATCGGTCGGCATTGTCGAACGACTAACGGAAATACGCGTTAGGGTGTGACAGTGCCAAGGCCGCAACGCCCTCACATGAGGGCGCGGACCACCGGAGGGACCCGGGGTTCGGCTTCCCTGGACGAAGGACAAAGGAGTCGCGGGTGTCCAGCTCCGACATCTTCATCGGCGAGACCATCGGTACCGCCGTACTCATCCTGCTCGGCGCCGGTGTCTGTGCCGCCGTCACGCTCAAGCACTCGAAGGCGCAGAACGCCGGCTGGCTCGCCGTCACCTTCGGGTGGGGTTTCGCGGTGCTGACCGGCGCGTACATGGTCGGCGGTGTATCCGGAGCGCACCTCAACCCGGCTGTCACCCTCGGTCTGGCGATCGAGGGCGGCACCAAGTGGAGCGACGTACCGCTCTATCTCGTCTCCCAGCTGTTCGGCGCGATGATCGGCGCGGCGCTGGTCTGGCTGGCCTACTACGGACAGTTCCGGGCCCATCTCACCGATCCGGAGATCCTGAGCGCCCATACGGGTGAGGAGGGCATGGTCGACAAGGCCGCGGCCCCCAAGGCCGGACCGGTGCTCGGCGTCTTCTCCACGGGTCCCGAGATCCGTAACGCCGTACAGAACGTCGTCACCGAGGTCATCGCCACGGTCGTGCTGGTCCTGGCGATCCTCACTCAGGGCCTCAACGCCGACGGCAACGGCCTCGGCACGCTCGGCGCGCTGATCACCGCGCTGGTGGTCGTCTCGATCGGTCTCTCGCTCGGCGGCCCGACGGGTTACGCGATCAACCCGGTTCGCGACCTCGGTCCGCGTATCGTGCACGCGCTGCTTCCGCTGCCGAACAAGGGCGGATCCGACTGGGGATACGCCTGGATCCCGGTCGTCGGACCGCTCGTCGGCGGCGCGATCGCGGGCGGGCTCTACAACCTCGCCTTCGCGTGAGCCACCGGGCCCAGAACCGTCCCCCCAAGACCACACAGACTTCCGGGAGCACACCGTGACCGACGCACACACCACCGGCACCCACGGCACCGGGCCGTTCATCGCGGCCATCGACCAGGGCACCACCTCCAGCCGCTGCATCGTCTTCGACAAGGACGGCCGGATCGTCTCCGTCGACCAGAAGGAGCACGAGCAGATCTTCCCGAAGCCGGGCTGGGTCGAACACGACGCGGCCGAGATCTGGGAGAACGTCCAGGAGGTCGTGGCGAGCGCCATCGTCAAGGCCGGCATCACCGCCGCCGACGTGAAGGCGATCGGCATCACCAACCAGCGCGAGACCACCCTGCTCTGGGACAAGCACACCGGTGAGCCCGTCCACAACGCCCTCGTCTGGCAGGACACCCGCACCGACGCGCTCTGCAAGGAGCTCGGCCGCAACGTGGGCCAGGACCGCTTCCGCCGCGAGACCGGTCTGCCGCTCGCCTCGTACTTCGCCGGCCCCAAGGTCCGCTGGCTGCTCGACAACGTCGAGGGGCTGCGCGAGCGCGCCGAGCGCGGCGACATCCTCTTCGGCACCATGGACTCCTGGGTCATCTGGAACCTGACCGGCGGCACCGAGGGCGGCGTCCACGTCACCGACGTCACCAACGCCTCGCGCACGCTGCTGATGAACCTGCACCGCATGGAGTGGGACGACAAGATCCTCGCCTCCATGGACATCCCGGCGGCCGTGCTGCCCGAGATCCGGTCCTCGGCCGAGGTGTACGGCAACGCCAAGGGCGGTGTGCTCGACGGCGTGCCGGTCGCCTCCGCGCTCGGCGACCAGCAGGCCGCGCTGTTCGGCCAGACGTGTTTCGCCGAGGGCGAGGCCAAGTCCACGTACGGCACCGGCACCTTCATGCTGATGAACACCGGCGAGACGCCCGTCAACTCGTACAACGGGCTGCTGACCACGGTCGGCTACCAGATCGGCGACAAGAAGCCGGTCTACGCCCTGGAGGGCTCGATCGCCGTCACCGGTTCGCTGGTGCAGTGGATGCGCGACCAGATGGGCCTGATCCAGTCCGCGGCCGAGATCGAGACCCTGGCCTCGTCGGTCGAGGACAACGGCGGCGCGTACTTCGTGCCGGCGTTCTCCGGACTGTTCGCCCCGTACTGGCGCCCCGACGCCCGCGGCGTCATCGCCGGTCTCACCCGCTACGTCACCAAGGCGCACATCGCCCGTGCCGTACTGGAGGCCACCGCCTGGCAGACCCGCGAGATCAGCGACGCCATGACCAAGGACTCCGGCGTCGAGCTGACCGCGCTCAAGGTCGACGGCGGAATGACCTCCAACAACCTGCTGATGCAGACGCTCGCCGACTTCCTGGACGCACCCGTGGTGCGGCCCATGGTCGCCGAGACCACCTGCCTCGGCGCCGCCTACGCCGCCGGCCTGGCCGTCGGCTTCTGGCCCGACACCGACGCGCTGCGCGCCAACTGGCGCCGGGCCGCCGAGTGGACCCCCCGCATGGACGCGGACACCCGCGACCGCGAGTACAAGAGCTGGCTCAAGGCCGTGGAACGGACCATGGGCTGGCTGGACGACGAGGAGTAGACACACATGACCACCCTGCAGAGCGTCCCCGCACTCGGGACGCACCCGGCCTCCGGCTCCCTTCCGAGCCGTGCCGAGACACGGGAGCAGCTCTCCAAGGCGACGTACGACCTCCTGGTGATCGGTGGCGGCATTCTGGGCATCTCCACCGCCTGGCACGCCGCGCAGTCCGGGCTGCGGGTGGCCCTGGTGGACGCCGGCGACTTCGCCGGCGCCACCTCCTCCGCGTCCTCCAAGCTGCTCCACGGCGGTCTGCGCTACCTGCAGACCGGCGCGGTGAAGCTGGTCGCGGAGAACCACTTCGAGCGACGGGCGGTCTCGCGTCAGGTGGCCCCGCACCTGGCCAACCCGCTCACCTTCTACCTGCCCGTCTACAAGGGCGGGCCGCACGGCGCGGCCAAGCTCGGCGCGGGTGTGTTCGCGTACTCGGCGCTGTCCGCCTTCGGTGACGGGGTCGGCCATGTGATCAGCCCGGCGAAGGCACAGCGCGATGTGCCGGAGCTGCGTACGGACAATCTGAAGGCCGTCGCGGTCTACGGCGACGACCAGATGAACGACGCGCGGATGGCGCTGATGACGGTCCGCGCGGCCGTCGAGGCGGGGGCGACCGTCCTCAACCACGCGGCGGTGACCGGGCTTCGGTTCACCAAGGGCCGGGTGACGGGCGCCGATCTGGAGGACCGGACGGACGGCACCGAGTTCGGCGTCACCGCCCGGCTGGTGCTGAACGCCACCGGCCCGTGGGTCGACCGCCTGCGCAAGTTGGAGGACCCGAACGCGGCACCGTCGATACGTCTGTCCAAGGGCGCACACCTGGTGCTCAAGCGCACCCGCCCCTGGAAGGCCGCACTGGCCACGCCGATCGACAAGTACCGCATCACCTTCGCCCTGCCGTGGGAGGACATGCTGCTGCTCGGCACGACGGACGAGGAGTACGAGGGCGACCCGGCGGATGTCGCGGTGACCGAGAAGGACACCGCGCAGATCCTGGACGAGGCGGCGTTCTCGGTCCGGGACCAGCAGCTGTCGCGCGATCTGATCACGTACTCCTTCGCGGGGCTGCGGGTGCTGCCGGGCGGGCCCGGTGACACCTCCAAGGCCAAGCGCGAGACGGTGGTGACCGAGGGCCGCGGCGGGATGCTGTCGGTCGCGGGCGGCAAGTGGACGACGTTCCGCCATATCGGCCGCACCGTGATGAACAAGCTGGCCGCGCTCCCCGGGCACCCCCTGGCCGAGGACATGGAGCCGATGGCCCGGCTGCCGAGGAAGCTGCCGCTGCCCGGTATCGCCAACCCGAACGCGGTGGCGCACCGTCTGCTGATCGACGGCGGTACGCCGGGTCCGCGGATGTCGGCCGACACGGCACGGCACCTGGCCACGCACTACGGTTCGCTGTCCTTCGACATCGCCCGGCTGGCCAACGAGAACCCCGCGCTCGCGGAGCGGATCCACCCGGACGCGCCGGAGATCTGGGCCCAGGTCGCCTACGCGCGCGACCACGAGTGGGCCGAGACGGCGGACGACGTGCTGCGGCGCCGGACGACGCTGACGATCCGGGGCCTGGCGACGGACGAGATCCGGGCCGGTGTCGAGTCGATGCTGGACGACCGCAGGAGCTGACCCATGCGGTAGAGGGCGGCATCCGGGGGGATGCCGCCCTCTTCCGTGTGCGCCGATTCACGCAGGGCCGTTTCGGACTCTTCGGTAAGCAATCGGACGAAACGGCGCGCGTTGCAGTTCGGGCGGGGTACCGGTCGCCCGGAAGGGCGCACCGGCCGTCTCCGGGGACGCATAATGGGGGCGATACATCGGATGTCTGGAGGTCGCCCCATGGCTGTCACTGACGAGGCCATCGAGAAGATCAAGGGAATGATCGTCTCGGGTGCGCTACGGCCCGGCGATCGTCTCCCCAAGGAGAGCGAGCTCGCCGCGGAACTCGGCCTGTCCCGCAACTCGCTGCGGGAGGCGGTGCGCGCTCTGTCGCTGATCCGCATTCTCGATGTGCGCCAGGGCGACGGCACGTATGTCACCAGTCTCGACCCCCAGCTGCTGCTGGAGGCGCTGAGCTTCGTGGTGGACTTCCACCGCGACGACACGGTGCTGGAGTTCCTGGCGGTCCGCCGGATCCTGGAGCCGGCGGCGACCGCGATGGCGGCGAGCCACATCAGCGAGGAGCAGCTGGACGCGCTGAGCGCCCAGCTCGACGCGCTGGGCGAGCGCCCCTCGGTCGAGGAGCTGGTGGCCGGCGACCTGGAGTTCCACCGCGGCATCGTGCAGTCGTCCGGCAACTCGGTGCTGTGCTCGCTGCTCGACGGTCTTTCGGGGCCGACGACGCGGGCGCGGGTCTGGCGCGGGCTGACCCAGGAGGACGCGGTCAGCCGTACGCTCCACGAGCACCGGGCGATCGTCTCGGCGCTGCGGGACCGCGACGCGGAGGCCGCACGGGCCTGGGCGACGGTGCACGTGGCGAGCGTGGAGCAGTGGCTGCGGTCGACGCTGTAACCCCGGGGCTCCGCCCCGGACCCCGGTCCTCAAACGCCGGACGGGCTGAAATGGCCCGTCCGGCGTGAGCCGACCGAGAGGTTCAGTCCTGCTTCTCGCCGCTCGCGAAGCGGGAGATGACCAGGGCGACGATGATGATGGCGCCGTTGAGGAACTGGTTCCACAGCGCCGGGACGCCGCCGAGCGTCATCACGTTGACCACCAACTGCAGCGTCAGTACGCCGGTCAGCGCACCGAACAGCGTGCCGCGGCCGCCCTTGAGGCTGATGCCGCCGATCACGGCCGCGGCGAACACCTGGAAGATCCAGCCGTTGCCCTGGGTCGCGGCGACCGCCCCGTAGTGGCCGGTGTAGAGGATGCCCGCGAACGCGGCCAGCAGACCGCCGATGGCCAGCACGATCCAGGTCACCCGGTCGACCCGGATGCCCGCGGCGCGTGCCGCTTCCGGGTTGCCGCCGATCGCGTACAGCGAGCGTCCGTGGCGCAGCCAGGCCAGCGCCGCGCCACCGATCGCGAAGAGGACCAGGCAGATCCAGACGGCGGCCGGAGCACCGAACCACGAGGTCTTGCCGAGGTAGCGGAAGGACTCCGGGACGTCGGTGATGGACTTGCCCTCGGTGATGCCGATGTGGAGGCCGCGCAGCATCGTCAGCATGCCGAGCGTGGCGATGAAGCCGTTGACCCGGAGCTTCAGCATCAGGAAGCCGTTGATGCCTCCGATGACGAGCCCGACCAGCAGACAGAGCGGGATCGCCGACCAGCTGGGAAACAGCCCCAGGCCGGCGAAGCGGCCGCCCTCGGAGTCCAGCACGAGCCACATGGCGACGACGGGCGCGATGCCGATCGTCGACTCCAGCGAGAGGTCCATCCGGCCGCAGATGAGGATCAGCGCCTGGCCCAGGACCAGCAGGCTCAGCTCGGAGGACTGCTGGACGACGCTGATCAGGTTGTCGGAGGTGAGGAAGACCGGCGAGACGATGAAGCCGATCAGCATCAGCACCAGGATCACCGGCACCAGGGAGAAGTCGCTCCACCGGATCAGCTTGAGCCGGCTCAGCGGGCTGTCCGCGCCCGCACCGCCCTTCAGTACCCCGTTGATGTCGTCGGCCGTCGACGGCCGTATCGTGCCGGTCATTCCCTTTCCCCCACACCTTCCATGGCGGCGACGAGTTCCCCGTCGGACCACCCGCTTGCGAATGTTGCGACGACCCGGCCGTGGAACAGGGCCAGGACCCGGTCGCAGACCCGCAGATCGTCCAGCTCGTCCGAGACGACGACTGCGGCGTTGCCCTCGTCGGCCACCCGCCGGACGACCCCGAGCAGCGAGTCCTTGGACTTGATGTCCACGCCCGCGGTGGGCCGGACGGCCACCAGCACGCTGGGCTTGCGGGCCAGTGCGCGGGCGACCACCACCTTCTGCTGGTTGCCGCCGGAGAGACCGGAGACGGGCTGTTCGGGTCCCTGGGTCTTGATGTCCAGCGATTCGATCATGCCCCGGGCGAACTCCCTTGTACGGGAGGGCAGTACGGTCCCCCACGGGCCGAGCTGGTCGGTGACCGTGAGCGTGGCGTTCTCCGCGACGCTGCGCTCCAGGACGAGACCCTGGTCGTGCCGGTCCTCGGGGATGTAGCCGATCCCGGCGGCCAGGGCGTGGGGCACGCTGCCCGAGCGGACGGCCTGTCCGCGCACCCGGACCGTTCCGCCGCCCGCCTTGCGCATGCCCGCCAGCACCTCACCGAGCGCGGTGTTGCCGCTGGCCGCGGAGCCGGCGAGACCGAGCACCTCACCGGGGCGCACCTGGAGGTCCAGCGGTTCGAACCGGCCGTCCAGGGTGAGTCCCTCGGTACGCAGGACGGGCTCCGCCGAAGTGTCGACGGGTGCGGCGGTGCCGGCCGCGTGCCATGCGGTGGCACCGGCCGACTTCTCGCCGGTCATGGCCGCCACCAGCTCCGTCTTCGTGACGTCGGCGACCGGGGCGGTCACCACGTGGCGGGCGTCGCGGTAGACGGTGACCGCCGTGCACAGCTCGTACACCTCCTGCAGGTGGTGGGAGATGAAGAGGAACGCCACTCCCTGGTCCTGCAGTTCCCGGAGCTTGTCGAAGAGCCGGCCGATGCCGCGGGCGTCGAGCTGTGCGGTCGGCTCGTCGAGGATGATCAGTCGGGCCCCGAAGGACAGCGCCCGGGCGATCTCGACGAACTGCCGCTGCTCGACCGCGAGATCGCGCGCCCGGGTGTTCGGGTCGACCTGGACGCCGTACTCGGCGAGGAGCTGCTCCGCGCGCTTGCGCAGCCGCCCCCAGCTGATCCAGCGGGCCTTGTCGTCGAACCGGTTGAGAAAAAGGTTCTCGGCGACGGTCAGATCGGGAACGACCATCGACTTCTGGTAGACGCAGGCGACCTTCGACTGCCAGGCCGTGGTGTCCCCGAAGGCGGGCGCGGGCTCCCCGCCGAAGGTGACCGTGCCCGCGTCCGCCTTGTGGAGTCCGGTCAGCACGCTGACCAGCGTCGACTTGCCCGCGCCGTTACGTCCGACGAGTGCGTGCGACTCACCGGGCCGCACCGTGAGCTTCACGCCGTCGAGCGCCACGGTCGGGCCGAAGCGTTTGACGACGCCTTCCGCCTGTACGGCAGGTGGGGGTGCCTGGTCCATGACTAGCTCTTCTTCTCCAGCTGGTTGGCCCACAGCTTCGGGTCGTCGACGTTGTCCTTCGTCACCAGCGGCGCGGGGAGCTGGTCCTCGAAGCCGTTGGGGATCTTGATGATCGTGGAGTCGTGGTCCGTCGGACCCTCCTTGAACGTCTTCCCGTCCAGGGCCGCCTTGGCGTAGTACAGCGCGTACTTCGCGTACAGGTCGGCGGGCTGGGAGATCGTCGCGTCGATCTTCCCCGCCTTGATGGCGTCGAACTCCTCCGGGATGCCGTCGTTGGAGATGATCGTGATGTGGCCCGGCGTACCGGCCGGCTTCAGCAGCTTCTTCTGCTCCAGGAGCGCCAGGGTGGGCTGCAGGAAGACGCCGCCTGCCTGCATGTAGATGCCGTTGATGTCGGGGTGCGCGGCCAGGGTCGACTGGAGCTTCGCGGAGGCCACGTCGCCCTTCCAGTCGGTGGCCAGCTCGAACACCTTGATGCCGGGGAAGTCCTTGTCCATGCACGCCTTGAAGGCCTCGGACCGGTCGCGGCCGTTGATGGAGGACAGGTCGCCCTGGAACTCGACGACCTTGCCCTTGCCCTTCAGCTGCTCGCCGAGGTACTTGCAGGCGTTCGTCCCGTACGCCTTGTTGTCGGCGCGCACCACCATGTAGATGTTGCCCTTGTCCGGGCGGGTGTCGACGCTGATGACGGGGATCTTCTTCTCGTTCAGCGTGTTGAGCGACTCGGCTATCGCACCGGTGTCCTGCGGAGCCATCACCACGGCCTTGGCGCCCTGGTCGGTGAAGGTCTGGACGTTGGCGACCAGCTTGCCGATGTCGTTCTGCGAGTTGGTCAGCGGCAGTGCCTTGACCCCGCCGTCCTTCACCCCCTTCTCGATGTAGTTCTGGTAGGAGTTCCAGAAGTCGCTGTCGCTGCGCGGCAGGTCGATGCCGACCTTTCCGCTGCCTTCGCCTCTGTCCGATGATTCGCGGTTGCAGCCCGCGAGGGCAGTGACGGCCAGCAGTACGGCGCAGGCCGCCGCACTCGTCGTACGCACTCTCATTGGTGTCCCGTTCCTTTGTGGAGTACCGGCTCGAAGGATCTGAAGGATCTGATGGCAATGCGGAGGTGCGTGGTGCAGGTGGTGCGGATGATGTGAGAGGTGCGGTCCGGGCTGTCCCGGTCCGAACCGCACCTCTCCGCTCAGCTGTCGGCGGGGCGCAGGCGCAGGCCCTGCATTCCCCCGTCGACGGCCAGTGCCGTGCCCGTCACGGAGGCCGCCGCGGGGCTGGCGAGGTACAGGATCGCGGCGGCCACCTCGTCGGCGGAGACCAGCCGGCCCAGCGGCTGCCGGGCGTTGAGGGCCGCGCGTTCGGCGGCCGGGTCATCGGCCTGACCGAGCAGCCGGCCGATCCACGGGGTGTCCGCGGTGCCCGGGTTGACGCAGTTGACGCGGACGCCCTCGCGGACGTGGTCGGCGGCCATGGCCAGCGTCAGGGAGAGGACGGCGCCCTTGCTCGCGCTGTACAGGGCGCGCTGGGGCAGCCCCGCGGTCGCGGCGATCGAGCAGGTCTGGGTGATCGATACGGCGCCGGGGCGCTCGGCCGCGGCCCTGCGCAGGTGCGGCAGCGCGTGCCGGGCGGTGCGGACCATGCCGAGGACGTTGATGTCCAGGACCCGGGTCCACTCCTCGTCGTCGTTGTCCTCGACGCTGCCGATGGAGCCGATGCCCGCATTGGACACGAGCGTGTGCAGGGAGCCCAGTTCGGTGGCCGCGTGGTCGACGGCCGCACGGACGGCGGCGTCGTCGGTGACGTCCGCCTTGACGGCGAGGGTCCCCTCGGGGGCGCCCGCGGTCTCCCGGTCCAGGACCGCGACGCGGGCCCCGCGCTCCAGGAGCATGGTCGCGACGGCGGCCCCGATGCCGGAGGCGCCGCCCGTCACCAGAGCGTTCATCCCCTCGAAGTCGCGTGTGCCGGTCATCGGCTGTCCTCCTCATTGGTGCGGCGGGCCTGCCATACGGGGCCCTCCGGATAGCGGTGTGCGGCGATCGACTCGGGGTGCATCCGGGCGGAGAAGCCCGGCGCCGCCGGAGTGGCATAGCGGCCGTTCTCGATCACCACGGGGTCGGCGAAGTGTTCGTGGAGGTGGTCGACGTACTCGATCACCCGGTCGTCCCAGCTGCCGGAGACGGCCACGTAGTCGAACATCGAGAGGTGCTGGACCAGTTCGCACAGTCCGACACCGCCCGCGTGCGGGCAGACCGGCACGCCGAACTTGGCGGCGAGCAGCAGGATCGCCAGGTTCTCGTTGACGCCGGCGACACGTGCCGCGTCGATCTGGACGAAGTCGACGGCTCCGGCCTGAAGCAGCTGCTTGAACACCACACGGTTGGCGACGTGTTCGCCGGTGGCGACCTTGACCGGCTGGCCGGCGCGCACGGCGGCGTGGCCGAGGACGTCGTCGGGGCTGGTCGGCTCCTCGATCCAGTGCGGGTCGTACGGAGCGAGCGCGGTCATCCACTCCACCGCGTCGGCGACGTCCCAGCGCTGGTTGGCGTCGACGGCGATCCGTACGTCCGTGCCCACGGCGTCCCGGGCGAGCGCGAGCCGGCGGACGTCGTCGCCGACGTCACCGCCGACCTTCAGCTTGATCTGGGTGAAGCCGTCGGCGACGGCTTCCTTCGCCAGCCGCACCAGTTTGTCGTCGGAGTAGCCGAGCCAGCCGGGCGAGGTGGTGTAGGCCGGGTATCCCTCGGCGCGCAGCCGCTCCGCGCGCTCGGCCCGGCCCGGTTCGGCGGCGCGCAGGATGGTGAGCGCCTCCTCTGGGGTGAGGGCGTCAGTGAGATACCGGAAGTCGACGAGGGAGACGAGCTCCTCGGGTGTCATCTCGGCCAGGAACTGCCAGACGGGTCTGCCCGCGTGCTTGGCCGCCAGGTCCCAGGCGGCGTTGACCACCGCACCGGCCGCCATGTGCATCACGCCCTTCTCGGGGCCCAGCCAGCGCAGTTGCGAATCATGGGTGAGGTCCCGGTACAGCTCGCCGAGGTCGGCCGCGGTCCGGGGTACCGGACGCCCGATCAGGTAGGGCCGCAGTGCCTCGATGGCGGCCGCCATCACCTCGTTGCCGCGCCCGATGGTGAAACAGAAGCCATGACCCTCGGGATCGCCGCCTCCGTCACCGTCCGGGGCGTCGGTACGCAGTACGACATAGGCGGCCGAGTAGTCGGGGTCGGGGTTCATGGCGTCCGAGCCGTCCAGTTGTTCCGAGGTCGGAAAACGGATGTCGTGGACCTCGAAGTCCGTAACGGTCTGACTCATGTGCGCCCCCAGGGGAAATAACATCGGACCTCTGCTCTGGTCATCCGATGTATAGCGCCCTGAAGGCCCCAACGTCCAGAGTTGAGCGGAAACTGACCCCGCACAGCTCGGATGTATCGCGAGGCCGACGCTCCGTCCCTGCCGGTGATGCACTCCGGCGGCCCGGGTTCACCCCGCCCTGTGCAAGGGCTGCGGAGGGCGTGGCCAAAAGCCGTAAGGTTGTTCCGTACGCAAGGGAACTTCGGAAGGAGGCCTGGGTGATCGAGCTCGAGGGAGTTCCCGAGCTGATCGACCCGGTCATGGTGGCCGCGTTCGAGGGGTGGAACGACGCAGGTGACGCCGCTTCCACGGCAGTCGCGCACCTGGACCGGGAATGGAAGGGCGAGGTGTTCGCGGCGCTGGACGCCGAGGACTACTACGACTTCCAGGTCAACCGCCCGACGGTCTGGCTGGATGGCGGGGTGCGCAAGATCACCTGGCCGACCACCCGGCTCTCCGTGGTCCGTATCGGCGGCGACAAGCCGCGCGATCTCGTCCTGGTCCGGGGCATCGAGCCGTCGATGCGCTGGCGCTCGTTCTGCAACGAGATCCTGGGCTTCGCCCATGAACTGGGGGTCGAGATGGTGGTGGTGCTCGGTGCGCTGCTCGGCGACACCCCGCACACCCGGCCGGTGCCGGTCAGCGGCGTGACGTCCGACCCGGATCTGGCGCGGACCATGGACCTGGAGGAGACGAGGTACGAGGGGCCGACCGGCATCGTCGGCATCCTCCAGGAGGCGTGCACGCACGCCGGTGTGCCCGCGGTGAGCCTGTGGGCGGCGGTGCCGCACTACGTGTCGCAGCCGCCCAACCCGAAGGCCACCCTGGCCCTGCTGAACCGCCTGGAGGACCTCATCGGGCTGCGCATCCCGCTGGGTGAACTGCCCGAGGACGCACGCGCCTGGCAGCTCGGGGTCGACCAACTCGCCGCCGAGGACAGCGAAGTGGCGGAGTACGTGCAGACGCTGGAGGAGGCCCGGGACACCGCGGAGCTGCCCGAGGCGAGCGGCGAGGCCATCGCCCGCGAGTTCGAGCGCTATCTGCGGCGCCGGGACCCGGGTCCGGGTGGTGCGCCGGGCGGGCACGCCACGGAGAGCGGTGAGGGCCCGTATCTGCGGGATCCGTCGAGCGGCCGGACCAGGCCGCCCAAGCCGCCCAGGCCGGAGACCGGTCCCGGGAAGGGCTCCCCGCCGGCCGGCGGTTCCGCAGGCAGCGGACCACCGGAGGATTCGTCGGAGGACTCGGCGGACGACTCTCCGGAGGACTGATCCGGGCAGCGTGGAGCCGGGCGGGTGCGTACCCGCCCGGCTCCCCTGCATCGCTGCGGACATTCAGGAACAGACGAAGCGCGCCGCGCCCCAGTCCCCGTGGTCACCGGTCTTGGACCCGTTGGTGTCCGTGACCTTCAGACGCACATGCCGCGCGCCGTCGAGCGGCACATCGACCGGTACGGCCGCCGAAGCCCCGGTCACCTTCGGCGAGGTCCACAGCACCTTGCCGTCCGCCTCGACGGAGAACGCCACTTCGCCGTAGCCGTTGATCTCGTCGTCGATCCCGGCGTCGGCGGTGAACTTCGAGCAGTGGCCGCCGAGATAGACCTCGATGTCGGAGTCGGCGTGGGTGCCGATCCCCTTCTCGTACACCTTCCCGGCCAGGGTCAGCGGGTGTCCGTCGGCAGCGCCCGATTCGCCGTTGCTGCGATCGCGCTCCGCCGGTCCGTACCCGTTGGACGCGGTGAGCCACTCCAGATCGCTCGCCCACGCCTCACCGGTGGGCGGCGCCGGCATCACGGCCGTGGCGAAGCGCTGGAGGGCCGTGCGGGACTCGCCCGCCGACCGGTAGCGCGTGAGCGCGGTGATCCGGGCCTCCCCCGCCTTGGCGTCCTTCGCCGGGGTGACCTTCACCTCGACCCGCCGGGTGGTGCCCGCCGGGATCCGGTCCACGGCCGCGGCCGGCGTGGTCTGCCAGCCCTCGGGGACGTCGAGCGAGACCACCGCGTCCGTCACATCGGCGGTGCCCGCCGTGACGTCGACGGCGACGGTGCCCGTGGCCCCGGCGCCTGTCTCCTGGCCCTGCGGCGCGGAGACGGCGGCCGTCGCGGCGGCGTCGCGCCCGCCGACCGCGCTGGTGTTCTCCAGCTTCACGGAGAACTTCTTGCCCGTGGACAGGGGGGCGGTCTTGATCTTCACCACGCCGCCGCGGTCGTCGCGGTCGTACCACCAGCCCTGCTTCGCGGAGGCGTAGGCGGCGGCCGAGTCCAGCCGGGGCAGCTTGCCCGCGAGCTTCACGGCACTCGGCGCGGAGCCGGTGTGCACGCTGAACTCGTACGGGCGGCTGCTCTGCTTGCCCTCGAACTTCCCCTTGCTCTCACCGATGTCCACGGTGACGTCGCCCGCACCCCTGGCCGGTGCGCGGACGTCGGCCGTCTGGGTCGCGTACGCGCCGTCGCGGTGCTGCCGGGTCACGCCGTCGTCCTCGTACAGCGTGAAGGACGAACGGCCCTGCGGGTAGATGTCCCAGGCGAGCGGGGAGGTGGCGGTGCGGTCCTTGTACGAGCGGATGCCCGGCCACATCGGCACACTGGCACCGCCCTTGACGAAGAGCGGCAGGGTGTCGAGCGGGGCGCTGTAGTCGTCGACCGTGACCGGTCCCTCGTACGTCCGGCCGCTCCAGTAGTCGGTCCAGGTGCCCTTCGGCAGGTAGATGCCGTCGCGCTCGGTGCTGTCCTGGTAGACGGGGGCGACGAGGAAGTCCTCACCGGACATGAACTCGTACGTGGCCGCGTCCGTCGCCGCCTTCGGGTCGTCCGGGTACTCCAGCACCAACGGGCGGACCATGCCGACACCGGTCTTCGTGGCCTCGTGCGCGTAGGAGTACTGGTAGGGCAGCAGCGACTCCTTGAGCTTGAGGTAGTCGCGGTTGATGGAGGTGTACGGCTCCCCGTAGCGGAAGGGCTGTTTGTCGCTGGCCGCCCAGCCGTCCATGGTCATCGTCGTGCCCAGGAACATCTTCCACTGGAGGTCGCGGGTGTACGTCTTGGCGCTGCCGCCGAAGATGCCGTCGACATCGCCCGTGGTGTAGGCGAGGCCGGACATCGTGGCGCCCGCGTAGGTCGGGATCTGCCAGCGGATGTAGTCCCAGGTGCCGTACTGGTCGCCGGACCACTGGACGCCGCAGCGCTGCGCGCCCGACCAGCTCTCGGGGGCGTACGTGAAGCCGCGGGCGTCGCTGTTGTCCTCGATGCCCTTGTACGCGTCCTTGCAGCCGTCCAGGGCGAACTTGTAGCCCTCGCCGATCCAGGCGACGTCGAGCTTGGCGACGCGCTGGCCGGCCTTGACCTGGTCGGCGATCTTCTCGATGCCGTCCTGGGTCCACAGGCCGAGCTGCATGTCGCGGTCCTGGAGGCCCTGCGCGGTCTCGGCGAGGTCCTCGTAGCCGCAGCCGTAGCCGTCGTTGACGAGCATCCAGCCGTTCGGCATGTCGTTCTCGACGTAGCCGTCGGCGACCTTGAGCGCGTCCAGGGTGCGGCGCTCACCACGGTTGGTGTTGTGCAGGTAGCAGTCGGCGTCGCCGATCTCCATGCCGTACACCGGGGGCAGGAACGGCTTGCCGGTCAGTTTCGTGTACTGGCCGATGACGTCCTTGGCGCTGTCACCGGCGAAGTAGTAGGCGTCGAAGCGCTCTTCCTGCTCGGTGGTGGTCACCGGGTCGGTGAAGGCGTAGGTGCCCGGCGCGAAGGTGTTGCGGAAGACGCCGTAGCCGGCCGACGAGAGGTAGAAGGGCACCGAGTTGGGGTGACCGCCGTCGTCCCAGTTGTAGTCGACTCCGACCTCGACGGTCTTGTCCCGGTGCGAGGTGTTGCCGCGGCCGTTCTGCATCCCGGCGCCGTAGAACTGCTCGTCGGCGCCGCGGGCCAGGGTCTGGGTGGTCTTCTCGGCGTCCCAGCTCAGCCCCTTCGCCTCGGACCAGACCTGGCTGCCGTCGGCCCGGTACAGGGCGAACCGCAGGGGCGACTTGTAGACACGCAGGGTGACGTCGCCCGTGGAGAGGTCGTAGCGGTCGCCGCGTTCCTTCCACCGGGTGCGGGGCGGTGCGCCCTGCGGCAGGACGATGGCGTCGCCCGCGGGGTCCTCGAAGGTGCCGTCCGGGGCCAGTTCGATACGGAAGGTCTCCTCGGACACGAAGCTGACGCGGGCCTTCGCGGCCCCCGCACTCAGCCGGTAGACGGGCCCGTCGGCCGTGAAGCCGGTGAGATCGCCGACCGTCGTGCCGGCGGGTTCGGCCGGGTCGGCGGCCCGGGCGCTGCCCGGCCCCGAGACCGCGGCGAGCAGTCCCAGCAGCGCTGCAACTACTGCCCCTCTGATGCGCGTTGATGATTGCATAGAGCGCTTTTAGCGCAGCATCGAGCATTTGACCATGGACAAAACGGAACCGGCCCCGAACTTCATCAAGAAGTTCGGGGCCGGTGAACGGACGTAATACGGCGGGCAGTTACAGCGCGACACCGAGCAGGGCGTCGACGGTGCGCGAGACAAGTCCCGGCGCTCCCTCGTCCGTTCCGCCATCGGCGGTCTGCCGCTCGGCCCAGCGGTCCACCGCGGCCAGGGCCGTCGGGGCGTCCAGGTCGTCGGCGAGGGCCTCGCGGACCTCCTCGACCAGCGCGTCGGCGGACAGCCCGTCGGGCCGGGAGACGGCGGCGCGCCAGCGCGCGAGCCGCTCCACCGCGTCGGCGAGCACCTGGTCGGTCCACTCCCAGTCGGAGCGGTAGTGATGCGAGAGCAGGGCGAGGCGGATCGCCGCCGGGTCCACACCGTCGCGGCGCAGCGCCGAGACGAAGACCAGGTTGCCGCGGGACTTGGACATCTTCTCGCCGTCCAGGGCGACCATGCCGGCGTGCACGTACGCCTGGGCGAACGGGTGCTCGCCCGTCAGCACCTGGGCGTGCGAGGCGCCCATCTCGTGGTGCGGGAAGGCGAGGTCGGAGCCGCCTCCCTGGACGTCGAAGCCCATGCCGAGGTGGTCCAGGGCGATGGCCACGCACTCGATGTGCCAGCCGGGCCGGCCGGCGCCGAGCGAGGCCCCGTCCCAGCTCGGCTCACCCTCGCGGGCGGCCATCCAGAGCATCGGGTCGAGCGGGTTCTTCTTGCCCGGGCGGTCCGGGTCGCCGCCGCGTTCGGCGGAGAGGAGCCGCATCGCCTCGGTGTCGAGGTTGGAGACCTCGCCGAAGTGCGGGTCGGTGTCGACGGAGAAGTACACATCGCCGTCGAGTTCGTAGGCGGCGCCCGCGTCCCGGAGCCGTTCGACGAGCGGCACGATGCCGGGTATCGCCTCGACGGCTCCGATGTAGTGCTGCGGCGGGAGCATGCGCAGGGCAGTCATGTCCTCACGGAACAGGGCCGTCTCGCGCTCGGCGAGCTCGGTCCAGTCCTGTCCGTCGCGCACGGCCCGCTCCAGCAACGGGTCGTCCACGTCGGTCACGTTCTGGACATAGTGAACCTGCCGCTTGGTGTCGAGCCACACGCGCTGAACGAGGTCGAACGCGTTGTAGGTCGCCGCATGACCCATATGGGTCGCGTCGTACGGCGTGATGCCGCAGACATAGATGCGGGCGACGGGACCGGGGTCAAGGGTGATCCGTCCGCCGGTCGCGGTGTCGTGGATCCGAAGGTCGCGGCCCTTGCCAGGCAGGGCGGGGACCTCAGAAGCGGGCCAGGCATGCATGTCACGAGCGTAACCGGACGCAGCTTCCGGATACGAACCGGAGGGGGGATCCTGTCCGAAGTCGCACTCTTGCGTCCGGGGCCGGAAGGTGCTTGCCCCGGTGGCTCCCGGGGCAGGCGGGGCAGGCGGGCGGTCACAGCGACTGCGTCACACCGGTGGCCACGGGATGGCCGGCCACTCGCCGCTGGGCTCCCGGTGCAGCCCCGTGCTCCGCAGCGCCGCCACCCGGGCCCGCAGGGCCTCGATCTCGGCGGCGGTGATCAGTTCCCCCAACCGGGTGACCAGCGCGGCCTCCGGCTCCAGTTCCGCCGCCAGCCGGTCCAGCACCGCGACCGCCTCCGCCGGCAGCGGCTCCCCCGCCCAGCCCCACAGCAGCGTGCGCAGCTTGTCGTCCGCGTTGAAGGTCACACCGTGATCGATGCCGTACAGCCGGCCATCGGGTGCGGCCAGCAGATGGCCGCCCTTGCGGTCGCCGTTGTTGATCACGGCGTCGAGGACCGCCAGCCGGCGCAGCCTGGGATCGTCCGCGTGCACCAGCAGCGCCGTCTTCCCCTCCCCCACCTCGGCGAGGGCCACGGGCTTCCAGCCCTCCCCCGGCTCCTCGTCCTCGACGAGCGCGAGCAGCCCGGGAGCGCCCTCGTCCTGCGGCGCCGACTCGATCCACAGCTGGCACATGCCCTGGCCGTACGGCCCGTCGCGCAGCACGGTCGGGGGCACCAGACCCCATCCCGTCGCCTCGGAGACCTCGTAGGCGGCCACCTCGCGCTGCGCGAGGGTGCCGTCGGGGAAGTCCCACAGCGGCTGCTCGCCGGCCACCGGCTTGTAGACGCAGAGCGCCTGCTCTCCCTCGTACGCGACCGAGCAGTGGAGCACCGCGTTGGAAGCCCCGCGGACCTGTCCGAGGACGGTGAGCTTCCCCTTGCCGAGCAGAGTGATCAGCTCGGCATCGCTCAGGCGCCGCGACGGTATCCGTTCTGGCGCGGGCATACGTGTCCTTCCGGGTCGAGCGGCAGGCTGCACAGGGGGCACGGGGGACGGCCGGCGTTCACGACGTCCAGGGCGCGTTTGGCGAAGGCCCTGGCCTGCGCGCCGCTGAGCCGGACCCGGAGCATCGGCGGGCCGTTCTCCTCGTCCTGGAGCAGCCGCTCCTCGGCTTCGGCGAGGTCCTCGACGGAGTCCGCGTCCAGTTCGACCAGGGCCTGCGCCTCGACGATCATGCGCTGTTCGTCGCCGTCCCAGGCCAGCGCCATGGTGCCGACCCGGAACTCCTCCTCGACGGGGTTGTCGAGGGGAGCGGTGTCGGTGACGTCCATCGGGGCCACGGCCGGCACGGGCGAATTCCCGCCGGTGCGCCGCACCACTTCGTCGAGCAGTTCGTCCACCCGCTCGGCGAGCGCGGCGACTTGGGTCTTCTCCAGGGCCACGCTGGTGACACGTCCGCCTGAGGATGCCTGCAGGAAGAACGTACGACGTCCAGGCAGCCCGACCGTACCGGCCACGAAACGGTCCGGGGGGTCGTAGAGGAACACCTGACGGGACACGTCCTGTCTCCCTTGAAAATTGACGGCATATGAGGGGTTGGCCGGGCCGGCCCGGGAGAGTTCCCCGGAAAGGCGCCTACGGCGCGTCCACCCTACTGTGCGAAGCGATCACGGCGCCCCAGCGCCGCCGCCGACCGCCGCGTCCCCCGAGCCGCCGACCGCCGCACCCGTCCCGGCGCTCGCGTCCGGTCCCGGTTCGCGGGGCGCCAGCGAGGCCAGGTCGCCCGTGTCGCCGAGCCGCAGCAGAAACGGGCGCAGCCTGGTGTAACGGATCGCGGTGACGGAACACGGATCCGCCTGCACCCGCTGGAAGAGGTCCAGATGCATGCCGAGGGCGTCGGCGACGAGGGACTTGATGATGTCGCCGTGGGAGCACATCACGTAGACGGCGTTCTCGCCGTGCTCCGCCTCGATCCGCGCGTTCCAGTCCCGTACGGCGTCGACCGCGCGGGCCTGCATCGCCCGCATCGACTCGCCGCCGGGGAACGCCGCGGCGGACGGGTGCTGCTGCACGACCGTCATCAGCGGCTCGTCGGTGAGCTCGGCGAGCTTGCGCCCCGACCAGTCCCCGTAGTCGCACTCGCTGATCCGCTCCTCGGTGTGCAGCGCCAGCTCCGGCCGGGCGTCGAGCAGTGGCCCGAGGGTTTCCCGGCAGCGCTGCAGGGGGCTGCTGACGGCGGCGGCGAGGGGCAGGGCGGCCAGCCGTCCGGGGAGGGCGGCGGCCTGCTCGGTGCCGCGCTCGTCGAGTGCGACACCGGGGGTGCGGCCGGCGAGCACCCCGGACGTGTTGGCGGTGGAGCGTCCATGACGGACGAGGATCAGGGTCGGCATACCGGCCAGCGTAGGGCGACGTCCGGGCAAAGGTGCGCCGGGGACCGGAGCAGGGGAGAATGCGCGCGTGATCGTGGACTGCGCCATTTACCGGGACGGACGCCGCACCGACGGCCCCGCCGACTTCTCCGATGCCCTCGACGAGGCGCGGGCCAGCGGCGACGCGTTCTTGTGGATCGGCCTGCACGAGCCCACGGAGAAGGAGTTCGACCTGGTCAGCAGCGAGTTCGGGCTGCACCCGCTGGCGGTGGAGGACGCGCTGGCGGCACACCAGCGGCCGAAGCTGGAGGTGTACGACGACTCGCTGTTCGCGGTGATCAAGCCGATCGTGTACGACCACGAGAGCGACACGGTCAGCACGGACGAGCTGATGGTGTTCATAGGCGACTCGTTCGTGGTGACGGTCCGCCACGGCGAGGGGGCGCCGCTGGCCGCGGTACGCCGCCGGCTGGAGGCCGAGGCCGATGTGCTCAAGCACGGGCCCACGGCGGTCCTGTACGCGATCAGTGACGCGATCGTGGACCACTACATCGATGTCGCGGGCGAGCTCCAGGTCGACCTGGAGGAACTGGAGACGCAGGTCTTCGCCCCGAACGGCAGCGGCGACTCCAAGAACACCGCGGCCCGCATCTACACCTTCAAGCGCCAGGTGCTGGAGTTCCGCCGGGCGACGGTCCCGCTGGCCGCGCCGATGGCCCGGCTGGCGAGCGCAGGGGTGCCGTTCGTCCACGAGCACTCGCAGCCGTTCTTCCGGGACGTGCAGGACCATCTGATCCGCGCCAACGAGCAGGTGGAGGGGTTGGACCGGCTGCTCTCCGACATCCTGTCGGCGCATCTCGCGCAGATGGGGGTGCGGCAGAACGACGACATGCGCAAGATCTCGGCCTGGGCGGCGATGGCAGCCGTGCCAACCATGGTCGCGGGTATCTACGGCATGAACTTCGACCACATGCCGGAACTGCGCTGGGTCTGGGCCTATCCGGCGGTCGTGCTGCTGATGGCGGGCGCCGTCGTCGGCCTGTACCGCCAGTTCAAGCGCCGCGGCTGGCTCTGACGGCCACTGCCGGACGGGCGGTACGCGCCCGCTCAGGCGAACTCGGGTGCCGGAACAGCCGGCCCGCCCAGCGCGTCGCGCCGCTCGGGAGGCGTCAGGCTGACCATGCGCCGCCAGCCGATGAGCCGCTCGTACACGTGGACGGCGCGGATCCCCGCCGCAAGTACCGCGGCCTTCGCCCGGGACCATCCCAGCAATCGGCCCATGTGATCCATCACGGCGAGGCTGACGTCGCGGTACACCCGGATCTCGGCGAGGGCGCACTCGCGCAGGATGTGCTGGATCGTCCGTCCGTGCCCGGCCGCGGCGAAGCGCAGCAGCTCCTCGTGGCAGTACGCCAGGTGGTTGTCCTCGTCGTTCGAGATCATCTTCACCGCGCGGCCCAGCTCGGGATGGTCGGCGAAGTACCTGCACAGCAGCTGCATCTGCTCGGACGCACGCTGTTCGGTCACCCGGCTGTGGGCCAGGTACGTGATGATGTCGCGCTCGGTGAGCCGCTCCTCGCGCACCAGCTGTTCATGGGCGAGGCCGATGCCGTGCTTCTCCAGCAGCATCGTGTAGTCGGTCTCGTGCGGGACCGGAACCGCTGTCAGACCGCGCTTCCTCAGCAGGGCGTTGAAGATCCGCCCGTGCTTGTCCTCGTCGGCGCCGTGCCGGGCGATCTTCGGGGCGAGCGCGCGCTGGCTCTCGGGTACGAGGGCCGCGATGCGGCCGTTCTCCCAGCCGCCCTGGGACTCCCCTCCGGCGGCGATGGAGCAGAACAGCCGGAACGACTCGTCGTCGTCGAGGATCTCCTGGAACAGGTTCTTTGCCGAGAGCATCACTGCCACCTCCGTGCCGGCGTCTGCCGAGCGACAGTCAAGTGCGCCCGGTCCCGACGGGCAACAGGAGCGCTCCCCCACTGGGCCGAACGGGGTACCGGCCCTCGCGGCCGCCTCACCCCGGCGAACCGTTTCCGCACAGGCCCCGTAACCCCATCGCCCTGCCCGCGTTGTCCCCTGTGACGGCCGTGGCGGGGAGGATCCCCGAGCCCCCACCACGGCCGTAGTGCTGCCCGTCGCGGAGACGGACTAGGGCCTGTGTGGAGTTGTCCCGTGGAAAAAGGAGCGGGGCTGGGTGCGTGTGATCGCAAGGCGCCGGAGCGTCCTGGTAGCTCCGCTACAAGGACGTTTCGGCAACGCCGCGAGCGCGCGTGCCCAGCCCCGCGACGCCGCGGGACAACTCCACACAGGCCCTAGGCGAGCCCGGACCGCTCCAGCGCGTCCGTGCCGGCCCGCAGCGCGGTGATCCGCTCGTCGAGCGTGAAGCCCGCGGGGGCCAGGGTCAGGGTCGTGACGCCCGCGGCCGCGTACCCCTGCATCCGGTCTGCGATCCGCTCCACCGAGCCCAGCAGCGTGGTCTTGTCGATCAGCTCATGCGGTACGGCGGCGGCCGCACCGGCCTTGTCGCCGGACAGGTACTTCTCCTGGATCTCGGCGGCCTCCTTCTCGTACCCCATGCGCTGGGCGAGCTGGTTGTAGAAGTTCTGCTTGGGGCTGCCCATGCCGCCGACGTACAGCGCGGTGTAGGGCCGGAACATGTCGGCGAGGCCCTTGATGTCGTCGCCCACGGCGAGCGGCAGCGTCGGGCAGACGTCGAAGCCGTCCATGGTCTTGCCGGCCTTCTCGCGCCCGGCCCGCAGGTACTTCATCGCGGTGTCCTCAAGATGATCCACGGACGGGAAGATCAGCAGGGCGCCGTCGGCGATCTCGCCGGTCTGCTCCAGGTTCTTGGGCCCGATCGCGGCGATGTACAGCGGGATGTGCTCCCGCTCGGGGTGCACGGTCAGCTTGATCGGCTTGCCCGGACCACCGGGCAGCGGGAGCGTCCAGTGCTGTCCCTCGTACGAGAGGCGCTCCCGGGCCATCGCCTTGCGGACGATCTCCACGTACTCCCGGGTGCGGGCGAGCGGCTTGTCGAACTTGACGCCGTACCAGCCCTCGGACACCTGCGGCCCGGACACCCCGAGGCCGAGGCGGAAGCGGCCGCCGGAGAGGGAGTCGAGGGTGGCCGCCGTCATGGCCGTCATGGCCGGCTGACGGGCCGGGATCTGCATGATCGCGGAGCCGACGTCGATGGACTCGGTCTGCGCGGCGACCCAGGACAGCACGGTCGGCGCGTCGGAGCCGTACGCCTCGGCCGCCCAGCAGACGTCGTAGCCGAGCCGGTCGGCCTCCTGCGCGACGGCGAGGTTGTCGCCGTCCATTCCCGCACCCCAGTAACCGAGATTGATGCCGAGCCGCATTGCCGCTCCCCTTACTGATCAGTAACGTCCCTGTGCTCCGGACTCTAGCGCGCGGGAGGGCGATACGGCAGGGGCAACCCGGGCCCCGGTTGTCCACAGGCCTGCGACGCGTGGGGCCCGGGCCAGTAATCTCAGCGCCCATGGAGCAGAGGCATCTCGGCCGCACCGGCCTTCGAGTGTCCCGGATCGGGCTCGGCACCCTCACCTGGGGCCGGGACACCGACGAGCACGACGCTGCCGAGCAGCTGAAGGCCTTCTGGGAGGTGGGCGGCACCCTGGTCGACACGGCGGATGTGTACGGCGGCGGGGAGGCCGAGTATCTGCTCGGGCAGCTCGTCGGGAGCCTGGTGCCGCGGCACGACATGGTCCTCGCGACCAAGGCGGGCAGCGTGGCCGATCCGTACCGCAGGTTCAACGGCTCGCGCGGACATCTGCTGGCCGCCCTGGACGCCTCGCTGGCACGTCTCGGCACGGACTACGTGGATCTGTGGCAGGTCCACGCCTTCGACCCCATGACCCCGCTGGACGAGACGCTCCAGGCACTGGACATAGCCGTCTCCAGCGGACGCGCCCGCTATGCGGGCGTGTCCAACTTCTGCGGCTGGCAGCTGGCGAAGGCCGCGACCTGGCAGCTCGCCTCGCCCGGGGTGCGGACCCGGCTGGCCAGTACGCAGATGGAGTACTCGCTGCTGCAACGGGGCGTGGAACGCGAGGTGCTGCCTGCCGCGCTCGACCTCGGTGTGGGGCTGCTGCCGTCCTCACCCCTCGGCCGGGGCGTACTGACCGGCAAGTACCGCACGGGCACCCCGGCAGACTCGCGTGGCGCCTCGGAGCTGCTGGCACCCTTCGTGGAGCCTTATCTCGACGACCCGGCGAGCCGCATCGTGCACGCCGTGGCGACCGCGGCCGACGGGCTGGCCACCACGGCGCTCCAGGTGGCACTGGCCTGGGTGCGGGACCGGCCGGGAGTGGTGGCCCCGATCGTCGGCGCGCGCAACGCGCAGCAGCTCACGGAGGCATTGTCAGTGGAGGCGCTTAGTCTTCCTGACGAGATCTGCCAGGCGCTCGACGATGTGTCGGCGCCCGTGCACCGCTATCCGGACCAGGACTGGAGCACGCTGTGACTGCGCTTCCCCGGGGGGAATCCCCCGGCCCCTCGGCCACCGACGACGACAACGTCGTCGCGGACGAGCCCGCCACCGCGCCCGCACCCGCCGAGGAGGCCGCTGCGGGGGCCGGCGACGAGGAGACGGCCGAGGACCCCGACGGGGCCGACGCGGCCTCGGCGGACATGGGCACCGTCGCGGACGGGAGCGCCGGGGGCGACGCCGCCGCCGCGGCTCCCTCCGAGGCCGAGGCGGAGCTGGCAGCCCAGCGCGAACTGCGGGAGCGGATCGAGAAGCGCAAGGCCGAGAAGGAGGGCCCCATCGCCGCCGGCGCGAAGCTGAGCGGCCCGGCGGCCGATCTGCTGGCCGCTGTGCGGGCCGTGGAGAGCGGAGAGAAGCCGGGCGCCGCGTTCTTCGACTCCCCCGCCCCTTCCCCCGCCCGCCGGACCGCTCCAGCGCCCGCGCCGGTGCGCGAGCGGGCCCCCGAGCCCGTCCACGCGTCCCGGAGCGCGTCGCCGGAGGCTGTCGCCGCCGTGGCGGCCGTGCTGGCCGGGGGAGGGGCTCCCGAGGCACTGGCCGGTCCGGCAGCCGGCACCCTGGGCGCCCAGGCCGACGAGGTCCTGCGCGAGGACCCGTGGCAGCTGCTGTCCCTGCCCGGCGTCGGCCCGGAACAGGCCGACGGCTTCGCCCGGGCCCTCCTCGGCGCCGGCTGCGGACCCGACGACGAGCGGCGCACCGCGGCCCTGGTGGGCTGGCTGCTGGAGCGTGCCGCGCTGCAGGGCCACACCGCACTGGACGCGGCGCAGGTACGCGCCGCGCTCGCCGGGCGGGCGGTGACCGACCCCGACGCGGCGGTCCAGCACGCCATCGCCGAGGGCGTCGTCCTGGTCTTCCAGGACGGCCCGGAGGACGAGGAGTCCGGCGAGGACGAGGAGAACGGCGGGACCGAGGAGGGCGCGGATCCGGCGGCCGAGCGGGAGCCGGTGCAGGTGTTCCTCGGCCTCGACCGGTACGCACTGGCGGAGGAGAGCCTCGCCGACGGACTCGCCCGGCTGGTCAACGCCTGCGAGAAGGACGCCGACTGGTCGGATGCCGCCGCCGCGGCCCCGTCCCCCTCGGCCGCCGAACTGATCCGCACCGCCGCGGCCCACGGCCTCGTCGCGCACACGGGCGGCGAGGCGGCGAGGGCCGAACCCGCGGCGCTGATCGCCGCCGCCGGCGGTCTCGGTCTGCGGGCCCTGGGCGCCACGCACAGCGTGGACGGCCGGCAGCGGCTCGCCGGGGCGGTCGGCGACCCCGCTGCCGCCGTCACACTCGCAGGGCTCCTCTCCGGCGCGGAGGGCCCCGGGCGGGACGAGGAGGGGGCGCTCGCCCTCGACCTGCTCGTCGTGCTGGACGCCCCGCAGCTGGACGTCGAGACCGGCGCGATGCTGGTGGAGTCCCTCGCCGACGGCACCCGTCTGGTGTTCAGCGGCGATCCGGGCGTGCTGGGATCGGCCGGTGCGGGGCGGGTGTTCGCCGATGTCCTGGCCGCCCGCGCCTGCCCTCAGGTCGTCTCCCGCACGCCGGACCCGGGCCCGATCGGCGAGCTGGTCTCCGGCATCGGCATCGGGGAGCTGAACCAGGTGGAGGCTCCGGGCAAGGAGGTCGTGATCGTCCCCGTGCGCGACGCGGGCGAGGCCGTGCACCGCACGGTGCAGTTGGTCGCCGACTCGGTGCCGCGTGCCATCGGGGTGCCGTCATCGGACACCCAGGTCATCACCGTCGGCCACGGCGGCTCGGCCGGCACCCGGGCGTTGAACGAGGCGCTCAAGCAGCGGCTCAACCCCGGCCCCGGCCGCTTCGGCGGTTTCGATCCGGGGGACAGGGTGGCCCATGTCCCCGCGCCGGGCAGGACCGTGCCCGGTGTGGTCGTCTCGGCCGACGCCGAGGGCCTGCACCTGGACTGTGCGGGGAGCCCCGTCGTCGTACCGCAGGAGCAGGTCGCGGCGTCCGTCCGGCACGCCTGGGCGCTCAGCGCCCACCAGGCGGCGGGGATCCGGTGGCCCGCGGTCGTCGTCGTGCTTCCGGGCGATGCGGCTCAGGGGCTGAGCCGCCCCTGGGTCTACACCGCGTTCGGCCGGGGAGTGCGGCACCTGTCCGTGGTGCACGGTGTGGACCAGGCCCTGCCCCGTGCTGTGGCCGAGTCCCCCGCCCAGGACCGCACCACCCGGCTGCGCACGCTGCTGGAGGCGTCCGACAGCTGACGGCCGAGCGGCTGCCGGGTGGCGGGCCCCGTGCCGGGCCGAGGCCGCCCGACAGCCGCTGAGGGCCGGGCGGACGCATCGTGCGTCCGCCCGGCCCTCAGACACGGCTCCTTCAGGAGCAGGAGCGAGGGATCAGCTCCTGCCCTTCGTCAGACCGTCCAGTTCCTCGTCCAGATCGTCCTCGTCGAAGACGGCACTGACGTCGAAGCGGCAGACCACCAGCTGCGGATCCGCGTCGTCGAACGGGGCACCGAGCCACTCCCCCGGCTCGGCCAGCTCGTCCACGGCCGCGACCCAGAGCGTCGAGTCGCCCTCCTCCAGACCGAACTCCGTGTGCCGGGACGCGATCTCGTCCGCCTCGTACTCACCGAAGAGCACCCCCAGCGCCGCGTGGACGCTGCTGCCGACCACGGCCGCGCCCTCGCTGCCGCGCTCGTCCGGATCCACGTCGGCGAGGCGCTGCGCCTGCGCGAGCAGCCGCTGCGGCTCCACCACCGCGTAATCGCGACGGATCAGCACGCTGAGCGCGTTCGGCTCCTCCGGGCCGCCGTACGGCGGCAGGGAGTCCTCCACCCCCGGAATCTCGAACGGGGTGACCTCGTCATGACGGTCGTAGAGGAGTTCGTCGTAGACCTCGGCCGCAGCGGCCAGTGCGTTGAACGCGTCGTAGACAGCGGGGTCGTCGTCCCCGGACCGGCGTTCGACCGCCGCGAGGTGGTGGTCGATCGCGGCTTTGACCGCATCGGCGGCGGCGCGTACCTCGGCAGCGGTGGGCTGCGCAGCATCAGACATAGGGCAGACGCTATCCGTACACGGGCTCTGCCCGCACAATAGATGCGATGCCGGAATACGAATTTGTCGACGTGTACGTGCCGCGCGGGGTGTCACGGAAGGAGACGGCCCGCCTGTTGACCGACCATGCCGAGTACGGGCACTGGGAGTTGGACCGACTGACTCTGCGCCTGGACGGCAGTCGCCGGGTGCGGCTGCGGCGGCGGATCATCCGCCAGCTGCGAGCCACCTGGTGAGACGGAACGGGCCCCGCTGCCGCGGGGCCCGTTCCCTTCGCCGTGCTGCCTGCTGCCGTCAGGCAGCGGCCTTGGCGCGGCGGTACAGCACCGTGCCCGCGCCGGCGAGCAGCAGACCCGCGCTCGCCGGGATGAGCAGGTCGAGCCCGCCCCCTCCGGTGTGCGCGAGCTGCGGCACGCTCGCCGGCAGGGTCTGCGGTTCGGGCGCGTTCGGGATGGTGCGCGGCCCGGGCGCCGGCGGCGCCTCGTGGGTGACCGGGGTGACCGGAACGACCGGCGGCGTGCTGTCGTTCTCGCACGTGTTGCCGGTGGCGGGGTTCAGCAGACCGGCAATGGTGACGCTGTTCCCGCAGGCGTTCACGGGGATGTCGATGGGCACCTGGATCTGGTTGCCCGAGAGCAGACCGGGCGACCCCTTCGCGATCCCCTCCGCGGTGGCCCCGCCCCCGTTGTCGCTGCCGGCGGCCCGGTGCTTCCCGGTGCCCGCCCGCACCCCCTGGCCGCGGCCGTCCGAGACCCGGCCGTTGTCCGAGGCGTGGCTGCCCGAGGTCCCGGCGGTCGCACCGTGTCGGCCGGCGGCCGCACCGTCCGAACCGTTCGCGCAGGCGTTGCCCGCTGCCGGGTTGAGCAGTCCCACGACGTTCACGGAGTTGCCGCAGACGTTGACCGGCACCTCGACCGGGATCTGTACCGAATTCCCTGAAAGCACCCCCGGGGAATTCGATGCGCCGCCGGCCGCTCCCGCGTCGGCGTGCGCGTAACCGCCACTGAGCGCTAGCACGCCGCCCGCAGCCGCCATGGTGATCAGGCCTTTACGCGTGACCTGTCGCATAGGTTGTTTCCTGCCTTCTACCTTCCGGAATACCCCCGGACTTGACCGTACGGGGGCAAAGGACCCGACGGCCCCGAAGCGCATGGCGTGCGCTCCGGGGCCGAGCGGGCTCAAACCCTTACGGGTTGACGCACAACGTCAGGCGTTGACGCAGGTGTTGCCGAAGGCCGGGTTCAGCAGCCCGATCACGGAGATCGTGTTGCCGCACACGTTCACGGGAACGTGGACGGGAACCTGAACGACGTTGCCCGAGAGCACGCCGGGGCTGCCGATGGCGGCACCCTGGGCGCCCGAGTCGGCGACGGCCATGCCGGCACCCGCGAGCACCAGACCACCGGTGACAGCCGCAGCGGCGACGATCTTCTTGATCATTATTCCTCCTAGTTGGCAAGTGCGGTCCCAGCCGCGGACCGCATCACCTGTAACGAGGAAGAAGTAATCGGGCTACGAGCGATCCATCCCTTTCACTCGTTCCGGTTAGGTACGTACACGCTGGCGAATATGGCGAGAAGGTGACGGGATACCGACTGTTCAGCTGTGGTCGATGAAACGGTCGAGCACCCGCGCACCGAACTTCAGGCCCTCGACCGGTACGCGCTCGTCCACGCCGTGGAACATGCCCGCGAAGTCGAGCTCCGGCGGGAGCTTCAGCGGAGCGAATCCGAAGCAGCGGATGCCGAGGTCGTCGAAGGACTTGGCGTCCGTACCACCGGAGAGCATGTACGGGACCGCGCGCGCGATGGGGTCCTCGGCCTTGAGCGCGATCTGCATCGCGTCCACGAGCGAACCGTCGAAGTCCGTCTCCAGCGCCTTGTCGCCGTGCACGTCCTCGCGCTTGACGCGCGGGCCGAGGATCCGGTCGAGGTCGGCCAGGAACTCCTGCTCGTACCCCGGCAGGAAGCGGCCGTCGACATGGGCGGTCGCCTGCCCGGGGATCACGTTCACCTTGTAGCCGGCGCCGAGCATGGTGGGGGCCGCGGAGTTGCGCAGGGTCGCGCCGACCATCTTGGCGATGCCGCCGAGCTTGGCCAGCGTGGCGTCCATGTCCTCCGGGTCGAGCGGGGTGCCGAGCGCGTCGGACAGCTCGTCCAGGAAGGAGCGCACGGTCTTGGTCACCCGGACCGGCCAGTTGTGCCGCCCCAGCCTCCCGACCGCCTCGCACAGCTCGGTGATCGCGTTGTCGTCGTTGGTCATCGAACCGTGGCCGGCCGTGCCGTCCACGGTCAGCCGCATCCAGTGCATGCCCTTCTGCGCGGTCTCGACGAGATACAGCCGCAGGTTCTCGTTGACCGTGAAGGAGAAGCCGCCGACCTCACCGATGGCCTCGGTGACGCCCTCGAACAGGTCCGGGTGCTTGTCGACGAGGTACCGCGCCCCGTACGTGCCGCCCGCCTCCTCGTCGGCGAGGAAGGCGAGCACGATGTCGCGCGGGGGCTTGCGGCCGCTGCGCATCCGGTCGCGTACGACCGCCAGGGTCATCGCGTCCATGTCCTTCATGTCGACCGCGCCCCGGCCCCACACACAGCCGTCCACGATCTCCCCGGAGAAGGGGTGATGCGTCCAGTCGTGGGCGTTGGCCGGGACGACGTCGGTGTGGCCGTGGATCAGCAGGGCCGGCTTGGACGGGTCCTCGCCCTCGATCCGCGCCACGGTGGAGGCGCGGCCCTTGTGGGACTCGAAGATCTGGGGCTCAAGACCGACCTCGGCAAGCTTCTCGGCCACATACTCCGCGGCCAGCCGCTCACCCGGTCCCGAGTGGTCCCCGTAGTTGCTGGTGTCGATCCGGATCAGGTCACGACAGAGGTCCACGACCTCGTTCTCGGCGCTCTCACCGGAGCCGGTCCTGGCCGCTTTGGTCTCGCTCACGCTGGTTCCTTCCACTGTCGCTGTGGTGCTCTCCCTCATCCTCCCGCGCCCGGCCCGCGTACCCAAGGCCGCCCACCCCTCGCCATACGCCCGTCACACCGACCGGGGCGTGATCGAGCACCCCTCAATGTTTGCTATGGTTTTCCACGTCGGAACGGGCCGGGCCCGCGAGACAGACACCTAGTCCGGGTGGCGGAATGGCAGACGCGCTAGCTTGAGGTGCTAGTGCCCTTTATCGGGCGTGGGGGTTCAAGTCCCCCCTCGGACACAGAGCATGTGCCGATCAGGAGAGATCCTGGTCGGCACTTTGCGTTGTCGGGGCCGTCGCGGCGGGGAGGCCGGCGCCACCCCCCTCACCGGACCGGCACTCCGGACCGCATCAACGACGTCGCCGAGCGCTTCGGCATCCGAGCCACCACCCCCCTTGTTGAAACGGTTCATTCGTAGTTAACGTCCTTACCGAGAAGGGCGTTTTCCTAGCGAGGAGAAGCATGAGCCGCACCGACACCGACACGCTGCCCTGGTACGAGGACCCGAGCCCGGCTTCCGGTGGGCTCGCGCCGCGCTCCTGGTGCGCGACGTCCGATGCCTGGCGGATGTCCCTGAACGGCGAGTGGGGATTCCGGCTCTCCGCCGGGGCCGGAACCGAGGACGAGTCGTTCGCCCGGCCGGGGTTCGACGCCTCGGCGTGGGGGACGGTCGCGGTGCCCGGTCACTGGGTGCTCCAGGGGGCCGGCGGCGCTCCCGCGTACACGAACGTCGTCTATCCCTTCCCCGTCGACCCACCGCGGGTGCCGACCGAGAACCCGACGGGCGACCATCTGCGGACGTTCACCCTGCCGGGTGACCGGCCGCAGGACGGCGCGTTCGTGCTCCGGTTCGACGGTGTGGAATCGAGCGCCCGGGTCTGGCTCAACGGGCAGGAGCTGGGCGACTTCAAGGGATCCCGGCTGCCGCACGAGTTCGCCGTGGGCGATCTGCTGAACCCCGGCGAGAACGTCCTCGCCGTACGGGTGCACGCCTGGTCGTCGGGGAGCTATCTGGAGGACCAGGACCAGTGGTGGCTGCCGGGCATCTTCCGTGAGGTGACTCTGCTCCACCGCCCGGACGGTGCCCCCCGGGACTTCTTCGTGCACGCGGGCTACGACCACCGGGAGGGCTCCGGCACGCTGCGGGTGGAGTGCGAGGGGGCGGACGGCCGGGTCCTGGTGCCCGAGCTGGGTGTCGACATCGCCGCGGGCGAGTCCGTGACCCTGCCGGTCGAGCCGTGGACCGCCGAGACGCCCCGGCTGTACGACGCGGAGCTGGTCACGGCCGGCGAGCGGATCCCGCTGCGGATCGGGTTCCGTACGGTCGTGGTCGAGGACGGCGTCATCAAGGTCAACGGCCGGCGGCTGCTGTTCCGCGGGGTGAACCGGCACGAGTTCGACCCGGAGACGGGCCGGGCCGTCGACGCGCAGACGATGCGGCGCGATCTGGTGCTCATGAAGCGGCACAACATCAACGCCGTACGGACCAGCCACTATCCGCCGCACCCGGCCTTCCTCGACCTGTGCGACGAGCTGGGTCTCTGGGTGATCGACGAGTGCGATCTGGAGACACATGGCTTTGTCGACCTGGAGTGGCGGCGCAACCCGGTCGACGACGAGCGGTGGACCCCCGCGCTGCTCGACCGGGCGGCCCGGATGGTCGAGCGCGACAAGAACCACGCCTCGGTGATCATCTGGTCACTGGGCAACGAGTGCGGTTCGGGCAGCGGCCTGACCGCGATGGCCGAGTGGATCAGGGGGCGTGACCCGGAGCGGCTGGTGCACTACGAGGGCGACCTCTCCTGCAAGGACGTCGATCTGTACTCGCGGATGTATCCGACGCACGCCGAGGTCGAACTCATCGGCAAGCGTGCGGAGGAGCCCTGGGGTGACGCGGAACTCGACGCCCGGCGGCGGGCGATGCCCTTCATCATGTGCGAGTACGGGCACGCCATGGGCAACGGGCCGGGCGGCCTGAGCGAGTACCAGCGGCTCTTCGAGCGGTACGAGCGCTGCCAGGGCGGCTTCGTCTGGGAGTGGATCGATCACGGCTTCGCCCATCCGGAGCACGGCTTCGCCTACGGCGGGGACTTCGGCGAGGAGCTGCACGACGGCAACTTCGTCTGCGACGGGCTGCTCTTCCCGGACCGTACGCCCTCCCCCGGGCTCGTCGAGTACAAGAAGGTCATCGAGCCGGTGCGGATCGGCCCGGGTTCGGCGCCCGGTTCGTTCGCGGTCACCAACGGCCACGACTTCGCCGGGCTGGGGCACCTGGACTTCGTCTGGACCCGCGAGGTGGACGGAACGGTCGTCGACTCGGGCACCCTGACGGTGCCGGAGCTGGCACCGGGCGCCTCGGCGGAGGTGACACCCGGCGCCGCGGGCGACGGCCTGTGGACGGTACGGGCCGTGCTCGCCGAGGACACCGCCTGGGCCGAACGCGGGCACGTGGTGGCGTGGGGCCAGCTGGAGACGGGCTCACCGGCCACCCCGGCGCCTGCGGCCGGTGAGCGGCCCGCACGGTCCGGCGGCGTGATCACCCTCGGACCGGGCGTCTTCGACGCGGCGACCGGGACTCCGGTGCGCATCGGGGGCATTCCGGTGGAGGGGCTGCGGCTGGACGTGTGGCGGGCGCCCACTGACAACGACAACGGGGCGGCCTGGCAGCCGGACGAGCGGTACGGGCTGCGCTGGCGGGAGCTGGGGCTGCACCGGATGCGGCACCGGATCGACGCGGTCGAGGCGGACGGGGACGCGCTGACGGTACGGACCCGGGTGGCGCCGGCGGGCTGGGACCTGGGGCTGCGCACCACGTACCGGTGGACGGCCGCCGGGGACCGGCTCGGGCTGACGGTGTCCGTGGTGCCGGAGGGCGACTGGCGGGTGCCGCTGCCCCGGCTCGGCATCCGGTTCGGGCTGCCCGCGGCGTACGGCGGTGCGCGTTGGTTCGGCGGCGGGCCGGGTGAGGCGTATCCGGACACCCGGGCCGCCGCGATGCTCGGGCAGTGGCAGATGGGGGTGGACGCGCTCCAGACCCCGTACGTCAGGCCTCAGGAGAACGGGGCCCGGGCCGACGTCCGATGGGCGGAGCTGGCGGACACCGGCGGTTCGGGGCTGCGGGTGGAGGGCGGTACGCCGTTCTGGTTCACCGCGCGGCGCTGGACGAGCGAGCAGCTGGACGCGGCGGAGCACCTGCCGGATCTGGTGGCCGGGGACCGCGTCTGGGTCAACCTCGACCACGCGGTGCAGGGCATCGGCTCGCAGTCCTGCGGGCCGGGCGTGCTGCCGGAGCACCGGCTCGATGCGGCGCCGGCGGAGTTCTCGTTGGTGTTCGCCCCGCTGGGCTGAGCCCGCCCCTGCCCCTGCCCCGGCTTCGGCCTGGGCAGGGGCGGGGGCCTTCGGGTCAGCGGAACAGACGCCCCGGCAGCAGGTGCTGGTCACGCAGCGCGTCGCGGACCATGGCGGCGTACTCCGTGGCTCCGCGTTCGGAGGTGTGCGTGTTGTCGCGCTTCTCGTCGGTGAGGTAGAGCGCCTTGGAACCTTCGGGGCCGAGCTCCTCCACCCGTTGACGGGTGAGGACCGTCAGGTCGACGAGCGGCACGTCCTTTTCGGCGGCCAGGAGACGGACCTGCGCGGGCAGGTCGACCCCGAGGCCGTTGACCAGGAGCGCGGTGCCGTTGTCCAGAGTGCCGTCGGTGTTGAACCAGCGGCGGACGATCGGGGTGACCAGCACGGGGCGCCCGCCCTCGGCACGGATCGCGTCGATCATGGTGGTGAGGTTGGCCCGGTAGTCCGCCTCGGTCGTCTGCTTGTCGTTGTGGGCCAGCTGGATGAGCACGGTGTCGCCCCGGCGGATCAGCGGGCGGACCGTGGGGAAGAGCTGGGGCTGGTCGAGATACGTCTGTGAACTCTCACCGGAGTCGGCGTAGTTGGCGACGGATATGCCCGCCCGAAGGTACTGAGGAAGCTCCTGCCCCCACCCCGTGTAGGGGCTGCCGAGCTGGTCACAGACGGTCGAGTCGCCGATCAGGAACAACTGCGGGGTGCGCGGCGCCGGGGTCACGTGCAGGTCCGCGAGGAGAGGGGCCGGCCCCCCGAAGGTGAGGTCGAGACCGGGACTGCCGCTCGCCCCGGTGGGCTCCCCCTCGGGCTCGCGCACATTGACGGTGAACGTACGAACCACCTGCCGTCCGGCGGCGGTCGGCGTCTCGCCGAGCATGGCGCGCCGCGTCTCGGCAGTGACCGTCGTACGGCCTTCGGCGGCGCCGCCGATGCGTGCGGTGACCCGATAGGTGCCGGGGGCCACGTCGAAGTGGCAGACCACGGGGGCGGTTCCGGTACAGCCGGTGGGCGCGGGGGCGGGCGCCGCTGCCGCGTCGGCAACGGCGGGCGTGGCGAGGGCGGTCACGGCTGCCACGGCGGTCAGCAGGGCGGGGCCGGTTCTGCGCGCGGGGGACATGGCGGGGCTCCTTCGAGGATGCGGGTGCGGGTGCGAGTGCGGGCCCTGCCCGCATCGCAAGCGCTTTCTACCCCCGGATGACAGGCGTTGAATCCTTTCAGTTCGAGGAGATGCCCGTGGACTCCCGCTGCCGCCCGCGGGCCCGACGCTGTGAAAGGATGCCCGGCACCATGAGAACCAGCACCAAGGCGTCCGGCGTGCCCCGATGAGAGGGCGCGCGAAGCCTCCGCCGTCGCCGCTGCCCCAGCGCGACGGGGTCGATCCGGTGCGGGTGCGGCTCCCGGAGGATCCGGAAGGGCAGTGGCCGACGGTTCGCGATCATCTGCTGGCGCGGTTCGCGGACGCGATCGGCGCGGAGCAGGTCGACGCCATGCTGACCGGGAGCCGGTTCGTCTCCGTCCGGGGTGCGGTGACGGGCCACGAGCCGTACACGGCGGGCCTGCATCTCTGGTTCCACCGGGACTTCGCACCGGAGGAGCCGGTCCCCTTCCCGGTCGGCGTGGTGTACCGGGACGAACATCTGGTCATCGCGGACAAGCCGCACTTCCTGGCGACGACGCCGCGCGGCCGGCACATCACCGAGACCGCGGTGGCCCGGCTCCGCCGCGAGCTGGGGCTGCCGCTGCTCCAGCCCGCCCACCGGCTGGACCGGCTGACCGCGGGGCTCGTCCTCTTCGTCGTGCGGCCGGAGGAACGGGGCGCGTACCAGACGCTGTTCCGGGACCGCCTGGTGCGCAAGGAGTACGAGGCGGTGGCACCGTACGATCCCTCGCTGGCACTCCCCCGCACCGTGCGCAGCCGCATCGTGAAGGAGCGCGGGGTGATCGCCGCCCGCGAGGAGACCGGCGAGCCGAACAGCGAGAGCCGCGTCGAGCTGGTGGAGCACCGCGACGGGCTCGGCCGCTACCGGCTACTGCCCGCCACCGGGCGGACGCATCAGCTCCGGGTCCATATGAACAGCCTCGGACTGCCGCTCGTCCATGACCCCGTCTACCCCGTGGTCGAGGCGGAGGGCGCGCCCGACGACTTCACACACCCGCTGCAACTCCTGGCCAGGGTGCTGGAGTTCACTGATCCGGTCACGGGAGAGCCGCGCCGCTTCGAGAGCGGGCTGCGGCTCTCCGCGTGGCCGGAGGGATGAGTCCCTGCCTCAGTGGCCGCGGGCGATCCACTCGTCCAGCTGCGGAGCCTCCGCGCCGATGGTCGTGGAGTCGCCGTGTCCGGTGCGGACGGTGGTCGCCGGGTCCAGGGCGAGCAGCCGGTCCCGGATCGAGGCGACGATCGTCGGGAAGTGCGAGAACGACCGCCCGGTGGCGCCGGGCCCGCCCTGGAAGAGCGTGTCACCGGTGAAGACGGTGGACAGCTCGGGGGCGTACAGGCAGACGGCCCCCGGGGCGTGCCCCGGGGTGTGCAGGACGGTGAGCGTCGTGCCCGCGATCCGGATCTCCTGGCCGTCGGTCAGTTCGCCGTCCGGGGCCCGGTCCGGGTGGGTCTGCTTCCACAGCGGCAGGTCGTCGGGGTGGAGCAGGACCGGTGCGCCGGTGGCGGCGGCGAGTGCCGGGGCCGCGTCGATGTGGTCGTTGTGCGCGTGGGTGCAGATGATGGCGCGCAGCGTACGGCCGCCGAGTGCGGCCTCGATGGCGGCGGCGTCGTGGGCGGCGTCGATGACGACTGCCTCGGTGTCGTCGCCGACGATCCAGACGTTGTTGTCGACGTCCCACTCGCCGCCGTCGAGGGCGAAGGTGCCGGAGGTGACGAGGTGGTCGATGCGGGCGGTCATCAGAAGACCACCACCGAGCGCAGGACGTCTCCGTCGTGCATCCGGGCGAAGGCCTGCTCGATGTCGCCGAGGCCGATGGTCTCGGTGACGAACGCGCCGAGGTCGATCCGGCCCTGCTGGTGCAGGTCGATGAGCATCGGGAAGTCGCGCGAGGGCAGGCAGTCGCCGTACCAGGAGGACTTGAGCGAGCCGCCGCGGCCGAAGACGTCCAGGAGCGGGAGTTCGAGCTGCATCTCCGGGGTGGGGACGCCGACGAGGACGACGGTGCCCGCGAGGTCCCGGGCGTAGAAGGCCTGCTTGTACGTCTCCGGGCGGCCGACCGCCTCGATGACGACATCGGCGCCGTTGCCGTCGGTGAGCGCGCGGATGGCTTCGACCGGGTCGCTGCTGCGGGAGTTGACGGTGTGCGTGGCACCCATCTTCTTCGCCGTCTCCAGCTTGCGGTCGTCGATGTCCACGGCGATGATCTTCGCCGCGCCGGCCAGCCGTGCGCCCGCGATCGCCGCGTCGCCGACACCGCCGCAGCCGATGACCGCGACGGAGTCGCCGCGGCCGACCTGGCCGGTGTTGATGGCGGCGCCGATGCCCGCCATCACGCCGCAGCCGAGGAGCCCGGCAACCTCCGGAGCGACCTCGGGGTCGACCTTGGTGCACTGGCCGGAGGCGACGAGGGTCTTCTCGGCGAACGCGCCGATGCCGAGGGCCGGGGAGAGCTCGGTGCCGTCCAGCAGGGTCATCTTCTGCTTCGCGTTGTGCGTGTCGAAGCAGTACCAGGGGCGGCCGCGCAGACAGGCGCGGCACTGTCCGCACACGGCACGCCAGTTGAGGACGACGAAGTCGCCGGGCGCCACGTCGGTGACGCCGTCGCCCACGGACTCCACGATGCCCGCGGCCTCGTGGCCGAGGAGGAAGGGGAAGTCGTCGTTGATGCCGCCCTGCTTGTAGTGCAGGTCGGTGTGGCAGACGCCGCACGCCTGGATCTTGACCACGGCCTCACCGGGGCCGGGGTCCGGAATCACGATCGTCTCGACCCGTACCGGCTCGTTCTTGCCCGGTGCGATGACCCCTTGTACGTGCTGCGCCATTCCCGTGGACTCCCTTTTCCGACTTTTCCGCTCGATCGATCACGAACAACCGTACGCGGTGCGAGGGGGCGGCGGGAGCGCGCCGCGTGGGCCGGTGGGGGCCGGCCGAAGCCGTCGGCCTCGTCCAGGACACCGGGTCGTTCCCGGGAGAGCTGTTTGATCTTCACGGCGATGGTCCGGACGGACTCGGGGAACACCTCGCGCGGTCGCGCACGAGCTCAACCGGATGGTGCGACCGGCGGCCGTACCCCGAACCACTGCTCGGCGCCGTACTCCTCGAACCGTTCCGCCTCGGTGAAGCCCAGCTTCGCCGCGAGTCGCATCGACCGGAGGTTGGCGGTCTGGGTGGCGAGCACCACTGGTTCGCCGGGAGAAGCTCCGGCGAACCAGGCGAGTGCCGCTGCGCACGCCTCGGCGGCATATCCGCGGCCCCACGCCTGCGGCAGGAACAGGTAGCCGAGCTCCGTTCTCCCGGCAGCCCGACCCAGGTGCCCTGTTGCCTTGATGAGCGTGATCTGGCCGATCATCGCTCCGTCGAGTTCGACGACGAAGAGGCCGGGACGCCGGCCGGGCACCTCGGGCATCTCACGCTCCAGCTCGTCACGCGGTCGGGGGCCACCGACGTAGGCGCCCACCTCCGGCGAGGCGTGCAGCTCGATGAACGCCGCCCGGTCCCGGGCCTCGGGCGCGCGGAGCACGAGCCGCTCGGTCCTGATCGGCGCAGGTGGCCGCGTGACGGGGCCTGGTTCGGTCATGGCGGGCAACCTATCGCACGCCCGTCGGCAGGAGCTCGGGGCGAGGAGCAGCGGCAGCCGCCCCGTCGGCCTCCCCCTGCGGGCGCGCATCGTCGGCACCGCCCAGTGGCCGTGAGTCAGTCCCCGTACACCCGGCGGCCGCCCACATATGTCGCCAGGACCCGTGCCTCAGCGATCTCCTCGGGCGGTGCGGCGTAGAGGTCGCGGTCCAGGACCACCAGGTCGGCCAGGGCACCGGCCCGGATGCTGCCCGTGTCGTCCAGGTGGTTCACGTACGCCGAGCCGGCCGTGTAAGCGGCCAGGGCCTCGGTCAGGGTGATGCGCTGCTCGGGGAGGAAGACCGGGCTGTCGCCGCCCGGTGCGACGCGGTTGACGGCGGTGTGGATGCCGTGCAGCGGATCGGCGCTGCTGACCGGCCAGTCGGAACCGGCGGCCACCGTGGCGCCGGAGCGCAGCAATGCGGCGAACGGGTACTGGAGCGCGGCTCGTTCGCCGCCGAGGAAGGGGATGGTCAGCTCGTCCATCTGCGGTTCGTGGGCGGCCCAGAGCGGCTGGATGTTGGCGGTGGCCCCGAGAGCGCGGAAGCGGGGGATGTCGTCGGGGTGGACGATCTGGAGGTGGGCGAGGTGGGGCCGGGTGTCGGTGTGTCCGTTGGCGGTGCGGGCGGCCTCGACGGCGTCCAGGGCCTCGCGCACCGCCCGGTCGCCGAGGGCGTGGAAGTGGGTCTGGAAGCCGAGGGCGTCCAGTTCGGTGACGTACCGGCGCAGCTCCACGGGGTCGACGAAGCTGGTGCCGCTGTTGGCGGTGGCGCAGCCGCAGGCGTCGAGGTACGGGGCGAGGAGGGCGGCGGTGCCGGTCTCGGCGACTCCGTCCTGCATGATCTTCACCGTTCCGGCGCGGAAGTTCCGGCCGTTCAACTCCTCGCGCCTGGCGACGAGTCCGGGGATCTGCTCGCTGCCGTGTTCGCGGTCCCACCACAGGGCTCCGGTGACGCGGGCGGTGAGCGAGCCGTCGCGGTCCGCCGTGAGGTAGGCGTCGGCCACGTCGTCCATTGAGCCGTAGGTGCCGACGATGGCGTCCTGCCAGGCGGTGATGCCGTACGCGTGGAGCAGACGCTGGGCGCGGAGCAGTCCGGCGAGGCGGTCGGCGGCGGTGGAGCGAGGGGTGTGGCGGGCGACCAGGTCCATGGCGCCCTCCTGGAGGAGTCCGGTGGGTTCGCCCCGGTCGTCGCGCTCGATGCGGCCGTCGGCCGGGTCGGGGGTGTGGCGGTCGATCCCGGCGAGGGCGAGGGCCCTGCTGTTGACCCAGGCGCCGTGGTGGTCGCGGTTGACCAGGAAGGCGGGGCGGTCCGGGACGGCGGTGTCGAGCTGCTGCCGGGTGGGGGCGCCGCCGTCGAAGGCGTCCATGGACCAGCCGCCGCCGGTGATCCACTCCCGGTCCGGGTTGGCGTCGGCGTAGCCGCGTACGGCGGCGATGGTGGCGGTGGCGCCCTTGACGTCCGTGAGGTCGCACTGCGCGAGTTCCTGCCCGGCGGTGACCGGGTGGATGTGGGCGTCCTGGAAGCCGGGGAGCAGGAGCCGTCCGGCGAGGTCCACCACCTCGGTGCGCGGGCCGATGAGTTCGCGTACCTCGTCGTGGCCGACGGCGGTGATGCGGTCGCCGGTGACGGCGACCGTGGTGGCGCGGGTGCGGGCGGCGTCCGTCGTGTGGACGGGGCCGCCGGTGAGGACGAGGTCGGCGGGGGTGCGGGGCATGGGGTTCCGTTTCGTCGGGCGGCGGTGGGGCGGCTGGGCGAGGGGCGGGGGTCAGGCCGGGCCGGGGGCGGGTTCCGCGAGGGTGTCCGGGGCGACGGACCGGCCGGTGACGAAGTACGGGGACTTCCTTACCCACTTGGCCCAGGCCGCCGCGACGAAGCCGGTCAGCAGGATGACGGCCGGGCACAGGAGCATGAACCAGCCGTTGTCCGGGCTGACCTCGAAGTGGTCCACCGAGGTGGCGAAGGTCCAGCAGAGGTATCCGCCGAGCGCGAGCAGGACGAGCGCACTGGTCACGGGGAGCACCACCGCCCGTACCGCCAGGGACCAGCTCTCCCGGAACGAGCCGCGGAAGCGGGCCGCGGCGGCCAGCGCGGTGAGGGCGTAGTAGATCGAGACGACGACCCCGATCGCGTTCACGGAGGCCAGGATGAGGTCGCCGACCTTCGGGATGACGAGGGAGAGCACGGCGATGGCGGCGGCGATGCAGCCGACCGCGACGGTCCCGGCGGCGGGTGTTCCGTACCGCGGGCTGACCTTGGTCCACAGGGGTCCGAGCGTGCGGTCGCGGCCCATGGCGAACATGCCGCGCACCGTCGGGATCACTCCGGACTGGAGGGAGGCGACGGCGGACAGGGTGAGGGCGATCAACGGGAGGGCGGCGAGCGGCTGGTCGGCCAGCTGGTTGCCGAAGTAGGTGAGCCCCTGGGCGCCGTGGGCGGTCAGCTCGTCGAGCGGCAGGACGCGCTGGAAGGCGAAGGAGCCGAGCAGGAAGAGTCCCAGCATCGTGAAGAGCGTGATGAGCCCGGCCTTGGAGGCGTCCTGCGGGTCCTTGATCTCCTCGGTGACGCTGAAGGTGGACTCGAATCCCCAGAAGCAGAAGACGGAGAGCAGCAGCCCCTGGGCGAGCTGCTCGAAGGAGGGGATGGTGAACGGGTTGAGCCAGTCGAGACTGAAGGGCTGCGAGCCGGCGAACAGGCCGTATCCGCAGAAGCCGAGCAGGACGGCGTACTCGAAGACCAGCAGGTACTTCTGGAACGTGGCGGCCGACCGCAGGCCGGTGACCGCGGTGAAGGTGACGGCGACCAGGACGACGATGCCGAGCACGGTCGACTGGGCGGTGGAGTCCGGGTCGAGCCGGAGCCCGGCCAGTTCGTGCAGTCCGCTCTCGCCGGCGAGCTGGAGCAGGGCGGAGCCGGTGACGGTGGTGGTGTAGGCGAGGAAAACGATCGTGGAGACGATGCCGATCCAGCCGACGAGGAAGCCGAGCCAGGGGCTGAGCGAGCGGCCTACCCAGACGTAGCCGCTGCCCATGTTCGGCTCGACCCTGTTGAGCCGGGAGTAGGCGCTCGCGATGCCGAGGATCGGCAGGAAGGCGAGCAGCATGATGATCGGGAGGTGCAGCCCGACGGCTGTGGCGGTGACGCCCAGTCCGATGCCGATGCTGGTGGTGGCCGCGGTCGACGAGGCCGCGATGGCGATGCCGTCGACCACACCGAGGCTCTTGCGCAGGGCCGCCGGTGACATTGGCGTTCCGGGTGGCCTGTCGCCGTACGGGGTGGGGGAAGACGTCACGGTCGCTCCTTCGCCGAGGGACGCTTTTCGGCCCCGATGGCGGCATATCGAACTCCTGTGGGGTTCCACACGTCAACACTGTTGTCATAAGGTGCCGGGCATGAACGCGAGCGAGCGGGTGGTGCCGGAGGATGCGCGACGCCGCAGGCGCCCCACCAAGCAGGGCACCGTACTGTCCGAGCAGTTGATCGTGGAGACGGCGCTGCGGCTGATCGGCGAGCACGGGGCGGCGGCACTCACCGTGCGGCGGCTGGGCGCCGCCCTGGGGTGCGATCCGAGCGCGCTGTACCGGTACTTCCGCGACACGGACGAGCTGTTGCTCGCGGTGGCCGACGAGTTGATCGGGCGGACGCTGCGCAGCTGGCGGCCGACGGGTGACTGGCGGGCCGATCTGCGGTCGTTGGGGCTGCGGATGCACGCGGACTATCTGGCCCACCCGCAGGCGGCGATGCTGACCTGCGCGCGGGTGACCGGCCGGACCCACGAGATCCGGTCGGTGGAGGCGATCCTCGGGGTGCTGCGGGGCGCGGGGTTCCCGGATGCGGAGGCGGTGCGGATCTACCACGTCTTCGTCGATCAGACGCTGTCGTTCGCGGCGCTGGACGCGTCCACGCTGGTGCTGTCGGAGCAGGCCAGGGCCCTGGAGGCGCAGGCCTGGCCGGAGATCTACGCCCGGCAGCCGGCGAGCACCCACCCCCACATCGCGGCGACCGCACCCGTACTGGTCGCGGAGATGAGCCGCAGCGGCTATCCGGCGGCGCTGGAGATGATGCTGGCCGCGGCCGCCGGCCGGTTGCAGCACGTCAAGCCGTAGGCGGGCAGGTACGTCACGCCGTAGGCGGCAGGCACATCGAGCCGTAGGCGGGCAGGCACGTCACGCCGTAGGCGGCAGGCACATCGAGCCGTAGGCGGGCAGGCACGTCACGCCAGCCACGTCACACCACCGGCGGGCAGATCAGGGCGCGAGGACGTCCAGTTCGTGCAGGGCGCCCACCGCGATCTCCTTGGTCAGCCGCTCCGCCTCGGCCGCGTCGCCCTCGCGGACCGCCTCGGCGAGCCGGACGTGCAGGGTCACGGCCGCCGGGTCGGGGTCCTCGAACATCACCTGGTGGTGGGTGCGTCCCGCCAGGACCTCGGCGACCACGTCACCGAGGCGCGCGAACATCTCGTTGCCGGAGGCGTTGAGGACGATCCGGTGGAACGCGATGTCGTGTTCCAGATAGCCCTCCAGCTGCTGGCCGCGCGAGGTGGCGACCATGCCGAGGGCCCGTTCGGTGAGCTCGGCGCACTGCTGCGGGGTGGCGTGGCGAGCGGCGAGCGAGGCGGCGACGGGTTCGATCGCCGAGCGCAGGACGGTCAGTGAGCGGAGCTGGCGCGGGCGGTCCGCGCCGGCCAGCCGCCACCGGATGACCTGCGGATCGTAGACGTTCCACGCCTCGGTCGGCCGTACGGTCACCCCGACCCGGCGCCGGGACTCGACCAGGTGCATGGACTCCAGGACCCGGATCACTTCCCGTACGACCGTGCGGGAGACGTCGAAGCGCTGGGCCAGCTCGTCCGTACGCAGGACCTGGCCGGGCAGGTGCTCACCCGCGGCGATCTCCAGACCCAGGGTGTCCAGCACATGTGTATGCAGCCCCTGGCCCTGTGTGGTCATGGACCAAGAGTACGGGGGCCTCTCCGACAGGCTCCTTCGGGAACAAAAAGTACGACGTTTATGTCACAGCATCTTGAATAAGTCGTACGTATAGGTTTCAGTAGCGCGACGGACCGATGTCGAGGAAGACATCGAAGAAGACAGCGAGGCACCGTAATGAGCACCCCCCACGTCGTCGTGGTGATGGGCGTCGCAGGGACCGGCAAGACCACGATCGGTCCCCTGCTCGCCGCCGCACTGGGCGTTCCGTACGCCGAGGGCGACGACTTCCATCCCGCGGCGAACATCGCCAAGATGTCGGCCGGCACCCCGCTGGACGATGCCGACCGGTGGCCCTGGCTCGACGCGATCGGGCAGTGGGCGCACGGCCGGGCGGGGCTCGGTGGCGTGGTCAGCAGTTCGGCGCTGAAGCGTGCCTACCGCGACCGGCTGCGCAGCGAGGCCCCCGGTGCCGTCTTCCTTCATCTGAGCGGCGACCGTTCGCTCATCGAGGAGCGGATGGCGGGCCGCAAGGGCCACTTCATGCCGACCGCGCTCCTCGACTCGCAGTTCGCCACCCTCCAGCCCCTTGAGGCCGACGAGGCCGGCGTCGCCGTGGATGTGTCCGGCACCCCCGAGGAAATCACCCAGCGAGCCGTCGCCGCGTTGCGCCGGCTCGACAGTTAAGGATCTTCACCGTGACCGGTCTCAGCGTCGAGATGCTGGCAGCGGACGCCGTCGAACCGATCACTTCGGCCGGCAACGCGCAGTTGGGCATCGCCGTACTGGCGGGCATCGCCGTCATCGTTCTTCTCATCACCAAGTTCAAGATGCACGCGTTCCTCGCGCTGACCATCGGCTCCCTGGCGCTCGGTTCGTTCGCCGGCGCGGCGCCGGCGAAGACGATAGCCAGCTTCACGGCGGGTCTCGGCTCGACCGTCGCGGGTGTCGGCGTCCTCATCGCGCTCGGCGCCATCCTGGGCAAGCTGCTCGCCGACTCCGGCGGCGCGGACCAGATCGTCGACACGATCCTCGCGAGGACGAGCAAGCGGGCCATGCCGTGGGCGATGGTCCTGATCGCCTCGATCATCGGTCTGCCGCTGTTCTTCGAGGTCGGGATCGTGCTGATGATCCCGGTGGTGCTGCTCGTCGCCAAGCGCGGCAACTACTCCCTGATGCGGATCGGCATCCCGGCCCTGGCCGGGCTCTCGGTGATGCACGGGCTCATCCCCCCGCACCCCGGACCGCTGGTGGCGATCGACGCCCTCGACGCCAATCTCGGCGTCACGCTGGCCCTCGGTGTGCTGATCGCGATCCCGACGGTGATCATCGCCGGTCCTGTCTTCTCCCGCTACGCCGCCCGCTGGGTGGACATCAAGGCGCCGGAGACGATGATCCCGCAGCGCCCGTCCGAGGATCTGGACCGCCGGCCCAGCTTCGGCGCCACCCTGGCGACGATTCTGCTGCCCGTCGTCCTGATGCTGCTCAAGGCCCTCGTCGACATCGTGGTGGATGACCCGGAGCAGGGTCTCCAGCAGGTCACCGATGTGGTCGGCTCACCGCTGATCGCTCTGCTCGCCGCGGTCATCGTGGGCATGTTCACGCTGGGCCGGGCGGCCGGATTCACCAAGGGCCGGCTCTCCTCCACCGTGGAGAAGTCCCTCGCCCCGATCGCCGGTGTGCTGCTCATCGTGGGCGCGGGCGGCGGCTTCAAGCAGACGCTGATCGACGCCGGTGTGGGCCAGATGATCCTGGAGTTCTCCGAGAACTGGTCGATCCCGGCGCTGCTGCTCGGCTGGCTGATCGCCGTGGGCATCCGGCTCGCGACCGGCTCGGCGACCGTGGCCACCATCTCGGCCGCCGGTCTGGTGGCTCCGCTGGCCGCCGACATGTCGACCTCGCACGCCGCTCTGCTGGTCCTCGCCGTCGGCGCGGGCTCGCTCTTCTTCAGCCATGTCAACGACGCCGGGTTCTGGCTGGTGAAGGAGTACTTCGGGATGGACGTCGGCCAGACGGTGAAGACCTGGTCGGTGATGGAGACCATCATCTCCGTGGTCTCGCTGGCCTTCATCCTGCTGCTGTCACTGATCCTCTAGGGACCGCTCCCCCGGCTCCCGCCACAGCGGGTGCTCGCGACGGGCCCAACGGCGCTCGACCGACCCGGTACGCATGCCACGGCGTGCCTCCGGGTCGGCGAGCGCCATCGCCACATGTCCGCCCAGCACGATGCCGATCGCGAGCGCCAGCCAGTCGTGGACGAACGTCGCACCGGTCCGCCACATCAGCGGGGCGAGACCGGTGAACCACATCAGCAGCCCGGTGCCCGCCATGACGAGCACCGCTCCCGCGATCCACGCCGCGTACAGCTTCTGTCCCGCGTTGAACTTCCCGGCCGGGCGGGACGCGGGCCGGTGGTCGCGGCGGCGCACCGCCCGCAGCCACTGCCGGTCGTGCGGCCCGAAGCGGTTGAGCCGGCCCAGATCGGCGCGCAGGGACCGCGCGGTCAGCCCCGCCAGCAGGGGTACGGGGATGAGCAGCCCGGACCACTCGTGCACGGTGACCACGAGCAGGCGGCGCCCGACGAGTTCGGCGAGCTGTGGCACGTACAGACAGGCCGCCGTGGCCACGCAGGTGAGCATCAGCGCCGCGGTGGTGCGATGCACCCAGCGCACCGGCCGGCTGAACCGTCGTACCCGCCCGTCCGTCTCAGGTCGTGGGGGCATCGTCGCGGCCGTTGGACCGGCCGACCCAGGCGTCGACGTCATATCCGAGCTTCTCCCAGTAACCGGGGCGAACCGAGTCCGTGACGGTGATCCCGGAGAGCCATTTCGCCGACTTGTAGAAATACATCGGGGCCACGTAGAGCCGGACCGGGCCGCCGTGGGAGTGGGACACCGGCCGGTCCTGCATCCGCAGCGCGACCAGCACATCGGCCCGCCGGGCCTGGTCGAGGGTGAGGCTCTCGCTGTAGGTGCCGTCGAAGCAGGTGAAGCGGATCGCCTTCGCCCCGGCCCGGACCCCCGCCGCGTCCAGCAGGACGGAGAGCCGTACGCCTTCGAAGGGGGTCTCGGGCACCCGCCAGCCGGTGACGCACTGGACGTCCCGGACCATCCGGGTCTGCTCCATCCGCTTCAGGGCGTCCAGGGTGTACGTGGCCGGGCGGTCGACCAGGCCGTCGACGGTCAGCCGGTAGTCGGCGGCGCTCTTCTTCGGTACGGACGTGGCGACGGAGTAGTAGCGGAAGCCACCGCCGTTGGGCAGCAGCCCGGTCAGTCCGGTGGGGTCCTTGTCGGAGAGCGCCCCCAGGCCGGATTCCAGCGTCCGTTGCAGTACGGGGGCGGCGACGAGCCCGGCGGCGCCGAGGCCCAGCATCGTCAGGACCAGCCGGCGGCCCACGGGGGTGCCGGAACCGTCCGGATCGGGGCCGTCGGCCTCCGTGTCCGGTCCGGCGTCGGGCGGGGAACTGTTCACCTCTCGATTCGAGCACTCCGGGCCGCCGGACGCCAGGGGCGGCGGCGGTCCGTCACCGTCCCGTCAGATTCTCCCCGCCTCCGGCGGGCGGCCGGTGGCAGACTTGCGCCATGCCGAACCGTGAGGCGCTCAAGCCCTTCCTCCTCGTCTTCCCCGGTCCGCTGCGCGACCAGCTGGTCGAAGCGGTGCTCGACGGCCGGAAGGTGTCGACGACCGGACTGCTCGTGGAGTACCAGGTGGAGAAGGAGGACCCGCCGCCCGTGGGCGAGCGGTCCGCCCTGATCGACTCGGACGGGCAGGAGATCGCGGTGCTGGAGATCACGGAGGTACGGATCCTGCGGCTCGGGGACGTCGATCTGCAGCACGTCCTCGACGAGGGCGAGGGCGACACCTCGGTGGCCGGGTGGCGGGCGGGCCACGAGAGGTTCTGGCACAGCGACGAGATGCGCGAAGGGCTCGGCGACCCGGAGTTCACGGTCGACGACGACACACTGGTCGTGGCGGAACGGTTCCGGGTCGTCGAACTCATCGAACCGGCCTGACCCGCCGCGCCCTCAACTCTCCTCGTCCGCGCCCCGGACGAGCCCGAGGCGGCGCCTGACGGTGAGCAGCCAGGGATGGCGTTCGTGCATCTCGCCCGAGCGGCGGTCCAGCTCCTTGCCGAGGCGCTCGGTGCGCTTCTCGATGTCGAGCTCGTCCAGGATGCGGTCGACCTCCGCGAGCAGCGCCCCGTGCAACTGCCACTTCCTGGGGTGTTCCTGGACCGCCGCCAGCAGCATGTCCGCCACCCGGTCGCGGGTCGCCCGGCTGGTCGTCAGCGCGTCGGCCAGCCGGTCCTCGGCGTGTTCGGCACTGGCGGCGACCGGAGTGGTGATCAGCAGCGAGAAGCTCTCGATGGCGCCCGCCAGCTGCCCGAACAGTTCGGTGAGCCCGGAGGCCACGTCCGCGGGGAAGAGGTCTTCGTCGACGCGCTCCTTCGCCAGGTCGGTCAGGGTCCTGGCCAGCACCCGCAGGACGACCGCGCAGATCTCCAGCGTGTCCAGGCCGGTGCGCAGCACCACGCGGTAGAGCAGCCCCTGCCGTACGCGCGGGTTGAGCATCAGGCTCTCCTCGGCCTGCCGCAGCGAGGCGTCCACCGCCACGATGTCGTGGTCGATGCGGCGCGCGCGGTGCAGCCGTTCGGCCGCCTGCCCTACGGTGACGCGGCCGCCCAGGTCGCCGCCGAGGTCGCGGAACAGCTCCCCCATCTCGCGGGCCAGCCCGTCGATCGACGCTCCCGCCGTCTGCACCCACACGGGTGGGGCGAACAGCAGGTTGAACAGCAGCCCGACGCCCGCACCGATGAGTGTCTCGAAGATGCGTTCCCAGGCAGTGTCGGCGACCTGGGCGACGCCGAGCACCAGCATGGCGCTGATCGCGACCTCGGGGACGAACTCGTTCACCCGGACCAGCCGGCCGATGATCAGCGAGGTGAAGATCGTCAGCCCGAGGCTCCACCAGGACAGCCCCACCAGGGAACTGAACCCGCTGGCGATGAGCACTCCGACGATCACGGAGTTCACTCGCCGGATCCCCGTGGTGAGGGTGGCGTAGAGGGTGACCTGGACGACGAGCAGCGCGGTGAGCGGGGCGGTCAGGGGCGCGGGCTGGGACAGCGTCGCGGTCGCCACGGCGTAGGCGATCACCGCCGCTCCCGTGGAGCGCAGGGTCTGGGCCCCCACGGGTTCGGTGGTGCGCCGGACGAGTTTGATGACGGGCTCGGCAACTCCTGGCATCTGCTTACCGTGCCCGTATTCGGTGCCCGTGCACGGTTCCCCGTCCCGAACCCCACCGGACGGACGCGCGGAGGCACCGGACGACGGCCTAGCCGACCGCCTCCGCGGCCGCCCGGCCCGCCGCCCGGCCGGAGAAGATGCAGCCGCCGAGGAAGGTGCCCTCCAGGGAGCGGTAACCGTGCACCCCGCCGCCGCCGAACCCGGCCGCCTCACCGGCCGCGTACACCCCGGCCAGCGGGGTGCCGTCGGAGGTGAGGACCCGGGAGGACAGGTCCGTCTCCAGTCCGCCGAGCGACTTGCGGGTGAGGATGTTGAGCCGGACGGCGATCAGCGGCCCGGCCTTGGGGTCGAGGATGCGGTGCGGCGTGGCCGTACGGATGAGCTTGTCGCCGAGGTAGGTGCGGGCGCCCCTGATCGCGGTGATCTGGAGGTCCTTGGTGAAGGGGTTGGCGATCTCCCGGTCGCGGGCGGTGATCTCGCGGCGCAGGTCGTCCTCGTCGATGAGCGCTTCGCCGGTGAGCGCGTTCATGCCGCGGACCAGGGCGCCGAGGTCCTTCTCGACGACGAAGTCCACGCCGTTGTCCATGAACGCCTTCACCGGTCCCGGCACGTCCGCGCGGGCCCGGCCGATCACGTCGCGGATGGACTTGCCGGTCAGGTCGGGGTTCTGCTCGGAACCGGAGAGCGCGAACTCCTTGCCGATGATCTTCTGGTCCAGGACGAACCAGGTGTAGTCGTGACCGCTGCGCATGATGTGTTCGAGGGTGCCGAGCGTGTCGAAGCCGGGGAAGAGCGGCACGGGCAGCCGCTTTCCGCGGGCGTCCAGCCAGAGCGAGGACGGGCCGGGCAGGATCCGGATGCCGTGTTTGGCCCAGATCGGGTTCCAGTTCTCGATGCCCTCGGTGTAGTGCCACATCCGGTCGCGGTTGATGTGGTGGGCGCCCGCGTCCTCGGTGATGCCGAGCATCAGCCCGTCGACATGGGCGGGGACACCGGAGAGCATCTTCTCCGGCGGGGTGCCGAGCCGCTCGGGCCACTGCTTGCGGACGAGGTCGTGGTTGCCGCCGATGCCGCCGGAGGTGACGATCACCGCCTGGGCCCTGAGCTCGAAGGTGCCGGCCGTCTCCCGGCTGCTCGCGGTCCCGCGCGCCGCCGCGCTCGGCTCCAGGATCTCGCCCGTGACCGTGTCGGTCGTGCCGTCGGTGCGGCCGAGACCGGTCACCCGGTGGCGGAAGCGGAAGCTGACGAGCCCCTTGGCGACGCCCTCGCGCACCCGGCGCTCGAAGGGGGCGACGACGCCGGGGCCGGTGCCCCAGGTGATGTGGAAGCGGGGGACGGAGTTGCCGTGGCCGTTGGCGTCGTAGCCGCCGCGCTCGGCCCAGCCGACGACGGGGAAGAACCGCATGCCCTGCTGGTGCAGCCAGGAGCGCTTCTCACCGGAGGCGAAGTCGACGTACGCCTCGGCCCACTTCCGCGGCCAGTGGTCCTCCTCGCGGTCGAAGCCGGCCGTGCCGAACCAGTCCTGGAGGGCCAGCTCGTGGCTGTCCTTGATCCGCATACGACGCTGCTCGGGCGAGTCGACCAGGAAGAGACCGCCGAAGGACCAGTGCGCCTGCCCGCCGAGCGACTGCTCGGGTTCCTGGTCGAGCAGGATCACCGAACGGCCCGCGTCCACGAGCTCCGCGGTGGCGACCAGCCCCGCGAGTCCCGCCCCGATCACGATCACATCAGCGTCGTACGCCATGGGTTCCATCCTTGTCGGGGCGACCGGGCGATTGTCCGGCGGAGGGACCGCAGGTCACCCGTGCGGCCGCTCGCGAAGTTACTCGTGCGTCAGATCTTCGGCACCGGCCGCCCCGGCGTCAACCGCCCGGTCGGCCGCACTCCGGCCGCACCGGCGGTCCCCAGGCGCTATCGTCGAAACAAATCACCCTCTTCCGGCCTGACTTGGGGTGGAGAAGCGTGTCGGTGCTGGTCCTCGTGCTCGCCGTGAGCGCCGCCTGCTGCCTGGGGTTCGGCTTCGTGCTGCAACAGGCCGCCGCCAGTCACGCCCCGAGGCGCGACTACCTGTCGCCCCGGCTGCTGCTGGACCTGATGCGGGTGCGCAGCTGGCTGGCCGGCATCGGCCTGATGGTCTGCGGCATGGTGCTGGGCGCCCTGGCCCTGGGCAAGGGCGAGGTCTCGGTCGTCGAGCCGCTCCTCGCCACCAATCTGCTCTTCGCGATGGCCCTGTCCCGTCACCGCACCGGCCAGCGGCTGGGCCGGCAGGGCTGGGCGGGGCTCTGGCTGCTGGCCGGCGGGGTCGCCGCGTTCCTGGTGGCGGGCGAGCCGAAGGGCGGGCAGGCGGTGTCGAGTCCGCTGCGGCACTGGCTGGTGATCGGTGTGGTGGTGGGCCTGGCGCTGCTGCTGACCGCGTTCGCCAAGCGGTCCCGGTCGGGAGTGTCCCCGGCGCTGCTCGCGGTGGCTGCCGGGCTGCTGTACGGACTGCAGGACGCGCTGACCCGGGTCAGCGGGCAACGGCTCTCGGACGACGGCTGGGCGGCGCTGGTGATGAGCTGGCAGCCGTACGCGGTGCTGGTGCTGGGGGTGACGGGGCTGATCCTCGTACAGAGCGCGTTCGAGACGGGCCCCCTGCGGATGTCGCTGCCGGCGCTGACCGCGGCCCAGCCGCTGGCCGGGATCGCCTGCGGGATCGGGTTCCTGGGCGACCAGGTGCGTACCGACACGGGCGCACTGGCCTGGCAGGCGGCCGGGCTCGCGGCGATCGTGGGCGGGATCGTGCTGCTGGGGCTGCATCCTGCGATGCCGGAGGGGCCGGTGGGCGGACGCCGCTCGCAGAGCCTCCAGCCGCACTGAGTGCGCCCCGGCCCCACGGGGCGCACTCCGTCCGTGTGTGTGTCAGCGGGCTGATGTTGGATGAGGGGCATGACACCTTCGGACGAGATCCTGGACATCGTCGACGAGAACGACGTGGTCGTGGGGCAGGCCCCACGCGGCGAGGCGACCGCGCAGGGCCTGCGTCACCGCTGCGTCTTCATCGAGGCCCGGGACGCCGAGGGCAGGATCTTCGTGCACCGCAGGACCGCCACCAAGCTGGTCTTCCCCTCCCATTACGACATGTTCGTCGGCGGGGTCGTCGGCGCCGGTGAGTCCTACGACGAGGCGGCGCTGCGGGAGGCCGAGGAGGAGCTGGGGGTGTCCGGGCTCCCCCGCCCCGAGCCGCTGTTCAAGTTCCTCTACGAGGGCGGCGGCCACACCTGGTGGTCGTACGTCTACCGGGTACGGTGCGAGCTGCCGGTGAAGCCGCAGGTGGAGGAGGTCGCCTGGCACACCTTCCTGACGGACGCGGAGTTGGAGCAGCGGCTCGGCGACCGGGAGTGGGAGTGGGTGCCGGACGGCCTGGAGAGCTACCGGCGTCTCCAGGCGTTCCGGGAGTCATCCTGAACCGGCCGGGAATGCTCGCCAAAGCGGCAGATAGGGTCCGTACGTGAACGAATTTGTACAGAGTCTGCGGCTGTGGTTCGCGCCGCAGCGGATCCGTGACGAGGGCGACACCCCGGACTACCGCTTCTCGCTCGCCAACGAGCGGACCTTCCTCGCCTGGATCCGGACGGCTCTCGCACTGATCGGGGGCGGTTTCGCGGTCGACCAGTTCCTGCCGGAGCTGGCGTGGGGCGTCCGTGCCGGTCTGGCGCTCGCGCTGCTGGCGGCGGGTGTGCTGTGCGCGCTGCGGGCCGTCAACCACTGGGTACGGTGCGAGCGGGCGATGCGGCGCGGGAAGGACCTGCCGGTCTCGCGTTTCCCGACCCTGCTGAGTCTGGCGGTCGCCGTGGTGGCCGTGGCGATGGTGGTGGTGGTCCTGTTCGGCTGGGAGGGCCGGTGACCGCCGAGGAGCGCGACCCGGGGCTCCAGCCCGAGCGGACGCGCCTCGCGTGGCGGCGTACGACGCTGTCCTGCACGGTGGTCGCGCTGCTGGCGGGCAAGCAGGCGCTGCACGGCGGTGTCAGCGCGGCCGGGGTGGTCGCCCTGTCGCTGAGCGCGCTCGCCTGGCTGGGGTTCCTGCGGGTGGCGAACCGGCGGGTGCAGGGCATGGGCACCGCCCGCCCGCAGCCGCTCGCGCCGCGCGCGGCGCTGGCCGCCGCGGCGTGCACGGTCGCACTGGCCGTGTTCGCCGCGGCCATGCTGTTCTGAGCCGCGGCACCGGGCCGGGTCAGTCCTCCTGAACGTCCCGGCCCACGGGCCGTGTCAGCCCTCCTGAGCGTCCCAGTCCACCGTGACGACGATCTTCCCCCGGGTGCGGCCCTCCGCGTTGAGCCGGTGGGCCTCGGCGGCCTCGGCCAGGGGGAAGACCCGGTCCACATGCACCGAGATGATGCCCCGCTCGGCGAGCTCCGCCAGATGGGCCAGGTCCTTGGCGTCGGGCCGGACGAAGGCGTACTTGCCGCCGTACGAGAACACCTCGTCGTCCACGATGGACGCGAGGCGCCCGTCCGGCGCGAGCGTCTCGGCGGACACCCGCAGGGCCTCCCCGCCCACGGTGTCGAACGCCGCGTCGATCCCGTCGGGGGCCAGCGCCCGCAGCCGGTCGGCAAGCCCCTCCCCGTAGGCCACGGGCTCCGCGCCGAGCTGTCGCAGATGGTCGTGGTTGCGCTCGCTCGCGGTCCCGATGACCCGGCAGCCGGTGTGACGGGCGATCTGTACGGCGAACGAGCCGACGCCGCCCGCCGCCGCGTGGACGAGGACGGTGTCGCCGCTGCCGATGTGCAGCGAGCGGTACAGCACCTGGTAGGCGGTGAGGCCGGCCAGCGGCAGGCCCGCGGCCTCCTCGAAGCTCAGGCTGAGCGGCTTGCGTGCGAGGGTGCGCACCGGTGCGGCCACGTACTCGGCGAAGGTGCCGCGGCTGAGGAAGTCCTCCCGCACGTATCCGATGACCTCGTCACCGACGGCGAACTCGTCCACGGCGACACCGGGCTGGACGACCACCCCCGACACGTCCCAGCCGGGAATCACGGGAAAGACGGCATCCAGAACGGCGTCGAGGTGCCCCTCCCGGGCCACCCGGTCGACCGGATTGACCGCCGCGGCCCGCACCTTCACCAGGACGGTGTCGGGGCCGACCTTGGGATCGGGGCGCTCCCCGTACTCCAGGACGTCGGCCCCGCCGTAGCTGCTGTAGCTGATCGCCTTCATGTACCGACACTCGGGGCGGGCCGTGGTCCCCGCAACTCAGGCCGGCCCCGGCCCCGCCTCACCAGCGCGGGATCGAGGGCGTGGCCCACCCCGGCTCGGCCTTGCGCATCGCTGCGGCGTCGTCGCGCTCGCGCATCGCGCCGTCGTCGTCGAGCCAGCGGCGGTGCAGCACGGCCAGGCGTTCCCGGTCGAGCTCGACGCCGAGGCCGGGGGCGTCGGAGACGGCCAGCCGGCCGTCCTCGAAGGCATGACGGGTGGTGATGACGTCCTCGGTCTGCCAGGGGTAGTGGCTGTCGCAGGCGTAGTCGAGGTTGGGGACGGTGGCCGCGACATGTGTCATCGCGGCGAGGCTGATCCCGAGGTGGGTGTTGGAGTGCATGGAGAGTCCGGCACCGAAGGTGCGGCAGATGCCGGCCAGTTCACGGGTGCGGTGCAGCCCGCCCCAGTAGTGGTGGTCGGAGAGGACGACCTGGACGGCGTTGCGGGCGAAGGCCTCGGGGACCTCGGCCAGCGTGGTGACGCACATGTTCGTGGCCAGCGGCACGTCGGTGCCGGCCGCGACGGCGGCCATCAGCTCCGTGCCGCTCGCCGGGTCCTCCAGGTATTCGAGTACGTCCTTCAGCTGCTCGGCGACGTACAGCGAGGTCTCGACGGACCAGGCGCCGTTGGGGTCCAGACGCAGCGGCTGCCCGGGGAACGCCTCGGCCAGTGCGCGGACCGCGGCGATCTCCTCCTCCGGCGGGAAGACGCCGCCCTTCAGCTTGAAGGAGGAGAACCCGTACTCACGGGCGAAGCGCCGGGCCTGGGCGACCACTCCGGCCGGGTCGACGGCCGCGCCCCAGTCGTCGCGTTCGCCGCCGTCCGGGTGCTCGGCCCAGCGGTAGAAGAGGTACGCGCTGTACTCGACGCTGTCGCGGACCTTGCCGCCGAGCAGCGCGTGCACCGGCAGGCCGAGCGTCTTGCCCAGAGCGTCCAGGCAGGCCACCTCGAAGCCGGAGACCACCGAGAGCCGCAGCTTGTCCGCGGTCTGGACGCCGCGCAGCCCGCCCGCGTCGACCCGTTCGTCGGCCGCGCGTGAATCTCCGCACACCTCGTCGGCGAGGGCGAAGAGGCCGTTCACATCGCTGACCGGGCGTCCGGCCAGGGCCGCTGCGAGGGGTTCGGCCAGTTCGAGGTACTTGCCGTCGCCGTAGGTCTCCCCGATGCCGGTCACACCGCCCCGGGTGACGACCTCCACGATCAGGCGTGGGGTGTACGGCTGGTGGACTCCCTGCGTGTTGAGGAGCGGGGGGTCGGCAATGAGGATCGGGGTGAGCCGGACTTCGTCGATCAACAAGGCTGTATCCATACGTGAACTCTATTCAGAGATACGACTGAACACCAGAGGTCCACCCTTCGATCGGGCCGGAGTCCGCACATCCGGTTCCGGAAGTTCACTGGACGACATACCGACTGGTCGGCATCATGAACACCGACGTTCATTCACCCCGGAGGTGCGCACGATGAGCCCAGTCCACCCGCCAGGTCTCGACCTCGACCGCTTGCGCGGACATCTCGACCGCGAGCGGCCGGGTCTGGTGAACGGACCGCTCGACGCCCGGCTCATCGAGGGCGGCCGCTCGAATCTGACCTATGTCGTCACGGACACGGAAGGCTCCGGCCGCTGGGTCGTCCGCCGGCCGCCGCTGGGCCATGTCCTGGCCACCGCGCACGACATGAAGCGCGAGCACCGGGTGATCAGCGCACTGCACCCGACCGCCGTCCCGGTCCCCGAGACCCTGCTGCTCTGCGAGGACGACACGGTCATCGGCTCGCCGTTCTACGTCATGGAGTACGTCGAGGGCACCCCGTACCGCACGGTGGAGGAACTCGCCCCGCTGGGCCCCGAGCGCACCCGCAGGGCGGTACTGGGCCTGGTCGACACCCTGGTGGAGCTGCACGCCGTGGACCCGCAGGCCGTGGGCCTCGGCGACTTCGGGCGCCCCGAGGGCTTCCTCGACCGGCAGCTGCGCCGCTGGGGCAAGCAGCTGGACGCCTCCCGCAACCGCGAACTTCCCGGCATCGACGAGCTGCACGCCGCGCTCGGCCGGCAGCTGCCCGACTCCCCCGCCCCGACCGTCATCCACGGCGACTACCGCCTGGACAACGTGCTGATCGGGTCCGACGACGAGATCAAGGCCGTCCTCGACTGGGAGATGTCGACGCTCGGCGACCCGCTCACCGACCTCGGCCTGCTGGTGATGTACAGCTCCGACCTGGGCCTGCCCGAGTCGCCGGTCTCCACCACCAGCGGCGCGGCCGGTCATCCCTCCCCCGCCGAACTGATCGAGCGCTACGCCGCCCGCTCCGGCCGGGACACCTCCGGCATCTCCTGGTACACGGCGTTCGCCTGGTTCAAGCTCGCCGTGATCCTGGAGGGCATCCACTACCGCTACACCCTGGGCCAGACGGTCGGCGGCGGCTTCGACCGCATCGGCGACCTCGTCCCCGTCTTCATCGAGCACGGCCTCACCACCCTCCAGGAAGGCTGATCAACCCCATGGACTTCGCATTCGACGCCCGCACCGAAGAGCTGCGCGCCAAACTGCTCACCTTCATGGACGAGCACGTCTACCCGGCCGAGAAGACCGCGGACGAGCAGCGCGAGCAGCTCGCGTCGCCGTGGGACACCCCGCAGGTCGTGGAGGACCTGAAGGCCGAGGCCCGCAGGCAGGGGCTGTGGAACCTCTTCCTGCCGGACGCCGAGTACGGCGCCGGGCTGACCAACCTGCAGTACGCCCCGATGGCCGAGATCCTGGGCCGCTCCCCGCAGTTGGCGCCGACCGCGCTGAACTGCGCGGCGCCGGACACCGGGAACATGGAGGTGCTGGCCCAGTTCGGCACCGAGGAGCAGAAGAAGCAGTGGCTGGAGCCGTTGCTGGCCGGGGAGATCCGGTCCGCGTTCGCGATGACGGAGCCGGAGGTCGCCTCTTCGGACGCGACGAACATCGAGACCCGCATCACCCGGGACGGCGATGAATACGTCATCAACGGGCGCAAGTGGTATATCTCCGGGGCGATGAACCCGGACTGCGCGATCTTCATCGTGATGGGCAAGACCGACCCGGACGGCGAGGACATCCGCCGCCAGCAGTCGCAGATCCTCGTCCCGCGCGACACCCCGGGTCTGACCGTGAAGCGTGCCATGAAGGTGTACGGCTACGAGGACCACTACCACGGCGGTCACGCCGAGGTCGTCTTCGACAACGTGCGGGTGCCCGCGACGAACCTGGTCGGCGAGGAGGGCGGCGGCTTCGCCATCGCCCAGGCGCGGCTGGGTCCGGGCCGCATCCACCACTGCATGCGGCTGATCGGGATGGCCGAGCGCGCCATCGAGCTGATGTGCCGGCGGGCCGTGTCCCGGGACGCCTTCGGCAAGCCGCTCGCCCAGCAGGGCGTGGTGCAGAACTGGATCGCGGACGCCCGGGTCACGGTGGAGCAGCTGCGGCTGCTGGTGCTGAAGACGGCCTGGCTGATGGACACCGTGGGCAACCGCGGTGCGCACACGGAGATCCAGTCCATCAAGATCGCCACCCCGCGCGCGGTGGTCTCCATCCTCGACCAGGCGGTGCAGCTGCACGGTGCGGGCGGGGTCAGCCAGGACTTCCCGCTGGCCGAACTGTGGGCGGCGGCGCGGACGCTGCGGCTGGCCGACGGTCCGGACGAGGTGCACCAGCGGTCGCTGGCCCGGCGGGAGATCAAGAAGTATCTGTAGAGCACCGGTGTCGCGGGCCCGTACCCGGTACGGGCCCGCCGCGCGGTCAGTAGCCGCCGTACGGCACGTGGTCGGCGAGGGCCAGTTCGCGGGCGAAGGCCCGTACCCGCAGCAGGCAGCGGGCGAGGATCCGGACGGGCGCGGGCCGGTGCGGCCCGTAGGCCACGGCCCACAGTGCGGGGACACGCGTCGAAGTCTGGATATGCGCCATGTATCCAGCTTCACCCCGCGAGCCCGTTCGGTCCAACAGATGGAATCGCCGGCTGTGATCGCTACCGTAGATGGATGGAGATTCGCCGGCTCCGCCACTTCATGGCGGTGATCACGCACGGCAGTTTCACCGCCGCCGCCCGCGCCGAACTGATCGTGCAGTCCGCACTGAGCACCTCCGTCCGCAACCTCGAACGGGAGCTGGGGGCCGACCTGTTCGACCGGACCGGCCGCCGGGTGGTCCTGACCGAGGCGGGCCGGGCGCTGCTGCCCTCGGCCCGTACGGTGCTGGCCGGGACGGACGCGGCACGCGACGCGGTGGCCGCCGTGTCGGGGCTGGCCACCGGGCGGGTGCGGATCGGCACGATCCAGACGCTGACCTGCGTGGACCTGGCCGCCGAACTGGCCTCGTTCCACGGGCTGTGGCCGGGGGTGCAGATCTCGCTCCGCGAGGCGACGACTCCGGAGCTGGTCGCGGGGGTACGCGCCGGCGAGCTGGACCTCGCCTATCTCGCGCCGGACGCCGCCGAACTGCCGGAGGGCATCGTGGCGTTCGCGTCCTGGCAGGAGGACCTGGTGCTGATCACGGCGCCGGGCCACCGGCTCGCGACGGCCGGGCGCACCCTGATCAAGGACCTGGCCGACGAGCCGTTCGTGGACTTCCGGGCGGGCACCGGCCTGGAGACGGCGGTACGGCGGCTGGCCGCGCACTGCGGCCTGGAGCGCCGGATCACCTGCGATGTCACCCAGATCCGGCTGCTCGTCGATCTCGTACGGGCGGGCATCGGCGTGGCGATCGTGCCGCGCCGCATCGGCGAGGACGCCGGGCTGCCGTGTGTGAGCATCCGGCAGCCGGAGCCGGGCCGGACCGTGGTGCTGGTGGGCCGGGCGCCCCGGCCGCGCAATCCGGCGGCGGAGGCGCTGCTGGGCCGGCTGGCCGGCAGCGGGCCCTGAGAGGGCCTACGGCCGCAGGGCACGCAGCAGCAGGTCGGCGAGGTGGTCGGCGACCTCCTGCTGGGTGAGCGGACCGTCGGGCCGGTACCAGGTCGACAGGTGGTGGACCGAGCCGAAGTGGTAGTCGACGATCAGGTCCGCCGGGGTGGCGGTGGAGAACACCCCACTGCGCTGGCCCTCCTCCACGAGTGCGCGGAAGCGCTCGTGGTAGCGGCGCCGCTCCACCCGGACCTGCTTGTTCTTCTCGGGGCTCAGATGGTGCATGGAGCGGAAGAAGATCGAGGCGTCGTCGAGGTTCTCGATGGTGGTGACGACCACGTCCGCCGCGGCCTCGCGCAGTCGCTGCTCGACCGGCGCGTCGGCGTCCGCGAAGGCGTCGAGACGCTCCTGCTGGAGCCGCAGCACCCGGGCGTAGACCTCCTGGAGGAGGTCCTCCTTGGAGCCGAAGTAGTGGTAGAGCGCGCCCTTGGTGACGCCGGCCGCCTCGACGATCTCCTGGACCGAGGTGCGGTCGTACCCCTGCTCGGCGAAGAGCCGCGTGGCGGCGGCCAGCAGCCGCTGCGGAACAGGGGTACCGCTCCCGTCCGTCGCCTTGGCCATAGCCGCCACCTTCCTTTCGTGCTGTGGGTCAGCCGTTCTCACGGGGTGAACGCAGCTCCCGCCTGAGGATCTTCCCACTTGCGGTCTTGGGAAGTTCCGTCAGGATCTCGACTTCGCGCGGATACTTGTACGCGGCAAGCCGTTCCTTGCAGTACGCACCCAATTCACCGGGTTCGACCGAGGTACCGGGCCGCAGACTGACGTAGGCGCGGACCGTTTCGCCCCGGTAGGCGTCGGGGACGCCGACGACGGCGGCCTCGCGCACGGCGGGGTGGGTGTACAGGACGTCTTCCACCTCACGCGGCCAGACCTTGAAGCCGGAGGCGTTGATCATGTCCTTCTTGCGGTCGACGACGTAGAGCCAGCCCTCGCGGTCCATGAAGCCGATGTCCCCGGTGCGCAGCTCGCCGTCCGGAAAGGCGGTGGCGGTGGCCTCGGGCAGCCGCCAGTAGCCGGAGACGACCTGCGGGCCGCGCACCGCGATCTCGCCCTGCTCGCCGAAGGGCACGTCCGCCCCGTTCTCATCGATGATCCGCACGACCGTGTCCGGGCCGGGCACGCCGACCGAGAGGGTGCCGGAGACCGGGTCGACGGGCGCCTCGCGTTCGGGCGGCACCGCGGCGCAGGGGGCGGTGCACTCGGTGAGGCCGTAGCCGTTGCGGATGTACGGGCCGAAGTCCGCCCGGAACTTCTCGACGAGCGCGGGCGGCAGCGGTGCTCCGCCGGAGGAGATCACCTGGAAGGAGGCGAAGTGTTCGGGCGTGACACCGGGGGTCGCGGCGAGCGCCATGAAGGCGGTCGACGGGCCGACGGTGTAGGCGGGCCGGTGCTCGGCGAAGGCGTCGAGGACGACGCCGGGGTGGAAGCGGTACGCCAGGACCAGGGTGCCCGCGTTGGTGAGGCAGGCGGCCAGCTGGCAGACCATGCCGGTGATGTGGAAGAGCGGGGCCAGGGCGAAGTAGGCGGCGCCCTCGGCGATGGGGTGGCCGGTGCGCTGGCGCTCGGCGTTGACCATGATGTTGCCGTGGGAGTTCAGGGCGCCCTTGGGGGTGCCGCTGGTCCCGGAGGTGTAGCTGATCAGCGCCACGTCGGCGGCGGTGAGGTCCCGGCCGGCGGGGGCCGCGAGGCCCTTGCGGGCTACGGCCACCAGGTCGTCGGCGTCGTCCGCTGCGGGGAGCCGGCCGAAGTTGAGCACCCGGTCGTCGTTCTTCGTCTGGAAGTCCAGCTCGCAGGCGGTGACGGCGATCCGGACGGACGGGGCACCGGCCGCGGTGTCCCGCAGATACGCCTCCCAGGCCCGGTCGGAGCAGATCAGCGCGGTGACCTCGGCGTCCTTCAGTACGTGGCCGACCTCGGCGGACTTGTACATCGGGTTGAGCGGGACGACCGTCGCCCCGGCCTTCCAGGCACCGAGGAGCGCGAGGACGAACTGCGGGGAGTTCTGCAGCATGATCGCGACCCGGTCGCCGCGCTCCAGCCCCCGGGCGGCAAGGTGCCCGGCCACGGAGTCGGAGAGCTCATCCGTCTCGCGGTAGGTGAGACGTCCGTCGAAGTAGGCGAGCGCCGGATGGCCAGGCGCCCGGCCCACGGAGTCGCGGAAGGCGTGCACCAGGGTCTCGGCGGGGCTGACGGGTGCCCGCTGGGCCTCGCTGAGCAGCGGGAGCCAGGGCTTCGCCGCGTAGATGGAGTCACTCATGCGCCGGTCTCCTCCCACTTCTGCTGGAGGTGGTTCATACTGCCGAGCCAGTGGTCGGTGTCCTTGGTGCGGGCCCGGTAGTACCCGGCGACCTCGGGGTGCGGCAGGACGAGGAAGCGGTCCTCGGCCATGGCGTCGAAGAGGGCCTCGGCGACGGCCTCGGGCTCGATCGCGCTGGGGGCGAGGACGAGCTTGCCGGCCGATCCGGCGGCGGTGAGCATGTCCGTACGCACGCCCTGCGGGCAGATCGCGTGGACCTTGATGCCGCGGTGGCGGTAGGTGAGGGAGAGCCACTCGGCGAAGGCGACCACGCCGTGCTTGGTGACGCTGTACGGCGCCGCGCCGATCATCGTCAGCAGTCCGGCGGCGGAGGCCGTGGAGACGAACCTGCCGCTGCCGCGCTCCAGCCAGTCCGGCACCAGCGCCTTGGCCGCGCGGACGTGGGCCATGACGTTGACGTCCCAGGCGGCGGCCCAGACCTCCTCGTCGGCGAAGACGTCGCCGGGCGAGGCGAGGCCGGCGTTGGCGCAGTAGACGTCCACGGTGCCGTCCAGCGCGTCCCGGGCGGCATCGACGATCTGCGAGGCGTCACCGGCGACCGCGATGCCCCCGATCTCCTCGGCGAGCGTCTTGATCCGGCTCTCGTCGAGGTCGTTGACCACGACCCGCGCACCCTCGGCGGCGAATCTGCGGGCCAGTGCGGCTCCGATGCCGCCTCCGGCCCCCGTGACCACTACGCCCGCGCCCTGCACCGTACTCATCGGTCCCGCCTCTCTCAGCCGACTGCACCGGCAGACTAACCGGTCGGTATGTCGTCGGGGAAGGGGTCGGGGCGTCTCATCCGCCACTTCACGCACAGCCGCCCCGTCCGGCTCGTTCCCTGCGGCCCTCACGCGCGCTAGCGTGCGTGACCATGACAGACGTCGCGATCATGGAGGTAGCTGAATGAGCCTGTCCAGACGTGGATTGCTGGCCGCCGGCGGTGCGGTGGGAGCTCTCGCGGCGACCGCCGCATCGGCCGGACCCGCGGCATCCCTCCCCTCGTCCGGCAAGGGGCACGGCGCCGGACACGGCCGGTTCCGCACCGGCTTCGACCGGCTCGCGGCGGACGGCTACGCACTGCTGAAGGGGCAGCGGGTCGGTGTGGTCAGCAATCCCACCGGGATCACGTCCGATGTGCGCCACATCGTCGATGTGATGCACCCGGACGACCGGGTGGACCTGACCGCCGTCTTCGGCCCCGAGCACGGTTTCCGGGGCACGGCGCAGGCGGGCGGATCGGAAGGCAGGTACGACGACCCGGCGACCGGGCTGCCGGTCTACGACACGTATCTCAAGAGCGGGCAGGCGCTCGCCGATGTCTTCACCGCGTCCGGCGTGGACACGATCGTCTTCGACATCCAGGACGCGGGCGCCCGCTTCTACACGTACATCTGGACGCTGTACGACTGCATGGAGGCGGCGGCCCTCGCGGGGAAGAAGTTCGTGGTGCTGGACCGGCCGAACCCGGTGACGGGACGGGCGGCGCTCGGTCCGGTGCTCGACCCCGCGTTCGGCACGTTCGTGGGCCGACGGGAGATCGCCCAGGCGCACGGCATGACGGTCACCGAACTGGCGCTGCTGTTCAACGGCGAGTTCCTGGCGGACCGCCCGGCGGAGCTGGAGATCGTGAAGATGTCGGGGTGGTCGCGCTCGGACTTCTACGACGCGTCCGGGCTGCCGTGGGTGCCGCCGAGCCCCAACATGCCGACGCCCGACACGGCGCTCGTCTACTCGGGCACCTGCCTCTTCGAGGGCACGAACCTCTCCGAGGGGCGCGGCACCACACGGCCGTTCGAACTGCTCGGCGCGGAGGGGATCGACCATACGTGGGCGGCCGCGGCCAATGCGCTGGAGCTGCCCGGAGTGGCGTTCCGCGAGGCGTACTTCGCGCCGACGTTCTCCAAGTTCCAGGGCAAGACGGTGGGCGGCGTCCAGGTGCACGTACAGGACCGCGAGGTCTTCGACCCGGTGCGCACCGGGATCGCGCTGCTGGTGACGGCGAAGCAGACCTGGAGCGGGTTCGCCTGGCGGCCGGACAACTGGATCGACAAGCTCACCGGCAACACCCGGGTGCGCACGATGATCGACGCGGGCGCGGACACGGATGAGGTCGTGGGGGCGTGGGCGGACGATCTCGCCGCGTTCCGGGCGGTGCGGAAGCGGTATCTGCAGTACCGGTGAGCCTGGCGGGCGGGCCCGTGTGCATGGGTGAACCATGTGTGCGGGCCCGCCCGGCGGAGCGGTTCCGTCCTCAATCGCCGGACGGGCTTGATTTGCCCGCCGGACGGGGTTGGAATGCCGTCGGGCGGGCTGGACTTGCCCGCCCGGCGGTTTCGGCCTCAGCGGTGCGCCGGGAACTCCACCACCTGCTGGTACGTCGGGCGGTTCTGCCAGTGGATCGCCTTCTGCGCGATCCCGCCCAGCGCCCGGTGGATGATCGAGTCGGTGCACCACTGCTCACCGGCCTTGCAGCTGTCGTCGGCCGGGTACACCTCGGCCGCCGGCACCGCCGCCGCCTGCTTCAGGGTGGACAGCAGCGCCGCGCGGCAGCTGCTCAGATCGCCGTTGCCGCAGTACGACCTGGCCAGCGGCCCCTTGACCGGCTGCCCCAGCACCTGGCGCAGATCCTTGTCGGCGAAGCCCCACCAGCCGTACTGGAAGGCCGAACCGCTGTGCGCGCCGCTCGGCCCGTGGCTGGCCGCCGGGGACTCGTCGGTGGCGAGGTTCGCGGTCAGCGCCCCGTACAGATCGTCACCGAGCCCCGGCTTGAACTCCGCCTCGATCAGCTTCGGCCACCACGCGTCCATGATCCGTACCGCGTCGGCGTTGCCGTACGTGTGCGAGCCCGGGCTGCTCTCCTTGCGCTGGGCGCCCGACGCCCGCCAGGAGTCGAGCTGCTGGACGACCGTGTTCAGCTCCGGGTCGGTGACCGGCTGGGAGCGGATGACCTTCAACAGCTCGGGAAGCAGCTGCTCACCGCGCAGGTCGGTGAGTGCCGCGTCCGCCATCGCCCGGGTGAGGGAGGCGCGGGTCACGCCGCCCTCCTCCACCAGCTTCGACACCCGGTCGTCGAGCAGGTCGGCCCGGTGCACCGCGCTGAGCCCGAAGCCCGCGGAGGCGTACCCCTCGGCCTGCTTGTTGTTCCAGGAGACGTAGTAGTCCTGGCCCGTGGAGTGCGGGTGCTCGGCGAAGGGGGTGTAGGAGGCGGTGTTGGCCGCCGGGTCGTAGCCCCGCCACTCGTACGCCTTCTCCGCCCTGATGGGCAGCGCCGGGTCGACGCCGGCCGCGCGGACCGGGTTCATGCCGCTGTTGTAGAAGGCGGCGGTGCGGGAGTCGGCGTAGAACCAGTTGAAGGCGTAGTCGATGTTGCTCGCCGCCTGCTGGAAGGAGGCGGCGTCGGTGACGTACGACGGGTCGTTGAGCATCTGGAAGCCGATGATCGAGTCGGCCTCGTGCCGGTAGGTGGTGCGCAGGCTCGTGTAGGCGACGGGCCTGCCGTCCACCGTGGCGCGGTGGGTGACGATGCCGTATCCGGTGCGCCACACCTGCATCCGGTAGGAGCCCTTCGCCGTGGAGTCGGCGACGGTCGGCTTCCAGGAGTTGGAGCGCTCCAGCTTCTCCATGGCGGTGCAGTCGCCGCGGTAGAGGTAGTGCGTGGAGTTCTTGGTGGGGGCCGAGCCGTCGGGTTCGCACAGGTCGACGGTGTACGTGTCGGTGATGTCCTGGCCCGCCGATGTGGCGCTCCAGGCGTAGTCCTGACCGCGGCCCATCTGGATGTACATGCCGACACCGGCGAAGGAGACACCGCGGGCGCTGATGCCGGGGCCCTGGAGCTCCTGGAGCATCATCAGCTGCGGGGCGAAGTAGCCGGTCTGCGGGCCGAAGACCGCGATCGGGTTGCCGCTCGCCGTGCTGCTGCCGGAGACGAGCAGGGCGTTGGACATGCCGCGCTTCTGCGCGCCGGAGCCCGAGCCGGGGAGCGAGCCCTCCGGGATGACCCCGTCGTCGTAGATGCCCTGGGCCTTCCTGAGCGTGGCCGGGGCCTTGACGGGCGCCTTCTCGTTCGTGCCCGCGGAGCCGGTGCGGTCGTGGATCAGCGGTTCGGCGGTGACGGAGCCGGGGTCCGGGAGCGCGGTGCCGACGGCCTTGGCGGGCTTGTCGGCGTACGGGAACGACGTGCCGTCGTGGACGGTCAGCACGGCCTCGGGGTCGTTGCGCTGGCGGAAGGACTCCCAGACCTTGGTCCCCTCGGCGACGCCGTACTTCTGCTGGGCGGACAGCAGCGAGAGCGCCGCCTGCACCTCGCCGCCACCACCGCCGCCGAACTGGCCGCCGACCACGGAAGCGATCGAGATCAGGTCGGTCAGCTGGAAGGGCTGGATCTCACCGATGTTGGTGATCGCGTCGACCTTGCCGGTGAGGACGTACTCGCCGGGGAAGTAGCGGCCCTTCTTCGACTTCTCGCGGTAGGAGTTGATGCCGTCGACGTAGGCCTGCGCGTCGGCCATCGCCTGTTCGCCGCGGGGGCCCTCATGGGTCCTGATGTACTCGACCTGGGCCGCAAGGTCGGCCTCGGTGTACGGGGCCTGCGGCCAGAACTGCTGCTCCAGCCCCTGGTTGGCGAGTGCGCCGCCCGCGAACGAGGTCAGCTCCCCGCGTCCGATGTGGCGGAAGAGGTCCATCAGCCAGAGCCGGTCCTGACCGGCCGCGAAGCCGGCGCCGAACTCGGTTCCGTAGCGGGTGGTGCCCTTGATGTGCGGGACGCCGGACACCTTGTCCCGGGTGATGGTGACGTCGTCGCGCGGCGAGGTGACGGACTCGACCTGGTCCTTCGCGACGCCGAAGGAGGCATCGTTGAAGAAGTCGTTCAGTTTCTGGTCGGTGAGTCCGGTGTGCCCGGCCACCAGCCCGTCGTAACGGTCGAGTTGGTCGTCGCTGTGCGCGGGATGGGTGCCGAACGCCTTGTTGCCGAGGATCTCGACGAGGGTGGCGTTGCCGTTCTCGCCGGGCGGCAGGATGTCGTCGCACTGCCCCTGGCAGTAGTCGACGACGGGGGCTGGGTCCGGCTCGGCGGCGCCGGCGTGGGGCGCGGAGGCCAGCAGGGACGTGCCGAGGGCGAGAACGGCCGCGATGGTGGCGGCCCTTGTCCTGCCGGTACGTGCGGACATGCGGGTGCGTGGGGGCATGCGTGCTCCTCGGAGAGGCCGATGCGCCGGACGTTACCGGCGGTACAACCCGCGAGTAAGGTGAACATCGGTCACCTTTTCCGAATCACCACATCCCGTCACATGACGAATCCTCATCTCACCAAGTGGACGGATCGACCCTTGGATGGAGCCGATCCGGGCAGTCGTACGTCCACTCACTGACGCCGAACTACGGGCGACGGAGTACGAGCGACGGAGGTGGCAGCGCCATGGCCGGTTTCCGGAGTCTTGCGAGACAGGTCCGCGACCCGCGGAGTGATCTGGCACTGCGGCGGTACTCGCTGCGCAAATGCCTGGAACGCTTCGCGCCGTACGGCCACCGGGCGACCTGGGACCACCTGTGCGCCCGGCACGGGATGGGCCCCGAGGACCGGGCACCCGACCCGGCGCGGCTGATGCGCGCGCTGGAGGAGCTGGAGACGGCGCGGGCTGTCTGGCTCGGTTACGAAGCGGGGTTCGCCGAGCGCCGCAAACGGGAGAAGCACGAGGGACTGCGGCGCCCGGCCGCCTTCGACGACTGGCACCTGCGCACCTGGGGCGGGAACGGGGTCGCACGCTGCGAGAACCCGGCGATCCACCCGATGGCGCCCCTCGCGGAGGTACTGACCCGGCTGATCTCGGCCCTGGAGTCGGAGCCGGGCACCGACTGCCCGGTGTGCGCACAGGCCCGCATCGTCTGGCGGCAGGACCTGGACAGCGAACCCTGGTCCGGGCCGGTCTGCACCGGGTGCGGGATCGTGGTCCCGCAGCCCGTGCTCACCCCGGACGCACTGGCGAAGGCCCGGCGCACCCGGCTCGGCGACCTGGCATCGGTCGCCTGAGCAACCGAGCGGCACGCCCGGGCACCCACGGCCGCCGGACGGGCACCCGCACCGACCGGAACGCGCCTCACCCTCCCGCGGACCGGTGCGCGGCCCTGCTCTCCGGCATCAGACGCGAACCGCTGAACCGCTCACCGGAGACATCGTCCGGGTTGGAGAGCACACAGGTGTCCAGCGACAGGCAGCCGCAGCCGATGCAGTCGGTGAGGTGGTCGCGCAGCCTGGCCAGCTGCCGGATCCGCTCGTCCAGCTCGGAGCGCCAGGCCACGGAGAGCCGGGCCCAGTCGTCGCGGTTCGGGGTGCGCTCCTCCGGAAGCTCGGCCAGTGCGTCACGGATGGTGGCCAGCGGGATGCCGACCCGCTGCGCCGCGCGGACGAAGGCGACCCGGCGCAGCGCGTCCCTGGTGTAGCGACGCTGGTTGCCACTGGTGCGGGTGCTGCTGATCAGGCCCTTGGCCTCGTAGAAGTGCAGGGCCGAGACCGCGGCGCCACTGCGCGCGGAGAGCTGGCCGACCGTGAGTTCATGGAGTGTCTGTGGGATCTGGGGCACTCATCGAACCCTACGTGGCCCCGCTCCCGGCCGGTCCGTCGTTGACAGGAACGCACCCGCCAACCATGCTGAGCAAGCGCTTAGACAGACGGTCGAGAGCGGGAAGGCAGGGACCAGGGACATGGCAGAGCCGAGGATCTTCACGTCCGCGCAGGAGCTGCGTGACGGAGTGGGCGAGCAGCTGGGACACAGCGACTGGCTCGAGGTCGACCAGAAGCGGATCGACCTCTTCGCCGAGGCCACCGGCGACCACCAGTGGATCCACGTGGACCCGGAGCGCGCCGCGGCCGGGCCGTTCGGCACGACGATCGCGCACGGCTATCTCACGCTCTCGCTGCTGCCGGCGCTCGTACCGCAGGTCATGCAGGTCGAGAACACGAAGATGGGCATCAACTACGGGACCAACAAGGTCCGCTTCCCCTCCACCGTGCCCGTCGGCTCCCGGCTGCGGGCCACGGCCGTCCTGAAGAGCGTCGAGGAGGCGGGCGGCGGCGTGCAGGTCACGGCGGTCGTCACGGTCGAGCGCGAGGGCGGCGAGAAGCCGGCGTGCGTCGCCGAGTCGGTGTCCCGCTTCTACTTCTGACCCTTCTGACGCGTCTGACGCTTCTCCGAGCCGGAGCTTCTGCTTCCGAGCCGGACACGGGCGTCGGCCCCGGACCCCGCGGGGTCCGGGGCCGACGCCCGTGCGACGGTCAGGCCCGCGGGCGGCGTCAGCGCTTGGCCGCGACCATCCGCAGCACGAGCCCGGCGTACAGCTCGCCCACCTCGTCCGGCGTGCGGCTGCCCTGCGCGTTGAACCACCGCGCCACGTCGATGCAGAGCGAGAGCACGGCGAGCGCGGTGCCCGGCACATCGGGGACATCGAACTCCCCCGCCGCCACACCCTCGCCGATGATCCTGCGCACCGCCGCGTCGCTCCTGCGGCGCAGTTCGACGATCTCGGTGCGGTGCTCCTCGCCGAGCGCGTCGAGCTCGTACTGGACCACGCGCGCAGTGGTGTGCCGCTCGGCGTGCCAGCGGACGAAGGCCCGCACAGCGCCGGCGAGCCGCTCGGTGGCCGTGCCCTCGGCGTCGGCCGCCGACTCCAGGAGGGCCAGGGCCCGGTCGTGCCCGATCCTGCTGATCCGGTGGAGCAGCTCTTCCTTCGTCTTGTAGTGGATGTAGAGCGCGGCAGGACTCATCCCGGCGCGGCCCGCGATGTCCCGGGTGGTGGTCGCGTGGTACCCGCGCTCGGCGAAGGCGTCGACGGCCGCGACGAGAAGCCGCCGGGCGGCCTCGGGCGTCACTTCGGCCCACGGCGTGTTCTCGCCGTCGGTCTCCTCCGCCGTGCTCATCGTCGGTCGCCCCTCTCAGTCAGCAGGACGAACACCATACCGCGATCCTGAGCAAGCGCTTAGGGGTCCGGTGCGTGAGATCGTCAGAGCTTCTGGAAGGGGTCGTGCTCGGCGAGGATCTTCTCCAGCCGGGCCTGGTCGACCCGGCTGACGATCTGCCCGGCCTCCTGCCGGTCCCGGATCACCTTGGCCAGCGTGAAGGCGGAGGTGACGAGGTAGAGAACGCAGATGGCGAGGAAGCCGCGCACCCAGGCATCGGCGTCCAGGAAGTAGATGCCGATGGCCACCGCTCCCATCGCGATCCCGAAGGACGCGACGGCCTGGCCGTAGAAGGCGGCGGTGCTCTGCTGCTTGACCGATGTCGTCTCACTCATACGGCCCAGCATCGGGCGGAGTGGCGCACGCCACATCCGTACGCGTACTCAGCCCGGTACTCAGACGCCCGTTCGGGTCACGCGGAGACTCAGAAGGCGGAGACCCCCGTCAGGGCACGGCCGATGATCAGCTTCTGGATCTGACTGGTGCCCTCGTAGAGCGTCATCACGCGGGCGTCGCGCAGCAGCTTGCCGACCGGGTACTCATCGATGTAGCCGTAGCCGCCGAAGACCTGGACGGCGTTGTTCGCGGCGCGGACGGCGGCCTCGGAGGCGAAGAGCTTCGCCTGGGACGCGGCGGTGGCGAAGGGCTCGCCGCGGTCGATCAGGTCGGCCACCCGCCAGGTCAGCAGGCGGGCGGCGTCGACGTCCACGGCGATGTCGCTGATGAGTTCCTGGACGAGCTGGTAGCTCGCGATCGACTTGCCGAACTGCTCGCGCTCGCCCGCGTATCCCACGGCCGCGTCCAGGGCGGCCTGTGCGATGCCGACACAGCCGGCGGCGACCGACATCCGCCCCTTGGCCAGCGCGGACATGGCGATGGAGAAGCCCTTGCCCTCGGGGCCCATGAGCGCGGCGGCGGGGACGCGGACGTCCTCCAGGACCAGTTCGGCGGTCGCCTGGCCTCGCAGGCCGAGCTTGCCGTGGATGGTGCGCCGGGTGAGGCCGGGGGTGTCGGTGGGGACCAGGAAGGCGGATATGCCCTTGTGGCCGGGGGTGTCGTTGGTGCGGGCGAAGAGCAGCACCACATCGGCCCAGGTGCCGTTGGTGATGAACATCTTGCTGCCGTTGATGACGTAGTCACCACCGTCCCGCACGGCCCTCGTCGTCAGGTTCCCGGCATCGGACCCCGTGCCCGGTTCGGTGAGGCCGAAGCAGCCGACCGCGTCGCCGGAGGTGAGCCGGGGCAGCCACTGCCGCTTCTGGTCCTCGTCACCCCAGGCCGCGACGGTCTTGGCGACCAGGCCGAGGGAGACCGAGACGATGCCGCGGACCGAGGAGTCACCGCGGCCGAGCTCCTCGGTGACCAGGCAGTACGCGAGGTGGTCACCGCCCGAGCCGCCGTACTCCTCGGGAACGGTCAGCCCGAGGAAGCCGAGGGAGCCCAGCTTCTTCACGATCGACTTGTCGACGTTCTCGGCCCGGTCCCACTCGACGACGTGCGGGGCGATGTCACGGGCGACGAAGTCCTTGGCGAGCTGCCGGACGGCTTCCTGCTCCGCACTGAGTTCCAGGTTCATCCTTCGGCTCTCCACTTCGGGCCGACCGGCACACGAGGGGCGATCGACTTTAATTAGCACTGCTAGTTTTAAGTGCGCAGGGCCTACTATGTGCTGCATGGCCCGCCCGCGCAAGCCCCTCCTCAGCAGAGACCGCATCGTCGAGACGGCAAGCGCCCTCGTGGACGCCGAGGGGCTCGACGCCGTCTCGACCCGTCGACTGGCGGCCGAGCTCGGGGTGAGCGGGCCGTCGCTCTACAACCACTTCCGCAACAAGGACGAGATCCTGGACGCGGTCGCCGACTCCGTCTCCGCACAGGTCGATCTGTCGATGTTCGACGAGTCCGACACCCGGGACTGGCGTGCCGCGCTGCACGACTGGGCCGTCTCCTACCGTGCGGCGCTCAGCGCGCATCCGCACATCGTCCCGGTGCTCGCCCAGGGCCCCGGCCGCCGCCCGGCCGGCCTACGGGTCGCCGACGCGGTGTTCGGCGCGATGGTCCGCGCGGGCTGGCCGCCTGCCCAGGCCACCTACATCGGCGCCCTGATGCGCTACTTCATCACCGGATCGGCCCTCGGCTCGTTCGCCCGGGGCTTCGTGGACGACGAGACGGCGTACGACCCGGCCGACTATCCGCACCTGGGCCAGGCGCACCTGCTGGCGGAGCGCCGTCAGAAAGTCGACGAAGGGGCCTTCGAGACGGGCCTGCGCGCACTGATCGACGGACTCGCCCTCCAGTACGCACCACCTCCCGCACAGAACATGCGGTAGCGGCGCCCGCGCCGCTCACCGTCGGTGGCGGACTGCTCCGTCCGGCCGGGGTGGCGGTCTCCCGGAAGCGTCCGCAGACTGGTGCGACGCGGAAGAATCCGCCCCGCAGGTGGAAGGACCCCCTCATGACGCGGAGCGCCAAGCAGCGGACCGGCCGTAAGAAGGCGAAGGGGGCCGACGCCCCGGTACTGGTGACGCCCGAGGGCAGGGCGCGTGACGCCTGGCGCGAGGACTATCCGTACACGTCCAAGCTCGGCCGCAAGGCGTACGACAAGTCCAAGCGCGCCCTGCAGATAGAGCTGCTGAAGCTCCAGCACTGGGTCAAGGAGCACGACGAGCGGCTCGTCATACTCTTCGAGGGGCGCGACGCCGCGGGCAAGGGCGGCACCATCAAGCGGTTCACCGAGCACCTCAATCCGCGTGGTGCGAGGGTGGTGGCGCTGGAGAAGCCCACCGAACGCGAGCGCTCCCAGTGGTACTTCCAGCGGTACGTGGCGCATCTGCCTGCCGCCGGGGAGATCGTGATGTTCGACCGGTCCTGGTACAACCGGGCCGGTGTGGAGCGGGTGATGGGGTTCTGCTCGACCCCCGAGTACCTGGAATTCATGCACCAGGCCCCGGGGTTCGAACGGATGCTGGCGCGCGACGGCATCCACCTGGTGAAGTTCTGGTTCTCCGTCTCGCGCGACGAGCAGCGCAACCGGTTCATGAGCCGGCAGACCGATCCGGTGCGGCAGTGGAAGCTGAGCCCGGTCGACCTCGCCTCGCTCGACAAGTGGGACGCGTACACCGAGGCCAAGGAGCTGATGCTCTTCCACACGGACACGGCGGATGCCCCGTGGACCGTGGTGAAGAGCAACGACAAGAAGCGGGCGCGGCTGGAGGCGATCCGGCACGTCCTGCACCGGTTCGACTACCCGGACAAGGACGCGACGGTGGCCGGGGAGCCGGACCCGCTGATCGTGGGACCGGCCTCCCGGCTCTTCGAGCAGGGCGAGATGGAGGCCCGGCTGCTCACCACGGGACGCTCGGAGGCTTCCGCGGGGAGTTAGAAGACCACCAGGGCCCGGCCGCCCTTGCCGGCGATCATGTTGTCGAAGGCCGCCGGGATGCCGTCGAGCGCGATCCGTTCGGTGACCATCATCGAGACGTCGAAGCGGCCCGCGCGGATGTGGTCGGCCAGCACCGGCAGATCGCGGGCCGGGTCGCTGTTGCCGTACACGCAGCCGGTCAGGGACCTGCCCCAGTGGAAGATCTCCAGGGCGTTGAACGTCACCTGCTGGTCCTTGCCCCCGATCCCGACGACCGTGGTGCGCCCGCCCCGGCGGGTGGACTCCCAGGCGGTACGGATGGTGGCGGCCCGGCCGACGCACTCGACGGCCACGTCCGCGCCCTGGCCGCCGGTGAGCCCCCGGATCTCGCGGGGCGTGGTGGCGGAGGCGATCACGTAGTCCGTGGCACCCGCACGGCGCGCGAGGTCCTCCTTCTCCGGGGAGACGTCCACCGCGATGATCTTCGAGGCGCCCGCGATCCGGGCGGCCTGGAGCACCGCGAGACCGACTCCGCCGATGCCGAACACGACGACGGACTCGCCCGCGCGGACCTGGGCGCTGTGGTGGATCGCGCCGTACCCGGTCAGCACCGCGCAGCCGAGCAGGGCCGCGTCGGTGAGCGGGATGCCGTCCGGGGCGGGCAGGACGCAGTTCGCGGCGACCACGGTCTCCTGCGCGAAGGCGGCGACGTTGAGCCCGGGGTGCAGTTCGGTGCCGTCGGCGGTACGGGCGTGGATGTTCGCCGCGCCGGCCAGGGCGTTGGCGCAGAGCCAGACCTCGCCGATTCCGCAGTGGTGGCAGCTGCCGCAGGACGGCGCCCAGTTGAGGACGACGCCGTCGCCCGGGGCGAGATGGCCGACGCCCTCGCCGACCGAGACGACGGTGCCCGCGCCCTCGTGGCCGAGGACGGCGGGGACGGGCAGCCGCATGGTGCCGTTGGACAACGAGAGGTCGGAGTGGCAGACCCCGGCGGCGGCAAGGCGGATGCGCACCTGGCCGGGGCCGGGCTCGGGCAGGGTGATGTCGGTGATCTCCAGCGGAGCTCCGACGGCGGACAGTACGGCGGCGCGGACCACGGACTGGCTCCTTGCTGATCGGGGGCGCGGACTCTGCGGACTCTGCGGACTCAAGGGGTCGTTCAGAACTGGAGGGACTTGGTCTGGAGGTACTCGGAGAGGCCGTGCTCGCCGAGTTCGCGGCCGACGCCGGACTGCTTGTAACCGCCGAAGGGGGCGAGCGGGTTGAAACGGCCGCCGTTGATGTCCACCTGACCGGTGTCCATCCGCCGGGCGAAGGCGACGGCCTCCGCGTCGTCGGCGGCCCAGACGGCGCCCGCGAGCCCGTACACGGTGCCGTTGGCGATGCGCAGCGCGTCCGCCTCGTCCTCGTACTTCAGGATCGAGACGACCGGGCCGAAGATCTCCTCCTGGGCGATGGTCATCTCCGGGGTGACGTCGGCGAACACGGTGGGGCTGACGTAGTACCCGGTGGCGAGGGGTGCCTCGGGGCCGCCGGCCACGACGCGGGCGCCCTCCTCGATGCCCTTCTCGATGTAACCGCGCACCCGGGCCTGCTGCTTGGCGTTGACGAGCGGACCGACCCGCTCGCCGGGTACGTACTTGGCGACGGCCGCGGCGGCGAGGGCGACGGCCTCCTCGTACCGTTCGGCGTCCACCAGCATCCGGGTCCAGGCGCTGCACGTCTGGCCGGAGTTGGACATCACGTTGGCGATGCCGACGTTGACCGCCTTGGCCAGATCGGCCGAGGGCAGGATGACGTTGGCGGACTTGCCGCCGAGCTCCAGCGCGACGCGCTTGATCGCGCCGCCCGCCGTGGCGCCGATCTGCCTGCCGACCGCGGTGGAGCCGGTGAAGGAGACCAGGTCGACGTCCTCGTGCTCGGCGAGCGCCTGACCGGCGACCGGGCCGAGGCCGGTGACCAGGTTGAAGACGCCGGCGGGCAGTCCGGCCTCCTCGGTGGCCTCGGCGAAGAGCTGCGCGGTGAGCGGGGTGTCCTCGGCCGGCTTGAGGACGACGGTGCAGCCTGCGGCAAGGGCGGGGGCGACCTTGGCGACGATCTGGTGCAGCGGGTAGTTCCACGGGGTGATCGCGCCTACCACGCCGACGGGCTCCAGGAACACGGTGGAGTTGCCGTGGCGCTCCTCGAAGGCGTACGTCGCCGCCAGTTCGGCGTACGAACCGGCGACCAGGACCGGCACGCCCGCGTGCACCATCTGCGACATCGGCAGCGGCGAGCCCAGTTCGGCCGTGACCGTCTCGGCGATCTCGTCCTTGCGGGCGGCCAGCACATCGCGCAGAGCGCCGATCCGGGCGGCGCGCTCGGCGGGCGGGGTCGCGGCCCAGCCGGGGAAAGCGGCGCGGGCGGCGCGTACCGCGGCGTCGATGTCCTCGGCCGTGCCCGCCGGAACGTGCGCGATGACCTGCTCATCCGCCGGGTTCACCACCGCGACGGTGTCCGTTCCGGCGGCGGGCCGCCATGCGCCGCCGATGTACATGCCGTCATGGGCCTTCATGGCTGTTCCTCCCGGACGCGGTGACGGACGAGGTCGTCCGCGACCTAAACTAGCGCCGTTAGTTTTCTGGCGCCAGAGACGTCGGTCACGTGCCGGGGCCCGTCCACCGATCGGGGGAGGCGAGCGGCGGACGGGCCCCGGTGTCATCCCCCTATACCTCCAGGCCCGGCACGTCCTTCGGCAGTGGGCAGATCCGGCGGCCCTGGTGGTCGAAGACATACAGGTGCGCCAGGTCGACCAGGAGCGGAACCTGACCCCCGGTGCGCAGCCGCATGTCGGGGCCGGTGCGTACGACGAGGTCGCTGGCCGTGACCGCGGGGCGGTCGGGGCTGTGCACGCCCGGCGGGAGCGGCTCGAATCCCGGTTCGTCGAGGACCGCGACGGATGCACCGGTGTGGCCGGTGGCGCGCTCCTTGAGCCGTTCCAGGACTCCGGCCCCGCCCCCGGCGCCGCGGCGCCTGCGCAGGGTGCCGCGGTCCGGGCGGGCCGATTCCAGGTCCGGGACCACGGCGGGCTGCGACCCGGTGTTGAGGTGGACCAGCGCCTCGTGGCCCTGGTACTCGACGTGCTCGACGATGCCGCTGAGCGCGACCTCGCCGGGGCGGGCCTGGCTGGGCGGGGCGATCCGGACCGCCTCGGAGCGCAGTCCGACGATGATGCGCCGGCCCTGCTGGATCCGCAGCAACTGGTGGTCGGGGCTGAGGGGTTCGGGCAGCGGGAGGCGCTGGCGGCCGAGGTCGATCGACATCCGCCCCTCCAGGGGCGCGTGTACGACGGCCTGCAGCAGGTTGATCCGCGGGGTGCCGATGAACGCGGCGACGAACACGTTCTCCGGCAGCGAGTACACCTCGCGCGGCGGGCTCACCTGCTGGAGCACTCCCCCGCGCATCACGGCGACCCGGTGGCCCAGCGACATCGCCTCGGCCTGGTCGTGCGTCACGTAGACCGTGGTGACGCCGAGTTCCTTGGTGAGCTGGGATATCTCGGCGCGCAGGTGGTTGCGGAGCTTCGCGTCGAGGTTGGAGAGCGGCTCGTCCATCAGGAAGGCCGAGGGCTGGCGCGAAATCGCCCGGCCCATCGCGACCCGCTGGCGCTCACCGCCGGAGAGCTGGCCGGGAAGACGGTCCAGGACGCTCTCGATGCCGAGCATCCTGGCCGTGTTCTCGATGCGCTCGTTGTGGTCCTGGCGGGGGTTCTCCAGCTTCAGCGGGAAGCCGATGTTGGCCCGGTTGGTCATGGTCGGGTAGAGCGCGAAGTTCTGGAAGACCATGGCCATGCCGCGTTCGCGGGGAGTCAGGTCGTTGGCCGGTTCACCGTCGAGCAGGATCTCGCCCTCGGTGATGTCCTCCAGGCCGGCGATCATGCGGAGCACGGTCGACTTGCCGCACCCCGAAGGGCCCAGCAGGACGACGAACTCGCCCGGGTCGATGGTGAGCGAGAGGCGGTCGACAGCACGCGAGGAGCGTCCGTAGGCCTTGCTTACGTTGTTCAGGGTGATGGCGCGAGTCATGTGGTTCCGCCCGGGAGGGTGATGGTGGAGCGGTGGGGAGCGGCAGCAGTGGCCTGAAATTAACCCACTGCGCAGGGTGAGGAAAGACTCGCGCAAAGGTTGCACCGTACGGAGCGTGCGGAGACGGAAGTGTCAGGCGGGATTCCGGTTGAGGCCGGCCCGCGCCGGGCCTTCCTCGGAAACGGCCGGATCCGGTTGCGGAGCCCCGTCCCGGCGTGGTGCACGGTCGCCCTTGCCGCGTGCTCCGAGGCCCGCCGCCACGACCAGCAGTGCGCCGAGCATGACGAACGGCGCCGCGGTGCCCGCCACTCCGGCGACGAGCCCGGCGGCGGCGGGGGCCGCCACCTGGCCGAGCCGGTTGCCGGTCAGCCGCAGGGCGAGCGCGGTGGAACGCGCGGCCGCCGGGGCGGCCCGGACGACGGTGGTCATCGACAGGGGCTGGCCGACGCCGAGGCAGAAGCCGAGGACGGTGAGCATCAGGGCCAACGCCCAGACGGGGGCAGGGAGCGCGATGCCGGCGCAGAGCACTCCGGCCAGCAGACACGTGGAGCCGAGCAGGGCTGCCCGGCCCAGCACCCGGAGCATCGGGGTCATCACCAGGCGGCAGGCGATAGTGGCGGCCGCGCGCAGGCTCAGCAGCAGGCCGACGGTGGCGGGGGCGATGCCGCGGTGTTCGCCGACGACCGGCAGATACGCGGTGAGGATGTCGGTCGCGGAGAGCACGGCGAGGCTGATGAAGATCCCGCCGGGGACGCCCCTGGCGCGCAGGATGCTGCCGACAGGCACCTTGGCGGCCGGGGCCTTGCCGCGGCGTGCGGGGGCGGTCCGGTGCTCGATGCGCCAGAGCGAGCCGAAGGAGACGGCGGCTGTGCCCGCCGCGACGATCAGGGCGAGTGCGCTGGTACGGCCCATCGCGCCGTCGCGCTCCGAGATCAGATACCCGGCGGCGATCGGGCCGATGAGCTGGCCGAGGGAGGCGCCGATGGTGAAGTGGCCGAAGTTGCGGTCCTGATCGGCCGGGGCGGACTGGCGGGCGACGATCGACTGGGCCCCGATCACGAAGCAGAGGTGGCCGAGCCCCATGAGCCCGCTCCAGGCCGCCATCGCGGTCAGCGAGGCCGCCCGGCCGCTGAGGGCGCAGCCGCCGGCGATCAGGACGACGCCGAGCGGCAGCAGCGGTGCGCATCGGCCGTGGTCCGTGCGGCGCCCCAGGGGGACTGCGGCGAAGAGCGGGAGGAGCGCGTACACCCCGGTGATCACACCGATGGCACGTTCGTCCGCACCCAGCGCCAGGGCCCGGTAGGAGACGGCGGGCCGCGCCATCGACACCGCTCCCTGCGCGAAGGCGAAGGCGATGACGAGGCGCAGCAGCCAGCTCCGGCCGGGCCGGGCGATGTCGGTCATGGATCAGATGATCCCGAACAGGAGTCCGGCGCCGAGCACCACGAGGGAGGTGAGCGCGGCCCACTTGACGGTGAAGCGGGTGTGGTCGCCGAACTCGACCTTGGCCATGCCGACGAGGACGTAGACGGCGGGCACCAGCGGGGACGACATGTGCAGGGGCTGGCCGACCAGGGAGGCGCGGGCGATCTCCAGCGGGGAGACACCGTGCGCGGCGCCGGCCTCGGCGAGCACGGGCACGACGCCGAAGTAGAAGCCGTCGTTGGACATGAAGTACGTGAGCGGGATGCTCAGCACGCCCGTGACGAGGGCCATGTGCGGCCCCATGCCCTCCGGGATCGCACCGACCAGCCAGTCGGCCATGTGGTCGACCATGCCGGTTCCGGTGAGCACGCCGGTGAAGACCGCTGCGGCGAAGACCATGCCGGAGACGTTGAGCACGTTGTCGGCGTGGGCCGCGATCCGGGCCCGCTGGTCGGGCATGTGGGGGAAGTTGACGGTGAGGGCGAGGGCCGCGCCGAGGAGGAAGAGCACCGGGATCGGCATCAGTTCCATGATCATCGCGGTGAGCAGGGCGATGGTGAGGGCCGCGTTGAACCAGTAGAGCTTGGGTCGCAGGGTGGCACGGTGGGGGTCGAGGCCCTTGAAGCCCTCGTCGGTCTCCTCCGCATCCTCGGATCCCGTACCGCCTGCACCCGCGCCGCCGGTGCTCTTGCGCAGCCGGTCACTGCCGCCGCCCGCGGCCACCAGGACCTGCTCCGGCTCCGTGACCGACTCGGCCGCCGGCTCCCCGTCGAGGGTGAGGGTGCCGAGCCGCTTGCGCTCACGCCTGCCGAGGACCACGGCCAGCAGGATCACCGCAAGCAGCCCGACGCCGAGCGCCGGGATCATGGGGACGAAGATGTCGCCCGCGTCCAGCTTCAGCGCGGTGGCGGCGCGGGCCGTGGGACCGCCCCAGGGCAGGGTGTTCATGACGCCGTTCGCCGTGGCGGCGACCCCGGTCATCACGACCAGGCTCATCTTCAGGCGCTTGTAGAGCGGATACATCGCCGAGACGGTGATCATGAAGGTGGTGGAGCCGTCGCCGTCCAGCGAGACGATCGCGGCGAGCACCGCCGTACCGATGACGATGCGCATCGGGTCGGCCTTGCAGAAGCGCAGGATGCCCCGGACGATCGGGTCGAAGAGTCCGACGTCGATCATCACGCCGAAGTAGACGATCGCGAACATCAGCATGGCGGCGGTCGGCGCCAGATTGCCGACGCCCTCGATGACGTAGTCGCCGAGATGGGCTCCCTTCCCCACGGCCACGCAGAAGAGGGCGGGGATCAGGACGAGCGCCGCGATCGGCGACATCTTCTTCATCATGATCAGGACCAGAAAGGTCCCGATCATGGCAAAGCCGAGGATGGTCAGCATATGGATACCTATCGTTCACCCTTGAACTCCCGCCGGAGCCGGCGGTGCGGATGACGTTAGGGCGCGCCATATGGCGTTAACAAGACGTTGACATGCGAGCAATACGAGCAAAACCCCAGGTCAACGCGAGGGTGTCACGGTGACGGGGATTCCGTTGAGCACGGCGGTGCCGGAGAGCGGGTCGAGGCGGCTGCCGTCGAGGAGCTGGTTGACGTTGACGCCGGGCCCCTCGGCCGCGACGGACAGCCTGGTGCCGGGGCGGTTGTGCCCCCAGCCGTGCGGGAGGCTCACCACGCCGGTACGCACGCTGTCGGTGACCTCAACCGGGACCGTCAGCGCGCCGCCGTCCGCGGTGACCGTGGCGGATGCGCCGTCGGTCAGTCCGATGCGTACCGCGTCCTCGGGGTGTATCTGGAGGGTGCAGACGTTGGACCCGCCGCGGAGCGCGGCGACGTTGTGCAGCCAGCTGTTGTTGGAGCGCAGGTGACGACGGCCGATGAGGACGAGCGCGTCGGGGTCGGCCCGTCCGTCGAGGGCACGGCGCAGCCTGGGCAGATCGGCGGCGATCGGGGCGGGGAACAGTTCGATGCGTCCACTGCGGGTGGTGAGGACTTCCGGAACGCGAGGAGCGAGGGCTCCGAGGTCGATGCCGTGCGGATGGGCGAGCAGCCGCTCCAGGCTCAGGCCGTCGGGGTCGGTACCGAAGCCCTCGCCGTACGGGCCGAGGCGGAGCATCAGGTCGAGGCGTCGCTCCGCCGCGGTGCGGCCGGTGAGCGCGGCGGAGATGTCGGCGGGATCGCGGCCGTGCACGGGCGAGAGGGGGTCGGCGACCGCTTTGCCCAGGGCCCGGTCGATGACCATGGTGTCCACCGCGTCCGGCTCCGCGCCGTGCATCCCGGAGACGGCGAGGACGAGCCGGGCGAGGATCTCGGCCTCGTCCATCCGGCCGTCGTCCAGAGGCAGGGCGGGACGGGTGTAGCGGACCTGGTTGCGCACGGCCAGGGTGTTGAACGCGAAGTCGAAGTGGGCGCTCTGCGAGGGCGGCGGCGGGGGCAGCACCACATCCGCGTGGCGGGAGGTCTCGTTGAGATAGGGGTCGACGCTCACCATGAAGTCGAGCCCGTCGGCCAGTGCGGCGTCGAGCCGGTCGCCGTCGGGCGCGGAGAGCACGGGGTTGGCGGCCAGGACGATCAGGGCGCGGATCCGCCCCTCACCCGGTGTGCAGATCTCCTCGGCCAGTGCGGAGATGGGCAGTTCGCCCTTGGCCTCGGGGTGGCCGGAGACCCGGCTCGCCCAGCGTCCGAGGGCGAACCCCTTGCCGGGGGCGGCGGGGCGCGGGGCGCGGGCGGTCGCGGAGAGCGGGAAGAGGGCGCCGCCGGGGCGGTCGAGGTTGCCGGTGAGGATGTTGAGGACGTCGACGAGCCAGCTGGCGAGGGTGCCGTGTTCGACCGTGCAGCTGCCGATGCGGCCGTACACGGCGGCGGTGGGTGCGGCGGCGAGCTCCCGGGCGAGGGTCCGGATGGTGGCGGCGTCCACGTCGCAGGCAGGGGCGACGGCCTCGGGCGTGAAGTCCCGCACGGCGTCGGCGACTTCACCGATCCCCTCGACATGGTCCGCGAGCGCGCCGGGGTCGGTGAGCTTCTCCTCGAACAGGACGTGCGCCATCGCGGCGAGAAGCAGGGCGTCGGTGCCGGGGCGGATGGCCACGTGCCGGTCGGCGAGGCGGGCGGTGCGGGTGCGGCGGGGGTCCACGACGGTGAGGCTGCCGCCGCGGCGTCGCAGCGCCTTGAGCTTGCCGGGGAAGTCGGGGGCGGTGCACAGGCTGCCGTTGGATTCGAGCGGGTTGGCACCCAGCATCAGCAGGTGGTCGGTGTGGTCGAGATCCGGCACCGGGATGGTGTTCGGGTCGCCGAAGAGGAGTCCGCTGGAGACGTGCTTGGGCATCTGGTCCAGGGTGCTCGCGGTGAACAGCGCCCGGGTCCGCACGGCGGCGAGCAGGGCGGGCGGGTAGAGCGCGCCGGCCATGGTGTGCACGTTGGGGTTGCCGAGGACGACACCGACGGCCTGCGGCCCGTGCTCCTGTGCGAGAGCCGGCAGGGCGCGGGCGATCGCGTCGAAGGCCTCGCTCCAGCTCGCCTCGGTCAGCACGCCGTCCTTGCGGACGAGCGGGGTGCGCAGCCGGTCGGGGTCCTCGTCGAGTCCGCCGATGGATGCGCCCTTGGGGCAGATGAACCCCTTGCTGAACACGTCCTCCCGGTCACCGCGGGCGCCGGTGACCCTGGCCCCCTCGATGGTGAGCGTGAGCCCGCAGGTGGCTTCGCAGAGGGGGCAGATACGCAGGGCGGTACGGGAGCTGCTGGGGTCGTGCGGCATGGGCCCTCCCGGGCGGCGGCAGCGGTGGCGCGCGGACATGAGCAAGCACGGCCGAGCATACCGACCGGTACGCATGCTGGGGAGGTGCGGAGGCGATGAGCTTGTCCCGGAGTCCGGTTCCCCTCAGCCCAGCACCCGCGCAAGGTAGGCCTGGACCAGCACGCGGGTCTCGGCGACGATCGCCGGGTCGCCGGACGGGTCGGTGCGGAAGGCGAGTTGGAGCAGTGCGTCGGCGGCCTCCACGCAGACCAGGATGGAGCGCAGGAGGTCTTCGTCCGGCTCGCGGTCCAGATGACCGGCGAGCAGTTCGGTGAGCCGCCCCGCGACGCGCTGGTTGGCGTCGTCCGCCGGGTCGTCGTCGGGCGCGGGAGCCCCGAAGTCGATGAGGGAGAAGCCCGGTACGGAGCTCTTCATCGCCAGGTACTCGTCGAGCACGGCGTCGATGACACGGCGCCAGTCGGCGACCGGCACGGCGACCAGCCGGGCCGCGATCCCCTCCACGTAGCTGTCCAGGTTGCGGCGGGCGAGAGCGTCGGCCAGCGCCCGCTTGTTGGAGAAGAACCGGTAGACGGATCCGATGGGCACTCCGGCACGCACGGCCACGGCCCGGGTGGAGAGCTGCTCGTAGCCGGTCTCGTCGAGGAGTTCGGCACAGGCGTCGAGTATCCGGGCGAGGCGCTCGGCGCTGCGCTGCTGCACAGGGGCGCGGCGGAGGTTCGTGTTCGCATGGGGCACGGGTTCCATGATGCCGTGGGCCTCCTCCGCCGGGCGTAAAGGTGCACACGGGGGCCTCAGGCGATGAGCAGCGCCAGCCCGCCGATCGTGTACGCGACCATCAGGACCAGGAGCGGAAGGTGGCCGACGACGGCGCGTCCGGGCGGGAAGAGCCGGACGGAGCGGTCGTGGGCGGCGACGACGCCGAGGACATGGCCGAGAACGATCGCGACGACCTGGAGCGTGGCGATGCCGCCCGGCCCCAGGGGCGGTTCGGGCGGTGCGGGATTGTCGGTGCCGAGTGCCACCATGACGGTACGTGGACCTTCGGTGACGAAGAGTGTGAAGTAGTGGGCGACGAGATAGCCGAGGGCGATCGGGACCAGGGAGTGCGCGAAGGCGGTGAGGGGGTGCGGCAGTTGGCCGGAGAGGAGCCGGGTGGCACCGGCGCAGAGGGCGTAGAGGGTGGCGACGAGGGCGACGGCGCCCAGGAGGCCGAGCGTGGCAGTGGTGGTACGGCCCAGGGTGGAGGTCTGGACGGTGGTGATCCAGGAGGGTGCGTCGGAGAAGCCGTCATAGGCGGTGGAGCCGAGCATCACGCAGACGGTGGCGACGAGCCCGGGGAGCTGGGGCGTGGCGTCCAGTCCGTTGAACGGGGAGCGCAGGACGAGGCGGCGGTCCGCGGGGCGGCGGCCGAGCGGGGAGAGCCGGGCGAGGAGGCCCGAGTAGACCTCGAAGGCATCGGCGTGGTCGAACCATCGGGCCCCGTGCAGAGCGGCGCCCGCGAGTTGGACGGCCGAGTAGAGGGCGAGGAAGAGCAGCAGGGCGGTGGATGAGGCAGGGTCGGGGGCCACGAGTTCGAGCCAGGTGAAGGCGAGCAGCCCGGCGGCGGCGGGCCACATCCCCAGGCGTGGCGGCAGGGGGCGGCCGGCGGCCGGGTCGCGTCCGAGCGCGCGGCAGCCGAGGAGATGAAGGGTGCGCAGCGGATTGAGCAGCCGCCAGACGGGCCCGAGCAACAGCGAGGCCGGGACGAGCCCGACCCAGAGAAGTACGTAGACGGCGCCGGGGGCCGGGTTGCGGTCCGGGTCGGCCGGGCCGAGGAGGAGGTACAGCACGACCAGGAGCGCGGCGGCCAGGCCGAGCGCGCGGGCGACGACGCGGGTAGGGCGGGCGTCGGCGACGCGCTGGACCGTGGCCGGCAGCGGGCGGCCCGCCCGGTCGCCGCGGAACCGGGAGGCGGACCAGAGCAGGCCGAGCGCGAGAAAGGAGACGAAGAGCGCGGCGAAGGCTCCCGCGAAGGCGTAGAAGGGCGAGAGGGGCAGGTCGTGCTGGGCGCCGATGCCGTGGGCGAGGACGCTCACGGCACGGGGATCGTCGACGCCCGTCACCGTACGACGAGTTGGGTCAGGAGCAGGTCGGACTCATGGGTCTCCACCTCGAAGAGCCCGGTGCGGTCGGCGGTGAAGGTGAGGGTGACGGTCCGGCCGGCGGGCAGCCGTGCCTCCTTGTCGTAGCCGTGGACGTGAAGGGTGTCGGCGCGGTCGCTGCGGACCTGAAGGCGCACGGTCCGGCCCTTCTTGACCTCGGTGCGCCCGGGTGCGGGGCTGACCTTGCCGTCGCGGACGGAGATCTCCACGGTGGTACCGGGAGTGGGCGCGGGGCGGGTCGCGGAGGTGGCCCCGCCGAGCGTCGCGGTGGCCTGGACCGGAGCGGAACCGACGGCCCAGGCGGTGTGGTCGTCGGCGTAGAGACGGGCCGTGAGCCGGGTGCCGTCCCCGGCGCCGCGCAGGAGCGACTCCGGGAGGTGGAACCAGGCGCCGTAGACCCGGGCCAGGGGGTGGCCGTCGAGGAAGAGCCGGGCGTGGCCACGTCCGAGGAGTGCGGCGCCGCCGACGCTGTCCGGGGTGAACCGGAAGTTCCGTACCGAGAGGTGGACGTTCCAGCCATCCTCCGAGTCCGGCCGCACGGACAGCGCCACTTCGGGCGCGCCCTTGGCGTCGACCTGGCGCAGCCGGTGGCCGGAGCCGTCGTCCGCGGTCAGGAGCCGGCCGTTGTTGCCGGTGGCCTGTTCATGGCTGGTACCCGGCTTGTGGTGGGTGGTGGCCCGCCCTCCGCAGGCACCCGTGCCGAGCAGGAGGGCGACGGCCACGAGCAGGGCGGCGGACCTGTGCCGCCGGACCGGCGCGGGCCTGCGTTCCCGGGCAGGCGCCCACGCCCGGTTCGGATGCTGGTTCACGACGGTTCTCCCTCCGGGCCGGTGGCCGGTGACGTGGGCGAGGCCGGGCCGGTGGCCGGTGACGTGGGCGAGGCCGGCGCGGTTGCGCTCTCCGACGCCGACGCACGTTCCGCATCCGAGTCCGAGGCCGGCTCCGCTCCGGCCGCCGGCTCCTCTCCCTCTGCCGGCTCCGGTGCCGGCTTCGCGCGCTCGCCGTGGCGGGCGGCGGCCACGACGGCCCACACCACCCAGACCAGGCCGAGCAGTCCCCGCACCCAGGCCGGGCTCAGCGGGATCCACGGGATCATGAACACGCCCTTGTCCAGCGCGTCGAGCAGCGTCAGACCGCCCAGCACCAACGTGACCCAGCCCAGCCCCGGCCGCTCCCGCCGCAGCACCAGCCCGATGCCCGTCCACCAGAGCCCGGTCAGCAGCAGCGCGAGGGCGGGCACATAGGTGGAGGCGAGGCCCATGGTCGAGCCGGCCACGTCCAGGCCGAGGCCGATGAGGCCGAGGACCGTGGCAGCCGTGGCGAGCCGGCTGGACCGCAGCCGGCGCCACCACAGCACCCCGCCGACCAGCACCAGGACCACCGCGATGCCGAGGGCCGCCTGCACCTCGATGCGCTCGATGCCGCGCGCCCCGTACCAGTCGCAGCCGGCCGGAAGCCGGCGCGCCTGCACGTTGTAGTCGGCGCAGACGAGCAGCTGGGCGAGCTTGACGGGCTCGCCCACCAGCCGGTCGGTACCGCCGTTGACGTCACCCCGCTCGGACCCGCACGCGGGCAGGGAACGCGGAGTGGAAGCGCCCGCGTCCGACTGCCAGCAGTTGCCCGCCCCCTGGCCGTCCCACCACACGTCGGCGCCGTTGGGGCGCGACCTGCCCTGCTTGTCCGTGCCGAGGTGGTTGTTCGCGTACCGGTTGTGGTGCGAGGTGTCGGTCTGCTTGCCGAGCGCGTCCTCACCGCGGATGAAGGCGGGTACGGCGCTCAGGAAGAAGGCGGCACGCTTCTGCCCGTAGACCCAGTTGTTCTCGTAGAGGTTCCAGTTGCCGCCCGCGGTGATGATGCCGGTGCCCGGCGGCATGGAGATCTGCGGGCAGACCACCCCGTCCTCGTAACCGCGCTCGACGGGCGGCTTGGCACACGTGCCGTCGGCGACGTACGGGTAGTAGTCGGCGTTGTTGTCGTGGATCAGGTTGCGCTCGAAGCGGGCGTGGTTCTGCGGCAGGCCGGGGTGGCCGGGGAAGGCGCTGTCCATCGAGGCGCCACCCATGTTGTGGTCGAACTCGTTGTCATGGACGTAGACCGAGTCACCCGCGGTGCCGGAGTAGCCGACCATGTTGTGGTGGCTGTGGCAGCCGGTGATCTCGATCGAGTAGCGCGGCACCTTGTAGCCGTACGCGTCGTTGATGTTCGACGCGCTGCCCGGGTAGATGCCGGAGTCGCCGTTGCCGTACGACTCGCAGTTCTTGTACAGGCCGTGATCGCTCGCGAAGGTCAGGAAGCCGTACTCGTCGTTCCACCGGGTCAGGACGTCGTCGATGACGAAACCGTCCTGGGCCAGGATGTACAGCGAGTTGAACGTGGTGCGCTGGGCGGTGAAGTTCTTGAAGTAGACGCCGTCGGAGCCGTCCGCACGCACCGCGTTGAGCTTCTGGTACTTGGCGTCGATGACGACGTCCGTGCGCGCGGCGCCGGTGCCCTCGATCTGGAGGTCCTTCTTGCCGAGGATCGCCACCAGGTTCTGGTTGTGCGGGCACTTCGCCTGCTGCTCGTAGCTCAGGATCTGGTAGCCGAGCTGGGAGTTGGGCGCCTTCAGCCGCTTGCACTCCCCCTTCGGCGCCGGCAGCGAGGGCTCCTCCTCGTAGAGGCCGGGCAGGATCGCGATGTTCTTCCCCGGCCCGGTGACGGCGTCCACGGCCTGCTGGAGATGGCGGTAGCCGGACTTCCGGCAGCGGTCGAAGAGCGTCAGGTTCCTGGTCCGCAGGGCGTCCGGGAAGCCGGATATCCGGCGCTCGAAATCGGCCCGGTCGCTCTTGCAGACCAGGAGATCGGGCTCGCCCGTGCGGTACACGGGGACGCTGCCGGTTCCGTCGGGCAGGGTGACCGGCCGTTCCTCGTGCGCCTGGGCGGCCGGGGCCGCGAGAAGGGCGGCAGCGAGCGCTGCCAGAACCACCAGAAGTCTTCGTGTCCACGACATGTGCCGGAGAGTAGAGCATTGTTCAACTTTTGGAACCCCCCTGTGCCGCACGAATGCCGTTGACTCGCCGCGATTCGATTCCTACGGTTGACCATAGGATTCCAGGATTCCGAACCCTTCCTCATGCACCGGGAGCACAGATGAGCGGCATCGAGCAAGCACGGAAGACGGCGGAAGGGCTCGCGCATTCCGCCGGATTCGGTAATCAGCACAGCTCGGAAGCGGTGCCGGGGGCGCTGCCGCACGGCCGTAACTCGCCGCAGCGCGCACCGCTGGGGCTCTACGCCGAGCAGCTGAGCGGCTCGGCCTTCACCGAGCCGCGCGCCCACAACCGCCGCTCCTGGCTCTATCGGATCCGCCCCTCCGCGGCCCATCCGCCGTTCGTCCGCATCGACAACGGCACCCTGCGCACCGCCCCGTTCACCGAATCCGTTCCCGACCCCAACCGGCTGCGCTGGGACCCGCTCCCGCAGCCCGCGCCCGGCACGGACTTCCTGTCCGGCCTGTGGACGCTGGGCGGCAACGGCGACGCCGCGCAGCGCACCGGTATGGCCGTCCACCTCTACGCCGCCGATACCGCCATGACCGACCGGGTGTTCAGCGACAGTGACGGCGAGCTCCTGATCGTCCCCGAGCACGGCGGTCTGCTGCTGCGCACCGAACTGGGCCTGCTGCGTGCCGAACCGGGCCATGTCGCCCTGATCCCGCGCGGTGTCCGCTTCCGGGTCGAGCTGCTCGACGCCACGGCCCGCGGCTATGTCTGCGAGAACTACGGCCAGCCGTTCGTCCTCCCCGACCTCGGCCCCATCGGCGCCAACGGCCTGGCGAACGCCCGTGACTTCCTCGCCCCGGTCGCCGCGTACGAGGACGTGGAGCGCCCGGTCGAGGTGGTCAACAAGTACTGCGGGAACCTCTGGTCGGCGACGTACGACCACTCGCCGCTCGATGTGGTCGCCTGGCACGGCAACCACACTCCGTACGTCTATGACCTGCACCGCTTCAATGTCATCGGCTCGATCAGCTACGACCACCCGGACCCGTCGATCTTCACGGTGCTGACCTCGCCGACGGACACCCCAGGCCTCGCCGGCGTCGACTTCGTGGTGTTCGCGCCGCGCTGGCTGGTGGGCGAGGACACCTTCCGGCCGCCGTACTTCCACCGCAACGTCATGAGCGAGTACATGGGCCTGATCGAGGGCGCGTACGACGCGAAGACGGCCGGCAAGGGGGGTTTCGTGCCCGGCGGCGGCTCTCTGCACAACATGATGTCGGCGCACGGCCCCGACCGGGAGACCTTCGAGCGGGCGAGCGCGGCGGAGCTGAAGCCGCAGAAGATCGACGACGGCCTGGCCTTCATGTTCGAGACCCGCTGGCCGGTCACCGCGACCGGACAGGCGGCGACGGCCGGCCATCTTCAGCACGGCTACGACGACGTGTGGCAGGGTCTGAGCCGCAACTTCCATCCGTAACCGGGCCCCGTGCAACGGCGACGACGAATGCAGGTGACCCAGGTGGCGCAGCCCCCTTCGAAGCCCCCCGCGCCCCCGGGGGCCGCCTTCGCGCCCGACTCGCTGGTCCTGAACCGCAAACTCCCGCTGTGGTATCAGGTCTCGCAGTCACTGCGGGCCTCGATACTGGGCCGCACGGCGGACGCCACCCTGCGGCTGCCGACCGAGGAACAGCTCGCCGCGCACTACGGCGTCAGCGTCCTCACCATGCGCCAGGCGCTCAAGGAGCTGGAGACGGAGGGGCTGATCAGCCGGCACCGGCGGCGCGGCACCTTCATCGAACCGCGCGCCCGCCGGGTCTCGCCGGTCCGGCTGCTCGGGTCGATCGACGCGATCGTCGCCCAGCAGTCGGGCGAGCGGACCATGGTGCTCGACCACGGCCCGTCCGCCGTGCCGGGCGATGTCGCGGAGTACTTCCCCGGCTGCGCGGAGGTCGTCGGCTATCGGCGGCTGCGGTGCGACGAGGAGACGGGTGAGCCGACCAACTGGGCGCAGAACTGGCTCCGTCCGGAGACCGCGGCCGGGCTCGATCCCGCCGATCTCGACCGCTGGCCGATGACCAAGGTGCTGCGCGACCGTGTCGGTGTCCACATCTCCCGGATCACCGACACGGTCGAGGCGCGGCTCGCCGACCCGGCCACCGCCGACCTCCTCCAGGTCCCGCTGCTCAGCCCGATCCTCTACTACACGGGTGTGACGTACGACGACGGCGGCCAGGTCGTCGATGTGGCGCAGATCCGTTACCGGGGCGACCGGTTCTCCTTCTCGGTCACGGTGGAGGCCCACTGACGGCCGCCGGCCGCGGGTCCCGGCAGGCGCCCCCTGCCCGGACCCCTGGCCGCGCCGTTACGATGCCGGGGAAGGCGGCAGACGTGGCGACGGGGAGGACGACACGGTGGCAGCTCCGGCGGCGGCCGGCTCCGGCGAGGGCCCGCACAGCCCGCTCCTCGACGACCTCATGCCCTGGTCCGTACGGCCGCTCAGGACCGGTCGCCCCTGGGTGACCGCCCCGGACGCGGCATCTCTCAGGGCCCGCTGGGAGCGGCTGGTACGGGCCCCGGAACCCGAGCGCGAGCGGTTGTTCGGGCCCACCCGTGCACGTACCCCGCAGACTCCGGTGGCGGCCCTGCCCGGACAGTCCACCGGGACCGGCCGGTTCGCCCGCGAGCCGGGGCCGTGCCCCGAGCCGGTACGGATCCTGCACGGACCGTTCGACGAACAGTGGCTGCTCCCCGACCACCGCCTGATCGACGCGGCCCGGCCCGAGCTGTGGCGGGTCGCCGACGACCACCAGGTCTTCCTGGTCGAGCACGGCCGGGTCCCCCAGGACACGGGCCCCGCCCTCTCGGTGACCGCACTGCTCCCCGACGGCCACTCCCCCGCGGGCCGGCCCGGCCGGATCCGTCCGCTGTACCGGCGCCCCGGCGGCGGTGAACCCAATCTGACTCCCGGGCTTCTCGCCCTGCTGCGTGCCCGCCACGGGGACACGGTCACCGCCGAGTCGGTCCTGGCCTGGATCCTTGCGGCGGCCCGCCGCACCCCGGCCGGCTGCGTGGTGCCGCTGCCCGCGGACACCGCACGCTGGTCGGCGGGGGTGGAGCTGGGGCAGGAGCTACTGCGGCTCCAGCTGCGCGGGGCGCGGGGCGGCGAGCGTCCCCGGCTGCCGGGCGGGCGCCGCCCCTATGTGCGGGCCGCCGTGCCGCCCGGCCCGTCGGAACTGTCGTACGACGCCGAGGAGCAGGTGCTGGCCCTCGGCTCCGGCCGCATCTCGCCGGTGCCCGCCGGTGCGTGGGAGTTCCAGGTGGGCGGCGTACGGATGCTGGAGCTGTGGTTCGGGCGCCGGACGGCGGTGTCCGGGGCGGACGGTCTGGAGGCCGTACTCCCCCGCACCTGGCCGCAGGAGTGGACCTCGGAGCTGCTGGAACTGATCACGCTGCTCGCCCTGCTCGCCGAACTGCGGCCCCGGCAGGACGAGCTGGCCGAGGGACCCGAGATCGGCGTACCCGAGCTACGGGCGGCGGGCGTACTGCCGGTGCCGGCCACCGCCCGGCGCCCCGCCTCCGTACTCGACCACCAGGAGGAGGGCCCGGACGGACAGTTCGCGCTGCTCTGACGCCGGCGGACCGCCCTAGGAGCGGCCGAAGGAGTCCAGCACGCGGGCCAGTGCCCGGTCGAACACGGCGTCCAGGTCGATCGGCCCGAGGTCCTCGGCGAACCCCGCCGCCATCCGCGGGTACTTCCCGGTCATGATCTGGCTGATCAGATACCCGGTACGGGCGGCCTGCTCCTGCTCCTCGGACCAGGGCAGCGACCGGCTGCGCTCCGCCGTGGCGATCTCATTGGCGGTGTACGTGGTGACCACGCCGTTGACCATGGCGATGAGTTCCATCTTCTCGCCGAACCGTGCGTCGACCCCGTCCAGGCAGCTCAGCGCGTACTCCAGGTACCGCAGGGCGTTCGGGCTGAATCCGTAGACGGGTGACATCAGCCGGGGCACCCACGTGTGCCGGCGCATCATCCCCCGCGCCTGGTGGGCGAGGGCGAGCAGGTCGGCGCGCCAGTCGCCGGAGGGCTCGGGGTAGTCGTACCCGGCGCTGACCGCGTCGAGCATCAGCTCGTACAGGTCCTCCTTGCGGGGCACGTAGTTGTAGAGCGACATGGTGCCGCAGCCGAGCTCGGCCGCCACCTTCCGCATCGACACCGCGTCGAGCCCCTCCGCGTCCGCGATACGCACGGCGGCGTCCGCGATGTCCGCACGGCTGAACGCGGGCTTGGGGCCCCTGCCCGCACGCTCGGGGCGCGCCCAGATCACTTCGGGTACAGCGGGTCGCCCCACCATTGATCATCACCTCGCTCACCATCGTAGTTACGTACGCCGTACGTAGTGCGGTACCGTGACGGCATGACAACTACGTACGCTGTACTTAGTGAAGGTCTGGAAAAGCGCTATGGCGACGTCCATGCGCTGAGCGGCCTCGATCTGGCCGTCGCCGAGGGCGCCGTCTGCGGGATGCTGGGGCCCAACGGCGCCGGCAAGACCACCGCCGTCCGCGTCCTCACCACGCTGACGGCACCCGACGGCGGCAGCGCCCGGATCGCGGGCCACGACGTGGTGCGGGAGGCCGGGGCCGTACGGGCGGCGATCGGCGTCACGGGGCAGAGCGCCTCCGTCGACGACGAACTCTCCGGCCGGCAGAACCTGCGGCTCTTCGCCCGGCTGCTCAAGTACCGGGGTCCGGCCGCGCGCACCCGGGCCGACGAGCTCCTCGAACGCTTCGAGCTGACCGACGCGGCCGACCGCCCGGCCCGCACCTACTCGGGCGGGATGCGCCGCCGCCTGGATCTCGCCGCCGGCCTGCTGGCCCGGCCCCGGGTGCTGTTCCTGGACGAGCCGACCACCGGTCTCGACCCGCACAGCCGCAATCAGATCTGGGCGGCGGTACGGGAGCTGGCGGGCCTCGGCACCACCGTCCTGCTCACCACGCAATACCTGGAGGAGGCCGATCACCTGGCCGACGACATCGTGCTCGTCGACAGCGGCCGGGTCGCCCACAGCGGCAGCCCCGCAGAGCTGAAGTCCCGGATCGGCAGCTACGCCGAAGTCGTCGTCGCCCACGCCTCCGCGCTCGGGCCGGCCGCGGCGGTCCTGGACCGGCTGACGGGCGCCGCGCCGGTGCTCGACCACGAGCGCCGCACGGTGGGTGCCGTCGCCACGGACCCCACGCTCACCCTGCCCCGGATCGTCCGTGAGCTCGACGCGGCGGGCGCGGCGGTGATCGACGCGAGTCTGCGGCCGCCCACCCTCGACGAGGTCTTCCTGCGCCTGACCGGCCGCAGCACCCCCATCAAGGAGACGGCAGCATGAGCACCGGCACCCTCCTCACCCACCGGCGGACGGCGGACGCCCCCCGCCCCGCGAACACACCGGTCACGGACGCCCTGGCCGTGCTCGGCCGCCATCTGCAACGGATCAAGGCGGCCCCGGGCGTCCTGATCCTGACCCAGACCATGCCGATCACGATGCTGCTGTTCTTCGGCTACGTCTTCGGCAGCGCCCTGGCCGTCCCCGGCCAGGAGTACCGCGCGTTCCTGGTGCCGGGGCTCCTGGCGGCGACCGCGGCGAACGGCATCATGACCGGGATGTTCCAGTCCGCGCAGGACTGCCACCGGGGCGTGATGGACCGGCTGCGCACCCTGCCGATGAGCCGGACCGCCGTGCCGCTCGGGCAGACCGCGGCCGATCTGCTGACCACGGCCGTCGGCCTGGTCCCGCTGATCCTGGTCGGGCTCGCCGTGGGCTGGCGGATCGAGGGCGGCCCGGTCGCCGCACTGGGCGCGTTCGGACTGCTCCTGCTGTTCCGGTTCGCCGCTTCGTGGGTGGGCTGCTGGCTGGGGCTCCTGATCCGCAACGAGGAGGCCGCCGGACAGCTGGGCGCGTCCACATTCATCCTGCCGCTGCTCTCCAGCGCGTACATCCCGACCGACAACCTGCCGGGATGGCTGCGCACGCTCGCGGAGTGGAACCCGATCAGCTCCGTCGCCGCAGCCGTCCGCGACCTCTTCGGCAATGCCGCACCTGCGGCCGACGCGGCCTGGCCGGTCGCCCACCCGGTGGCCGGGACGCTGCTCTGGTCGGCGCTGCTGCTCGCGGTCGCCGTCCCGCTCGCCGTACGCCGCTACTCGCACGGCGACGAATGACGACCTGGGCGCGCCCGCTCAGCCGGGCAGCGCGACCGGCCGGTCCAGTGCGCCCAGCAGGGAGACGAAGCTCGACTCCAGGAAGGCGCCGAGTTCGTCGAGGGCGTCCGGCCCGTCGAGCGGCCAGCTGGTGACGGCCTCCTCGGCGAAGGCCATCCAGGCCCGGGCGGCGACGAGCAGCCGCGGCGAATCCGGCATCCCGAGGCGCCGCTGCCCCTCCCGCACCCGCCGGGCCAGGATGTTGCGGGTGGACTCGACGATGTCCTCCACTGCGGGATGGCTGCCGGCGGCGCCGCGGACCAGGGCGAGATAGACCCTGCGGTGCTCCGTGACGTACGCCGCGAACCCGGCGATGAACGCCCGCAGCCAGGGGACGGGCTCCAGCGAGGGGTCCGGCTCCGTGGCGTCGGCGAAGTCGTCGCACTCCTGCTGCACCACGGAGCGGTAGAAGTCGCGCTTGGAGTCGAAGTAGTGGAAGAGCAGTCCCCGGGAGATACCGGCGCGGCGCGCCACATCGTCGGTGGAGAGCTCGTCCAGCGAGCGATCGGAAAGCATGTCCACGCCAATCGCGACCAATTGCGCCCTTCGCTCGTCGGGGCTCAGGCGCGCGGCTCGCTTCTCGGGCATGTCGACAGTGTAGAAGTACTTCGGCGCCGAATTACCTCGGTACCCACTTCACCAAAAAGACACACATGCGGCCACGAGCCCGACATGACCCGAACGAGAGGTCCAAGGGGCCCACGCGGACATGGCGACGCGCCACTGCCGGCTCCGGGGATGACGGAAGAGCGGGCAGCAGCGCGGTACCGGGACCGGGGCGTCGGATCAGCGGCGGCTACCGAAGAGTGAGCGCCGCAGTCGCCGCAGCGGGGCGAAGAGCGAGACCCGCGCGCTCTTGCTCCGGCGGGTGTGCGCGGCATCGCGCGAGGTGAGCTCGCGCATCAGCAACGTAGCCTCCGCGGACTCGCGCTGCGGGACGGCGGGGCCGCCCAGCACTGCGAGATGGCGGTCGAGGCGCGAACTTGTCGCGCTGCTTCCGCAGGTGATAGCAGGCACACGCGCCCTGCTGCGCATCGTTATCTGTTCCATGTCACTCCCCACCCGTACGAGGGCACCCGGCCCGGGCAGGTTAACCCTATCGCTCATCGGCGACACGCGTGTATCCCGGGCGCAGGATTGAGCACACACATACGGAGGTTGACGACCTGTCTGCGAATCTGCTCGATTCCAGGGTGAGTTGGACAGATCGTCAGGCTCCGGACACATCAAGCCGGTCGGGACCCGCCCACCGGAAGCAGCCCCGGCCTGCGGGGCCCACACCGGCGGGCGGCCCGACGGGACGCCGCCCGGAAGCGGCGAACAGATGTACGCGCCGGTCAGTCGAGCGAGTTGAGCACGGGCAGATAACCACCGGACTGCCCGGCGGCGAAGGGGTGGTACGACTCGCCGATGTTGAGCCAGTTGAGGCTGTGCAGCCAGGCGCTTCCGGAGCAGATCTCGTGCCCGGCGAACTGCCCGGCGACATCACCGAAGGTGAAGCCGTGGTCGGCGGCACGCTTGGCGGTGGCCGCGTTGAGGTAGTCGGCGGCGCCGTTGATGGCGGTGCGCACCTTGTCGCTCAGGCCGACGACGCAGCTGCCGCCGATCTTGTAGAAGCGCGGGTAGCCGAGGACGACGACATGGGCGGACGGAGCCTTGGCGCCGATCGCGTCGTACACCGAGTCGAGCTTGCCGGGCAGCGTGGAGTCCACATAGCTGCGGGCGGTGGCGATCCGGCTGAGACAGGTGGCCTCCGACTGGAGGACACAGGTCGTCATGACATCGGCGAATCCCGCGTCGTTGCCGCCGATGGAGATCGAGACGAGGTCGGTCGAGGAGGTGAGCGGTCCGAGCTGGCTCGCCGTCACGTCACCGGTGCGCGCACCCGAGCAGGCGGTGAAGGCGAACGAGGCGGGCGCGTGGGCGGCCGCCCAGAGCGAGGGGTAGGCGAGGGTGCTGCGCTTGCAGTCACCACTGGAGCCGATGTAGCTGCCGGAACCGACCCCCGAGGAGTAGGAGTCACCCAGCGCGACGTAGTCGACGGCTTGAACCGACGGTGCGGCATTCGCGGTGGCCGCCCCGGTCAGGGCGATGACGGCGCCGAGCAGGAGCGAGGACGAGAACGCCACAAGTCTGGACATTTTCATAGAACCTCCCTTGGACCGACCGGCAGGATCTCTGCCACGTCCGTGGTAGCAGCAACGACGGCCCTTTCGGAAGTGTCCATGCCAAGTCCATCGGGTGAGCTTTTCCCGACGGCGCTCTGAGTACGTGTCAGAACGGCGCGGGCGCACCCGGTGACGGACTCCTGGCTCTCCGCCCCGGGCGGGCGGAGGCAGCTGACGAAACATGGGTGCGCCGGGTGCGCCGGTGCCGGATCATGGGCGCCATGTCTGCCAACCCCGAGTCCGCTCTGCCGATCCGGCTCACCGTCGACGACAGCGACTCCCCGTCCGACGTCGTCGACGCGCTGCTCCTCGGCCGTTTCGCGACGGGCGAGCAGCCGTACTCGCACAGCTCATCCCTCGACCGCGTCAGAACGGGTGCCACCCTCCTTCCCGCGGCCGCGAAGGTACTGCGCGCCGCCCGTGACGACGACCGCAGCGCCACACTCGCCGAGGGCGAGGGCTGGACGCTGCTCATCTCGCGATGGAACCGGGGCGCGGACGTCACGGTCACCGCGACCAGCGCCGAACTGGCCCACAAGGTGCTCGACGAGGCCACGGAAGGCGCCCAGGACGAACCGGAACCCCAGCCCGAAAACGTGGCCATGGGTTTCTGGTACGTCTCGCCGCGCCGCGGACCGTACCGTACGACCCGTCAGATCGCGGCCGGCACCTGGGACGAGGTCCGGCCCAACTACACCGCACCCGTGGCCGATGCCATGGACCGGCTGATGAAGGTCACCCCGGACGACATCGCGGGCCGGCTGCTCCTGCTGCACGGACCCCCCGGCACCGGCAAGACGTCCGCCCTGCGCACGCTGGCCCGGTCGTGGCGGGACTGGTGCCAGGTCGACTGCGTGCTCGACCCGGAGCGGCTCTTCAACGACGTCGGCTATCTGATGGACATCGCGATCGGCGAGGACGACGGCAGCGCGAAGGGCCGCTGGCGGCTGCTGCTCCTGGAGGACTGCGACGAGCTGATCCGCGGCGAGGCCAAGCACACGGCGGGCCAGGCGCTGTCGCGGCTGCTGAACCTCACGGACGGGCTGCTGGGCCAGGGCCGCAACGTGCTGGTGGGCGTGACGACCAACGAGGACCTGGAACGGCTGCACCCGGCGGTCGTCAGACCCGGCCGCTGCCTGGCCCGGATCGAGGTGGGCCCGCTGACCCGCAAGGAGTCGGTGGCCTGGCTCGGCACGGAGGAGGGCCTGGGCCGGGACGCGGCCCGCGAGGGGACGACCCTGGCGGAGCTGTACGCACTGCGCCGCGGCACGGGCCCCGCATCGGTCCCCAAGCAGGACTCGGGGGCGGACGCGGGTCTGTACCTCTGAGACCGGCGCACGAGCGGGCCCGGCGGCTGGATCCCGCCCCGCCTCAGTCCGTGTACACCGCCCGTACCGCGTCCTGGGCCAGCTCCAGTGCCCGCGCCCGGGACATCCCCAGCCGCCGGGCCTGTTCCGCGTACTCGCGCGCCGCGGACGCCGCGTTGCGTTCGGCCGCGTCGCCCGCAGCGGCGACGAACGTCCCGTTGCGCCCCCGGGTCTCGATCACCCCGTCCGCCTCCAGCGCCCGGTACGCCTTGGCGACGGTGTTGGCGGCGAGGCCCAGTTCCTCGGCGAAGCCGCGTACGGTCGGAAGTCTGTAGCCGACCGGCAGCGCGCCGGAGCGGGCCAGTTCGGAGATCTGCGTGCGCAGCTGCTCGTACGGGGCGGTGCCGGCATCCGGGTCAACGGCGATCTTCAGAGTCACGGGCCGATTCTGCCCCACCGCCGGAAATTCGGGGGCGGACGGGCCGGACCTGCGGGTACGGTCCGGCACATGACTGTCATCGTGCGCGATTTCCGGCCCGCCGACGCCGAGGACTGGGTGCGGGTGAGGCGCGCCGCACTCCCGTTCATGGTCATGACGCCGGAGGGGGTGGCCTTCGACCTGGCCTCCGCCCATCCCGACAAGCGCTACCGGATGCTGGTCGCGGAGGAGGACGGCGAGATCATCGGAACGGCCCAGGTGGGTCTGGCGCACGAGAGCCCCGAGCCGGGGCAGGCGTTCTGCAATCCGTACACCCACCCGGAGCGGACCGGCCGGGGAGCGGGCACACTGCTGCTGCGCACGGCCGAGGAGTATCTGGCCCTGGCCGGCGCGACCTCGGTCTACACCTGGGTCCTGGACACCCCCGGTGACCGGGCGTTCGCGGCGAAGCACGGCTATGCGCCGAGCCGGCCGGCGCACTTCTTCCATCTCGACCTGGCGGGCGGCGCACTGCCGCCCCGCCAGGAGCTCCCGGCCGGTGTCGAGCTGCGTACCGGCGCCGACTTCGCCGACGACCCGCGCCCGCTCTTCGAGGCGGACGCCGAGACCACCGCGGACGAGCCCAGCGACACGCCGGCCCAGCTCTCGGACTACGAGGAGTGGCTGGGCGAGACCTGGCGCAACCCCTGCCTCGACCACCGCCTCACCTCGGTCGTCGTGGCCGACGGGCTGGTGGCCGCGTTCAGCGCGGCACAGACCGACGGCGCGAGCCGCTACTGGTCGGGGATGACCGGCACCCGGCGGGCGTACCGCGGCCGCGGTCTTGCGAAGCTCGCGAAGAACGACTCGCTGCACCGGGCGCGCGACGCCGGGTACACCGACGCCTACACCGGCAATGACGCCGACAACGGTCCGATGCTGGCGATCAACCGCTGGTTCGGCTACGAACTCTGTGCCACGGAGGTACGCCATGTCCGCAGGCTCGGCTGACGCCGGACTGACGGTAGTCCTGGTCAAGGCGGGAAAGACCAAGATCCGGTACCCCGCCGCCCTGGTCGCCGACGACGGCACCCGGGTGACGGTGCGGGCGCCCTGGGCCGCCCCCGGCGTCCGCGACTTCGGCTTCGTACGGTTCGAGCCGGGTGACGTCTTCACCGAGCACTACTGGCGCGACGCCTGGTACGCGGTGAAGGAGGTCCGCACGGGGGCGGGCGAACTCAAGGGCTGGTACTGCGATGTGACCCGCCCGGCCGTGCTGCGGAACGGCGAGCTGCTCGTCGAGGACCTGGATCTCGATCTGTGGGTGTCGGCGGACCGCTCCGCCGTACTGCGGCTGGACGAGGACGAGTTCGAGGAGAGCGGTCTGGCCGGACGCGACCCGGAGGCGGCGCGGGCCGCCTCGGCTGCTCTGGACGAGCTGGAACGGCTCGCGCGTACGGAGGAGGGGCTGGCCGGCCTGCTGGGCTGAGCCACCCCGCCCCGGCCGGCCGAGGTCCCCTCAGCCCGCCACCAGCTCCACCTCGTACCCCGCCGCGTCCTCCAGATACGCGGCCACGTGCCCGTCGCCGCCCGCGTGCGGATGCCGGTCCGTGAAGAGCAGCCGCCAGCCGTGCTCCGGGGCCCGGGCCACCAGCGCGTCGAGGGTGGCCCGGTCCTCGACGTGGAACGCCAGGTGGTTGAGCCCGGGACGCCGTCGCTCGTGCGCTCCGGGGGCCAGGTCGGGCGACTGCTCGATCACCACGTAGCTGTCACCCCGGCGCCAGCTCCGCCCGTGCGCCCATTGCTGGTACGGGACATGGCCCAGCTCACCGAGGAGCCAGCCCCAGCCGGACGCGGCGGCCACCAGATCGGGCACCCACAGTTCGATGTGGTGCAGCCGCCCGGTGCGGACCCCGCCGGCCGGCAGCGGGACGGCCCGTCGCACGCCCCGAGGTTCGAACGCGACGGTGTCGCCGTCCTCGTGCCAGTGGATCAGGAAGTGCTCCCCCGCCCGGTAGCCGTCGAGGCCTGCGCGGCAGTACGCGACCATGTCGTCCGGCAGGGCGTCCAGCGGGAACCACCCCAGCTCGGAGCACTTGTCCGGTTCGCGGTTGTACGGCGGCCGGTCCGGGTCGTACGCCGCCTCGAAGAACCAGCCCGTCCTGGGGCTGCCGCCCGGCCCCCGGTGCTGCATGACCAGAGCCATCCGCAGCTCCTCCGGCCGGAGCGTCACCCCGATCTCCTCGGCCGCCTCGCGGATCACCGCCTCCCGGACGTCCTCCCCGTCCTCCACATGTCCGGACGGGGCGTGCAGCAGCCCGTCCGCATACCCCGTACCGGCCCGACGGGCGAGCAGGACGTCCGAGCCGCGGCGGAGGATCAGATGCACATCGACGACCTCGGTGTGCCGGCGCGGAGGTTCGGCCCGCGCCACCAGCGCGTAGCGCTCGTCGTCGACCTCCTTGCCCCAGAGGTCGCGGTCGCCGGAGAGCGGCTCGTGGTGGACGCGCTCGGTGAAGGGGGCGAGCAGCGCGGTGAGTTGCCCGGCGGACAGACCCACCCCGTTCCACACGCCTTCGACCAGCACCAGTCTGCCGCCGGGACGCAGCAGGCCGAACCAGTGGCGCAGGGCCTCCGCCGGATCCGGGAGCAGCCACACCACGTGCCGGGCCAGGATCACGTCGAACCGCTGCTTGCCGACGGGCGGCGCGGCGGCGTCCCCGGTCAGCACCTCGGTCCCCGTACCGGCAAGCTTGGCGCGTGCCTGCTCCACCATGCGGGGCGAGCGGTCCACGGCGGTGACCCGGTGGCCCTGGCCGGCGACGAGCAGCGACAGGCTTCCGGTGCCGCACCCGAGGTCGAGCACCTCGGAACGCTCCCGGGGCAGCCAGCTCTCCAGGCGCTGCGCCCAGGCGTGCCGGACCACGGGATCGAGCAGGCCGTGGTCCGGCTCCTCGTCGAAGGAACCGGCGGCTGAATCCCAGTCGATCGTCGTCATGAACCGATCGTGCCAGCTGCCACTGACAGCGGGGCCGGCCTCCCCGGGAAGGCCGGCCCCCGGACTGCCCGCCGTTCCCTACCCGATGACCGAGGCGCAGGTGGTCGGGGTGGCGTGCGCCGGGTCGAGGGCGTTCGCCACCTCGTGGTAGGCGATCCGGTCGATGGTCCCGATCGCCACGTGCTCGGACAGGTCGACCGGGCACAGGTCCTGGAGCAGGACGTTGTGTACGTCCGGCCCGTCCAGGAACTGTGTCCGGTACGGGGTCACGACCTCGTCGTACTTGGTCGCGATGACGGTGTAGTGCACGCCGGGCACGGTGTCGGGCACCGAGTTGAGCTTGGTGACGAAGGGCGATCCGGCCACCTGGTCGGCGAGTCCGGGTGTGCCGGCGTTGAGCAGGTCCTCGGCGCCGGGGAAGTACGGCAGCAGCTTGGTCAGGCCGAGGAGGGTGGTCCCGTGGTTGTCGGGCGCGATCCCGACCAGGGCGTTGACCTTCGCCGCTCCGCCGAGGAACTTCAGGTAGTAGTTCGGCATCATGCCGCCCTGGGAGTGGCCGACGAGGTCGGCCTTGGGGGCCCCGGTGGAGGCGAGCACCTTGTCGACGAAGACGGAGAGCTGTCCGGCCGACTTGTCGATGGGGCCGAGGCCGTTGAAGAGCGGCACTCCGGGGAGCTGGCCGTAGTCGAGCGAGTAGACGCAGTAGCCCCGGTTGACCAGGTAGGGGGCCAGAACGAGCCAGTTGTCGACGGAGTTCCCGAAGGTCCCGTGGACCAGCACGACGGGCCGGGGGTGGGCTGCGGAGGGCTTGCAGGAGTAGTCGTTCCAGCCACGGGAGGTGGTGGACGTGGCGACGGTGGGGGTGGCTGCAGCGGCAGTGGCCGTGGGGGTGGCGACTGCGGCGACGGCGAGGAACAGTGCGGCGAGGGTTGTCCGCGCACGTGGGGTACGCGACGCACGGGTCCAGGGCAGCATCGTGTGGTCTCCTTGCGGCTCAAGGGAGTTGCGATGTCTGTGCACCCTGCGGCCCGGACCACAAGTTCTGACAACGTTCTAGGTGCTCATGCCAACTTACGCACGAGTAAGGTTGCGTGGGAAGTTACGCGTCGGTAAAAACTGACGCGGTAGTAACCGTAGCTTCAGGACAGTCCCGGGCGGGCGGGTCAGGCCGCGAGTCGCCCCGGCATCACTGCCTGCGGCCCGAATTTCTCGCGCAGCCGGTCCGCGACCGCCTCGATCCGCCGCGCCCGTTCGTCGACCGGGTCGAAGGTCAGCTGGTGCGCGGCCCGCCCGGCGTCGCCGAGCCCCTCGGCGCGCAGCGCGATCCCCCGTACCCGGGCCCGTTGCAGGGCGAACGAGTCATGGATCCGGTAGGCGAGCGCGGTGAGTTCCGCGGAGTGCGCGGTGGGCTCGCGGAGCGTACGGCTGCGGGTCAGCGTCGCGTAGCCGGTCCGGTCGGCATAGCGCACGGAGACCGCGAGCGAGCGGCACACCCGCCCCTCGCCGCGCATCCTCGCCCCCAGCTCCTCGGTGAGCGACATGAGCGCGCGGCGCTGCCGCTCCCGGTCCAGTTCGTCACGCGGGAAGGTCCGTTCGGCGGCGAGCGAGCGGGACGCTGCGTTCGGTACGACCGCCGTACGGTCGATGCCGTGCGCCCGCTCCCACAGCTCGCGCCCGGTCCGCACCCCGGTGATCCGCTGGAGAGTACCGAGCGGGGCGGCCGCGATCCGGCCGACGGAGTCGAGCCCGTATCCGCACAGGGTGCGGGCCGTCGCCGCCCCGACGCCGTCCAGCGTGGCGGCCGGCCGGTCCGCGAGGAAGGCGGCGGCCCCTCCCGCGGGCACCACGAAGGTCGTCCCGGGCGCGGCCTGCCGGGCCGCCATCCGGGCCAGCATCGGGTTCTCGGCGGCCCCGATCGCGCAGTCCGCCCCGTGCAGGGCCAGCGCGCGGACCCGGATCACCGAGGACAGCCCCGTCACGTCCCGCCCGAAGTAGCGCAGCGCGCCCCGCACATCGGCCAGCGCCCCGTCGGGCGGCGCCGCCTCGACGACCGGGGTGAACGAACCGAGCAGGGCGAGCAGCCCCGCGTAACCGGCGCCGTCCGGGAGCCCGCCGCCGACCCGGCGGAACCGCAGGCAGAGGATTCCGGGCTGCTCGCTCATCCCACTCGCCCCGTTCATCCCGCGCTCCCCGGGCTCTGGTGCCACAGCTTCCTTCCGGTGGGTGCGCCCTCGCCGGGCGGCTGGAGGTCGGACCAGGGGTTCATCTCGTAGCCGGTGGGCATCCGGATCCGGCGGCCGTCGTCCACCGGGGACTCGTGAGACGCGGCGCCCTCCTCCGGAACAGGCACCTCCGCCAGCCGGGCCGCGACCGCGTCGAGCCCGCCGGTGCGCCGCAGTTCGGCCAGCTCGGCCAGATTCCAGGCGGCGGCGCCGACCACGCTCAGGCTCCGCGGCCCGCGCCGCTGCACCACCCCGCGCACCAGCAGCAACCAGGAGTGGAAGACGGTGTACGCACAGGCGGCGTGGCTGTCGTCGAAGAAGGCCAGGTCGACCAGGCCCGTACCGTCGTCCAGGGTGGTGAAGACGACCCGGCGGCCGGAGCGGACCGGCGGGGTCTGGGTGGCCGCCTTGGCGCCCGCGACCAGCACGGTGTCCCCGTGCCGTGCCTCGCGCAGCCGCTTGGCCGAGACCGCGCCGAGCTCCTTCAGGAAGGCGTGGTGATCGCTCATCAGGTGGCGCGACACGTCCATGCTCAGCACGCCCAGTTCGGCGCTGAGCCGTTCCGCCTCGTTGAGGTCGGGCAGGCCGATGGAGCCGGTGCGGTGCCCGCCGCCGAGCGGGAGCTGCGCGCCCGGGCCGCCGGAGCCCGCGCCGCGCTGGGCGCGGTGGAGTTCGGACAGGTGCAGCAGCAGGTCACGGCGGTTGGCGCCGAACGCGTCCAGCGCGCCGACCTGGGCCAGCCGTTCGGCGGCCGGCTTTCCCGGGCGGGCCCGCTGCCAGAAGTCCAGCAGTGAGGTGTAGGGCTGCCCGGTCTCGATACGGGCGACCTCGGCCGCACTGATCCCGTGGACGTCGGAGAGCGCCAGCCGCAGCCCCCAGGCCGCCCTTCCCCTCTCTTCATCAGACACCAGTTCGATCCGATGGGCGGCCGCCGACCGGTTCACGTCCAGCGGCAGCACCGGCACTCCGCGCCTCCGCGCGTCCGCGAGCAGCAGCCGCTTCGGGTACATCCCCGGGTCATGGGTGAGCAGTCCGGCGTAGAAGGCCGCCGGGTGATGCACCTTCAGCCAGGCCGACTGGTACGTCGGTACGGCGAAGGCCACCGCGTGCGCCTTGCAGAATCCATAGCTGCCGAACGCCTCGATGATCTCCCAGGCGCGGGCGATCACTTCGGCGCTGTACTTGCGCACTGCCGCGTGCTGCGCGAACCAGACCCTGATCCGGCCCTGCGATTCGGGGTCGGAGAGTCCGCGCCTGACCCGGTCGGCCTCGTCCCGGCCGCAGCCGGTCATGATGTCGACCATCTCGATGATCTGCTCGTGGAAGACCACCACGCCGTACGTGTCGCGCAGCGGGCCCTCCAGATCGGGGTGCGGATAGCGGACCGGCGCCCGGCCGTGCCGGGCCTCGATGAACGGGCGCACCATGTCGGCGGCGACCGGGCCGGGCCGGAACAGCGAGATGTCGACCACCAGGTCATGGAAGTCCGCCGGCTGAAGTCTGCCGACCAGATCGCGCTGACCGGGCGACTCGATCTGGAAACAGCCCAGCGTCTCGGCGGTCCTGATCAGCCGGTACGTCTCCGGGTCACCCGGCTCCACGGCGTCCAGGTCCACTTCCTCGCCCGAGGCCCGCTTCACCTCCGCGACCGCGTGCGCCATCGCCGACTGCATCCGTACACCGAGCACGTCGAGCTTGAGCAGCCCGAGGTCCTCCACGTCCTCCTTGTCGAACTGCGCCATGGGGAAGCCCTCGCCGCTGGTGGGCATGACGGGGGTGCGGCGCAGCAGCGAGGCGTCCGAGAGGAGGACCCCGCACGGGTGCATGGCGATGCCGCGCGGCAGGGCGTCCAGCGCCTCCACCAGCTCCCACAGCCGCCCGTACTTCTCCTTCGTCCTCGCCACTTCGCGCAGCTCGGGCAGCTCCTCCATGGCCGCGAGGGCGTCGCGGGCCCGGATGTGCGGGAAGGCCTTGGCGAGCCGGTCGGTCTCGGCCGGGTTCATGGAGAGCGCGGCGCCGACGTCGCGGATGGCATGGCGCACCCGGTAGGTCTCGGGCATGGCGACGGTGGCGACCCGTTCGGCGCCGAAGCGGCCGATGATCGCGCGGTAGACGTCGAGGCGGCGGGCCGACTCGACGTCGATGTCGATGTCGGGCAGCACGAAGCGGCGCTTGGACAGGAAGCGCTCCATCAGCAGCCCGTGCTCGACCGGGTCGGCGTGGGCGATGCCGAGGAGGTGGTTGACCAGGGAGCCGGCCCCGGAACCGCGGGCGGCCACCCGGACCTTCATCTCCCTTACGTCGTCCACGACTTGGGCGACCGTCAGGAAGTACGAGGCGAAGCCGTGGTGGGCGATGATGTCCAGTTCATGGTGCATCCGGTCCCAGTACTCACGCCTGCGGTCGTAGCCGCGCAGCACCATGCCCGCGGCTGCACGGGAGGCCAGCACCCGCTGGGCGGTGCGACGGTCCGCGCCGACGAGGTGCGGTTCGGGGAAGTGGACGGAGCCGAGGCCGATGTCGCCCCGGGGGTCGACCACGCAGGCGTCGGCGGTGCGCCGCGTCTCCGCGAGCAGTCGCGCCCCGGCGCCGGGGCCGAGCCCGGCGGCGGAGGCGATGCGCTCGGCGGTCCCCGCCATCGCGCGGGCGTCCTTGAGCCAGCGCTCACCGCTGTCGAGCGGGGCGCGGCGCGGGTCGACGGGGACGAGCCTGCGGGCGGAGTCGAGCACATCGGCGACCGGGCCCTGCCCCGCGTCGGCGTACCGGACGGCGTTGGTCAGCACGGCCCGTATCCCCTGCTCGGCGGCGAAGCCGACGGTACGGGCGGCGAGCCTCAGCGAACCGGGTCCGGTGCCGTCGCGGCCGTGGTGGACGGCTTCCAGCCGCAGACCGTCGCCGTACACCTCACGCCAAGGGGCGAGCAGTGCGGCGGCCCGGTCGGGGCGGCCGGCGGCCAGCGCCCTGCCCACCTCGGAGGCGGGACCGAGCAGCACGGTGAGCCCTTCGGCGGGCAGTGCGGAGCGGTCGAGCAGGGGCCGGCCGCCGTCGGGCACGGCTCCGTGCGCGGCGGTGACGAGGCGGCACAGCTCGGCCCATCCCCGGGCGCCGTCGCGGGCGAGGAAGGTGACCCGGGGTGCGGATTCGTCGACAAAGGAACCCCCGCGGGCCGGGGTCCGCATCCGGTGCGTATGCCCGTCACCCTCCGCGCGCCCGGCGGGAGCCACGGCGAGCTCCACCCCGAAGAGCGGCCGCACCCCCGCCCGCTCACAGGCCTTGGCGAACCGGACCGTTCCCGCCAGGGTGTCGCGGTCGGTCAGCGCGAGGGCGTCCATCCCGCGCTCGGCGGCACGCTCCGCCAGCCGCTCCGGGTGCGATGCCCCGTACCGCAGGGAGAACCCGGAAACGGTATGCAGATGCGTGAACCCGGGCACCTGCACCTCCTGAACCAATCCGCACTCACCACCCCCTCGCTCTCCACCATAGACCAAGTTTCGAACATTCGTACGATACCCAGCGCCCGGGCCACCCTCCCCGCCCCTCAGCCATTCGGCCCGGCCCCGACTGCGTGGACAACGGGCACCCCGGACCGTGGGGTCATGACTTTCGTCGACGAGGTGAAGAACGCCGTCACTCCACGGGCCGCACTGCTCGTCATCGGTGTGCTGGCATTGCAGCTGCTGTTCATCGCGTCCTACGTCGGAGCGCTCCACAAGCCGAAGCCGACGGACGTCCCCTTCGGCGTCGTCGCACCCCAGCAGGTGTCCGCACAGCTCGTCACCGAACTGAAGAACCTCCCCGGCGGCCCCCTGGACCCCCGCACGGTCACCGACGCGGCCACCGCCCGCAAGCAGATCCTGAACCGCGACATCGACGGCGCCGTGATCGTCGACCCCCGGGGCACGACCGACACCGTGCTGGTCGCCTCCGGCGGCGGCACCGTCCTGGCCGACTCCCTGACGAAGATCATCGCCAAGGTCGAGCTCACCCAGAAGCGCACGGTGCGTTCCGTGGACGTGGCCCCAGCCTCGGACGAGGACTTCGACGGACTCTCGTCCTTCTACCTGGTCGTGGGCTGGTGTGTGGGCGGCTACCTCTGCGCCTCGATCCTGGCGATCAGCGCGGGCTCCCGCCCCGCCAACCGCCAGCGCGCGGTGATCCGGACCGGGGTCATGGCGCTCTACTCGATCGCGGGCGGAATCGGCGGCGCGATCATCATCGGCCCGATCCTCGGAGCCCTCCCCGGATCCTTCTGGGGGCTGTCGGGCCTGGGCGCGCTGACCGTCTTCGCGGTCGGCATGATCACCCTCGCCCTGGAGGCGCTCACCGGCATCGTCGGCATCGGCCTGGCCGTCCTGATCGTGGTGGTCGCGGGCAACCCGAGCGCGGGCGGCGCCTTCCCGCTCCCGATGCTCCCGGACTTCTGGCGGGCGATCGGCCCCGCGCTGCCGCCGGGGGCCGGGACCTGGGTGGCACGCTCGATCGCGTACTTCAAGGGGAACGCGGTGACCGGACCGCTGCTGGTGCTGTCCGCGTGGGCGGTGGTGGGCACGGTCATCACCCTGCTGATGGCGATGCGGAGGAAACCGGAGGCGGCGGATGCCCCGCTCTCCGGAGCGGCGGGCGGGGGCTCGACGCCGGCCTGACGGGGGCTGCGCCACGATCAGGTGTGCAGGCGCTGAAGAACCCCCCTGCGCTGAAGTTCCACGATGTGTTCGGCTGCCCGCTGCGGAGCATCTCCGCCGCGCACCAGGACACCCGCCTCAATATTGCGGCGGGCGGCGGACTCCGTGAGATTGGCACTGCCCATGAAGAGAACCTGCCGGTCGGCGACGGCAAGTTTCGCGTGCTGACGGGCGAAGGAACCGGTGGCCGGGTCGCGTACCCAGTGCCAGAGGCACAATCCGGGCACGGCTGCGAAAGCGCCGGCCGGCTCATGGCCAGAGAGGAGCCCCCGTGCGCCTGCCAGCGTCTCCACCACCACATGGGTCTGCACACCCCGCCCCGTGGCCTTGCTCAGCGCCTCGGTCAGCGCCGGATACGGACGGGCCGCATAGGTCATGGCCAACAGCTCTTCCCGAGCGCCGTCGATGACTTCGACCAGTACCTGCGCGGTCGCCCTCACCGGTACACCGGGGGTGGAGGGGCCGCTCCACACCGTTCGGACCTGGACCGCGTCCCGTGCCCGCAGTTGCGCAGCCGCGTAGCCCCGAAGATAGGCCGCGGCTTCCGAGCGCGGTAACGCATCGTTCTCCAACGCCTGGTACAACCGCGCGACGACTTCCCGTATTCGTGGTGTCGTGAGTTCGGTGAGAGCCCGCTCTCTGCTGTGTCCCCGCGCCAGCAGCCCCGCTAGGTCCTTCGTACGGGAAGGCCCCAGGGCTGCGGCCGCGGCCTCGGCCGCAGCCTCGAAGCCATGCCTGCTCATGGCAGCAGACCGGCCGGTGTGAGCACCTGGTCCTTGTCACCGATGAGCGGGACGAGAAAGCGGCGGTCGAGGAATCGGTTGCCGCGCTCGCAGGTTGTCTCGGAGACGAACAGGCAGACATGACAGGCGGCTCCATGAAGGTAGTCGGCCGGAGCATGCGGCAACCGTTCCGAGCAGAGCGGATCGGCCGAACAGTGCGAGGCGTCGGCCAGGGCCCGACGGACGATCCGGTCGAAGTCACGACCCTCCGCCAAGGAAACCAGCCCCCCGAGCGTGCCTTCGGAGTCCGGCACAGCGGTGTAGATGAGGATGCCCGCTCGCGGACTCTGCTCATCGCCGGCGTAGATGCGCTCGGCGAGAGAGGCCGAGTTGTAGCCGCACTCCAGGGCGATCGTGCGGATCAGCAGATGCGAGAGCGTGTGCAGAGCGATATAGCGGGCCCCGGCCCAGCCGTACAGCGGATCGAAATCGCTCGTCTTCCGGTCCGACTTACGGTTGCTCCGGAACCTCCCGAAGGCCTCCTGATGCGCCACCATCTGCGGTGACTTCTCCATGCGCGTCGCCCACTCGGCCATGAGGCCTTCTCGCACGCGCAGGAAGATTCCTTCGCCTCGCACCTCACTGGCAGGCACCCAGTTCTGTGCGGAACGGGAGAGCTCGACCTGAGTCGCGATCTCCGGCGACTCAGGGTCGGGGGCGTCGAGACGGGTGAAGCCGATGAGCGCACGGGCTTCTCGCAGCCGCTCGACCTGGCGGACATCGGAGAAGAGTTCATCCAGCGGCGGCGGAACGCGGACTTCGCGCAGGGTGAAGTCATCGCTCGCCTGCGGGATCAGGCCTGAGAGGGCGTCCCACTCGGGCCCGAGCAGGTCAGCCTGGACATCAGGTGCCGCGGTCGCTGACCCACCACCCGCCTTGCGGGCGGCGATGGCCGCGACCAGGGCATCTGCGTCGAATTCCTGGAGATAGCGGAACGCCGGAATGGCTGCAAGCAGCGCGTGGTTCTCCCGGGACTCGATGCCCTGCAGCTCGGGCCAGTGATCGTCGAGCAGCTTCTCGATGTCGCCACCCTGCCCCTTGGGGAGGGCGAGCGCGCTGAGGGTCAGCGGGAACCACTGGTTGGATGCGCCGGCGACCATCAGTACAGCGTCCTGGCCGCACCCGTTGGGCTCATACGTGCCGAGATGCGGGTGCCGGCCGCGGCACGTTGGAAGGTTGTGGCGGCCCCGTTCGCCCATCGCCTCACGGATGTTGCGCTTCGTGCCGCAGGCGACGCATTCGATGGTGACGTTGGCCGCCTGGTTTCCGCCGTGGTCCTTCATCCGCAATTTGGGACGGGGAGTCCTGGCGCACGCCTGCCCGTGGTGGACGAAGGACGTGTACGGGAACTCGTCCAGGTGGCCCCCCGTGCAGACCAGCGTGAATCGGGCCGCAACCGCGAGGGGCTTCCCGCGCTTGCAGTCGTGGACGAACTTCGCCTCGTGCGGGGTTCGCGGATTGGTATTGATGAACGCGAACTCGCCGGAGTCAACAGCAGCCAGGACGTTGCACGCGGTGCAACGCAGCCACTGCGGGAACGGAACAACCGGTACGCCCACTCCTTGCGCGGCCCAGCCCTTCGGGTCGCTGTCGCTTCCCTCCAGCCAGGGGGCAGCACGGAGCTGCTCGATCTGCTTGCGCCCGTAGCGTTGGAGCGACCGGTTCACGGCTGCACGCAGCCGCGGCTCGTCGATGTCGTATTCCGTGATGCCGTTGTAGCTCCAGGAATCGAGCCCCTTGATGAGAACCGAAAAGTTCGGCAGATCCACGAGGGCACCGATGCCGGCGGTGAACATGAGGTGGCTTGGCCGGACCGCGCCGACCCTTCGGTTCGCGTTACTACTCATCGCTGTCCCTTCCCCGAGGTGGCGGTGGTGGGTCCGTACTCATCGCTGTCCACAGTTGCCGCCACCTCGGGATCCGGGTCCTGATCGGGTTTCCCGAAGTTCCAGTCGGGGCCCGCGCCGGTGGACTCCTCAAGAAAGGCACCGCCGCCCGGGAGCAGAAGGTTGATCTCGTTCTCCGTCTCACGCATGGACATGCCGACAGTGAGTTCGGTCCACCGAGAACCGTCGGCACGCTGGAGCAGACCGCTCACGATCGTGTTCTTCTGCTTCTCTTTTCGATAGCCGAGTGCCGCACTGCTCTCATCGCGCTTACGACGCCACTCGTCCTTCAACCGGTCAAGCCGTTCCCCCAGGTAAGCACGCGCCCGCTCCCCGCCCACGCGTTCCGCCCGGTCCAGGAAGCGACGTTCCACCTCGGCAGCGAGAGGGCCGCTGAGATCGACGTCGTGGGCGTCGAGGTTCCGCGAGGTGTCGTACGCGGCCTGGCGCAGGGCGGCGACATAGGTGGCGGCCACCCCCCGGTCGAGAGCACGACGGGTGAACGGTGTGACGGACAGGGCTTCAACCTGCCGGTAGAACGTGGCGTGGTAGTGCTCGAAGTCCTCGTAGTGGGCCAGGTCGCGCGGGCGTGCCCAGTTGTAGAGGGTGACGACAAGCCCGGGACGCTTGGCGTCACGGCCGACGCGGGACGAGGCCTGGATGTACTCGGCGGTGTTCTTGGGCTGGCCCACGACCAGCATCAGGCCGAACCGGGAGACGTCGACGCCGACCTGGAGCATCGACGTGGCGAGAGCGACGTCGACCGCCTGCCGGACCATGGGGGTCATCGACGCACGAGGCTCGCGCTTCTCCTTGAGGGCAGTGGCGTATTCACGTCGGAAGGCATCACGCCGGAGCGAGGTGTCGCGTTCCGGGTCGAAGGAGGTCTCCAGCCGCTTGAGCGCGTTGCCGATGTCGGCTGAGGAGATACGCGAGGTGAGCTCCTGGATGTTGAGCATCCCCGTCTTGCTGCCGATGCGGTTGGCGAGTGTGTCGTTCCCCTTGCGCATTCCGTTGGAACGCACCCGGGTCGTGATGTCGTCGTCCATGTAACGCCGCATACCGGCGAGTTCACGGGTGGCGTTGAAGTAGCCAACCAGCGTCATGTACGGATCGGCGGGCGTGCCGTAGTCGTCGAAGAGCTGCTGCCCGGCGAGCAGAAGAATCTCGGCGACCCGGATCTCGGCAGCCTTGAGGCGGGTTCCGTGTGCACACACGCCGAGATATCGCCGGCCCGGATCCTCCCGGCTGAGTTCTACCTGCCGCGAGAAAAAGGTGTCACCGACATCGAGAACCTGCGGCGGAAAGACGGCGACCTTGCGGCCGAAGACCCCGAGCACCTGGTCCGCAGCCCGCTTGGTGGTCGCCGTCGACGCGACAATCTTGGGGCCGGCCTCTTGGTGCCGCCCCTGAGAATCGGTGAAACTCCAGCTGCACAGTTGATCGATGGCCGACTCGAACAGGCCGACGGTGGTGCCGAGCGCGCCGGAGATCAGGTGCAGCTCGTCCTGGATGATCAGATCCGGCGGCCGGAGCCGCGTGACGGGCTGGGCGGTGACCGCAGGAAGGTCGCCCTTGGCGTGATGGCGGCTGCCGCAGCCGGTCTTGGCGTCCAGATCGTCATGGCGGTAACCATGGCGAGGGCACACCTCCGTGACCCGGCCGAACAGCAGCCCGGCATACCCGTTCCAGGGAAGCTGGGCGAACTTGTCGACGGTGGCGATCAGCAGTGACGGGGCGAGCCGGTAGATCTCCTCGTCGACCGTGAGCACGGGAATGCCCTCACCCCGGGACTCCAGCCGAGAGAACGGGCACCGATCCGTACCTTCGCCTCGCGGGCAGTAGAGCAGAACGCGTCGCCTGGCCTCGTCGTACTCCATGTGGGAGCGGGCAGTCAACCCGGTGCCGCACCAGGGGCAGGTGAGCACTTGCAGCACTCTGGCGTGCTTGTCGCTGGCGCTCTCGCGGGCCCCGGCGATCTGTTCCTTGGCCTCGTCGAACCAGTTGGGCGAGACGGAGGTTCCCACCCACAAGCCGATACGGAACGGCTGGGCGCCCCAGCGAGAGTCGCGCGCGAATTCCTCGCGGCGCAGCACCTCGCATGCGGTCACAAGCGCGGCGGCGCGCTGGAACTGCTGGGCGGTCAGCAGCCGCAGGGTGTAGCGCATGAGAACCCCGACCCCACCTTCCCCGCTGCGGGCCTCCGCTCCGGTACCGAGGGTGCCCTGCAGCCGTCGCAGGGCGAAGGTGTACGCGGCCAGCCCGAGATAGGCCTCGGTCTTGCCGCCACCGGTCGGGAAGAAGAGCAGGTCCACGAGTGCCTCGCGCCCTGTGCCTCGGTGGGGATGACCCGGCCTGCTCAGTGAGGCGAGGTTGAGCAGTACGAAGGCAAGCTGGAAGGGCCGCCAGCTGGCCCCGTCCTTACCCTTCCCGTGCACCTCGTCACGTGCTTCCAGGTACGAAGCGGGGTCGTCCTCACGTCCCGTCCTGGCTCCGGCGATTGCGGTGTTGCGACGCTGAAGCGCCATGGCCCTGTTGGCGAACCGGAACGCCGCGAGCGCGGTGTCGTCGGCGGCGAGCGTGTCGATGCCCAGGGTGATGCGGTCGCAGATTTCCAGCGCCTGCTCGATGGCGACGAGTGCCGATTCCCGCAGGTCGTCCGGCAGCGAACGGGCCGCTCCACGCTGCTGTTCGAGCCATGCGGCATAGCCCTCGGCAAGCGGAGCGAGGGCGGCGCTGAGTGCGCTGCGCCGCCCGGGGACCGCGAGCGCTGCAAGCTCGTCCATGCCGAGCTCAAGCCCTCGGAGCAGTTCCTGGTCCCCGACGGTGGGAGCCGTGGTGGCCCGGACGTCGTAGGCAGGCAGCCAGGTGGTGGTGAGCCGGTGCGCATTGCGTTCGCCGTCGCGGACCTCGGCATGCACAGCCACGTTGCGGCCTTTGGCATGGCTGAGGCTGTTCCGGTAGAGGAGGCGAAGACGGCGCTCTTCGGGATCCTCGGGTCCGCTGCCCAGATTCGCCGGGTCGAGAGGGTCGTCGACCGGAAAGAACACCGCTGCCTGGTCGACCGGGAAGGCGGTGACTTCGAGCGAAGCCTGGAAGAGCCAGCGGGCATCGCGCGCCTCTCGACTGTCCTCCTGCCCGTTCACCAATGCGAGTTCGACGACGCGCAGATCCTCGCCGCCATGGCCGGCCCGGTGGTGCCGTACCTGCACGTCCAGAACAACGGCCGTGTCCTCCAGCGGGACATCCCGGCCACCGGCGCTGGTGATGTCGATATCGACCGGATACTCCACCGGCTCACGGGACCACACCCTGCGGGTGGTGCCACGGTCCGTCGCTTCCTCGGACTGGGTGTAGCGCCCCCAGCGCGCGGTGACGCTGAGCGTCCCGACGGAAGCGGGGACAGTGAAGGACAAGCCCATGGACGAGGCCCAGATGTGACCCGCCGCCTGCGGTGTCATCCGGTCCGCGAGCCCGCTGTCGTCCCCCTCGCTCTCGTCTCCGGATTCGTCGTCGGCGCTCTGCGCGGCGGCCAGCGCGATGCCCTTCGCTGTCGGAATGTCGGGCCGCGGACCGAGCATGCCGACGAGGTAACGGTCCCGGGGGCCGGAAGAGAACTGGGGCAACGTCTCGGTCTCACCGTCCCACGGTCCGAGCAGATCGCGTCGGATGTAGGTGACGAGCCCGTCCCGCACTCCATACGAATCACCGGCAAGAAAGGTCTGCGGCACTTCTTCGAGCGGATGCGGAACGACGGCCGGGTCGATCTGGGCCGGCATGCGGTGGGTCCTTTCGGACAGGGCCGGTGGGCACGAAATCGGTTCGAGCGTATAACAACCCGTTCAATATAGAGCGTTGACTGAGTTCACACAAGACGATGCAGTGGTGCCGCACATCCTCGTGCACAGACTCTCTAGTCTGTTCCTCGACCACCGGCCACCGAGTGACATGAGGACGCCCATGCCCCGACTCGCCCTCTCCGACGACTTCGTTGCGGACCTCATCTCGCTGCAACGTCCTGTGCAGAAGGAGGTGAACGACGCGATCCAGATGTTCCGCGGCATGACCGTCCCCCAGCTCCACGCGAGCAAAGGGATGCATCTGGAGAAGCTGGAACGGGCGCACGACCGCCGGATCCGCACGATCCGCATCACCAAGTCGTACCGTGGCGTCCTCCTCGCGCCCGACGACGGCAGCGAGTTGTTCACTCTGCTGAGGGTTGCCACGCACGACGAGGCGATCAACTGGGCCTGCAAGCGTGCCTACTCCGTCAACGGTGCGACCGGAGGCCTTGAAGTACGCAACGTCGAGGCCCTGGAGCAGATGGAGACGTACTTCGAGACAAAAGCCGTTGCCGCCCCCGCCCGCCTCTTCGAGAAGCAATCCGACACCGCACTGCGCGATCTCGGCATCGACGACCAGGTGCTGCGACTGGCCCGGGTCTGCGTCACCGCGGAGGACCTTTCCGTGATGGCTCCGCCGATGATGCCGGCCGACCAGTACGAGGTACTGGAGTTCCTTGCGGCCGGCTACTCGGCCGAGGACGTGTGGGAACAGCTGATCGCTTCCCGCGGCCAGACGGTCCGTACCGCCGGAGACCGGCCGGCCGTCACCCTCACCGAGGCCATCCTCAACAGCCCCGACCGCATCGTCGAGGTCACCGGCCCGGGCGAACTGGAGCGCATCCTCACCGAGGACCTGACACGGTGGAGGATCTTCCTCCACCCCGCCCAACGGCGATTCGCCTACCACCCGGGGTTCAACGGGGCCGCTCAGGTAACCGGTGGGCCCGGAACCGGCAAGACCGTGGTCGCGCTGCATCGCGTACGCCACCTTCTGCGCACCGGCCACGACGGCGACCGGATTCTGCTCACCACCTTCACCAACGCCATGGCTGCCGCCCTGCGCGACAGCCTGGCTCTCCTGCTCGGCAAGGCCGACGCCCACCTGCTCGAGAGGGTCGACGTCACGACGGTGGACTCCCTGGCGGCGCGGGTCGTCCGGGAGGCACGCGGCACCGCACCACGGCCGCTCTCCGCGGCGGCGGAGCGGAGCGCCTGGACCCGTGCCACGGCCCGTGAGGACCTCCCGTGGAACGAGCAGTTCCTGTCCCAGGAACTCCGCAACGTCGTGCTGGCCCAGGGCATTCGCACGCCCGAGGAGTATCTCCGCTGTGTACGCAGAGGCCGCGGCACCCAGGTGGGACGAGTCCAGCGTGCCCGTCTGTGGCGTGTGATGGAGCGGTTCACGGGAGATGTGTCCTCCCGTCACTCGGCGACCTACACGCAGTTGTGCGATCAGGCGGCAAGCTGCCTCGCCGACAGCGGTCCGCGCTACCGGCATGTCGTGGTCGACGAGGCCCAGGACCTCCACCCGGCCCAGTGGCGGGTGCTGCGTGCCTGCGTGGCACCGCGATCGGACGATCTGTTCCTCGTGGGCGATCCGCATCAGCGCATCTACGACTCCCGGGTGTCGCTGCGCTCGCTGGGCATCCATGTGCGCGGACGGACGTCCCGACTGCGCCTCAACTACCGCAGCACGGAAGAGATCCTGCGCTGGTCCGCATCGCTGCTCGACGGGCATCCGGTGGGCCGGCTGGGCGAGGACGACGACACCGAGGGCCGCCGCGACTCGCTGCGGGGCTACCGCTCCCAGCTCCACGGCCGCACCCCGTCCGCGCACGGGTACGGCAGTCAGGAAGCGGAGATCGGAGCGCTGGTCGAACAGATCAGGGCCTGGACGAACCAGGACGGGGTGAAGCCCTCGGAGGTGGCGGTATGTGCCCGGTTCAACACCGTGGTCGACTCGGTCATCTCACGCCTGCGCAGGGAAGGCATCCCCGCGGTGGCGGTCCGTGACGATCCGGGCCCCACAGCCTCGGGGGTGCGGGTGGCCACGATGCACGCCATGAAGGGGCTGGAGTTCCGCTGTGTGGCCGTTGTCGGCGTGACAGCCGCGGTGCTTCCGTTCGCACAGCAGGTGACTCCGGTCGAGGTGGACCCGGTCCAGCACCAGTCCGACCTGCTGGCGGAGCACTGTCTGCTGTTCGTCGCGTGCACCCGGGCCCGTGACGCGCTGGCCGTCTCCTGGAACGGACAGCGCAGCCCGATGCTCGACCCGGTGACCGGCTGAGCGGCCGGCCGCTGCCCCCTTGCCGGGTGAGCAGCGGCCGCCGCCGGAGGCAGCCGGTCAGGCCCTGATCTCTCGGATCACGACCGAGTGCGCCGTGTTCTGGTTCGAGTTGTACGACAGCTCTCGCCCTGTCCTCTGCCACATCAGCGCATGGCCCAGGGGCGAGGAGGGCGAGACCGCGTCCGCGTCTCCGCCCGGCAGCTCGGCAACCGTGTAGAGCGTGTCCGTGTCGACCCGGCCGTCGAACTCAAGGACCAGCACGACACCCGGCACCACGACAGACGGTGCTTCGTCGCTGTCTCCGATGGCCACCGCGTCGATGAAGGCCCGCAGAAAAGCCAGCCGCTTGGCCCGGCGGTCACGCTGATCCGCCTGCGTCTTGCGCAGGAACACCAGATTGGCCGGATCGATGCCGGCGGGGATCTCGTCGGGTGCGTCGACGGCGGTCTGCAACCGCTGCATCTCCCCCATCAACCGCTGGAACGCCCCCACGGGGATCGACCGCACCGGAAAGGCTCCCGGTGCGCCGCGAAGCGCTTCCCGCCGCTCTGCTGCCGCCGCTGCGGGGGTGGGGCGGTCCGGCGCCGCGTCCGGTCCTGCAGCGAACACGGACTCGGCCGGATGCTGCCGGGCGACTGTGGCCCTGACCTCCTCGCGCTCCCGGTCCCGGCGCTCCATGCGGCTGTACGCACCGCGGCCGTCCCCTTCGGGCCGGTGCGCCGCGACCACGCCCGCCCCGCTCCCGCCGAGCGGCGCCGCCCCCTTCGCGTCAGGCTCCCCCTCCCGGTCGAAGACTTCCGTCCCGCTCCCGCCGGACTCGTCCGAGATCGCTCCGACGCCCTCGGCCTCCTCCTGCGCGTCCCGCCCTGTCTCCGTGACGGGTTCGATGCCCAGTCGCTCCAGCTCCGTCCACAGTGGAGCCAGCGCCTGCTCGCGGTCCAGATGGAACCGACTGCCCCGGACGCGGACGAAGGTCCAGTCGACACGTTCCAGATCGCGTTGCCGGGCTGCCGCGGTCGAAGCGTCCTCGCCCTCCGGGAACGTGTCACCGTCACAGGCCACCGCCAGCCTTCGCGTACCGCCCTCGACCACCAGGTCGATGGCATGCCGGCCGACCCTGTATCCGGGCCGGACCCGGTAGTCGCGCATGGTCAGTTCCAGGTACACCTGCTGCTGGAAGAGACTGTCGAACGCCTCGTGCCGTACGTCGGGCTGAACCTCGCCCCGCACCGCCACGGTCTCCTCCTCCGCGGGTCGCGTGAGGTGGTCGAGCCACTGGCGGCGCAGATCGTTCGGATGGAACTGCTCGACGCGAGCGCTGTGGAACACCCAAACCTGGTCCTGGGCGCGAGAGGCAGCCACGTTGAGGCGCTGCTCGAAGGACTTGCCGGTGAAGCCCCCGGGCACGGTACCGGCTGCTGTGGTGGGAGAGTTGAGGCACGAGACGAACATGACGCTGCGTTCGTCGCCCTGGAAGTCCTCCGCGTTGCCGACCCTGATCCGGCGCTGCTCCCGCTCCTCGTAGTCCAGCCGCTCGGCCAGAAGGTTTTCCAGTTCTTCCAGATGCGCCTTGCTGCTCCGCAGGCTGATGATCCCCATGCTTCTGCCCTCATACGCGGGATCGGCACAGCAGCGCACCAGCTCGGCGACGAGCGCTTCGGCCTCCGCGGAGTTGGCCAGACGAGTGTTGGTTCCGATGGCCTCGCCGCTCTCGACGTACACCGTTCTCACCGGAGGCAGCCGGTCGGCACCGTACTGGCGCAGAGGCTGAAGCCGGCCGTTGTAACAGAGCTCGTTCGAGAAGGAGATGATCTCCGGCATGCACCGGAAGTGTTCCTTGAGCATGAGCGTGCCCCGGCCCGCCGAAAGCGCCTCGGTGAGGTCGAAGAAGCTGGACTCCGGGCCGAAGAGGCTCCGTACGTCCTCATCGAGCCCGGTGAGGAGCCGGTCCCTGAGGTGGAAGTACTGGTCCTGCTTGAGCCCGACGTTGGAGGGGCTCACCTGCTTGCTGTCTCCGACAACGACCATCCGGTCAGCCAGCCAGCTCAGCAGCATGGCCTCGAGCCCCGACTGACTGGCCTCGTCGACGATCACCACGTCGAACATGCCGGGCCGGTCCATGGGCACGGTCTCCGCCACTTGGTGCAGGGGCATGATCCAGGCAGGCACCGCGGTCTGCGCCTTGCGCAGCGCGGCCTGGGCGTCGCGGCGGTAGCGGTGCTGGTACTTGCCCTTGATACGACGGGCGGCCTGCTGATACGCACTGAGCGCCCTGGACTGGTCGCCCGTGAGCAGCCCGAGGCAGCGGTGCCAAGCCCGTGCCGCCGCAAGGCGCGCCAGCATGATGCGGGCCTCGTCGTCGGCCTCGGTGAGCTGTCGGCGCAGAACGCGCTCGGCATCCGGATCGGTGAGACGCTCCATACGGTCCCGCCAGGCGGACCAGGCCCACGCGCCCGCAAGAGCGCTGAGCCGCTCGTCCCAGCCTCCGTCCTCGGCGCTCCCGGCCACCCTCTCTGCAAGGGAGGGGAAGACCTCCTGCACCACGGCGCGAGCAGCGTGCTGATCGGCGCGAAGATGCGCCGCGTCGCGGACCTTCGCGATCTCCTGGCTGAACTCCCGGTATCCCTCCGGGTCACGGGCACGCACGGCGTCCAGTGCACGCCTCACCGACGGGGAGGCGCCCGGCCGGTCGCTCCACTCGCCCAGCAGCTCCTCGGCTCCGGCAATGATCCGTCGTGACTGCTCGGCCGCACGCAGCGTGGCCGCCGCGCGCAGCAGGGCCCGTACGGCGTTCTCGACCGTCGGGTCCTGCCAGGCGGCGGCGTTCAGCTCCGAGGAGGTGGCGGCTGCCGTGACGAGGTCGGTGCGGGCCGTCGCGACGGCGAGGAGGGCGTCGAGCGCCTCGGCGTCCTGCCGCAGCCGGGCCAGCCTGGGGCCGGGGCCCTGCCACGGTGCGCCGGAGGTGCCCCACTCGGACTCGACCTGGGACAGCCGGAGTTCCAGCTGGATCCGGGCAAGTACGACAGCGGCTGTGCCGGTGTCCTCCGGGGACCGGCCGTCCACCCGCACCGCCTCCACGAACGGGGCCACCGCCTTGGCGAACTTCGAACGGATGCCGAGCGTCCCGCGCAGCTTCTGCCCGTCCCGCAACCCGTCGTGCAGGGTGGTGGCATGGCGGAGTGCCACAGCAGGTTCGTACTGCTCCAGTCCGCTGACCATGGCGCTGCCCAGGACGGAGAGGGAGGCTTCGGCAGCGGCGAGAAGGTCCGTCACCGCGGTGTGGCGGCTACGGACCTGCCAGTCCTGGCCCGAGGCGGCTTCGCCCAACAGGGCGCCGGCCCAGCCGCCCGCTGCAGCGGCCAGAGCTCCGGCCCGCGCGCGTGCACCCACGAAGGCGTCGAGGGCGGCCGACACCTTCTCCTGTTCGTGCATGTCGAGGCGGCGCACAGCGGAGTCGTAACGTCGGCTCAGCTCATCCTGACGAACAGCCTCGTGTGCCTCCTCCGCCGAACGCACGACGCCGACCGCGTCCTCGAAGGCGGCCGGTCCCGGCAGTTCGGAGGGGCCCGGCACCTCTGCGGCGAGCGACTGGTGGAGCGGGGTGTAGGCACGGGTGGCGCGCAGGAGCCGCAGGGCGTGCTCAGCGCTCAGCGACGGCTGTTCCTGCGGCACCGGGCCGATCCAGCCGTACGTCTCCGCCTCGACAGCCAGCCGTTCGGCGATCTCCTGCAGGCTGCCGCTGTAGTCCCCGATCTCCGCCGCGAAGCGGTGCGTCTCCTGCTCACGCAGTGCCGTCAGATCCCGCAGGATGGTCTGCTGTGCCGTCCGGGCAGCCGCCAGCCGAGCCTGCAACGCACGGATCTCACGCTGCGAAGCCGTCGGGTCGTAACCGGCGTACTCACCGAGGATCCGGGCCACGGACGCCTCCAGCTCGCGCTGCGCGGCGGCGCCGTCCTCCGTCCGGCTGACACACAGGTCGCGTACGGACTCCGGCAGTTTGTCCCGCAGCACCCGAAGGGCGCGCGGCGTCTGGCTGGTGATCAGGACACGCTTGCCCTGCGCGAGCAGATCCGTCACCAAGTTGGCGATGGTGTGCGTCTTGCCCGTGCCGGGCGGCCCTTGGACAACGACGAGTCGGTTGGTCCGCAGCCTTTCGGCAATGGTCCGCTGCTCCTCGTTGGCCGGAAGCGCAAAGTACATCTCGCTGCCGTCGTCCTGGCTCCTCTCCCCCTGCGCCGCCACGAGGTCGGCGGCGGTGAGCGCACCATCTCGGCCCGCGATGTAGCTCAGCAGAGCGGTGGGCGGGGTACCCGCGTCGATCTGGCGGGCGATGGTCTTGAGCGCGTCCAGCGTGGACCGGCGGTTGCGCTCACGCAGGACGAGCGCCGGTGTGAGCCCGACCTGGGGCACATCGAGACTGCGCGGAGTGACGCGCTGTACCGCCGGGAGATAGTTCCCTGCGCTGTGCGCGGCGTTGACCCAGCTCCGCAGGACGGTGTGCAGGGCGTCGAGCTGCCCGGAATCGGTGACGTCCGAGGCGCTCTCCAGCACCTCCACGATCTCCTCGCGGACGGAACCCGGCACGTGCTGTGCCCCGTCGAGCATTCCCTCTTCCAGCTCGAGCCCCACTCCACCCGGATCCGGGGCCGCGATGAGCGTTCCGGTGGAAGGGTCGAGGTGGAGGGTCGCACGGTGAGTGACCAGATGCCGTTCCACCCGCTGGCCCTCAGGCGTCTGCCAGGTGAGCCGGCCGAATCCGAGGACGAGTTCGTATGCCTCACCGAGGTTGGCGGCATCCTCATGCATCTTGTGGAGCCGGTCGTACAGTCTGACCAGGGGGTCGATCTCCCTCCGCCGCTGCGCCCACGCGGCCCACTCCTGCTCCCAGGCCGCGTGCAACTTCTCGATCTTCTCCCGCTTCGGGTGCTGATCGAGCTCGTGGTACGTCTTCTCCAGCGGGATACCGATGGACCAGTCCGGGAATTCGGGCTCGATGCGCCGTCTCAGATGCGGGGCACGAGGCTGCTTGAAGTCACGGATCCGAGTCCCGTCGATCCATGGTTCCAGCAACGCGTTCGGCTGCGGTGCATCCTCGCGATCGGGCCTCGCGACGGTCAGCCAGGCAGGGTCGTCGGTTGCCAGGGTGCCGTCGAGCATCACGGACACCCCCGGATCGTCCGGCAGTTCCTCGAACCACACGGCCCCTGCCGCCCCGTCGAGGGTGCGGACGGCGCGCGTCCTGGACTCCTCGGCCTCCGCCAGGAAGCGGAAGATCTGCCGGACACGTGCGGCGTCACTCTCGTCCGCCGCCCCGCGCGAAGCCGCGGGCACCTCCGGAGTCTGCGTGAACAGTGACCGCTGTTCGTCACCGAAGAGCACGGCCTGATCGGGCAAGGGCGTCGCTGCGGCCCGGGCGGCGGGTACACGTGCGCTGGTCCGTGCAGCGGGGGGCGCGGTACTGAAGGTGACACTCGCGCGCGGGTGCGTGCCACCGAAACGGACCTCCAGATCGAGCTCCTGGCCAGTGCCGGCCGGGATGCTGTAGGCCCAGGTCGCGGAGACGCGACGCCCGGTGCGCAGCGTCCCGACGAATGCGCCGTCGAGCGAACCACTCGCGGAGTCGGTCACCCGACGGCCGGTCTTTCCATACGGTCCGCCACGCACCGACAGTCCGATTCCGCTCAGGTCGACGGGCCCCCCTGTCCCGTTACTCAGATACAGCGTGCACCGGATCAGATCGTCACCCTGCCGGTACCCGTCACAGCCGGCGGCGCTCACCGGCTCGTACGGGACGACCTCGTCGATACGGACATGAAGCCCATCCGCATAGTGATGCACGGAACCGACCGGCTCAATGCCGTCGCTCAGCACGTTCCCACCCTGGCTCACACGCCACTCCACTGCTACTGAGGGCCCCCTACAGGTGGCCGACTTGCGAAATCACGCCCCGGCCAACCGGAGCACGGGGTTACGTGCGCCCCCCAGCGCGCCCCATAAACTAAGTGTGAACTCAGCACACGCGACGAGCGTACCAGCAGACGTGAGCCACGGAACAGGACTCGTCGGACATCCCGCCCCGGCGAGGATTCGACACTCCCGAACGCGAGCGTTCATCAGTTGACTCAGTTCACATCATTCCTGCAATCTAGGCCAGCAACCACTCACCAACCCACGAGAGGTCTCGCCCATGCGTATGGAAATCGTCGACGTATCCCCCGAAACGGCCGCTGCCTGGCTCACTCACAACACCAGTAACCGACCGCTGAGCAAGGGCACGGTTCAGCAGCTCGCGGCACAGATCCAGAGGGGTGAATGGCAGCTCACCCACCAAGGCATCGCCTTCGACGAGGACGGCGGCCTGATCGACGGTCAGCATCGCCTGGCGGCCATCGTCAAGGCGGGGCGCCCGGTCCCGCTGACAGTCACACACGGGGTGCCGCGCGCCGCCTTCACGGTGATGGACACAGGCCGCAAGCGCACGGGGCGGGACACCCTCGCGCTCGCCGGGGAGTCCAACGCCACCCACCTGGCAGCAGCCCTGCGCGGCCTCCATCTCTACCTGAACGCACCCGACTCCGCATGGAGCGGCGGCTCGTCGGTCACCAGCAATGACCAGCTGCTGGTCATGCTGGAGAAGCATCCCGGCGTCCGCGAGGCGCTCCCGCACGGCATCGCGTTCAACCGTGCCTGTCGCATCACCACTACAGCGGCGACGATCGGCTGGTACGTCACCACCCGCACGCGTCCCGACATCGACCAGTCCGCCTGGCAGGACGGAGTGGTGACGGGCGCCTTGCTGGAGTCCGGCGACCCCCGCCTCACCCTGCGCAACACGATGCTCGGCCTGGCCAGTGGAAAAGCCCATCGCCGCCGCGACGACTCCCGTGAACATCTGCTGTACTACCTCAAGTCCTGGAACGCGTGGGTCGAGGGCCGCAGCATGAAGCTGCTGCGACGCTCTCCCAACGAGACGATGCCCAGGATCTCCCAGCACGTGAATGCACAGGACGCACTGAGTTCACACCTCGATTGAGCCGATCCCGGAGATGGGCTGACCGGGCACTCAAACGTCACCTAAGCTCCCGGAAGCGACAGACGGAGCCGGCGTCGGCATACGCCGAACCCCGCCGACCAGTCAGCATCCAGTGCGCACACTCGAACGCCCCCGGCACGTCCCCGGTCAGGCGAACGCACCGGCCGCAGCAGGGAAAGGAAGCGCATGCGCGCCCAGGAGATCACCTTCCTCAATCTCATCCAGGGGGAGAAGCAGTTCCAGGTCCCGCTCTACCAAAGGACGTACAGCTGGGGCCGGGATCAACTGCTGCGGCTCTGGGAGGACGTGGGAGAGCTCGTCGAGCAGCACCGGGCCGGCGAGTCGGCCGCACCGCACTTCCTCGGGTCCGTCGTTCTCGCGCCGGGGCAGATCCAGGCCGGCGGAGTACAGAAGTGGCTGGTCGTGGACGGTCAGCAGCGTCTCACCACTCTGATGCTCGCTTTCACCGCACTGCGCGACCGGCTGAAGGACTCCGGCGACCCCCGTGGGGCCGAGCGGGTCCACCGCCAGATCCTCGTCAACGAGTACCAGGAGGGTCTGGACCACTACCGTCTGCTCCCTACCCAGGCGGACCGGCAGGAGTTCACCGAGTGCGTCGGCTCGGCACCCCGATCAGGCGGCGGAGGCAACATCGGCGGCGCGTACCGGTTCTTCCTCGGCGCCCTCTCGGAGGGGCAGGAGGCAGCGACGGACGCGAAGAGCTGGCTGGAGGCCGTGGAAAGCGTCCTCAAGGGCCTGCTGTCGATCGTGGAGATCACCGCCGAACCTGGTGACAACGTCTACCGGATCTTCGAATCGATCAACAATACCGGCGTCGGCCTCAGCCAGAGCGACCTGTTGCGCAACTACGTCTTCATGCTGCTGCCCCAGCGCGGCGAGCGGGTGTACCAGGAACTGTGGCTTCCCATGCAGCAGAAGCTGGGCCCCAAGAACCTGGAACTGCTGGTCTGGCTGGACCTGGTCGTACGCGGTCACAACAAGACCAAGCAGAGCGAGATCTACCGCGAGCAACAGAAGCGTTTGCAACCGCTGGCGGGCGACGAGAATGCGCTTCAGCGCGAGATCGCCCAACTGTCCGAGCGGGCACAGCGATTCCTCCGCATCGTCGAACCCGTCCGCGAGCCTTCGGCGCCTCTCCGTGCGGCGCTGGAACGTCTGGCCGCCTGGGGTGGTCAGACGCACTACCCCTTGGCCCTCCATCTGCTGGACCTGGTGGACGCGGGATCGACGAAACCCGAGGACGCGGCCGAGGCTCTGCTGTACGTCGAGTCCTACCTGGCCAGGCGGCTCATCTGCCAGACGCCGACCGCCGGCATCAACCGCATCTTCATGGAGGCGCCGAAGGACCTGGAGACCGACCGCCCGGCGGCCGAGGCCGTTCGGCGCTTCCTGTCAGGGAAGCGCCGTCGGTGGCCGAGTGACGAGGAACTGCGGGACGCGATCCGGAGCAAGCCGTTCTACTGGAGCGGACGCCCTCCGCAGCGCAGCTACATCCTGCGCCGCCTGGAGGAGAGCTACTCCCCCAGCGAGCCCGTCGACTTCGCCAAGGCCTCTCTCAGCGTCGAGCACGTCCTGCCACAGCGGCCGGCCCAGGCGTGGTTCGATCTCCTCGCCGACGAGACGGAGACCGGCCAGTCGCCCCAGGAACTGCACGACCTGCTGGTCCACACTCTCGGCAACCTGACTCTGACAGGCGACAACTCCAAGCTCTCCAATCATCCGTTCGAGCGCAAGCAGCAGATTCTCGACTCCAGCGCACTGCGCATGAACCAGGAGATCGCCTCGTCGAAGCGCTGGGGCAAAGCGGAGATCATCACTCGCGCCGACGGCCTCTGGGAACGCGCGGTGAAGCTCTGGCCCGGCCCGGTCGGAGGGCTTCGTCCGGTCACCGGGGAACTGTCCAGCTGGACGGAGCTGCGCGCGGCACTGGTCGCCATGCCCAGCGGCACATGGACGGCGTACGGGGACGTCGCCGAGCTCATCGGCACCCGCCCGGTCCCTGTCGGCGCCTACCTGGCGGCCAACCCGGCAGTGATCGGCGCCTACCGCGTGCTGAACTCCGAGGGCAAGGTCTCGTCCGGATTCCGCTGGGCGGAGGGCAGCGAACGGCTGCCTCCCCAGGACGTGCTGGCGAGCGAAGGCGTGCGGTTCGACCGCTACGGCCGCGCCCATACATCCCAGCGCCTGACGGCCGCGGAACTGGCTACCCTGCTGGGCAGGGACGTGGCCACGCAGACCAGCCACGATCCGCTCCCGGACCACGAGAACGCGGAGGCGGCCGAGCGCTTCCGCGAACAGCTGCAGAAGCACTGGCCGGAGGCCGTGCCCGGGGTGACAGCGGCCCTCGACTTCTGGCGTCGCCAGGGTGGTCATCTCGACTACGGGCGCTATGAGGAGACAAGCTGCTTCCCCATGCTCGACACCGGTACGAGCACCCGACCGCAGTTGATGTGGCCGTTGGGCCTCTACCCGGTCAGCGGGACCGTCGAGGTCGTCTTCCAGTACCTCAAGGACCGCAGCCCGTTCGACGACACGGAACAGCGTCGCGAGCTGCTGCACCGGCTCAACAGGATCGACGGCATCGACCTTCCCGAGGCCAAGCTGGAACTGCGCCCCTCGTTCCCGTTGAGGCTCTTCACCGAGCACAGCGAGGAGATCTGCGAAGTGCTGGACTGGTTCGTCCTCACGGCAGCGCTGGATCTGGCCCGGCGGGGCTGAGCCTCTCGGGCCTTGCGCGCGGGGCGGTTGCCTTCCCCGCGCGCAGGGCCGCCACCTCACGGCTGCGCCAGCTCCTCCGTACGGGCCAGCACGCCCTCGGCCAGCCCCCGGAACTCCCGATAACAGGTCTGCACGTACTTCCGTGTGCTGCCGAGAGCGCCGTCTGCGGCCTTGAGGTCGAACATCGGCTTCCGGGCATCATGCGAAGTTGTCGTCCCGTACCTGGCCGTAGGGCCCGCCGGCATTGGTCAGCTCGATTCGGTCGTCGAACCAGGCGATCCGTACAGGGGCGTACGAGGTCTCGTAGTTGCGGTGCATCAGGGCATTCATGGAGAGTTCTCGCAGGGCCTCCAGCGGATAGTCGGGCTGCGGAGTCTCCCGGAATCCCTCCTCGACCAGACGGGTGGGCGATGTCAGGCCCGGCGGCAGCGCTCCGCAAGCTCGGAGATGACGGCTCTCTCACGCGCGTTGACGGCACCGTCCACAGCAGCCACACGTTCGGCGACGTCGACGAGGTCGCTCAGATCCCCCGGCTCCGCGTCCAGGCGTCGCCACACGTCGGCGGGATCGACATCGACAAGGTGAGCGAGTTGTTCATCGATCACCTGGTGCTGATCCCGGACCAGCCTCACCAGGTGCCGCATCAACAGCGTCTCGTCATCGGCCATCTTGGTGCCCGTCTTGATGACGAGCCATGCCACCCACAGCGTCAACTGCGGGTGCCGGCTCCGCTTGCTCAGTCCCTCGGCGATTTCGATCACCCGCGCCTCGTTCCTGAAGGCGGCCTGCGCGTGCCGCCCCGCGAGCAGTGTCGTGTAGCGGTTCAACACCACCGCGAGGGGAACGCCGACCACGGGGATGCCGATCTTGATGACGTTGCGCTGCAGCAGAAACTTCCCGACGAAGGGGAGTCCCTTCGCAGTGCTCAGTACCGCTTTGGAGTAGAAGCGCTTGATCAACGGCCGCATCATGACCGGGACCGTCTTGACCACGCCCTCCCTGACCACTTCCCCGCCCCTGATCGTGAAGGCGACTCGAATGAGCTTCCACATGTCCTCGGGGTCGGACAGGTCGAGCGGGACCCGGTAGAGGACCGAGATGTCGTAGGCCAGTCGGAGCTGGAGCCGGGTGATGAACGCGACATCGACCATCATGGTCGCGACGGCGGCCGGGACCGTCGCCGACGAAGCACCACCGAGGGTCCCGAGCGTGGCGGCGACGGTCGCCGTGTAGGCCCCGGCGGAGAGCCCGCCTTCGAGCGCGGCGTACCGGGCCGCCATCTTGATCCGCTGATCGACGATGGCATCCGCGGGTACACCCGCGTACCGCTCCTGAAAGTACTGCCAGTTGACCTTGGAGGTATAGGAGTTCAGGGCCTGAGCACTGAGCTTGGTGAACCAGCCGCCCGACTTGATGTCGTGCGGGCTCAGCCCCTTGATGAACTCCCGTAGCTCGTCGCGCTCGTGCTCGACAGCCTCCCGCGCGCCCTCGTCGCCGATGACGTCGGTGTCTATCGGAGCTTCGGTCATGGCGCGTCCCCCCAGGCAGTTCAGCGCATAGCCGGGTCGCCCGGTCCGGACAACCTCTCTGACGTCTCAGCACAGCGACTCAGCGGCCGGCGCATCTTTCGACGGATGTCCGTTGAAGTACAACTCTATAGGGCGGTCATGGGACTTCAGGTGAAGATGCAGCAGGTAGGCAAGGCCGAGCAGGGGTGCGGCGACGTGCCCATAGGGCAGTTTGCGCATCCGGGCCGATTTGTCACGCCTACCGCTCAGGCCGAGACGTTCGAAAACAGTGAAGGCCATTTGACGAAACCCCCAAACACGGCATGTACATGACGGCATCCTGAAGCTGCCTCCCCAGACCCACGAGGCATACAGCTGTTACAACTCCCCTGGCTTCTCCGGAGGTTGTTCCATGAATCGTCGCTTCGCCACTCTGCTCGTCACGGCCGCCCTCTCGCTACCGCTCGCCCTGCTCCCCGCCGCATCCGCTACCGCCGCCCCTGCGGACAAGCCCCAGGTCCTCAGCTCCTGGACCCAGACGAGCGCCTCCAGCTACAACTCCTGGAACGCCGCCCGCAACAACAAGGGCGCATGGTCCGCGTACGGCTTCGACTGGTCGACGGACTACTGCAGCACCTCCCCCGACAACCCGTTCGGCTTCCCGTTCCAAACGGCCTGCGCCCGCCACGACTTCGGCTACCGCAACTACAAGGCCGCCGGCACGTTCTCCGCCAACAAGGCCCGCCTCGACTCCGCCCTCTACGCGGACCTCAAGCGCGTCTGCGCCGCCTACTCCGGTGCGACGCTGACCTCCTGCAATGCCACGGCCTGGACGTACTACCACGCGGTGGACATCTTCGGCGTCGCACCCGCGAAGGCGGGCGGCACCAGACTGCCCCGGTCCGCCTGACCCGCACCCCTCGCACGGAGGCCCGAGCCGCTACACCGCGGGCGCGGGCCTCCCGCATCTCCTCGGCATTCCCGTGTCCACGTTCTACGCGACATCAGGTCGTGTCATCAGCGGCGCCCGCACATGCAGCTCCAGGCTGGGGCCGGTGAGCGGCAGACTGCTCCAAAGGGCCGTGGCAGTCCCGGCATCGGCATCGATGACCAGCCGTACGCGGTGCGGGGTGGTGATGACGTAAAGGTCGGCTACGAACATGTGGCCCTGCCAGGCTCCGGCCGCGACGACAGGCCGGCCGAGCGGAGAGCTCTCCCGCCATTCGCCGTGGCCCACCTCGATATCGAAAAGCGCCTCGAACCGTACGAGCCATCCACCGCCGTCAGGATCAACGGTCACTGCCGTTCCGTCGGGCAGCGCCGACTCCTCGGCCGATGCGTCAAGCCGCGCGCCGACCGAACGCTCCGGGTCGGCCGAGCCCGGCACCGGCGGCAGCGACAGACGACGCAGTCGATCGGCAAGCACCTCGTCGCCCTGAACTCTGCCCCCATCGCCCACCCCGGGCAGCAGACACTCCCACATGGCATCGAGCACTTCCTGCGATTCCCCCTGGGCGGTCACGGCGACGACGAGGTCGTGCGACGGGACCACCACACACTGCTGCCCGAAGGCACCATGTCCGTGGTACCCGTGACGGGACATCCAGAACTGGTAGCCGTAGCCGCAGGAGAAGTCGGCCTCGTCCGTTCCGTCCTCGAACGGCAAGCAGTCAATGTGCCGTCGGGTCGCCAGCTCCACCCATGTGCGGGGCACCAGCTGCCGTCCGCCCCAGAGGCCTCCCCGCAACAACAGTTCGCCGAATGCGGCGACGGCCTCGGTCGTGAGGTGCAGGCCGTGGAACCCGAAGGCGGCACCGCTCGCCACCCGGTCCCACTCGGCGTGATCGACACCCATCGGCTTGAAGAGCCGCTCGTCGAGGAACTCGGGAAGGCCGCGGCCCGTGACCCGTTCCACCATCCTGGCCAGGATGAACGTGGTCGAGTTGTCGTACGTGTGCCGCGTTCCCTCCGCCGCGGAGAACGGCAGGCGCAGGAATCCCTTCACCAGGTCCTCGGGCTCCAGCTCCCACGCCTCGGTGAGGCTGTCCGTGGGATGCCCTGCCGTCATGGTCAGCAGGTGGTGAACGGTGACGCGGCTTCCTTGTTCCGAGACGTCGGCCGGGACGTGGTCGGGCAACACGTCCACCACTCGGTCGTCCAGCGAGAGCAGGCCGTCGGCGATCGCGAGCCCCACGGCGATCGACGTGAACGACTTGGTCAGCGAGTAGAGGAGGTGCGGGCGCTCGGCCGAGTACGGCGCCCACCAGCCTTCGGCGACGACGTGACCGCGGTGCACGACCATGATCGAGTGACACTCGACGGATCGCTCTTCGAGCCGGTCCAGCAGCAGGGCGATCGAACGGGCCGAAATCCCGGAGGTGGCCGGTGCCGAACGTGGAAGCAGGGGGCGCCGAGAAGACATCCTGGCTGTCTAACAGATTCGCGCGGACCGGTGCGACTGAGTTTCGGAGGCGGGTCGATGACGGACGGCGTGCACGAAGCAGGCCTGTCGACAAGCTCCGCGGGCCCCCTCTACGACGCCCGGCCCTCCCCGCATCAATCCTTGCGCTGCGTCAGCCACTCCGCGGCCTTGATGTCGTCGCGCGCTGCACTGATGGCCCTCTCAAGTCGGCCGATGACGCTCTCGGGCGTTTGAGCTGCAAGCTTCCTCTGCTGCTGCGCAGGTTGATCTGCCCCGTCCAGATGGGCGAGCCATGCTTGCCCACCACTGATCGCTTTGGAAGCCGACCGGCGAGCCATGGCGCCCTGCAACCTCGGTCGCAGTTGTTCGAGTTGAGAAAGGAGCGTCCGCACACGCGTCACGCTGCTCGGCTTGGGCCTGGACGCGATCCGACGCCCGGCCGAAGGCTGCCGTGCTTTCGGTGCCTTCGGCACCAGCACGTAGCGCGCCGACATGGCTCGTGAGGGAGTCGCGTAGGCGGCAAAGGCCCGCTCGCTCTCGACGACCGCCCAGCTTCTGATCTGAAGGGAGGCAGTCTGTTCGGCATGAGGCACCCCGAGCCGCGCAAGAACGCTTGGCAGATAGGACAGTGATGCGCCGCGTTCACGGATGAGCGCGGACAGAACCGGTACGTGTTCACGCAGTGGTCGGTCGACTTCTATGAGCAGCGAACATCGATCATCAAGGGAATACGTGACAAGGGCGGGCCCGATCACCTGGGCGAGCATCTCCCACGTTGCCGTTGCACGCTCCCGAGCGCACTGCGCCAGGGCATCCCGTAGTGCCGTCACTATCTCGGGGCGTGTGAGTGATTCGCGAGCCGCGGGGGCAGTCGCGGCGGTCTTCGACACTTCCCTACGCGCCGGTACCGGCGCGGGTGCGGGTGTCTTCGGCTGCCCAACGGGTCGCGCGGGAGCCGGGGGGCGTACTGCCGGCGACTCGAAACGCTCAGGGGCCGGCGTCCACAGCCCCGTGCGCTGCGCATCGTGGGCGTTGAGCCGCATGTACCGGTTGGCCTCGACCGCCCACTCCCGGCCGTTCCCGGCCACGAGGATGCGCGCACCGTCGGGCACGCGGTAGACGTGTTCGGAGGGTGGGGCCGCCGTGTCCCCCGGCAGCGAGATCACGGTACGGACGATGGGGCTGTCCATCGGCTTCACGTCGGCCACGAGCAGATGTCGGCCTTCCAGAGTGAAGGGCGAGTCGGCGGGTGCGACTGCTTCCGGCGCGAGGGCGAAGACCAGACCTCCTTGCACCGGAAATGCGGAAGGCTTCGGGCGCGGAAAGGACAGCCGGATCTCCTCGACGTGCGGGGTGACGATGCCGGACGCTGTCAGCGCGCAGTCTTCGAGCGGGGTCCAGGCAACGGTACGGTCCCGGGCTTCGGCGCCGATGTGCACACGCCGCTCGCCTCCCACCGTCTCGCAGCGCACGCGGAGGCAGTACCCATGGCTCCCGATGATCTGCTGGGTGATCTGCCCCTCGGCGGCGAAGATCCAGTCGATGTCATCGGCGTCCGCCCCGAGTTCGTCCGTAGCGCCACGCCAGGCCCGGTAGTCGACCGGGCCGAGCTGGAACCGCAGCCGTCGGCGGCTCTCCGTGAGGTAGACGTCTACGGCGTCACCAGGACCGTTGCCCAGGTCCCGCGTCTGCACCTTGCCGCGGAGCTGTCGTTTGTCCATCAGGCGCCGCACGCCTCGCTTGATGAAGAGGTGGTCGGCGCTGGATTCACCGTTCGCCGTGCGATAGCAGATGGGGGCGGTGGCATGGTGAGCGAAGTGGCACACCTTGTTGGTGTACCGGCGGTCGGTCAACTGGCCGCCACAACCGCCGAGCTGAAGGCCACACCAGTAGTCGTAGGACGGGTGCATCCTTCGCCATATGTCCAGCTCGTGTGCGTCCATGGGAAGGATGACCGGATGATCCGAGTCCTTGTCGCCGATCACGGCGGTCTGAACGAGCCGATGGTCAAGCAAGGCGCCCCCTGGGTCACAGCTACCTCTCCAGGATGACAATCATTGACTTAGTTCACAAGGGGTCCCGTCCTACTTCCGCCCAGACCGTTTTGGTGTACGGGTCGCGGACCACGTAGCCCCAACGTTCCGCGTAGGACTCGACGAGCAACAGGCCACGCCCGGAAGCCGCGTCGGCGGGCATGGGGGCCGCAACCGAGGCGGGCGGCAGGCGCTCCGGGCGCGTGTCCGTCACCTCGATGCGGAGGGCGTGGGGCAGGAGGAGGAGCGTCAGCCGGAAGTCACGGCCGGGGAGCCGGCCATGGGTGACGGCATTGGCGGCCAGCTCGGCGGTGACCAGGGCGACGGTTCGGGCCGCATCGGAGTCGTACGGGCATCCGCACCACTCGGTGAGCTGCTGAACGGCGAGGGTGCGGGCCAGGCGGGCGCCGCGTGGGGTACTGCTGAGGCGGAGGATCAACTCGGGGGCCGAGGCCGGAGTCTCCTGGATGCTCTTCTGTTGCTTCACGACGTCATCGTGGAACCCTGCGAGCGTCGCTGACCAGGTCTGATGGCCGTACGGAAGTGAGCCGGTACGGGCCGGGCGAGGGGGCGACGCTCTGAGTTGTACGGGTCTTGTACGGGTGCCGTACGGGCCGGGGCCGTGTCCGGGGAAAGGGCTCATCCGTTGAACCTTGCCCAGCTGTAGTGGAGTTGAGGAACGCTACGGGTGGCGGCGGGCGGGCACGAACGGGTGGCGGGAAGGGACGTGAAGGCGCATGCGGGACACGCGGAACGGCCGGGTGACGAAGGCGAGGGAGGACAGCGAGCTGCCGGGCGTGTGGGTGGCCTACGGCAAGCTCCTCCAGCACCTGAGGAAGCGGGCCGGGTTGAGCCAGCAGTCCTTGGCGGAGGCCATCGGCTACTCCCTGGAGCAGGTCGCGTCGGTCGAGCAGGGACGACGGCCGGCGAAGGAGGCGTTCACGGTCGCGGCGGACCGGGTGCTGGGGGCGGGCGGGGTGCTGGAGGTGCTCCAGGCCGATGTGGACCGGGCGAAGCTGCCGAAGTTCTTCCGCAACTTCGCCCTCATCGAGGCGGAGGTGCTGAGCCGCTTCTCGTACGACCCGCTGCTGGTGCCGGGCCTGTTGCAGACGGAGGCGTACGCGCGAGCGGTGTTCGGCGGCCACTGCCCGCCGTTCAGCGAGGAGATCATCGATCAGCACACGGAGGCGCGGCTGAGCAGGCAGAAGCTGCTGACTCGGGATCCGTTGGCGGAGTTGTCGTTCATCGTCGGGGAGGAGGCGTTGCGCGATCCGGTGGGCGGCGGCGAGGTGATGCGGGGCCAGTGGCAACATCTGCTGGAGGTAGGCAGGTTGCGCAACGTCGAGGTTCAGGTCATGCCTGCTGGGCTGGGGTTCCACCCGGGGAAGAACGGGCCCTTCGTGACGGTCCAGACGAAGGAGCTCCGGCACCTCGGCTACTTCGAGTCGCAGGGCGTCGGGTGCGTCGTCGGCGATCCGACGGAGGTCAGCTCGTTCGGGTTGCGATATGGCAAGCTGCGATCGCAGGCCCTGAACGTCGAGGCGTCTGCGCGGCTCATCGAACGGCTGGTGGGAGAGACATGAGCGTGGAGCAGGTAACCGAGAACGTTGACGAGCTGCGCTGGTTCAAGAGCAGCTACAGCGGATCGGACGGCGGCGACTGCGTAGAGGTGGCCGCTGGCGTCGGCGCGGTGTACGTCCGGGACTCGAAGGTCGCGGGCGGCGGGCCGGTGCTGCGGGTCGGCGGGGGCGAGTGGGCGGCGTTCGTAACGCTGGCGCGGGGATAGCGTCGACGAGGCACCTTGAACGGAACAACGGGCTCGTCCGCATCAAGTAGGTGATGCGGACGAGCCCGTAGTCTTGCGGCACGCTCAGAAGAGGGCGCCCTCGCCACCTTCACCGAAGTCCGAACCGCCTCGCGCAGCGAGCTGCTCCTTGCGCTTCCGGATGGCGTCGGCGGAGGGCTTTGGCATGTCCGGGTGTTTGGCCGGCTTCTTGTGCAGCCCGAGGTGGACCTCGTCGGCGTACGCCTGGTGGTTCAGCTGGCGCAGCCGGTCAATGATCTCGGTCCGGGCGAGGAGGCCGATGGTGTAGCGGGTGCCCTGGTCCGTCTCGTGGAAGCCGTGGTCGAGCGGGAACGTCTCGTGAGTCGGGTCGGCGTGCGGGGTCTGCCCGGAGTCGTCCAGGAGGTCGAACCAGCCGTACGCCTCGACGGTGGCGCGGTCGATCTCCTCGTGGATGCGGCGGAGTTCGACGATGTCCTCGTCCTGGCACTCGGGGTTGTGGACAAGGTTGTAGGTGGCTGTGAGTCCAATGTTGCGGGCGAGCATAAGGTCGCGACGGTAGACGTCCAAGCGGGTTCCAGCCCCGCGAAGGCTCGGGGTAAGCGGAGGACGAACCAAGGTCTCGAATACGTCGGTGAGAGTGTAGCGGAGGTCACCCTTCATAGTGGAGGCGCGATCGATGGCCCACCAGTAATGGGGGGCGCTACTAAGAAATGCCAGCAATCCAGTTTCACTGGAGGCGAAAATTCCCAGCATGTGTGAGAAGACCTGCCCGGTTGGCACCAGGACCGGCATCACAACCTTACTCACAAGCGCGATCACTATCGTGCGATCGGCACCCTCGATCGCACGCCTCATATCCGGAGCGATCCTTTTGTACTGCCACCAATCCTTTCTAACCTTCTCGTTATTATTAAGCAACCTCTCCGGCTTCACATCTCGCTCGACTCGCTCGAAGGCCTTTGCGTATCCACGCGCCCGGAGCTCGGACCAATCTTTGAAATCGATGACCCATCGACTCGCATCATGAGCTGGACTTTTGTTCACATCCTCACCATTAAGGTAAGGAAACAGCACATCAGAATATTCGCGACCTTCAGTGATCCAAGCCTTCGCTTCCCGAGGAGGGAGGGTAAACCCCAAACCGAGAACATATGACCCATTGAACGCCTGCCCTCGATTAATTGCCAACGGCTGGCAGCTCGAAGTTTGACGCGTCGCAGGGCTCAGCGATGTCGAGATACCTCCACTCAAATCAACCCCGTTCAATACACGCTTACCAAGTTCCGAAACTTTCAATACACTGGTCCACACGGCACAATATTCCAACACGGCAGAACTCGAAGGCCACGGAGCACTTTTGATAGCTCTGCGAATATCAATTCCCGCTGCAGCCAGTTGATCAAGACCAACCTCTCGGGTATCCCCTTGCGCCAAAGTATTTGTAGCAATCAGGCCACTTTGCCCCGAAATATTGAGCAATGCGTGCGTTCGCAACTCAAAGTAGGCAACCAGGTCACCATTGCCGCGCTTCCCGCCCGCAACGTAATCCACAATGTATTCACGAAATGCGTCACCAGATGCACCCGTGATCTTGCTTCCTCCCAAGAACGGTGGGTTCCCCACCACCGCATCGAACCCACCCCCCACCGAAAACACCTCCGGAAACACCAACGGCCAATGCACCGGCCGCCGCTCCATACCCCCCGCCGGCAGCTCCGCCCCCAGCCACTCCTCAGCCGTCGCCCGCGTCTCCCGCACGATCTCCGAGTCGTCCTCGACGCCCTCCGCGAAGAGCTTCTCCACGAGCCACGCCGCCTGCGGGAACAGGTCCTTCACCCGCTCGCCCCCGTCCGGCGCGTACCACTCCACCCGCCCCGACGCGCAAGTCGCCAGCGCCGCCCCCGCGATCAGGTCGCCCACCAACCGCAGGCGCCGTGAGTGGCGGTTGACGTCCTCCAGCCGCTCCCGCTTCTGCTGGAGCGCGGGCAGGTCCACGCCCTTGATCGCCGTGATCGCCAGGCGCTCCCTCGTCAGCTCGTCGATCAACGACGCGGCCTCGTGGACCAGCACGTCGCTCTGCGCCTTCGGCTTCATGTGAACCGACTGCAGCTGCTCCATGCTGTGCACGCCCAGCAGCGAGTCCCCCGCCACGAGCCGGTCGTCCAGGAACGTGAACGGCCGCGTCGGGTCCATCGACACCAGCCACAGCGACAGCTTCGCCATCTCCACGGCCATCGGGTTGATGTCCACCCCGTACAGGCAGTGCTCGATGATCTCGCGGCGGGACTCCACCACCACCGGGTCCTGCTCCGCGTCCGCGGCCGTCACCGCGTCGACGGCTCGGCCGGCCCGGTACGTCATCGCGTCCGTGCGGCCCTCGTTCTCCCAGGCCTCGATCAGTCGGTCGCCCAGGTAACGGCACGCCGCCACCAGGAACGCCGCCGAGCCCATCGCGATGTCCGCGATCTTCAGCTTCAGGATCTGCTCGGGCGACTTCAGCCGCCACTCCCCCGCGTCCGCCGTCTGCAGCGGGCCCGGCTCGTACACCAGCGGCTCCAGTGCGTGCCGGACGACGTCCTCCGCCAGGAACCTGGGCGTGTAGTGCGTGCCCGTGTTCTTCCGGAGCGAGGACTCCGTGACGTACAGCGAACCGTTCGGGATGACCATCGGCAGGTCACGGAGGTCGCGCCTCAGGATGCCGAAGAACGGCAGCAGGCGCTCGCTCAGCGAGACCTCCTTCGTCACCGCGTTCAGCTGCCGGCGGGCCTCCACCTCGTCCTTCGCCGGGGCCAGCAGCTTTTCCAGCCGCGAAGCGCTCGCCGGGGGCTTCGGGTCCTTCCACTTCTCGTGGATGGCCTTGGCCAGGTCCGCGACCGAGCCGCCCGACTTCGCCGCCAGCGACTCCAACTCCCGCAACGGCACCTCGTGTTCGAGGCCCTCCGGGCCGATGAGGCCCACCATGTCCTCGACCGCGCGCTCGCCGCCGTACGAGAGCAGGCCCTCGTACACGTAACCGATCTGCTCCACGTCCAGGGCGCGGAAGCTCAGCGTGCGGACCTCCGCGTTCTTTCCGGTGCCGACGCGGACCTCCTGCACCGACTGGAGCATGTGCAGAACCGTGCGGTCGTCGATCGGGAGGAGCGGGGTGGTGAGCTCCAGCCAGGCATACGTGTCGGGGGCGAAGATCGAGCCGTCGTACGCGGGGAGGTGCAGCTCGGGGTGGTCCACTCCGCCGTGCACCGCGTGGAAGAGGGCGATGAGGCGGTGCCAGGCGGAGGTGGTGTGTTCGAGGGCGCTCTCGCCCTCCTCGTCTGCGCGGGCCTTGAGTTCGGAGCGCAGGAAGCGGGCCGAGTACGCCGTCGCGTACACCTCGTTGTCCGAGGGGAGCAGGCCACGTTCCTCCGCGTACAGGAGGAAGACGATGCGCATCATGACGGCGACCGCGCCCCGGTAGATCTCACCGGCGGCCACTCCGGAGGCGTGCAGCCCGGGGGCTCCCGCGTCCATCGCCCGTACGTCCGCCCGCCCTATGGCGTCGACGAGGAGCTCCACGGCCTGGCGGACCTGGATACCGAGCGCTTCGGTGACGTCCTCGCCGGCGGCCAGGCTTGCCTTGAGCAGGCCGACGAGCGTCTCGGCGTCCTCGTACTCGAAGAAGCGGCGGCGGCGCAGAAGGGAGACGAAGGCGCGGACGACGTTGCGTTCGGCGGCTTCGTTCCAGCCGATCGTGTCGAAGACCGCCGTCGTCGTGACGCCGCCGAGGGGGGCCCAGACCAGGCACCACCAACGGCCGTCGGTGACGAGGCCGAGCGGGATGTCGTGGTGGCGCAGCAGGCGGGCCAGGCGGTCCGCCGGGGCTGCCGCCCAGTCGGCGCCGGCGGCGGCGCGCGAGGTGGGGACGGTCCCCGAGGGGACGGTCGTGCCGAGGACGCGGACGCGCTTCGCGGCCGAGGCCGTGTCGGGTTCGGCGGCGAGGTCGGTGCCCGGTTCGGCGAGGGCGAAGTCGGGGCGGAGGACCGCGCCGTGTTCGGGGACGTGGAGGGTGAGGCGGTCGAGGGCGATGTCCTCGTCCTCGCCCTGGCGGAGTGTGAGCGCGTCGCCCCAGCCGAGGAGGGAACGCAGGACGTAAGCGACCCACTCGTCGCGGCCCGCCGTGGTGTCGTTCTGCCAGTCCGCGTGGCGGGCCCGCAGGCGGGCGCGTTCGTCCTTCTCCAGGGCGTCGAGCTGGGGCCAGGCCTGTCGCAGGACCGGCATGGTGAGGAAGGGGCCCGAGACCTCGGTGAGGTCCAGCCATTCCTGGTGCTGGCGGCGGCCGTCGAGCGCCTGCGCCTTGGCTGCGGCGAGACCAGGGGAGACAGGGCGGCGGGGGCTCATCGGCGGGCTTCCTTTGCGGGGATCACGAAGACGACGGCTACGGGGAAGAGGTGGGCGCGGGGGTCGCGGTAGCGGGCGGTGATCGCGGCGAGTTCGCGTTCGCGTTCGGCGGGGATGCCGTCGAGGCGTTGCTGCCAGCGGGCCCGGTCGTCGTCGTACTGGCGGCGTTCGGCGGCGGTGATGTCGTGCCGGCTGAAGAGCGCGTACTGCTCGCCCGTGCCGTCGCCCTCCTCCTTGAGCTTGGCCTGCAGAGTCGCTTCGAAGCGGCCGAGGGTCGCCATGATGCGGTCCTCTTCCTGCTTGCGGCGGTCGGCGAGGGCCTTGACCAGGCTGTCGCCTCGTTCGCGGGCGCGGGCTTCGAGGGAGGTGTTCAGCGGGGTGGCGAGCTTCTCCCAGGCCGTGGTGAGTTCCTGCCTGAGGTGCGGGGCCGCCTCGGTGCCTTCGGTGAGGGCTTTCGCGAGGGCGTCCGCCTGGGTGCGTACGGACTCCCAGCGGCGGAAGCGGCCCGTGTCGCCGAACCAGCCGCCCGCGTGGATGACCTCCTCGTGCAGCCGGGTGCCGTCGTTGCCGACGAGGACGTACCGGGCGTAGGCCGAGACGAGGGTGGTCGTGATCGCCGGGTCGTCGCTGACGACTGCGGTCACGCGATGCAGGCCGACGGAGTCCGCGTTCCAGACCGCCGCGGTCAGCAGGCGGGTCGACAGGGCGACGAGGGGGTGCTTGAGGTGGGTGAGGACGACGTCGTCACGACCCCGGGCGGCGACGGCCGCGTCGAAGGTGATGGGGCGCTGCTCGTCCTCACGGAGCTTGTGGGTGAGACCGCGGCTCGCTCGTTCCCACGTGCCGGAGAGAGGCGGGACCTCGTACAGGTCGCCCGGGTCGAAGTCCTCGGCGAGGGTGCGGTCGGGGGCCAGGGGCGGCTGGTGGTCGAGGGCGAGGGCGGTGTCGACGACGCGCTTGATGTTGGCCGGGGTGAGGCCGAGTGTGGAAACGGTCTCGTCGTACTGGTCGGCGAGACGCTTGGACTGGGCGGTGACGTTCTGCTCGGGAGCGACCTCACCACCGGTGCGGCGGCCCTGGATGGTGCGGGGCTTGGCGTTGTCGATGTCGACGGGCGTGGTGTCGCCGGTCATGCGGCGCTGGACGGCCTCGGCGATGACGGCGTTGACGGAGCCGAGGTCCTGTTCCATGCGGGCGACCTTCTTTGCCACGCGGGACAGGAACTCCAGGTCCGCTTCGTACGATCCGGCCTGGGCCTGCTGCCAGCCGGAGCCGATGAAGTGGGAGATCTCCGGGTCGTGGCGCTGGCCCCAGCGGTCGATGCGGCCGATGCGCTGTTCGAGCTTGTTGGGGTTGAACGGGATGTCGTAGTTGATCAGCCGGTGACAGTGGTTCTGGAGGTCGATGCCCTCGCCGGCCGCGTCGGTGGCGAGCAGGATGCGGACCGCGCCCTCGTCGGTGGCCGGGTCGGCCTGGAAACCGAGGCGGATGTGCTCGCGGTCCTCGGTGCTGAGGCCGCCGTGCAGGACGGCGGTGCGGCCGTCGTCGGTGAGCTTCTCCTGACGGAGCAGGGTGACGAGCCAGTCCAGGGTGTCCCGGTACTCCGTGAAGACGACGATGCGCTCGTTCGTCCAGTGCTTGCCGTCGGCGGTGCGGCAGACAGCCTTGAGGGTACGCAGGAGAACGGCCGCCTTGGAGTCGGCGTCCGCCTCGTGGGTGACCGCCCAGCGCTCCATCCGCTGGAGCAGGTCGAGCTCCTGGTTGTCCTCGGCGGGGGTCAGGGAGGTGGAGCGGGTGAGGGCGGCGTCCTCCGCGTCGACGAGCCCGAGGTCGTCCAGGTCGGCGACCATGTCCGCGAAGTCGTCGAGCCAGTCCGGGACTTCGGCCGCCGCGATGCGCGTACGGGTGCCGGTGTCCTCCAGGTGGGAGAGGTACACGCGGACCGTGCGGAGGAAGGCGGCCGGGGAGGAGAACAGTCGCTTCTTCAGCAGCAGGGTCACCAGGTCGGCTGCGCGGCGGCCGCCCTTGGCGGTCGGGACGAGCTTCTTGCGGCGCAGGTCCGCGAACGAGCTGAGCAGGCCGTGGATCTCGCGCTCGGCGTCCGTGTAGTCGACCGGGAGTTGTTCGGTCCTGCGGGCACGGAAGCGAGGTGTGCCGTCGGCGTTGGTGACCGTTGCCTTGAGGCGACGGACGACCGTGTCCTTCAGCGCGTCCTTGTCGGGGTCCATGCCGCGGGCGAAGCGCTGGTCGTCGATGAGTTCGAGGAGCGCGGTGTAGGACTCGGGGTACCCGTTGTGCGGGGTGGCGGAGAGGAAGAGGCGGTGCTCGAAGTGCGGGACGAGGCGGCGGATCAGCTTCGTCTGCTGGGAGTCGACCGCGTAGACCTGCTTGGGGGCGGACGGGGCGACGTGGTGGGCCTCGTCGAGGACCAGCAGGTCGAAGAACCGCTTGTGGTCGCCGTCGCGGCTCTCCTCGGGGGCGCCGATGACCTCGTCGAGGAGGCGCTGGGCCTTGGTGCCGCGCAGCCAGGGCAGGGACACGATGGTCAGCGGGTGTACGCGGAAGGGGTTGGCCGCGGTGCCGTGGGTGCGGCGGAGCCGGGCGCAGTGCTCGGAGTTGACGACGGTGAAGTCGAGGCCGAACTTCTCCGCCATCTCGTCGCGCCACTTCAGGGTGAGCCCGGCGGGACAGACGACCATGATGCGGCGGGCGCGGCCGCGCAGCAGCAGCTCCTGGGCGACGAGGCCGGCCTCGACGGTCTTTCCGAGACCGACGTCGTCGGCGAGCAGCAGGTTGACGCGAGGCGCGCCGACCGCACGGGAGACGGGTTCCAGCTGGTAGGGCTCGACGGCCACCCCCGAGCGGAAAGGGGCCTGGAGCGTCTTGGAGTCGGCGGAGGCGACGGCGGACCAGCGAACGGCGTCGAGGAACGCGGCGAGACGGGACGGCGGGTCGTACTGACCGGTGGAGGCGTCGGGGAGGGAGCCGGCGGGCAGGACGCGGCGGCCGGGCTCCACTTCCCAGATGACGGAGAGTGTGTCGCCGAAGCGGCCGTCGGCCACGGACTGGAGGTGAACGAGGGTGGCGGGCCTGCGGGTGTCGTCGTCGCCCTGGGGCGGGGACGGCTCGACGCGGGCGACCACCCACGACTGACCGCGTACCTCGACGAGCTTTCCCTCTTCGGGAAGCTCCTGCGCCCCGGTCCGCTCGCTCCCGCGCTGGGCTGTTGACGTCATCGGCGCTGTTTCCCCTCGATATCTCCGGTGGCCATCCGCGGACAAGGACCCCTGTCTCCCATCCGAGCGGCACGTCGCAGCTTAACATGTCGCAATTACTGTGAACAGAGATTACAAAGTCAAGTGCGGGGCATGCGATCGAGTCGCCTGAGGAGAGCGCGCGAACGCCCTCGGCGCGGGTCGTCCTGAGCCGGTGCGCGCTCCTCGTCATCGGCCAGTCGGCGCAGCAGTTCCGCCGCACGACGCCGCTCCCCCGCGCGCACCAGGAGCACCGCGATCTCGTAGCGCGTGTCCAGCACTCCGGGATCGGCCGGCCCCAGCAGGCTGCGCTGTTCCGCGAGTACGGACATGAGCTCGTCCAGCGCCTCCCGGGTACGGCCGAGCGCCCCGTCACACAGGGCGGTACCGACCCGGGCCGCGAGGACATCGGCCGGACCGAGGCCTGGGGCCGCGAGCAGGTCCCGGTACTCCTCAAGCGCGGGAGCCGGGTGACCCGATCGGCGCAGGGCCTCGATCTCGGCCAGCCGCGGATGAACGAGTGCGGCCGCGGCCGGTGCGGGAGCCCAGGCCGCGAGAAGCGCGCACACCTCTGCCGCCGAGCCGGGCCTGTTCCCCGGTTCCTTCTCCAGCAGCCCTTCCACCAGCTTCCGCAGCCCCGGGGGAACGCCGGGCCGAAGCCCTTCGAGCGGGGGCACGGGATCATTCGCATGCTGGTGGTACAGCATGAAGAGGCCGCCCTCCGTGAACGGCGGTTTCCCGGCGAGCAGTTCGTACAGGACGCAGCCGAGTGAGTAGAGGTCACTCGCCGGGACGGTCTTGCCGACCGCCTGCTCGGGTGCCATGTAGATCACCGTCCCGGGCGTGGCATTGGCCGCGGTGAAGCGCGTCTCGCCCGGGCGGGGTTCCAGGGCGGCCGCGACGCCGAAGTCCAGCACCTTGACCTCACCGGCGGGCGTGATCATCAGATTGGAGGGCTTGAGGTCGCGATGGACGACGCCTTGGCCGTGGGCATAGGCCAGCACGTCGGCGACGGTCCGGGCGACGGCGGCGGCCCGCTCGACAGCCAGGCCGCCCTCTTCCTCGATCACCGCGTCCAGGGCGCGGCCCGGTACGCGCTCCATCACCAGGTACAGCTCACCGTCCTGGCTGCCGTGGTCGTACACCTCCGGAATGCCGGGGTGACTCAGGCGGGCGGTGAGCCTCGCCTCGCGCAGAAACCGGCGTTCCAGGGTGGAGAGCTCGGAGCCGTACCCCCGGGGAACGAGCAGCTTGACGGCCACCTCCCGGCCGTCCACGGGGTCGAGCGCCGCCCAGACGACGCCCATGCCTCCCCGGCCCAGCTCGTGAGTGAGCTCGTACCGCCCAAGGCTTCGCCGCATCGCGCCCGTCCCCAGTTCCGGCGCCGACAGCGCCTGTCGCACCCCTACGACCGGAGCAGTGCGGCGCACCCGATCGGCGGCAACATCCTCTCACCGATCACAGGGGACGCGGCCCCTGCGGAACATGGAAGGGGCGGCGGGGATCCTCGGCAGGGCCGCGACGGGAGGCCCGGTCCGGGTCGGGGCTCGGAAGGTAGGAAGCGAGGGCCACGTACACCTCGGCGGCTGAAGCCGGGCGGTCATCCGGATCCTTGGCAAGCAGCGCGGTGATGAGCTCCTGCAGAGGGCCCGGAACATCCACGCCTGATGTCGCAGCCGACGGCGGGGGCTCGCCGAGGTGGCAGGAGACCAGTCGCGCCGGCTGGTCGGTGGCGAAGGGGGGTGCACCGGTGAGCATGTGGTGCAGGAGACAGCCCACCGCGTAGAGGTCGCTGCGGCCGTCGAGGGTACCGCTGCCGGACAGCAGCTCGGGAGAGGCGCAGAGGATGTTGCCGATCCCCTCCCCGGTCATGGTCAGGCGCGGGTCCACGTCCGCCAGCAGCTTGACGAGTCCGAAGTCCAGGATCTTGACGATCCCGTCACTCCGGACCATGACGTTCTGGGTCTTGAGGTCCCGGTGGACCAGTCCGGCAGCGTGAACGGCGGACAGCCCGGAACACAGCTGTGCGGCCACAGCCGCCGCCGTGGGCACGTCGAAGCGTTCGTCCTCCTGCTGGTCGAAGAGGTAGTCCAGGGTGGTCCCGTCGACCAGTTGCATCACGAGGCAGCAGATCTCCTCGGTGACCGAGGCGTCGTACACGGTGGTGACGTTGGGGTGGTCGAGGCGGGCCGCCGCTCGGGCCTCCCGCCCGAAGCGCGCCAGGGCCTCGTCACGCCCGCGCTCCACGGCCATCAGCTCGGACGCGATGGTCTTCACCGCCACGGGGCGGTCCAGGCGCAGATCGCTCCCCTGCCACACCTGGCCCATCACGCCCCGCCCGAGCACGGACTCCAGTCGGTACCGATCGTGCAGCACCATTCCCGGCGCGAACGTCTGCATATCTCCCACCCTCCACATGATTCACACACTGATGACACAAGCCGAGCCTGTGAACAAAGTCAATGTGCGTAGTAGCCTGCCAGAACAGCGGTTGCCGCTGGGAATGCCGACCCACAGGCCGGACAGGCCAGAGCCCGCCCCTCACCCGGAGAGCCTTCGATGAGCACAACCACCCCCGTACCCGTCAGCCTCGCCGAGATCGCCCGGATCGCCGGGGTGGGCCGTGCGGCGGTGAGCAACTGGCGCCGCCGTCACGATTCGTTCCCCTCCCGCATCGGCGGCACGGACGTCAGCCCGCAGTTCTCCCTGTCCGAGGTCGAGCAGTGGCTGCGCAGCAAGGGAAAGCTGTCGGACGCCGGGGCTCGCGAGTTCCTGTGGCCGCGGTTCGAGGCGCTGGGCAGTCGTGATGAATCGGGCCTCACGATCGCCGAGGCCGCGCGCCGGATGCGTGCGCCCCGGGCCCGTTCCACCGCATCGGCGCTGTCCGACGAAGCCCGGAGCCTGGTCGTGGACGCCGCCCGTCTGGGACGCAGCGAGGGGCAGCGCGAGACGTTCGAGTTCCTGTTGCAGCGCTGGCTGGACACCCATGTGCGCCAGCTCAGCACCACGCCTCCCCAACTGGCCCGGCTGATGGCCCGGATCGCGCTCGACAGCCGGCTCGGCGACGGGGAAGGCGGGCTCACGGTCTTCGATCCGGCCTGCGGCACGGGGCATCTGGTCGCGGCGGCCACCGAGGAGTACGACGGCCCCGGACTGACCCTGCTGGGGTGTGAGCGTGACCCCGCCCTGGCCGCGCTCGCCTCCGCGCGACTGGACTTCGCGACCGAGGGCCGGGAGGTCCGTACCGAGATCGAATCCGTCGACGCCCTGCGTGCGGATCCTTTCCCCGGGCTGAGGGCGGACATCGCCCTGTGCAACCCTCCGTTCAACGAGCGCGACTGGGGCTACGAGGAACTGGCTACGGATCAGCGCTGGACCCACGGTCTGCCGCCTCGCACCGAGCCGGAACTGGCCTGGGTCCAGCATCTGCTCGCCCACCTCAGGCCCGGCGGCACCGCTGTGATCGTGCTTCCTCCAGCTGTCGCCTCCCGCAAGGCCGGGCGCCGTATCCGGGGATCGCTGTTGCGTACCGGAATGCTGCGGGCCGTCGTGGCCCTGCCGCCCGGCTGCGCACAGCCGCACAGCGTTTCGCTCCAGCTGTGGGTCCTTCGGGCAGCTCCTGACGGACCTGTCGCAGGTCCCGTCGCGCAGGACGCCCTGCTCGTCGACGCGACACGTTCGGCGAGACCGGTGATGCGTGAGCAGGGGCCCGACTGGGCGGCCCTCACCGAGTACGTCCGCTCGGCGGTGTCGCAGCTCGACGCTACGGTGGACGCGCTGCCGGACGGTGCCGTGCGGGTGTCACTGCTCGACCTGCTCGACGACGAGGTGGACGTCACCCCGGGCCGGTACACCGGGTCCGGATCCGAACCGTCCAGGGTCGAGCTGACCGCTTCGTGGGGCGAACTGACGGGGTCCCTCGACGAGCTGGGCGAGCTGGTGAGCTGCCTTTCGAAGCTGGCCCTGACAAGCTCCGATCCGCAGACCACCGCCACAGTAGGGGACCTCGTCAAGGCCGGCGCCCTCACCCTGGGGACGGGGCAGCAGCCGGCGGACGCCACGGATGCCGGGCCCGGGGCCCGCCTGCCCCTGCTCACGGTGGCGGATCTGCTCACGGACGGCGTGCCTACCGGACGGGTGGACGCGGGTGCCCCGCACACGGTGGTGAACGACGGCGACGTGATCGTCGCCGGGGTGGTGCGCGCATTCAAGGCTTGGGTACACCAAGGCGAACCCGTTGCACTGGGACCGCAGTTGTACGTCCTGCGCGTCGCCCCGGAGAAGGTGGACCCCCATTTCCTCGCCGGATGCCTGCGCGCGCCCATGAACGGCCGGCAGGCAGGCACCCACGCCTCCAGCTCGTCCCGGGTCGACGTCCGCCGCCTTCTCGTGCTCCAGCTGCCCCTTGAGGAGCAGGCGGTCTACGCCGACGCCTTCCGTCGCCTCACCGCGTTCGAGTCCCTGTTGCACCGGACGACCGGCATCGGCCGCGGCTTGGTGGACGATGTGCGCGACCGGCTGGCGGCAGGCGGACTGACGACCTGACGGAGACAGCGCGGGACCGGATTCAGCGCGACACGGCGCATGGCCCCCGGCTGCGCCGGGGGCCGTGCGTCACCGCACCGAAAGCGTCACCCGATCTCCGCCCCGAACGCCGCCAGCGCCTCCGGCACCGGCTGGAAGAACGTCTCGCCGCCCGAGGAGCAGTCGCCGCTGCCGCCCGAGGTCAGCCCGATCGCCGTGTCACCGGCGAAGAGCGAGCCGCCACTGTCGCCGGGCTCGGCGCAGACCGTGGTCTGGATGAGGCCGTTGACGATGTCGCCGTTGCCGTAGTTGACCGTCGCGTCCAGCCCGGTCACCTCGCCGTCGTGCACCTGGGTGGTGGAGCCGCTGCGCGTCACCGTCATCCCGACGGTCGCCTCGCCCGCCTTGGTGATCGGCTGGGTGGAGCCGTCGTAGAGGTCGACCTCGCTGGGGTGCGCGGTGCCGGAGGTGTACTTCACCAGGCCGTAGTCGTTGTCGGGGAACGACGAGCCCGCGTTCGTACCGATCTCCGCGCCGCCCTGGGAGTCCGACCAGCTGGAGATCGCCTCCGTGCAGTGCCCGGCGGTCAGGAAGTACGGTTCGCCGCCCTTGACCACGTTGAAGCCGAGCGAGCAGCGCCCGCCGTTGCCCCAGATCGCGTCGCCGCCCGCGATGAACGGCTTGAACTCCCCGGCGGACCTCTTGAGCTCGGCCTTGCCGCCCAGCCCCTCGACCACCGAGCTGAGCTGCCGCCAGGCATCGCCCTTGACCGTACGGTCGGCGGTGACGACGACCTTGTTGCCGACCGGGTCGACGGCCCACGAGGTGCCGGGGATCGTGGCCTTGCCGGTCAGGGTCTGCCGGGCCGACTTCAGCTCGGCGAGCGAGTTCTGCACGACTCTCGCCTTGCCGCCCGCCTGCCGGACCTGCTCGGCGGCGGCCTCGTCGACGACGTTCATCACAAGGTTCTTGGCGGTGGCGTCGTAGTACGCGCCGGCCGCGTCGGCGCCGAGGTCCTCGCCCAGACCGGTGGCGAGCTTTCCGGCCGCTGCCGCGTCGAGCGTCCGGGCGGTGAACTGGGGTACATCGTCACTGGCGTTCGCACTCTGGAACGTCACTCCTGTTGCGACCAGGGCGACCGCGGCCGAACCGGCCAGCACTGCGCGCTTCCTGGACATGTGTCGATGCTTCAACTTCGACCTCCCGTGGGGCCGCGCACGGATGATGTGGGGTCGCCCGTACGCGGAGGATGGGGCGCCCACTATTCCGACCGCCCAGATAGCACACAAGGCCGACTTCAGGACGCACACACGACAACACCGGTTCGGTCGTGCCATGTTCACCAACCGGTCTTCAGGCCGTGCCGATTCCTTCTGCGAACACCCGGTGCAACCGTCCGGTCGGCAGCGCGTGAGGACTGGTCCTGTCCGATATCCGCCCCTGCTGATCCGATTCCCGGCGCATCCCCGGGGAGCCTGCCCCGGCCCGCTACCCCAAAGCCTCCCGGATTCTCCCCACGCGCCATCCCCGTAACGGCTCTGATGGGTCATCATCAGATGGTGCGGGGAAAGCCGGGCACGTCGTGCCCGCAGGAATCGCGAGGAGGCACGGAGTGCGCAGTCGGGTGCGCGTGGCCGACGGGCGGCAACTGGTGGTGGAACGCCTGGGGGATCCTCGCGGCAGACCGGTCTTCCTGCTGCACGGGATGCCCGGCAGCAGGCTCGGTCCGGCGCCGCGGGGCATGGTGCTGTACCAGCGCAAGACACAGCTGATCACCTACGACAGGCCGGGATACGGCGACTCCGACCGGCTGCCCGGCCGTAGTGTCGCCGACGCGGTGCAGGATGTACGGGCCATCGCGGATCACATGGGACTCGACCGGTTCGCCGTGGTGGGCCGGTCCGGTGGGGCGTCACACGCCCTGGCCTGCGCCGCGCTGATGCCCGAGCGGGTCACCCGTACCGCCGCCCTGGTCGGACTGGCCCCCCGGGACGCCGAGGGCCTCGACTGGTTCGAGGGGATGGCCCCCTCCAACGTATTGGCGTACACCACGGCGAGATGCGATCCGGACGGGCTCGCACAGTCGTTCATCTCACGGTCCGCGGTGATCAGGAAGAATCCGGTGCAGCTGATCGACGATCTGCGCCAGGAGCTGACCAACTCCGACCGGATGGTGGTCAACGACGTCGGCGTCCGCACCATGCTGTTGCGCAACTACCGTGAGGGGTTGCGAACTTCGGCATACGGCTGGATCGACGACGCGCTCGCGTTCAGTCACCCATGGGGCTTCGACCCGGCCGACATCACCGGTCCGGTGCTGCTGTGGCACGGCGAGAAGGACGTGTTCTCACCGGTCGGGCACACCCGCTGGCTGGCGAGCCGCATCCCGGGCGCCACCGTTGTGGTGGAACCGGCGGCGGCGCACTTCGACGCACTGCACGCACTCCCCCGCATCCTCAACTGGCTGCTGGACACCTCCGAGAGCTGAGCGACGAGCACGGGGGGCGTCCGGCCACCGGCCGGACGCCCCCCGTGCCGTGACTCACACCGCCTGCGGTTCCAGTTCGCGCTGGAACCGGCGCTCGTCCCGGGCGATCCGGGTGAGCGGATGGTCGTCACCGAGCTGCCGGGACAGCTCCTCGACTGTCTCCATCCTGACCTGGAGCGCCTCGTCCTTGCGCCCCATCGCGTCGAGCGTGACCGCCATGTTCGACTTCATGGCCAGCGTCTCCGGGTGGTGTGCGCCCAGTACCTCCCGGAACTGCGTGGACAGCTCCCGCTCGGTCTTCAGCACCAGGTCGAGATCGCCCCGCTCCGCCGTGGCATTGGCCAGGTTCATCACGCTGAACAGCGTGTTGGGGTGCGCCCGCCCGTACACCTCGCGCATCGAGGCGACCACCCGGGTCAGTACCTGTTCCGCCTCCTCGGCCGCACCGGTCCCCCAGAGGTAGACACCCAGGTTGTTCAGGGCCGCCAGGGTGTACGGGTGTTTCTCGCCCGGCACCTTCACATACTGGTCGACGACCTCCTGGGCGGTGGCCCGTGCGTCGGCCGTCTCACCGCCCGCGAACAGGTCCGCCGCCAGATTGAGGTCACAGGCCAGCGACTCCGGATTGGCTGAGGTGTACTTGGCCTTGTACCGGGCCCTGGTCGCCACCGTGAGCCGGCGGGCGTCCTCCAGCCTGCCGGCCCGGCGCAGCGAGACCGCGAGGCTCTTGGCCGCGCTGAGCGTGCCGGGGAAGGACCGGCCAAGGGTGGCCTTGTAGCTGTCGTACGTACGGCTGAGGATGCCGACCGAGTCCTCGTACCGGCCGACGTCCCGCAGGTCGCGGGCCAGGTTCATGGCCGAGGAGAGGCTGTACGGGTGCTCCTCGCCGAGCACCTCGCGGCGCCGGTCGAAGACGTCCTGGTCGATCTCGCGGGCCTTGGCGTACTGGCCGATGGACCGCAGGGTGAACGCCAGGTTGTTGGCCGCGGCCAGGGCCCTGGGGTGCGAGTCGTGGAAGATCTGGTTGAACCCGTCGGTGGCCTCGGTCGCCAGCTCGATCGCCCTGGTGTACTCGCCGAGCGTGCCGAGGTCGGTGGCCAGGCTGCTGGTGCTCATGTACGTGTGCGGATGCTCCGGGCCGAGCACCTCCCGTTGTGTCGCCAGGGTGATCTCGTCGAGCTCCATGGCTTCCACGTAACGGCCGCGCGAGCGGTAGATGTTGGACAGATGGAAGCAGAGGTAGAGGTACTGGATGTCCCGCTCCCCCAGCGTCTCGCGCCAGATCTCGCGCAGCTCCTCGCAGAGCGTGGTGGCCGTCCTGAAGTCACCGCGCTTCCACAGGTAGCGCACCCGGTCGATCAGGAGCCTGCGGGCCTCGGGCTCCTTGCAGTTGCGGGCGTCGGACGGGCCGAGGTGCGGCCATATCGAGGCGAACTGGGGCCAGTTGGCCGGGTTGTCGATCGGCTCGTCGTCATCGGGCCGGGCACCCGCCAGGATGCGGTGGACCGCGTGCCGGGCGTCCCGCTGCTCCTCCTCGGTGAGCTGGGCCCGGATGACGGCCTGGACCAGCCGGTGCACCTGGATGGAGTTGGAGACCTGGTCGACCTTGGCGAGGGCGAACCGGCCGATCTCCCGGATGACGCGGCCCAGCACCAGCTTCTCCTGGAGCGAGGCGTCGTACGGCTTCAGCGCCTCGATCATCTCCTTGCTGTACAGCAGGTTCCCCGAGATCGGCTCGGGGGCGAAGAACGCGCAGAGCTGGAGGAGGCGCACCGCGGCGGGCGAGCGCTCCTTGAGACGCTGGATGGAGATGTTCCAGGTCGCGGCGACCGGCTCGGGGTATCCGGCCGGCTGATTGAGCGCCAGGACCTCCGGTGCCTGCTGGGCCAGCTGTTCCAGGTAGGTGTCGATCGGGGTGGCGGTCTCCGCGATCCACGCCGCCGCCTGTTCGACGGCGAGCGGCAGATCACCCACCGCGGTGGCCACCTGGGCGGCGTCCTCGTCGCTCAGCCCCGGTGCCCTGCGCTGGAGGTGCTCGATGGACTCCTCGCGCAGGAAGACGTCGACGGGCAGCGCGTCGCCGTGCTGGGACCAGGCCTGGTTGCGGGAGGTGACCAGGATGTGGCCGGAGCCGCCCTGCGGGAAGTAGCGCCGAAGCCGTTCGGGGTCGTCGGCGTTGTCGAAGACCAGCAGCCAGCGGTCCGACGGCACACCGCGGCGCAGCAGGTCGACGGCCTCCTGGGAGGCGGCGGCCATGTCGTCGCCGCCCTGGGCACCCAGCCGGACGGCGAGTTCGGCAAGACCGGCGACCACGTCGTCGGTCTGCTCGGACGATATCCACCAGACCAGGTCGTAGTCGGCCATGAACCGGTGCACGTACTCCAGGGCGACCTGCGTCTTGCCGACGCCGCCGAGTCCGTACAGGGTCTGCGGCTGCGGGAGCACGACGGCCATGCCGCCGCCGAGCTGGTCGCGCATCCGCTCCAGGACCAGGGAGCGGCCGGTGAAGCCGGGGTTGCGCGGCGGTGCGTTCCAGATCCGGGGGACGGTGCCGGGGAAGCGCGGTCCGGGCGAGACCGCGTCGGTGAGCTGTACGGGCCGGTCCAGGGCGCGTAACAGGGCGGCGGTGGCGTGCACCTCGTCGAGCCGGAACAGGTCGACGGGGTTGCGGTCGATGTAGGGCGCGGACAGTCGTACGTCACCGACCCTGAGCGGCAGCAGATGGCGCCGCCCGCCGCCCGGGTCCTCGGCGACGGCCCGGTCCCAGAGGCTCACCGCGCGCTGCGACTTGAGGTACGCGCTGGAGAGCAGCACCACGGTGCGGACCGCGTTCTCCGTGGTGACGGTGGTCGCGTCCTGGGGGCCCCGCTCGGCGGACACGTCTCGGGGCACGACGCGGAAGCCCGCCCGGGTGAGGACGGACTCGATCCAGTCGGCCCACATCCGGTTCTCCGCCACATAGCTGAGGAAGAGATCGGCGGGCAGCGCGGGCCTGCGCCGGGTGAACGCGTCACGGATGCGCAGCCGCACCTCTTCCCCGACCGGGGGCATCGAGGTGATCTGCTGGTCCGTGATGACGGAGGTGAGCCGTTCGAAGGCGGAGAGGAGGGAGTTGGTGAGCCCCGCCTCGTCGCCGAAGGTGGCCAGCGTCTCCTCGTACGCGTAGTAGGGGCGGTACGGGATCTCCACCGCGCCCCAGTAGGCGGTGAGTTCGTCCCCCGACAGGTCGCGCGGCAGCCGGTCGAACTTCAGCCGGGCCAGGGCCCGGCCGGCGTCCGCCTTCTCCTTCTCGCCCTCGTCGATGCGCATCGGGACGGGGAAGATGGAGATGGGGCGGCCGGTGTACCGCTCGGAGATCTGCCGGGCGACCGAGGCGGCGCCGTCGATGGACTGGTCGCTGAGGGTGAAGCAGTCGACGAGCACATCGGGCAGGTGGACGGTGCAGATGTCGGCGATGTCGCTGAGGCCGGTGCGGCTGTCGATGAGGACGTAGTCGTAGTTGGCCTTCATGTCGTCGCGCAGGGCGTCGAAGAAGTGGCCGCCGCCGAGCCGGTCGTAGAAGTTGTCCCAGTCGAAGGTGGAGACGGTCGCGGAGTATTCGCGGTTCTGCCGTCCGGCGGAGACGAAGTCGAGCGTTCCGCCGTGCGGGAACTCCCAGCCGAGCGCCTCGGGGGTGAGCGAGACCGCGTGCGGCTGGATCCGCGCGTACTCCCGGTGCCAGTCGTCGGCCCGCTGCACCGGGCTGGTCGCGGCCCAGGCGTACTCGGTGATCAGATCGATCACACCGGTGGTGGCGCCGAGGGTCGAGGGGTCGAGGAACGGGTGGAAGAACCGGTGGAGTCCGGGGGCCTCCAGGTCCCAGTCGACAGCCAGTACCCGCTTGCCGTTGGCGGCGAGAATCCAGGCGGTGTTCGCCAGGGCCATGGTGCGCCCGGTACCGCCCTTGTACGAGTAGAAGGTGACGATGCGCCCGTCACGACTGGCCGTCATCCGTGTCCTCCGCATCCGTCGCAGCGTCATGTGTATGGGGGATGTACTGGGTCTGCGCCATCGGTCCCATCAAGCGCGTCCGTTCGGTGGGTCCTCCGCCGCCGGTGGCGGGCAGATAGACAGCCGCGTGTCTCAGGTACTGCTGGGCGGCCACCTCGACCACCTGCGGCAGGATCTGGCCGAAGGCCTCCATGCTCGGTACGCCCTTGGCCGCGGCGCGGCAGTAGGCCCGGCCCTGGCGCATCTTGGTCGGCATGATCTGTTCGAGCTTGGCGGCCAGTTCGGCCTCCGCGGCTCTGCTCTCGTGGTCGTCGCGGTTCCACGGCACCACCATCGTCACCCAGGGGCGATGCTCCGCGTCGAAGGCGGCGAGCCGCCTGCACCGGTCCTCGTCCTGGAGCGCCCAGCGATCGACGAGGAGGATCTCCGGGGTGGTGGGCTGCTTCCCGACCGGGAGGCCGGCCTCCTCGTCGAAGGAGGCGATGGTGGCCTGGTAGTTGAGGGAGCGCACCAGGTCCTCGGCGACATACGCCAGGGGCCGTGCGGCATCCGGGTGGTAGGGGTTCCAGTCCTGCGGGTTGTCGCCGTAGTAGTCGGCGTTGCGCCCCTCGGGCAGGTCGTGGCGGGTGGCGGCGGCGATGGTCACCTGCATGGGGCGGGGGCCGCCGGCGGCCCCGCTGCTCGGCGAGCCGAAAGCGCTGGGGGCGAGCCGGTAGTCGACGGGCCGGCCGGTGCCGATCCGTACCGAGTCGGCGACGCTGACGATGCGTTTGGCGAGCTCGTACACCGCACGCTCGTACTCCTCGTTGAAGAGCTTGAGCTTGATCAGTCCGTACAGTCCGTCGCTGACGTAACGGTCTCCGAAATCACGGTGGTTGAACTGTAATCGCTCGGCCGGTCCGGGCAGCTGGCTGGGTGGCACCGGCACCCAGAGCGCCGGGACGATCGCCTCGGCGGGCTGGTTGGAGCGGGCCCGGTGGTGGATGGCGCGCTGGGCGAAGGCGTACCACTCCTTGCCGCACATCTCACTGGCGAAGTAGCGCGGCGAGAACAGCGGTACGAACACCCGGCAGGTGGCGAGCACCTCGCCGAGCCGTTCCGACCAGCCCTCGCCGGAACGTATCTCGCGGTCGATGAAGCCGGCGGGGGCGCCCGCGGGCAGGTCGGTCATGGCCATCACATGGCCACAGAGATCCTGGAAGAGCCGCTCGACCCACATGTCGGGGTCCGTGCCACCGCCGTACCCCGGTGTGTGGGCATAACTCAAGAAGAAGTACGGCCGATGGTCCGCCGCTCGCTGCTGCGTCGTCGCGTGCACACGACCCCCGTCCTGTGTGAGCACCCGCACCCGAGGAGTGAAGAGAATGCGAGCGAATTCATCATTCCGGAGCGGACCTTGCTCCACCCCCATGACGTTCGGTCAATCAACGCCATTTTTCGGTCATCTGTCCCCAGGCCTTGTCGATCACGCCTCTGCGCGCATGCGATCTGAGGCCGTTCCTCCCGGTTGTCCCGAGTCTGCGACCACCCTCCCCCGAACCGGAATTCTGTATTCAGAATTCTTTTCGCATCAGCGCCAGCAGTCGTTTTCCACCGACGGTGAGTTCGGCCGCGCCTTCGAGCGTGTCGAGCGCCTGCGGCACACCGTCCCGGTACCGGGAATCGAATGCCGCGAGCGCCAGCCGTTCATAGACGTCGGCCAGCAGCCGGGAAAACGGAACCAATTCTTCCCGCCAGGGCATTCGATGTTCCCAGGAGCCGTCCGCCGCGTAAAGATCCGTGACGTCCACAAGTGCCCGGAATCTCGCCCGACGCACTCCGCGCAGCAGCGCGAGCGCCAGCGTGCCGGCGCTCTCGTCCGCCCCGATGCCGAGCGCGCCGTATCCGTGCCGCCCCACCGAGGGCTCGCCCGGCGCCAGGCCGGTGAGCGGGGTGAAGGTGAGCGGGGTGAAGGCGAGCGGGCCGTCGGCTCCCGCCGCGCCGTAGGCGGGAGCCCGCTGCCCGATCAGCGCCCAGGCCTCGGCGAGCTCGGCGCCCAGACGGTCGCCCGCAGCCGCGTCGAGCGTGGGGGCGACGGGTGCGCCGAAGCAGTCCCGGTACGGGTCGAGATCGTCGATGACGAAGCCGTGCCCCGGGAACGGGCCGCCCAGCAGGGCGAACCCGCGCACCGGCAGCCAGCCGGGCCCGGCCTCGGCGGACCGCTGGATCCGCCGCTCCGCCGCTCCGGCGGCAGGCGCGACCAGGAACCCGTCCCCGGCCGCGCGCACCAGCACGGTGCCGCGCTCCCCCGGTCCGGCGACCGTCAGCCGGCCCAGGGTGGGCAGGACGAGCCCGCCGTCCCGGTAGGGCGCCGGCGCCCGCAGATCGAGGCCGGCCCGCACGGCGGCCGCGGCAAGAAGGGTCTGCAGACCGTCCGCGGCCTGTGAAGCCGCCTCCGGCCGGTCCTCGTGCAGGGCGTCCAGGGCGTCGAGCAGCCAGGTGCGCGTGTAGGGATGGGCGAGTACGCCGTCCAGCCCCCGGGCCCCTTCCTCCGAGCCCTCCAGCGCGGCCGCCAGCTCCCACGCCGCCGCCCACCGCTCACCGCCCCTGCCGTCCAGGTCCGCGTGCAGCCGGGCCAGCAGGGTGCGGGTGAGGTCCTCCTGGGCCGCGAGCAGTTCGACCGGATCCGCGACCGCGGGCGCCACGGTGTCCGCGGGCGTACGGGCCTCGATGCCGCGCACCAGGGCGGCGAGGTCATGGCAGTACACGGACGGGTTGTCGAATCCCTCGCCATCGCCCGCGGAGCTGTAGCGGTGGGTGTACAGGCCTCCCCCGCACGAACGTACGACGGGGCAACGGCGACACGTCTCGCTGACGCCCTCCAGACCGAGCTGCCTGGCCCGCACCCCGGGGTGTGCCGCGACCTCGTCGAAGGCGTTCGCGAAGACGTCGAATCCGGTGTCCGCCGCGCCCTCGTAGGCGCTCTTCAGCGAGTCGACCTGCTCCAGCCGGCCGTCGGTCTCGACGACGACGAGGTCGGTCGGCGCGAGGCCCAGTGACTCGGTGAGGCTGGGGCCGCCGTTCAGCGTGGAGGCGACCGAGGAGAAGATCCGCACGGGCACCGGACGCCCCCGCTCCTGCCAGCGGTCGAAGACCGCGAGGAGCCAGTCGGCGTAGGCGGTGGGCGATCCGTCGGGCCGCGGCGGCGGGTCGTCCCAGGTGGCATGGGGAAGCAGGAAGTCGATGAGCGGCGGTTCGAGCTCCGTGAGTGCGTCGAGGACCGCGACCGGGTCGTTCGCGATGTCGATGGTGCACAGGAGGCCGAGGTTGAGATGGCGATAGCGCTCCTGCCGGAGCAGCTCGACGGCCTTGAGCACCAAGGGGTGACTGCTGCGCCCGTCGGCGAAGCGGCGGTGCCGGTCGTTGGCCTCGCGGTCGCCGTCGAGGGAGATGCCCACCTTGACGTCGTACTCGCTGAAGAGGTCGAGATAGCGCGGGCTGAGCTGCAGGCCGTTGGTGTGGATCCGGAGATCGAGCGCGGCGACGCCATCGAAGGCCGACGTGAGCTCTTCGCAGATGCGCCGCAGCCGGGCGGGGCCAGCAAGCAGTGGCTCCCCTCCGTGCAGGATTACTGACACGGAGGGCAGTGCGTGTGTCTTGGCATGCTCAGCCAGGCGCTGAGCAGTCCGGAAGATGACTTCATCAGAGATTGTTTTCGGACGGGTTCGCCAGCTCTGATCGGCATGTTCGTAGACATAGCAATGGTCACAGGCAAGATCACACCTGCTGTGAACCTTGAGGACTACTTCGCGGAAAGGGACCAGGGGTCCTGTCATTCCACCAGTCTAGCCAGCACGGAAGGGTGATCCGGCAAACCGGCCGTCCCGGAGGAGTGATCCGTAATGCGGGGTCAGAGAGAGGAGTTGAAGGTGGATGCCTGGCTGGGGCGACCGGCGGAGGCAACATGCACCCGACCGAGCTTCCTGGCTGCTTCGCCACCACGCGCGTCGATCGCGGCGAGCGGCACACGGCTCTTCTTCGCAACGGCGAAGGAGAGGGAGGATTCAGTGGTCTTCACGGCCGTCCTTGAGGGGATTCGTTCCGATGGAATGGTTCCGGACAGGAAACCAGCGTTGGTACCTGCACCATTGCAGTGTCCGGCGGCACGACTTTACTCTCATGACCTCGGTTGGCAACTGAGGACGCCCACTTGGAACGAGAGCGTCACACGGGACCGGCCACGCTCGACCGGAACGATAGATTCCGCCATCAGGGTGACGAAATAACCGCAGACGGGAGTGAACATGACGGCGATTCCCGGACCACTGCAGAGCATGGTCTTCAGGAACGCTGATCTGCCGGAGCTCTTTCACCACACGGATGCCATTGCGATCGCCCGCCAGCGGGAGGCGGTGAATACCACCCGCTGGCAGCTCATCCTACTCGTCGCGGGCACGGTCCCGGCCGCCCTGCCCTGGCGCGCGGAGGTCGCCGGCACGCTCCAACTCACGGACTGTGCGGCAGCGTTGGCCTACCTCGGCGTCCTGGTCACCACCTACCTCACCTCCCGGCGCAAAGCCAAGTCCCATTGGCAGCTCAATCGCTCGGCGGCAGAGTTCATCAAATCGATGTGCTGGCGCTACTCCGTGCATGGCTCACCTTTCGATACCGGCACACAGCATCCCGAAGCAGTGTTCGCCAACCGGCTCGAAGAGGGGCTTCAGGAACTTCGCAAGGTGGGCTGGTCCGACCCCCGGGACCAGACGGCCGATTCCGGCGGGCTCATCACCGATTCCATGCACGCATTGCGGGACAAGGCTTTCACCGTGCGCAAGGAGACCTATGTGCGTGACCGGCTGATCGAACAGCGGAGCTGGTATCGCAGGCGCCAGGAGGTGTCCCGGCGGGCCACCCTGGTCTGGTCGACCACCATTGCCGGGCTGACCGCCCTCGCCCTGGTCCTCGCCCTGTTCAGGGCCTTCTCGACCGGACAGTCCTTCGCACTGACCGGGGTGCTCTCAGCGGCGGCAGCCGCCTGTCTCGCCTGGTGCGAGATGCGCCGTCACCACCCGCTGATCTCGGCCCACTCCCTGGTGGAGAAGGATCTGGAGTCGATGCAGATAGCGATGGAGACCACACTGAACGAGCGGCAGTGGCCCCGGGCGGTGTTCGAGACCGAACGCATCGTCTCCCCCCAGCACACCGACTGGCTCGCCCGGCACCAGATGTGACGCTGCCTCTCGAAGCAGAGACGGGCCCGCCACCGGAAGGGTGACGCGCCCATTGATCTCTTCGCGAGGGGTCAGCGGCGGGTGCTCATCCAGAGGACGAGTACTGTCACCAGGCCGCTTCCTGCCTGGTAGGCCGCTCCGCGGAGGGCTTCGTACCCCAGATCGAAGGAGCGGTGTCCACGACGCTTCAGGTAAACCCGCAGGCCGCGGAGGGTCCGCCGGGACACTCCCTCCCGAACGGCGCTGTGCTCGTCACCTTCCGAGCTATTCTTCATGTGGTGTCCTTTCATGCTTCCGCTTGACATGGCACCGCGCGAGGAGCTCGCCTCGACTCACTTGGCCTAGGAACCGGAGTCGGGGCAGAGCTCCTTTTGCGTTACCGGGATTCTACTCGGCGCCCGACGGGAGATCGGAGCCCGACCGCGCCAGTACGCCACACCGATGACGGATGGTCAGGTGAGGGTGATCGCCCTTCAACTTCTTTGCTGAAGAGGCTGGTTGGCACGGACAACGCCTTGGAACTTGCACTCTTTCAACGTCCGGCGGCACGACTTTACTCTCATGACCTCTTTACTCTCATGACCTCGGTTGGCAACTGAGGACGTCCACTTGGAACGAGAGCGTCACAGGACCCGACTCGATCGAACGGAACGGTAGATTCCGCCACCGGGGTGACGACATAACCGCAGACCGGAATCATCACGACAGCGATTCCCGGCCCCCTGCCGAGCACGGTCCTCAGGAACGCCGATCTGCCCTCTCACCACACGGGCGCCATGACGATCGCCCGCCGGCGGGAGGCCGTGAATTCCGCCCGCCGGCAGCTCATCCTGCTGGTCGGAGGCACGTCACCGGCCGCGCCACCCCGGCGCACGGAGGCCGTGGACCCACTCCAGCGCGGACAGCGCGGCCATGCCGGCCTGCTTCGGCATCCCGGTCGCCACCGACCTCACCTCCCGGCGGAAAGGGAAGATGCATGGGCAACTCAATGACTTCGCAGCGGAGTTCATCAAATCGATGAGCTGGCGCTTCTCCGTGCACGAATCACCTTCGATACCGGCACACAGAACCCGGACGCCTCGGGCGTGACCGGCCGAACGAACAGCGACATTGGTACCGCAGGCGCCAGGAACCCCGGTGGACCGCACGCGCGGCCCGCCACCGCCCATGACGGGCCATCAGGCGCGCTCCACCCCGTCGCGCCAGATCACGGTGACCGGGCGACCGAGCCCGCGGGCGTACGTCACGATGTCCCCCGTGCCGCCGAGGCCGCGGGCGGGGCGGCCGTCCCACACGGCGAGCAACCGGTCGCAGTGGTCGGCGATGTAGGCACCGGCCGCGTAGTACGCCTCGTCGGTGGAGTGCGGGAAGTCCAGTCTGACCTCCCGCGCGGCGCGGGCCTTGAGGGACCGGTAGCGGGCCAGTTCGGCACCGTCGGCGAAGCACGCCTCGTAGTCGCCGCTGGGGATGACCACCGTCAGCTGGGCGCCGTGGGCGAGGGCGAGGTCCGCGAAGAGCTGGTCCGCGCCGACGGCCAGGCTGGACAGCGCCTCCACCGAGCCGTCGAATCCGTGGAACGCCGCGCGCATCGACGCCAGCACATGGTCATGGGCTTCCTGCGGAATGCTGCGGTGACCGGTCACTCCGATGCGTTTCACGGACCTGGAACCCCCTGGGATGTCTGCCGGGGGTTCCCGGAGGGCGTCCCTCCGGGAGACGCAGCGTCCGCCCCCGTTGCTCCTGCGTGACCGTCCTGTGTCACATCCTCTCAAAAGCCGCGGCCCCAGCGGGAGCCCCCGCCCGTAATTCGGGCGGGGGCTCGGCGTGTTCGAGGTGCGCTTTCGAGGGACGGGCCGGTTCCGGGGGACAGATCCGGCCGCCCGGTGCGTCAGTAGACGCTGACGCCGTACGCGCTGAGCGCCTCGGTGACCGGCTGGAAGAACGTCGTACCACCGGAGCTGCAGTTGCCGCTGCCGCCCGAGGTGAGTCCGATCGCCCTGGAGCCGGAGTAGAGCGGACCGCCGGAGTCACCGGGCTCCGCACACACATTCGTCTTGATCATGCCGTAGACGATGTCGCCGCTGCCGTAGTTGACCGTGGCGTTGAGCGCCGAGACGGTGCCGCTGTGGATGCCGGTGGTGGAGCCGCGCCGGGTGACGGACATCCCGACCGTGGCGTTCGCCGCACTGGTGATGTCGACGCTGCCGACGGTGCCCTCGTGGGAGACGGCGGCGTTGTCGTAGCGCACCAGACCGTAGTCGTTGGTCGGGAAGCTGGAGCCGACCGTCGGGCCTATGTAGGTGGTGTTCGAGGAGTTGGTGTACCAGGGAGGGTTGCCGTCGGTGCAGTGACCGGCGGTCAGGAAGTAGTACGTACTGCCGCTGCGGACGTTGAATCCGAGGGAGCAGCGCCAGCCCGGCGCGTAGATGGCGTCACCGCCGGAGAGCAGCTTGCTGAACTTCCCGGAGGTGCGCTCGATGCGCAGGGCACCGGCGTTGGCGCCCGCGGAGTCCTTGATCTGCTGGATCTCCGAGGCGGAGACCGTGCTGTCGACCGTGACCACGAGCTTCTTGGTCACCGGGTCGACGTTCCAGGCCGTGCCGGCCACGTCGGCGCCGAGGACGGCGTCGCTCGCGGCGGAGAGCTGGTTCGCGCTGTACGTTCCGTTGGAGCTGGCCTGTGCGCTGGGGACGGCGAGTGCGGCAACCGCCACGAGACCTGCGGCAATGGCGACGGCCCTGCTGCGTCTCGCGGCAGTGCTGAGGGGGGTGGTGCGCTTGATCCTCACTTGTTTCCTCCCGAGGGGAGTCGGGGGTCCGCCTGTGGGGTGGTCGGACCCGTGAGGCGCAGTCATGGGGACGGACGTCTGTACGCATTTCGAATGTGCCGTGCCCCTGACAAGCGCTGCTCGGGAGTATTCAAGGCGTCAACTTCTTACGCAAGACCGCCTTTTGGCCTGAGCTTCCCGGATCCCGGGTGTCGGCGCGTATGCGTCCGGCCCCGGCGCAGGACGGTCTGCCGGGGCCGGACGGGGGTGGGCGGAGGCCGTGATTCAGCCGTCGGTCCGCCGGCGCTCCCCCGCCTCGACGGCGACGGGGAGGGTGTTGCCGGGCGGCGGGAAGGGGCAGATGAAGTGGTCCGCGAACGCGCAGGGCGGCAGCAGCGCACGGTTGAGGTCGACCGTCACCGACCCGTCGTCGGCGGGGGCGGCGGGCCGCAGGAACCGGAAGCGGTAACTGGTGTCACCGCTGGTGGCGTCCGCGAAGACGGCCCAGAGCGAGCCGTCGCTCTCGACGGCGACCTGGAGCGTGTGCTCGACACCGTCCAGCGCGAAGGCGATCTCGCCGCCGAGCCCCAGTCCGCGCTCGACTCCGTCGGCGTTCTCGACCCGGACGGTGCGGGAGATGCCGTACGGACGGAAGGTGCCCGGCACGGCCCAGCGCGGGTCGTACGGTGTGGCCTCGATGGCGCGGAAGGCGCGCCGCGCCGCGGAGTCCGGGTCGAAGTCCCGTACCGCCCACAGGCCTTCGCGGCTCAGCAGGACGAGGCGACGCTCGCCGTGCGCCACCCGGGAGGCGCCGATCGGGCCACGGTCGGCGCCCAGCCGGACCTGGCCGGTGAAGGGCTTCCCGTCGACGCTCAGGCCGTCTTCGGAGCCGGCGGTGAGCAGCACCTCGTCGCCGTCCTCCTGCCAGTGGCCCGGGACGGCCGGAATTCGACCGTCCGGGTAGTCGGAGAGCCAGTGGGTGCCGGTGAGGGAGAGTGGCCCGTGCGGTGCGGCGACCGTGGCGGTGCGCTCCTGGTGCCAGTGGTTCCAGTCCCGTGCTTCCTGCTGCTGTGCGTCCGTGCTCATGCGGTCAACCTTTCCATACCGGCTCGGCGATCCCGAGGTGCGACCGCAGCGTGGAGCCGGTGTACGCGCTGCGGAACACCCCCCGTTCCTGGAGGAGCGGAACAACCTGGTCGACGAAGTCGTCGAGGCCGCCGGGGATGAGATGGGGAACGAGGACGAAGCCGTCGGCGGCCCCCGTGGCGACGAATTCGGCCATCTCGGCCGCGACGGCCCGCGGGCTGCCGACGAACGCCGGCCGACCCGTCGCCTCGATGACGGTCTGCCGGATGGACAGTCCCTTCTCGCGGGACAGTTCGCGCCAGCGCGCCGCGACGGCACGGGAGTCGCCGTGCCGGACCCGGCCCCGGCTCGGCGCCGATGCGGGCTCCGGGTCGCTCACGGGCAGCGGCCCGTCGGGATCGTACGAGGAGAGGTCGCGGCCCCAGACCCGCTCCAGGGCCACGATCGCGTTCTGCGGCGAGACCTGCTGGAGGCGGATTCCGGCAGCCCGTTCCCGCGCCTCGGCATCGTTATCGCCGAGCACCACAGCGACGCCGGGCATGATCTTCAGGTCGTCCGGCTCCCTGCCGTACTTCGCGAGCCGTCCCTTGACGTCGGCGCAGAACGCGCGGCCCGCCTCCGGGGTGCCGTGCCGGGTGAAGACGATGTCGGCGGCGGACGCGGCAAACTCCCGGCCCTCGGGCGAGTCCCCCGTCTGGATGACGACGGGGTGCCCCTGCGGGGAGCGCGGGACGGTGAACTCGCCCTCGATGGAGAAGTGCCGGCCGTGGTGGGCGAAGGGGCGCGGGGTGCCGTCGGGTGTCCAGGAGTCCCACAGCTCGCGGGCGGTGGCGACGAACTCGGCGGCGCGGGTGTACCGGTCGGCCGGGTCGAGGTAGCCGCCGCGCCGGAAGTTCTCACCGGTGAGGGCGTCGGAGGAGGTGGTGACGTTCCACGCGGCCCGGCCGGAGCTGAGGTGGTCGAGGGTGGCGAGCCGGCGCGCCAGTTCGCAGGGCTCGTTGAAGGTGGCGCTGACGGTGGCGGCGAGGCCGAGCCGGTCGGTGACTGCGGCCAGCGCGGCCAGCACGGTGAGGGACTCGGGACGGCCGGCCACGTCCAGCTCGTGGATCAGGCCGTTGTGCTCGCGCAGCCGCAGCCCTTCGGCGAGGAGGAAGAAGTCGAAGAGCCCGCGTTCGGCCTTCCGCGCGAGGTGTTCGAAGGAGGAGAACTCGATCTGGCTGCCGGAGCGGGGGTCGTCCCACACGGTGGTGTTGTTCGCATCCGGGAAGTGCGCGGCGAGATGCAGCTGTTTCGGGGCGGCTGTCATACCCGTGCTCCTTGGCGGGCGTACCGGTTCGCCGGGCGGGCCAGGCCCAGGTGCTCGCGGAGGGTGCCGCCGGGGTGGAAGGTGCGGAACAGGCTGCGGTGCTGGAGCAGGGCCACCGTGCCGTTGACGATCCGTTCGAGATCGCGCCCGGGGGTGATCGGGGTGAGGTGGAAGCCGTCGACGGCTCCGGTCCGGTGCCACTGGGTGATCAGGTCGGCGAGGTCGACCGGACCGCCGCGGTAGTACGTGCCGTGCCCGGCGAGCGGCGGTCCGCTCTCCAGCCCCGGTTCCGGGGCCGATTCGGCGTCTCCGAGGTCGACGGTGAGCGCGGCGAGCACCCGCAGTGTCCCGGGGGCACGTCCGTGTGCGGCGGCGCGGCGGTGCACGTCGTCGCGGATCTCGGCGGTCCGCTCGGGTGTGGTGGCCCGTACGAGCACCACGTCGGCGTGGCGGGCGGCGGTCTCCCTGGCCGCGTCCGCCGTACCGTCGATGACCGTGACCGGGCGGCCCTGCGGGGGCCGGGGCACGACGGCGGGTCCGCGGACGCCGAAGGCGGTTCCCTCGAAGTCGGTGTGGTGCAGCTTGTCGCGGTCGAGGAAACGTCCGGTGGCGGCGTCCCGGATCTCGGCGTCGTCCTCCCAGCTGTCCCAGAGACGCGCTCCCACGTCGGCGGCCTCGCCGGCCTCCCGCCACAGTTCGGCAGCGGGCGCGGCGGGGCGGCGGCCGAACAGCCGGGCCTCGGCGGCCGTCGTCGACACGTCCACGCACCAGCCGGCCCGGCCTCCGCTGACCCAGTCCAGTGTGGCCACGGCGGACGACACGTGGAAGGGCTCGGTGTGCGTGGTGGTGACCGTCGGCACGAGCCCGATCCTGCGGGTGTCCGGCGCGACCCGGGAGAGCACGGCGAGCGCGTCGGGTCCCGGCCGGGCGAACGAGTCGCCGAGGGTGACGAAGTCCAGGGCCCCGCGCTCGGCGAGACGGGCGAGGCCGGTGTAGTGAGCGGGGTCGTAGCGGGGCGGGCCGCCGATCTCGGCGGCCAGGTGAAGAGGGCGGAGGTGTGACATGGCGGGCTCTTTCGGAAGAGTTCGGGAGCGGCTTCGGGCCCCGGGTGCTGGGCCGCAATGCCTTGACGGGCAGGGAGTGCGGGAGTCTCACAGCACCTTGGAGAGGAAGGCGCGCGTGCGTGCGTGGCGCGGCCGGTCGAGTACGTCGGCGGGCGGGCCCTGTTCGACGATCCGCCCCTCGTCCATGAAGACGACCGTGTCGGCGACCTCACGGGCGAACCCGATCTCGTGGGTGACGACGATCATCGTGGTGCCCTGCTGCGCCAGGTCCTTGATCACGTCGAGGACCTCGCCGACCAGTTCGGGGTCGAGCGCGGAGGTCGGCTCGTCGAAGAGCAGCAGTTTCGGTTCGACGGCGAGGGCGCGGGCGATGGCGACGCGCTGCTGCTGACCGCCGGAGAGCTGCCTCGGATACGCCGTCGCCTTGTCGTCGAGTCCGACGCGGGCCAGCAGCCGGTGCGCGGTGACGGCGGCCTGCTGCTTCGTGCGGCCGAGCGCTGCCACCGGGGCCTCGGTGACGTTGTCCAGGACGGTGAGGTGGGGAAAGAGGTGGAAGTTCTGGAAGACGAAACCGATGCGGGTGCGGCGGCGCAGGACCTCGCGCTCGGGGAGTTCGTACAGTCTGTCGCCCTTCCGGCGGTAGCCGACGAAGTCCCCGTCCACGGTGATCGAGCCCCGGTCCGCCTTCTCCAGGTGGTTGACGGTGCGCAGCAGGGTGGACTTCCCGGAGCCGGAGGGGCCGAGGATCACGGTCACTTCGCCGGTGCGTACGGACAGGTCGATGCCGCGCAGTACGTCGAGGGAGCCGAAGCTCTTGTGCACGCCCCGGATCTCGACCATGGGCGCGGCGGGCCCGTGGCCGGGCGCGGCGGCCGGTTCGGTCTTCGGGGGACGGCTGGTCGTCTTCATGGGGATGTCCTCGGGGGCTTCGGTTCGAAAGTGCGCGTGCCGGTCAGTCATCGGTGCCGTCGAGGTCGCGCAGGAAGGTGAGGGCGGCGCGTGCGGTGGCGTCGTTCTGTCCGAAGGCCGGGCCGCCGGTGCGTGGCCGGGTGAAGGCGCCGCTGCTACGCGCGGCGGTGTGCGGGCCGAGGGCGAAGCGGCGGGGGTGCGGCAGTCCGTCGCGGTCCAGGGTCCGGCCGTCGCCGGGGTCGACCGCGAGCAGTCCGGTGGCGGTGGCGGCGGCCCCGTCCTCGTACAGCGCCCGGAGCAGGGTGCTGCGGGTGCGTCCCGGTGAGGGGTCGGGCAGCCGGGCCTCGACGAGGGCGCGGGCCTCGGTCCGCTCGCCCGGCACCGTGGCGCCGCCTGCCCGGAAGAGGCCCCGCTCCTCATCGGTTTCGACCGTCGTCCCGGCGCCGAGGAAGCGGACGACCCCGGCCCGGGAGAGCGCGAGCAGTTGTCGCAGCCGGGGGCCGGGCGGCCCGGAGGCGAGGTAGCTGAAGAAGCCGTGCCACCGGTCACCGATGTCGCCGAACCGGATCAACTGGCCGTATACGGAGAGCAGTCCGAGGAAGACGGCGAGGTCCTCGCTGTGTCCGGGATCGTGCCGGCGCGCCAGGTCCGCGGTGATGTAGGCGCGTGTCGCCTCCTGGAAGGACGCGGACGAGGTGTGGCGCACCCCGTCCAGCGGGCGGTCGAGCGCCGCCAGGTCGAGCCGGTCTGCGGGGTCGGGGACAGCGGCCGCGATGACGTCCCGCAATTCGGCGCTGCCCGGGTCGGCGGCCGCGTACTTCTCCTCGAAGGCGGTCCAGTCGGCCGTGGTGCGCTCGGGGTGGGAGGCGAAGAGGCGGTGGTAGTGGGCGTAGCCGAGCTCTTTGTCGACATGGGGCCATATGTCGCGGTGGAAGTCGGGCGGCTCCGGCCGGTTCAGGAGTTCATCGGCCCGGTCGGGTCCGAAGAAGCGCGGGAGCGGCGGCCGTTCGCCGGGCCGTACGTATCCGATCTTGGAGTGGTACGGGACACCGCGGCGCGATCCGACGTACAGGACGGGTTCCTTCCCGGAGGGCAGGTACGTGCCGTTCTCGTACCGTCCGCCGCGGCCTTCGGTGAGCAGCACCATCAGGTCGATGAAGGCGAGTCCGAAGCCCCGGACTATGACGGGTTCGCCCGCGGGCAGGGCGCTGAGGTCGCTGTCGGCGGTGAAGTCGGGCGGCAGGTGGATGAGGCCGTGCCGGTCCGCGAAGCGGGACAGCCGCCGCTGTTCGTCGTCCGGTTCGGCGTCGAGGTGGCCGAGGGTGAGGACCACGAGGTCGGCGGTGAGCGGTTCGGTACGGCCCTCCAGGTGGACGGACTGGCGGCCGCCGCGGGGGCCGGTGACGCGCAGGGCGCGGCTGCGGTGTTCGTGGACGGTGACGGTGGGCGGGAGCGCGGCCACCGACTGCTCGTACACCCAGCGCAGATAGGCGCCCTGCAACCGCCGGCTCGGGAAGTCCTCCCCCGTCAGCTCCTCGATCTCACGGCGGAGTCCGGGCTCACCGGCGGCGTCCGGTCCGGGATCGGTCCGCCCCTCGCGCACGTCGGCCGCCCAGACGTCGAGCGCCGGTCCCGGCCGTACGGGACCTTCCAGGCGGACGGTGTCGTCGGTGAACATGGTGACGTCCTCGGCCATGGAGTTCATCCACAGCAGCGGCGACTGGTCGTGGCGCCAGATCCGGCCGCCGCCGGGCGGGAACGGGTCGACGAGATGGATGTCCAGCGGCCGGCCGCCGTACAGCGAGGGGGCGTTGGCGGCGATGCGCTCGATGACGCCGGTGCCCCGCGGCCCGGCGCCGATGACGACGAGCGTCGGGACGGCGTTCACCGGGCGTCCCCGGTGCCGCGTGCGTAGTACCGCTCGACGTAGTGCTGGCCGATGCTGAGCAGCGAGGTCACGACGACGTACCAGAGGGTGGCGACGAGCAGCAGCGGGATGACCTGGTACGTGCGGTGGTAGACCAGCTGGACCGAGTACAGCAGGTCCTGTACGGCGATGATGCTGACGATCGAGGTGCCCTTGAGGGTGCCGATCAGCATGTTCCCGGCGGGGGGCACGATGGAGCGCATCGCCTGCGGCAGCACGATCCGGTAGAGCCGCCGCCACGGGCCGAGGCCGAGGGACTGGGCGGCCTCCAGTTGTCCGCGTTCCACGGACAGGATGCCGCCGCGGACGACTTCCGCCGCGTACGCGGCCTCGTGGAGGGTCAGCCCGATGACGGCGACCGTGACGGGGCCGAGGAGGTTCACCGTGCGGACGCCGAGGATCTCCGGGTAGAGCGCCCCGATGTTGAACCAGAACAGCAGCTGGACCAGGATCGGGGTGGACCTGAAGAGCCACACGTACCCCCAGCCGACCGCCTGGAGCACGCGGTTGGCGGAGAGCCTGAGGACGGCGAGCAGCGTCCCCAGCGCGAAGCCGAGCACCATCACGAGCGCGGTGAGCCAGAGCGTGAGCCAGAGGCCGCGCAGTACCGCGGTGGTGGTGAAGTAGTCGCCGACGACGCCCCATTGGAAGGCGTCGTTGCGGATGACGGAGTTCAGCGCGAGGGCGAGCAGGACCAGTACGGCGACGGCCGCCGTCCACTGTCCGGTCCGGCGTACCGGGACGATCCGCAGCCGGTCGGCATCGTTGTCCTGAAGGGGCTCGGCCGGGACAGCCGGCGGGAGGGTGTCTGTCTGAGCGGACATGCGGGGGCTCCGTGGATGCGGCGATCGAACACGGGGCGCGCCCTCGGCACGGAACACAACGGTGGAACACAACGGGGACCGGGCCCCTCAGCCCGATCCGCCTTTGAGGTAAGCGCTGTTCGCGGCGGCTTGTCAACCCTGTCCACACTGTGAGCCTTACATCTCAAGTCAGTTGACGGACCACCGGATGCCTGTTCCACTTGGGCCATGTATTCGCAGCAGTGGCTGGTCAAGCGCTCCCACATCGACTTCGGTCGCGTGTGGTCCTGTTCCTGTTGAGCCGACGCCCTGCTTCGCCCCGCATTCCCGCTCGCGCCGTGAACGGCGTCTGAGCTCTTCCCCGCGCGCTCTCGCGTACACAACACCGCACCACCCTCCCCTCGCACTGCTCCTCCCGTCGTGTTCCGCCTTCCTCCGCCCCGGCCGTGGGCCGTCGCGCGCTGCCCTGCGCCCGCCCACGGGCGACGAAACTGGAGAACCATCCCTGATGCCCCGTACCCGGCACACCGCTGCCTTCGCACTGATCACCGCCGCCACGCTGACGCTGACCGCGTGCGGGTCCGGCGATCCGACGGCCGCCCCCGCGGGTGCGGCCGGTTCCGCCGCCAGGGGCGCGGTCCCCACCACCGACGTCGTGTCGGGCGTGAAGAAGGACGAGGCCGCGGCCGCCCTGCTGCCCGCGGAGGTCCGCTCCTCCGGCACGCTGAACATCGCCTCCAGCGTCGGCACCCCGCCCGGTGCCACCTATCTCGCGGACGGTACGACCCTGGCCGGCACCGACATCGACTTCGGGGACGCCGTGGCCAGGGTGCTCGGGCTGAAGCCGAAGCGGGAGGTCGCCGCGTTCGAGGCGATCCTGCCCGCGCTCGGCAGCGGAAAGTACGAGGTGGGCACCGGAAACTTCGGCGTGACCGACGAACGCAGGCGGACGATCGACTTCGTCACCTACCTCAACGACGGCCAGGGCTTCGCGGTCCGCGACGACAGCGGTCTGCACAAGGTCACGGACCTGACCCAGCTCTGCGGGCTGCCGGTGGGCACCGCCGCGGGCACCACGTTCGAGGTGACGCTGGAGGAGAACAGGCACCGGTGCACCGAGGCCGGCAAGAAGCCGTACGACGTGAAGACGTACTCCGATCAGTCCGCGGTCTGGAGCTCGCTCCAGCAGGGGCGGACCGATGTCGTGATGTCGACCATCAACGGACTGCGGTATGCCGTGAAGCAGCAGGAGGGCGTGCGCTTCCTCAACGAGTTCAAGCGTCTCGACGTCGGATTCGCCTTCAAGAAGGGCACCCCGCTGGCGCCGGCCTTCCAGGCCGCCGTCAACAGTCTCAAGGCGGACGGCACCTACGACCGGATCCTGAAGAAGTGGGGCATCTCCGCCTCGGGCGTCAAGACCTCGCAGATCTCGCCGCCCGAGATCAAGTGACGCGGGGTCAGCAGCTGCAGTCGCACCCGCAGCAGTCGCAGCCGTCACAGCAGTCCCCGCAGTTGCTGCAGCAGTCACAGGCATCGCAGCAGTCCCCGCAGTCGCACTGACTGCACAGCCCTTCGCGGCGCTGGCGGCTCCACGGGTCGTCGAAGGTGCCGCAGCACATCTGGCAGGTGCAGGCGAGACCCGCCCAGACGAGGCATCCCATGACGAGCCCCCGCCGGTCGCGCGGGGGCTCCGGCGGCTGCGGCGGGCCGAAGGGACCGGACGGGCCGGTGGGGGCGTACGGATTGCCCGGCGGCGGCCCGAAGGACCCCGTGTGCCCCCCGCCTGACGGGTGGCCGGCTTCCGCCAGAAGCCCGCCACCCTGATGGGAACAGACGTCTGTGGCGAACGCCCGGTCCACCGAACGCCGCAGTTCGTGCGCCAGCAGCACATGAGCCAGCTTGTCGTCGGCGAATTCCGCGTCGCGCAGCGCCAGCCGTACGCCGCGCAGCGCGTCGTCGCACAGCCGCCGGGCCTCGGCGCGCGTGGTGCCGGTCGCCGTGAGCGGGTTCCAGGCTCCCGACGCGGCGTCAGCTTCCTGGTCCTCCACGGCATCCAGCAGATGCGCGAGGCGGCCGAAGAGCCGTCCGGCCTCCGCGAGCGGAGCGGCGTTCTGCGGCTTGCCCGCGAGCACGGCGGTGTGCGCGAAGGCCGCGGCGGTGGCGGTCTCGGTGGGCTCGGTGACCGTCAGCAGGGGGGTGCCGGGCCCCGCGAGCAGCTCGATGCCCGTCTGGCGGTCGACGGCGTCGACGAGCAGCGCGGTGTCGAAGCCGAGCTGTGCGCCGGTGCGCGCCCCGGCCCGGTCCCAGCCCGCCGCCACCCTGCGCGCCGCCGCGGCCACCGGGCGGCGCGCCAACAGACCGTCCCGGTCGGCCACGTGGTCGCGCACCTTGGCGGAAGCCAGCACCAGCGAGACGGCGGCGGCGAGCCTGGCACCCTCGCCGCGCGCGACGGGCGCGGTGCGCATGGCACGCAGCGGGCAGGGCCCGGCGGTACGCCGCTGCCCGGGGGTGCGTTCGGTCTGAGCCTCCGTCAGGACCGAGACGATCAGGCCGTCATAGTTCGTGACGATCCGGGCGAACTGCCCGTGATCGGAGCGAAGCGCGAGACAGAGCCCACAGAGATGGGCCATCCACTCGGCCTTGAGCCCTTCCGACAGGCGATGAGTGCAGGGCCTGACTATTCCGAACACGGCCGTCCCCCGGTAGTCGTTCAGTTGTGCGTGGCGCTCGGGCGCCTGCGCGACGTGCATCGTATCGAGTGACCCGTTCACCCGTACGTCCCCCATGTCACCCGTACGGACCGGAGGAGCATATTTTCTTATCTCCAGGGCCCTTATGCAGGAGGAACCTTGACGAATCGCCACATCTTCTGCACCAGTACCGTCACGAATGCCCTGCGCGCCGCCTATCCCCTTGGCGCACGATCCGCATCATGGACGACCATAGGGATACGAAAGACATGCGGAACGCCAAGGAACCGCGGTGAGAGGAGGCGTCCATGGGATCGGTGCGCAAGGCGAGTGCCTGGCTGGGCCTCGTAGAGGACAACGACGAGCGGTACTACGACGACGACGAGTACGCCGAAGGTGCACGGACCGGGACCGGTCAGGCCTGGGTGACCGATCCGCGGGTGCGGGTGGCCACGGAGACGGCGGAGGAGACGGGCCGCCGGATCGCCACCGTGACCCCGGACAGCTTCCGGGACGCCCGGAGCATCGGCGAGCTCTTCCGGGACGGCGTCCCGGTGATCATGAACCTCACGTCCATGGACTCCGCCGACGCCAAGCGCGTCGTGGACTTCGCCGCAGGGCTGATCTTCGGACTGCGCGGGTCGATCGACCGCGTGGCCACCCGGGTCTTCCTGCTGACCCCCGCCGACACCCAGGTCGTCAACGGCGAAGCCGCCGGCCGGCCGGCCGACGGCTTCTTCAACCAGAGCTGAGCAGGGCGCTCACCGATCGGTCCGGCCGTTGTTCCGGTTCACCGGAACGCGTCCAGGCCGGTGAGCGCCTTGCCCAGCACCAGCTGGTGCATCTCCACGGTTCCTTCGTAGGTGAGCACCGACTCCAGATTCGTCGCGTGGCGCATCACCGGGTACTCCAGCGAGATCCCGTTGGCGCCGAGGATCGTGCGCGAGGTGCGGCAGATCTCGATGGCCTCCCGCACGTTGTTCAGCTTTCCGAAACTGACCTGCTCCGGGCGGAGCCTGCCCGCGTCCATCCGACGGCCCAGGTGGTGCGCGAGCAGAATGCCCTTGTGGAGCTCCACGGCCATGTCGGCGAGCTTGGCCTGGGTGAGCTGGAAGCCGCCGATCGGCTTTCCGAACTGCTCACGCGTCCTCGCATAGTCGACGGCCGCCTCGAAGCTGGACCGGGCGGCACCCATGGCTCCCCAGACGATGCCGTAGCGGGCATGGCTGAGACAGCTGAGCGGGCCGCGCAGTCCGGTGACGCCCGGGAGCACCGCGTCGGCCGGCAGCCTCACCTCGTCCAGGATCAGCTCACTGGTGACCGAGGCGCGCAGGGACCACTTGTGCCTGATCTCCGGTGCGGAGAAGCCCGGGGCGTCGGTCGGCACCACGAATCCGCGGATGCCGCTGCCCGCGGTGCCCTCATCGGTCTGCGCCCAGACGACGGCGACCCCGGCGACCGAGCCGTTGGTGATCCACATCTTGCGGCCGCTGAGAACCCAGTCCTCGCCGTCGCGCTTGGCGTACGTCCGCATACCGGCGGGGTCGGAGCCGTGGTCCGGTTCGGTGAGGCCGAAACAGCCGATGATCTCCCCGGCCGCCATGCCGGGCAGCCACTGCTGCTTCTGCTCCTCGGATCCGAAGCGGTGGATCGCGTACATCGCGAGGGAGCCCTGTACGGAGACGAGCGAGCGGATCCCGGAGTCCGCGGCCTCCAGCTCCAGGCAGGCCAGTCCGTACTGGACCGCGGTGGCGCCCGCGCAGCCGTACCCCTGGAGGGACATGCCCAGAGCCCCCAGCGAACCGAGTTCCCGGGCCAAGTCACGGATTCCGGGCAGCTCGCCGTTCTCGTACCACTCGGCGATGTGGGGCAGGACCCGGTCGGCGGCCCAGACCCGGACGGTGTCGCGGATCGCGAGATCCTCGTCGCCCAGGAGGTCGTCGATGCCGATCGGGTCGCGGGGGTCGAAGGGCGGGAGTTTCGAGGACGGAGCGGTGGACATGAGGAAGTGCCTCCGGCGGCTCGCACGGTACCGATGTCGGTGGGGGGCGCCGAGAACGGGCAGTGCTCCAAAAACTAGCAGTGTTAGTTACGGCGTCGTGCCGACGTTACGACTCAGTGTGCCGTGCGTCCAGAGCCCGTCGCCTCGGCCGGCGTGCGCCGCGCGGGCAGCCGGAGCAGCACCTCGGGCCGCTCCTGGGCGGGCAGCTCGTGCGGGTGCGAGAGGTCCTGGGGACCGAGCTCGTCCCGGGGGCCGGGCACCTCATGGCTGTCCACGGACTCCCGGGCCTCGCAGAGCAGCGGCGGGCAGTCCATCACTCGGGGCAGCTTCAGCGCGGCAAGTGCCCCGAGCAGCAGCAGACCCGCACTGACCACCAGGGTGATGTGCAGCCCGCCGACGAAGGCGTCCCGGGCGGTGGAGCGCAGTACGGCTCCGAGCGGACCGCCCAGCTGCGCGGCGACCTGGTAGGCCTCGCCGAGCGAGTGCGAGGCGGCGGCGCCCGCGGAGGCGGGAACTCCTTCTTCGGGGAGCTTGGCCAGACCGGGGGTGTACGCGGCGTTCATCACGCTGCCGAGCAGGGCGATCCCCATGCCGGCGCCCAGCTGGTACGAGGTCTCGCCTATCGCGGCCGCACCGCCGGCCCGGTCGGCCGGCGCCTCGCTGAGCATGGACTCGTAGGCGCCGAAGAGGGTGGACTGCAGGCCGAAGCCCAGCAGGACGAAGGACACGGTCAGCAGGCCGGGCCGGTCGTGCACGCCCATCGCGGTCAGCATCAGGACCGCCGCCGCCGTCAGGACGAAGCCCCAGCCGACCATTCTGCGCGGCCCGATCCGGCGCAGGGTGAACGAGCCGGTGGCCCCCGCGGCCATGGCGGCGAAGGTGAGCGGCAGCAGCCGCAGACCGGTCTCCAGCGGGCTGAGGTCCAGGACCAGCTGGAGGTACTGGACGGCGATCAGCTCCAGGCCGACCAGGGCCAGCATGGCGAGGACGATGCAGCCCACCGCGGTGGAGAAGGCGGGCCTGGCGAACATTCCGATGTCGATCAGCGGATGAGTCCGGCGCTTCTGGCGGCGGACGAACGCGACGAGCAGCACGGCCCCGGCCAGCAGCGGCACGAGCGTGCCCGGGACCAGCAGCCCCTCGCCGGTGCCCGCGCGCTTCACGCCGAGAACCACGCCGAGGACGCCGGCGGCGGCCATCAGGGCGCCGAACACGTCCCAGGGCCCGTCGTTGCTGCCGCGGGACTCCGGGAGCAGCAGCCGGCCGACCGGAAGGATCAGCGCCATCAGCGGGATGTTGATCAGGAAGACCGAGCCCCACCAGAAGTGCTCGACGAGGAATCCGCCGATGACCGGGCCGGTGGCGGCACCGACGGCGGCCACGGCGGACCACACACCGATGGCCACAGCCCGCTCGCGGCGGTCGGGGAAGACCTGCCGGAGGATCGACAGGGTCGCCGGCATGATCATCGCGCCGCCGACGCCGAGCAGGGCCCGCGCCACTATGAGCACGCCCGCGCTGTCGGCCATGGCCGCGACGGCTGAGGCGATCCCGAAGAGTGCGTAGCCGAGCAGCAGGATGCGCCGGCGCCCCACCCGGTCACCGAGCGTGCCGAAGAGGATCAGCAGGGACGCGCAGACGAGCGGGTAGACGTCCACGATCCACAGCAGACCGACGGCGCTGGGCCGCAGGTCCTCGGTGACCGCGGGGACGGCGACGTGGAGCACGGTCGCGTCGAGCGCCACGAGCAGCAGACTGAGGCAGAGGACGACCAGGACGACCCATCGGTTGGCCCCGTCGGCGGCTTCGCGCAGACGGATTCGGGCTGTGGTCGTCCCGGACATGCAGCTACCTCCCAAAAGGTCCCTCGCGCTCGGCAGGCCCCCGGGGATTCAGCGTCGCTGTCCCTCCGGGCCCGGCATCGACGGGCGAGTGATCCGTCAGCGTACGCGAGTTCGACAGGGCCACACGTGGCCCATCTCATACCTGCCGACGCCGTCGAGTGTGGCGTACGCCACTGCGGCCGCCCGCCCCGGCCCCCTCCAGGAAGCCACCCCGACCTGCGACAACCGGCCGTCCCGTCGTGCGCGCAACGGGGCCGGACGGCCACGCACCCCCTCCGCGGCACACCGGCCGTAGGCGTCCAGTAACCGGACCGATACCGTCCGTTCGACCCCGCGGGCGCTCGCGGCAAATGCACTTCGCCATCCGATGCACTTTTCCATCAATAAGCAAATGCGCTCGCGTAATGCCTGCCAAGAAAATGAAACAAGAGGAACCCCGGAGTCTCCGAACGCCCTGGAAAATGAGCCCTACTGAGACATAGTCCACATCACATCGTCATCACAAAGCGGCCGGATCGACCGGGGCACCCACTCACTCGCTGTAACGTCGATTGGGTGCGTACCGACATCTTTGCCCGTCTGGACCGGGAGCCGGAACCGCCGAAGATAGAGACACCGCGGATGAGTCCTCACCGCATCGCTCTCTTCGGCGGGACGTTGGCGTTCTATCTGGCCATCGTCATTGCCGTGCTCATGTCGTCCTGGCTGGTGACCCTGGACTGGAAGGTCATGCTCTTCCGGCCGTACCAGCAGTGGCCCAGCATCCACGCCTTCCTCGACTACTACGTCGTCCTCGGCCAGCGCGGACCGACGGCGGTCATGGTCGCCTGCTGGCTGGGCTGGCGCTCCTGGCGGCAGCACACCCTGCGGCCCCTGCTGACGCTGGGCGCCTCGCTCCTGCTGCTCAACGTGACCGTGGGCGCGGTCAAGATCGGCCTCGGCCGGCTCGGCCCGCACTACGCGACGCAGATCGGATCGGCGGAGCTCTTCGCCGGCGGCGATATATTTCCGTCGGGTCACACCGCCAACGCCGTCGTGACCTGGGGAATCCTCGCCTACCTGGCCGCCACACCGCGAGCCAGGCGCTATCTGTCGGCCATGTCCGCGATCGTCTCCCTCGGGGTCGGCCTGACCACGGTCTACCTCGGTACGCACTGGCTCAGCGACGTCGTCCTCGGCTGGGCGGCGGGGCTGCTGATCCTCCTCGGCCTGCCCTGGGTCGAGCCGCTGATCACCCGGGCCGAGAACTGGATCTTCGCGGCCCGCGAGTGGCTGAGCGCGCGCGGCAGGACCGCGGCGCCGCCGGTGCCCGTCACTACGGGCGCCCCCCAGCCCGTGGCGGCAGGCCGGCAGGCCGCCGTCGAGACGGCTCGGGGCCCGGCCCGCGAGGTGTCCGGGATCGCTTCCGGGGCGACGCCCGGAGCTCCCTCCCCGGCGACGTCCGGAGCTCCCTCCACGGCGACGCCCGGGGCGACGTCCGGGGCTGCTTCCGGGGCGGGCGGACACCAGACAGCGGTGGTCACAGCCACCGGCGGCCGCCCGCGCGCATACACGGCTCCGGCCGCGCACCAGGGTCACCCGGCGCGCTCCGAGCGGACCCCGGTCACCCCGGCCGGCAGTCGCCGCCCGCCGCATGCGGACCGCACACCCCGCGGTGGTACGACTCCGACTCCGGCCCGGCCGGCGGCCGGCGGCTGACCCGCAGTACCGCGGGAACGGTGCGCACGGCCCCACCCCGCGTATGACTGAAGGCCCCGACTCCGGTCGGGGCCTTCAGTCGTCCATGCACAGCGACAGGGCGGTACGGGGCCCTCAGCCGGTCCAGCAGCGCCTGACGACGCCCGCGTCGACCTCGAAGTTGATCCGGCCGCTCTGGAACTCCATGGTGATGACCATGCCCGGCGGCAGGGCTCTGACGGTGGCCCAGCCGCGCTCCCGGGCCCGCCGTTCGGCGGTCTCGGCGGCAAGGCCGACGTAGGTGCCGGGGGTGTCGTCCGGCGGGGCGGAGGGAGTCGGTACGGGTGCCATACCCCCCACCGTAGGTGGCCCCGGGCGGTGGCGGAAGCCGGGGCGCCACCCGGTCACACCGCGTCCTCACGTACCTCGCCGGTCACGCTTGTGTCACAGGATCACCACAGGCGTTCCCTCCGAGGTCATTCGTTCGGACGCACGATTCAACACCGGACGCACAGTAATCACACAGGGGCGAAAATGATCACCGAAACGGTCCGGAAAGCGCCGGGAAACAAGCGGAATACCCACTACCGGGTGACATCGATTTCACGTCGGAATGACCACCCGTAAATGAACACACCACCGGGAATTCACTCTTCCTTATCGCACCCTTATCCGGAGGTGATGATATCCACACCATCCCACCACCGACCCGCCCCTACCCCCCTTCCGCCCGTATAGCGGACACCCGGATCGACCGCATTCCGGCCTGTGCGGCAAGAGGGGGCGCCGTGGGCGGACACCCCTTCGCAGGGCCCACCCGAGCGCGACAGCCGCCCCCACACCCCCGCCTCCGCCCCCACCCCCGCCCGCCCCGGCGAGCGGCCGGGATGCGCACGACACGTTCCGTCATCTCATCATTTGTCCAGGTATCACCGGCCCGGTCGCTCTGCGCGGTTCGATTCCGTTCCCCTTCTCGCGTGACCCCGACAGCGGCTCACCCGTTGTCTCTTCATGAGCCGGGAACCGCCCCGGCGCACGTACCGAGTTCGAGGAGCCACCCGTGCCGCGCATGCTCGACGTCAGCGAGGACGTACGCGCCGAGATCGGCGACGCCGAAGCCGACCGGCTGCTCGTCGGCGACAACGCCCCCGGCAGTTACGACTGCACCTCCTGCCGCACCCCCGGCGACTCCGAGCAGGAACGCACCAGCACGGTGCTGTTCGTCGGCGACGAGACCGCCGTCCTCGCCTTCGCCCACGCGACCTGCATCCCCTCGCAGGTGGTCCAGGTGGCCGAGGAACAGCTGCAGGGCGCCGTACGCAGCATCACCGGCAGCGAGCAGGGGGAACCGGACCGGACGACCCCCGAGCAGGCGGTGCTCGGAATCACCAGTGGCCTCGTCCTGATCGACGACGAGCTCCACCCCGCCCTGGTCGTCGAGCCGACCGGGGCGATCGCCCGCCCCGGCACCGACGGCAGCGGCGGCGACGAGTTCCTCCAGCTGCTGCTGGAGCAGAGTTTCCGGCCGGTCCACCGGATGGACCAGGTCCCGGAGGTACTGCACGGCTGGTCCATCCTGCTCGCCATGGGGCAGCTGCACGCGGTGCTCCAGCCCGGCACGGGCGGCGGCGCCCCGGTGGCCTGGTGGCAGGCGCACGCGCCCCTTCAGGTCACGGAGGGCTGGCGGACCGCGGCCAACAAGTCGCAGACCGTGCTGGTGTATGCCGCCCCGGCCGGTTCGATCGGCCAGCAGCCCCGCGAGGACCTGCTGCGCGACGCCCTGGAGAAGGCCGCGGCCGGCGGCCTCCTGGTCGCGGCCGCGATGCCGCTGGCCGGGACCTGATCATGTCCGGGCACCCTGCGCACCCGCAGCGAACAGCTATTTCTCCCGCGGGCCCGCATCCGACGGACGGCGGGGTCGTTGGCACATACGTGCACTCATACGACCCCTCCCACCAGCGTCCGAGCCCGATCCCTGCCATGCGTCCCGCGCAGGACCCATCGGGTGGCCCGTCCCACACCCCGATCTACGACGCGCTGTACTCCGAGTACCGCAGGTCGTTCAGGGCGCTGCCGGGTGATCGGAGCGGCGAGGAGAGTCTCGGCCTGCCGGCCTTCGGTGCCGGACTCTTCGGCTCGCGCACCCCGCTGAGCGTCCACTCCGGGCACAGCGGGGCCGGGAGCGCCGCCGGCGCCACGAGCGGCGGGCACGGCACCGGCCCGAGCAGCCACACCGGCAGCCTGGGCTCGTGGCAGCGGGTCGGGCGGCACGCGGGGCGGGTCCAGCCCGCGGCGCTGCCGCCGGGCTCACGGGACGCCTGACCGTACGACGGAGCCCCGGACCACTCACTGAACGAGTGGTCCGGGGCTCCGTCGTACGGTCCAGGGCTCCAGGGACCGGCCGTAAGCCGCTTCCCGAGCCCCCAAGGCACCCCTGGGGCTCCCAGAAGGTCCCAGAGGCTCCAGGGGGCGCCGTCCTCGCGGCTCACGCGCCGGACGGCGGCACCGGCTGTCCCGGCTGCCTACTTGTTGCGACCGCGCTTCTCGCGGACCCGCACCGAGATGTGGATGGGCGTGCCCTCGAAGCCGAACTCCTCACGCAGCCGGCGCTCGACGAAGCGGCGGTAGCCGTGCTCCAGGAAGCCGGAGGCGAAGAGCACGAAACGCGGCGGCTTGGTGCCCGCCTGGGTGCCGAAGAGGATGCGCGGCTGCTTGCCACCGCGGATGGGGTGCGGGTGGGAGGCGACGATCTCGCCGAGGAAGGCGTTCAGCCGACCCGTCGGAACGCGGGTCTCCCAGCCGTCCAGCGCGGTCTCGATCGCCGGGACCAGCTTCTCCATGTGACGGCCGGTGAGAGCGGAGACGTTGACGCGCGGGGCCCACGCGACCTGCGCGAGCTCCGTCTCGATCTCGCGCTCCAGGTAGTAGCGGCGCTCCTCGTCGAGGGTGTCCCACTTGTTGAAGGCAACGACGATCGCACGCCCGGCCTCGACGGCCATGGTCACGATGCGCTGGTCCTGGACGCTGATCGACTCGCTGGAGTCGATCAGGATCACGGCGACCTCTGCCTTCTCCACAGCGGCCGCGGTGCGCAGCGAGGCGTAGTAGTCCGCGCCCTCCTGGAGGTGGACCCGGCGCCGGATACCGGCCGTGTCGATGAACTTCCAGGTGATGCCGCCGAGGGTGATCAGCTCGTCGACCGGGTCACGGGTGGTGCCGGCCAGCTCGTTGACGACCACGCGGTCCTCGTTGGCCACCTTGTTCAGCAGCGAGGACTTGCCGACGTTCGGACGGCCGATCAGCGCGATACGGCGCGGGCCGCCGACCGCCGTGCCGAACGACTGGGCCGGGGCGTCGGGAAGCGCCTCCAGCACGGCGTCCAGCATGTCGCCGGTGCCGCGGCCGTGCAGCGAGGAGACGGGGTGCGGCTGCCCGAGACCGAGCGACCAGAGCGCGGAGGCGTCGGCCTCGCCGCTCTGTCCGTCGACCTTGTTGGCGCAGAGCACGACGGGCTTGCCGGACCGGCGCAGCAGCTTGACGACGGCCTCGTCGGTGTCGGTGGCGCCGACCGTGGAGTCGACGACGAAGACGACCGCGTCGGCCATCTCGATCGCGTACTCGGCCTGGGCCGCGACGGAGGCGTCCAGCCCGAGGACGTCCTGCTCCCAGCCGCCGGTGTCGACGACCTTGAAGCGGCGGCCCGCCCATTCGGCCTCGTAGCTGACGCGGTCACGGGTGACGCCGGGCTTGTCCTGGACGACGGCCTCGCGACGGCCGATGATCCGGTTCACCAGCGTCGACTTGCCGACGTTGGGGCGGCCGACGACGGCGAGAGCGGGGAGCGGTCCGTGACCTGCCTCACCGATGGCGCCCTCGACGTCCTCGGGGTCGAACCCCTCCTGCGCGGCGAGCTCCATGAACTCCGCGTACTCGGCATCGCCAAGTGCTCCGTGCTCGTGGTCCGAGCCGCCGGAGTGAATCTGGTCGTTCATGAAGTCCGTTCCTCTTTGCATCATCATCGATGGACCACGCAGCACGCGGTCCACTACTCAAGTCTTACTCGGTGCGCCCGGTGAGGCGCCTGGCCTGCTCCAGGTGGGCGGTGAGCCGTCCCTGGATGCGCACCGTGGCCTCGTCGAGCGCCTTACGCGTCCGACGGCCGCTCCCGTCGCCCGCATCGAACGCTTCGCCGAAGACGACGTCGACGCGGCTGCGCAACGGCGGCAACGCCGATATCAACCGTCCGCGGCGCTCGGTGCTTCCCAGTACGGCCACGGGCACGATCGGCGCCCCGCTGCGTACCGCGAAATACGCGAGTCCGGCGCGCAGCGAGGCGAAGTCTCCTTCGCCCCTGGTGCCCTCGGGGAAGATCCCGAGCACCCCGCCGTCCCCCAGCACGCCCAGGGCGTGGGTGATGGCGGTGCGGTCGGCGATCGAACGGTCCACCTTCAGCTGACCGATTCCGCGCAGGAACGGGTCCAGGGGGCCGACGAACGCCTCTTTCTTGATCAGGAAGTGGACGGGCCGGGGCGCGGTGCCCATCAGCATCGGCCCGTCGATGTTGTGCGAGTGGTTCACCGCGAGTATGACGGGTCCGGAGGCGGGGACCCGCCATGCGCCGAGGACACGGGGCTTGAAGAGCCCGTACATCAGCCCGATCCCGATGCCGCGTCCGACCGCCGCTCCGCGCAGCGTGGGCGCGCCCGTGGCAGGTGTCACTTCGCGGCCTGCTTCTCCCCGACGAGGGTGACGACGCACTCGATGACCTGCTGGAGGGTCAGCTCGGTGGTGTCCACCTCGACCGCGTCGTCCGCCTTGGCGAGCGGAGAGGCCTTGCGGCCGGAGTCGGCGGCGTCCCGCTTGATCAGCGCCTCCTTGGTGGCGGCCAGATCGGAGCCCTTGACCTCGCCGCTGCGGCGGGCCGCGCGGGCCTCCGGCGACGCGGTCAGGAAGATCTTGATGTCGGCGTCGGGCAGCACGGTGGTGCCGATGTCCCGGCCCTCGACCACGATGCCCCTCTCCGCTCCGGCGGCGATGGTGCGCTGCAGCTCGGTGATCAGGGTGCGCACCTCCGGGACGGCGCTGACGGCGCTGACCTTGGAGGTGACCTCCTGCGTACGGATCGGGCCGGAGGCGTCCTCGCCGTCGACGGTGATCGTCGGGCCGGTGGGGTCGGTGCCGGAGACGATGACGGGCTTGGCGGCCGCGGTCGCCACCTCCGCCGCGTCGTGCACGTCGATGCCGTTGTTCAGCATCCACCAGGTGATCGCCCGGTACTGGGCACCGGTGTCCAGGTAGCTGAGGCCGAGCTGGGCGGCGACGGCCTTGGACGTGCTGGACTTGCCGGTTCCGGAGGGGCCGTCGATGGCGACGATCACTGCGGCCGGGGCGGTCCGGGCGGCGGTGCTTACGGTTTCCACGGTGGTGGACACCTTCCTGGTACACGGGGCGGGCGGGACGGGACGCGTGAACCCGCCCCGCACAAGGTTACCGAGTGCCGGGGCGGGCCCGACCACCCCTGTGGAAAAGTGCCTCCCGGCCCGGCGCCCCAAGGGACCGGGAGAAGGCCCTACTGCCGGATCGACCAGCCCCGCTCGCGCAGCGCCGCACTCAGGGCCGGGGCGGCGCTCGGTTCGACCATCAGCTGGACGAGGCCCGCCTGCTGACCGGTGGCGTGCTCGATCCGTACGTCCTCGACGTTGACCCCGGCCCGGCCCGCGTCCGCGAAGATCCCGGCCAGTTCGCCGGGGCGGTCGCTGATGAGGACGGCCACGACCTCGTACGAGGAGGGGGCGGCGCCGTGCTTCCCGGGCACCCGGACCCGGCCGGCGTTGCCGCGGCGCAGGACGTCCTGGATGCCTTCGGTGCCTGCGCGGCGCTTGTCCTCGTCGGCGGACTGGAGCCCGCGCAGCGCGGTGACGGTCTCGTCGAGGTCGGCGGCGACCCCGGCCAGGACGTCGGCGACCGGGCCGGGGTTGGCGGACAGGATCTCCACCCACATCCGGGGGTCGGAGGCCGCGATCCTGGTGACGTCCCTGATGCCCTGGCCGCACAGACGCACCGCGGTCTCGTCGGCCTCCTCCAGGCGGGCGGCGACCATCGACGAGATCAGCTGCGGGGTGTGGGAGACGAGGGCGACCGCCCGGTCGTGGGCGTCGGCGTCCATGACCACCGGGACGGCACGGCAGAGCGCGACCAGCTCCAGCGCGAGGTTGAGGACCTCGGTGTCGGTGTCACGCGTGGGCGTGAGGACCCAGGGGCGGCCCTCGAAGAGGTCGGCGGTCGCGGCGAGCGGGCCTGAGCGTTCCTTGCCGGCCATGGGGTGCGTACCGATGTACGGGGTGAGGTCGACGCCGAGCGCCTCCAGCTCGCGGCGCGGGCCGCCCTTGACGCTCGCGACGTCGAGGTAGCCGCGGGCGACGCCGCCGCTCATGGCGGTGGCGAGCACGGTCGCGGTGTGGGCCGGCGGCACGGCGACGATCGCCAGGTCGACGCGGCCCTCGGGCGGCGAGTCCGTGCCGGCGCCGAGTGCGGCCGCCGTGCGGGCCGACTCCGGGTCGTGGTCGACGAGGTGGACCGTGATGCCGCGCCCGGCGAGGGCGAGGGCTGCGGAGGTGCCGACGAGGCCCGTTCCGATGACGACGGCGGTTCTCACTGGGCGATGTCCTTGCGGAGGGCGGCGGTGGCGCCGAGGTAGACGTGGGCGATCTCGGACTTGGCGAGATACGTCTCGACATGGGCGAGGATCCGGACCACCCGGGGCATGGCCCCTTGGATGTCCAGCTCCTGGGCGCAGATCAGCGGTACGTCGACGATGCCGATCCCGCGCGCCGCGGCGGCCGGGAAGTCGCAGTGCAGATCGGGTGTGGCCGTGAACCAGATGCTGATCAGATCGTCCGCGACCAGGCTGTTGCGTTCCAGGACGGTGCTGAGCAGGGCGCTGACCTGCTCGTCCATGTGCCCGGCCTCGTCCCGCTCCAGCTGGACGGCTCCGCGGACCGCTCGTACCGCCACGTCGTGCTCCTTGCCTGTGCCTGCCGCGTCTGCGCTTGCGTTTCAGCCTAAGGGGGTGGGGGCGTCCGGCGCCGGGCCGCCCTGTCCGTGAGACGCGGCGGCGCATGCCCCGGGCAGGGCGCGTACCCTCCCCGCATGATCTTTCCCGGCGACGAGGCCCTGGTCCGCGATCACACGGTCTACTCCTGTGTGATGGGCTCACGTGCCTTCGGGCTCGCCACGGACGGCAGCGACACCGACCGGCGCGGGGTGTTCCTCGCCCCCACCCCGCTGTTCTGGCGGTTCGACAAGCCTCCGACGCATATCGACGGCCCGGCCGAAGAGCAGTTCTCCTGGGAGCTGGAACGGTTCTGCGAACTGGCGCTGCGGGCCAACCCCAATGTGCTGGAGTGCCTGCACTCGCCCCTGGTGGAACGGATCGACGCGACCGGCCGCGAACTCCTGTCGGTGCGCGGGGCGTTCCTGTCCCGGCAGGCCCATCAGACCTTCGTCCGGTACGCGCTGGGGCAGCGCCGCAAGCTGGAGGCCGATGTCCGGCAGTACGGGGCTCCGCGCTGGAAGCACGCGATGCATCTGCTGCGACTGCTGGCGAGCAGCCGGGACCTGCTGCGTACGGGAGAGCTCACGATCGACGTGGGCGCGGCCCGGGAGGAGTTGCTGGCGGTCAAGCGGGGCGAGGTCCCCTGGCCGGAGGTGGAGCGGCGCATGACGGGGCTGGCCGAGGAGAACGACGAGGCGGCCGCCGTCTCCCCGCTGCCGGCGCAGCCGGACCGGGCACGGGTCGAGGACTTCCTGATCCGCGCCCGGCGGGCGTCGGCCCTGGTTTCCGAGGCGGGTTCAGCCGGCTGAGGCAGGGCCGAGCGGCGCGGCTCAGCCGGCTGAGGCAGGGCCGAGGCGCGCCCGCACCACCAGCTCGTGCAGGGCGTCGAACCCGCTCGCCCCGTCCGGAAGCCCCGTGTCCGCCTGCGCCTCGTCGAGTGTCCGGTGCAGCGACTCGATGTCCCGGGCCACCGCCGCGGCGTCCACCCCGTCCGCTCCCCCGTGTTCGGCCGCGGCCTTCGCCGTGATCAGTCCGGGGAGGCAGGACGGCGCCGGCACCCGGGTGAGGAGCGTCGGCAGATGCGCCAGCACCTCGCCGCTGCGCATCAGGTGGATGCCGGTGAGCAGGGCCCGGAAGGTGTAGAGGAGCGGCTTCAGTTCGCCGGTCCTCTCGAAGAGCCGCCACTGGGTGTTGGCGAATCCGCGGTAGTGGTGGGCGTGGTTGCGGGTGAGGACAGTCGGAGCGAGGGCCACCAGTTCGGCGTGCAGGGCGGTCGTGTGCACGACCAGCGGCGACAGCAGCTGCTCCAGCACGTAGCCGTTCGGCTTCAGCATCAGCCGGACGAACTTGCGGAGGTCATGGGTGACCAGGTCCATCTCCACCCCGTCGTCGCTGTCCCACATCCGCGAACGGGTCTCCTCGGACTCCCGGAGCCCGACGAGGTCCTCGACGGGCAGGACATGGACCCCCCGCAGGTCCACATCCGAGTCCCGGGACGGAAACCCGTACAGGTGCGCCCCGGAGACCGTGGCGAACAGCAGCGGGTGGCGTTCACCGGCGAGGACCGGGCCGAGGTCGGTGACCGGCAGCCCGGCCTCCTGGAGCAGTGTGGTGTCCGTACGCATGGCTCAAGCGTCCCAGAGCGCCCCCAGGGACAGGAGGTCGCTGCGGTACTCGATCCGCTCCGACCACTCCTTGGGCCAGGCCGCCGAGCCCAGATGCGCCCCGGCCAGCGCCCCGGTCAGGCAGCCGAGCGAGTCCGAGTCGCCCCGGGTGCAGGCGGCGCGGCGCAGGGCGGTGACGGGTTCGTCGGGGAAGAGCAGGAAGCAGTGCAGGGCCGTGGCGAGGGCGTCCTCGGCGACCCAGCCGTCGCCGGTGCTCTCACAGGGGTCGGTCTCCGGGGACGGGTGGCGCAGGGCGTCCTGGACCCGGGCCAGAGCGGTGAGGCACTCGTCCCAGCCGCGCTGGATGTACAGCTCGGGCGATGAGTCGCCCGCGTGGCGCCAGAGGTCGCCGAGCCAGCGGGTGAGGTAGCGGTTGCTGTTCTCGTACGCGTAGCTGCGCAGCTGCCCGATCAGGCCCATCGGCTCCGCGCCCTGCGCCAGCAGGTACACCGCGCGGGCCATCAGGTCGGAGGCGGCGAGTGCGGTCGGGTGGCCGTGGGTGAGCGCCGCCTGGAGCTGGGCGGCTCCCGCCCGCTGTTCCTCGCTCAGTCCGGGGACGAGGCCGACGGGTGCGACGCGCATGTTGGCGCCGCAGCCCTTGGAACCGGTCTGACTGGCCTCCTGCCAGAGGCGGTCACTGTCCAGCAGCCGGCAGGCGGTCATACAGGTGCGGCCGGGGGCGCGGTTGTTGTCGGGCGAGTGGTACCAGTCGACGAACTCGTCGCGCACCGGCCGTACGAGACGCAGCGGGGTGAGCAGTCCGCGGTCCATGGCGGTACGGATTCCGCGTCCGAGGGCCAGGGTCATCTGGGTGTCGTCGGTGACGATCGCGGGCTTCGGCAGCCGCATCTGGCGCCACGGCCCGCACTTGGCGAGGATCGAGGGGACGTTGTTGAACTCGGTGGGGAAGCCCAGGGCGTCGCCGAGCGCGAGCCCGGTCAGCGCGCCGGTGGCGGCCTGTTTGGTGAGGGTCCTGGTCACGATCACGTGCTTCTTCCTTCCGGTCGCAGCAGTGGGGGGTGCAGGGCGGTGGCGGCACCCGCCCGGTGGAGGGCGGCAGGTTTTCCCCGCCCTCCGGTGCGGCGCGGCGGTCCTTCCACGGCCTGGACGAATCCGGGTGTGGCAAGGACCTTGCGTCTGAAGTTGGGCCGGTCCAGCTCGACGCCCCAGACCGTCTCGTACACCTGCTGGAGCTCCCCCAGGGTGAATTCGGGCGGGCAGAACGCGGTGGCCAGGCAGGTGTATTCGAGTTTGGCGCCGATCCTGGCGCGGGCGTCGGCGAGGATCCGGTCGTGGTCGAAGGCGAGCGTGCCGAGCCCCCCGGCGTCCCACCACTGGGCGCTGGCCGCGTCTCCGCCGCCGCGTGGTTCGGGCAGATCGGGGACGAGGGCGGTGTAGGCGACGGAGACGACCCGCATCCTCGGGTCGCGGTCCGGGTCGCTGTAGGTGCGCAACTGCTCCAGGTGGAGGGCCGAGACGGTGTCCTCGGTCAGCCCCGTCTCCTCGGCCAGCTCCCTGCGGGCCGCAATGCCGGCGGACTCGCGGGGCAGCACGAAGCCGCCGGGCAGCGCCCAGCGGCCCCGGTACGGGTCCTCGCCGCGTTCGACGAGCAGGACGTGCAGACGTGACTCGCGGACCGTGAAGACGGCGAGGTCGACGGTGACGGCGAAGGGCTCGAAGGCGTGCGGGTCGTACCCCTCGGGGGCTGTGGCGTCGCTCATCGTCGCTCCGGGAGGGGTGCGGCGAAGTCCCAGCCGGTGGCGAGCAGCGCGTCGACGGCCGTGACGGCCGCGGTCAGACGGTCCTGGCGGCTGCCGGTGATCTCGGTGAACGTGCGTCCGGTACGGGTGAGTTCGGCCCGGAAGCGGTCGGTCATCCAGGGCCGCAGCTCCTCGCCGTCGCGCAGTCCGTCGTCCTCGAAGGCCACGCCCTCGTGGTCGGTGAGCAGCCACAGGTGGTGGGCGACCCGGTCGGCGGTCCGCTCGACCAGGGGGTTGCGGCCGCCGACGTACCGCTCGTGCCACACGGTCGTGGCGAAGGAGTCCGTGTCGCAGACGAGCAGCGGGGAGCCGGTGCGGGCGGCGGCCTCCTCACGGGCGTTCTGGGTCTCGGCGATGAGGGGGAAGTCGTGGGTGGTGAAGGAGACGTCCTCCCACTGGGCCTCGGGCCACCGGGCCCGCAGCGCGGCGAGCTTCTGTTCGCTGAACTCGCGCCCGTACTCGGCGACGTAGCCCGTGTGCGCCCAGATTCCGCCGCGCCGGCGGTAGTGCCCGGCGAGGTCGCGGGCCAGGGTGGTGGTGCCGGTGGACTCGGCGCCGAGGACGACGACGCGGCGGGTGAGCGCTGCCCGGACGGGCGGTTCGAGGTAGTCCCAGCAGCCGGCCGGGTCCGCGCGGACGGCGGTGCCGGAGACCGGGAAGACCGTGCGGCCGGGGTCCACGCAGACGGACTCGGCGCCGAAGCGACGGGCGAGTTCGTCCCCGTACGACTCCGAGGTGAAGACGGCGTCCACGGGCTCGGGCACGGCCTCGGTGAAGACGGCCATGTGGGCGTCCCAGATAGCCGGGTCGTGGAGATCCATCCGGGTGTCGTCGACGGCGCCCACCACCGTGACGTCCGGGTGTACCTCCCGCATCCACGCGACCCGGTCGGCGAGCGGCACCGATTCCACCGAGGCGGCGCAGACCAGCACCGTCAGCCGCTCGCAGCGGTCCCGGGCGGTGCGGACGAGGTGGTGGTGGCCGGCGTGCGGCGGATAGAACTTCCCGAGCACCAGCCCGTGTGCGAAGCGCTTCATGCCACTGCCTCCACGGGCTCCGGGGCGCGGACGGCGAGGTCCCGTGTCCAGTTGCGCAGGCCGATCAGGCACAGCGTCAGGAAGCCTGCGTACAGCAGCGAGGTCAGATAGAGCTCCTTGTACGCGTACAGCGGGATGTAGACCACGTCGGCGGCGATCCACAGCCACCACGACTCGACGAGCTTCCTGCACTGCCCGTACGTCGCCGCGAGCGACAGGGCGGTCGTCAGGGCGTCCCAGAAGGGGACCGTCGAGTCGGTGGCCCGGTCGAGCAGGACGGTCAGTACGAGAGTCCCCACCGCCCCTGCCACGAGCAGCCCGGTCCACTCGGTGCGGCTGGTGCGCCGCACCGGCAGGCCGTCGGCCCCTGGTCCACCCCCGTGGGTCCAGGTCCACCAGCCGTACGCGGCAAGGGCGATGAAGACGATCTGGAGGCCCGCGTCCGCGTACAGACCGGACTGGGTGAACAGCAGGATGAAGAAGACGTTGTTGGCGATGCCGATCGGCCAGTTGGCGAGGTGCTGGCGTGCCACGAGCCAGACGCACAGCGCCCCGCTGCCGAAGCCCAGCACCTCGGTCCAGCTGACCGGGGTGTCCAGAACCGTCACCAGGGGTTGCTGCAGGGGATCGAGTACGTCCGCGAGACTCACGCCCGCCTCCTTAATAGTCACTCTGACTATAAAGGCGGAACGAGGGCAGCAAAAGACCCGCGGCCGGTTCCTGTTCGAAAATCGAAATTCGAGAACCGGAACCGGCCGCGGGCCGTGAGCGGGGTGCGGGGCGTATACAGACCCGGCGGGTGGTCTACAGACCGACCTCGCGCATCAGCATGCCCACCTCGGTGTTGGTGAGCCGGCGCAGCCAGCCCGACTTCTGGTCGCCCAGCGGGATCGGCCCGAACGACGTACGCACGAGACGCTCGACGGGGAAGCCGGCCTCGGCCAGCATCCGGCGGACGATGTGCTTGCGGCCCTCGTGGAGGGTCACCTCGACGAGGTAGTTCTTGCCGGTGTTCTCGACGACGCGGAAGTGGTCGGCGCGGGCGTACCCGTCCTCCAGCTGGATGCCGTCCTTGAGCCGCTTGCCCAGGTCGCGCGGGAGCGGGCCCTGGATGGCGGCGAGGTAGGTCTTCTTCACGCCGTACTTCGGGTGGGTGAGACGGTGGGCCAGCTCGCCGTGGTTGGTGAGCATGATGATGCCCTCGGTCTCGGTGTCCAGCCGGCCGACGTGGAAGAGACGCGTCTCACGGTTGGTGACGTAGTCACCGAGGCACTGACGGCCGTCCGGGTCCTCCATGGAGGAGACGACACCGGCGGGCTTGTTCAGCGCGAAGAAGAGGTACGACTGGGTGGCGACCGTCAGGCCGTCCACCTTGATCTCGTCGTGGTGCACGTCGACGCGCATGCCCTGCTCGACGACGATCTCGCCGTTCACCTCGACGCGGGACTGCTCGATGAGCTCCTCGCACGCGCGGCGCGAGCCCATGCCGGCCCGGGCGAGGACCTTCTGCAGCCGCTCACCCTCCTGCTCGGCGCCCGGGTTGGTCCTGGGCGTGGTGATCGAGGGCTTGTCCGCGTACCTGTCGCGGTTGCGCTGCTCGATCTTGGCGTCGAGCTCGCGCGGGCGGGCCTGGGCGCCGTACGGGGTACGTCGCGGACCGCCGCTCCTGGCGGACCCGGGCGTCGCCGCCTTCGGGCCGCCCTTGGCGCCACCACGGGCCGACGCGCCGCGACCCTTGCGGGTGCCGCCGTCGCCGCCGGGCTTGTCGTTGCCCACGTCGTAGCGGCGCTCCTCGGGCCTGGGCCGGCGGGGGCGCTGCTCCTGCTTGTCGTCGCGCTCGGAGCCGGAGACCCGGGGGTTCGGGTTGCTGTTCCGGCCGGTGCCCGTGTTGTTCCTGCTGCTCCTGCCGCCGCCGCTGCCGCCGCTCCGGGCGCCGCCGCCACTGTTGCCGCCGCTCCTGCCGCCGGCGCCGCTGCTGCCGCTGTTCCTGCCACTGCTTCGCATCAAAATTCCGTCTTGTCGTGTGCGTGAGTATCCGGGGTGTCCGGTGCGTCCGGATCGAACGACGGCACACCCTCTAGCGTCTCAGCCTCGATCGCGTCCGCCTCGGGGAGGAAGGGCGCGAGCTCCGGGAGCTCGTCCAGGCCACGCAGGCCCATTCGCTCCAGAAAGTAGTTCGTCGTCCTGTACAGGATCGCACCTGTTTCGGGTTCCGCGCCCGCTTCCTCGACCAGACCCCTCTGCAGCAGGGTCCGCATGACCCCGTCACAGTTCACGCCGCGCACCGCGGAGACCCTCGACCGGCTCACCGGCTGGCGGTACGCGACGACCGCGAGGGTCTCCAGCGCCGCCTGGGTCAGCCGGGCGTGCTGGCCGTCCAGAACGAAGCCCTCGACCGCAGCCGCGTACTCCGGGCGCGTGTAGAAGCGCCAGCCGCCCGCGACCAGCCTGAGGTCGAAACCGCGGCGCTGCACGGTGTACTCGTCGGCCAGCTCCCGCAGCGCGTCCGCGACGGCCCGCCGGGGCCGCTCCAGCACCTTGGCCAGGTGTTCCTCGGTCGCGGGCTCGTCGACGACCATGAGGACGGCCTCCAGGGCCGGCTTGAGATCGAGACCTGCGACGGCGGAGCCGGTGACGTCCCGCTCACTCATGTCCTCACGTCCTGCTGCGCGTCGTGCACGTTCTGTGTCTCCTGGTCGAACTCGTCCATCACGGTGGGCTCGGCTCCCTCTCCCCCGGCCCAGCGCACCGTCAGCTCACCGAGCGCCTCGTCCTGGTCCAGGGCGACGGCCTTCTCCCGGTAGAGCTCCAGCAGGGCGAGGAACCGTGCGACGACGGTGAGGGTGTCCGGGGCGTCCTCGGTCAGCTCCCGGAAGCTGATCTCCCCCACTTCCCGCAGCCGCTCCACCACGATGGCGGCCTGCTCGCGCACGCTGACCAGAGGGGCGTGGATGTGGTCGATGTAGACCTGCGGCCTGGGCTTCGGCTGCATCGCCTTCACGGCGAGCCGCGCGAAGCCCTCGGCCCCGATGCTGATGACGACATCGGGCAGCAGCTCGGCGTGGTGCGGCTCCAGCCCGACGGTACGGGGGAAGCGGCGGCCCTCCGATTCGAGGCGGGCACTGAAGATCTCGGCGATGCGCTTGTACGCGCGGTACTGCAGCAGCCGCGCGAAGAGCAGATCCCTGGCCTCCAGGAGCGCCAGGTCGCCCTCGTCCTCCACCTCGGCGGCGGGCAGCAGCCGGGCGGCCTTCAGGTCCAGGAGAGTCGCGGCGACGACGAGGAACTCGGTGGTCTGGTCGAGGTCCCAGTCCGGTCCCATGGCCCGGATGTGCGCCATGAACTCGTCGGTGACCTTGGAAAGGGCGACCTCGGTCACATCCAGCTTGTGCCTGGAGATCAGCTGGAGCAGGAGATCGAACGGCCCCTCGAAGTTCGCCAGCCGGACGGTGAAACGCCCGTCGTCGGGGGTGGGGCCGGGTACGGGGGCGGGGTCTGCGTCGCCGGGTACGGGATCCGGGACACCGGGCCCGGGTACGGGATCCGAGGTTCCGGGCCCGGCCGCGGGGGCATCGTCCGCCTCGGTCTCCGGGGCGACGCCCTCCACCTCCGGCCCGTCCCGGTCCTGGGGCGCGGGTCCGCCGCCCGGCCCGCGGCCCAGGGGGCGGCGGGAAGTGCGGGCGGGCTGGTCGGGTGGGGGCATGGAGATCCAGGGTGCGACGGTACATGGACAGCGCCGGCGGGCGGCGGCCCGTACGGGACGGGCCGCGCCGCTCGGCCGTCGGCCGGCGGCCGCCCTCCGGCAGGCTACCGGCGCCGCACCGCTCAGCGGCCGCGCAGCCGCCGTACGAGGATGCTCGCGTCGCCCCGCGACTCCAGGTCCGCGAGGACCACGGCGACGGCCTCACGGACGATGCGTCCGCGGTCGACGGCAAGGCCGTGCTCGCCGCGCAGCACGAGACGCGCGTGTTCGAGGTCCATCAGCTCCTCGGCGGAGACGTAGACCGTGATCTTCTCGTCGTGGCGCTCCCGGCCGCTGGGCCGCCGGTTCGCCCCGCGCCCGCCGCCCCGTCTGCGCTGCTGCTGCACGACAGGGGCGGGAACCGGTTCCTGTGACGACGGCGGCTGCGGGCGGCGGCCGGCCTGTGCGGCCACCGCGACACGGTCGTTCTCACCGCCGCGGCTGCGCGAGCCGCCGGCATTGGCGTCGGTGTCCGCCGCGGAGTGCTCCTCCTGCGAGGAGGGAGCCGCACCTGCGGAGGCTTCGGAGCCCTCCCCCGGCGCGCCGTCCCCGGGATCCCCCTCGCCGGCCGGAGCCGGTACCCGGGCCTCGCCGTTCGCCCTGCGCCGCCGCTCCGCGGGGGACGAGGACTGCAGCCCCATCCCCCCGGTGGTACGGAACAGTTCGTCGGCCCCAGGCAGACTCACTCGGCGTGACACCGGGCGAGCACCTCCCTGGCGAGCTGGCGATAGGCGGCGGCACCGACCGAGTTGGAGGCGTACGTGGTGATGGGCTCACCGGCGACCGTGGTCTCCGGGAAGCGGACCGTGCGCCCGATGACCGTGTGGTAGACGTGGTCGTCGAAGGCCTCGACGACGCGCGCGAGGACCTCGCGGCTGTGCACCGTACGGGAGTCGTACATGGTGGCGAGGATGCCGTCGAGCTCCAGTTCCGGGTTGAGCCGCTCCTGGACCTTCTCGATGGTCTCGGTGAGGAGCGCCACACCGCGCAGCGCGAAGAACTCGCACTCGAGCGGCACTATCACCTTGTGCGCGGCGGTCAGGGCGTTCACCGTCAGCAGGCCGAGCGAGGGCTGACAGTCGATCACGATGTAGTCGTAGTCGGCCATCAGCGGCCTCAGGGCGCGCTGCAGCGTGGACTCGCGGGCCACCTCGCTGACCAGCTGGACCTCGGCGGCCGACAGGTCGATGTTGCTCGGCAGCAGGTCCATGTTGGGCACGGCGGTCTTCAGGAGGACGTCGTCGGCCGTCATACCCCGCTCCATGAGCAGGTTGTAGACGGTGAGGTCGAGCTCCATCGGGTTGACGCCGAGGCCGACCGACAGGGCTCCCTGCGGGTCGAAGTCGACGAGCAGGACACGCCGGCCGTACTCCGCGAGCGCGGCACCCAGGTTGATGGTCGACGTGGTCTTGCCGACGCCGCCCTTCTGGTTGCACATCGCGATGATCTTCGCGGGACCGTGATCGGTCAGCGGGCCCGGGATCGGGAAGTAGGGCAGAGGCCGGCCGGTCGGGCCGATCCGCTCACGGCGCTGCCGGGCGGCGTCGGGCGCGAGGGTGGCCGCGTACTCCGGATCGGGCTCGTACTCGGCGTCTGGGTCGTAGAAGTGCCCCTGGGGCGCTTCGTCGAAGTCGGCGAAGTGGGCGGTGTCCCGGCCACTCTCGTTGCCGGCCATGGCGTTCACGTGTAGGCCGTCCATCATCTGGGGGGCTGTCGTCATGTGCTGGTGGGTGGCGAAGGTGCGGACAGCGACGGAGCCGACAGCCTCCAGCCCGTTCGGGCTCTGGCCCCGCGCAGGCATCCCTGGATGAACACCCCCGGGAGTAAATGTCGACTCATTCACAAGTCGTCTTACCTCCTTGGACGTGACCAGGAAACTTATCGATAGGTCAGCGTGGCACCATGCCGACGATTGGCGACTCTATGGCGTGTCACCGGTCCGCAGCAACACAATCCGCCGGACCCGGCCCGATGTGTCGGCAATCGAACACCCCGCTGTCAAGGGCATGCAGCCCCCCGGGCACACTTTTCGAAGGTGCACGAATCGGTTAAAGGGTTACGTTCGAGGCGAGTTGCGCGGGGCTCCCAGGGGGCCCGACACGTGTCCGGCCGGACCTTGCTCGGCAAGGTCCGGCCGGACACGTGAGGTTGACGGAAGGCGTTGACCCGTCAGCCGAGAAGCGTGCTCAGTTCGACGTGGTCGAGGCCGTGCGCCTCGGCCACCTCGCGGTAAACGACCTGCCCGTCATGGGTGTTGAGCCCCTTGGCGAGCGCGGCGTCACGGCGCAGCGCCTCGACCCAGCCCCGGTTGGCGAGCTCCACGATGTAGGGCAGCGTCGCGTTGGTGAGGGCGTACGTCGAGGTGTTCGGGACCGCGCCCGGCATGTTCGCGACGCAGTAGAACACCGAGTCGTGAACCATGAAGGTCGGCTCGGCGTGCGTCGTCGGGTGCGAGTCCTCGAAGCAACCGCCCTGATCAATTGCAATGTCGACAAGTACACTTCCGGGCTTCATCTTGGCGACGAGCTCGTTGGTGACCAGCTTCGGGGCCTTCGCGCCGGGGATCAGCACGGCACCGACGACGAGGTCGGCCTCGACGACGGCCTTCTCCAGTTCGAAGGCGTTGGAGACGACCGTCTGCACCTTGGTGCCGAAGATCTTGTCGGCCTCGCGGAGCTTGTTGATGTCCTTGTCGAGCAGGGTGACGTGGAAGCCGAGACCGACGGCGATCTGCGTGGCGTTCCATCCGGAGACGCCGCCGCCGATGACGACGGCCCGGCCGGCCGCCGTGCCCGGGACGCCGCCGGGCAGCACGCCGCGGCCGCCGACGGAACGCATCAGGTGGTACGCGCCGACCTGCGGGGCCAGCCGGCCGGCGACCTCGGACATCGGGGCGAGCAGCGGCAGTGCGCGGTTCGCGGTCTCGACGGTCTCGTAGGCGATGGCGGTGGTGCCGGACTCCAGGAGAGCGTCCGTGCACGCGCGGGAGGCGGCGAGGTGCAGGTACGTGAAGAGGGTCTGGTCCTTGCGGAGGCGGTGGTACTCCTCGGCAACCGGCTCCTTGACCTTCAGCAGCAGGTCCGCGGTGGCCCAGACCTCGTCGGCGGTGGGCAGGATCTGCGCCCCGGCGGCGACGTACTCCTCGTCCGTGATGGAGGAGCCCGCCCCGGCGTTCTCCTCGACGACGACCTGGTGGCCGTGGCGGACGAGCTCGTGCACACCGGCAGGCGTGATCGCCACGCGGAACTCGTTGTTCTTGACTTCGCGGGGGATGCCGACCTTCACGTCGATCACGGTCCTTGGCTCAGAGAGTTACCCGGGCATAGCTGTACATACCCGGATATACGCAGCGTAAATGGAGACACCGCGAACACCCGCGGCAGAGCCAGTCTAATGAAGGGCTTCTCGCTGTCTAGCCTTACAAAGCATTAATTTTCTGTCGTCGCACTACGGATTTCGTAGGCTGCACTCTCTTCGCCCAGCAATCTCTCGGCCGCACCCCTGTGCAGGCCTGCGGCTGCGGGGTCGCCGAGGCGGTCGAGGGTGTCGGCCAGCCGGAGCTCCAGCGCGGCCTGCAGGCGCAGGTCCTTGGCCTGGCGCGCCCACTCCACGGCCTCCCGGCACGTCTGCAGCGACTCCTGCGGACGGCCCGCGTACTCCTGGACCCGGGCAACCTCACTGAGCGCCCGCGCCTGGGCGGGCACATCGCCGAGCCTGCGGTAGCCGGCCGCTGCCGCCCGCCAGTTCCGCAGCGCCTCGCCGTACCGTCCGGCGTAGGTGTGGACGGTGCCGAGCCGCCCGTAGAGCCGCGCCTCGTCGGCCCGCTCACCCTGGGTGAGCCGCTGGGCGAGCGCCCGCCCGTACCAGTCGGAGGCCCGGTGGAAGTCGCCCAGCTCCGCGTAGGCGCCGCCCACGGATTCCATGGCGCGGCCGGTGGCGTACGGATCCTTGGCGGCCCGCCCGGCGTCCAGTGCGGCCCGGTAGCGGGCCAGCGCCTCGCGGGTCCGGCCGGTCCCGGCGTCCAGATCGGCAAGGTTGAGCAGCGCGGCCGCCCGCTCCCGTGGCAGATCACGCCGCTCCGCGACGGCCAGCACCAGACCGTGCAGTCCATAGAGCTCGGGCGCGGCCGCCTCGGTGCCCTCGTGCGCAGCCAGCGCCCGCACCAGGGCCGCCACCAACCGCCTTGCCAGAGTGTCGAGTTCACCGTCCTCGACGGCGATCCTGGCGGAGGCGACCAGTGCGGGCCTGCGGGTCCGCAGCCAGCCGGCGGCCGCCTCGGGGCCGGGGAACCGCAAGGAGCGCGGCAGCCCGGCGAGCTTGCGCCGGGCCGGGGAGCCTTCGGGTTCGGTGACCGCGCGGCAGGACTGGAGCAGGCGCACGGTGCGCTCCAGCATCCGGGCCCGGGCGAGCTGGATCTCGGCCGGGCGGTCCCGGTCCTCCAGCAGTGCCCGCAACAGCGCAGCGAGGCAGCCGGGCACCTCGTACTGCGGCTGCTCGGCCCCGTCGCTGCGCAGCAGCCCCAGCCGTACGAAGTCGTCGAGCGTGGTCCGGGCCGCCGAGACGGAACAGCCGGCGAGCGCGGAGGCGGTGTGGGCGTCGGCGAGCCCGGCCGGGGCGAGGGCGAGCAGCCGCAGTATCCGGGCGGCGGTCGGCGGCAGCGAGTCGTGGACCAGCCGGAAGGCGCGGGCCAGCGGGCGGGCGCCGGTGGGCTGCTCGGTGTCGTCGGGCAGTTCCCGCAGCTGCTTGGTGACATCGGCGACCGAGGCCGTCGGGTGGGTGGCCAGCCAGCCCCCGATCATGACCAGAGCGGCGGGCTGCCCACCGCACTCCTCCGCCAGGGTCTCGGCCGTCAGCGGGTCGACGGTGATCCTGACCTGGCCGATCGCACGGGCGAGCAGCTCGACGGCGGAGCCCACGTCCAGGCCTCCGATGGTGCAGGGCCGGACGCCTGGGATGCCGGTCAGCGGTCCCTGTGCGGTGGCGATGACGAGGCAGTCCGGGTTGTCCGGCAGCAGCGGGTCGACCTGCTCGGCGTCGGTCGCGTCGTCGAGCAGAAGCAGGACGCGGCGTACGGCGAGCGCCTCGCGGACCATCTCGGACAGTTCGTCCGCGTCGGCTCCGGGTGGTCCGGCCACGTCCAGCCCGCGCAGGAGTTCACGCGCGGCACGGTCGGCGGGGACGGGGGTGCCATCGGGTTCGGTGAGCCGGACACGGACCGGCCCGTCGGGGTAGTCGCCCGTGCCGAGCAGTCGGCGGGTGAGTTCACCGGCCAGTGCGCTGCGGCCGGAACCGGGGCGTCCGGCGATCAGCAGGACCCGGGCCCGGCCGCTCTTGCGTCCGGCCATGGTGTCCAGTCCGGCCCGTTCGATATCGGCCCGCAGTTCCTTCAACTCGCGCTCACGCCCGAAGAATCGGGGTGGTTCGACGGCGGCCGGCTCCTCGGTCCCCGCTGCCTCGGCCGGGTCGCTGGTGTCCACCGCCTGATCCGTCACGGGCCACGCTCCACTTCGCTGCACGCGTCGCCCGCCGGGACTCCGGTCAGGGCGTTCCGAGCGTAGTTCAGGCGAGTGGGCGAATCAGGTGGAGCGCGGCGGGGAGGTCCCCCGATCGGATCAGCATTTTTTCCGATCGGGGGACACGTGGGAGTGTCCGCACGGGCACGCGCGAGCGTCTCCCCCCGCAATTCCCGACGGACCGTCAGGCCTCGAACGGCCGGGCGGGCCAGGGTGCCTCCGCAGGCCGCAGCGAGTCGGTCCCGCCACCCGCGAGCGCCGCCGCGAGCGAGAGCACGCCCATCACCAGGCAGCTGTTGTGCAGGTCCCCGGCGAGGACACCCCGCACGAGATCCTGGAGCGGCACCCGGGCCACCTCCATGTCGGCCTCCTCCTCGGAGACCTCGAAGCGCTCCCCGTCCGCTTCGGAGATGTTCCGGGCGAGGAAGATCCGTACGGCCTCGTCGGAGCCGCCGGGCGACGTGTAGACGTCGGTCAGCACCCGCCAGTCCTCGGCCTTGACGTACGCCTCCTCGTAGAGCTCGCGCTGCGCGGCGTGCAGCGGGTTCTCACCGGGGATGTCGAGGAGTCCGGCCGGAATCTCCCACAGCTTCTGGCGCACCGGATGGCGGTACTGGCGCAGCACGAGGACACGGTCCTCGGCGTCGAGCGCCAGCACGGCGACCGAGCCGGGGTGGACCTGGTAGTCGCGGCGCGCGATCGTGCCGTCGGGCATCTCCACGTCATCGGTACGGACGCTGGTCTTGTTGCCCCGGAACGGAGTCTCGGTCGCGGTGACCGGCCATTCCTCGGGCGTGTCCTGGAAACCCATCTACGTCCTCCCACAAAAAACAGTGACCGGGGTACGCGTCCTCGAAGGATGCGTACCCCGGCCAACCGTAACGCCTGCGGGGCTGCCGTTACTTGCCCGGCTTGGTGCCCGTCTTGCGCGCGACGGCCGCCTTCACCAGGCCCGCGAAGAGCGGGTGCGGGCGGGTCGGGCGGGAGCGCAGCTCCGGGTGCGCCTGGGTGGCGACCAGGTAGGGGTGGACCTCGCGCGGGTACTCGACGTACTCGACGAGCTTGTTGTCCGGGGAGGTGCCGGAGAAGACCAGACCGGCCTTCTTCTCCAGCTCGGCGCGGTAGGCGTTGTTGACCTCGTAGCGGTGACGGTGACGCTCGTCCACGTACGGCTGGTCGCCGTAGGCCTCACGGACCAGCGAGCCCTCGGCGAGCTTCGCGGGGTACAGGCCGAGCCGCATGGTGCCGCCCAGGTCACCCGCGCCCTCGACGTACGCCAGCTGCTCCTCCATCGTCGAGATGACGGGGTGGGCGGTGGCGGCGTCGAACTCGGTGGAGTTGGCGTCGGGGATCTCGGCGAGGTTGCGCGCCGCCTCGATCACGATGCACTGCAGGCCCAGGCAGAGGCCGAGCAGCGGCACCTTGTTCTCGCGGGCGTACTGGATGGCGCCGACCTTGCCGATGACGCCGCGCTCGCCGAAACCGCCGGGGATGCAGATGGCGTCGACATCGCCGAGCTGCTTCTTGGCACCGGCCGGGGTCTTGCAGTCGTCGGAGGCGACCCACTTGACCTTGACGCGGGCCTTGTTCGCGAAGCCGCCGGCCCGGATGGCCTCGGTGACCGAGAGGTAGGCGTCGGGCAGGTCGATGTACTTGCCGACCAGGGCGACGGTGACCTCGTGGTCGGGGTTGTGGACGCGGTCCAGCAGATCCCCCCAGGTGGTCCAGTCGACGTCACGGAACGGCAGGTCGAGCTTGCGCACGACGTAGGCGTCCAGGCCCTCGGAGTGGAGCACCTTCGGGATGTCGTAGATCGACTTGGCGTCCGGGCAGGCCACCACGGCCGCCTCGTCGACGTCGCACATCAGCGAGATCTTGCGCTTGATGGCGGTCGGTACGTCGCGGTCGGCGCGCAGCACGATGGCGTCCGGCTGGATACCGATGTTGCGCAGGGCGGCCACCGAGTGCTGGGTGGGCTTGGTCTTGAGCTCGCCGGACGGGCCGATGTAGGGCAGCAGCGAGATGTGCACGACGAAGACGTTGTCCCGGCCGACCTCGTGGCGGACCTGGCGGACGGTCTCCAGGAACGGCAGCGACTCGATGTCGCCGACCGTGCCGCCGACCTCGGTGATGACGACGTCGACGTCGTCGGTGGCCATGCGGCGGATGCGGTGCTTGATCTCGTTGGTGATGTGCGGGATGACCTGCACGGTGTCACCGAGGTACTCGCCGCGCCGCTCCTTGGCGATGACCTGCGAGTAGACCTGGCCGGTGGTGACGTTGGCGGAGCCGTCGAGGTCCACGTCGAGGAAACGCTCGTAGTGGCCGATGTCCAGGTCGGTCTCGGCGCCGTCGTTGGTGACGAACACCTCGCCGTGCTGGAAGGGGTTCATCGTGCCCGGGTCGACGTTCAGGTACGGGTCGAGCTTCTGCATGGTGACCCGAAGGCCGCGCGCCTTGAGCAGGGCACCGAGGCTGGAGGCAGTCAGACCCTTGCCGAGGGAAGAGGCGACACCCCCGGTGACGAAGATGTGCTTGGTCGTCGTGGATGTGGGCTGCATAGCCAAAGGGGGCTCCCGTGGTCGCGATCGTAAGGTGCGTACCGGCGTTGCCGTCCAGAGATTCCGGAGGCGCCGTCGCTGCGGTTCGGGGGCCTCGTCTGCTGTCGTCAGACGACCACCGGTCCACGGGCTACCAGGGTATCAGCGACCAGGGGAGCCTGCTTCCGGCCACTCCCGGCACATCAACCGCACAGGATCACCGCACCTCTCTCACGCCCCACCCGTTCGGCTCATCTCTGTTGCCGAGAGCGGCGCGCGGATCACCCAGGTGCGTCGTATCCTGCTCGGACACTCGCTCCGGGCGAGGTACGAGCTCGCAGGTTCCCCCACATCAACCCCTTGCAACGACCTCTTGACCCGCAGTAAGCGCCCTACGGGGCGACATGGCCGTTCGACTGGAGATGCACGTGGCCGGGCGCATCGAGGATTACGCACTCATCGGAGACATGCAGACCGCCGCCCTGGTCTGCCGGGACGGCACGGCCGACTGGCTGTGCCTGCCCCGCTTCGACTCACACGCCGTCTTCGCGGGGCTGCTGGGCACCGAGGAGCACGGCTTCTGGCGCCTGGGGCCGGCCCGCGCGGAGGGCGCGGAACCGCCGTCGGCGGACCGTCGCCGCTATCGCGGGGACTCACTGATCCTGGAATCGGAATGGGACACGCCACGCGGCACGGTCAGAGTGACCGACTTCATGCCGCCACGTGACGGCGCGCCGCAGCTGATCCGGATCGTGGAGGGAATCAGCGGCCGGGTGCCGATGCGCTCGGAGCTGCGGATGCGGTTCAGCTACGGGCGCGTCACCCCGTGGGTGCACAAGGTGGACGGCCGTACGGTCGCCGTCGCGGGACCGGACTCGGTCTGGCTGGACACCTCCGCGGAGACCTTCGGCGAGAACCTGACGACGTATTCCGACTTCACCGTCGCCCCCGGTGACCGGATCGCGTTCACGATCAGCTGGCAGCCCTCGCACCGCGAGCCGCCCGCGCTCCCGGACCCGGAGGGCTCTTTGGAGGCCACCGCGGACTTCTGGCGCGAGTGGGTCGACCAGTGCACGTACCACGGCCCCTACCGCGAGGCCGTGGTCCGCTCGCTGATCACTCTGAAGGCCCTGACGTACGCGCCGACCGGCGGCATCGTCGCCGCGCCGACCACCTCCCTGCCGGAGGACATCGGGGGTTCCCGCAACTGGGACTACCGCTACACCTGGCTGCGCGACGCCGCGATCACCCTCTCCTCGCTGCTGCGCACCGGTTACCGCGAGGAGGCCCGTGCCTGGCGCGAGTGGCTGCTGCGGGCGGTGGCGGGCGACCCCGAGAACCTGCAGATCATGTACGGCATCGCGGGCGAGCGTGAGCTGGGCGAGGCGGAGCTGGAGTGGCTGCCCGGTTACGAGAACTCCGGCCCGGTCCGGGTCGGCAACGGCGCCGCGGGCCAGCTCCAGCTGGATGTGTACGGCGAGGTCACCGAGGCGCTGCACCTGGCGCACATGACGGGACTGACCCGTAACGACTACGCGACCGGGCTCCAGCTCAAGCTGATCGAGTACCTGGAGAAGCACTGGGACGAGCCGGACGAGGGCATCTGGGAGGTGCGCGGTCCGCGCCGGCACTTCGTGCACTCCAAGGTGATGGCCTGGGTCGCGGTCGACCGGACGATCAAGCTGATCGAGTCCGGCGACACGGACGGACCGCTGGAGAAGTGGCGCGAGCTGCGCGACGACATCCACCGCGACGTCTGCGAGCGGGGCTACGACAAGGAGCGCAACACCTTCACCCAGTCCTACGGGTCGAAGGAGCTGGACGCCTCGCTGCTGCTGATCCCGCAGATGGGCTTCCTGCCGCCCGACGACAAGCGGGTCATCGGCACGATCGAGGCGATCCAGCGGGAGCTGTCCACCGAGGACGGCTTCGTGCTCCGCTACCCCACCTCGGGTGAGAACGCGGGCGTGGACGGCCTGGAGGGCGACGAGGGCGCGTTCCTGGCGTGTTCGTTCTGGCTGGCGGACGACCTGGCGATGATCGGCCGCGTCGACGAGGCCCGCCAGCTCTTCGAGCGGCTGCTGTCCCTGCGCAACGACCTGGGCCTGCTGGCCGAGGAGTGGGACGCGCGGCTGCAGCGCCAGGTGGGCAACTTCCCGCAGGCGTTCAGCCATGTGCCGCTGATCGACACGGCGTTGCGGCTGACGGCCAGTGGGGCGTACGTGGGCTGACCGGCCGGGCTGCGGTGAGCCGGACGGCTCACCGCAGCGCCCGCCACGGTCAGGTGACCGGCACCGCGGCAGTGCCGTGGTCAGCCGGCCGCCGCCTCCTGGTCCGTCACCACCGGGCGGAGCTCCGACGGCAGCCCCCACTCGCTCCATGAGCCGTCGTACACCGCCAGGTCGCGGTATCCGGCCAGTTCGGCGCCCAGCGTCAGGACGCAGGCGGTGACACCCGATCCGCAGCTGAAGAGCAGCCGCTCCCGGTCCTGCGCCAGAGCGGTGAACGCGGCCCGCAGTTCCGCCGCCGGACGCATCCGGCCCTCGTGCTGGATCTCGCCGAAGGGCAGATTGACCGCCCCGGGCATATGGCCGCCGCGCAGGCCCTCGCGGGGCTCGGGAGCGGTCCCCTCGAAGCGCTCCCGGGACCGCGCGTCGAAGACCGCGGATGCCGGATCGGTGAGGGCCGCCGCCACCGCGTCCGCGCCCACGAGCAGCCCCGCGCGCGGCCTGGCCGTGAAGTCACCGCGCTCCGCGGGGGCCGCGGGGGCGCCGTCCTCCATCGGCAGTCCGGCAGCCGCCCAGCCGGGCAGTCCCCCGTCGAGCACCGCGGCCCGGTCGAAGCCCATCGCCCGGAGCATCCACCAGGCCCGGGCGCTGGAGTAGATGCCCACCGCGTCGTAGACCACGACCGTGTCGCCGTCGTGGAGGCCCAGGGAGCGCAGCTCCTCGGTGAACGGCCCGGCATCGGGCATGGTGTGCGGCAGCGGCCCCGTGTGGTCGGAGAGCGCGCCGTCGAGGTCGAACGGCCGCGCCCCCACGATCCGCTCCGCGGCCCCCCGGTGCGCGCCGACCGAGGCGTCGAGGACCAGCAGCCCCGGCGACCCGAGCCGCCGGGCGAGCCAGTCGGCGCCGACGAGCGGGCCGGGCGGAGGGTCCTCGTGCGGCGGGACGCTCGGGCGGCCCGCTCCAGAACCGTGACCGGCCCGGTCCCCGTAGGCCGGCGCCTCGTCGCCCATGCTTCCTCGCCCTCGTCCCGGTGTCGGAATTCTCAAGATCGCAGCGGGTGACGGCCCTGTCAACGGCGTACCGCCCCGACGAAGCCTCCGGAGCTCAGGGCCGGTACCTTCCTGACCAGGGGCGACCGCAAACCGTGCGACCGCCCGGTCCGACCGACGCGAAGCGCGAGGCCAGAGCCAGTGGAGACCCAAGGCGGCATCACCGTGCAGCGAGCCCTTGAGCTGCCGGGGCTGCGCAGCGGCCTCCCCGAAGTGGTGATCGGAGCCGACCGGCTCGGCCGCACCGTGCGCTGGGTGCACGCGGGCGAGGTCCCCAACATCGCGTCGCTGCTCAAGGGCGGTGAGCTGCTCCTCACCACCGGTCTGGGGCTCGGCACCCGCCCCGCCGAGCAGCGGGCGTTCGTCCGCCGGCTCGCCGACCGCGGCATCGCCGCGCTCGTGGTGGAGCTGGGTCCGCGCTTCAGCAGGCTGCCGTCGTCGATCGTGGACGCCGCCCGCGCGGCCGGGCTGCCCCTGGTCCAGTTGCACCGCGAGGTGCCGTTCGTGACGGTGACGGAGGAGATCCACACCGAGATCGTCAACGGCCACTACGCGCTCCTGCAGCAGGCCGAGGAGGTCCACCGGCGCTGCACCCAGGCGCTGCTCGGTGGCGGCGGGGTGCCCCAGGTGCTCGGCATCCTGGCGGATTTCACGGCCAACCCGGTCTTCCTGGAGACGGCCGACGGCCAGCTGCTGTACGCGGCGGGCACCGAGTCCGGCCCGGTCTCCGCCGACCCGCTCCAGGTCTGGGACGGAATGCGGGGCGGCCGTGCGGCCCGTGAGTCGCCACCGGTCGGATCGGTGCTGGTGGATGTGCCGGGCGGTGGCCCGGGAACCGGCTCGGTGCGGGCCAGACTGGTCCTGCTGGCGGTGGACGGGCCGCTGGTGCCGGTGCACCGGATGGCGGCGGAGCGGGCCGCGGGCCTCCTCGCGGTGGTGCTGATGCAGGCCCGCCAGGAGGAGGAGCTCGCGGCGCGCGGCCGCGGTGACTTCCTCACCGACCTCGCGGAGGGCCGGATCACTCCCGAGGACGCGCCGGCGCAGGCCCGCGTGCTGGGTTTCAAGCCGGGCGAGATGCCGCTGCTGCCCGTGGTGATGCGGCTGGCCCCGGAGCTCTCCCCCTCCGGCAACTGGGCGCTGCTGGCGCGCGCGGTCCTGGAGGAGCTGTCCTCGGTGGGGGTGCCGGTGCTGCTCGGGGTGCGGCCGGTGGAGGGCCGGGTGCCGCTGCTGCTGGGGCTGCGTACGGAGACGGAACGTACGGCGGTGGCCGACCGGGTCGCCGCGGCGTTGCGGGCCGGCGTGGAGCGGGCCGGTCTGGAGCGGGCGGGTTCCCATCCCCCCGTCGTGGTCGTCGGGGTGGCGGGTGGCTGGGCGGCGGCCGGTGCGGGGCTGCGGCATGCGGCGGAGACGGCCACGGCGGCGCAGGGGCTCGGCGACCGGCCGTGGTACGACGCCCGGCAGCTCGACATCGATCTGCTGCTGTGGCGGCTGCGGGACCATCCGGATCTGGCGGCTTTCGTCGAGCGGGCGATCGGCCCGCTGCGCGATCACGACCGGACCTCGCGTCCGCCGCTGCTGCCCACGCTGGAAACGTATCTGGCCCATGCGGGCCGCAAGGCGGAGACGGCGCGCGAACTGCATCTGAACCGCCAGACGCTGTACAACCGGCTGGCCCGCATCGGTGACCTGCTCGGCACCGATCTGGACGACCCGCAGGCCGTCCTGGCGCTGAGCCTGGCCCTGCGCGCCCGCCGCCACGCGACGTGACCGGCGGCGCCTCAGCGGGTGCGGGCCGCCGCGCGCGGCTGCACCAACTCGTCGTACACGCAGAGCACTTGGGCGATCGTGTCGTCCTCGGTCGGCCAATTCGCCGCCTGCCGGGGCCCGGCAGCGGCCAGCCGCTCCCGTTCCGCCGGATCGCCGAGCAGCCGGGCGACGGCCCGGGCGAGCGCCTCCGCGTTGGCGTACGGCACCAGTTCCGCCGCGTCACCCACGAGTTCGGGCACTCCGCCGACCGCGGTCGCGACCAGCGGCACGCCGATCCGCAACGCCTCCTGGGCCAGCACCGAACGCGCCTCCCAGCGACTGGGCAGCACGACCAGGTCGGCGGCGGCCAGCAGTTCGGGAATGTCGGTACGGCTGCCGATCAGCGAGACGGGCAGGTCCTCGGCCTTGATCCGGCGCCGCAGCGCCGCCCGTTCCCGCCCCTCGCCCGCCACGACCAGCAGGGGTACCGGGTCGAGCCGGCGCCACATCCGTGCCGCGTCGAGCAGCGTGCCGTACCCGTGATGCGGTACGAGACTTCCCACCGCGACAATCAACGGCCTTTCCACCGCACCGAGTTCGGCCCGCACCTTGCCGTCGGTCACCGGCACGGGGACACATGGCGCGGGAACGGCCACGGGCGCGAGGCGGGCGTCACGCGCGCCGCGGCTCCGGGCCCGGTCGACCAGGTCCGACGACGCGCCGAGCACAACCGACGCCGCACGGGCGGCCCGTCGCTCCAGCAGGTGCAGCAGCCGGCGGCGCGCGCCCTCGGCGTGGGCCCGGGTGTGCCAGGTCATGACCAGCGGGACCGGCCGTCCGCCGAGCGCCAGGGCGGCCCGCACGGCGGCGTGCAGTCCGTGCGCGTGCACGACGTCGGCACCTTCGCAGGCGGCGCGCAGCGCGGCGACGGCGGCGGGGTCACTGCGCCGCGGCACGGGCACGAAACGGGCCCCCGTGGTGGAGAATTCGTAGGCGCGCTCCAGTGCCGCGGGCGCGCAGACGGTGACCTGCACGCCTCGCGCGACCAGTCCGGCGGCCAGCGATCCGACATGGGCGCTGCTGCCCGCGCTGCCGCCGCCCAGCACTTGGACCGTACGCAGCTGTGACACGTTGAATGGCTCCCGGGGCTCCCGATGCGGGGTAACGGCGTCACCCGACGGCCGTAAGTACACCGCCAAGGATGCCAGTCCGTACGCACGTTCCGGCACGGCCGAGCCGTTACGCCGGTGCGCACCGCGACATACCGGGCGTGGCGCATCACCCGCACGGGTGAATTCCGGCCGGATCCGATTCGGGATCAGCGCGTGAAGAGCGCCTCGGCAAGCCGGGTGACGCGGTCGCCGTACACCGTAGCCACGACGATCCCCGCCGCAGGGGCGACGAGTCCGGCCCGCCCGGCTCCGGCGACGACGGCGACACCGAGGGCGGCGCCCAGGGCGTGCGCCCCGGCGTCCCCCAGCATGGTCCGCTCCCCCAGATCGGCCGGGGCGAGCGCCAGTGCGGCCGCCATGGGCGCGGCGGCGAGCGGCCCTCCGGCCGCACAAGGGGCGCCGAGAGCGAGCACGGTGGCGACAGCGGCTCCGGGGCGTACGTCGGCCAGGTTGACGAGGTGGGCGGTTCCGGCGACGACGACCCCGCCGAGAAGGCGGTCGACGGGGCGGTTCGCGAGCAGTGCGCCGACGGCGAGTCCCGCGGCGCCGATGCCGAGGAGTTTCACCGTCCCACTGGTCACCTCACCGTGCCGGAGCGCGGTCAGATGGGCGCGGAATCCGCGACGCGGGTCGTCTGCGGCGGCAAGGTCGTCGTAGGCACCGCAGCCCGCGGCGGCCGTCACGGCGAGCACGGCCGCGTACCGGGTGCGGGGCGGCAGAGGCAGGGCGGCGATTCCGGCAGCGGTTCCCAGGGCGACGGCCGGGCCCGCGTACAGGTCCACGGTGCGGCCCGCGTGATTGGTGCGCTGCCAGGACGGCCTGGGCCGCGCCCGCAGCACCCGGTACACGCCTGCCGCCACCAGTGCGGCAGTGGCCGTTGCCGCCCCGACCGCCGCCGGGCCGCGCCGGCGCCTCCTTGTCAGCAACACGGCACGGTCAGCTGTCCGCCCGTGCCGTGGCCAGCAGTTCCTCCGCGTGTGCCCGGGCCGTCTCGGAGTCCTCCTGGCCCGCGAGCATCCGCGACAGCTCCCGCACCCGGTCCTCGCCCTCCAGGACCGTGACACCGCTCCTGGTCACCGAGCCGTCCACGGTCTTCTCGACCAGCAGCTGCCGGTCGGCGAACGCGGCCACCTGGGGCAGGTGGGTGACGACCACGACCTGGGCCGACCTGGCGAGCTTCGCCAGCCGCCGGCCGACCTCGACGGCCGCCTTGCCGCCGACGCCCGCGTCGACCTCGTCGAAGAGGTAGGTGGGTACGGGGTCGGAGCCGGCGAAGACCACCTCGACGGCGAGCATCACCCGGGACAGCTCACCGCCCGACGCGCCCTTGGCGATCGGGCGGGGCTGGGCGCCGGGGTGCGGGGCCAGCAGGAGTTCGACCTCGTCGGCGCCGGACGGCCCGTAGGCCACATTGCGTCCGTCGATCTCGATGCCGGACGCCTCGTCCGCCGCGTCGGTCTGCCGGATGTCGAAGGAGACGCGGGCGTGCGGCATGGCGAGGGAGGCGAGTTCCGCCGTCACCGCTTCGGCGAAGAGCGCGGCAGCCGACGTCCGGGCATCCGTCAACGCCTGGCCGAGGCCGGAGAGTTCGGAACGCAGCGCGTCCCGCTCCGCGGTCAGCTCACCGATCCGGTCGTCGTCGCCCTCCAGCTCGGTCAGCCGGGCCACCCCGTCCTCGGCCCAGGCCAGCACGGCGGTGATGTCCACTCCGTACTTGCGGGTGAGTGCGGTGAGCGCGGCGCGGCGCTCCTCGACCGCGGCGAGCCGCAGCGGATCGGAGTCCAGCTGGTCGGCGTACCCGGACAGTTCACCCGAGACATCGGCGAGCAGGATGGAGATCTCACCGACCCGGTCGGCGAGCGCGGCGAGCGCCGGGTCGTGGGCGCGCACCCCGTCCAGCGCCTGCCGGGCGGCCGCGACGACGGTCGTCGCGTCGACAGCCTCCTGGTCCTCGGGGTTGCCCGCCAGCGCGGTGTGCGCGAGGGCGGCGGCGGAGGCCAGCGCGTCGGCGTGGCCGAGGCGCTGCGCCTCGGCGGCGAGCTCGGTGTCCTCGCCGGGAAGCGGCTCGACCGCGGCGATCTCGTTCAGCCCGAAACGCAGCAGATCGGCTTCCTGGGCGCGTTCCCGGGCGCGCGTGGTCAGCTCGTCGAGCTCACCGGCGACCTCGCGCAGCCGCCGGTAGGCAGCCTCGTACTTGGCATGGGGCTTGGAGACGCCGTCGCCCGCGTACCGGTCCAGGGCCTGCCGCTGCCGGGCCGGCTTGAGCAGCCCCTGCTGGTCGGTCTGGCCGTGCACGGCGACGAGTTCGTCGGCGAGTTCGGCCAGCACTCCCACCGGCACGGATCTGCCGCCGAGATGGGCCCGGGAGCGCCCCTCCGCGGAAACGGTACGGCTGATGAGCAGCGCACCGTCCTCGATCTCGGCCCCGGCCTCCTCGGCCCGCAACGCCACCGCGTCGCCCTCGGCCACCGTGATCCGGCCCTCGACGACAGCGGCCTTCGCACCGATCCGCACGAGGGCGGGGTCGGCACGTCCGCCGAGCAGCAGCCCCAGGCTGGTGACGACCATGGTCTTGCCCGCGCCGGTCTCACCGGTCACCGCGGTGAAACCGGGTGACAGTTCCACCACCGCGTCGTCGATGACTCCGAGCGACCGTATCCGCATCTCCTCCAACACGGACATGACCATACGAGGTTTCGTGGCCCGCGCGCACACGGGTCACGGTCGGAGCGCCGGATCCACCGCTCCGACAGCCCCCCGGGGGTCAGTGCGGTGCGCCCCGCCACCCCGACACCGGCAGCGCGAACTTGGCCACCAGCCGGTCCGTGAACGAGGCCTGGTGCAGCCGCGCCAGCCGTACGGGCACGGCGCCGCGCCGCACCTCGACGCGTGCGCCGGCGGGCAGCTCGACGGTCCTGCGCCCGTCGCACCACAGCACCCCGTGCGGGGTGTGCGGCTGGACCTCGACGGCCAGCACCGAGGTCGGCGAGGTCACCAGCGGCTTGGCGAACAGGGCGTGGGCGCTGATCGGGACCATCAGCAGCGCCTCGACCTCGGGCCACACGACGGGCCCGCCGGCCGAGAAGGCGTACGCGGTCGAGCCGGTGGGCGTCGCGCACACGATGCCGTCGCAGCCGAACCCGGTGACCGGCCGGCCGTCGATCTCCAGCACGACCTCCAGCATCCGTTCGGGCGACACCTTCTGCACGGCCGCCTCGTTGAGCGCCCAGTCCCGGTGGACGATGTCGCCGTTGCTGTGCACCAGGACGTCGATCGTCATGCGCTCCTCGACGGTGTACGCCCGGGTGACGACCCGGTCGACGACCTTGTCGAGGTCGTCGCGCTCGGCCTCGGCGAGGAAGCCGACCCGGCCGAGGTTGACGCCCAGCATCGGGACCCCGGAGGCGCGCGAGAGCTCCGCACCCCGCAGCAGCGTCCCGTCGCCGCCGAGGACGATCAGGAGCTCACAGCCGTCGACCGCCTCGGGTGTGGCATCGGTGACCGTCTCGACGGACGGCGGCAGCGGCAGATCGGCCGCCTCATGGGCCAGGACCCGCACGCCCAGGCCGCTGCGGAGCAGCCCCTGGACGACGAGCTCGGCACTGCGGATCGCGGCCGGCCGGCCGGTGTGCGCCAAAAGAAAGACTGTTCGTGCCGTATTCGTCGTCAACGAGGCCCCTCCGCCACTGCACGGTCGACATCCGCGGGATCCAGTTCAGGTGCTCCGGCCCGCAGCCACAGAAAGTACTCGACATTCCCCGACGGCCCGGGCAACGGGCTCGCCGTCACACCCCGCACGCCCAGGCCCAGCGCCCAGGCCCGGCGGGCCACCTCCCGTACCGCTTCGGCGCGCAGCTCCGGGCTTCGCACCACTCCGCCGCTGCCGAGGCGCTCCTTGCCGACCTCGAACTGCGGCTTGACCATGAGGACCAGGTCCGCGTCGGGGGCGGCGCAGCGCGCCAGGGCGGGCAGCACCAGACCGAGCGGGATGAACGAAAGATCGCCCACCACCAGGTCCACCGGCTCGCCGTCGATCGCGTCCAGGGTCAGTTCCCGCACGTTGGTACGGTCCTTGACGATGACGCGTTCATCGGACTGGAGCGACCAGGCGAGCTGCCCGTAACCGACGTCCACGGCGAGGACGCGGGCGGCTCCGGCGCGCAGCAGCACATCGGTGAACCCGCCGGTCGACGCCCCGGCGTCCAGGGCCCGCCGTCCTTCCACCTCCAGCCCGAGGGGGACGAAGGCGGCGAGGGCGCCCGCCAGCTTGTGGCCGCCTCGCGAGACGTACTCGGGGTCGCTGTCGTCCTTGGTGACGACGAGGGCGGCGCTCGTCTCGACCTGGGTGGCCGGTTTGGTCGCGGTGTTGCCGCCGACGGTCACCCGTCCTGCGGCGATCAGCTGGCTCGCATGCTCGCGTGAGCGGGCGAGCTTTCGGCGTACCAGCTCGGCGTCGAGGCGGCGACGGGCCACTCCTGCCACGTTCGGTTCAGCTCCTGTTGTCGTACGAGGGCATCGGTGCGGGTACCGGTGCGGGTGCGGGCCTGGCATCCAGCGCGGTCAGCGATTCGCGCAGGCCACGGTGTACATCCTCGTACACCTCGATGTGTCCGTCCGCCGGGAGGTGGTCCGCATCGGCCAGCCGCTCCAGGCGCGCGTCCACGTCGGCGTTGCCCGTGGGCGTGCGTACGACACCGAGGGGCGCCGGACCGGCAGGCTCGTGCGACACCGCGGCGGACGGCTCCTGCGGTACGTCCTGCGGGATCTCGCCGGGCGCGGTTCCGGCGGCCGTGTCCGGCCCCGGCATCGAGTCGCTCATACGGGAAACGCTACCGCGAAGGGCTGCGGTAACGTCGGTCGCGATGGCGACCATGACGGAGTGCCGCAGCGCACTCGACAGACTTTCCGACAACCTCGCGGGGGCCGACGGCGACGTGCGCGGTGCGGCGGCGCTCGACCGTTCGCTCAGCTGCCACATCAAGGACCTCGACGTGACGTTCACCGGACGCCTCGCCGGCGGCCGGATCCAGGTCCTGGACACGGTCGAGGGGCCGCCCCGGGAGAAGGCGGAGATCCGGCTGGCGATGACCGGCGACGATCTGGTGGCGATGGTGGACGGTGAGCTGAACTTCGCCAAGGCGTGGGGCTCGGGCCGGGTCCGCCTGGAGGCCGGCTTCCGCGACCTGCTGAAGCTGAGATCGCTGCTGTAGCCGCCCCATCGAGGCCGGCGACCACACCAAGCCCGTCCGACACTTGAGAACACCTTCAAGCCCGTCCGGCGCTTGAGGACACCACCAAGCCGGTCCGGCGCTTGCGGACACCTTTCAAGCCCGTCCGGCGCTTGAGGACACCCTTCAAGCCCGTCCGGCGCTTGAGGACACCCTTCAAGCCCGTCCGGCGCTTGAGGACACCCTTCAAGCCCGTCCGGCGCTTGAGGACAAGGCGTGGCCGAAGGTCACGCGCCCCCGGACACCGGCACCGGCACCGCCCCCGCAACGCGCGCACCGCGCTTCCGCGCAGCGGGAATCACCAGCGGCGTCCCCGTCTCCGGATCGGAGATCACCTGGCACCGCAGCCCGAACACCCGCTCCACCAGCTCCGCGGTGACGATCTCCCCGGGCGCGCCCTCCGCGATCACCGCGCCCTCCCGCATGGCGATGAGGTGCGTGGCGTACCGCGCGGCGTGGTTCAGATCGTGCAGGACCGCCACCAGCGTGCGCCCCTGTGTCTCGTGCAGCTCAGCACACAGGTCGAGCACGTCGATCTGGTGCTGGATGTCGAGGTACGTCGTCGGTTCGTCGAGCAGCAGCAGAGGCGTCTGCTGCGCGAGCGCCATCGCGATCCAGACCCGCTGGCGCTGACCGCCGGACAATTCGTCGACATAGCGATCGCCGAGCTCACCGACACCGGTCGACGCCATCGATTCCTCGACAATGCGTTCGTCCTCGGGCGACCACTGCCGCAGCAGCCCCTGGTGCGGATAGCGCCCCCGGGCCACGAGATCCGCCACGGTGATGCCCTCCGGCGCGATCGAGGACTGGGGCAGCAGCCCCAGCGTCCTGGCGACCTTCTTCGCGGGCAGGCCGTGAATCGACTCCCCGTCCAGCAGCACCCGGCCACGGGTCGGTTTCAGCATCCGGGAGAGCGCCCGCAGCAGCGTCGACTTCCCGCAGGCGTTGGGTCCGACGATCACGGTGAACGAGTGGTCGGGGATCTCGACCGAGAGGTTCTCCGCGATGACCCGCTGGTCGTAGCCGAGGGTCACCGAGTCCGCGGTGAGGCGCTGCATGGTCGTACTCCGGGGGTGGGTCGGATCGGTGAGGGGTCGGGAGGCGGAATCGGTGCCGGGCGACCGCTCCGCGCCCTGTGCGACGGCTTTCATATGCGGCCCGCCTTGCGCTCGGAAACCAGGAGCCACAGCAGATAGCAGCCGCCGAGCACCCCGGTGACCACGCCGACGGGCAGTTGCCGGTCGCCGAAGGCCTCCATCGACACCCAGTCGGCGACGAGGAGGAGCGCCGCTCCCATGACGGTCGCGGCCACCAGGTTGGGGCCGGTGGAGCGGGTGAGCCGCCGAGCCAGCTGCGGGGCGCTCAGCGAGACGAACGCGATCGGTCCCGCGGCGGCCGTGGCGACAGCCACGAGCAGCACGGCGGAGCCCATCAGGACGAGCCGGGTGCGCTCGACCCGTACCCCGAGCGCGTACGCCGCGTCGTCGCCCATCTCCATCACCCGCAGGGCGGGCCCATGGCCGAACACCAGCGGGAGCAGCACGCCGCAGACCACGAGCAGGGGCCAGACCTGGGCCCAGTCCCGGCCGTCGAGCGAGCCCGTCATCCAGACGACGGCACGGGTCGCGTCGACGAGGTTGGCCTTGGTGATCAGGTACTGGGTCGCGGCGGTGAGCATGGCGGCCGCGCCGATGCCCACCAGGACGAGCCGGAATCCGTGGACCCCGCGCTTCCATGCCAGCAGGTAGACGGCGACCCCGGTCAGCAGGCCGCCGGCCACCGCGCCGCCCGCGACGGCGGCCGCGCCGCCCTGGAAGAGGACGATCACGGTCAGCGCGCCCACGGTCGCGCCCTGGCCGAAGCCGAGCACGTCGGGGCTGCCGAGCGGGTTGCGCGAGATGGTCTGGAAGACGGCGCCGCCGACGCCGAGCGCCGCCCCGACGAGGAGCCCGACCAGCACCCGCGGCAGGCGCAGGTCCGTGACGATGAACTCCTGCTGGAAGGTGCCGTGCCCGAAGAGCGTGGTGACGACCTCGCCCGGCGTCATCGCGAAGTCGCCGCTGCCGATGAGGACGACGGCCGCGCCCGCCGCCACGACGGCGAGCAGCACGATGACGAGGGACGCCCGGACGTTCATCCGGAACGAGTACCCACCGGCCGTCCGCACGGCCCGCACCGACCGCGCGGTCCCGTTCGTCCGCGCCGTCCGCGCCCTCTCCTTGGTGGCCTTCACAGCTGGGACATCCTCTTGCGTCGTACGAGATGGATGAAGACGGGTCCGCCGAGCAGCGCGGTGACGATGCCGACCTGCAGTTCGGACGGGCGGGCGACGATCCGGCCGACCACGTCCGCGCCGAGCAGGAGCACCGGGGAGAGCACGGCCGCGTACGGCAGGATCCACCGCATGTCGGGACCGGTGATCGCACGCACCAGGTGCGGGATCATCAGCCCGATGAAGACGATCGGCCCGCACGCGGCCGTCGCGGCCCCGCACAGCAGGGTGACGGCGAGCATCGCGAGGATCCGGGTCCGGGTCAGATGGGCGCCGAGGGACCGCGCCGTGTCGTCGCCCATCTCCAGGGCGTTGAGCGGCCGCGCGATGAGCAGCGTGAGCAGCACGCCGAGCGCGATGAACGGCCACACCTTGCCGACGGTCTCCATGTTCGCGGAGGCCAGCGAACCGACGGTCCAGAACCGCAGCCGGTCCAGCGCCGCCGAATCCAGCAGCTGTACGGCGTTGACGTAGCCGTACAGCGCAGCGGTGACGGCCGTCCCGGCCAGGGCGAGCCGTACGGGATTGGCGGACCGGCTGCCGCCGAGCAGATACACGGCGACCGAGACGATCGCGGCCCCGGCGAAGGCGAACCAGACGTATCCGGTCAGCGAGGTGACGCCGAAGAAGCTGATGGCGGAGACCACCGCCGCCGACGCACCGGCATTGACACCGAGGAGCCCGGGCTCGGCGAGCGGGTTGCGGGTCAGCGCCTGCATCACGGCCCCGGCGAGTCCGAGCGCGGCACCGACGATCAGCCCGAGGACGGTCCGGGGGATCCGTACCTTCCGTACGAGGACGTCGTCGCCGCTCCCCGCATAGTGGAACAGGCCGTGCCACACATCGGCGATGGGCAGCCCCTTGGCACCGATCGCGATACTCGCCAGGCACACCAGCACCAGGGCGGCCAACGCCACCAGGAGCCCCGCGGCGCGTACCGCATGGCGCCTGGGGGGCGTGGCTCTGTCCGGGGCGGCTATCGGGCCTGCACTCGGTTCCGGGGGACTCTCAACGAACACGCGGTTAGGTTAGCCTACCCTGCTGGAGCGTCGATCCGGCCTTCCGTGTCCGCGCTCCGGCCCGCTGCCGGGGACCTGCCCGAGGCGACCGCGATCACTTCCGCTCGCGCCGCGGCGAGCGAGCTCGCGGCCATCGGCCGGAAACGGGCCAGGTCCGGGACCACCTCGGCCATGGTCATCTCGGCGGCGATGAAGTGCAGGTCCGCCGGCGCCACCCCCTTCTCACCGAGGTAGGCCCGCAGGTACGGCGTCTGGAAGTCCCAGGCCTCCCGAGGAGTCCCCGGGCCGTAGGCGCCGCCCCGTGCGCTGATCACCACGACCTTCGTCCCGCGCAGCAGGCCGTCCCCCGTGTCCGGGTCGACCAGCGCCCCGGGGAAACTCACCCGGTCGATCCACGCCTTCAGCGAGGCGGAGACCGCGTAGTTGTACATCGGGGCGCCGATCAGCACTGTGTCGGCCGCCAGCAGTTCGGTGACCAGTGGGAGGGTCAGCGACCATTCCCGTTCCTCGGCCACGCTCCCGATCAGGGCGTCGACCGCGTCCGGCGGGACGACCCCGTTCCGCTCCGCTCGCCGGCCGAGGGCGCAGTAGGCGGTCGCCACCGGCGGCACCGGGTCGGCGGCCAGGTCCCGGTACCGGTATCCGGCCGGTCCGTTCGCGGCCCGCCACGTGCGGGCGAACAGCGCGGTCAGTTGCCTGCTGACCGACTCGTCGGAGCGATTGGCACTGGAATCCAGGTGCAACAAGGATGTCATCGGGCTCTCCTGTCACTTCAGCCACGTTGCGTTCGTCAGGAGGGTGACGGACCAGAACGGCGAAAGGTGACCGGTGGACGAGCACGAGGCACTGGCGGAACGCTTCGAGGCGCAGCGCGGGCTGCTGCGCGCGGTCGCCCACCGGATGCTCGGCTCACTGGACGAGGCCGACGACGCCGTCCAGGAGACCTGGCTCCGCCTCTGCCGGGTCGACGCGGACGAGGTGGACAACCTGGCCGGCTGGCTGCGGACCGTGGTGACCCGCATCTGCCTCGACATGTTGCGCTCCCGCAGGTCGCGTCGGGAGGACCTGCGGGAACAGCAGGTCCTCGACCAGGTCTCGGACTCCGCGCGGGAAAGCCGTCCGGAGGACGAGGCGCTGTTGGCCGACTCGGTGAGCCGTGCGCTGCTCGTGGTCCTGGACACACTGGAACCCGTCGAGCGGATCGCGTTCGTGCTGCACGACATGTTCGCCGTGCCGTTCAGCGAGATCGCCCCCCTCGTGGAACGCACCCCGGTCACCACGAAGAAGATCGCCAGCCGCGCGCGCCACAAGGTGCGGGGCACACCCGTGGTCCCGGCGGCCGAACTGGCCCGGCAGCGTCAGGTCGTCTCGGCGTTCCTCACCGCCGCGCGGGCCGGTGACCTCACCGCGATCCTCGCGGTACTGGCTCCCGACGTGGTGCGCCGTGCCGACCCCTTCGCGGTGCCGCCGGGCGGGTTGGCCGAGGCCCGCGGCGCGCGAGCCGTCGCGGAGGGCACGGCTGCGCTGGCCCACCGGTCACAACTCGCCGAACTCGCGCTGGTCGACGGCACGGTGGGAGTCGTCGTGGCCCCGCGCGGCCGTCTGCTGTTCGCCCTCTCCTTCACATTCGAGGACGACAGGATCACCTCGTACGACGTGATCGCCGACCCCGCACGCCTGCGCCGGCTCAGCCTCGCCGTCCTCGACTGACGGGTCACGGCCAACGGCGTCCTGCGGCCCGGTGACGCAGCCCGGTCCTACAGCCCGAGCCGGGCCACCGCCTTCCCCGCGTCCAGCCCGCACGAGCCCTCCCCGGCGTGCGACCACGCCGCCGCGCTCAGCGCGCGGAGACCGTCGAGCGCCTCCCCGTCACCGTCCAGCACCAGCTCCTCGGCCCGGACGGACGCCATCCAGCCGCCGCAACGGAAGCTCTCGCCCTCCTGCGTCACCTCCGGCTGTCCCGTCAGCAGTCCACGCAGATCGGCGTCCACATACGTCGGCCGGTGTTCCGGCCTGGCAGCCAACAGCTGCGCCGCGTCCGTCACCCCGGTCAGCACCAGCAGCGAGTCCACGCCACCGTTGAACGCCCCCTCGATGTCGGTGTCCAGCCGGTCCCCGACCACCAGCGGCCGTTCGGCACCGGTCCGCAGCACCGTCTCCCTGTGCATCGGGGGCAGCGGCTTCCCTGCCACCTGCGGCTCGGCCCCGGTCGCGATCCGTACGACCGCCACGGCCGCCCCGTTGCCCGGCGCGATCCCCCGGGCGCTCGGAATGGTCAGGTCCGTGTTGGACGCGAACCACGGCAGCCCGCGGTTGATCGCATAGGACGCCTCGGCGAACCGGCCCCACGCCATGTCGGGCCCGCCGTAACCCTGCGCCACCGCGACCGGGTCGTCGTCCGCCGACTCCACGGGCTCCAGCCCGCGTTCACGCAGCGCCACCCGCAGCCCTTCGCCCCCGATCACCAGCACCCGGGCTCCGGCGGGCAGCTGATCGGCGATCAGCCGGGCCACGGCCTGCGCCGACGTGATCACGTCGGCAGGCTCGGCCGGCACCCCGAGCTCGGTCAGATGCTCCGCCACGGCGTCCGGCGTCCGCAGCGCGTTGTTGGTCACGTACGCCAGGTGCATTCCGCCGTCCCGCGCCGTGCCGAGCGCCTCGACCGCATGGTCGATCGCCTGCCCGCCCGCGTACACCACCCCGTCGAGATCGAGCAGCGCCGTGTCGTACGCCTCGCTCAACGCGGTGCTGCTCCCGCTCGGCCTGGTCCTGCTCGCCTGACTCATATCCTGCGCTCCTCATTGCCTGCGTCTCCCCCCGATCATCGCGCATCCCCGAACCGCACATACGATGCAGAAATGAACACACGAGGCCGCGCGGACCAGGGACTGCACCTGATTCCGTTCCGTGGACTGCGCTACGTCCCCGAGCGGGTCGGCAGTCTTGCCGCGGTGACCTCGCCCCCGTACGACGTTGTCGTACGGCCCGACGGCCTGCTCCACCTGGAATCGGCGGATCCGCGCAACATCGTGCGCCTGATCCTGCCGCAGGCGGACACCGCGTCCGCCCGCCACGAACAGGCCGCCGCGACCCTGAACCAATGGCTCGCGGAGGGAATCCTCGCCCCCGATCCCGAACCCGCGCTCTACGTGTACGAGCAGCGCAACGGCGAGATCCTCCAGCGCGGCGTCATCGGCGCGCTGGCCCTCTCCGGCCCCGCCGACGGCATCGTGCTCCCGCACGAGGACGTGATGGCCGATGTCGTCGAGGACCGCGCCGACCTGATGCGGACCACCGCGGCCCACCTCGAACCGCTGCTGCTGACCTATCGCAGCGACGGCAACGCCACCGGGGCAACCGCCGCCATCGAGCGCACGATCCACCGCCCGCCGCTGCTCGCCACCACCACGGAGGACGGCTTCAGCCACCGGCTCTGGGCGGTCAATGACGCCGCCGAACGATCGGCGATCGAGGCAGATCTGGCCCGTCACCAGGCCCTGATCGCCGACGGCCACCACCGCTGGGCCACCTATCTGAGGCTTCAACAGGAACAGGCCGCCCCCGGCCCGTGGGACTTCGGCCTGGTGCTCCTGGTCGACACGGCCCGCTACCCGCTGCGGGTCCGCTCCATCCACCGGCTGTTGCACGGGCTGCCCGTCGCCGACGCACTCGCCGCACTGACCGGCCGCTTCCGGATCCGTGACATCGAGGGGCCGCTCCCCCGGGCCATGGACGCTCTGGCCGGGGCCGCCGCGGAGGGCAACGCCTTCCTGCTCGCGGGCGACGGCGGTTTCCATCTGGTCGACCGCCCCGACCGGGCCCTGCTGACCCGCACCGTCCCCACGGACCGACCGACCGCCTGGCGCACGCTCGACGCGACGGTTCTGCACTCGGCGCTGCTCGACCATGTCTGGCAGATCCCCGACGACCCGGCACACATCGCCTACATCCACGACACCGCGGCCGCCGTGGAGCAGGCAGAACGCCACAACTCGACGGCGGTCCTGATGCATCCGGTACGCGAAGAGGTCGTCCGGGACCTGGCCCGTCAGGGCGTGACCATGCCGCGCAAGTCGACCTCCTTCGGCCCCAAACCGGCCACTGGCCTGGTCCTGCGCAGCCTCACCCTCGGCTGACCCGGCCTCAACGCAGAAGAGGGCGGCACCCGGACTGGGGTGCCGCCCTCTTCTGCTTCGTTACGCCTTGACCGGACCGTCCTCGTCCTGGTCGTCGTCCTCTGCGTCGTCGTCCTCGTCCTCGTCGAGGTCGTCCGCGGCGGTTACCACCGGCGCCTCGACGTCATCGGCGGGGGCGGGCGCAGGGGCGCCGTCCTCGTCATCGTCGCCGAGAGCATCGACGAACTCGACACCGTCCAGCTCGGCAAGCCGGTCCGACGCGTCGGTGGAGCCGTCCTTGTCGGCCTCCAGGGCCTTTCCGAACCACTCGCGCGCCTCGTCCTCGCGACCGGCGGCCAGCAGCGCGTCCGCGTACGCATAGCGCAGTCGCGGCGTCCACGGGTGAACGGCGCTGGAGGCCAGCTCGGAACTCTGCAGCGTCACAATGGCGGCGTCGATCTGTCCCATGTCACGACGGGCACCGGCAGCGACCAGACGCATCTCGACCTGTCCGGCCTTGTCCAGCTTCTGCACCTCGGGCTCACCGGCCATGGCCATCGCCCGCTCGGGCCGGCCCAGTCCGCGCTCGCAGTCGGCCATCACGGGCCACAGCTCCACGGAACCGGTCATCCGCCGGGACGCCCGGAACTCCGCCAGCGCCTCGGCGTACTTCTGCGTCGCGTAGGCGGCGAAGCCTGCCGCCTCCCGCACCGCCGCGACCCGCGAGGCCAGTCGCAGAGCAATGCGTGAGTACGCGTATGCCTGCTCGGGGTCCTCGTCGAGGAGGCGGGCCACCATGACAAGGTTCCGGGCGACATCCTCGGCCAGGGTCTTGGGCAGGCTCATCAGCTCCTGCCGGACGTCCTTGTCGATCTCGTGGCCGGTGACCTCGTCGGGGATCGGAAGCCGCTTGATCGGCTCACGCTCGCGCTCGTCCCGACGCTCGTACCCACCACGGTCGTCGCGGCCCCGGTAGCCGCCCCGGTCGTCATCGCGCCGCCCACGGAAACCGCCGGAGGAGCCGCCCCGGCTGTCGTCGCGACGGAAGCCGCCGCCGGACGAACCGGAACCACCACGGTCGTCACGGCGGAAGCCGCCACCACCACCGGAGGGCCGACTGTCGTCGCGACGGAACCCACCGCCGGACGAACCGGAACCACCGCGGTCATCACGGCGGAAGCCGCCACCACCGGTGGAGGGGCGACTGTCGTCACGACGGAAACCGCCGCCGGTGCCGCCCCCACGGTTGTCGTCGTCGCGCCGGGGCCCACGCGGCCGGTCATCACGCCGCTCGAACCCACCACCGGAACGCCCACCACGGTCGTCATCACGACGCGGAGCACGGTCATCACGACGGAACCCACCGCCGGACGAACCGGAACCACCACGGTCATCACGACGGAAACCGCCACCACCGGTGGAGGGCCGACTGTCGTCGCGACGGAACCCACCGCCGGACGAACCGGAACCACCACGGTCATCACGGCGGAAGCCGCCACCACCGGAAGGCCGACTGTCGTCGCGACGGAACCCACCGCCGGACGAACCGGAACCACCACGGTCATCGCGACGGAAACCGCCACCACCACTGGAGGGGCGACTGTCATCGCGACGGAACCCACCGCCGGACGAACCGCCCCGGTTGTCGTCGCGGCGGGGCGCACGGTCCCGGTCATCACGCCGCTCGAACCCACCACCGGAACGCCCACCACGGTCGTCATCACGACGCGGAGCACGGTCATCACGACGGAAACCGCCACCGGACGAACCGGAACCACCACGGTCATCGCGACGGAAACCGCCACCACCACTGGAGGGGCGACTGTCATCGCGACGGAACCCACCGCCGGACGAACCGCCCCGGTTGTCGTCGCGGCGGGGCGCACGGTCCCGGTCATCACGCCGCTCGAACCCACCACCGGAACGCCCACCACGGTCGTCATCACGACGCGGAGCACGGTCATCACGACGGAACCCACCGCCGGACGAACCGGAACCACCACGGTCGTCACGACGGAACCCACCACCACCGGTGGAGGGCCGACTGTCATCACGACGGAAGCCGCCACCGGACGAACCGGAACCACCACGGTCATCGCGACGGAAACCGCCACCACCACTGGAGGGGCGACTGTCATCGCGACGGAACCCACCGCCGGACGAACCGCCCCGGTTGTCGTCGCGGCGGGGCGCACGGTCCCGGTCGCCACCGCGGAAACCGCCGCCACCACTGGTGGGCCTGCTGTCATCACGACGGTTGCCGCCGCCACTGCTGGTGGGCCGGCTGTCATCACGACGGTTGCCGCCGCGGTCGTTGTCCCGACGCTGGCCGCCTGACCGGTCGTCACGACCGCCGCTGAAGCCGCCCCGGTCACCGCCGTCCCGGCGACGCGGCTCGCGCTCCGAACGATCGTCGGGAGAGTTGGTGGACATCGGTGGTGCTCCTGTCATCGGGTACTACAGACATTCTTGCGCAGCCGGACACCCGACGCGCTTCGGAAAAACAAAAAGGACCCTTGGTCCCAGCGTTGAACGCTGGGACCAAGGGTCCTTCAAAGATTGTTCGGCGGCGTCCTACTCTCCCACAGGGTCCCCCCTGCAGTACCATCGGCGCTGAAAGGCTTAGCTTCCGGGTTCGGAATGTAACCGGGCGTTTCCCTAACGCAATGACCACCGAAACCCTATCGGGTTCTAGCGAACAAGCACACTTTTCAATTAAGTAGTGAAGCTGTTCAACCGGTGCGATAACTGTTCGCAACCCGGGAACAACACAGTGGACGCGAGCAACTGAGGACAAGCCCTCGGCCTATTAGTACCAGTCAGCTCCACCCGTTACCGGGCTTCCACATCTGGCCTATCAACCCAGTCGTCTACTGGGAGCCTTAACCCTTCAAGAGGGTGGGAATACTCATCTCGAAGCAGGCTTCCCGCTTAGATGCTTTCAGCGGTTATCCTTTCCGAACGTAGCCAACCAGCCATGCCCTTGGCAGGACAACTGGCACACCAGAGGTTCGTCCGTCCCGGTCCTCTCGTACTAGGGACAGCCCTTCTCAATATTCCTACGCGCACAGCGGATAGGGACCGAACTGTCTCACGACGTTCTAAACCCAGCTCGCGTACCGCTTTAATGGGCGAACAGCCCAACCCTTGGGACCGACTCCAGCCCCAGGATGCGACGAGCCGACATCGAGGTGCCAAACCATCCCGTCGATATGGACTCTTGGGGAAGATCAGCCTGTTATCCCCGGGGTACCTTTTATCCGTTGAGCGACAGCGCTTCCACAAGCCACTGCCGGATCACTAGTCCCGACTTTCGTCCCTGCTCGACCCGTCGGTCTCACAGTCAAGCTCCCTTGTGCACTTACACTCAACACCTGATTGCCAACCAGGCTGAGGGAACCTTTGGGCGCCTCCGTTACTCTTTAGGAGGCAACCGCCCCAGTTAAACTACCCATCAGACACTGTCCCTGATCCGGATCACGGACCCAGGTTAGACATCCAGCACGACCAGAGTGGTATTTCAACGACGACTCCACAACCACTGGCGTGGCCGCTTCAAAGTCTCCCACCTATCCTACACAAGCCGAACCGAACACCAATATCAAACTATAGTAAAGGTCCCGGGGTCTTTCCGTCCTGCTGCGCGAAACGAGCATCTTTACTCGTAGTGCAATTTCACCGGGCCTATGGTTGAGACAGTCGAGAAGTCGTTACGCCATTCGTGCAGGTCGGAACTTACCCGACAAGGAATTTCGCTACCTTAGGATGGTTATAGTTACCACCGCCGTTTACTGGCGCTTAAGTTCTCAGCTTCGCCGACCCGAAAGTCAGCTAACCGGTCCCCTTAACGTTCCAGCACCGGGCAGGCGTCAGTCCGTATACATCGCCTTACGGCTTCGCACGGACCTGTGTTTTTAGTAAACAGTCGCTTCTCGCTGGTCTCTGCGGCCACCCCCAGCTCACCGAGTAAATCGGATCACCAGTGATGGCCCCCCTTCTCCCGAAGTTACGGGGGCATTTTGCCGAGTTCCTTAACCATAGTTCACCCGAACGCCTCGGTATTCTCTACCTGACCACCTGAGTCGGTTTAGGGTACGGGCCGCCATGAAACTCGCTAGAGGCTTTTCTCGACAGCATAGGATCA